>CAVTVO010000001.1:0-205307 GCA_963738065.1 uncultured Alphaproteobacteria bacterium
TTCGAGCCGCCGCAGGGCATCGACGAGGTCGCCCGCGACCGGCTTCTGCCCGAGAATGCCGACGATCCCGCACATGCGTCCAATTCCCTACTGAGTTGCCCGTGCCCCGAGCGCTGCAAACGGCATGCCTGTTGCTAGTCTGATCCGCCCGGCACGTTCAATTCAAACTCTGTGTCCTCTTTTTTCTCGGTTAATCCGTCGGCGGCGGCTTGGACGAGTTGCGGCGCCTTCCCATCAGCGCCCTGAACTTGGCGGCCCAGCCTGGGCGCGTCTCCTGGGTCGAGCGCTCGAGCGCCAGGGCATCGGCCTCCACGTCCTTGCTGATGACGCTGCCGGAGCCGATGTAGGCGCCGTCGCCGATCTTCACCGGCGCGACCAGCAGGAGTCGGAGCCGATGAAGGCGCCCTTGCCGATCGTCGTGCGGTGCTTGTGGAAGCCGTCGTAGTTGCAGAAGATGGTGCCGGCGCCGACGTTGGCGCCCTCGCCCACCGCCGTCGCCGAGTAGGCGAGGTGGTTGGCCTTGGCGCCGCGGTCGAGCTGCGCGTTCTTGACCTCGACGAAGTTGCCGACGTGGGCCTTCTCGCCGATGTCGGCGCCGGGGCGGAGGCGGGCGAACGGCCGATGCGCGCGCCCTTGCCGATATGGGCACCGACCATGTGGCAGTTGGCGAGGACGCGGGCGCCGTCCTCCACCACCACGCCAGGTCCGAAGAACACGTTGGGCTCGATCGTCACATCGCTGCCGATCATGGTGTCGAAGCTCAGCCACACGGTCTCCGGCGCCACCAGCGTGGCCCCCTGCTCCATGACCCGGCGCCTGGCGCGGGCCTGGAAGATGGCCTCGGCGGCGGCCAGCTGCTCGCGCGAATTGACGCCCAGCGCCTCCTCGGGCGCACATTCGACCGACCGGGCAACGAGGCCGTGGGGAGGCCGCGACGGCCACCGCGTCGGTGAGGTAGTACTCGTTCTTGGCGTTGCGGTTGGCGATGCGGCCGAGCAGCGCAACAAGGTCGGGCACCCGAAACCCCATGGCGCCCGCGTTGCACAGGCCGATGCGCCGCTCCGCGTCGGTGGCATCGCGCTCTTCGCGGATCGCCTCGACACGTCCGTCTGCGCCAAGCATGAGGCGGCCGTAGCCGGTGGCGTCCGGCGCCGTAAAGCTCAGCACCGCGACTTGCGCCCCACCGTGCAACGTCTCAGACAGGCGGCGCAGCGTCCCCGGCTCGACCAGCGGCGTGTCGGCAAAGAGCACGATGACGTCGCCCCTGTGCCGCTCGATGGCGGGGGCAGCGGCGAGCACGGCGTGCGCGGTGCCGGCTTGCGTCGCCTGCTCGAAGACTTCGATGCCCGGGGCAACCTTGGCCGCTTCGGCGCGTACGGCCTCCATGCCAGGCGCCACCACGAGGGCGAGTCGGCCTGCGCCGGCGGCCTGGGCGGTGGCGAGCACGTGACCGAGCATCGAGCGGCCGGCGATGGCATGCAGCACCTTGGGCAGGCTCGAGCGCATGCGCACGCCCTTGCCGGCAGCGAGGACGACGATCAGCAAGGGATGCTCGGTCATTTTGGGAGCGGTGGTGTTGCTGCTGGGAGCATGAGCCTTGGGGCATCCGCTTTGGAGGTCGCAACGCAACCATTACGCCGGTACGCCCGGCAAAACGTGCGGCCCGCACCGGCCTGCAGTCCGCAACTCTTCACCACGCCGGAGAGCAAAGGTAGGGGACTGCGGCCAATCCGCAACAACGAATGGCAGTTCGAGCACATGTCCACAGCCCGAGCTTGTCCTTGACCGCCGCCGCGTTGACCCGCCCCCCTGCTCTTTGACACGGTTGTATACGATTTCGAACCGCGCTCCAGTCCAGCGTCCGCGCATCTCTCTTCTCGTCGTGAAACAACGAGGACGCACTTGGTCATGGCAGCTCAGGTCAGCCACCACGCTCCCTCCGGACGCTTCATCAGGGCCTACCTCCTGACGTGGGGGCTGTTGGCAGCGGGAGGGCTCGTCTATCTCGCCTCCCTGGCGTGGACCCCCGATCTCATGGGGCCCCTGCAGCGCCAGCAGGTCACGGAGCCCGATCCCCGCATCCAAGCCGCCACCAAGGCTCTGGCCGAGCTCGGCACCGTGCGGCGCACCGTGACCGAGATCCAGAACGACCTCGGCCGCCTCAAGAGCACCATCGATGAGCGCACCGCCGAGGAGCGCGCAGCGCAAGCGCGCCTCGCCGCGCTCGAGGAGCGCGTGACGACGCTGGCGACCCCGCCGCCCGAGCCGGCCGTCATGGCCAAGCAGCGGACGGACAAGCGCAAGACCGCGGGCGAGCCACACTCCAACAGCCACATCATCACCGTCACCCAATCGCCCAAGGCACCTGCGGCGGCCAAGCCGGGGGAGCCCGCCGAGGCGCCCAAGGCCGCCCCCAGCCAAGAGGCGCCCAAGATCGAGACGGGCAGCATCGTGCCGCCGGCGCCGACCATCACCTTCGGTGAGCCCGAGGTAACACCGGCCACGCAGGCGTTCGCCGTGCAGCTCGCCGCTGGACCATCGCTCGACGCGCTGCGCCTGAGCTGGAACCTGCTGCGCGAACGCCACGGCGGCGCGCTCACCTCGCTGCAGCCACGCTTCGTGCCACCGCGCACGGAGGGCGGTCCCTACCGTCTGCTCGCCGGTCCGCTGCCAAGCAAGGCCGACGCCGACAAGGTGTGCGCCGACATGGGTGTGGGCCGGAAGGGCTGCTTCTCCACCGGCTACACCGGCCAGCCGCTGTGACGTTCCCTCCCCGGTGACGGGGAGGGGTTAGTGATCCCAGCCTTGCCGCGGCCCTTTCTTCGCCCTAGCTACGGGCGAGAAAGGCTTGCGCGGTGCATCTCTCCGACCTGACCGGATCGACGGCAGACGCCCTCAGGGGCGCGGGCGCCCGGCTGCTCGACCTGATGACGCCGACACTGCGCCTCGGCGTCACCGGGCTCGCGCGCTCGGGCAAGACCGTGTTCATCACGGCGCTGGTCCGCAACCTGGTCGCCGGCGGGCGGCTGCCGTTCTTCTTCGCCATGGCCGAGGGGCGCATCGAGCGCGCCTATCTCGAGCCCCAGCCCGACGATGCCGTGCCGCGCTTCGCCTACGAGGCGCACCTGGCCACGCTCGGCCGCCGACCCGCCGCAGTGGCCCGAGAGCACCAGGCGCCTCAGCCAGCTGCGCATCACCATCGAGTACCGCCCCGGCAAACGCGCTGCGGCGCGCCTTCGGCGTCTGGCGGCTGCACGTCGACATCGTCGACTACCCCGGCGAGTGGCTGATCGACCTGCCGCTGCTCGATCAGACCTTCGAGACTGGTCGCGCCGGTCGGTCGCGGAGGCGCGTGCGCCGCATCGGGCCGCGCCGCGCGCGGGCTGGCTCGCGTTTCTCGCCACCCTCGATCCGCGGACGCACCCGACGACGAGCAAGCGGCGCTCAGGGCGCCCGCCTATTACCCGACTACCTGAAGGCCGCGCGCACGCCCGAACCCGAGCTGACGGCGCCGGGACCCGGGCGCTTTCTGATGCCTGGCGATCTCGAGGGCTCGCCGCTGCTCACCTTCTTCCCGTTGCCTCCCGGGGCCCAAGCCGGATACCGCCGCGGCAGCCTCGGCGCCATGCTCGCGCGCCGCTTCGAGAGCTACAAGTCCCACGTCGTCAGGCCGTTCTTCCGCGACCACTTCGGCCGGCTCGACCGCCAGATCGTGCTCGTCGACGTGCTCTCGGCCTTGAACGGAGGGCGGCGCGGCGGTCGCCGACCTGCAGCGCACCTCGAGGGCGTGCTCGCCTGCTTCCAGCCGGGCGCCAGCACCTGGCTCTCGGCCATCCTTGGCCGCGCCGCATCGACAAGCTGCTGTTTGCCGCCACCAAGGCCGACCATATCCACCACACGAGCCACGACCGGCTGGAGGCCATCCTGCGCCTCATCGCCGAGGCGCGATCGCGCGGGCCTGCGTCACCGGCGCCGAGGTCAAGGTGAAGGCGCTCGCCGCGCTGAGGGCCACGCGCGAGGCGGAGGCCAAGCTCGGCCGGCAGCTGCTGCCCTGCATCGTCGGCGTGCCGCTGCCGGGCGAGCGCCTCGCGCGGCAAGACCTTCGACGGCAGCGGCCGAGGCGGCGGTGTTTCCCGGCGACCTGCCGGAGGACGCCGCCCGCCTGCTTGCCGACACGGCGTTGCCGCCAGCCCGACGGCGTCCACTTCCTGCGATTCCGCCCGGCGCGCGTGCTGCCTGGAGAGCCCGTCCGGCGAGGCGCCGGCGCTGCCCCACATCCGTCTCGACCGCGCCCTCGAGTTCCTGCTGGGGGACCGCCTGAGCATGAGCGCCACAGCCGAGCCCCGCAAGCCTCGCGCGTTCGAGCCGGGCGATCCCGCCGTCGCCGAGGAGCCGCCGGCGAGCGCGGAGGAGCATGCCGAGGCGCATGCCGCTCGCGCCCGACGCCGACACCGCACAGACCGCGCGGCCCACGCTCGCCGACTCGGTCAGCGCGGCATGCGCTGGGGCGCGCATGCTCGTCTCGGCGCTGGCGGGAGCCGCGGTAATGGGCGCCAGCGCTTGGTTCGCGCGGCTGGTCTCCGCGGCCCTGGCGCGCCAGGACTGGGTGGGCACGACCACGCTCGTGCTGTTGCTCGTCGCGGCGTTCGCGGCAGCGATGCTGCTGCTGCGCGAGCTGGTCGGGCTTCTCGCGGTTGAGCCGTCTGAGCCGGCTGCGCGCCGACGTCGCGCGCGCGATTCCACGACCGCGACGTGAAGCGCGAGCGCAAGGCGGCGCTGCGGCTCGCCGGCCTCTATGCGCGCCGGCCCGAGCAGGCCTGGAGCGTGCGCGCTTTCCGCGAACATGCCCGCGACGTGCACGATGCCGGCGAGCTGCTGGCGCTGGCCGACCGCGAGATGATGGCGCCGCTCGACCAGCGAGGCGCGCCGCGCTGATAACCCGCTGCGGCCAAGCGCGTCGCCACCGTCACCGCCATCAGCCCCATGGCGCTGATCGCCGTGCGGCTACGTGGCTGTCGAGAACCTGCGCCTGCTGCGCGGCCTCGCCGCGCTCTACGGCGGCCGGCCCGGCTTCTTCGGGGTGTTGCGGCTGGCGCAGCTGGTGGTCGGGCACATGGTCGCGACCGGCGGCTCGCGCTCACCGACGACCTGCTCGGCCAGTTCCTCGGCCAGGACATCCTGCGCCGCCTCTCGCGCCGGCTGGGCGAAGGCGCCTTCAACGGCGCGCTCACCGCCCGCATCGGCATCGCCGCGATCGAGGTGATCCGGCCGCTGCCGTTCCTCGTGGCCCGCCGCCCGCGCGTGCGCGAGGTGCTGGGCGAGGTGCTCAAGCCGATGTTTTCATCCGGAAAGACATAATCGGCGCAATTGACGCCACACGCCGGCTCCTTCAACGTCATCCCGGCGCCGCGAGTGCCCGACTGGGCGCTCGCGGGAATAGGCCGGGAACCATGCGCGTGTCTGGGTTCCGGCCTTCGCCGGAATGACGACCCCTAGGACGGTACGGACCGATGTTCGCCACCTTCTTCCATGAGCTGAAAGCCGCCAAGGTGCCCGTCACCTTGAAGGAGTACCTCACGCTATGGAGGCGATGGAGGCGGGCCTGGCCGACCGCAAGATCGAGCACTTCTACTATCTCTCGCGCGCCGCCCTGGTGAAGGACGAGCGCCACCTCGACAAGTTCGACCAGGTGTTCGGCCACGTCTTCAAGGGCCTGGAATTGATGCGCGAGGCGCTGGAGGCGCAGATCCCCGAGGAGTGGCTGCGCGTCATCACCCAGCTCTACCTCTCCGAGGAGGAAAAGGCCAAGATCGAGGCGCTCGGCGGCTGGGACAAGATCATGGAGGAGCTCAAGAAGCGCCTCGAGGAGCAAAAAGGCCGCCACCAGGGCGGCAACAAGTGGATCGGCACCGGCGGCACCTCGCCCTATGGGGCGGAAGGCTACAACCCCGCGGGCGTGCGCATCGGCCAGCAGAAGAACCGCAACAACCGCGCCATCAAGGTGTGGGACAAGCGCGAGTACAAGGACCTCGACGACAAGGTCGAACTCGGCACCCGCAACATCAAGATCGCGCTCCGCCGCCTGCGCCGCTTCGCGCGCGAGGGCGCGCCCGACGAGCTCGATCTCGACAACACCATCAAGGGCACCGCGCACAAGGGCTACCTCGACATCCACATGCGGCCCGAGCGGCGAAATACCATCAAGGTCTTGATGTTCTTCGACGTCGGCGGCTCCATGGACTGGCACATCAAGACCGCCGAGGAGCTGTTCTCGGCGGCGCGCACCGAGTTCAAGCACCTGGAATATTTCTACTTCCACAACTGCCTCTACGAGTTCGTGTGGAAGGACAATGCGCGGCGCTGGACCGAGCGCACGCCGACCTGGCAGGTGCTGCACAAGTACCCCGCCGACTACAAGGTGATCTTCGTCGGCGACGCCTCCATGAGCCCCTACGAGATCTCGGTGGCCGGCGGCTCGGTCGAGCACATGAACGAGGAGCCGGGCGCGCTGTGGATGAAGCGCGTCACCGACATCTACGAGCACGCCGTGTGGCTGAACCCGGTGCCGGAGACGCACTGGGGCTGGACGCCCTCGATCAAGATCCTGCGCGACTCTGATGGCGGGCCGCATGTATCCGCTGACGCTCGAAGGCCTCGACAAGGCGATGAAAGAGCTGATGCGGTAGACCCCGACGCTCATCCGTCAGATTTCTGATTGGGTGGGTGCTGCCGAGTTGCGGCAGGGGAGCATTTGCATGTCAATACTCTATGAGTTGTGGGATTCCCTGATTGGCAAGGTGATCGCAGCGATCGTTTCGCCGATTTTCCTTGCACTACTTTTCTACGCATTTGGGCGAGTCTATCGCGCTTTCCACGCTCTGCGCTTGGCCGAGGCCGCCCTTAAGACCGTGGCTCGGACTGAGAAGGATGGACTTTGGGCGGAAGGGCCGGGCTTTTGGCTAAAGCTGCCAATTGAGCGCCCGGCAAACTACGATGATCTGAGAGGGAATAGCATTCCAATTCTCATGATCGCGACGTCAAAGGGTGGGGTAGGGAAGACCACTCTCTCGGGAAGTTTGGCCGCTCATTTCGCAATGCAATGGACTCAAAGGAGACCAGAATCCCGACGCTGACCGACCACTTCGCGTGCTGCTGATCGATCAAGACTTCCAGGGCTCACAATCCACAATGACGGTCTCGGACAACAGTCGATTTGCCCAGCCGTCGAAATCGAACCGTCTTGTCAGTGGCGAACTCGGCAACGGCGAACTCTTTGGCCAAGCCGAGCCCATCAGCCGCGAAGGCATGGTCATCCCGCTCTCAATCTGGACAATTCCCGCTTACTATGATCTAGCTCAGGCTGAGAACCGGACCATCATAGAATGGCTCCTGCCGTTGTCCGATCGTGCCTTCCTGAAGCGCCTGATGGAGCTTTTGCGCCTTCGAGACCCCGACCCTCCGCGTTCGCTGAAGGACATCCGTTACTTGCTTGCTGAGGCCCTGCTGCACCCGCGCGTCCAAGCGAACTTTGATCTCGTGATCATTGATGCTCCACCGCGTCTCACGACCTCTCACATGCAGTCAATGTGTGCCTCGACCCATCTTCTTGTGCGAACCGCGCTCGACGGATTGGCAGGGGACGCGGTTGCGCGCTATTTGGACCAAATAGCAACGCACAAGCTCGGCTTGCTCGGAGATTCTGGCCGGGTCATCTGCCCGCACTTGCAGGCCGTTGGCGTTGTTTGCACGCTGCTGCCCAACGTTAACAGGGACTTGAGCGGGCCATTAAACGAGCTTCGCGGACGTATTGCGGCGGCACGACTAAGGCCCGATATACTACCTGAGGGGTGCTTCATTCGGCAGCGCACGCCCTATAGGGAGTGTGCGGGCGAGAAGATTGCGTACGCGGCGACCACGAGAAACCAAGACTACCGTGCCTTGCGTGACGAGGTCGACAGGTTGGGAGACGTTTTGGCCGCGAGGCTCGGTGCGGCTCATAGAGGATGGGCACGCCGAGGTACCGAGGGCGACCAATGATGCTGAGTGATGTCGGACGCTCGATAATGGCTTACGCAAACGGCCTGCGGCATGCCGGGGTCAGAGACCCCTTGCGCTTCGTGCGCTTGCCGTGGTTCTTTCCAATTTCGATCGGTGCGCTGCGTCCGATTTGGCGGGACTTGGAACTAGAGGCTCTTCGCGCTCAAATCTTCGGGACTTGCCGCAAGATGATCCAAAGTCTGCCGAGCTAGTGCCGCACCTTAGAGCCCTTGAGTACGTGTTGAAAGCGGCCGACGCGCCTCTGGCTGGAGACCTCGCGTTGCTTATCGAATTTGTGGAGAGCGACTTAGGGTACCTTGCGTCTATGCTGGAAGCATTGAGAAGAGCCCTTGCACCCACTAAGCCGGTTACCGACGTCGCATGCTTTGTTGACCGATTGAAGTCGCAAATTGGCAGCGAGTCTTTTGAACAGACACTTGCTGAACTTGAGGATTTAAGGTTGAAGCGTGAGCAAGTGATCGAAATCGCCCGCGCCGTGTATGGGGGAATTCCTAAGAATACTTCCCGCAGAGCTGCCATCAAATTCATACGCAAGCCACACGACGCCTACATGAGCGCAAAGCGCAGCATCGAGGCCACGGGCGGTCGTTCGGCTGCCTGAAGCTCGGTTCGAGGCTTTTCCCGTCGGTGCCGATTTAGCAGCCGTCACAAATGACTTTACCGAATTCATATCAAGCCGGCATCATGGCCCGAGAGAGTTCGAGGTATATCATGAAGCGGCGAGTGGGCTTCGCAGGGCTGGCATTGGCGGCTGCGTTTACGGCAAGCCCGGCCGGCGCGGGGCCGATCGAGGATCTGGTGGGGTATTGGTCCGGCACCGGCACCATCACCCTTGCCGACAAGGAGCACGAGCGGGTCAAGTGCGTGGCGGTCTACCGGGTGAGCCAGGGCGGCACCGAGATCCGCCAGACGCTGCGCTGCGCCACGGCCGACTACAACATCAACGCCAAGGCCGCGCTGACGGTCAAAGGCAACCAGGTCGAGGGCACCTGGGAGGAGCAGACCTACTCGGCCACCGGCCAGGTCTCCGGGCGCTACAGCGGCAACAGTTTCAGCTTGGCGGTCCAGGGAGCCAACTTCTCCGCCGGCATCGAGATGGGCCTCTCGGGCTGCCGGCAATCGATCCAGATCCGCCCCAAGGGCCTCGAGATCAGGCGCATCTCCATGAGCCTGTCCAAGTGCGACGACACGACATCGCCGCGCGAAGCAGATGGCCGCCGCTCGCGATCGCGTTCCAGATGAGGGGACGAGGGTTGGCGTGGGCTGTGGCGAACTCGCCACGCTCGCTCAACGATCGTCGCGACCCCGTTGATTAGCCTGCAAGAACTTGGAACACTCCGCGCCGGTGAGGGGGACGAGCCGTCGATCGACCCTCGCATGAGGCTGGGAAGCCCTCGCGGGTATCCCGAACGAAGGCCTCGAGCGAAGCACGGCTCAGATGGGGGAGAGCAGGGCCCCGCGCAATCCAGGGACGCGGGCTCAGCTCAATGCGAAGACCGGTCCGGTTCGCCGGACCGGTTTTTTGTTTCACGGGCTCCGCTTGGCCTGTGCTGTCCAGAACTGCTGCGAGGTCAGCACCGGCACGATCTCGAAGTCCGCGAGGTCTTTCCAGCTGGCGATCCAGGGCTCGAGCGCCGCAGCGCTGTCGGCCTCCATCACCTGGAAACAGCGCGCCCCGCCAGGCTCCACCCAGCTTGCATGATAGACGACGCCGTCCGGCAGCATGCGGCCCCTGCGCTCGAACCGCTCGCCGACGGCCGGGACATCCTTGAAGTGCTCGATGACCATGAACAGCATGGCAGATCGCACCTTGGATTGCGTAGGCTCCCAGACCCGTCTCAGGTCTGGCTGGCATTGGGCTCCATGAGCTCAATTCTGTTGCCGAACGGGTCGTCCACGTATACGCGCGAATACCCTTGCAGCGGCTCATCGGTGCGCACCGGATAGCCCGCCGCATCGAGCACCGCCGAAAGGGCAGCGAGGTCCTCGACGAGCAATGCGGGGTGCGCCTTGCGTGCGGGACGAAAGTCCGCCTCCACGCCCAGATGGATCTTGAGGGCCCCGCGTTCGAACCAGCAACCGCCCCGCTTGGCAAGATTGGCCGGCTTCTTCACCTCGGGGATGCCGAGTGCATCCCGGTAGAAGGCACGCGCCTCTGCCTCGCGACCAGCGGGCATCGCCAGCTGCACATGATGGAGCAATTTGACAGGCATAGCTGCGCACCAAAGAGGCTTGATCTACGGCCGGCATGCTACTCCAGCCACCCCACGCTTGACAGAGGCCGCGGCGTAGCGCTTGTGGGTCTGCCTCACAACTTGCACTGGAGATCTCCATGCCCGCGCGGCAGCCGACGTTCGGCGACATCCTGACGGCGCGTCGGCGGCTGGGCACCCTGGCCTGCCGCACGCCGCTGATCGAGCATCCCGCGCTCAACGCGAGGACAGGCGCGCGCGTGCTGCTCAAGGCCGAGAACCTGCAGCGCGTCGGCGCCTTCAAGTTCCGCGGCGCCTACAACAAGGTGGCGCAGGTGGACCGGACCACCTACCCCGGCGGCGTCGTGGCCTGCTCCTCCGGCAACCACGCCCAGGGCGTGGCGGCGGCGGCAACGCTGATGGGCTTCAAGTCGGCGATCGTGATGCCGTCGGACGCGCCACGCCTCAAGATCGCGCGCACGCGCGCGTTCGGCGCCGAGGTCGTCGCCTACGACCGCGTGAAGGAGGATCGCGACGCGATCGCGCGAGAGCTGTGCAGCTCGCGCCATGCCGCCTACATCCACCCCTTCGACGATCCCGACGTGATCGCCGGCCAGGGCACGGCGGGTCTGGAGATGATGGAGCAGGCGGAGGCGATCGGCGCCACACCTGACATCGTGCTGGTCGGCGCCTCGGGCGGCGGCCTCATCGCCGGCGTGTCGATCGCGGTCAAGGAGAAGAGCCCGGCGACGGTGATCTACTCGGTGGAGCCGATGGGCTTCGACGATCTCGCCCGCTCGCTCGAGGGCGGCGCGCGCGAGCGAAACTTGGCGCTGTCGGGCTCGATCTGCGATGCGCTGCTTGCGGCAACTCCCGGTGAGCTCACCTTCGAGGTGGCCCGGCGCAACCTCGCCGGCGGCCTCGCCGTTTCTGATGAGGAGGCAAGAGCCGCGGTGCGCTACGCGTTCGAGGAGCTGAAGCTGGTGCTGGAGCCCGGCGGGGCCGTGTCGCTGGCAGCGATCCTGGCGGGCAAGCTGCCGCTCGAGGGCAAGACCGTGGCAGCCGTGCTGTCGGGCGGCAACATCGACCCCTCGCTGTTCGCCGAGATCATCCAGGACCAGCGCCAGGCCGCGTGACCCCCGCATGAGCGCCGAGGATGCAGCGCGAGAGGGGCGCTCCTTTGCCGTGCGCGTGTCGCTGCTGTTTGCGGCTATCTTCTTCCTCACCGGCACCAACCTGCCATTCCTGCCGATCTGGCTGAGCTGGACCGGACTGGGGCCCCGCGAGATCGCCATCGTCACGGCAGCGCCGCTGTTCGTGCGTGTGGGTGTCATGCCCCTCATCGCCGTCGCCGCCGACCGGGTTGGCGACCACCGCCGGTTCCTGATCGGCCTCGCCTGGGCCGGCGTTGCAGCACTCCTCCTGCTCGCCCAAGCGCGCGGCTTCTGGCCGATATTCTGCTGCCTGGCGCTGTTCGCCGTCACCTGGACCACCATCATGCCGCTGGCCGAGACGGTGGCCATGAGCGGGGTCAGGTCAGCGGGCCTCGACTACGGCCGCATGCGCCTGTGGGGATCGCTCAGCTTCATTGCGGCGAGCATGCTGGGCGGCTGGGTGGTGGACGCGCTCGGGCCGGCCTCGGCGATCTGGCTCATCGTCGCCGGCGGGGTGATGACGGCGGCGGCCGCGCACACGCTCAGGCCGTCGATTGGCCCGCGGCACCTCGAGGCTGCGAGCATCCCGACCCATCTCGACCCCGCCGGCGCCCTCGACCTCCTGCGCTCGCCGCTCTTCCTCGTCTTCCTGCTGGCGGCTGGCGCCGTGCAGGCAGCGCATGCTGTGTTCTACACCTTCGGCACGCTGCACTGGCAGGCGCAGGGGCTCTCGGCGGAATGGGCCGGCCGTCTGTGGGGCATCTCGATCGTGGCGGAGGTTGGCCTGTTTGCCTTCTCGCGCGCCGTGGTGACCCGAATCGGCGCTGTCGAGCTGATCGGGCTCGGCGCCGCCGCAGCCGTACTGCGCTGGCTTGCGATGGGCCTCGACCCGCCGCTGCTGCTGCTGGTGCCGCTGCAGCTGCTGCATGCGCTGACCTTCGGCGCCACGCACCTGGGCGCGATCCATTTCATGGCACGCGCGGTGCCGGAGGGGCAGGCAGGCGCCGGCCAGGCGCTCTATTCCGCGGTCACCGGGGGCCTCGGCATGGGCGCCGCCGTCCTGATCGCCGGCCCCCTCTATGCCGCCTTCGGGGGGCGCGCCTATTGGGCCATGGCGGCACTCTCCGCCGTGGCGCTGATGGCGAGCCTCGCGCTCAGGCGCCTGTGGCGCACCACGCGCGCGAGATAGATGCCCAAGCGCGCGGCTGCGCCCGATCGGCTATCCCCGTGCGAATGGGGGCCAGTACCATTTGCGGTCGCAAGGCCACCAGAGGCGAAAGCATCATGGATGCTGAGATCGCGCGTGTCATGAGGGTGACAGGATCGGAGATCCTCGAGATCCGCGGCAGGCGCGTGATGCTCGACGCCCGCGTGGCCCAGGCATTCGGCACCGAGACCAAGCGGATCAACGAGGCCGTCGCGCGCAACCCCGACAAGTTCGACGCGGCGCACACCTTTCAGCTGTCGCCGGCGGAGCACGAGGCTTTGAGGTCGCAGCTTGCGACCTCGGGCGCGGGGAGGGGCGGGACCAGATATCCGCCCCACGTCTTCACCATCAAGGGCGTCGCGCGGCTGGCGACGGTGCTCAATTCCAACGCTGCGCTGCGCGCCGCCGATCTCATCATCGATACCTTCCTGACGGTCTACGCACAGGCCTCGGAGGGCCGGTCGCGGATCATGATCGCGGAGCCCTCCCAGTACCGTTCCTCGCCGGAGGGGCGACGGGCCCTGCAGAGGTTCAGGACTCGCCTTGCCGATGCGCTGACCGCGCTGCTCGATACCGTCGTCGACGTGCAGACCAAGCGCACCGTGCGCGATGTGGGCCAAACTCTGAGCGCGGAGGCGGTGCTGCATCTGCAGGAGCGGCTGCGCACGCGGGGACTGGAGAATGCCAAGCTCGAGGCCGACACGAGCCTGCTCCTGGCGCAGGCCGAGCAGATCCTCGCGGCGGCGCGCAAGACGCATGCGGAAGCCGACAGCATCGACATCCAAAATCTCGAACGCCGCATCGACGTGGTGAGGAAGCTCATCGACATGAGCAAGGACCTGGAGCCGGCCGAGTTCGTGGACTTGCTGGACACGTTCGAGGCCAGGCCCGGCCCCAAGCCGATTGCGCCGCCCAAGACGCGCGGCTGAGGTGGCGGGCGGCGCGCAAGCGCGTTCTCCCCAGGTCATGTGCCGATGAGCGGCGGCGGCGGCACCTGACCTCCTCGGTCGATCTGCCGCCAGGAGCCTACGCCCCGTACGCGGCTTAGGAAACGACGCGAACGGCTGAGGGGAACTCTCCAAGTGTTCCCTGGGAAACAGCCGCGCCGTATGATGCCTGCAAGAATGGTAGTGGAAATCGTCTGACACTCGGTATCGGCTCCTGCCAGGAGCTCATGCGCCGACGGGAGGGTGTCTTGGACAACCGCCTGGTACTCCCAGTCAACACTGTCCTCGACGGCAGCTACCGCATCTTGCGCGTGGTCGGTTCGGGAGGCTTTGGCGTCACCTACGAGGCCGAGGATAGCAAGCTCGGCACCTCTGTTGCGATCAAAGAATATTATCCGGTCGAGTTTGGCGACCGCGATGCAAGCATGAACGTGCTGCCGAAGTCAGAGCGCCACAAACAGACCTTCGATTGGGGGCGGGAAAATTTTCTCAACGAGGCGCGCACGCTGGCGCGCTTCGAGCATCCAAGCATCGTGCGGGTGCTGCGCGTCTTCGAGGCGAACGCAACCGCCTACATGGTGATGCGCTTCGAGCAGGGGCAGAGCTTCGAGGATTGGCTCGAGCGGCTGGGCCGGGCGCCCAACCAAGCGGAGCTCGACTCCATCGTCTCACCGCTGCTCGACGCCCTGGAGACATTGCATGCGGCGAAGCTCCTCCACCGTGACATTGCACCCGACAATGTCTTGATTCGTGCCGACGGCACGCCAGTCCTGCTCGACTTTGGCGCGGCCCGTCAAAGCTTCGCGGAGATGAGCCGGTCGCCCGGGGGCATCATCAAGGCCGGCTATTCGCCGCCAGAGCAATATTCGCTGGACGCGCGATTGCAGGGGCCCTGGTCCGATCTCTACGCGCTGGGCGCCACCTTCTACCGGGCGGTGGCAGGGCGGCCACCGGAGGAGGCAACGCTGCGTGTCGACAGCGATGACATGCCGCCTGCGACCTCCATCAACAGAGAAGGAGGTTACCGACCGGAATTCCTCGCCGGGATCGATGCATGCCTCAAGGTACGGCATTCCGAGCGGCCGCAGTCGGTCGCGCTACTGCGTCCAAGCCTGTTGGGGCAAAAGCTACCGCCGGCCAACGACAGAGCGCAGGAACGGGAGAGCAGCACGGCGCGTGAGCCGAGGCGCAAGTTGGCCGCGCGCTCGCTGGTCGCGATCATCATCGTTGTGCTCTTGTCGGGGAGCGCGATCGGGTTCGTCGAATTTGGACGCTGGCGGCCGCAAAAGGGAACCGATCAATCAGAGGATCTTCGCAAGGCATTGGCGGCAGCCGCTCAGCGCGAGCATGACCTTGCGCTGAAGCTGGAACAGCAGCGCAAGCTTGAAGAGGAGCGCATCGCCAGGGAAGCTGAAGAGGCGCGCAAGAAAGAGGCGGATCGCAAAGCCGAACTGGAAACAGAAAAACGACAGACTGAAGAGCGTGCCGCGGCGGAGGCCGAGGCAAAGAGGCTTTCGGAGCAGGCGGCCCTGGTGCGGGGCCTGCAGGCGGGGCTGAGCCGGGTGGGCTGCTATGCCGGCGAGGCCAGTGGGGAGTGGAACGCCGAGGAACGCACCGCGCTCGAGCAATTCGCCAAGCGTACCAAGCTGGCGCTGCAAACCGAGACGCCGAGCGACGCCGCCCTCTCCGCCGTCGTTGCGCGAACCGAGCGCGTCTGCCCATTGCAATGCGGCGAGGGCACCGTGGAGAGCAACGGCAAGTGTGTGCCGAAGCCACCGCGCCACATACGCATCCCCCGTGCCGTCAAACCTGCACCTGGCGGCGACCAGGGTTCGCGCTCGGCGCGTGGCGGATACGTGACCTGCGGCCGCAATGGCTGCCAGGTCGTTCCGAAGGGCTGCTATGCGATCCGTCATGGCGGGGGCGGCGGGTTGGGTGGCAGGATCGTATGCCCGTAGAAGTCTTCCGACGCATGGGACGGTCGAGCGTTTCTGTCGTGCCCCCAGTCGCCTTCGTTCAGGCCCGACTACCCCCACAGCGCAGCGTCGGGGGGATGGACGAGCGCGCCGTCGTAGCGCAGCGCAGGGGCGCGGTCGCGGGCGAGCAGGAGCGGCCCGTCGAGGTCGACCCAGTCGGCACCCTGGGCCACGAGCAGCGCCGGCGCCATCGACAGCGACGTTGCCACCATGCACCCCACCATGATCTTGAAGCCCGCGGCGCGGGCCTCCGCCGCGAGCGCCAGGGCCTCCGTGAGGCCGCCGGCCTTGTCGAGCTTGATGTTGAGGGCATCGTAGCGGTCGGCGAGCGCGGCAAGGCCCGCGCGGTCATGCACGGACTCGTCGGCGCACACCGGCACCGGGCGGGGGCCAGCGAGCGCGGCGTCGGCACCGGCGGGAAGCGGCTGCTCGATCAGCTCGAGGTTGGCCGCGGCGGCCGCGGCCATCAGCGCCGGCAGCAGCTCGGGCGTCCAGGCCTCGTTGGCGTCGGCAATGAGACGCGTGCCGGGACAGGCGGCGCGGACCTGTGCCAGCCGCTCGGGATCGCCCGCGCCTGCGAGCTTGAGCTTCAGGAGCGGCATGGTCTGCGCCGCGGCAGCTGCCTTGGCGGCCATCGCCTCGGGGGTGTCGAGGCTGATGGTGTAGGCCGTGACGAGGGGGCGGAGCGGCGGCAGGCCGGCAAGGCTGGCAGCGGTGGCTTCCGGAGCACTTGGCCTCGTAATCCCACAGCGCACAGTCGAGCGCGTTGCGGGCGGCGCCCGCCGGCATTTGCGCGGCGAGGCTCGCGCGATCGACGAGACGTCCGTGCATGGCGAGGATGGCTGCGCGCACGCCTTCGATGGTCTCGCCGTAGCGCGCGTAGGGGACGCACTCGCCGCGGCCGCTGGCCGTGCCATCGCTCACATGCGCGACGACGACGGTCGCCTCGCGCTTGGCCCCGCGCGCGATCACGAACTCGCCGGCGATGGGCCAGGTCTCGATGCGGGCTTGGACGGCGAGATGGGGCATGGGTCCTCGTCCCCTCCTCGATGGTTGCTGCCCCTCGCCCCGACCCACTCCCCGCAGGCGGAGAGAGGGGGGACGACGGGTTCAGCGCAAGCGGCCGCTGGCGTGGGCCAGGAAGAGATAGACGCGGCCGGCGTCGGAGACCAGGTGATCGTGCACGGAGCGCGGGCTCTGCTGCTCGACGTCGCGCACGAGGCGCTCGAAGTCGGCGAGGAAACGGTCGACCGTGCGGCGGAAATCGGGGTCGCGGCCGTAGCGCTCGGTCAGCTCGTCGAAGCTCGCCCGGCCCTCCGCGCTATAGATCGATCGCACCATGATGCCGCGCTGGCCGGAGCGGAAGCGCGACCAGATGGCCGAGGCGGTGGTGGGATCGAGCGCGCCGGCGATGCCCTGGAGGTCGAGGGCCGGCGCGGGGCGCGCGCCGCCGTCGTCGTCGCGCGAGGCCCGGGCGAGGAGATCGCCGAGCGACCAGCGCTCGCTGCCCGTCTCGGCCGCCATCGGCGGAGGCGGCGGGGGAGCTGCGGCAGATTGCGCGCCGGCATAGGCCGGCGCGAGCGCTGCTGGTGCGCCGCCCGGCCCGGGCGCCGGCGGAATGACATCGCGCCGCTCGCGGGCGGAAAGGCTCGAGAGCTGCTCCAGCGCACGCAGCTGATCGTTGAGCGCGGCCCGCATGGCATCCGCGCTCTCGCGCGTGGCCGCGGGGAGCCGCTCGGCCTCCGCGCGCAAGCGCTGCTGCTCGGCCTAAATCGTGGCCGAGGTGCGCGTTGCTTGACTGCGAAGGTCCTCCGAGGTCTCGCTGAAGGCGCGCAGCTGATCGTTGAGCGCGGCTCGCATCGCATCCGTCGTTTCGCGCGTGGCGGCGGGGAGGCGCTCCGCCTCGACACGCAAGCGCTCCTGCTCGGCCTGCAAGTTGGCGGCCGCACGCGCCGCCTGGCCGCGCAGGTCCTCGGAGGTCTCGTTGAAGCGGCTGGTCATCGAGCCCAGGTGCTGCGACACCTCCTGTGACACACCCGACACCTTGGCGCGCATGTCTTCGATGGCGCGCAAGGTGTGCGCGTCGGTCTGGGCGCGCAGGCGCTCGACCTCGGCCACCATGGCTTGGCTCTGCTGGTCGGCCTGCTGGCGCATGCGCTCGAAGGCGGACAGCACGGCCTTCGACTGGGCATCGCTCTGCGTGCTCAGGCGCTCGACCTCGCTGACGGCGGCCTGCGCATGGGCAGCCGTTCCCTGTGCAAGCTGCTGGATCAGATGGCGGGCGCGCGCTTCGGCCTCGGCGAGCGAGCCCTCCACGGTCGCCGAGTAGCCGCGCATGACCTGATCGAGCTGGTCGGTCTTGCCGGAGAGGCGCTGCAGGGTATCGGAGAGCTGCACATGGCGCTTCTGCAGGGCGCTGTCGATGCGCGCGTTCGCCAATTCCAGCGCGCTGGCGGCGTCGACGATGAGCTTGCCCTGACCGTCGAACCGGTTGGTGACACTCGACACCTGCTGCAGCAGGTTCTCCGACACGTTCTTGAGCATGTCGGCCTGGCCGGAGAGGCCCTCGATCGCCTTGAGCGACTGGCGCGTGATGCTGTCGGACGTGCGGCGCACGGCATCGATGCCGTGGATCATCAACTCGTCGAGATTGCCGGCGTGCCGCCCGAGCGTGTCGCCGAGCGAGCGCACGTGGGTCTCCATGGCGCTACCGAGCGCGCGCGCCTTCTCGCTCACCACCGAGTCGATGGCGACCGCCGAGCGCAGCAGGGTCTCGTCGAGGCCGCTGGCCTGGCGCGCCAGACTGTCGGCCAGTTGCCGCACGTGGCCTTCGATGGCGGCCGTGAGGCGGCGTGCCTTCTCGTCCATCACGCTGTCGATGGCGACCGTGGATCGCACCAGCGTGTCGTCCATGTGGCTCGACTGGCGCGCCAGCGTCTCCGACAAGTTGTGGACCTGCATCTCCATGGCAGAGGTGAGCGCGTGGGCCTTCTCGCCGAACGCGGTGTCGATGGCGTAGGCGGAGCGCTGCATGAAGTCGTCGACGAGGGCGAGGCGCTCGGAGAAGGCGGCATCGAGCGCGCGCGTGCGCTCGACGAGCTGGGCATCGAGGGCCTCGGCGCGCGAGGCCAGCGTGGCATCGAGCGCCACGGTGTAGTCGTCGAGCACGGCCTGCAGCTGCTGGGTGCGGTTGGCGAGGTTGGCCTCGAGGCTGCCGCTGGCCGTGGCGAGCTGGTTCTCCAACGCGATCAGATTTTGCCCTGCCCCTTCGATGATCCTGGCGAGCTTGATCTGCTGCTGGGACAGGTTCTCGATCAGCAGGGGCACTTCCCCGCCCATCTGCTTCAGGGTCTCGGAGACCTTGTCGGTGGTGCTGACGAGGGCCTGGCGCTCACCGACGAGCTCCTGGATCAGCCCTTTGATCTTGTGCTCGTTCTCGCTGTAGGACTTCTCGAGTGCCGCCACCTCGTTGTGCACCAGGGCCTCGAGCTCGCCCGCCCTGCCGAGGGCGCGCGAGATCGCCTCGTTCATGAACGAGACTTGGCGGCGAACGGCCTGGCCGAGCGAGGCCGCGCTCTGCTCGGCGGCCCGGTCGGGCTCCGCCAGCCGCACCGCAACCTCGGTCATGGCCGAGGACATGAGCTTCAATTCCTGAGCGCGCCAGGCAAGCAGCGCCAGGAACCAGAAGAGGGCGATCGGCAGGCTGATCGTGGCCGCCGCCACCACCGTCATGGGGCTCGCCAACAGCGAGCCGCCGGCGGGGACAGCGTCGGAGGCCAGCAACGCCCAGACCAGCAAGGCGCCCACCGCCAGCCAGCCGCCGGAGGCCGCCGCCGCCAGCTGGAAGGGGCGCTTCGAGGGCTGTTGCTGCAGCGCGAAAATCAAGCCGCCGATCGAGGGTGCATCGTCGTTGGCGGCCATCTGGGCCCGGGCTGGACCGGCCGTGCGGCGCTTGGCGGCACGCCGGCCGCCCTGCTGGGCGCCGGGGTCTGTGCCAGGCTTGCTGGACGCCTTGCTGCCCGGACCGCCGTTGCCGGAACCGTGATTGCCGGGCTTGTGCGCGCCCAGGCTCGGCCCGGGAGGGGGGACGGCGTGCTCCGCGCTGGGGCGGGAGGGGAGCGGCAGCTTGGGCGGCCCGGCCCTATGCTCGGCGGACGCGGCAGCCGGCGCAGGCGCCCGCGCGGGCAGTGCCGCGTGCTCAGCGGCCTCGCGCTGCGTCTTTCCGTCCTGAGCCATTCCCCGTTCCAATTTCGGCGCCGCTTGATGGCACCGAACCCCTGCCCCGACACATAGCCCATTTCCCCGTCGGGGCACAGGCAGCCGACGCGGAAAACTGGTGACCAGCCGACCCGTAAGTGGTTGGCGCGGCAAGCACTCCCCCGCGCGCCATCCCCTCCTCATGCTTGCTAAGCAGGCAATGGGGCAAAACCAAGATTGCTGTTCAGCAACACCACGCGCCAAGGACCGAGACCAACGATTTACCATCGCCGCGAGTTCGGCCAGCCGGATTAACGCAAGGTTATGCACCAAAAAGCATGATCAATACTGTTGTGCGGGGATTGGGCGACTGCGGCGGCCGTCAGGTGCTGCAGAGGGATCCGCACATCGGAATTTGGGTCGAGGGGAGCATCGCTTTGGTACGGAAATCCGCATATTCCAGGGCGGCTCAAGGGCCGTGCGCCGGCAGTAGCGAGGACAAGCTATCCGCCGATGCCGTCGACCGCGCCTACCTTGCGCGTTTCACGCTCGGCAACGCCGCCCTCGAGCAGGAGGTGCTGGAGCTGTTCGCCACCCAGGCCCCGCTTTACCTGCAGCGTCTGCGCGAGGCGGCGACAGCCAAGGACTGGAAGGAAGCCGCCCACACGATCAAGGGCTCCGCGTCCGCCATCGGCGCCCGACGGCTGGCGCGCTTCGCCGAGATGGCCGAGAGGATCGGCGTTGAAGTCGAGGCTGCCGGCCGCGAGGAGGCGATTGCCGCCGTCACCGCCGCCAGCGACGAGGTGTGCCGGTTCATCGCGCGCCTGTACCCGGCCGCCTAGAGCATCTTGGGGGGCACGGCCTCGGCGCGGCGCGCCGAGCCGCGTCGGCAGGCTTACCCCTGTATGTCACCCTTCTTCTGCAGATATTCGTCGCGGTTGATCTCTCCGCGCGCGTATCGCTCTTCGAGCACTTCGAGCGCGCGGGATCGCCCAGGGTGCGGCTGATCTGCTCTCGAGGATGTGGTCGAACGAACGAACCACACTACGGCCGCGATACCCGCTGCCAAGATCACAAGCCAGATGAGCATCATGGAGAATGGCCCCATCCACCCGCCGCCCCAACCACTCATCATGCCCCATCCGGGTCCATTGCCCCACATGGTTCAACTCACGCTCGATCGACAAGGGACGGTGCGAGGGCTCATGCTCGTTTGCTGCACCAGTGCACTCCTTTGCTGACGCTATCCACCTCAATGTGGTGGTATCGCGGGCCTCTACTTTTGCCTTGACCTGCATCAACGACCCAGGTTCCGCACCTTGGCCTGCCGAAGCAAAATGGGGGGCAGGCTTGAATTTGCGGGATGAGCCCGCTAACACTCCGCGCGGTCGCAAGGGGCCCGCCCACTCCGGCAATCCCCATCGGCCCTGCGGGGCCGCAGCAACGTCCCCAACGAGCATCAGCGCACAGGCAGGACCCTCGCCGTCCCATGGCCAAGATCACTTTCACCCAGCCCGACGGCACCAGTCAGGTCGTCGACGCCGAGCCCGGCATGACCGTCATGGAGGCGGCCAAGAAGAACCTCGTGCCCGGCATCGAGGCCGAATGCGGGGGCGCCTGCTCGTGCGCCACCTGCCATGTCTACGTCGACGAAGCTTGGCGCGAGAAGGTCGGGGCCCCCTCTGAAATGGAGGAGGACATGCTCGACTTCGCCTTCGACGTGCGCCCCGCGAGCCGCCTGAGCTGCCAGATCAAGGTCAGCGACACCCTCGACGGCCTCGTCGTCGCCGTGCCCGAGAAGCAGTTCTAGCTCTTCGTGCGCTGTTGCCATCGGACAATAGTGCGGCGCAAAGTTGCGCCGACGTCGGGTGGACCGCAGCCACGCCTGCAAGGTATATCGGCACGGGTCCAACATGGGGAGAAAGGCAAAACCCGTGCGCAAGCGATTGCGTCTGGTTGCCGTACTCATCTTCGCCGCCGGCGTCGTCGCCAGTCTGCCGCCGGGAGAGGCGCAGACGAGGAAGCGGTGGGCGGCCATCGATCCCAACAGCGAGACCTCCTCGCCGGTGGTGTGGGGCGCGACCGAGGAGGAGGCCCGCGAGCGCGCGATCGAGGCCTGCAAGCGCATCTCCAAGACCTGCGCCAACGGCCCTGCTGCCACCGACGACCTCGGGGAGGTGTTCGCGCTGGTGTGCTGCTCCAAGCCGAAAATGGGCTGCGCAGCCTCGGCCGCAGCCAGCAGGCGGGAGGCCTCGCGAAACGCGCAGCAGATGTTCGCCGATGCCGGCTACTCCGATTGCTCCGTGCGCCACTACATGCATGCAGGAACCGGCCGCAAGCAATAAGCGCGTGCCGGAAGACAGGCCCTTGCGCCGACCGCCGGGATGCAACTATGAGGTCCGCCGAGGGACCGACCTACGCAGCAGAAGGCCAAGCTGGAACTCATGGCAGCTGAAAATGCAGCGGGCGCACGCCCCATGAACGGAGACGCGGCGCCAGTCGAGACCGACGCCGTGATCATCGGCGCCGGCCCGGTCGGCCTGTTCGCGGTGTTCGAGCTGGGCCTCCTCGACATCAAGGCGCACGTCATCGACATCCTCGACAAGCCCGGCGGGCAGTGCGCCGAGCTCTACCCGGAGAAGCCCATCTACGACATCCCGGGCCTGCCCATCGTCACGGGACAGGAGCTGACCGAGCGGCTGATGACGCAGATCAAGCCGTTCGGCGCCGCCCTGCACCTTGGCCAGCGTGTCGATGCGCTGGCGCGCGAGGCGGATGGCCGCTTCCGGCTCACCACCGATACCGGCACCGGCTTCCTGGCCAAGGTCGTCGTCATTGCTGCCGGCGGCGGCTCGTTCACGCCCAAGCGTCCGCCGCTTGCGGGCATCGAGGCCTTCGAGGGCAAGTCGGTCTTCTACGCGGTGCGGCGGATCGAGGACTTCCGGGGCAAGGACGTGCTGATCGTGGGCGGGGGCGACTCCGCGCTCGACTGGACGCTCAACCTGCAGCCGGTCGCCAACTCGCTCACCCTGCTGCATCGGCGCGACGAGTTCCGCGGCGCTCCCCATTCCGTGGAGAAGATGCGCGAGCTGGTGGCCGGCAAGAGGATGGAGCTGCGCATCGGCCAGGTCACGGCACTGCATGGGCAGGGGACCGATCTGGCCGGCGCCACCATCCGCACCAAGGAGGGCGAGGCCCGCCTTGCCTGCAACCGGCTGCTGCCCTTCTTCGGGCTCACCATGAAGCTCGGGCCGGTCGCCAACTGGGGCATCAATCTCGAAGAGAACCTGATCGTCGTCGACACCGAGAAGTTCCAGACCAACGAGCCCGGCATCTTCGCCATCGGCGACATCAACACCTATCCCGGCAAGCTGAAGCTGATCCTGTCGGGCTTCCACGAGGCCGCGCTGATGGCGCACGCGGCCCACCACATCGTCTATCCGGGCAAGCGGCTGATGTTCCAGTACACGACGTCGTCGAGCTCGCTGCAGAAGAAGCTGGGCGTGGCTTGATTGCGAGGGAGTAGGAGGATAGGGGAGTTGGCCGAGCATACTCCCTACTGCCCATTCCCTACTTCCCTCTCTCGTCGACCGCGATCGCGCCAATCCCCGGGGCTCGCGCCGGCGGCATACTGCTCGTCACCCCGGCTCAACGAGGGGCGCCATCGCGAGGCGTCTCGATTGCGCGGGCCGGGGGCCGCAGCGAGGGCCCGGCGCAACCGGGTCCCAGGGCATCCGAGGCCGGCTGGGTCACTCGCCGGAGCCGTTCCCTGGAGCCTCGCGGCGGCGCAGGGCGCTGATGTCAGCTTGCCCCTGTTGCATACCGAGCCAGGCGTTGGCGCCCTGCTCCCTCTTGCTTCACCTGACAGGCGTGATGAGCGCGTGCCAGGCCCGCGGCATTGGCGTCGACGCTGCTCTGCGTGTCACGACCTCACCAGAAGCGCAGGCGTCTGAGGCCGTGCGACAGCGCCTCGGCAGCCGTCTTCAGGCGCGGGCGCAGGCTGCCCAGATAGAGGTGCGTGTAGGCGCGGCCGGCGAGCGTGAGGCCGACAGCGAAGTCCTCGACGGCAACCGCCCCGTCGGCCCAATCCATCTTGTAGGCGTGGGCCGGCGCCAGCAAATCGAAGGTCGCAATGCCGTCCGCGCTGGCGCCCCTGATCCACTCCTGCATCAGCAGCACGCCGGCGCCGCAGTCGTCCAGCCGGGCGTCGTGCACCAGGAGGTGCGCCGCGCGCCGGCCGGCGCAGGTGACGTCGATGCCGATGCCGGCGATTTCCCCATTCGCCTCCAGCACGGTCACTCCGCAGCCCGCAGGCCGCACGCGGCCCTCCGCAACGTCGGCGAAGAAGGCGGCAAAACGCGGGTCCATCACGGCCGGCGCCAGCCGCCCGCTGGAGGCAAGCTGCGTGCGCTTGAGGGCTATTGCCTGGAGCGCCGCGGCGCTCCCTTGCGCCACGCCGGTGCAGCGCTTCACGCGCACGGGGCCTCGCTCCTGCAGCCGGCGCATGAGACGGCGGCGGTTCTTGCGCGCCTTGGCACTGTAGCGCTGCTCGTAGGCGGCAAAGTCGGGCGCGCTGGCGAGATCGAGGCAGGGTGCCTGCGCCAACGCGGTGCGCTGGAGACCCAGCTCGCGAAAGAGGTCAGCGACGATTGCGTCGGCGCGCACCTTGCGCATGAGGACGGCATCGACTTCGATCTTGGTCGTGATGAATGTCCAGGCCTGCCGCATGAGAGGCAGCGTGTCAGGGCCGGCCTCCGCCAGCACGTCGCCGTATTGGCTGACGGGTGCGCCCATCCAGCGCAGCACCCTAAGGCCCGCGCCCCGCTCGATCACCAGCGGCCAGAGCATGGCCAGCCGGCCCTCGCGGCGCACGGTGACAACGGCGAGGGTCGCGCGGGCTCCCGCCGCCGAGCCCAGGTAGTGGTTGGCCCAGTGCCAGTTCCAGTTGAAGGTTTGGAACAGCTGGGTGTCGCGGCCCGCGCGGCGGAACAGATCGTTCCATTCCGGCTCGAGCGCATCGAAGGCCGAACGCTCGCCGACGACAGCAAAGGTGATAGCGGGCGCCGCTGCCGCGGAGACTGCAATCTCGGCGGCGCGCCAGGCATAGGTCATGGGCGATGTCTCAGCGCGGGTGGAGGTTCGCACTCGCGCCGCTGCACGAGCCGTCCGCGCAACTCCGCAAGGAGCATGCCAGCCGCCTCGGCGCTAACGGCACGCCGCCGGCCCGCGCCGCCACCCGACGGAGAAGCCCTCCTGAAGCGCCTATCGCCCGTTCTTGGGGTCTTTGTCCTTGTCCTGCCAGAACTTCTTGCTGCTGAACGGCTCGTTCGAGACCGATTCCGCGCAGCCGAAGAAACCGCAGCTGGCAACCGCTTTAGGCTTGGGCAGGTTGGGCGCGAAATCACCCGCGAGGTGACGTTGCAGGTCGGCCTTGATCTCGAGCCCCCGGTGATCGGAGCAGTAGTCGGGGTCGGCCGAGACGCGGGTGGAGGTGGTCTGGAAGGTCGCATCGTACATCTTCTCGATGCGGGCGAGATCCTCGGGCGTGGCCCCCACGGTGCGCTCGTAGGCGAGGTAATTTATCTTGAGCTTGGCCGGATCGAAGTAGAAGCCGCAGCGCTTGGCGCGCGCCGATGTCCAGGCGACGGACACGGGCCGGGACTTGGGATCTTCATTGCTGAAGCCGCCCGGCGCATCAGGCGGCAAGCCCGCCGTGGTGAGGCCGGTGTTGGCGCTGCTGCTGCAGCCCGCATGCAGGGCGGTGCCGGCCAGCAGCAGCGCGCACGCCACGCTCTGGGCGAATCGATTCATCCTGGACCCCCGATCGCTGCCCAAGTGTGCCGAGAATGGCGGCAGCGTCAATCCCACCTTGCACGGCCGTCCACGATGCCGGCCAATCAAGGAGAAACTGAGGTGAACCGCCGGCCGGCCGGCACGAACGTGGCGCTGATACGCCGCCGGCGGTGTCCCAATTCCAAACAAACTCCACAATTGGCTGTGCACAATATCGACGGTGTGGGATTCATGCGACGAGGGAGACGACCTCCTCGACAAGACCTGCGGGCCGGCAGCGCCGGACGAGCAGGCTGAGGCGGCGGCGATCATCGCAGCGCACTTTTTGGGGGTCAGTGATGAAGTCCATGCGCCTCGACCGCGAGGCACACACCATTGAAGCCATGGCTGTCGAGCATATGGCGGTCGAGCCTGTCGATGCGGGCGAGCCGCGCTGGCCGGTGCCGCCGATCAGGAGCGAGGCTGCAAGCCTCGGCGCACGCCTTTCCGAGCTGCTGGCGCAAGAGACGCCCGACGCCCTGCTCGGCCGGCTCGCCGAGTTCCGGCAATCCGTCGAGGAGGCGCTCAGGCGATCCTCGAGCGCCTATCACATCCTGCGCCAGCTGGAGGAGAGCGGCCTCAAGGATTGCGCCCGTTGCACCCGCGAGCTCGAGGCGCGGCTGGCCGGCAACCCGCACTACCTGGTGCTGGGGAAGATCGCCGAGGCCGAGAAGCTCGTCTCCGAGCTCCGCGCGTTCCGGCTCTAGCGGCAAGACCGTTTCGGATCAAGCGCTTCAGCTCGATCGTGCGAGCGTGAATTTTGCTCTCAGTCATGATGGAGCAGATGCCGTCGGCGCGACGTAATTCCGTCGAAGGGAGCCTACTCCAGCGGCACCTGCGGACAGGCAGTGGCGCGGGGGTGCCGCGGCAGCGATGCGGCGGGAACGTGGGACTATCGGGGAGGCAGGCATGCGCGGAGTGCTTCGGCCGACGGGCGACCGTGTGCGGAGGCGACTGGCCGCAGCTGCCGGGTGCGCCGGAGCCCGGTGGCGCGCAGGGCCTCGACCTGCCGGCGCTGACCTACCTCATGTCGCCCGCCTCGGCTCCGCAAACGTCGCCCACCCCCGAGAGGACGCTTCTGGAGCAGATCGACGCCTGTCGCGGTCTCGTTGCCGACGCGCTGTTCGAGGCCTCGCGCGACTATCAGGTGCTCTGCAATCTCGTGCACGAGGATCTTCCGGCCTGCACCGAGACGATCGAGACCCTGCGCCGCCGCCTTGCCGGCAACATCCACTACGCCGTGCTCGCCAAGCTCGACGAGGCCCACGCGCTGGTGGCCAAGCACCTCGCCGCCGACCGCCCGCCTTCGGCACCGGCCTCGCGCGAACCGTAAAGCGGCTGTCTCGACCGCTCGGGCGTGCGCGCAGCCCTTTCGTCCGGCCCCGCCGCCTCGGCTTGCTCCGTCGATGCCGGGGTGACCTACTCTTCCTTAACCACATCCCTCAAATGCCGTGGGCATGCAACCGCATGTCAGCCCCCAGTCAGGTTGCAGTCAGGTTGCAGCTGTAGGATCACCCAAATCGACACGGCACGCAGGATGCATGCACGCAGGATGCAATATGGCAGCGATCGGCCATCCGAACCGCGATAACAACAAGCCTGCGCCCATGCCGCTCGTAACGATAATCGTCCCGATCTACAACGCAGAGCGTTGGATCGAGGCAACGCTTCGAAGCATCCTGTCCCAGACATTCCCTCCACAGAGCACCGAGCTGATCTTAGTCGATGATGCGTCAAAAGATAGCAGCATAGAAATCGCGGAGCGCATCTTGAGGGAACATGGTTACCCCTCTCGATTCATAAAGAAGAGATCCAACGCCGGCGCCGGCGCGGCGCGCAATGCCGGTCTCAGGGAAGCCAAGGGCGACTGGGTGCAGTTTCTCGACGCCGACGACATACTCGCACCCGACAAGATCCGAATTCAGGTCGAATTTGCGCAGACGATGCCATCCGACGTGGCCGTAATATATTCGCGGTGGCGCCATCTGCGTTGCGCACGCGAGCGTTGGCGGCCCGACGGCCCCGACGTTCGGCCCAACGTCGAGTCCAATCCTTTGGCCCAGATCTTCAGTCAGAACTTTGGTTTCGTCGGGCCGACACTCATTCGAAGACGCTTCCTCGAGGCAGTCTCGGGTTTTGACGAGACTTTGAGCCTGGGAGAAGATCACGACTTGATGCTCAGGATCGCGATGGCCGGAGGATGCTTTCGCGAAGCGCACGCAGCCGAGCCACTGTTCCTGTACAGGGCGACGCCTGATTCCCTTGGTCGCAAAGAGGGCGCCAAGCTCGATTCGATCAACGGGCTTGTGCAGATTTGCAGAAGGGTCGAGCTGTTTCTTCGCGAGCAGCACAGCGATCAACTTCCGCTGGAAGCGCGCCTGGCGTTGGCGCAACGCTATGCCAGCGTTCTCAGTTTCCTATACGAGCACGATCGAGCGTCCTTTCATCGGACACTGGCGTGGACTAATGCACTCGACCCCAAGTTCGCCTCCCGATGCGGATGGAAGACGAGGGCTCTTTCGGCACTACTCGGTTACGAGAACTCGGAACGGGTCAAGTTCGCACTCAAGAAGGCACTGGGCGCACCTCTCCAGGGCGCGCCGGCCGGGCGGACCTCGACCCTGGGCATGCACAGCATCCAGGAACAACGGAAATGAGAAGCACGCGCGGGCGATATGCCATCATCACTGGCGGAGGCAGCGGCATTGGAGCAGCCATTGCACTTGCACTGGCGGCGGCGGGAGCCGACCTCTGCCTGATTGGCCGCAACTCCACAAATCTGGAGGCCGTCGCCTCCAAGGCGCGCCAGTTCCAAGCGCGCGTGGCCTGCTGCCCGGCCGACCTCGCCTGCGACGCCGACCTGCTGGCGGTAAGACAACGTCTGATCGCTGAAGCGAAGGATGTGAGCATCCTCGTGCACAGCGCGGCAACCATAGAGCAAGCAACGGTCGAAGATGCCGACCTGTCGGCTCTCGACTACCACTTCAAGGTCAATGTCCGCGCACCTTTCGCGCTGACCCAGGCTCTCTTGCCCATGCTCCGGGCCAGTCACGGTGACGTCGTCTTCGTAAATTCGAGCGGCGGGGTCACGGCCAAGCCCACGTTTTCTCTGTATGATGCGAGCAAGCATGCCCTGAAGGCAATCGCCGACAGTCTGCGCTCCGAGGTGAACGCCGATGGCGTTCGGGTTCTGACACTGTTCCTCGGACGCACCGCAACCGATATGCAGGCGCGCCTCTATGCCGAGCGGAACCTGCACTATGACCCGGAGCAACTGATGCAACCTCGCGAGGTCGCGTCCGTCGTGCTCAATGCGATCAGCATGCCCGATACCGCCGAAATGACGGATGTCCATATCCGGCCGATGAAGAAGCCATCGGAACCTGCCCCGCGAGCCGTTGGACTGGGATAGCTCGTGGCGCCATTGCGCCCCGGCGAGACGATTTGCAGCGTCGTAGCGCCGTGACGGACCGCCTCAACGCGGGGCGCGTCCCTCCCACACCCCATGCGCGGCGGCAAGGGCGGCGATCTCGGCGCGGAGGTCGGCGGCGCCGCTCCCGGTCTGCGACGAGGTCGCGATGAGCCGCGCGAAGGCTGCGGGGTGGCGCGCCAACGCCGCACGCGTCGCGGCCTCCACCGCCTCGAGCGCCCGCGGCTTGATCTTGTCGGCCTTGGTCAGCACGCCTTGGTAGGACACCGCCGCCTCGTCCATCAGCGCCATCAGCGCGAGATCGACCTCCTTGAGGCCGTGGCGCGCATCGATGAGCAGGAACACGCGCAGCAGCGTGGGCCGGCCGCGCAGGTAGGCCCGCACCAGCCGGGTCCAGGCCTCGACCTTGTCCTTGGGCGCCTGGGCATAGCCGTAGCCCGGCATGTCCACGAGAAAGAGCGCCACGTCCGGCGTCGCGAAGAAGACGAGCTCCTGCGTGCGGCCCGGCGTATTGGAGGTGCGAGCTAGGCCACGCTGGTTGACGAGCGCATTGATCAGGCTCGACTTGCCGACATTGGAGCGTCCGGCGAAGGCGATCTCCGGCCTCTCGGCGAGAGGCAGGACGTCGAGGGAAGGCGCGCTGCGCACGAAGTGCCAGGGCCGGCCGAACAGCGCCTCGCCGGCGGCGATTTCCTCGGGCGTGAAGTCCATGGCTACCCCCTCTCCCCATCTTTCGATGCGGAGAGGGTCAGGGTGAGGGGCAGACGCTCGCTCAGACGCTCGTGGCGGCCCCTCACCCTAACCCTCTCCCCGCTTGCGGGGAGAGGGAAGCTCACCCGCTACGACCCCTCCTTGCCGCGCAGCGCCTCGCGGGCAGCGGCAAGCTTGGCTGCAATGGCATGGTCGGAGCCGTTGAGGCCTTTGGGGCGGCTCTTTTGCGCCTTGCCGAGCGCGGCATCGATATCGCGCTCGCTGGCATCGGCCTCGAGGCCCAGCGTCCGCAGCGCCTGCTCGCGCGTCATCGGCGCCTCGTCCTTGGACCCGGCCCCGCCGCCCTTCTGCCCGTCGCTCGCAGCGCTAGCGCCAGCGCCTCGCTGCAACAAGCCGCCCATGGACGCCAAGAGGTTGTCCTTGGCGCCGACGGCGTGCTCCTTGATCTTGGAGACGTCCAAGCCCTTGGCTGCCGCCAGCCGCGCCTTCCACTTGTCGACGCCGAGGTTCTTCCAGAGGTGGATCTCCGTGTTGTTGCGCCGCATGATGGTGTACTGCTGGGTGAGCGAGAGCACGTTGTTCCAGGCCCAATAGATCACCAGTCCCGACGGGAACGACGCCAGCATGAAGGTGAAGATCACCGGCATCCAGTTGAAGATCTTCTGCTGCACGGGGTCGGGCTGTTGCGGGTTGAGCTGCATCTGCACCCACATGGTCATGCCCATGATCAGAGGCCACACGCCGATGTGCAGGAACGGCGGCACCTGATAGGACAGCAACCCGAACAGGTTGAACACCGAGGTCGGGTCGGGCGCGGACAGGTCCTTGATCCATCCGAAGAAGGGGGCGTGCCGCATGTCGATGGTGACGAACAGCACCTTGTAGAGCGCGAAGAACACGGGAATCTGCAGCACGATGGGCAGGCAGCCCGCCGCCGGGTTGATCTTCTCGTTCTTGTAGAGCGCCATCAGCTCCTGCTGCTGCCTGACGCGATCATCCTTGAAGCGGGCGCGGATCTTCTCCATCTCCGGCTGCAGCTTCTTCATCTTGGCCATCAACTCGTAGCTCTTGTTGGCCAACGGGAAGAAGGCGGCCTTCACGATCACGGTGGTGGCGAGCACGGCAAGGCCGTAGTTGCCGAGCAGATGGCTCAGCCAGTGCAGCAGCTTGAACAGCGGCTTGGTGATGAAATAGAACCAGCCCCAGTCGATCAGCAGATCGAACTGCTTGGCTCCGAGCTTGTCGCGATAGGCCTCGATCAGCGTCACCTGCTTGGCCCCGGCAAAGAGATTGCTGGTGCTCGCCGTGCTGCCACCGGGCTGAATCGTCACGCTGTTGAGCAGGTAGTCCGACTGGAAGCGGTCCTTGGCGCCCTTGGAGCCCCAGAACGTGGCGTCGTAGAGGGCCTTCTGATCGGGGATCAGCGCGGCCGCCCAATATTTGTCGGTGATGCCGATCCAGCCGCCGGTCTCCTGCTTGAACGCCTTGGTGCCGCCCTCCTTCAGCAGGTCCGTGTAGTTCGGCTCCTGCAGCCCGGCCTTGCCCAGCACCCCGATCGGCCCCTCGTGCAGGATATAGTAGCCCAGCGTCTTGGGCAGTCCGTGGCGCGAGATGAGGGCGTACCGGCGCAACGCCACGCTCGCTGCTCCCTTGTTCTCGACCTCGTCCGTGATCGTCAGCATGTAGTCGTCGTCGACAGCGATCTTGCGCCGGAAGGTGAGGCCCTGGCCGTTGTCCCAGGAGAGCGATCACGGGCGAAGCCGGCGTCAGCACGCTGCCCTGCGCGAGCTTCCACTCCGTCTCGCCGTCCGGCAGCGGCGGCTTGGCACCGTCGCCCGACACCCAGCCGTACTCGGCGTAGTAGGGATGGGGCGCGCCCGAGGGCGAGAACAGCACCACATTGGGACTGCTGGGGTCGACGGTCTCGCGATACTTGGTGAGCACGAGGTCGTCGATGCGGCCGCCCTTGAGGGCGATCGACCCCTGCAGGCTCGGCGTGTCGATGGGGACGCGCGCGCTGGCCTTGAGCGGAGTCCTCGCGCGTTGTTTCCGCCACCACCGGAGTGCCCGTCGGCGCCGCACCCTGCTGCGACTGAGGCGCGGCGCCGGGCACCGCTGCCGGCCCCGTCTTGGGCACACCGGGCTCTGCCTTCGGCTGCGCCTGCTCCTGCTGGATGCGCTGCCGGCGCTCCTGCTCCTCCTTCAGCTTCGGGCCGGCATAGAACATCTGCCAGCCCAGCAGCACGGCCACCGACAGCACGATGGCGACGAGCAGGTTCTTCTGACTGTCCTTGTCTGGGAACATGAGCCTCTCGACGTTTCCTGCCTGTGCGCCTCGGCCTTACCGTGCCTTCGCGGGAACCCGGTGTACGCGCTCGAATGCCTTGACGAGATCGGAGCGTAGGACGCCGAACTCCGAGGTCAGCGCCGGCCGGCGCGCGATCAAGACGTAGTCGAACTCGACTCTGGCATGCTCGGCGCCGACCTCTCGTATCGCCGCCTTGAGGCGCCGCCGGATGCGATTGCGCTCCACGGCCTTGCCGACTTGGCGCGTGACCGTGAAGCCGAAGCGGGCCTGCGCTTCACCCTCCCGATCCATCTCGCGCTCGCCGGTGCGCCGCTTGGCCTCCAGCACGAAGGCGGAGGTGGCCCACCGCGCGCCCTTGCGTACGCGCAGGAACTCGGCGCGTCGTTTCAAAGTCGTCAGGCCTGGCGTCGTGACCTTCGCTGCTTTCGCCCGAGTTCCGGCCATGGCCACCATCGCCGCTGCCAGGCCGTCACGCCGACAGGCGCTTGCGGCCCTTCGCCCGTCGCCGGGCCACCACCCTGCGGCCTCCGGTGGTGGCCATGCGCTTGCGGAACCCATGCCGGCGCTTGCGCACGAGCTTGCTCGGCTGATAAGTCCGTTTCACTTGGGGTCTCCGTCTCCTGCAAACTCTCTGGCAAGCCCTTGCGCGGGAATGGCTATTGTCTGCCGCCGAGGCGCCTGTGGGCTCAGCCGGCCGGCGCGCGCGGTCGCACCCGGCGCCGATCGTAGGTTGCCGCGCTTATAGGATTGGAGGCCAGCTCAAGTCAATCCAAGCCAGATCAGCATTCTTGCAGCGCAAGACCATCAATTCTTTTCGCTTTCTCTCACGTATGCTTGACAGGCGCAGAAAATACCGCTGCCAACGCCTATTGTGCCGGGTGGATTCAGTCCTTCGAGCCGCTCGACCTGGCTCGCTCACCCTGCCCCGCTCACGATGGACCGCTAACCCAGAATGGCCCGAGCCGCGACCCTGAATGGATGACAAGGAGCCATCGTGCCCGGTATCGTCGGGCTGGCGCGGCGACCATGGCGCAGCCCCCCCTGCCATGCATGCGCCAGCCGCGCGGCGCACGCTGGCAGGAAAGCTCAAGCGCTTCGGACCGATCCTCGTGGTCGTTGCCGCCATGATCCTCGTGTTCGGTACGGGTTGGCATCGCGAGGTGACACTCGAGAACATCGTCCTGCTGCGCGCGCGCTTCCACCACATTCTGGACGCGCACCCGGCGCTCTCCGTGCTGATCTATGCCGCGGTCTATGTTTGCGCGGCCGCGCTATCCGTGCCGGGCGGCTTCGTCCTGACGGTTGCGGGCGGGCTGATGTTCGGCTGGGTGCTGGGCGGCGCCGCGGCGGTGGTCGGGGCCACGACCGGGGCCACCATCCTCTTCCTGGTGGCCCGCAGCGCGCTTGGCGAGACACTTGGCTCGCGCGCCGCGCCCTGGCTCGGCAAGCTGCGCGACGGGTTCAGGCAGGATGCGTTGAGCTATCTCCTGTTCCTGCGCCTGGTGCCCGCCTTCCCCTTCTGGTTCGTCAACATCGCGGCGGCCATGCTCGGGGTACCGCTCAGAACCTACGTTGTCGCCACATTTTTCGGTATCATCCCCGCGACTTTCGCCTTCGCGGCGGCGGGTGCGGGCCTCGACAGCGTGATTGCCGCAGCGATGGCCGAACAGGCCCAATGCGTGGCGCGGAACGGGGCGGCAGCCTGCGAGCTCAGCATCCATGCGCGCTCGCTCATCACCAAGCAGCTGGTGCTGGCGCTCGTGCTGCTTGGCGTGGTTGCGCTGATCCCCGTCGCAATGAAGATATGGAGAAGCACGCATGCAGCAGCCAAATGACGGCGCGGCGGGGTTGATGCGGGTCGGCGCCGGAGAGCGCAGGGACAGCGCGCTCGCCGTCCGGGACGAGACGATCGAGACCGCCACCGGCGGCGATCTGCGCGTCGACCTCTGCGTCATCGGCGCGGGCTCGGGTGGCCTTTCGGTGGCTGCCGCCGCGGCCCAGCTCGGCGTCTCGGTCGCCCTCGTCGAGAAGCACAAGATGGGCGGCGACTGCCTCAACTACGGGTGCGTGCCTTCCAAGGCGCTGATCGCGGCGGCACGACGGGCCCATCTGATGCGCACGTGCGCGCCCTTCGGCATCGTGCCGACCAATCCCACCGTCAGCTACAAGGGCGTGCACGACCACGTCCACCGCGTCATCGCCTCGATCGCGCCCAACAACTCGGCGGAGCGCTTCACGGGGCTGGGCGTCAAGGTCATCCGCGCCGCCGCCCAATTCATCTCGCGCGACACCGTGCAGGCCGGCGACCAGCGCATCAAGGCGCGCCGTTTCGTCATCGCCACCGGCTCCTCGCCCACCGTTCCGGCCATTCCCGGGCTCGACGGCGTCCCCTACTTCACCAACGAGACCATCTTCGAAAGCGGCTCCCAGCTCGACCACCTGATCATCATCGGCGGCGGCCCGATCGGCCTCGAGCTGGCGCAGGCCCACTTGCGCCTCGGCGCCCGCGTCACCGTGCTGGAGGCCATGAAGGCGCTGGGCAAGGACGACCCCGAGCTGTCCGAGGTGGTGCTCAAGCGCCTGCGCGCGGAAGGGGTCGAGATCCGCGAAGGAGCACTCGTGGAGCGCGTCACCGGCGGCGCGCGGCTGATCGACGTGCACATCACGGAGGATGGCTCGCCCGGCGTCGTGCAGGGCAGCAACCTGCTGGTCGCCGCGGGGCGCAGCCCCAACGTCGCCGGTCTCAACCTCGAGGCTGCCGGCATCAAGTACGACAAGCGCGGCATCCAGGTGAGCAAGGGCCTGGTAACCTCGAATTCGCGCGTGTTTGCCATCGGCGACGTCGTGGGCGGGGCGCAGTTCACGCATGTCGCCAACTATCACGCGGGCATCGTCATACGCAGGGCGCTGTTCCGGCTGCCGGCCACCGTCAATCCCGACATTCTCCCCTGGGTGACGTTCACCGATCCCGAGCTCGCCCAGATCGGCTTGACCGAGGACGCGGCCAAGAAGCGCAGCGGGCGCGTGCGCGTGTTCCGCTGGCCCTACCACGAGAACGACCGGGCGCAGACGGAGCGGGCGACGGAAGGTTTCATCAAGGTCGTGACCGACGCCAAGGGCAAGATCCTGGGCGCCAGCATCGTGGGCGAGCATGCCGGCGAGCTGATCCAGATGTGGTCGCTGGCGGTGACGCAGGGCCTCAACATCAAGGCTATGACGCAATGGATCTCGCCCTATCCGACCTATTCTGAGATCAACAAGCGGGTCGCCTACGGCTATTATGCGACGGCCGCCGCCAGCCCGCTCGTGCGCAAGGTGGTGGGCTGGCTGAGCAAGCTCGGATGAGCCTGCCGGCTTGGCTTGGAAGAGACGAGGTGGGCGCGTGCCGCGCGATACCATCGGTGAAGCCCTGGAATGGTCGGGCAGGCTGTGGCAGCGGGTCAAGGCGATCCCCTCGCCGCTGACGGCAACGACCGAGCGGCGCGGCCTCGGCCTCTCCGCCAAGCTGCTGCTGCTCACCATCACCTTCGTGATGCTGGCCGAGGTGCTGATCTTCGTGCCGTCGGTGGCCAACTTCCGCATCACCTGGCTCACCGACCGCCTCACTGCGGCGCAGCTCGCGGCGCTCGCCGCCGACGCAGGCCCCGGTGGCATCGTGCCCGACCAGCTGCGCATGGAGCTTCTGCGCACGGCCCAGGTGCGCGCCGTCGCCCTCAAGCGCAACAATGCGCGCCGGCTGGTGCTCTCGCCCGACGCGCCTACGCCCATCGACGCCACCTACGACTTCCGCGCCAGCGCCCGTGCGCGGGGAGTATTGAACGAGCTTGGACTGCGGCTGAGCCTCATCTGGGACGCGCTCAACGTCTTCGTGGCGCACGAGGGGCGCGTGATCCGGGTGATCGGCGAGCCCGGCATGGGTGCCGGCGATTTCATCGAGGTCGTGCTGCCGGAGGCCCCGCTCAAGGCCGCCATGATCCGCTACGGCCTCAACGTGCTGGGGCTGTCGGTGATCATCTCCATGATCACCGCGGCGCTCGTCTACTTCGCCCTCAACGGCCTGCTGGTGCAGCCGATGATGCGCATCGCCCGTAACATGCTGCGCTTCAGCCAGAACCCGGAGGATGCCAGCCGCATCATCGAGCCTTCCGCTCGGCAGGACGAGATCGGCACCGCCGAGCGCGAGCTTGCCCATATGCAGGAGGAGCTCACCCAGACCCTGCAGCAGAAGAGCCGGCTCGCGGCGCTCGGCCTCGCGGTGAGCAAGATCAACCACGACCTGCGCAACATGCTCGCCAACGCCCAGCTCATCTCCGACCGGCTGTCGAGCCTGCCCGATCCGGCGGTGCAGCGCTTTGCCCCCAAGCTCATCGCCTCGCTCGGCCGCGCCATCACGCTGGCCGACAGCACGCTCAAGTTCGGCCGCGCCGAGGAGGCACCGCCCCGGCGCGAGCTGTTGCCGCTGCGCCCGCTCGTCGACGAGATCGGCGACGGCCTGAGCCTGCCGCGCGAGGACTCGGTCGCCTGGACCATCGAGATCGGCGAGGACCTGCGCGTCGACGCCGACCGCGACCAGCTCTATCGCGTGCTGAGCAACCTCACCCGCAACGCCCTGCAGGCGCTCGAGCAGCAGGATCCCGTCAAGGGCCACATCCGCGTGTCGGCGCGTCGCGCCGGCCGGCGCGTCACCATCGAGGTGGCGGACGACGGGCCGGGCGTGCCCGAGAAGGCGCGCGCCCACTTGTTCCAACCCTTCCAGGGCTCGGCCCGCAAGGGCGGCACCGGGCTCGGCCTCGCCGTGGCGCAGGAGCTGGTGACGGCCCACGGCGGCACCATCCGCCTGCGCGACACCCAAAAGGGCGCCGCCTTCGAGATCGACATTCCCGATCGGGGCAACTGAAGAGCGCACCGCGGGCCGCCCCATGCAGCACGTCTACGATCTGGCCATCATCGGCGGCGGCATCAACGGCTGCGGCATCGCCCGCGATGCCGCAGGACGCGGCCTCTCCGTGTTCCTGTGCGAGATGGGGGACCTCGCGTCGGGCACCTCCTCGCGCTCGACCAAGCTGATCCACGGCGGCCTGCGCTACCTCGAGCAGTACGATTTCCGCCTGGTGCGCGAGGCGCTCAGCGAGCGCGAGGTGCTCTGGCGCATCGCCCCCCACATCGTCCGGCCGATGCGCTTCGTGCTGCCCTATCAGGTGGGGTTGCGTCCCGCCTGGATGCTGCGCGCGGGCCTCTTCCTCTACGACCACCTCGGCGGCCGCAAGCTGCTGCCGGGCACGCGCGTGCTGAACCTAACCAGCGACGCCGCCGGCGCGCCGCTGCGCCCCGGCCTCTTCACCACCGGCTTCGAGTACTCGGACTGCTGGGTCGACGACGCCCGCCTCGTCGTCCTCAATGCCCGCGACGCCGCCGACCGCGGCGCGGTGATCCGCACGCGCACGCGGGCCCTCTCGGCGGCGCGGGACGGCGAGCTGTGGCGGCTGGCCGTGACGCAGCCCGGCGCCGGCAAGCAGGAGACCGTGGCGGCTCGTACTCTGGTCAATGCCGCCGGCCCATGGGTCGAGGAAGTGCTGGCCGCGGACCGCGCGCGCCCCACCTCCCGGCGCGTGCGCCTGGTACAGGGCTCCCACATCGTCGTGCCCAGGCTCTTCGACCACGACCGCGCCTACATCTTCCAGAACCCCGACGGTCGCGTGGTGTTCGCCATCCCCTACGAGGGCGATTTCACGCTGATCGGCACCACCGACCGCGACTATCAGGGCGACCCCGCGGCAGTGGCCGCCACCCCGGAGGAGATCGCCTATCTGTGCGAGGCGGCGAGCACCGCCTTCGCCAGGGCCGTGCAGCAGGGCGACGTGGTGTGGACCTACTCCGGCGTGCGCCCCCTCTATGACGACGGCGCGGGGGAAGCCAAGGCCGCCTCGCGCGACTACGTGCTGGAGTTGGACGAGAAGCCGGGCGCGGCCCCCCTCCTCTCCGTCATCGGCGGCAAGATCACCACCTACCGCCGCCTGGCCGAGACGGTATTGCAGCGGCTCGCCCCGCATTTGCCGGCCCGGCAAGGGCAAGCGGCGGGCTGGACCGGCCTCACCCCCTTGCCGGGCGGCGAGTTCGAGCCCGGCGAGCTGGAGCCGCTCGCAATCCGCCTCGCGCGCCGCCACCGCTTCCTGAGCCCGCCCGATGCCGCTCGTCTCGTGCGCGCCTACGGGGTGCGCGCTGCGCGCGTGCTGGGCAGTGCCAACACCGCCGCGGACCTGGGCCAAAGCTTCGGCGCGGGCCTCACCGAGGCCGAAGTGCGCTACCTCATCGAGGAGGAGTGGGCCTGCGCGGCCGAGGACGTGATCTGGCGCCGCTCCAAGCTCGGCCTGCGGCTCTCCGTCGAGGAGGTCGCTGCCCTCGAGACGTGGATGCAGCAGTACCACACTGCCCGCATAAACCACCTACAGCGGCAGCAGGCGTCGGCGCCATGAGTCGGGCCTTGGGGAAAGCCCGTCTCGCTGCGGAGTTTTCCACAGGCGGGCCGGAGGCGACGCGACGGAACGAAACTGCCCGCTGGGAGTTGCTGCTAGGGATCGCCTCCTCGCCATGGGGCCGCACGTTTTGGGGCGATTGCACGTCCAAGGAGGCTAGAGATGCGCTTTTCCCGATAGTGGCCGCTCGCTGATTTTCACGACGTACGGCGGCACATGGCCGCAGCACGCATGTCGATGGTTTGCGATAGGTCGGGGGAAGTCCGTCGGCGCCGCTGTCTTGCCGCCTCGCGCTAGGCGAAAGTTCAGTGTCGCGGTAGGGAGCCCAAAGAAAAAGACGGTCCACGGGATGGCAAACCAGCGCATCGTCATTGTAGAGGACGATGTCTTCATTCGTTTCGACCTGATGAACCATCTGATGGCCGCGGGGCACGCAGTCGTCGGCACCGCCGATTCCGCGGTCGAAGCGGTCAGGGCGGTCGAGCGCGAGCAGCCCGATCTGGTGCTCATGGACGTCCGCCTGGTCGGCGAGGGCGATGGGATCGAGGCGGCCACCGAGATCTGGCAGCGCTTCAAGGTCCGCTCTCTCTTCATATCGGCGAATTTGGATGCGGCCGCACGGGCGAGAGCCGCCGCTGCCAATCCCGTCGGCTTCCTCGAGAAGCCCTTCACACCCAGCGGCCTGCTGGCCGCGCTCGCAGCCCGGCCGTAGTCCCCCGCCGGGCCATTCGCCGGCTTGATCGACGTCAAGGACGGCGCCGCTGCACGGTGCTCAGCTGCGTCCAACCTTCGAGCGAGCAAAGCCCTCCGGCCGCGTGACGCCCGAACGACCAGAAGCAAACTCAGCGTGTCGAGGTGGTGACCATGTTGAAGCGCAAGCGCTTGACGAAACTGGCGATGGCGGCAGTGGCAGCCCTTGCCATCTCCGGAGCGGCGATCGCGCAGGGCGGCCCCGGGCGGGCGCCCGGCGAGCGCGGCTGGGGCATGTGGGGTGGCGAGATGATGGGTTGGGGCCCGGGCATGATGGGCTGGGCTCGGCATAGCCGGGGGGCCGCGGGCCGTGGGGCGGCCCCGAAGGCATGGTCGACCGCGTCGACGGCCGGCTCGCCTTCATCAAGGCCGAGCTCAAGATCACCGAGGCGCAGACCCCGGCCTGGAACGATCTGTCGGCTGCGATCCGCACCGCCGCCAAGCAGCGCAACGAGCACATGCGGACGGTGTTCAGGGAGGCGCAGGCCAAGACGCTGCTGGAGCGCCTGGATGCACAGGAGCAGTTCATGAGCGCCCGCATCGAGGAGATCAAGCAGATCAAGGGCAGCCTGAAGGCTCTCTATGCCGTGCTCTCCGACGAGCAGAAGAAGGAGGCCGACAGCATCGTGCTGCCGATGGTGGGCATGGGCGGGCCTATGTGGTGAGGCTCAGCGCTGCATCACGCTGAGGCCGAAGGCGTAGGCGCGGGCAAACTCCTCCAACGTATCGAAGCGGCCCGAGCCGCCGCCGTGGCCGCCCTGCGTGTTGACCAGCAAGATGATGGGGTTCCTGTCGGTCTTGAGGTGGCGCAGCTTGGCCACCCACTTGGTGGCCTCCCAATAGGGCACGCGCGAGTTGTTGAGGCTTTGATAGACGAGCATCGGCGGATAGGCCTGGGCGCGCACATTGTCGTAGGGCGAATAGGCCTTGAGGTAGAAGAAGTCCGCCTTGCTGTCGATTGGATTGCCGAATTCCGAGAAGCTCGATTCGGTCAGGGGGAGCGTGCGGTCGAGCAGCGTGTTGAGCACGTCCACGAACGGCACCTCGGCGTAGATGCCGCCGAACAGCTCGGGCCGCATGTTGGCGACTGCGGCGACGAGCGTGCCGCCGGCCGAGGCGCCCGAGGCCACGATGCGGCCCGGCCGCGTCATCTTCGAGCCGGATCAGGTGCTCGGCAACGGCGATGAAGTCGGTGAACGACGTGGTCTTGTTGCCGAGCCGTCCCGCCTCGTGCCAGGGCTCCCCCTTCTCGCCGCCGCCGCGCACGTGGGCGATGACGTCGATGAAGCCGCGGTCGACCAGCGACAGCCGTTCGGTGCCGAAGTCGGGATACTCGGTGTCGCCGTAGGCGCCGTAGGCATAGAGCCAGACCGGCGCCGAGCCGTCGAGCGGCGTATCCCTGCGATAGAGGATGGTGGCGGGAATGCTCGCGCCGTCGCGCGCGGGCGCTTCGATACGGCGCGTGACGTAGCGGGCGGGATCATAGCCGCTCGGGACCTCCTGCACCCGGCGCAGCGTGCGCACTCTCGTGTCGAGGTCATAGTCGAACACCTGCAGCGGCTGGGCCATCGACTGGTAGGTGTAGCGCAGCGTCCGCGTGTTCTGCTCGAGCCCGACCACCAGCTCCACCTTGCTCGGCTCCTCGCCGAAGGTGATGGCGTGCTCGGCGCCGTCGGACCAGCGGCGGACGCGGATCTGCTGGCGGCCCCGCTCGCGGTCGCGCTCGAGCCACACCAGATGGTCGCGGAAGACGGCGAAATCCTCGATGACGCGGCCCGGGACGTGGGGCACGATCTCGGTGAACGGGGCATCGGCCGGCGCCGACAGCGGCTTCTCGACCAGCTTCCAGTCGGTGGCGCCGCCGGCATTGGTCATGACGATCAGCCGATCGCCAAGATCGCTGATGAAATACTTGTCGCCCGGCACGCGCTTGAGGATCGAGCGCGGCCGCATGGTCGGATGAGCAAGCTCGACGAGCTTGATATCGGTGGTGGAGAAGTCGCCGGCCTCGATCACCAGGAAGCGGTCCGAGAGCGTGGACCGCAGCGAGACGGAGAAGCCCTCCTCGACCTCCTCGTAGACGAGCTCGTCCTCGCTGACGGGCGTGCCGAGCCGGTGGCGGAACACCTTCTGCCCCCACTTGGAAGGGTCTCGTCCCACGTAGAACAGCCACTGCGAATCCGCCGACCACACGGCCCCGCCGCGCACCTCGTGGATGGCGTCGGGGAGGTCGCGTCCCGTGGCGATCTCCCGCACCTTGAGGGTGTTGCGCTCCGAGCCGTCGGCGTCGACCGCATAGGCCAGGAGCTTGTGATCGAGGCTCACGGCGGTATCGGTGACCGAGAAGGCGCGGCGACCTCGGGCCAGCGCGTTCTCGTCGAGCATGACCTGCTCAGGTCCCCCGCCGCGCGGCCGCCGACAATGCAGCCGCCGCTGCGAGCCCTCGGCATAGCGCATGTAGTATTCCCACGGCCCCCACGGCTGCGGCACGGACGCATCGCGCGGGCTCACCCGCGACTTCATCTCGGCGAGCAGAGTGCGCTCGAGGGTGCGATTGGCGGCGAGCACGGCATGCGCATAGCGGTTCTCGGCCTCCAGATACTTGCGGATCGGGGCCTCCAACGTCTCGGGGTTCTGCAGCACCTGCTCGAGCTTCTCCGTGCGCAGCCAACCATAGTCGTCGGTGATGGCGACGCCGTGGTGGAAGGTGGTGACCGGCCTGCGCTCGGCAATCGGCGGCGGTGGCGCATCCGCCGCCCGCAGGTGCTGCGGGAGCACGCCCAACGCGAGCACACCCGCAAGCGTCACGCCCGCGCAGGCGGCCATCCACGTCCCTCGGACGTGTGCGGTCTTGCGTGAATGCCCCTCAGCGCGACGACTATGCAGCATCGATTTCTCTCTCCCGGTCCTCGCCGGCAAGCACGCACCGGCAGATGCCGTCGGCGAAGGAGATGACCGGCGGATCGACGCTGGCGCAGCTCTCGAGCCTGACCGAGCATCGCGGGTGGTAGTGGCAGCCTGGTGGCGGACGCTCGGGCGAGGGAACGTCGCCGAGCGCCACCGGCTTGGTGCTGCGGCGGGCGGGATCGAGCGAGGGGATCGAGGCCAGCAGCGCCTTGGTGTAGGGATGGCGCGGGGCGGTGAAGATGCGCTCGGTGGGTCCGGTCTCGACGATGCGGCCCAGATACATGACGGCCACGCGGGTGGCGAAGTAGCGCACCGTGCCGAGGTCGTGCGTGATGAAAAGATAGGTGAGCCGGCGCTCGGCCTGCAGGTCGGCGAGCAGGTTCAGGATCTGCGCCTGGATCGACACGTCGAGGGCGGAGGTGGCCTCGTCGCAGATGAGCAGGGCCGGATCGAGGGCCAGCGCGCGGGCGATGCAGATGCGCTGGCGCTGACCGCCGGAGAACTCGTGCGGGTAGCGCCACATGGTCTCGGGGTCGAGGCTGACCTTGCGCATGAGCTCGGCCACGCGCTTGGTGCGCTCCTCGTAGTCCGCGCCGATGGCGAAAGCGTCCATGCCCTCCGCGATGCAGTCGCGCACGGTGTGGCGCGGGTCGAGGGCGGAGCCGGGGTCCTGCATGACGACCTGGATCTGGCGCCGGTAGGGATGGAACGCCTCCAGCGAGAGGCCGGTCAGGTTCTGGCCGCGAAACCAGACGTTGCCGCCGGTCGCCTCGACGAGGCGCAGGATGGTGCGCCCGACCGTGGTCTTGCCGCAGCCGGACTCGCCAACCAGCGCCAGCGTCTCGCCGGGAAAGATGGTGAGGTCCACACCGTCGACGGCGCGCACGTGGCCGCTGACGCGCCTGAGCACGCCGGTGCGGATCGGGAACCAGGTGCTTGAGGTCGCGCACCTCGAGCAGGGCGTCGGCGCTGAGCACGGTCACGGCAACACCTCCCGCGCCACCAGGTGGCAGGCCGCGGCCTGGGTCGGCGACACCGCCGTGCGCGACCGGCTCCTCGATCGGGCAGGGCGCAAACGCCGAGGGGCAGCGCGGATGGAAGCGGCAGCCGCCCGGCCAGTGCCCCGGCCGCGGCACGGTGCCCTTGATCTCCTCGAGCCTGTGCCCGCGCGCCTCCGGTTTGGGGATCGAGCGCAGGAGGCCCTGCGTGTAGGGGTGGCGCGGCGCGCCCAGCAGCTCGGTGCGCGTGCCCTCCTCCACGATCTGGCCCGCATACATGACCGCGACGCGGTCGGCCACCTCGTTGACCACGCCGAAATCGTGCGTGATGAGCAGCACCGCGGTGCCGGTCTTGGCGGCGAGGTCGCGCAGCAATTCCAGCATCTGCGCGCGGATGGTGGCATCGAGCGCCGTGGTCGGCTCGTCGGCGATCAGGAGCTTCGGCCGCAGCGCCATAGCCATGGCGATCATCACGCGCTGCTTGAGGCCGCCGGAGAGCTGGTGCGGGATAGGCCGCAAAGCGGCTCGCGGGATCGGGGATGCCGACGAGGCCGAAAAGCTCGATCACGCGCTCGCGCGCCTTTCCGCGCGGAAGCCTGGCGTGCAGCTCGATCGCCTCCATGACCTGGTCGCCGACCGTGGTCACGGGATTGAGGCTGGTCATCGGCTCCTGGAAGATCATGCCGATGCGCGCCCCGCGCACCGCGCGCATCTCCGGCACGGGCAGCGAGAGCAGATCGCGGCCCTCGAAGGCGATGCGGGCGCCGGGCTCGATGCGACCCGGCCGCGGCACCAGGCGCATGATGGCGAGCGCCGTCATCGACTTGCCGCTGCCCGAACTCGCCGACCAGCGCCAGCGTCTCGCCGGCGGCGATGGAGATCCCCACGCGGTCGACGACCCTCACGCGCTCGCGCGCCGCCGGGAAAGGAGATGCTGAGGCCCTCCACCGCCAGCAGTGGCGCGCTCATCGCTCCTCCCTGCGCGTGCGCGGATCGATGATGTCGCGCATGGCGTCGGCGATGATGTTGACGGCCAGCACCAGCGTGAAGAGGGCGATGGAGGCGCCTGCCAGGTTCCACCAGATGACGGGCGTGCGCGAGAGCTCGTTCCTCGCCTGGTCGATCATCTGCCCCCAGCTGCCGTCGAGCCCGATGCCGAGATAGGAGAGGATCGTCTCCGACAGCACCAGCCCCGTGAACGTCAGCGCGAAGGTGATGATGACGAGGTGGGCGATGTTGGGGAGGATGTGGCGGCGGATGATGCCGATGTCGGAGACGCCGAGCGCGCGCGCGGCCGCCACGAAGTCGGCCTCGCGCAGCTTGAAGGTCTCGCCGCGGGTGATGCGGCAGAAGTGCACCCAGCCCGTCACGCCGAGCGCCACGCACACCTGCACCGTGCCCTTGCCCAGCACCATGATGAGCGCGATCAGCAGCAGCAGCGACGGCACCGAGGCCAGCACCGTCATGGCGAAGAACACCGCATCGTCGACGCGCCCTCCCCAGTAGCCCGCCGACACCCCGAACAGCAGCGAGATCGGGATCACCACGAGGCTCGTCAGCCCGCCGATCAGCAGGGCCACGCGCGCGCCCTTGAGCGTGCGGTAGACCACGTCGCGGCCGAGCAGATCGGTGCCGAGCAGATGCGCGCCGGGATGGGCCAGCGGCTGGCCGCCGTAGAAGGCGACGCGCGCCAGCGGCGCCGAATAGCTCGCCTCACTGAAAGTCTCCGGCTGGAACATGCGGTCGATGATGGTGCGGGGCTTGCCGGAGGTGAGCGCGTTGGCCTCGCTCGCGGGATCGACCCAGGCAATCGAGTCGAGCACGGCGATGCAGCACGTAGACCGCGATGACGACGATCGCCAGGCGCCGCCGCCGCCACAGCTGGATCGCGTTCTCGCGCCAATAGCGGTCGCCCGCGGCGTAGCCGGCGACCCGCACCGCCCCCACGATCAGCAGCAGAACCACGATGTTGGAGATCCAGTGCACGCGCGCGCTCCTAGCGTTCTGGTCATCCCGAGGCCTCGTGCCCGGGATCCAGCGACCCGCGAGGGCGGAGCAAGCTGAAAATTGGATCCCGGCGACAAGCGCCGGGATGACAACGTCCAAGTGTCATTCAGCCATGTCCTTAGCCCAGCCTCACCCTGGGATCGGCGATGGCGTAGCTGATGTCGGTGAGGATCTGGCCGACGATGAAGAGGAGCGCGCCCAGGAACACCATGGTCCTGAGCGTCGAGAAATCGTTGCCCTGGATCGCCTCGACGGTCAGCGCGCCAAGCCCCGGGATGCCGAAGAAGGACTCGAGCAGCAGCGCGCCCGTGAACAGGAACGGGATCGCCAGCACCACGTTGGTCAGGATCGGGATCAGCGCGTTGCGCAGCACGTGGGCCACCATGACGCGCGCATCGCCGCAGCCCTTGGCGCGGGCCGTGCGCACGTAGTCGCGGTTCATCTCCTCGATGAAGATGGTGCGGAAGAAGCGCACGTCCGAGCCGATGCCGCTCACCACGCCGACCAGAACCGGGAGCGCGACGAAGCGGGCGATCACGGCCGGGATCGGGATCGAAGCCCGAGATCGGAAACCACTTGAGCAGCATGCCCACGAGGTACTGGCCGGCGATGATGTAGAGGAGGCTCGCCACGCTCATGGTCAGCATGCACAGCACCAGCGCGGCACGGTCGATGTAGGTCTCGCGGAAGAAGGCAACGAACAGGGCAAGCCCGATGCCCGCCACGAGCCCCAGCACGAACAGCGGCACGGTCAGGCTGAGGCTCGGCCCCGCCCCTTCGCGCAGGCGCCGCGAGATGGCGGAGTCGTCGGCGTCGCTGCGGCCGAAATCGAAGGTGAGCATGCGGCGGAAGTGCTCGGCGAGCAGCGTGTCGGTGTAGCGGCGGAGCTCGGAGCCGCCAAAGGTGCGGTTGAGGAACAGCGGCTTGTCGTAGCCGTGGTTCTTCTTCCACTGCGCATAGACCTCCGGCCGCGCCCGCTCGCCCACGGCCTTGCGCGCGATGTCGTCGGGATCGGTCACCGCGAAGAACAGCACGAACAGCAAGAACAGCACGCCCAGCACCGTGAGGAAGCCATAGCCGATGCGGCGGAGGAGAAAAGCAGCCATCTAGAGGCGCTCCCGATAGTAGGTCCTGACCGCCGGCACGGTGACGGCGACCACGAGGACCAGCACGAGGTAGATCGGCCAGCGCACCGGCGCGTTCCACTTGGCCTGCAGGCGCGCTCGCAGCTCCGGCTTCACGTCCTTGTACTTGTAGGCGGGATAGGAGATGCCCATCGGCTTGGAGTTGACCAGCCAGGCGTGGCTCAGCACGAAGTCTTCCTCGTGGTAGAGCTCGATCCAGGGGCGCTCGCCGCTCCAGGATCGCGAGCATGCGGCGGATGAGAGCCAATCTCCTGCGCATTGCTCGGCACGTCCTTCATCTCGCGGTAGAGCTTGTCGAACTCGGGGTTGCAGAAGCCCGCGGTGTTGGGCCCACCGCTCTTTGAGCGCGCGTTGTCGCAGGTAAGCAGGAACAGGAAGTTCTCGGGGTCCGGGAAATCGGCGAGCCAACCCCAGATGAAGATCTGGTAGGCGCCGCGGCGGATCTTGTCCTGGAACTGGTTGTAGGTGGTGGCAACGACCTCCACGTCGAGGCCGATCTGACGCCAGGCATTGGCGAGGAACTCGAACTGCAGGCTTGCCGCCGCCGTGGTCGCCGAGGTGTCGAAGCTGAGCCTCAGGCGCCCGCCGGTGGCGGGATCGATGCCGTTCTTGTAGCCGGCCTCGGCCAGCACCTCGCGCGCACGGGCGACGCTGAACTGGCGGAATGGGTTCTTGTAGGCGGCATCGTAGCCGAAGATGCCCGGCGGCAGCGGCGTCTGCGCCGGCACGCCGCGACCGTTGAGGAAGAGCTCGAGATACTGCTTGGTGTCGACGGCCAGGCTCATCGCCTGGCGCAGCTTGCGCCCCTTGTCGCCCGCAGGGGCTCCCACGACCGGATCCTCCATGTTGAAGCCGATGTAGCGGATGCTGGGCTCCACCGTCTTGTCGAGGCGCATGCCGCGGGCCGCCATGGCCGGCGAAAGGCGATCGCCCTGGATCACCGCATCGAAGCTCTCCTTGATGATGCCGCCGTCGTCATAGTAGCCCTGCAGGAACTTGTTGAAGCGCGGAATGCCCTCGCGCTCGCGGTAGAACACTACGCGATCGACGAAGGGCAGCCGTCGACCCGCATAGGAAGGATCGATCTGGCCCTCCTCGATATCCTCGGGCGGGATCATCTTGGGGAAGACGGCGCCCGGCGCGTCGCGATTGACCTGCGCCCCGCCATACCAGGCCTTGTTGCGCTCGAGCGTGAAGCGGAACTGCTTCTCGTAGAGCGCGAGGCGGTAAGGCCCGGTGCCAACGGCATGGTCGGCGAAATGCTCGCGCCCCTCGCGACCGTCGTAGTAGGCGACCGCCTCCCAGGCAATCGGCGTGGTGAAGGGCATGGCGAACCAGTAGAGGATCTGCGCGTTGGGCTCGGCCAGGATGATCTCGAGATCGCGCTCCCCGCGCACCGCCACGCCGGGGATGCCGCCCGCGCGCTTGTATTGCTCGTGCGCGGGCAGCGCCGCGAACTGCGCACCCTTGCGCAGCTCGACGAGGCGCTTGCCGAACTCGGCGAAGCCCTGGACCTGGGCGAAGCTGCTGATGACCGGGCTGTTGACGGCCGGGTCGGCGACGCGCTCGAGCGCAAAGGCGAGATCGGCGGCCGTCACCTCCCGCGTCGTCCGCCCGGCGCCGCCAAGCGCGAAGCAGGGGTCCTCGTGGAAGAGCACGCTCGGGCGGAGGCGGAAGCGGTAGACCTGGCGCCCGTCGGCAAGCTGCTGCGGCTCGGGCACCGCTTCCGCAAGTCCTGGGATCAGGCGGTAGGGACGCTCGAGGTAGTGGTATTCGAGCAGCGTGTCGAAGACGTTGCCGGTGATGACGTGCTCGGCAGTCGTGTAGGCGACCGCCGGGTCGAGGGTCTTGGGCGCCTCGTTGAAGGAGGAATAGAGCACCTTCTGGTCGCGGTCGGCCTCGGGATAGGGGTCGTTGGTGCAGCCGGCGACGGCCAAGCACCCCACAAGCGCCACCAGAGTTGGCAACCGAGACACCTAGTTCACCTCACCCGCCGCCCGTGCGATCGGAGCCTAGCTGCAACCCGCACCCGCGGTCAGCTGATCTCCATCCCGGCCTGCCGATCGCGCCGCTTGCACGCAATGGCGATGGGTGCATACCCTGAGCCTCGGCACAAGCCGCCTACAGCCGGGACTCGAAAGCTCCCGGTGATAGAACACTAGAGGACCACCAGATGCTGCCATTGCAGGGTGTCAGGGTCGTCGAGCTCGCCAACAATATCGCCGGACCTTACGCCGGCTACATCCTGGCCATGCTCGGTGCCGAGGTCTTGAAGATTGAGCGCCCCGAAGGCGGCGACGACGCGCGCGCCTGGGGGCCGCCGTTCTGGCAGGACACCTCGGCCACCTTCCACGCCCTCAACGTCAACAAGGAGGCCGTCACCCTCGACCTCAAGGACGCCGAGCACATCGCCTGGCTCGAAAAGTACGTCGAGGGCTGCGACGTGCTCGTGCACAACCTGCGGCCCGGCGTGCTCGACGAGCTGGGGCTCGGAGCCAAGGCTCTGAGGACGCGCAACCCGCGCCTCGTCTACTGCTCGCTGTCGGCCTTCGGCCCCACGGGCCCCATGCAGAAGAACGGCGGCTACGAGCCGATGGTGCAGGCGTTCTCCGGCCTGTTCTCGGTCAACGGCTATCCCGATCGGCCCGGCGTGCGCATCGGCACCTCCGTGCTCGACCTCGGCAGCGCGGTGTGGGCGGCGCTCGGCTGCATCGCCGGCCTCTACCAGCGCGAGAAGACGGGCAAGGGCTGTGTGGTCGACGCTTCGCTCTACGAGACGGCGCTCGGCCTGCTCACCGTGCACTTTGCGCGCTTCCAGGCAAGCGGCACGCTGCCCGAGCGGCACCCGAGCGGCAGCCTCGCCGTCGTGCTGTTCCAGGCCGTCGATTGTGCCGACGGGCAGGTGATCGTCGCCGCCGCCAACGATCGGCTGTGGGCAAAATTCTCGGCCGCGATGGGCCATCCCGAGTGGGCAGCAGACCCGCGCTACAAGACCAACGCCGACCGCTTCGCCAACAAGGACGGGCTCATCGCCGCCGTCACCGACATCATGCGGCGCCAGCCGCGCCACGTGTGGGTCGAGCGCCTGCAGAAAGCCGGCGTGCCGTGTGCGCCCATCAACGACATCACCCACATGAAGGCGCACCCACAGACCGCGGCACTCGGCATGATCCAGCCGGTGCCGGAGATCGACCTCGAGCTGATGGCGCTGCCGCTCTCCATCGACGGGGTGCGCCCCAAGATCCGCTCGCGCGCCCCCAAGCTCGGCCAGCACAACGCCACCGTGCCGGGTTTGCCGCGGGCCAAGCTGCGCAAGGGGTGAGCGACAGTCCCCTCTCCCCGCTTTTCAGTGGGGAGAGGGTTAGGGTGAGGGGCGGCAACAAGCGTCGGAGCAAGCGTCTGCCCCTCACCCCGACCCTCTCCCCATTCTGAAGAAGAATGGGGAGAGGGGGCATACAGCTCACCCTTCCGGCCAGAGCTTGTCGAACTCCCACACGTGCTCGAAGCCGACGAGACGGCAGAACTTGTCGAAGGCATAGAGGTCGTCCTTGAGCGTGTCGCTCGAGCCCTTGTCCTTGAGCACGCCGTAGACCCGCTCGAGCGCCTTGGCGACGGCGAGGAAGCCGGTGCCGGGGAAGATCGCGAGCTTGTAGCCGAGCTCCTCGAGCCGCCTTCTGGGCAAGATCGGCGTGCGGCCGCCGTCGGCCATGTTGGCCAGCAGCGGCATATCGAAGCTGCGGCCGATCTTGGCCATCTCCGCCTCGCTCTCGGGGCTCTCGATGAAGAGGACGTCGGCGCCGGCCTTGGCGAAGGCCTCCCCGCGCCGGAGCGCCTCGTCGAGGCCGTGGTTGGTGCGCGCGTCGGTGCGGGCCACGATCAGGAAATCGGACGAGGACCGGCTGGCGGCGGCGACCTCGATCTTGCGCACCATCTGCTCGAGAGGCACCACCCGCCGGCCCGGCGTGTGCCCGCACTTCTTGGGGAAGACCTGGTCCTCGATCTGGATCGCCGCGGCGCCCGCCCGCTCGTATCCCTTGACGGTGCGCTCCACGTTGAGGAGACCACCAAAACCCGTATCGGCGTCGCAAACGAGAGGCGTCTGCGTGCCCTGGCAGATCTGGGCCACGCGCTCGACCATCTCCGTATAGCTGACGAGGCCCGCATCGGGCAGCCCCAACGAGGCCGACACGCCGTAGCCCGTCATGTAGAGCGCGCCGAAGCCCAGGCCATCGGCGATCTTTGCCGAGATCATGTCGTACACGCCGGGTGCCGTCACCAAGCCCTTTCCCGCCAAAGCCTTTCTCAGCTTCTTGCCCTGCTGCATGTCCTCGATCCTCTGCCTGGTCGTTGCACTTGCGCGCCGGTTGGGCCGCGCCCCACCGCAAGATTACCGCGCGGAGGCACAATTTGCTCACCTTCATCCGAAATGGGCATTTGAAAACGTGCCCGAATTGGCACATTCTGCGCCTGAGCCTGGCGTTGCGGGCAACCGACACTTAGGGAGGAACAGTGATGAAGCTTACCAGCTGGAAAACAGTGCTGCCGCTGCTGGCGGGAGCTGCCGCGTTGTCGGCATGGTCGATTCCCACGCAAGCCGAGACCCCCAAGTCGGGAGGCATCCTCAAATTCGTCGTGCCGGCGGAGCCGCCGAGCTTCGACGGCCACAAGGAAACGACGTTTGCTTTGATACATCCGATCGCACCGTTCTATAGCGTGCTGATCCGCGTCCCGCCAACCGACCCGGCCAAGAACGAGTTCGTGTGCGACCTGTGCACCGAGATGCCCAAGCCGACCGACGGCGGCAAGACCTATACCTTCAAGATCCGCAAGGGCGTCAAATTCCACGACGGCACCCCGCTCAGCGCCAAGGACGTGCTCGCCTCCTTCTCGCGCATCATCAACCCGCCGCAGGGCGTCTCCAGCGCGCGTCACGCCTGGTTCAGCATGGTCGAGAGCGTCACCGCGCCGGACGACGAGACGGTGGTGTTCAAGCTGAAATATCCCTCTGGCGCATTCGTCCCCGCGCTCGCCAACCCCTTCAACTTCATCTACTCGAAGGCCAAGCTCGATGCCGATCAGCATTGGTACGAGAAGAACGTGATGGGCTCGGGCCCGTTCGTGTTCGAGTCGCGCCAAGCCGGTGCGGTCATCAAGGGCAAGCGCAATCCCGACTACTATCACAAGGGCCTGCCTTACCTCGACGGCTTCGAGGCCATTTTCGCCAAGACCCAGACCCTGCGCGTGCAGGCCATCCGCGGCGACCAGGCAGCCATCGAGTTCCGCGGCTTCCCGCCGAAGGCTCGCGACGACCTCGTGGCCGCTCTCGGCAAGGACATCACGGTGCAGGAGAGCGACTGGAACTGCGTGCTGCTCGTCACGCCCAACCACAAGAAGAAGCCTTTCGACGACAAGCGCGTGCGCAGAGCCCTGTCGCTGGCCGTCGACCGCTGGGGCGGCTCGAAGAACCTCTCCAAGATCGCCATCGTCAAGACGGTCGGCGGCGTGGTCTTCCCGGGCCATCCGCTGGCGGCAAAGAAGGAAGAGCTCGAGAAGCTGGCCGGCTACTGGCCCGACCTCAACAAGTCGCGCGCAGAGGCCAAGAAGCTGCTGCAGGAGGCCGGCGCTTCCAACCTCAAGTTCACCCTTCTCAACCGCGGCGTCGACCAGCCCTACACCATCGTGGGCACCTGGCTGATCGACCAGTGGAAGCAGGTCGGCATCACCGTCGAGCAGAAGGTCGAGGCAACCGGACCCTTCTATGCCTCGCTGGACGCCGGCAATTTCGAGGTGACGATGGACTTCAACTGCCAGGCCGTCGTCAATCCGCTGGGTGACACCTCGAAGTTCCTGCCGACAGCCGGCGACCAGTACGGCAAGTTCGAGGATCCCGAGCTCGTCAAGCTCTACAACGCCATGAACCAAACTGGCGACGAGGCCGAGCAGCGCAAGGTCATGCGGGCCTACGAGAAGCGCGTCCTCGACGAGGAAGCCCACAACCTGATCACGCTGTGGTGGTACCGCATCATCCCGCACCGGTCCTACTTGAAGGGCTGGAAGATCACCCCGAGCCACTACCTGAACCAGGACCTCTCGGTCGTCTGGCTCGACAAGTAGGCTCGCCCGGGATTGCTGCACATTCCCGGCCGGCCTCGCTTGCGGGACCGGCCGGGAAAGCATCGGGCCTCGAGACACCAACATGTATGGCTACATCACCAAGCGCGTGCTGCTGATGATCCCGACGGTGTTCGGGGCGGCCGTGCTCGTCTTCTGCCTGATGCGCCTCATCCCCGGCGACATCTGCGTGCTGAGGCTGGCCACCGGCGGCGGCATGGACCCCCAGGTGCTCGCCAACTGCCGCGCCGAGATCGGCACCGACCAGCCGATGTGGGTGCAGTTCCTCGCGTTCATCAAGGGCCTCGCCGTGTTCGACCTCGGCAAGTCCATGTGGACGGGCCGGGAGATCATCGAGGAGATCGGCCTGCGCTTCCAGCTCTCGCTGCAGGTCGCCATCATGGCGACGATCACGGCGGTGCTGATCGCCATCCCGCTCGGCACCATCTCGGCCGTGAAGCAGAATACCTGGGTCGACTATGTGGTCCGCGCCTTCTCCATCGCCGGCGTCGCCGTGCCGTCCTTCTGGCTCGGCATCATGATCATCCTGGGAATCCTGATCACCTCCAAGGCATGGTTCGGCTCGCCTTGGATGCCGCCCATCACCTACGTGCCGATCTGGGTCGATCCCTGGCACAACCTGAGCATGCTGATCTGGCCGGCGCTGGCGACCGGCTATCGCTATTCCGCGGTGGCGACCCGCATGACCCGGTCGGCCATGCTGGAAGTGCTGCGCGAGGACTACGTGCGCACCGCCCGCGCCAAGGGCCTGTTCCGGCAAGCTGATCGTGCGCCGGCACGCGCTGCGCAACGCGCTGCTGCCGGTCGTCACCATCATCGGCATCGAGTTCGCGTTCCTGATGGGCGGCCTGGTCGTCACCGAGCAGGTGTTCAATCTCAATGGGCTCGGCAAGCTGTTCGTCGGAATCGGTCTCCAACCAGGACTACAACATGACCCAGGCGCTGGTGATGATGGTGGTCGCCATCTTCGCCCTGACCAATCTGGCAATCGACATCGTCTACGCCTGGCTCGACCCGCGCATCCGCTACAGCCGCTGAGAAGCGCTCACATGGCAACCATCTCGCACCCTCTCGATCAGGCTCCGCCGCGGCCATCGCGGCTGAGCCTGCTTTGGCAGTTCTGCTCTCAGAACCCGCTGGGCGCCGCCGGCGGCCTCGTCGTGATCGTGATGGTCGCCATGGCGCTGTTCGCCGAGCTGGTGACGGTCTACGATCCGACCGCCAACGATTTCGGCGCCATGCTCGAGGCGCCGAGCCGGGAGCATTGGCTGGGCGCGGACCAGTTCGGGCGCGATCTCTACACGCGTATCGTCTTCGGCGCCCGCACGGCTCTGCTGGTGGGGTTCGTCTCGGCCTTCGTCGGCGCCACGAGCGGCCTGATCCTGGGCGTCGCCAGCGCCTACTTCGGCGGCCGCTTCGACCTGGTGCTCCAGCGCATCATGGACGTGCTGATGGCGTTTCCGCTGATCATCCTGGCGCTGGCCGTGGTGTCGATCTTCGGCACCGGCGTCCACAACGTGATCTTGGCCATCACCATCCCCTTCATTCCGCGCTGCGCCCGCGTCGTGCGCTCGAGCGCGCTCGCCGTGCGCGAGACCCCCTTCATCGACGCGGCCCGGGCCTGCGGCTTCAGCCACACCCGCATCGTGCTGCGGCACATGGTGCCCAACGTGATGGCGCCCTATCTCATCATGATGACGGCGGCCGTCGGCCAGGCCATCCTGATCGAGGCCTCGCTGTCGTTCCTTGGGCTCGGCGTGCAGGAGCCGGTGCCCGGCCTGGGGCCTGATGCTGCGCGGCGGCGCGCAGGACTACGCCGAGAGCGCGCCGTGGGTGGCGATCTACCCCGGCATCGCCATCTCGCTCGCGGTGTTCGGCTTCAACCTGTTCGGCGACGCGCTGCGCGACTGGTTCGACCCGAAGATGAAGGTGTGACGCCACCCGGCGCCGTCATCCTGGCGACCGCGGTGCTCAGCGCCCCGTGAACTTGGGTGCGCGCTTCTCCACGAAATGGGCGACGCCCTCGCGGAAATCGTCGGTGTCGCGGCAGATCTCCTGCTCGCGGTTGGCAACCACGGTGGCCTCGGCCAGCGACTGGAACATGGCCTCGTACACGAGCTTCTTGATGATGCGGGTGGAGCGGGGCGAGGAGAGGTTGGCGATCTCGGCCGCGCGCGCCTGCACGGCTGCCGCGAAGCCATCGGCCGGCAGCACGCGCACGAGGCCCATGGCGCCCGCCTCCTCGGCCGCGACGGGCCGCGCCGAATAGAGCAGGTCGAGCGCGTTCATGGGCCCGATCAGCCGCGGCAGCAGCCAGCCGATGCCGTGCTCGGCAATCAGCCCGCGCCGCGCGAACGCGGTGGTGAGCTTGGCGCCCGCGGCCATGTAGCGGATATCGCAGTAGCAGGTCAGCACGACGCCGATGCCGGCAACGGGGCCGTTGATGGCGGCGATGATGGGCTTCTTGACGGCCAGGATGTAGGAGAGCCGCTGGGCGAAGTTGGCCTCGATACCCTTGGTGGGGGCCTCCTCGTCGATACGCAGCGTGCTCTTGCCCGCGGCGGCCGACTGCAGGCGCGACATGTCGGCGCCGGCGCAGAAGCCGCGGCCCGCGCCTGTGAGCACGATGGCACGCGCGCCATCGTCCGCGTCGGCCTTCATGAAGGCCTCGCGCAGCTCGCCCGACATGACCGTGGTCCAGGCGTTGAGCCGATCGGGCCGATTGAGCGTGATGGTCGCGACCCCGTCCTCGACCTTGTAGAGGATTTCCTTCCAGCCCTGGCTCACTGCGTCTCTCCCGTACTGGCGCCTTGCCACCGATTATACGAGGCGGTCCACGCTTCGCGCCAGCCCGACGGTGGGCCCGATGGACGACGCAACGGTCAATACGCATCGCTATTGCGCCCCGCAGCGGAGCCAAGCACACTCCCCGCGCGAAGGAGGGCGCCATGTCGGACCAACAACTGCTCCCAATGCTCGAGAAGCGCCGCATCGAGGCGGCGATCCTCAAGCACGTCTACGACACGCTGAAGGCCAGCCACGGAGTCGAGGTCGCCAAGAGGACGGTGGCGGACGCCGTGCGCAGCTCCTCGATCGAGCAGGCGGCCGAGTTCGCCGCCAAGGTCGACGGCAAGACCTCGCTCCAGACCTTCATCGACCGCCAGGAGCTGTGGGTGCGCGGCGGCGCGCTCGAGCGGGAGGTGGTGGAGGAGAACGCCACGCGCTACCGCTTCAACGTCACGCGCTGCAAATATGCCGAGATGTACCGCGACATGGGGTTGGGCGAGATCGGCCACCTGCTCTCCTGCCAGCGCGACGGCACCTTCTGCGAGGGCTACGACAAGCACCTCAAGCTCAAGCGCACGCAGACCATCATGCAGGGCGCGACCCACTGCGACTTCGACTACACCTACGACAAGGACGCCAAGGCGTGACCACCCAGGCATTCGCTCCCGGCGGCTATCGCTTCATTCCCGGCGTCTTCCAGTATTCGGGTGGGGTGGCGGCGGAGTCCGGTTTTCGCGTCGAGCGCGTCACCTTCCACACGCCCGTCCCGCTGGCGCGCGGCTTCGAGCGCGTGGCCGACATCATCAAGGCGCGGGGCCGGCCCCTCACGGCCTTCTGCGCCTGCGAGCTGCGCTCGCCCGCACCCTTCACGGATGCGGGCTTCCGCGGCTTCAACGAGGTGTACGTCGAGACGCTCGCGCGGTGGGGCATCTACGACGCCGCCAGCAAGGTCAATCCGGTGGCGCGCAGCAACGTGTGCCCGCAGATCGACCCGCCCTCGGAGCCCCGCTTCCACGCCTTCTCCTTCACCGTCCCCGCGCAAGAGAAGACGCCGACCTTCGTGGTGGCGGGCAGCGGCGAGGCCAGGGAGGGCGGGGCCAGCTACCGCGAGCGCACGGTGCGCTGGGGCGAGACGGGGCCCGACGCGCTGCGGGAAAAAGCGGTTTTCGTTCTGGGCGAGATGGAGCGACGGCTGGGGCTGCTGGGCCTTGGATGGGCGCACACCACCGCGACGCAGGTCTATACGGTGCACGACCTGCATCCCTTCCTCGCCGACCAGATCGTGCGGCGCGGCGCGGCGCACGGCGGCCTCACCTGGCACTACTGCCGCCCGCCGGTGCAGGGCCTCGAGTACGAGATGGACTGCCGCGGCGTCGCGGTCGAGCATCTCGCACCATGACCGTTGGTCGCGGTTGACATAGCCGCAGCCATCCGCACACTCGCGCCAACGACCTTCCAGGGAGGAATGCATGCAGTTGAGAACTTTGTGTGGGCTTGCCGGCGCCGCGCTCGCGAGCGCGGTGGTGCTGGCCGCGCCGGCCGCGGCTCAGGACATCAAGGTCGGCACCATCTACGACCTGACCGGCCCGTTCGCGGGTGGCGGCTCCAAGCCGGCGGCGATCGGCAACAAGATCGCCATCGACATGATCAATGAGAAGGGCGGCGTCGAGGGCCACAAGATCGTTGCCTTCAATGCCGACGCGCAATCCAAGGTCGACGTCGCCATCAACGAGGCGGAGCGGCTGCTCAACGAAGTCAAGGTCGACTTGATCATGGGCGTGTATTCGAGCGCGCAGTGCGTGCCGCTTGCCGCCAAGGTCGACGCTGCCAAGAAGTTCCTCTGGATGAACGTGTGCGTGTCCTCGGCGGTGTTCAAGAACAAGAACCTGAAGTACGCGTTCCGCGCCACCATCCATTCCGATCAGTATGGCGATGCCACCTGCTCCTACATCGCCGAGAACGCCAAGAAGTTCGGCAAGGCGCCCAAGGACATCAAGGTCGCCATCATTCACGAGGACGGGCCCTACGGCGTCGGTGTGGGCATGTCCAGCGAGGAGCGCTGCAAGGCGCTCGGCATGCAGGTCGTGCACAAGGAGGGATACTCGGCGACGGCGACGGACCTCTCCGCGCTCGTCACCAAGCTGCGGCGCGCCCAGCCCGACATCATCATCCACGCCGGCTACAACCCCGACATCACGCTCTTCCTGCGCCAGGCCAAGGAAGCGGGCCTCAAGTTCATGGCGCTCATCGGCGAGGGCGCGGGCTACGGCCAGATCGACAAGCTGCGCGAGACCTTCAAGGACGACGTCAACTACTTCCACAACGTCGATCCGGTTGCCTCCCAGCTCCTCGACGCCAAGACGCTGAAGCCCGGGGTCGGCGACATCACCGCCGAGCTGATCAAGCGCTACAAGGCCGAGACGGGCGTGGCCGAGGTGCCCCCGCACGCCTCGATGGGATTCAACCAAGCGTGGATCTTCTTCACCGACGTCCTCCCGCGCGCCATCAAGAAGTACGGCGGCTGGGATCCCGAGGCTCTGCGCAAGGCCGCGCTGGACACCGATATCCCCCTCGGGGGAACGATCCAGGGCTACGGGGTGAAGTTCTTTCCGCCGGGCACTCCCATGGCCGGCCAGAACGAGCGCTCGACGCCCGTGGTGATGCAATACATCGACGGCCACACCAAGATCGTCTGGCCGACGGCGATCCGCACCGTCGACCCGGTGCTGCCGCTGCCCAAGGGTCACGCCTACGCGCGCTGATCGGAAATCCGTCGGGGGGCCAGAAGGGCCCCCCGATCCGTGCCATACCCTCGAACCGACGCGTACCCTTGGCCCTTCTCGCCGTTTCCGGCCTCACCAAGATGTTCGACGGCTTCACGGCCGTCTCGAACGTGTCCTTCGACGTTGCCGAAGGCGAGATCCTCGGGCTGATCGGGCCGAACGGCTCGGGCAAGAGCACGACCTTCAACTGCATCGCCGGCATGTACGTGCCGACGGCGGGCTCCATCAAGTTCGCGGGCGAGGAGATCGCGGGCCTCAAGGCCGATCGCGTCTGCCACAAGGGCCTGGGCCGCACCTATCAGATCCCGCGGCCCTTTCGCAATCTGACCCTGCTCGAGAACGTCGCCCTGTCCGCGTGGTTCGGCCAGAACGCCAAGACCGACCGCGCTGCCTGCTGGCGGCAGGCGGAGGAGGCGCTGGGTCTGGTCGACCTGCCGGCCAATGCACACACCACCACCGAAGGGCTCGGCGCCGCCGCCCTCAAGAAGCTCGAGCTCGCACGCGCGCTCGCCACTCAGCCCAGATTGCTGCTCGCCGACGAGAGCCTCAATGGCCTCGACCATACCGAGATGGAGCAGGCGGCCGACATGCTGCAGAGGATCCGCCGCGAGAAGGGCGTCACCATCGTCTGGGTCGAGCACATCATGGGCGTGCTGATGCGCGTGGTGGACCGGGTGGTCGTGCTCGACCACGGCGAGAAGATCTTCGACGGTGCGCCGAAGGCGGCGCAGTCCGACACCAAGGTCGTCGAGGTCTACCTCGGCGCGGATGCGCACTGATGCTGGAGCTGCAAGGCATCGATGCGGGCTACGGCGGCTTCCAGGCGCTGTTTGGCGTCACCATGAACGTCAACGCCGGCGAGGCGGTGGCCGTGATCGGTGCCAACGGGGCCGGCAAGACCACGCTGCTGCGCGTCATCTCCGGGCTCCTGGCCCCGACCGGCGGGACGATGACGATGGAGGGCGCCGACCTCCTCGCCCTCGCGCCGCACAGGATAGTGGAGTCCGGCATCGCCCACGTGCCGGAAGGACGACGGCTGTTTCCGCGCCTCTCCGTGGAGGACAACCTGCGCATGGGCGCCTACATCAAGGCGGCGCGGGCCAAGTTCGGCGAGCGGCTCGACTACGTCTACTCCCTGTTCCCCCGACTCAAGGAGCGCCGCGGCCAGCTCGCCGGCACCATGTCCGGCGGCGAGCAGCAGATGTGCGCGATCGCGCGCACCTTGATGAGCGGGCCCAAGCTGGTGCTGCTCGACGAGCCCTCGATGGGGCTCGCTCCCGTCATCGTCACCCAGGTGTTCGACCTGGTGCGGCGCATCCGTGCCGAGGGCTACACGGTGCTGATCGTGGAGCAGAACGTGCGCCAGGTGCTCAAGGTGGTCGACCGTGCCTATCTGCTCGAGGTCGGGCGCATCAAGGCCTCGGGACCGGCAGCCGAGCTCGCCGGCAGCGACGATATCCGCAAAGCCTACATGGGGTTGTAGTGGATGGTCGAGGATCGCTTCTTCCTGGATGTCGACGCGGCAGGAGTACCCCTCTCCCCTCGGGGGAGAGGGCGTGAGGCCATGATTTGCGGTCGCGTGCGCACCGCTTTCGCCATACTCGTCGGTCATGGCGCGATCGTAAGTCATTCGGCCGAACTGGTGAGGGGCAACTTCGTGCGGCTCAGAAGGCCCCCTCATCCGCCCTTCGGGCACCTTCTCCGCAAGGCCGGAGAAGGGACCCGCGGCCACCCGGGAAACAATGACATGGACTGCCAGCTCGACATCTTCTTCCTCGAGGCGGTGCTCAACGGCCTGCTGCTGGCGGGGCTGCTCGCCCTGTTGGCGCTGGGGCTCAACCTCATCTTCGGCGTCATCGACGTGGTTTGGATCTGCTACGCCGAGCTCGTCATGATCGGCATGTACGGCATCCAGGTGGTGCACAAGAGCGGCGCGCCGTTCCTGCTGGCAGCCGTCGCCGGCATCCTCCTGGTGGCGCTGGCGGGCGCGCTGCTGCACTTCCTGGTGATCCGCCCCGTGCTCGACAGCGCGCCCATCAACCAGCTGCTCGTCACCGGCGGCGTGCTGTTCGTGCTGCAGGCCAGCGCCACCATGCTGTTTGGCATCGAGTTCCGCAACGTCGGCATCCGGCTGGGCTCGCTCAACGTCGCCGACATGAGCTTCTCCTGGTCGCGCATCCTGGCCTTCCTGGTGGCGCTGGCGGGCATGCTGGTGCTGTGGCTCTTTCTCAAGCGCACCTATCTGGGCACCGCTATCCGCGCCATCGCCCAGGATCGGCAGATCATGCCGCTGATGGGCGTCGACAGCCGCAGGCTCTACCTCGTGACGTCGGCCATCGGCGGCGGGCTCGCGGGGCTCGCCGCCACGCTGATGGTGCTGCAGTACGACATCTATCCCCAGATCGGTCTGCAGTTCGGGCCGCTGATCTTCATGATTTGCGTGCTCGGGGGCCTCGGCAACATGATCGGCGGCTTCATCGCCGCGTTCATCATCAGCCAGTTCATCGCCGTGGGGTCGAGCTGCTTCCACACCGAGTGGGGCTACGCCGTGGCCTTCCTGTTCTTCATGGTGGCGATCTTCATCCGCCCGCAGGGGCTGTTCGGGGGCAAGTCATGAGCACGCTGCGGCTCTCCCCCGCGGCCATCGTCGGCCTCGCTTGCCGTCGCCGCACTGCCGCTCGCCGTGCATCTCCTGCTGCCGGACTCCGAGAAGTACTACCTCCACCTCCTCATCCAGATCCTGCTGTGGGCCTTCATCTACACCGGCTGGTCGCTGATGGGCAGGTTCGGCCTCACCTCGCTCGGCCACGGCGCGTTCACCGGCATCGGCGCCTACGGCACCGTCCTGTTGTGGAACTATCTTGGCCTCACGCCCTGGCTCGGCATCCCCATCTCGGTCGTCGTTGCCTCCATCGTCGGCGTGCTGGTGGGCTACCCCTGCTTCCGCCTGCGCATCACGGGGCACTACTTCGCGCTCCTCACCCTGGCGCTGACCGAGTTCGTGCGCCTGTGCATCGTGGGCCTGCGCGACTACACGGGCGGCTCGCTCGGCACCCAGCCCGCGCGCTACGGCGGCGGCCTCTCCCTCTATGCCGTGCAGTTCGAGCCCAACCGCATACTCGCCTTCTACATCGTCTTCGCGCTCTGGCTGCTAGGGCTCTACGTGTGGCTGCGCGTCGATGCCAGCATGGACCGCTTCGCACTCGATGCCGCCAGCCAGGACGAGGACGCCGCCGCCTCCGTCGGCATCGACGTGACGCGCGAGAAGCTCAAGATCACCGCGCTCTCCGCGGCCCTGTGCGCGCTCGGCGGCGCCATCTTCGCCCAGTACCAGATGTATATCGGTCCCGACACCATTGCCGGCCTCGGTGTCTCGCTCAACATCGTGTTCGCGGTGATCGCGGGTGGCATGTGGGTGCCGCTCGGCCCGACCGTCGGGGCCGTCTTCACGCAGGTGCTGGCGGAGGGCCTGCGGGTCGTCATCCAGGGCTCGGCGACCCTCAAGAGCCTGCTCGGCAGCTCCGCCCTCGCCCTCGACCAGATGATCTACGGGCTGCTGCTCGTCCTCTTCATCATCTACATGCCCAAGGGCATCCTCGGCACCAGCGCCGACTGGTGGCGCCGCTGGCGCGGGCCTGCACCCGCCCCCAAGGTGGCGCCGGCCCAATAGCGCGGGAGACGGGCCACCACGCCATCCCGCAATCGCGCACTGGTTGACGGAAAAATAACCGGCACGCCGACATGTTGCGCGTGTGCATCGCGCGACTGGGGATGTGAGCTGGGCTGGCCGGGTCTGCCTTGGCAGTGGCCTTGCGGGATGCAAGCTTCGGGGCCCGGCAGGCACGCTGCGCCAAGTCGGTGTGGAGAGAGTTCATGTTCGCAATCGGCGCCAGGCGCGCGCTGACGCTCGGGACGGCGGCGACCGTCCTGGCATGTCTGCTCATACCCCAATCCCCGGCCGAGGCGCGGCGACGCAGCCACTACCGTGACCGCGATCGCTCCGAGCCGGCGGCAGCCACGGCGCCCGCGCGCAAGCCCGACGGTCCCGTCAACATCGTCGTCTCGATCGGCAGCCAGCGGCTGTGGCTCTACGACAAGCACGGCGTCGTCGCCACCTCCATCGTCTCGACCGGCACCGGCGGCTTCCCGACTCCAACCGGCGTGTTTGCGCTCCTCGACAAGGAGGTGACGCATCACTCCAACATCTACGGCGGCGCCTCGATGCCCTACATGCAGCGCGTGACCATGTCGGGCGTGGCCCTGCACTCCGGCCACACCACCGGACGGCCGGCCTCGCACGGTTGCATCCGCCTGCCGCATGCCTTTGCCATCCACCTGTTCGGCCTGACCGAGCTCGGCGCCCGCGTGGTGATCGCCCCCAATGCGCCCGTCCCCGAGGAGATCACCCATCCCAACCTGTTCGTGAAGAAGCCGGTGCAACCGCTGTCGCCAGACGAAATCGATCCCAAGCGCGCGGCCGTCGCCGCCGCCGCGATCGGCTTCGACGTGCAGAAGGGCGCCGCTACCGCAGGCGTCGGCAAGATCACGGCCTGGCGCACGAGCATGCTGCAGGCCCTGCCGGTCTCGGTGTTCGTCAGCAAGGCCGAGGGCAAGGTGTACGTGCGGCACGGTTTCCGACCGCTGTTTGAGGCCCCGGTCCAGTTCACCGATCCGCAGCGCCCGATCGGCACGCACGTCTACACCGCCATCGAGTTCAAGGAGGACGGCACCAGCATGCGCTGGCAGGCCCTGACGGTGCCCGAGTCCTCGGGCGCCGGGCGACAATCCCGGAAGGTCTCGCGAGCCTCGCGCAACGAGTCCGAGCCCCTGCTGCCAGCTGCCAGCGGACCGCCCTCGACTGCCGCCGAGGCGCTGAGCCGCTTCGAGCTGCCCAAGGAGGCCCGCGACCGCATCGACGAGATGCTCTCCCCGGGCGCGTCGCTGATCGTCTCGGACCACGGCAACAACCGGGAGATGCGCGACAACGGCACTACCGACTTTGTCGTGCTGACGCGCTGAGCGACGATGGCGCTCGCGGGCAGATCGCTCGTTGCGGCCATGTGCGTGGGGCAAGTCGGCAACTTGCTGCCGCACGTCGCCGTGCCGGCCGTGATGGCGCAGCACTTGATGCCACCGTGGCATCTGAGCGCCGCCGAGGCCGGCTTGATGGCTAGCGCCTTTGCCTTCGGCTACATGCTGGCGGTGCCCTTTCTCACGACCCTGACGGACCGCGTAGACGCGCGCCTCGTGCTGCTGGCGGGCTCGGCGGCGAGTGGCCTTGCCACCATCGCCTTCGGCATTTTCGCCGACGGGCTGCTCTCGGCCAGCCTCATCTGGGCGCTCGCGGGCATCGGCTTTGCCGGCGCCTACATGCCGGGCCTGCGCGCGCTCACCGACCGGCTGGGGCCCGGCGAGGCCTCCCGCAGCGTCACCTTGTATACCGCCTGCTTCTCCCTTGGCGTCGGTCTCTCCTTCCTGGCGTGCCAGCTGGCAGCGGACCACCTGGGCTGGCGCTATGCCTTCATCCTGGTCGGCCTCGGACCTCTGGCCATGATTGCCGCGGCCCTGGCGCTGACCCCGGTGCGGCCGGCTGTGCGCCAGGCAGGACTGCTCAGTTTCCGCCCGGTACTCGGAAACCGCCCGGCCATGGGCTACATCCTGGGCTACGGCGCGCATTGCTTCGAACTCTACGGCATCCGCACGTGGATCGTGGCCTTCTGGACATTCGTGGCGGCACGCAACGGCGGCTCTGCCCTCCTCGAGCCAATCACGGTGAGCTTCATCGTCGCCGTGCTCGCCATGCCCTCCAGCATCCTCGGCAACGAGGCGGCAATCCGCTGGGGCCGGCACCGCGCCATCATCCTGGTGATGCTGGCCTCGGGAGGGCTCGCGGTGGCGATCGGCACCCTGGCCGGCGGCGCACCGTCGCTGCTGCTGGCGCTGATGCTGCTCTATGCCGTGACCGTCCCTGCCGACTCGGGAGCGCTGACCTCGGGCATGTCGGCCAGCGCCGACCCGGCCTCGCGCGGCGCCACCTTGGCGATGCACTCCACCGTCGGGTTCGGCCTGTCGGCGCTGGGCGGCTGGGCCGTGGGCGTGGCGCTCGATGCCGGAGGCGGCCCATCGACGGCCACGGGCTGGCTCGCCGGATTCTCTGTGATGGCCGCCGGCGTCCTGCTCGGCCCGCTCGCGCTGTGGTGGTCGGGTCGCGGCCGGCCGCCGCAAGGTGCTGCTCAGCCTGTGCCGTCGTTGCGCCGTCGATAGCGCTGGGGCCGCTCGAAGTACCCCTGCCAAATGCCACGCTTCTCGGCGCGCGCCCGAGCCTCCGCGGCTTGGTATTGACCGCTCATGAAGATCACGGCAAAGCCCGCGCGCACCATGGCCTCACCGAGGTCCACGACCTGGCCCGCCGAGCAGGTCGCCAGCACGCGGCCATATCGATCCTTTGCACGAGACACGCAGTTGAGCCTGCCCCGTGAGATGAGCGCGTGCAGCTGCCGATGCGCCTCCCGCCCGCATGCCCATTCCCGACCACTCGCGTCGCGACAGGTCTGGAACAGCTCGGGCGCATCGATGCCGAGGAGGCGGATCTCCTGGCCGCCGACACGCAGTGAATCTCCGTCGATGGCCCTGGCATTCCAAGCCGTGACGAGCGGGCCCACACCCAGGCGCGCGGGGGCTATCCCCCACTTCAGGAGCCCCGCCGCCGCAAGCGCCGCAATCGCAATGAAGCCGAAGTGCCGGGAAAGTCCGGTTGAGATGAAGCTGCGTGCTTTGCGCAACCCCCGCGCGTTGCCTACCCGGCCGCCGTGTTGGCTTCCAATGCCGACCTGCCGCCGAGCCAGCCGCCCGAACCGAAAGAAATCGCCCATCGCTCTGCAGGCTAGGCGGCCATCCGTTAGCGAAGGGTTGCCCACCCGCGCGCTGCCTCGAGTGCCGGGCGCCTTACCCGCGACCGGCGAACTCGATGCGAGCGGCCCAAGTGCCGTCATCGCGGGTGCCGCAGGTGAGCCGTGCTCCCTGCACCTCGAGCAGCAGGCGCGCCAGGATGATGCGCAGGCTGGCGCTGCCGTCGGCCTCGCTTCGATTTGCCTTGGCAGCGTGCGGCAGGCCGGAGGCAGGACACCCCGCCTCCTCGGCGCCGGCCCGACGCACCTCGATCTCCAGGCCGCGCCGGCCGCCGTCGCGTCGGCCGGTCACCTCGACCGTGCCGCCACCGGGCATGCGTCCGAGCGCCTCGCGCAACAAGTGCTCCAAGGCCTGCACCGTCGGGCGTCGCTCGCACAGGACGTCGCAGGTCGCACAGGTCGTGAGCGCCAGCCGCTGCCTGCCATTGCCGAGCGCCGGAATTGCCGCCCGCCAGGCTTCGCGCAGCAACGCCGCCGCAGACACCCGTTCGCGCTTGCCGCGCCGCCGGTCGGCCATCAGCGCCGTCATCGCCTCGGTGACGGCCAGCGCCTCCTCGGAGGACTTGAGCAGGCGGCCGCCGCTCTCGGAGATGTGGTGGGCGTACTCCTGATAGCGGACGTTGCCGAGCGGCCCGTGCAACTCGCGCAGCATGACATCGGAAAAGCCGATCACGGCATTGAGGGGGGTGCGCAGCTCATGGCTCATTTGCGCCATCAGCAGGCTCACGCCGCTGGCCGTCCGCGCCGCCTCGCCCGCGGGCATTGCCTCGGCGCTCTCGCGGCCCGCCAAGATCAGGATTGCGGCCGCGGCCCCCGTCGTCATCAGGAACGCCAGGTGCCAGGTGGGAAAGCCCGCCACCGCCTCCCCGGCAGCGTCGGCTGGCGCACTCCAGGCCGTTGCCAGGGCGATGCCGAGGCCGACCAGGTATAGGATAGCCGCTGGTCGAGCCAGCTCGGGCCCGTCGAGCCTGAGCTGCCGCCATTTCCTTCTCAGGCGCACCTGCGCCCGATGCATGTGCTTGCCCGCTGCCGTCCAGCCCGCGAACGGAGTCCACGGCGAACGGGGTGACGTGCCCGGCGTCATCCCTTGCCCCTCGACCGAAATGTAGCGAAATCTGTGCTGCCCTGATGGATTCGACGGCGAAACACGCGCGACGAATCACAACACCTAGTTTGACGTGAACCGCGCTTGCTTGTCGAGGGTAGAAAGCCGTCAACGGAGAAAAATGCGCCGCTGTGACTCGTACGAACTCGGGGGCCACGTCGCTCCGCCATCTTCACTCCAGCATGCGACCGACAATCTCGAGCACGTCGTGCGACAACGGTTTGGCCTTGGCGATGCGCTGCAACGCCTTCTTGGCGAGCCGGCGGCGCTCGGGCTCCAGAGCCTTCCAGCTGCGGAAGGCCGACAGCAGACGGGCCGCGATCTGCGGATTGAAGGCGTCGATCTCGAGCACGCGGTCGGCCAGGAACTCGTAGCCCTTGCCGTCGGGTCGGTTGAAGTTGACCGGGTTGCCCGACGCGAAGGTGCCGATCAGGGCCCGCACCTTGTTGGGGTTCTTGATGGAGAACAACGGATGTCGGGTGAGCCGGATCACGGTGGCGAGCGTAGAGGGCAGCGACGAGGCGGCCTGGTAGGCAAACCAGTTGTCGATGACCAGGTGGTCGCTCTTCCAGCGCTCGTAGAAGCGCTGAAAGGCCTTGGCGCGCTCGGGCGAGCGGACCTCGGCCAGCATGGCGAGCGCATTGACCTCGTCGGTGGCGTTGCGGGCGCCGGCTAGGTGAGCCGCCACTTTGGCGATGTCCTCGGCCTGGCCGCGGGCCGCCAGATAGCCGAGCGCCGCGTTGCGCAGCGCACGCTGGCCGGCGGGCCCGGGCGCCGGCGAGTAGGGCCCCTTGGGCTCGTAGTCGCGGTAGGTCCTGGTGAGCGCGGCGTGATGCGTCACCGCGATGGTCTTGCGCAGCTGCTTGCGCGCCTTGTGGATGGCCAGCGGGTCGACATCCCGGCCGATGACGCGGGCCAGATCGTTCTCGCTCGGCAGGAACAGGAATTGGGCGCGATAGCCGGGCTCGAGCCGCTCGTCGGCGAAGGTGGCGCCGAGGGCAGTGACGAACGCGCCGGCGTTGCCCGCGCGCTTGCCGGCGCGGATGGCGTTGACCGCCTCGATCATGACCCGCGTTGCATAGTCTTGGGCCGCCTGCCAGCGATTGTAGAGGTCGCTGTCGTTGGCCATCAGGAAGGCGAGGTCCTTGTCCGACAGCTCGAGCGTCAAGTTGGCAGGCGCCGAGAAGCCGCGCAACAGAGAGGGCACAGGCGGGCTCGGCACATCGCGGAAGCGGAAGGTCTCGGAACGCTTCCTGACCTCGATCACTCCATCTTCGAGGCGCTCCCCGGTGGCCAGCGTGAGAGGCAGGTCCCGCCCGTTGGTGCCGAGGAGGCCAACTCGCACCGGGATATGCAGCGGCTTCTTCTTGGGCTCGCCCGGCGTCGGCGGCAGGACCTGTGCGATGGTGAGGTCGGCAGTCCTGGCGCGCTGGTCGTACCTGAGCTGGCACACGAGCTCCGGCGTGCCGGCCTGGGAGTACCAGGTCATGAATTGCTGCAGGTCCTTGCCGGCGGCGTCCTCGAAGCAGGCCACGAAGTCCTCGACCGTGGCGGCCTGCCCGTCGTGGCGCTCGAAATAGAGGTCCATCCCCTTGCGGAAGTCCGCGCGCCCCAGAAGCGTCTGGATCATGCGCACCAGCTCGGCGCCCTTGTTGTAGACGGTCGCCGTGTAGAAGTTGTTGATCTCGATGTAGCGACCGGGGCGCACGGGATGGGCCAGGGGCCCTGCATCCTCCGGGAACTGTGCCGCCTTCAGGCCCCGCACGTCGCGCACGCGCTCGACCGTGGCCGAGCGCTGGTCGGCGCAGAACTCCTGGTCGCGGAAGACGGTGAGCCCCTCCTTGAGACAGAGCTGGAACCAATCGCGGCAGGTAACGCGGTTGCCGGTCCAATTGTGGAAGTACTCGTGCGCAATCACGCGCTCGATGGCGGCAAAGCTGGCATCGGTGGCTGTTTCCGGCGAGGCCAGCACCAGGGCATCGTTGAAGATGTTGAGCCCTTTGTTCTCCATCGCGCCCATGTTGAAGTCGGAGACGGCGACGATGTTGAACACGCTCAGGTCGTACTCGCGCCCGAAGCGCTCCTCGTCCCAGCGCATGGACCGCTTGAGGGAATCCATCGCCCACGCACACCGGCTCTCCTTGCCGGGCTCGACATAGATGCGCAGGTCCACCTTGCGGCCCGAAGCGGTGGTGAAGTCGGAGGCGTAGGAGACGAGGTTGCCGCCCACGAGCGCAAACAGATAGCAGGGCTTGGGGTGCGGATCGCGCCACACGGCGTAGTGCCGCCTGCCGCCGTCGAGCGTGCCGCGCTCGAGCGGATCGCCGTTGGCGAGCAGCACCGGCGCCCGGCTGCGGTCGGCCTCGATGCGCACCGTGTAGGTGGCGAGCACGTCCGGCCGGTCGAGGAAGTAGGTGATGCGGCGGAAGCCCTGGGCCTCGCACTGCGTGCAATAGATGCCGCGCGAGAGATAGAGCCCCGTCAACGCCTTGTTGGCCTCCGGGTTGCAGTAGACGACGGTCTCGATGGTGAACGGCTGGGCGGGCGGGCCCGGGATTACGAGCTCCTTGTCGGAAAGCTCGTACTCGCGCGGCCCCAGCTGGCGGCCGTCGAGGCGCACGCTCTCGAGCTCGATCATCTCGCCGTCGAGGCGCAGCGGGCCGGGATTGCCTGGCCACGCCGGGTTGCGGCGCACCTTGAGCCGGGCGCGTACGCGCGTGCGATTGGCGTCGAGCGAGACGTCGAGCAGGACCGTATCGATCAGGTAGTTGGGCGGCCGATAGTCCTTGAGCAGGATGGGACGGGGTGTATCCGTTTTCATTTTTGTTGTCCGAGGTCGGGAGCGCCGGCGGCCGTCGGCGACGTCAACCTCCATTCATAAAGCAGCAAGTGTTGGGCGCAAGTCTGGCGCCGGCAGTTGCAGAGCATCGACCCCATCGCGCGAGGCCGTGCTCAACCCGCCACCTGGTCCACCAGCAGCTTGATGTTGAGCGCGATGATGGCGACGGCGATCACTCCAGCAAGGCCGATCAGCCATCTCGGCGTCATCAGTGCCCCCATCTTGGCACGGTCGGCGGTGAACTGCACGAGCGGCACCACCGCGAAAGGCAATTGCAGGCTCAGGATCACCTGGCTCAGGATCAGCAGCTTGCCGGTCTCCTGCTCGCCATAGAGGATCGTCACGCCGGCAGCGGGAATGATGGCGATGGCGCGGGTCACGAGCCGGCGCAGCCAGGGCGCGAGGCGAATATCGAGGAAGCCCTCCATCACGGCCTGGCCCGCCAGCGTCGCCGTGACCGTCGAGTTGAGCCCGCAACACAGCAGCGCGATGCCGAACAGCGTCGGCGCAATCGCCGAGCCCAGCAGCGGGTGCAGCAGGGCCTGCGCCTGGTTGAGCTCGACCACGTCGAGCTTTCCGGCCTTGTGGAAGGAAGCCGCCGCCAGAATCAGGATCGCGGCGTTGATGAGCAGCGCAAATGTCAGGGCAATGGTTGAATCGATCGTGGCGTACCTCAGCGCCTCCCGCTTCTCCGCGGTGGTGTGGCCATAGGCGCGGGTCTGCACGATGGCCGAGTGCAGATAGAGATTGTGGGGCATCACGGTGGCGCCGAGGATGCCCATGGCCAGGTAGAGCATCTCGGGGTTGCGCACGATCTCGCTCGTGGGCGCAAAGCCGCGGATCAGGGGGCCCCATTCGGGGTTGGCCAGCGCGATCTGGACGGCAAAGCAGGCAGCGATCACACCCAGCATCGTGATGACCAGCGCCTCGAGATAGCGAAAGCCCAGGCGTTGCAGATAGAGGATCAGGAACACGTCGAGCGCGGTCAGCAGCACGCCGATCTCGAGGGGAATGCCAAACAGCAGATTGAGGCCGATGGCGGTGCCGATGACCTCGGCCACGTCGGTGGCGACAATGGCGAGCTCGGCGGCAAACCACAGAGGATAGGCGGCCCAGCGCGGGTAGGCGTCGCGGCAGGCCTGCGCCAGGTCGCGCCCCGAGGCAATCGCCAGCCGCGCGCACAGCGCCTGCAGGACGACGGCCATGATGTTGGAGATGAGGGCGACCGCGAGCAGCGCATAGCCGAACTTGGAGCCGCCGGCGAGCGAGGTCGCCCAGTTGCCGGGGTCCATGTAGCCGACCGCGACGAGGTAGCCCGGCCCCAGAAAGGCCACGAGCCGGCGCGCGCTGCTGGTGCCCTTGACGCTGACGCTGCGATGCACGTCGGAGAGCGCAGCCTCGCCGCGCTCCCGGCGCCAGCCGCCCCTGCTTCCGGCGGTACCAATGAGCTCCGCTTGCTCGGCTCTCTTCAACATATGGATTTCCGCGCCCCGGCCTCGATCTCATGCCGGGCGCACACTATTGCTCCTGCAAATCATTCGCAATAAAAAACGCACATGCGGCAGGCGCGCGGCTGCCAGCACGCGATCAGCCAAGCAATTTGAGGTGCTGCTACAAACGTGAGGGGCGAATGCCGACGCCGCCAGATGGCGGGCGCACCCTAGCGCCCGGCTCGGAACGGGCCGGAATAGTGGCCGCCGAACCCGCCCTTGCCGCCGAATCCCCTGACCACGCCATTGGCGATGACCGTACCCACGACCGTCACGATAATGCCGATGACAATCTGCGACATCCAATTCCGCATGGCCTCCCCTCACCGTTTGCCCAGCGTAGCAAGGTGCCTGCCCTGCTGGAGCAGGATCGCTTCGGACGGAATCACTTTAGCCCCAATCGGGACGTGGCGGCCGAAGCGTGAATCCTGCTCTACATCATAGACTTGAGAGCAAGATTTCACGTTCCATGATCGAAGCGGAGCGCTTCGATCAGAAACGATCTTGCTCTAGGCCACGTCGGCGGCAAAATTGGGACAGGCCGCGCGGGGCAGACGTCACCTGCCGGCTACTGCAGTGCGGGCGCCTTGCGGCGCGATACCGCCTGGGCGCCCTCACGCACCTCGCGCCACAGCGTCTCGGCGACGTCGAGGTCGAGCCCGTAGGGCGGGTCGTCGTCGAACTTGAGGAGCACGAGGCGCTCGTGCTGGGCCGTGCCGACCGCCAATTCCCTTGGCATCTTCGTGAATTTCGCAGCCGTGTCGAGACCATCTGCCAGCGATGCCAATACCGGCATCAGGTCGGCTGCCACGCCAACCGGCATGGACACCGTCTGCGTCGCTCCCGAGGCGTCGACGAAGGTCAGCTCGAAACGACGCCGATCGTCGCTGGTTTGTGTCCGCACCAGCGATTGCGCAGTAAATTTCTCCGGCATGTCAGCCCCCCAATGGCCAATGCCGGATGATGCCCCGCGATTCGCAGGAACGACAAGGGGACGGCGCCGGAGCGAGGCGATCTGCCCCGCCGCCGGCGCCGGATCAGGAGCTCAGACGCGGCCGAGCCAATCGTCGACTTCCTTGCGCACCTGGTCCTTGGCAATGCCGTAGCGCGCCTGGATCTTGCCCTCGAGCTGCTCGCGGTTGCCGTTGACCTGCGTGATGTCGTCGTCGGTCAGCTTGCCCCACTTCTCCTTTACCTTGCCGGTGAACTGCTTCCAGTTGCCTTCGACCCGGTCCCAATTCATGGAGCGCTCCTTTGCATGTTGCTTGGAGAACCGGCAGGCATGCCGGTCCTGTGCGATGCAAACGCGCTCGCGTCGCCGACGTTCCGCTCAAGCCGGCGCAGCCTGCGGGTGGGCCGCGGCCCACTCCGATGCAAAGTGTATCGCCTTGAACGCATTTGCGAATTACACTCGGTCGACAGGGAAGCGGACTGACGAAGTCTTCTGCCGCGGGCGTGAAGTCGAACCTTCAGGGTTTGGCGACGATGGAAATGCATCAAGTGCGCTATTTCCTCGCGGTGTCGCGCACGCTCAACTTCACGCGCGCCGCCGAGGAATGCAACGTGTCGCAGCCGGCGCTTACCCGCGCCATCCAGCAGCTCGAGCAGGAGCTTGCGGGCAAGCTGCTGCGGCGCGAAGGCAAGCTCTCCCACCTGACGGAGCTGGGCCAGCGCATGCTGCCCCTGATGCAGCAGTGCTACGAGAGCGCACTCGCGGCCAAGACGCTTGCCACGTCCATCAAGAAGGGCGCCGCGGCCTCCCTCGCGCTGGCCCTGGCGCCCACGATCGAGCTTTCTTCGTTGGCATCGTGTCTCGCCGAGGTGCGCCGCGTCTTTCCCGGCCTGCAGCTGCAGGTGCGGCGCGCTACGGCCTCCGAGCTCGGCCAGTTGCTGAAGAAGGGGCAGGTGGAGTTCGCAATCGCCGGCCCGATTGGGCAGGAGTGGGAACGGCTCGACGCATGGCCGCTGTTCGAGGAGGGCATCGTGCTTGCCGCCCACAAGGACCACACGCTAGCGGGCCGCAATGCCGTGGGCGCAGAGCAGCTCGCCAAGGAATCGATCCTCGTCAATCCCGCCTGCGAGTCGGCGGCCGCGCTGGCGAGCCTGCTGGAGGACAAGGGCGTCGCCTGGAGCGGCGGCCATGAGGTTGGCTCGCAAGGCGACCTCGTCTCGCTGCTCGAGGCCAACCTGGGATTGGGCTTCCTGCCGCAAAGCGCACTGCGCGGCAAGGGCCTCAGGCAGGTGCCGATCGATGGCCTCGAGGTCAGCCGGCAGGTGATCCTCTACGGCGTTGCCGGTCGCCAGCGCTCTGCCGCAGCCGAGGCATTCCTGAAACTCCTGCGGGCGCACGATTGGCAGGGCCAGGTCCAATCGCAGGCAGCCAGCCGCACGGGCTCGTCGGCTTCCCCCCGTCGCTCGATCTGACTGCCGAAGGCGTTGGCGGCAGCTAGAGCAAGATCGTTTCTGATCGAAGCGCTCCGCTTCGATCATGGAACGTGAACTTTGCTCTAAAGCTTGGGAATAGAGCAGGATTCACGCTTCGGCCTCGACGTCGCGTTTGTGGCAAGGTAATTCCATCCGAAGCGATCCTGCTCTAGTGCTGCTGCGACTCGAGCAGCCTGTCGCCCACGTCGGCGATGGCGCTCGCAATCGGCCTGAACTTGAACGAAAGTACGTGGTGCCCGGCCGGCACCCGCACCGCCCTGAACAGGACATTGGCTCGCAGGATCGGCGCGTCCACGCCATCGACCTCGGCGGTCCACCAGGGATGCCAGACGTCGTTCACGACAACGAACCCGGAGCTTGCCGCACTGACCTCGATCACCACCTTGGTGTTCTCGTAGTGGCGGATGCGCACGCTGGATCTGGGATTAGGGTGGCTCGCGAGCTTGACGATGGTCTCATCGACCTCGGGCGCCGCATCGAGCAGGACCGTCTTGGTTGGATCGAACTGCGGCCATTTGCCGGAGACAGTCAACACCTCGAAGTCGGCCTCGCTGCCAATGATCGACGAACAGGACGCGCGGCAGCGCGCTCGGGTTCTCGTAGATGTAGGCGTCCGGGGTGCGGGCAACGAGCTTCAAGTCGCCGGCTTTGAGGTGGAGATCGACCCCTTCGATCGGCGTGCCGACGGCAATGAACCTCAGCCCAAGCAAGTTCGCCATCATCGACGCATAGGAGGGAAAGAGCGGCGAGAAGGTCTTCTGGTCGGGGCCGGCGATGTAGTCGCGGGCGCCGGTCGCGTCGGAGACCTCGCCGAGCCGGAAGGGGTTGTAGCCGAGCGTGCCCTCGAAGCCGTGCACGAGGGCCGCGTTCTGCCACTCGAAGCCGAGCCCGACCAGCTCGACCCTGTCGCGCCAAGGCGAGCCGAGGTCGCGCCGCAGCCGCTCCTTCAAGAAGCGAATGGTCTGATTGCGGCAGTTCGGCTTCAGGACCTCGAAGGACGAGGGCGGCAGTGCGGTCGATCCATTGGGGCCGTTGTTGTACGCGAGGTCGCCCGCCAGGATCAGCGCGGGAGCGACGACGGCAAAGTGCCCGCCGCGTTTCAGCCACGCCGTCGGCACAGCCAGCAGGAGCGAGCTCAGCGCGATCCACACAAGCGCCACCAAAATCGGCCTCCAGGCCATCGACGTGGCGCCGGCAGACCAGGCCGTGGCGAGCGCCGCCAGCAGGATTGCCAGGATGACCCCGGCCTCCAGGGTCTTCTTTCGATCCGAGGCATAGGGTAGCGACGCACTCGCCCAAAGGTGCACGAGATACCCCGCAACGAGCGCGAGCAGGGCACCGAGCAGGAAGGTCGCGTCGACGGGTCGGCGGAAGAACGCGACACCCGGCAAATAGCTGAAGAACAGACCGAACACGGGCGTGTGGTTGCCGAGCGCGTAGAGGAGGAGAAATACGGCGGCGACGGCGAATGCCCGCGTCTGGCGCGACCAGAGGGCGCCCCGCACCAGGCCCACCGTCAGGATCAACAGAATGGGCAGGCTGCCGAGATACACTTGGCTCATGTTCTGCGACAGCGTGAGCTCGTTCTTGTCCCACGCTTCGCTGAACGGGCCCCAATAGGTCGTCGCCGGGTTCACGGTGCCGAACAGGTCGGCGACAACGGCAGTCAGCAGGGACGCGGGATGGAGGGATCCCCGCACCGCCTCGCTGAAGGCGATCTCGGGCCTATTGGAGACTTCCAGGAAGAGATAGGTGAGGAACAGGGGCAGCGCCGCGAACACGGCGGCCAACCGCCACTCCGCATGCCAGCGGGGGCAAGGTCGTGAGCAGAGCCCGGCGCCGATCGGGACGCAGACAGCCAGTGGTGCACGCAGTAGCCGGCCAGGACGTAGCAGCCCAGGAACGCAACCTGGTCGGGTGCCACCACCATGAGACCGCCGGCGAGGCCGGCGAGCGCCCCATAGAGCACCGATGATCGATCCAGCGCCCGCGCCAGCAGCCACAGGGTCACGGCAAAGAAGGCGAGGCTCTGTATCTGGGCGAAATGCTGGATGCGCCACGCCGCCGACGCGCCGAAGGTGAAGACGATGGCTGCCACCACTCCGCCCGCGGGATGCCAGCCCCGTCCTGGCAGAACTTCAGCGTCGCGAGCCCACCCAGGGCGAGCAGCGACAGCATCAGGGTATCGAGCGACCAGAAGCTCGGCACCTTCTCGAGATAGGCGAGAAGGATCGCGGGCGAAAAAATCAGAGACTGGGGATCGGCGATTTGCGGCACACCGACGAACACGCTCGGGTTCCAGAACGGCGATTGTCCGGAGTGAAGGGCGTTGGCGAGAAACTGGAGTTGTGCCTGAAACAGGGCCTTGGCGTCGTAAGGGATCGTCACCTCGCCGCTGAGCCAGGGGAAGGAAAGGAGCAGCCACACCCCCAGGAACAGCCATACGGCGAGCCGGTAGTCCTGTGTCTTGGAGCTAGGCATCTCTCCAATGCGTCCTGTAGCGTTCGCCAAGCAGCAGCTGCGGCACCTCCGGCACGGCCCGCAAAGGGGTACGCCCGCAGCACTTACGCTCAGATTCAGTATGGAGTTGGCTCGCGGCACCGGCGCCGCTGTTTGTCGGTGGCAAACCACTATCAGATGTCTTGCGCGATCGGCAAGCTCGCGCGGCCCACCATGCCCAGACTGGACATTTCGCCCCATATCCGCTCAAATTGGGGCGTCTCTGCGAGACGCCGTCGCGCTCGGCAGGTATCAGAATCGAGCCCTCGAACAGACAAATCGAAGGCCACGAGCGAGTTGGCCAAGGGAGGAAAGCGCGCGAGACCGCTTTCCGTTCAGACCGTGCAGGCAGCACCCTTCCGGGGGCGGGGAGGCTACGCTAGAGGCGTTGGCGGTGCCGTGACTTGGGCCGAGTACTGGAACGGAGAGACGACGATCTACGTCAATGCGCGCCACACGAGCGCGCACTACGAGATCGTCGCGCGCGACATACTACGCCACCTGCCGGGACCCGACGCACGGGTGGTCGACTACGGCTGCGGCGAGGCGCTCTCTGCAGATCGGCTCGCGGACGCCTGCGGCCATCTCTACCTGTGCGACAGCGCACCGAGGGTGCGTGAACGGCTGCTCTCGCGCTACACGGGCCATCCCAAGATCAGCGTCGCAACGCCGGAGGAAATCGAGCGGTTGCCGGCCGGAACGATCGACCTGATCGTGGCCAACTCCGTCGTGCAGTATCTCTCCCAGAGCGAGTTGGCGCACCTTCTCATCGTCTCGCGCGAGAAGCTGAGCCCGCGCGGCCGTCTGCTCCTCGCCGATATCGTGCCCCGCAATGTCGGCCCGTTGCGCGATGCCCTCGAGCTTCTGAAGTTTGCGAGGGCCAACGACTTCCTTCTCTCGGCCGCCGTGGGCCTCGTCAAATCCTACTTCTCGCGCTATCGCCGGGTCCGTGAAAGGGTGGGATTTCTGCAGCTCGATGAGCCGGAGGTCATAAGGCTTCTGGCAGAGGTGGGGTTTGTCGCCCGCCGCCACTATCCCAACCTCGGCCACAATGCGCACCGCATGACGCTGCTGGCGACCTTGGAGACGCGGGAGACGAGCGTGCAGGCGCAGCCACAGCCACGCCGGTGGCGGCGGAGCAGTAGACCTGGTCGCGCCGGAGCGGGGGTTCAGGTTCCCGTGCTGCGCGGCGCGAGAGGTCGCCCTGCCTCGACGAGCGGGCTTCGGCCGACCCTCGTGTCTCGCCGAGCGGGCCGCGCGGGGCTGCAGGCGAAGAGGAGCAGGCAGGCCAGACCGATGGGCAGCGCCGCCCAGGCGGTGCCGATCACCGCGAACACGATGGCGATGGCCCACAGCATGGCCAGCAAATGCTCCAGCAGCGCCATCAGCTTGGACTGCGAATGCCGGCGCAGCATGCCACGCCGGTTGCCGGGCATGGGGTGCCACAGGTTGAGAAGGGCGGTCGACGCACCGGCGCCGGCGGAGAACGCCAGGACAAGTGCGGTGACGAAGGGAGAGAGATAGAAGAGCCCAGCGAGCGGCAGCGCCAGGATGACCAGCACCGGGATGGCGATGGAGGCGATCTTGGCGCGCTCCACCTCGCCGCGGTTCACGGGGGCCGCCGCGATGAGCTCGGGCGCATCCTCCCCCGACACGGTGATCCACGCCAGCGAGGCGGTGATCTGGGCCGCGATCACCACGACCGCCGGCGCCAGCGCCGTAGCCACGGGAATGTTCTCGAGGCCGCGCACCAGCACCACCGCCAGCGGCACGGTGTAGATGATCTGCAGGGAGAGCTGGGCGAATAGGTTGGGGTCGCGGGTAAGCAGGCGCCATTCCTTGCGGCGCAGCGTGCTCGCGATGCCGGTGCCGAACTGGAGCGCGCGATTGAGGCCGGCACCATCGAGCCCGGCGTCCGCGGGCACGCCGGCCGCACGCAGGCTGGCTTGGCGGAAGGGCTCGCTCAGCGCGACAACCGCGCCTGCGAACAGCACCACGCCGATGAGGCTCAGCCACGCAGGCGAGGCGGCCGTGACAAGCGCGGCAATATGCGAGCCGGAGATGGCCTCGGCTAGGGCAGTGCGAGTCGCAGCCGGCAGCAGGGCTGCGATCTGCACGGCTAGCAGGAAGGCGCCGCCGACAAAGGCCGCGGACAGCTGGGCGATGAGCCGCGCGCGTTGCGGACTTAGGCAGCGAAAGAGGGCGATGGCGATGGCGAGGCCGGCCGCCGTGCCGATCAGCGCCAGACCCACCAGCGCAGGGTAGACGGCAAGCCAATAGGGCCCGTCGAGGAGGGCGCCCATGTTGGCGACGGGCAGCACCAGGATCGCCACCGACCCTAGCGAGCTCACAGCAAGCGCCAGGGCGCGGGAGGCCAGCACCAGCCGCACCGGCAGCGGCGAGGCCAGCATCAGGTCGAGGCTGCCGCGCTCATGAAAGGTTCGCGCGGCGCCGAGCAGCCCCTGGGCCGTCATCCACGCCAGCGTGCACAGGATGGGCACGGTCAGGCTCGAGCCACCCGCAGCCCAGCTCTCCTGCATGATGCGGACGAGCCACTTGATGATGGGCCAGGCCAGCAGGTGCAGGAGCGCCACCAGCCCGATGCACAATGCCAAGACCGCGGCCGGCGGCAAGCGCCCGAACATATCGAGGAACCGGCGCCAGTTGAGTGTCACGTCGTGGGCCAGGAGCCACGGGAGGGACCCGGGCCGCAGCCCCCTCGCTGCGCGGCCGCCCGATCTCAGGCCCATGCGCCCTGCGCGTCCTTGCCCGTGACGGCCAGGAACACGTCCTCCAGCGTCGAGCTGCCGCGGCCGACCGCCGCCTTGAGCTCGGCGAGCGTGCCCTCGGCGACGAGGCGGCCCTGGGCGACGATGCCGATCCGGTCGGCCAGGCGCTCGGCAACCTCCAGGATGTGGGTGGTGAGGATGATGGCGGCGCCGGCGCGGACGCGCTCGTTGAGCAGGTCCTTCACCTGGCGGGCGATGGCGGCATCGAGGCCGGTCAGCGGCTCGTCCAGCATGATGAGGCGGGGATCATGGACCAGCGCGCCGGCCAGCGCCACCTTCTGCTTCATGCCGCGCGAGAAGCCCTCGCAGCGGCGATGGCGATAGGGCGTGAGCTCCAGCACGTCTAGCAACTCGACCGCATTGGCCTCCGCACGCTCGCGCTCGACGCCCCACAGGCCCGCGACGAACTCCAGGTACTCCATCGGGGAGAGCTTGTCGTACAGCATCGGCTCGTCGGGCAGCCACGCCGTGATGCGCTTGGCGGCGATGGGATCGGCCAGCGCATCGATGCCGAAGATCGAGATGCCCGGTCGGGCGGCAGAGGCCGGCGATCATGCGCAGCGTGGTGGTCTTGCCGGCACCGTTGGGACCAGCAGCGCGTAGAGCTCGCCGGCGCGCACCTCCAGATCGAGATTGTCGACGGCGGGCGGTGAACGACTTGCACAGGCCTTGCAGGCGCAGAGCCGCATTGGAGGCCGCAGCAAGCTCCGCGTGGACCGCGGACGCTCAGCTCACCGGGCTGCCCAGGGCGCGGCGTCTCGACAATCGCTGCCCCGTTCGACACGCCAAAACCTTCCCCGAACGGGCTCGCGGCCGGACCCGCAGCCCTCGATGCCCCGCTTACGGCTGGGGAAGGTATCGGCCCGGCCTTTCCCTGGCGTTAACGGGGAGGGCCGGCTCTACCGTCATCTCTGGCTGCCGCCGTCAGCGCCTCCAGCACGGCGTCCACCTCCATGCGGTGGCGGTAGTCGGGATCGACGTGGCGCGCCTTGATGACACGGTTGCGCCCGACCACGAAGGTGGCGGGCACCGGCACGAACCAGCTGTCGTTGCCCTGTGCGCTCGAGAGGTCGGCCCCGCGCGCCTGCATCAGGTCGCGCATCTCCTGGCCGACCCAGAACACCAGGCCGAGCGAAAGGGCGTAGCCGTTGTCGAGATCGGTCAGGATCGGGAAGGGGGCGCCGGCCTCCTGCTTCAGCTTCGCGGCGAACGATTGCCGGTCCGGCACGATCACGACAATGCTGCCGCCCGCGGCCTTGGCGTCGTCGGCAATGTCGGCAAGGGCGCTGACCGCGATGCGGCAGTAGGGACACCAATGTCCGCGGGCAAACGTGATGGCAACCGGGCCGTGGGTGAGGAGGTCGTCGAGGGCGACGAGCCGGCTCGATTCGTCGGGCAGCAGGAAGGGAGGCATGGGATCGCCTTCCTTGGGCGCGGCGGCGAAGGCCTCGCTGCTCTCCAGCCGCGCGATCAGTCCGTCGACGGCGGCAGCGAATGGCGCGTTGAGCGCCCGAACCGAGTTGGCATAGGCGGTGAGCCGATCGTTGAGAGGTGCATCGAGCGCGCGAGCCGCCTCGAAGGCTTCCTCTATGGTCCTGGCCGGCATGAGCATTCCCGGGTGGTGGGTCGCGAGATCTCTCACCTTATCGGCTCCCGCCGGCGTCGGATAGTCGGCGCCCGATCAGCGCAGCGCCGCGATCTCGAGGGCCTGGTGCGGGGGCAAGGGCGCCACGGCAACGGTCGCCTCGGCAGGAAGGCGCCCGGTCTCGACCAGCAGCGGCATCAGCACGATGGCGGCAAAGATCACGGCGGCAAAGCCCAGGCTCGTCCGCATCCTCGTTCCCATTCGCATGGCGTCCTCCCATATCCAGCTGTGCCCGTTCGATGTGGGAGATGATCGCGCCACGCAGCGCTCATTTCTAATGCCGGTCCGGCATCGGACCCATAGGTGCCCAGCATCAGGAGGGAGCGGCGCTATGTGTCGGCTGATCCTGCGACGCCTTCGGCCGGCGCGTCCGTGGTCTCGGCCGACGTCCCGGCCACACCGCCACGCTTCGTGACCGGAGCGCGGCGTTCCCTGCTCACCAGGGCCGCTATCAGAAGGCCGATCGGCTGCGGCAACGGTTCGGCAAGGATACCCCTCGCGCGCTCGCGCATGACGACGCCCAACAGACCTGCGACGGAGCAAGTGCCCTGTTCGATGGGAAATACCCGCATGTGCTCAAAACTGACAATCACGCACTAAGTTCCAACCCGCTGGAATCCTTTCGCAAATCAACCGCGCACGCTGCTGCGGCGCATGTGCGTGAAAACTGGGCGGGAGGAACCGGCAAGACGCGACGGAGTTGTGTCCGGAAGTAAGCAAACAGGTGACCCATGAGCGCCTTTGACACACGAACCGACGAGTCGCGGCATGATCATGCGCCGGACTCGGACGATGTATGGGCATGGATCGTCATCGGCCTTCTCGCGGGCGCGGCAACGCTCGCGGTCTGGTTGCCGATCATCGCGACGTTCAGAGCGTAAGCGCCCAGCTAGCGCGAGCGCCCAATCTAGTGCGCAGCCGCGCCGCCCTCGCCCACCACGACGAACGGGGCCCAGTAGCCTGGCGGTTTTCCAGCGGCGATGAGGCCCAACATGGCCTGACGGAAGGCCTCGGAGCGGCCGATTGCCGGATTTGCGGCCAGCTTGGCGAAAGTGTGGGTGGTGAGCTCGGTAGCGGCCGTGGAGTAGACGGCCCAGTGGGAGACCAGCAGCGCGCGGGCGCCCGCATAGAAAAAGGCACGCGCCAAGCCGGAGAGTGCCTCGGCTCCTTCCCCGCCGCCAGCTGCTGTGTTGCAAGCCGAGAGTACGACCCAGTCCGCATTGAGCTTCAAGGTGGCGATCTCGGAGGCCGACAGCAGGCCGTCGTCGACTTCCGTCGGCACGTTGGGTGGTGTCAGCACCAGCGCCGGCTCGGCGAGCCCGGAGAGATCGCCGGCGACGAGCCCGTGGGTGGCGAACTGGATCACGCGATATTCGCTGAGCGGCACCGACTTGACCTTGGTTTCGGTGGCGGCCTCGCGCAGATTGAGACTATCGGGCGATGCACCCAGCACCCTGGCGATGGCCTTGAGCTCGTCGGCGGTTTCGGGCAACGGGGTGAGCTCGCGCACGGCGCGCACATCGGCAACGCCGTTGCGGTAGAAGAGGGATGGCATCGAGGCCGAACGGCGCTTGGCGCCGCGCTGCCGGTCGGCGGGATCGGGACCCTCGAGCACCGGATCGCCCATGCCGAAAAACGGCCGCGCCGCCGCGCTGCCGGAAGGTAGCCTGCGCAGTGCGCCCAGCGACTGCACCGAGGGCAGCACGCTCAGCGCGTGACTCTTGATGAGCCAGGCTGCATCGCGCAGTGCGGTGGATGGATCGGCACTGGCCGGAGGCGGTGCCGTCACCAGCACCTGCAGCGGCAGGCTGGTGAGCGGCCCGGTCGGAACGAGGAGGAGGTGGCGCTTGCCCGCGAACGCGCCTGCGACCGGCGCCAGCACGAGCCGATAGAGCGCGTGCGCGCGGGCGAGATCGAAGCGCTGCACGACGCCGGCCTGGCTGCCGGCCGAGCCTTCGGCATCTTGCTGCGCCAGCGGGTCGAGACCCGCGCGCAATGCCGCCACCTGCTCACCCAAAGTCTGCGCGCCGGCATCGATCTCGGCCCACTCGGCGCGCTCGCGCGTCAGCGCCCACACGTAGCTCTTCGCCGAGCCGACCAGGATGGCAACGAGCGCCTCGTCGGGCCCGAGCAGGGCCTTGGCCTCGGCGACCTTCAGGGGTTTCGGGTCGGAGAGCGCGACGTAGCTCGGGAAAGGCCCTGACGATCTCGGCACGGGCGTTGCGCACCGCCGTGTCGGCGCGGTCGATCTCGTTGCGCAGCGCCGTGCGCCGGGCCGTGAACTCGGCGTAGCCCGGCAGAGCCTTCTCCGCGGCCTGCATTCTCCTGCTGACCGCCATGATCGCGCCGGCGCCCGCTCCGGCCGCTTGTGATACCTCCCCCAGCTCCTTGGCCAGCGCCTCACGCTCCCGGTCGTCGCAGCCGGCCTTCTTCTGGCCGGGCGGGCAGCGCTGGATGAGGGCCTGGAACTGCTGGGCGAGCTCGCGCTGGCGCTTGACGGCGGGGTTGCGGAAATTGGCGATGCTGGCGGCCTTGAACTCCTCGAGCGCGCCGCTGTAGGCCGGATCGGCCATCTGGACCTTGTACCATTCGCCCAGAAGCTTCTGGTCGTCCGCATTGAGGCGCAGGACGCGCTCCGACAGATCCTGCACGTTGCGGATGCGCCGGCCCAGGTCGGTGTTGCCGGCGCCGAGCCTGGCCGTCATCTTGGCGAGGGCCGAGGCGGCCGAGGTATTCCACGCCTGCTGGCCCGCGAGAAACGTCTCCTCGAAAGCGGCCGCACGATCGCTCTGCTGGCGCGTCTCCCACATCGCCCGGCACAGCCCGGTGAAGGTGTCGCGCTGACGCCTGATCTCCTCGTCGGCGATCGATTTGACGATCGCCTGGGAGGTGTCTTGTCCCGCGAGGAGGCTGATCGCCTCGCGATAGGAGGCGAGCGCCGCGGCCCAGTCTCGACGCGCCAGCGCCAGATCGCCCAGACTCGAGTGAGCGCTCGCGAAGTACACGTGCCGGAAGCCGATCAGGCCCTGCTTCAGCTTGAGGGCGCGACGCAGGTGCGGCTCGGCGGCGTCCGGCTGCCCGAGCTTGAGGTAGACCTTGCCCAGCTTCTCCAGACCCTCGGCCACGCTCGGGCCGTCAACCCCGTAGATCTTCTCGCGCACGCGCACGGTGTCGGCATAATATTTTCGCGCGAGCTGGAGGTTGCCGGCTGCCTCGGCGATCAGACCGAGGGAGTAGTAGTGGACGCCGGTCTGCTCGTGCTCGGGGCCGAACTCGCGGATGAAGAGCGGGAGCGCCTGCTCGGCAAAGCGCAGGGACTGGACATAGTCGCCGGCCCGATAGAAGGCGTTGGCCGTATCGCGCAGCTCCTGCAGCTCGGGGGAGGGCTGCTGGGCTGAGACACCCGACGCCGCAGCGAGGGCCATCAGCCAGACGAGAACGGCGCCGAGGCTCCGAGCCGGAAAGGCGAAGCGGTACATTAAAGCCCCCAACCTCACTTGCCGGGACAGCCGGTGGTGAGGTCGCCGGCACGCGCCGCCGGCTTGCCGTTGATGAACACGCCGCCTCCGCCGCCGACAGTGATGCCGCCGCAGCCGGTGCGATCGCCCGTGGTCGCGGCCGGTTTGCCGTTGATGAAGACGTTGGAGGAGCCGCCGGCGATCGACCCATCGCCTGCTGCCGCGTCGCCCTTGCGGGCGGCCGACTGGCCACCGATCGACACGTCGCCACTGCCCTCCGTCACCACGCCGGGCATGCCAGCTGATGGATCACCTGGCGTAGTCTGCGCGGCCGCTATCCCGGCGACGCCGATCGCAAGCAGAGGGACCAGCAGCAGGCGGGACAGGGTGCGCATGCAGATACCTTCGTGGGCTGACGCAATTTGCCAAGTTGCAGGCGAGCTTGACCTTAGCAGAGCGAGCCGAGCGCGATTAAGGCAGCGACGCGATGCGGCGAAGCGATCGACAGCGGCTCGACATCACTTGAGGGCGGAAATCTTGCGATAGATGTGCTCGGCTCCGATTTCCTTGGCGTAGGCCGCCATCACGGGAGCCACGAGCTTCTCCATCTCGGCGCGATCCTCGAAGGGGATGCGCTTTAGCTTGCCGGCCTTCTCCAACGCGATCAGCTTCTGCGCGTCCTCGCCGGATTCGATCTTGCGGCCATAGGCGCCCGCTTCCTTGCCGGCTTTGAGCACGGCAGCCTGCAGGTCTGCCGACAGCGCCCTGAAGGTCTTCCCCGAGAAGCAGATCGGACGGATGGTGATGGCGTGCTGGGTCATGAGGAGATAGGGCGCCACCTCGTAGAATTTCATGAATTCCACCCCCGCTGCCTCGTTCTCGCCGGCCTGAATGACGCCGTTCTTGATGCCGTTGTAGACCTCGTTGTAGGCGATCACGGCCGGAGCCATGCCGATGGCGGCAAACGTCTTGGACCAGATGGGCGCCCCCTGCACGCGCACCTTGAGGCCCTTGAGGTCGGCGAGCGAATGCACCTCCTTGTTGATGAAGAGGTTGCGGACGCCGCCGCCCGCGTAGCCGATCAACATGACGTCGGCCTTCTTCGCGATCTCGTCGGCGATCGGCTTCAGGAGATCGGCATCGAGCACCTTGTTCCAGTGGTCGAGGTCGCGGAACAGGAACGGCGCGTCGATGAAGGGCGCGGCCCTGGAGAAGGTCGACATGTGCGCCGGCGCGACGATGGCATAGTCGACTGCCTTGCCTTGCGCCATGTACTCGAAATACTGCTTCTCGAGGCCGAGCGCGGAGTTCTTGTGCAGGTTGAAGTTGATCGGCTTGCCGTAAGACTGCCTCACCAGCTCCTCGAACTTGAGGAGGGCCTTGGTGAAGGCGTGGTCGTCGTTGAACTGGACGGCGCCGTTGAGCGTGATGGTGCCTTGCGCCTGGGCCCGGCGCACGCCGGGAAGGCCGGCGCCCGCGGCAAGCGTGGCGGCACTGAGACCGGCCAGCACTGTTCTGCGTCGTATGGTCATTTCCTCCGGTCGTTTCCAAGCCTTGCGGACAATCTTGTTGTCTTGGCCCGAGCCCCCGGACCATAGCTCAGCGCGCGTACTGAAGCCATACCATGAGGCCTCGCGCCTAAGCCGGCAGCCACAGCGACGGCGCGGGAATGTAGGTGACGAGCAACGACTGGACGCAGGCGTTCGCCGCGGACCGGCTGCGCGTGAAGATGCCGCCGGCCCCTGCTCAGCTTTGTTGCATGGCGGGCGCAAGCACATTAAATCGATTTGTAGGATGACACGACGAGTTGGGACTATCGCCGCGGCGCCTGCCGCCGACAAGGCGACGCTGATGCGGCCGCTGCGCCCGGCGCGCAACCTCTCGGGCGAGGTGATGGCGCGGATCGGTGGCGAGATCCGCAGCGGTCGGCTCGAGCCCGGTGCCCGTCTGCCGACGGAGCAGGAGCTGATGGCAGCCATGGGGGTGAGCCGCACCGTCGTGCGCGAGGCGGTGGCTGCGTTGCGCGCGGAAGGACTGGTGACGACGCGCCAGGGCTCGGGGGCCTTCGTCGCCGCCGACGCCAGCCGCGTTCCCTTCCGCATCGACCCGGAGGGCTTGAGCTCGATCGGGGACGTGCTCGACGTGATGGAGCTTCGCCTGGCGCTCGAGGTCGAGGCGGCCGCACTGGCCGCCGAGCGCGTCACGCCGGAGCGGCTGGCCCCCGTGGCGCGCGCCTTGCGCGCCTTCGAGGCCGCCGTCGGGCGCGGCGAGGGCGCCATCCCCGAGGACTTCGCCTTCCATCTCACGATCGCCTCGGCTTCGGGCAATCCCAGGTTCGCCGAGCTGCTGGAGTTCCTGGGCCGACACGTGATCCCGCGCCAGAGCGTGCGCGTATCCCTCAACTCCCCCAGCGAGCAGCGCGTGTATCTCGTGCGCGTCCAGAAGGAGCACGGACGCATCTTCGCCGCCATCCGCGATCGCCAGCCCGCGGAGGCGCGCAAAGCCATGCGCACGCACCTGACGCGCAGCCTCACGCGATATCGCCGGCTCGCCGAGCGCCAGTTGCGGGGCGGTTGATCGGCGCGCATGATCGCGCAACACACCAACCCGAGGAGGGTCATCATGCAACGCGTTCTGTTGACGGGCGCGGCCGGCGGCATCGGCACCGGCCTGCGCAAGCTCTTGAAGCCGGTCTACCGTGAGCTGCGCTTGAGCGACCTCGAGAAGCCGACAGACCTGAAGCCCGATGAGCCGTTCATCCCCGCGGACCTCGCCAAGATCGACCAGGTCGAGAAGGTGGTCGAGGGCATGGACGGCATCATTCACATGGGCGGCCATTCGGTCGAGGGACCATGGGACACGATCCTGCAGGCCAACATCATCGGCTGCTATAACCTGTTCGAGGCGGCGCGCCGCAAGGGCGTGAAGCGCGTCGTGTTCGCCTCCTCCAACCATGCCATCGGCTTCTACCCGCGCCACCACCGCATCGGCCCGGGCGTCACGGTGCGGCCGGACTCGCGCTACGGCGTGAGCAAGGCGTTCGGAGAGGCCCTGGGCGCGCTCTATTCCAACAAGCATGGGCTCGGCGTGGCGTGCCTGAGGATCGGCAACTACGAGGCCCAACCCGTCGACAAGCGGCGGCTGTCGATCTGGATCTCGCCGGAGGACCTGGCCCAGCTCGTGCGCATCGGCCTGGAGCATCCCGAGCTCAAGTTCGAGGTCTTCTATGGCGCCTCCAACAACGAGCGCAGCTGGTGGGACAACAGCCGCGCCCACGCCTACGGCTACCGGCCGACCGGCCGCGCGGAAGACTATGTGAAGGAGGCCATGGCCGGGCAGGCCAAGGTCAAGCCCGATCCGGTCGCGGAGTTCTTCCAGGGCGGCCCCTTCTGCAGCGCCGAGTTCGACGGCGACACCAGCCGCATCTGGAAATGAGCACCGGGCCGATAGGCGCCACGCCGCGCATCCTGCTGACGCACACGCCCCAGATGCGCCGCAACTACTACGGCGCCCGTGCGCTGGCCGGCCTGCAGGCGTTGGGCGATGTGAGGCTGCACGAGGGGCCCGAGCCGCTCGGGACCGAGGCCCTGATTGCGGCAGCACGCGGCTGTCAGGTCATCGTCGCCGACCGGGCAACGGCGTGCGCTGGCGCAGTGTTTGCCGCGCTGCCCGACCTCGTCGCCGTCTGCCGCGTCGCCGTCGACATTCGCAACATCGACGTGGAGGCGGCCAGCGCGGCGGGCGTGCTCGTGACGCAGGCGAGCCGCAGCTGGGTGCCGGCGGTAAGCGAGCTGGTGATCGGGCTCATGATCGACGCGGCCCGTGGCATTGCGCGCGCCGATGCCGACTACAAGGCAGGCCGCGCGCCGCTTGTCGGCATGGGCCGCCAGCTCGACGGCGCGACCGCCGGCATCATCGGCTACGGGCCGCTCGGCCGGCGCGTGGCCGGCCTCGCGCTGGCCTTCGGCATGGCGGTGCTGGTGAGCGACCCCTACGTCACGGTCGAGCACGGCAAGATCGAGCAGGTCGAGCTCGACGAGCTTCTGCGGCGCGCCGACTTCGTGCTGCCGCTGGCGGTGGCGACCGAGGAGACGGAGAAGCTGATCGGCGCCCGCGAGCTGGGGCTGATGCGGCCCGACGCCTTCCTCGTCAATCTCTCGCGCGGCAACCTGATCGATGAGACGGCGCTCGCGGCCGCACTCGAGGAGAAGCGCATCGCCGGTGCCGCACTCGACGTGGGGCGCGCAGCCGACCAGATGCCCTCGCCCGATCTGGCGCGACGCCCCGACGTGGTCGCAACACCGCACATGGCCGGCCTCACGCGGCCCGCCATCGAGGGCCAGGCGCTGGAGACGGTGGCGCAGGTCGCCGAAATCGTGCAGGGCCGTGCGCCCGAGGGTGCCGTCAACGCCGACCGCGCTATTCGTCTTGCGCGCCTTGCTCGGCCAAACGACTAGAGCAAGATCGTTTCTGATCGAAGCGCTTCGCTTCGATCGCGGAACGGTGCTCGGCCAAGGACGGCCGGCTGGCGTCGTGGTACCGATTGCCCGTTCGACATTGGCCAGCTCACGCGAGGAACCGAGCTCATGCGCATCGCCGACGTCAGAGCCCATGTGCTGGAGGCGCCGCTCTCGGAGCCCTTCGCGTGGTCCTTCAACAGCACGGCGGTGCGTACCGCGTGCCTGGTCGAGATCGCCTGCGAGGACGGCACCGTGGGCTGGGGCGAATGCTTCGGGCCGGCCGCGCTCAACGCGGCCGTCGTCGCGGCTTTCCGCCCCCACCTTGTCGGCGCCGACCCGCTCGCCGGGGATCGCATCTGGATGCACCTCTACGACAAGTTTCGCGACCAGGGCCAGCGCGGCTTGACCATCACGGCGCTGTCGGGCGTGGACGTGGCGCTGTGGGACGTCCGGGGCAAATACTTCGGCGCACCGATCCACGTGCTGATGGGCGGCCCCGTGCGCCGGCAGGTGCAGGCCTACGCCACCGGCACCTACCGGCGCGGCGACGCCGATCCGATGGGCTACATCGTCGAGGAGGTCAGGGGCTACGCGCGCGAAGGCTTCCCGGCCGTCAAGCTCAAGATCGGCTTCGAAGTCGCCGCGGATGCCAAGCTGATCCGCGCCTGCCGCGAGGCGATCGACCCCAAGGTCGCCCTGATGCTCGATGCCAACCACGGCTACGACGTGGCCGAGGCGATCGAGCTGGGCCGCCGGGTCGCCGACTGCAACATCGGCTGGTTCGAGGAGCCGGTGGTGCCGGAGGACCTGGCAGGCTACGCGGAGGTGCGCCGCGGCCAGCCGATCCCGGTCGCGGGCGGGGAGACCTGGTTCACGCGCTGGAACTTCCGCGACGTGCTCGCCCACCGCGCGGTCGACATCATCCAGCCCGACATCTGCGCCGCCGGCGGCCTCTCGGAGAGCAAGAAGATCGCCGACATGGCCGCGGCCTTCGGCGTGCGCTGCGTGCCGCACGTGTGGGGCACGGGCGTGGGCCTGGCGACCGCGCTGCAGCTCCTCGCCGTGCTGGGGCACAATCCCCCGCGCCACACCCCGCTCGAGCCGATGCTGGAGTTCGACCGCTCCGAGCACCCCTTCCGGCAGGCGGTGCTCACGAGCCCCATCGAGCACGAGCGCGGCATCGTGCGCGTCCCCGACGGCCCGGGGCTCGGCATCTCCGTCGACCGCGGGGGACTGGAGCGCTTTGCTGCCAAGCCGGCGTGACGCGCGCCGACCGCTACGCCGCGGCTGCGCCCTTCTCGTCGTCCCAGACCTTGTCGGGCATCGGCAGGCCGTCGAAGACCTCCTTGCCGACGGGGCGGTCGGGCTCGATGCCGAGCATGCCCAGCACCATCATCAGCTGGCGCACGTGCTGGCCCGAGTGCCAGGCGGTGCGCTCGAGGAAATGATGCAGCGACACGTCGCCGTAGTAGACGTTGGCCTTGGCGTCGAAATCCGTCTTCTGGCCGGGGCCGCGCCACCACGTCTCGATGCCCGACAGCACGCCGCGGCCGTAGTCCATGACCTTGGCCTTGGTGTTCATCTCCGGCGGCGGCACGCGGTTGTAGGCGCCTTCCTTGAGCGGCAGGCCCTGCACCTCGTGCTCGAGCCAGGCATCGCCAATGTTGAAGATGTGGTGAGCGAGCTGGGCGTAGCTGCGCGGGCGGTTGGGGAGCTGCTGGCCCAGCTTGTCGTCGGGGATCTGCGCAAAGAAGCGCTGCGCCGCCTGCTGGATGGCGACCAGTCGCGAGACCAGCTCGGCGGGAGGCAGGGTCTTGGCGCCGCCCCACTCGATGCCGGCAACGCGCGCGACGTCCTTCAACACCTGGCCGTTGGCCCAATCGTTGCCGCGGCGCACGATCGGCACGGAGCGGATGCCGAGCTCGGCCAGCTCGGCCAAGCCGTTCTTGTCGGCCAGCACGTTGATGGAGACGAAGGGGACGCCGTGCTTGGTCAGGAACTCCTTCATCCTGAGACAACTGGTGCAGCCAGGCTGCCAATAGGCTCTGATCGCGGGCTCGGCGTTGGCTTGCGGCATGGCGCTCCTCGAACGTTATGGTTGGCAATATTGTTGGGGCTAGTATAGCCCCTCCCACGCCGCGCCCTAGGCCAATCGCGAATGACGGGTCTGTGAAAAGTGCCGATCATCGAGCCAGCCCCCTGGCGCCACCAGTATTTCGATCACATTGCCTGTCCGCCGGACCTCTTCATTCCCACCGACGATCCCGAGGCGTGGGAATGGAACCCGGCCCACCGCTGGGTGTTCGACAAGTTGCAGGTGGCGCTGAGCCAGGGCCTGGCCGCGGGCCCGCATGGCACGCAACCGCCGCGCTACCCCGTATTCTCCAAGCCGATCATGAACTTCCGCGGGCTTGGCGCCGGCAGCCGCATCCTCACCTCGGCGGAGGACTATGACGCCAACCACACCGCCGGGCATTTCTGGATGACGCTGCTCGAGGGACCTCACATCTCGAGCGACGTGGCGCTCGTCGAGGGCGAGCCGATGTGGTGGCGGCATGCTACCGGCCTTGCCACCGGCGAAGGCATGTTCGACCGCTGGACCGTCCACGCCGCCGCCGACCCGTCGCTGGAGGCCGCGTGCGGAGCCTGGATCAGGAGGCACCTTGCGGGCTTCACCGGCATTCTCAACCTCGAGACCATCGGCGGCACCATCATCGAAGCCCACCTGCGGCTCTCCGACCAGTGGCCCGACCTCTACGGTGCCGGCTGGACCGAGGCCTTCGTCGCCCTCTACCGCGACAAGGTCTGGCGCTATGCCGACCGCGACCGGCGCGACGGCTACAGCATCGTGCTGTGCGGGCCCTGGGGACGGCGCTATCGTCATCCCCCGCAGGAGCTGATCATGGAGGTGAGCGCAATGCCCGCAGTGTCGAGCGTGCAGATCACCTTCCACGAGGACAAGGCGCCCGAGCGGCACTCCATGCCGCCGGGCGGGTTCAGGGTGGCGATTGTCAACGCCTTCGACTTGGGTCGCGGAGAGGCGGCGCGCGAGGTGCTGCGCGCCCACTTCCTGGGCGATGCGCCCGCAGTCAACGTCGAACGTGCGCGTTAGGGAGCGGCGGGTCCGGTGGCTGCAGTCCCTCGCAAGATGCTCCGTGGCCGCGCCTTGGCGCTGGTGCTCGCGGCCGCGGCGCTGCTGGCACCGGCGGGCGCGCGCACGCAGGAGCTTACAGCCGAGCTCGCCGCCAAGCTGACCCCCGAGCAGCGCAAGGTCTACCTCGACTACCGCAAGGCCCGCGACCGGCACGAGCGCCTCCACAAGGCCTACTGGCACCGCATCGAGGCCAAGCGCGATGCGCGCAAGGCCAAGCGGATGCTGGGGCAGGCCTACGATGCCGACGACTACGTCGCCGAGCAGCCGCCCAAGTATGCCGGGCCGGAGCTGCCGGCCGACATCGCCAGAATCGTGTTCGCGGCCACGCCGCCCGTGCCGCCACCGCCGTTGCCAACGGTCGAGGACTTCCTGGCCAACGCCAAGGCGATCTACGGCTTCGTGCCCACGCCCACGACCGAGCGCGAGTTCAAGCGCAGCTATGCGCGCGAGGCGTTGGCGGTAGGGCTGAGCAAGGATCAGGTGGTGCGCATCTACGCGCTCGAGACCGGCGGGCAGGGCACCTACGACATGCAGGCGGGCTTCAATCCGCTCAGCAAGCACGGCCGGGCGATCTCCTCGGCGCTGGGCTATGCCCAGCTGCTGCACGCCAACTCGGTGGGCGAGCTCGTCAAGCACGGCGAGACCTTCGCCCGCCGCCTGCTGGCCATGGCCGGCGCCTCCGGCACCTCGCCCGAGCGCGCCGAGGCGCTGAAGAGCAAGGCTGCGATCCTGCGCCGGATGCTCCGGGCAGCGCACACCGTGCCCAACGAGTGGGGCGCGCACATGAGGTTCGCGGGCACCCCGCCGGGACTGGGCATCCACGCCCTCAACCTCGACGCCGACGTCGGCCCCTGGCTGCAGGTGCTCAAGCTCAAGGGTCTCATGGAGTACGCGGCAGCCGACGGCCGTCAAAGCCTGTCGGGATCGGAGATCGAGCTCATGAACCTTGCAGGCCCGCGCACGGGGCTCGAGATGATGCAACCGATCGGGCGCACCATGCCGACGGCCAACTTCTTCAGCAAGGGCGGCTACTACCGCAACACCATCGTGCGCGAGAAGACGGCAGCCGAGCTGCTCGCCGCGCTCAACGACCGCATGGAGGTCAACATCAAGAAGCCGGGCGCCGTCGAGTTCGCCGCGATCTTCGACGAGGTGGCGAGGCGCTAGCCAACGGCCGAGGTGGGGCCGAAGGCCTCAATTGAGGGCGACCACGACCATGCTGGCGCCGATAAAAATCAAATGCGCGACCACGAACGCAAGCGACAGAGGCAACACGCGCTTCATACCGGCAACCCTCTGCAATATCCCCTCCGGCGCTTTATGCCTGCAAAGGGCAAATGCCGGGTTAACGGGATTGCACAAAACTCGGCCTGGAAGTGACGACCCGGTCAGGCGTCGTTGAGGCTAGGCGCTTGCGTGTACTTTTTGCCTATGCAATCGATCCGAACCTCGGCCGCGCGTCCCTGCTGCGGTCTTGGGCAGCGGAGAGAGTGCAAATGGTCTCCTACCTCGATTGCCCCATCGACAGCAGCGCCGTCCTCGCCGACATCGAAGCCATCACCGCAATCGAGAGCCCCACCAGCGATACGGCCGGCGTCAACCGCGTGCTCGATGTTCTGGCTGCCTGGTTCGAGGGCACCGGAGCCGCGCTCGAGCGCTTCAAGATCGACGACCGGTTCGGCGACATGCTGCGCGTGCGCTGCAATCCCGAGCGCAACGAGCCGGGCATCCTGGTGCTGAGCCACGTCGACACCGTGCATCCGCTGGGCACGCTCGCGGCTGCGCTGCCGATCCGGCGTGACGGCGACAAGGTCTATGGCCCCGGCGCCTACGACATGAAGGGCGGACTTGTCCTGGCCGTCGCAGCCTATCTGCGTCTCGTCCGCGCCAAGGCGAAGACGCCACTGCCGATCACCTTCCTGTTCAACCCCGACGAGGAGGTCGGCAGCGTCGGCTCGCGCACGCACATCGAGGCCGAGGGCGACCGCAGCCGCTACGTCCTCGTCACCGAGCCCAAGCGCGGGGGTGGCAGAATCGTCACCGAGCGCAAGGGGACCGGGCGCTTCGTCATCCGCACGCACGGTCGACCGGCGCACGCAGGCGCCGCGCATCACAAGGGGAAAAGCGCCATCCGCGCCATGGCGGGAATCATCCTAGAGGTCGAGGGCTTCACCGACTATGCGCGCGGCATCACCACCAACGTCGGGCTCGTAAGCGGCGGCACCGGCGTCAACGTCATCCCCGAGCACTGCACCATCAATGCCGACCTGCGCGTCACCGACCTCGCCGCCGCCGCCGAGATGGAGGAGAGGTTTCACCGACTGCGGGCGGGAGACGGCGAGGTGGAGGTGACGGTCACGGGCGGCCTGCACCGGCCGCCGTTCGTGCGCGGGCCGCACGTGGAGGACCTGTTCGCCAAGGCGTCGGCGGTAGCGGCCCGGATGGGGCTGAAGCTCGAAAGCGACAAGCTTTCCGGGGGCGGCTCGGACGGCAACTTCACGGCTGCCCGCGGCATCCCCACCCTCGATGGCCTCGGCATCGACGGCGACGGCGCCCACACCCATCACGAGCACATCCTCGTCTCCTCCATCGAGCCCGGCACACGGCTCATGCAGGGGTTGATGGAGACGCTCGAGTAACGCCGGCGCGCTGCACTCGATCTTCCTGCGCCCCGCTGATCCCCAGAAAATGCCGCTTGTTGTCGCCCAGAACAGCCGCGCCGCCGGCAAAGGCTCGCGCGCTTGGAAGCTACGTTGTCGGGGCAAAACAATAGGGGATCGAGCCCCGCGCACTCCCGACCTCGTTGCACTGTGACTCGAGTCCCTCCAGCAAATCTCATTCCTTCCAACGCCGCCCGCTGCTCCGACAGCGACGGCCGGCGCGATCGACGAATGTCCAAAACAGGTCAATATTGCTGTTGAGGCGCCAACAGCCAACTCGTTCGCGTAGTGGAGCGCGCCCACGCTTTCAGGGCAGTTTTTAGCGTGCGAAATTCTCGTGGCATTATGGAGAAAGTTGCAAGATTACCACAAGCAAGTTTATTGTCGCGATTGGACGTTCTATACCCGTGACAACTCCCAGTTCGCAATTTATCTTTTTCTTTTTTGGGGTTGGGAGGAGCGTATGCTGCGTTTTCCAGTAATTGCGTCGCTTTGCCTTGTGACTGGATGTAGTCAACTAGGTCTTAGCCCAGTGGTTGCGCCAACAACGGCGGAAGTTTCTTCCTACGCAACCGATATAGCCACCGTCTCGGCCGGCGGCAAATCGAGGCCAATGTATTCTTCCGAATATCTGGTGGCGAGCATCTATTACACCAATCAAAAGTGTGACGAATTCTTCGACGCCTTGGCCAAGTTTCAGCAAGACGCGAATTTCGTCGACAAGGTCCTGACCGCGGCGGTGGCTGCCGGCACGCCACTTATGGCGGCTTATCATGCATCGGTGAGAGCGACAGCAGTGGTTGCGAGTTCAGTGAGCTACGCCAACAATGTCAACAAATTCAGGGCGGAAATCTACGCTTTTGCTCCATATGCCTCAAATCTGCGGCGGCACGTGAAAGAGCAGATGGTAATCTATGAGAGGAATCTCAGGTCCGATTGGACGCGGGGTTATTTGACGACCAGCAACTGCATAGGCGGTTGCAGCAACGAGTTCGAAAAACTCATCTACGTTCGCGGACAAGCGCAAGGTTATGCCAATATTTGCTCAATTGCCAACTTGCGGGCAATCGTCGAGTCTTCACTGGCAAACACCCAATCGAAATGCACGAAACCGGACAATACCGTGGATACTCAGCAGAACTGCGAGGCTATTGGCAGAACGCAGACTCCGGGCAAGGATATGGCGAGCGTGAACGACACCAAACGAGGCAAGAAATAATCACCGTCGCTGTCGATTGCTTCCGCAGTCCGGGAGGTGGAGCAGATCTCGTCGTTGCCAAGACGCTGTCGGAAGATCAGAGCGCGATCATCTCGTCGCGCTCACGGCCGCCGTTTGGCGTGGAGCTCCGGGTTGTGTCGCGATTGCCCGTTGCCGCGATCGCCGTTCGGGCACCCCGCAACGGCGCGCGAGAACCGGCATGAGGGCGCTCGAGGAACGCGAGGAGCCAAACCTGCTTGGCAGCGCGTGCATCACGCCGGCATTGCGCTCTCGGCGAGCCTCACCCAGTAGGACACCCCGAAGGGGATGGCCTCGTCGTTGAAATTGTAGCCGGGGTTGTGCAGGCCGGGCCCAACGCCGTTGCCGATCATGATGAAGGCGCCGGGGCGCTTGTTCAGCATGTGCGAGAAGTCCTCCGCCCCCATGATGGGGCGCATATCGCGGACGTTGCCCTCGCCCACGATCCCTCGCGCCACCGTGCGGGCGAACTCGGTCTTCGCCGCATCGTTGATGGTGACGGGCACGTCGCCCTCGAACGTGGCCTGCGCAACCGCACCGAAGGCTGCTGCCGTCCCTTCGGCGATCGCGCGCACCTTGGCGTGGGTTCGCTCCCGCACCTTGGCGCTGAGCGAGCGAATGGTGCCCGTCAGACCGACGCTCTGGGGAATGATGTTGAAGGCATTGCCCGCCCGCACCATGCAGGTCGACACCACCACCGCATCGAGCGGGTCGATGGTGCGCGAGGCTACCGTCTGCAGCCCCATGATGGTCTGCGCCGCAATCACGACGGGGTCGATGCCCTCGTGCGGCCGCGCCGCGTGCGAGCCCTTGCCGGTGATCTCGATGGTGAACTTGTCGCACGCCGCCAGCATCGGGCCCGCGCAGATCGCGAACTTGCCGAGCTCGTGGCTGGGCGAGGTGTGCATGCCGAAGATCTCGGAGATGCCGAAGCGCTCCATGAGCCCGTCGTTGACCATCTCGAGGCTGCCGGTGAGGCCTTCCTCGTTGGGCTGGAACACGACAACGACGGTGCCGTCGAAGTTGCGCGTCTCGGCGAGGTATTTGGCCGCGCCCAGCAGCATGGCGGTGTGGCCGTCATGGCCGCAGGCGTGCATCGCGCCCGGCGTCTTGGAGGCATAGGCCACGCCCGTCATCTCCTCGATGGGGAGCGCGTCCATGTCGGCCCTGAGCCCCACCACCTTGCCCGATGCGGTCTTGCGCCCGCGGATCACGCCCACGACCCCGGTCTTGCCGATGCCGGGCACGACCGCATCGCAGCCGAATGCCTTGAGCTTGTCGGCGACGATGCCGGCGGTGCGCTGCACCTCGAAGCCGATCTCGGGATGCTCGTGGATGTCGCGACGCCAGGCGGCGATCTCCTCCTGCATGTCGGCGACACGATTGACGATCGGCATGTGCAACCCCCAAGTGCGAACCCATTGTGCGCCCGCACCCTAGCGGGATCGCCGTAAAACGAAAGTGTAAACCCCTGGCCGCAAACCGTTATCTGCTGCCTGCCTGAGCATTTCGGCCGCGAAAACAGGCACATCTAGCCTTTGACTTGGGATGGGCGGGGATGTGTAATCCGCCGCGAGCAAGCGCTGGAGAGGAAAGCTCCAGTGGGGACTGCCGTTTACCAACCTTCCTCAGTGGAGTCGAAGATGGGCCATTCGCGCCGAAGAGTGATTGCGGTTGCAGCCGCGCTCGCTGCCACCATAGCGACGGGGGTGACCGCGCCCGCCAGCGCGCAGAAGACCCTGCGGGTCGTGATGCATTCGGACTTGAAGATCCTCGACCCGATCTGGACCACCGCCTACATCGTCCGCAACCACGGCTACATGATCTACGACACGCTGTTTGCCACCGACGCGAACGGCGCCATCAAGCCGCAGATGGTGGGCAAGCACGAAGTATCGGCCGATCAGCTCACCCATACCTTCACTCTGCGCGACGGCCTGCTTGTGGCACGACGGCCAGCCGGTCACGGCCGAGGACTGCGTTGCCTCCATCAAGCGCTGGGCCGCCAAGGACTCCACCGGCCAGAAGCTGATGAGCTTCGTCGCGGGCATGGAGGTCAAGGACCCCAAGACCTTCGTCATGAAGCTCAAGTCGCCGACCGGCCTCGTGCTGCTCGGCCTCGGCAAGCCCTCCTCGAACGTGCCCTTCATGATGCCCAAGCGCGTGGCAGAGACCGACCCCAACACGCAGATCTCGGATTTCACGGGCTCGGGACCCTTCGTCTTCAAGAAGGACGAGTGGAAGCCCGGCGACAAGACCGTCTACGTCAAGTTCGACAAGTACAAGCCGCGCCCGGAGCCTGCCTCCAGCCTCGCCGGCGGCAAGGTCGTCAAGGTCGATCGTGTGGAGTGGCGCGCCATCTCGGACCATCAGCAGGCCGTCAACGCATTGCTCGCAGGCGAGATCGACTTCATCGAGGCCCCTCCCCACGACCTGCTGCCGCTCGGGCTCAGCGATGCCAACATCAAGTATTTTGCCTGGAACCCCTGGGGCAACCAGTACACCTTCCGCCCCAACTGGCTGCACAAGCCGTTCGACAATCCCAAGGTGCGCCAGGCGCTCATGTACGCCTTCAACCAGGAGGACTTCCTGAAGGCGGTGGTGGGTGACGCCAAGTACTACAAGGTGTGCAATTCCTATTTCCCCTGCGGTACGCCTCTCTCCAGCGAGAAGGGCATGGACGGCCTGCTGCATCTCGAACTTCAAGAAGGCGCAGGAGCTGCTGAAGGAGGCCGGCTACGACGGCACGCCGATCGTGCTCATGCACTCGACCGATCTGGCCGTGCTCACCAACCTGGCGCCGGTGGCCAAATCGCTGATGGAGAAGGCGGGCTTCAAGGTCGACATGCAGTCGATGGACTGGCAGACGCTGGTGGCGCGCCGCGCCAAGAAGGACCCGCCGACGGCCGGCGGCTGGAACGCGTTCCTCACCTCCTGGGTGGCGGCCGACATCTCCAACCCGATCTTCACCGGCTTCATGAACGCGGGCTGCGACAAGGCCATGTTCGGCTGGCCTTGCGACGAGGAGATGGAGAAGCTGCGCGACGACTTCGCGCGCGAGACCGATCCAGCCAAGCAGAAGGCGATCGCCGAGGCGGTGCAGGTGCGCGAGGCTCAGATCGTCACGCACATCCCGCTCGGCCAATGGTACCTGGGCGCCGCTGATGCGCAAGAACGTCAACGGGCATGGTGCAGGCGCCGGCGCCGGTGTTCTGGAACATCGCCATCCAAGTAGCAGCCCCAAGCGGCGCGGGCGGCAGCAGCCAGCTGCCGCCTCCGCCGTCAGGCGGCGGACGCGCCCATGCTCGCCTATGTCCTGCGCCGGCTTGCCGCGACCATCCCCGTGATGCTCATCGTCGCGGTGCTGGTGTTCCTGATGCTGCGCCTGACGCCCTCCGACCCCGCCGCCATCATCGCCGGCGACAACGCCAACTCCGAGCAGGTGGCCGCAGATCCGCACGCGGCTCGGCCTCGACAAGCCCATCCTCACGCAGTTCGGCATCTGGATCGGCAAGACCCTGCACGGCGACCTGGGCGAGTCCTTCTTCTTCAAGAAGCAGGTGGCAGACCTGATCCTGCGACCGGCTCGAGCCGACGCGTCGCTGGCCCTGCTTCACCATCCTGCTGGCCGTGCTGATCGCCATGCCGCTGGGCGTGGTCGCCGCCTACCGGCACGGCGGCTGGCTCGACCGCATCGTCATGGGCTTTTCGGTGCTGGGCTTTTCGGTGCCCGTGTTCGTCATCGGCTACCTCCTGATCTACGTGTTCGCGATCCAGCTCAATTGGCTGCCGGTGCAGGGCTATCAGCGCATCGCCCAGGGAGTTGGCGGCTGGCTGGAGCGGCTGATCCTGCCCTCGATCACCCTGTCGGTGATCTACGTGGCGCTGATCGCGCGCATGACGCGCACCAGCGTGCTCGAGGTGCATGCACGAGGACTACATCCGCACCGCCCGCGCCAAGGGCCAGACCGAGGGCAAGGTGCTGGTGCGCCATGCGCTGCGCAATGCGGCCGTGCCGATCGTGACGGTGATCGGGCTGGGCGTCGCGCTGCTGATCGGCGGCGTGGTGGTGACCGAAGTCGTCTTCACGATCCCCGGCCTCGGCCGGCTAACGGTGGACGCCGTGCTCGCCCGCGACTATCCGACCATCCAGGCCGTCATCCTGCTGTTCTCGCTGACTTACGTGCTCATCAATCTGGCCGTCGACGTCGCCTACACCTTCTTCGACCCGAGGATCCGCTATTGAGCATCGAGGCCCTGCCCGTCAGTGTCGCCGAGGCCGCGCCCGCCGAGCGCCGGCCGGGCACGGTGCGGATGCTCGTGCGCAACCCCAGCGTGGTCATCGGCGCGACAATCGTGGCCTTCCTCACCCTCATCGGCCTCTTCGCACCGTTGCTCGGAACCATCGACCCCTCCGAGATCAATCCGGTCTATCGCAACAAGAAGCCAGGCGTGGAGCGCATGCTGCGCGCCGATGACGGCAGCGAGGTGCGCTTCGTGCACCGCTTCGGCACCGACACGCTGGGCCGCGACGTCTACAGCCGCGTCGTCTACGGCGCGCGCGTGTCGCTGGTCATCGGCGTCACGGTGCGGCCCTGAGCGTCGTCGTCGGCCTCTTCATCGGTCTGATCGCCGGCTACATCCGCTGGCTCGACGGCGTCATCATGCGGGTCATGGATGGCCTGATGGCGATCCCGGCGATCCTGCTCGCCATGGGCATCGTGTCGCTGTTGCGCGCGGGCCTGTGGCCGTCATCATCGCCATCGTCATCCCCGAGATCCCGCGCGTCGTGCGGCTGGTGCGCGCCATCGTGCTCTCCATCCGCGAGGAGCCCTACGTGGAGGCCGCCATCACCGTCGGCACGCCCACCCCCAATCTGCTCGTGCGCCACGTGCTGCCCAACACGATCGCGCCCCTGATCGTGCAGGGCACGTTCATCTGCGGCTCGGCGATCCTGATCGAGGCCATCTTGTCGTTCCTCGGCATCGGCATTCCGCCGGAGACGCCGACCTGGGGCAACATCATGGCCGAAGGGCCGCTCGGTGTTTCGCATGTATCCCCACAACATCTTCTATCCGGGCGTGTGCCTGGCGTTGGCGGTGCTCGCCATCAACATTCTGGGCGACGGCTTGCGCGATACGCTCGACCCGCGCTTGGCCAAGCGGGTGTGAGGGGGATGGCCGATACCGCCCCCGTCCTCGCAATCAAGGGTCTTTCCGTCGCCCTGCCGCGCGGCTCGGACCGGCCGCATGCCGTGGAGGGCATCAACCTCACGGTCGGGGCCGGCGAGATCGTCTGCGTGGTGGGCGAGTCGGGCTCGGGCAAGTCGGTCACCGCCCAGGCCGTGATGGGCCTGCTGCCGCGCGAGCTAGGCGAGCGCGGGCCACATCCGGCTGCAGGGCGAGGAAGTGCTCGAGGCCAAGCCGGCGCGAGTTGCGCGACATGCGCGGCACGCGCATGGCCATGGTGTTCCAGGAGCCGATGACCGCGCTCAACCCGGTCATGACCGGTGGGCGACCAGATCCGCGAAGTGCTGGAGATCCACACCTCGCTCTCCGGGCCCGACCAGCGCCAGCGCGTGCTGGAGATCATGCGCGCGGTGCATCTGCCCGAGCCGGAGCACATGATCGACGTCTATCCCCACCAGCTCTCCGGCGGCCAGCGTCAGCGCATCATGATCGCGGCGGCGCTGGTGCTCGATCCCGCGCTGCTGATCGCCGACGAGCCCACCACCGCGCTCGACGTCACCACGCAGGCGCAGATCCTCAAGCTGATCCGCGAGCTGCAGGAGCGGCGCGGCACCGGCGTGCTGTTCATCACCCACGATTTCGGCGTCGTGGCCGAGATCGCCCACCGCGTCGTGGTCATGCAATCGGGCCGCATGGTCGAGATGGGCTCGCGCGAGGAGATCCTGCGCCGGCCGCAGTCCGACTATACCCGCATGCTCATCGCCGCGGTGCCGAGCCTGACAGCCGCCGGAGCGCGCGCCCAAGACCGGGGCGGTCGCGCTCGCCACGGAGCGGCTGTGCAAGACCTATGGCACAGGAGCCTGCTATTCGGCAGGGGGCGCGTGGTGCGCGCGGCCAAGGGCGTCGACATATCGTGCGGCGCGGCGAGACGGTCGGCATCGTCGGCGAATTCGGGCTCGGGCAAGTCCACGGTGGCGCGCTGCGTCGCCCGGCTGATCGAGCCGACCTCCGGCGCCATCCGCATCGGCGACGTCGATGTGGCCCACCTTTCCGAGCGCCGCCTGCGGCCGCACCGCCGCCACGTGCAGTTCATGTTCCAGGATCCCTACCGCTCGCTCAATCCGCGCCGCACGGTCGGCGACTCGATCATCGAGGGTCCGATGAATTTCGGCCTGCCCGCGAAGGAGGCGATGCATCGCGCGCGCCGGCTGATGGCGCTCGTCGGGCTCGCCCCCGACGCGCTCGGGCGCTTCCCGCATCAGTTCTCCGGCGGCCAGCGCCAGCGGATCGCCATCGCCCGCGCGCTCGCCATGGAGCCGGAACTGCTGATCGCCGACGAGCCGGTATCCGCGCTCGACGTGTCGGTGCAGGATCAGGTGCTGAAGCCTGCTGGACGAAGTGCGCCGCGCTTCGATCTGGCGGTGCTGTTCATCACCCACGATCTGCGGGTTGCGGCCCAGGTCTGCGACCGGATCGCCGTCATGCAGCGCGGCGTCATGGTCGAGCAGGGCGCCACCGCCGAGGTGTTCGCCGCGCCCAAGCACGAATACACTCGCGCCCTGTTCGAGGCCGCTCCGGGGCGCACCGCCCACTTCGGCGCCGCAGCCAGCGTCGCGTGAGATGGACTTGGCTATGGATGGATGGCCAAGCCCCGAGGCTGTGCAAGGTGATATCAGAACTCTATACTCGATAGGGCTTTGACGACGGGGCTGCTGTGCGGTCAGAGGCTTCATGAGCAGACCTGCAGAGGTTGGCCGAGGAGAAATTGGCTGACGCAAAACACCTGCTGGCCGATGGTCGGTGGGGGAACGCGTACTACTTGGCTGGCTACGCGGTGGAGTTGGCGCTGAAGGCGTGTATAGCGAAGACGTTCAAGGCGCAGACTATTCCGGACAAGGCTCTGGTGAACGCTACGTACAGCCACGACTTTACGAATTTGGTCGGAACGGCAGGCCTCACCGCCGACCTGAAGGACAAGCAGAAAACCCAAGCGTTCGAGATAAATTGGGGCGTTGCGGTGCGCTGGTCGGAAAAGTCGCGCTACGAGAGCAAAGGGGAGCAAGACGCCAGGGACCTTGTCACGGCAATAGAAGATACGACAGACGGAGTGCTGGAGTAAATCAAAAGCTCACTGGTGATCGGCCGCGAGGTGGTGGCGGAGCTTCAGCGCGAGATGTTTAGCTTCGTCGCCGTTCTGTGGGTGCGCGAGGAGAACGAACAGAAGTGGCGACTGTGGGTGGTGCCACGGACCTACAGAGGAGGCCGAGAGTTCTATACGGTGATGTCGCGGGTGTTGGCGAAACTTCGCACCAGGTCAATGCACCTGGATATTTCAGACGTTCGTCCGATCGAGCCTAACAGCACAATAGCGATCGATTTAAAACGGTATGGGCGAGTTCGTCCCGATTTTCCAGTGCCCTTGTACAGCGAGAACCTTGGCGGGTTCTATGTGGGGGAAGCATTGCTCTTGTATCACGATAACTGAGCTGTGAACGTCACAAGGCGGGCTTGCGCGAGGAGGCTAGTGGGCTCCGCCGAGACAAGTGAGCGCCGGGAGCGAAGGAGAGGGAGCCATGAACCTCACCGAATATGCCAGCTATGACGCCCTCGGCCTCGCCGAGCTCGTCGCGAAAAAGCAGGTCAGCCCGAAGGAGCTGGCTCAGACCGCGGTTGCCGCCAGGGAGAAGGTCGATCCCACCGTCAAATCCGTGGTCGAGCTCTATCCCGACCGCATCGACGGCCTCGACGAGAAGAGCCTGGGCACCGGCCCGTTCCGCGGCGTGCCGTTCCTCATCAAGGACGTGTTCGGCCACGAGAAGGGCCGCAAAATAGAGTTCGGCTCACGCCTGTGCGCGGGCATGACGGTGGAGGCAAGCACCTATTTCTGCGACATGCTGAAGGCGGCCGGCGTCAACATCCTGGGCCGCTCGGCCGCGCCCGAGTACTCGATGGCCGCCACCACCGAGAGCGCCATGTTCGGCAACACCTCCAACCCCTGGAAGCAGGGCTACTCGGCCGGCGGCTCGACCGGCGGCGGCCAGGCCGCGGTGATCGCCGGCATCGTGCCGATCGCGCACGGCTCCGACATCGGCGGCTCGATCCGCATCCCCGCGAGCTGGTGCGGCGGGGTCGGCCTCAAGCCCTCGCGCATGCGCGTCTCGATCGGCCCGGTCGTGGACGAGGGCGGCTGGGGCTACTCGATGAACTTCATCCAGGCCAGGACCGTGCGCGACGCGGCAGCCATGCTCGACTGCGTGTCGATCCCGCAGCCCGGCGACCCCTTCATCATTCCCAAGCCCGACGAAGCCTATGCGTCGCTTGCCAAGAAGGCGCCGGGCAAGCTCAGGATCGGCATCGTGCTCGACGAGCTGGTCGGCATGCCGGTCGACCCCGAGGTCGCGCGCGCCGTGGAGGCGACGGGCAAGACGCTCGCCGGCATGGGCCACGCGGTCGAGAGCGCCCGCGTCGAGGTCGACGGGGCGGCGATGCTGCGCGCAACGACCGACATCTTCTTCTTCGGCTTCGATTCGCGCCTGGAGAGCTACGCCAAGCGCAGCGGCCACAGGATCGGCCCCGACACGCTCGAGCCGGTGATCCTCTCCGTCTACGCGGCAGCCAAGGACATCACGCCGACCCGCTTCATCGCCGCCTGCAACGCCGCGAACGTCGCCCGCCGCCAGCTCGGCCAATTCTTCACCAAGTACGACATCTGGCTCTCGCCCACGACGGCGCGCGTGTCGGAGCCCTGGGGGCGCTATAACCTGTCGCGGCCCGCCACCGACTGGAGCAACCTGATCGAGGAGCTGTTCAAGCCGCCCGTACAATACACGATCCCCCACAACGTCATGGGCACGCCGGCCATGTCGCTGCCGCTCGCCATGCATTCGACCGGCGTGCCGATCGGCGTGCAGATCGCGGCCAAGCCCGCCGCCGAGCATGTCGTGCTGCAGCTCGCCGCCGCCCTCGAGCAGGCGATGCCGTGGAAGGATCGGGTGCCGCCGCTCCATGTCTCAAAGCTGTAGGGCCGAAGGGAAGATCGCCGCCACCGGGTCTCGCAGCCGATGATGCCAGCGGCCTCTTCGTCCTGCCGCCGGGCGTATATTGCAGGAGCAGTCCGATGATCGTGGATGTGCGCACCTACACGCTGGTGCCACGCAAGCTCGCCACATATGTCGCGCTGTTCGAGACGCATGCGCTGCCGGTGATGCGGCGGCACGGGCTCGAGCTGATGGGCTACTATGTGAGCCAGATCGGCCCGCTCAACCAGGTCGTGCACCTGTGGCGCTACGACAGCCTCGCCGACTTGGAGAGGAAGCGCGCGGCGCGCGACGCCGACCCCGCCTGGGGCGAGTACTTGGCGCTCACGGAAGGCATGGTCATGGCGCAGGAGGACAAGATCATGCGCCCGACCTCGTTCTCGCCGACGCGATAGAGCAGGATCGCTTCTTCCCAAACCGAGATGCAGAGGCCGAAGCGTGAATATTGCTCTAGCCCCGGTCGCAGAGGGCGGCTCAGGCCGGCTTGCCGTTGGCGTAGGGCTTCAGCGCCGCATACATGACATTGAACGTCGGGGTCGGCACGCCCAGCTCCCGGCCCAGCGCCACCACCTTGCCCGCGAGCCACGGCAGCTCCAGCCTGTTGCCGCGCAACAGATCGACCGCCATGGACGGCATCATCTCGGGCGGGAAGTTGCGCGTGGTCTGGAGCAACCCGGCCTCCAGATCTGCCCGCAGAGGGACGCCGCGGGCGCGGCCCACGGCCGCCACCTCGGCCACCCCCTTCTCGAACAGGGCGAACACCTCGGGATCATCGCGCAGCTTGCCGAAGGGCAGGCGCGTCAGCGCCACCACGGCACTGTTGGTGGCCAGCAGGACGAACTTCTCCCACAGCGCGGTGAGGACTGCATTGCTGTTCACCGAATCGAAGCCCGCCTTCTGGCACAGCGCGTGGAAGGCTGCGCCGCGCTGGCTCGCGCGACCGTCCAGCTCGCCGAACACCAGGCGCATGAAGGTGCCCGTCTGCCGGATCACGCCGGGCTCGGCGATGGTGGCGCTGATCTGCGCCACGCCGCCCATCACGGCCTCCTTGCCGAGGATGGGGATCAGCCGCTCGCTGGCGTCGATGCCGTTCTGCAGCGGGATAACCGCCGTGTCGGGCCCTACGATGGGGCGGATGGCGGCGCCGGCGCTTTCCACGTCCCACAGCTTGACGCAGAACAGCACGACATCGACCGGGCCGATGCTCGCCGGCGTGTCCGTGGCCTGGGCAGGGTTGAGATGCATATCCCCACGGGACCCGAGCACGCTGAGGCCCCGCGCGCGCATCGCCGCCAGATGCGCGCCGCGCGCGACAAACGTCACATCGCACCCGGCCTTGGCCAGGGCGGCTCCAAACGCTCCGCCCACTCCGCCGGCGCCGATCACCGCAATCCGCATCGAGGCATCCCCTTCGTGTGATGTGTTCCAAATTGCGCGATAGCGCTTTCTACACCCCGCATATGCTCACGTTTGGGTGATTGCGCGCCCAATCGAAAGCGCGGGTCAAGCCTCAAACCGCCGCTCGCACGATCATGCCCGCTCGGCCGTCCCGCTTCCGGTCCGGCCAGACGAGCCCCACTCATGGCGGCGAAGGCGGAGAAAGCGAGGCCGCGATCAGGTCGAAGTCGCCGCGCAAAACCGCGTCGAGCTTGCCCGTGCGCCAGCTGCCGTTCATGCTGCGCACCAGCGGCGCGGGCTCGCGGCGATAGCGCCGCACCACCGCGTGCGGCTGGGGGCCACGTTGCAGCGCCTCGGCAAGCCTGCCGCGCTGCCTGTCGGCCGGCACATCGCCGAGCGGCGCGATGCCGAGCCGCACGCGAGCCGCCACCCGGCCCGCGCCCTTCTCGTCCTCTGCCACCTCGAGCACGTGAATACCGACCTCCTGCGCCAGCAGGCGGTGGGCGCCGAAACCGCTGATGACAAGCCAAGGCAGGGCGCGCTCGGTCTCGGCGGAAAGCTCATCGAGCTGCATGTGCCGGCTGCGCGCCCAGCCGCGGTACATGTCGAGAACCTGGAGGCACCACGCCTTGCTCGCCTGCGCATCGCCCGTGTTGGCGAATGCCGGCTCCACCAGCAGCACCACCTCGATCGGCGCCGCCTCGAGCACGTCCCTGATGCCCTCCTTGACGAGGTGGAGCTGCAGGGCCAGCCGCGCCACCAGCTCGCGAGAGAATTTTCCCGCACGCCCCGTCCCCCTGGCGAGCCGCGCTTGCAAGGCGTCGGCCGTGGCCGCAGCGGTCTTCACCCGGTCCATCAGCGCCAGGCGCGCGAGCGTGTCGTGGCGGTCCCTCCGGGTCCAGAACTCGGGGCCCGTCATCGCCTCCGACAGTCGCGCCTTCAGCTCCTCCCACGCCGGCGAGGCGAAGGTCTCCCCGATCCCGGCATGCTCCCCTTGCAACGCCTTGAGCTCGGAGAGAGAGCCTTCGGGGGCAAGGATCATCTCGGCCAGGGCCGGCGGCCGCTCCGCGGCGGCCGCGTCGACAGCGGGCATGGCGGCCGGCGCATCGCGATCGGGATCGACGAACTCGGCCTGGATCGCCCGGCCGTCGCTGCGCACGAACACGAACTGGTCGCCCTCGGGGAAGCGCCGCTCCACGATGGTCGCAGCGAGCGGCGCGATCAGGTACTGGTCGATGGCGCGCTTCAGCGGCCGCGCGCCCATCTCGGCGGAGAAGCCCTTCTCGAGCAGGAAATCCTGCGCCGAGGCCTCCCACTCCACCGCCCACTCGCGGTACTTGAGACCGCGCCGCTCCAACACCTGGTTCAGCTCCTTTTTGAGGATTTGCCGCATCAGATCGCGCGTCAGCGGCCGGAACACGATCACCTTGTCGAGCCGGTTCTGGAATTCGGGGCGGAAGGTCTGGCCGATCGCGCGCATGATCTGGTTGTCGGTGAACGCGTCGGCGGTCGGCGCGAAACCGAGACCCGAGGTGCGATGGCTGGTGGCGCCGAGGTTGGTGGTGAGGATGATGATGCAGTGGCGGAAGTCCGCCACGTGGCCCATGGCGTCGGTCAGGCGACCGTCGTCGAAGACCTGCAGGAAGAGATCCCAGATGGCCGAGTGCGCCTTCTCGAACTCGTCGAGCAGCACCACCGAGAACGGCTGCTTGCGCACGCGGTTGACGAGCGAGTCCACGTCCTCGCCGCCGAGGATCTTGTGCGTCGTCTCCGCCGTCTGGAACTCGCTCATGTCGAGCCGCACCATGCGCTCGACCGAGCCGAACAGATATTCGGCCACCGTCTTGGCCAGCTCCGTCTTGCCGGTTCCGGTGGAGCCCGCGAACAGGAACACGCCGATCGGCTTGCCGGGGTCGTTCAGCCCTGCCTTGAGCATGGCGATGCGGTCGACGATCGCCGCGACAGCCTCGTCCTGGCCGATCACGCGGCCCATGAAATAGGCGCGGATGGCGCCGAGGTCGACGCGCTCGTTGCTGTCGAGGATCGAGACCGGCAGGCCCGTCAGCTGCGACAGCGTCACGATCACCTCGTGCGCGGCAACCTCGCTGTCCCCGCTCTTGAGGGCGCGGTTGGCGGTGAGCTTGAGGAGATCCAGCACCGAGCCCGGGAAACACGACGCACTCAGATACTGGCGTGCCGAGCTGATCGCCACCGGCACGCACCCCGCATCGAGCACCAGGTCCGCCTCTTGCGCCAGGCGCGCAACAAAGGCTTCGGCGAGCTCGGCGGTCTCCTCCGGCGATTGCGGCTCGAGCCGCACGACCTCGAGCAACCCGCGCAACATCGGCCGCGTCTGCACGAGGCGGGCCGTGCTGGCAGCCGATGCCTCGGTCCATATGACCAGCCGGCCCGAGGTGACGGCGGGGAGGATCTGATCGAGGATGCTCGCCGACTGACCCTGGTGCGTGCCGCTGCGTGCGAGCTGGAGCATGTCGGGGATGTACCAGATGAGCTTCTTGGATGCCGCCAGCTCCGCGACCGTGCGCTGGATGCGCCCCTCGAGCTGGCCGAACCATTGCTGCCCCGCCATCAGGTCGGCGCCGCCGGCCTCGAACACCTCCCAGCCCGCGCGCCCGAGGCGCGCCGCCAGCAGGCGCAGGAACCCGGTCTTGCCCACCCGGTGCTCCCCGCTCACCAGCAGCGAGCGCGCCGGCGTCTGCTGCAATGCCGCCCCGGCCGCCTCCAGAGCCTCCTGCCAGTCCTCGGGCTCGATCAGCAGCTCACGCTCCCGGCGGTCGGCCCAGAAGCGGCCGAACGAGCTGAGGAAGGCGCGGTCGACGTTGGCGCGCTGCAGGTTGTCGAGCTGCTCGATCAACGCCGCCGAGAACGGATGGTTGACGCGCTGCAGGAAGGACTTGATCGTGGCATGTGGCGAGGCGTAGCCCGCGTCGATCGCGGAGCCGAACGTTGGCGTGTCGCCCCGGCTCTCCCGCTCGGCGAAATAGTCGCGGAAGAGGCCCGGCACGACGAGATTGTCGCTCCACCATTCCTTGGCCGCCACGACCGGTGCGCCGATCTCGGGACGAAAGTCGACGGCGCACAGATACTTGAGCGCGAAGTAGATCGGCCAGGGATAGATCTTGTCGAAGTGGGCAACGACATCGTCGGCGAGGTCGCTGCCGTCACCGCGCGCTTTCAGCGCCGCCAGCGCCACGCATGCCAGGGGCCAGTTGGCGCCAAGCGCATATTGCTTCACGGTCTCCAAAGGGGCGGCCGGGCTCTCGAGCAGGCCGACCGCCTCGGCAAACTCCTTCTGGTCCTCGAGCTCGCGCGGGTGGGCGTAGTTGGAAGCGAGCGGCCCGAACACGGCTTCGAGCGCGTGCAGGCGCTGCGTCAGGTTTTCCGTCGCTTGCGCCGCCGTCGGAGCCGGCGCCGCCGGTTTCTTGTCGGCCTCAGACTTGGATTTCCCCCAACCGAGGGACGCCATCAGCTCTCGCCATATCGGCGCGAGCCAGATCCCTCCGCCCACGCCGACCAGCAGGCCAACAATAAGGTCTAAAGTCACCAGCTTGCCCCTGGGGTGCCGATGGCCGCGACTGTCAGAATTCCGGCCGACGGTGTCAATGTCGCAGCGAAGGCTGCGGTCCTAGCGCGCGGCGACATATCGCAGCGCAAGCCCGCCTTCATCAAACAATTGCCGATCGACCCTATCCTCCTGGACGACCCGATGGGCTCCATCGGGGCGCCTCGAGCGCAGACCCGACCCGAGCCGACCGGCGAGCCTCGACCCGGGGTTTCTCGCGGACCGCGATCGAAGCGAAGCGCTTCGATCAGAAGCGATCTTGCTCTAGGATCGGCCGCCGACCGCCCCTGATGGTTCGGTCACTGCGCGAGCAGCCACTGCGCAATCCTTGGGGGACTTGATGACCAAAGATTTGACGCTGCTTGTCTTCCGCTTCCTGCTGGTCGCGATCTTCCCGGTCAGCGCCTACTACAAGATCACGGAATGGCCCGCGATCGCCGTCGTAGTCGCGCGGGCGGGCATTCCCTATGCCTATCAGCTCAGCATGATCGGTACCTTTGCCGAGCTGATCCTGCCGTTCCTGGTCATCCTCGGCATCTGGACGCGCTGGGCGCTCGCCGGCCTTCTCGTCTACCTGGTCGCCGCCACCTACATCGGCCACCCTATCTGGCGGGTGCCACCAGCGGCCTTCTTCGACCACCTCATGGAGTTCATGAAGAACATCGGCATGGCCGGCGGCTTGCTGCTGCTGCTCGTGTTCGGGCCGGGCCGCTTCGCCCTGCAGCGCGAAGAGGAAATCGGGAGCGAGGCAACGCCGCCTCCGGAGCCTTCCGAGACCGTCTAGGCAGGCCCGTCGAGGACTGCCGGCGACGTGCTGGGAAAGTTCGACTTACGCCAGATGGGGACCCTCCATCGTTCATTGGTGGTTTTGATCATCGCCCGAGGTGCCGCCGTCAGAGGTCCTTCCTCAGCAGCACCCAGTTGACACCGGGATGCCGCCACTCCTCCTTGATCATCCTGCGTTGCCCAACCTCCCGGAACCCGTAGCTTTCATACAGTCGGCGAGCGCCTGCGTTCGTGTCGGAGACAACGAGGCTGAGGCCGGATTTTCCGGCTGAGACCGCAAATCCCTCCGCAAGGCTCAAGAGTGCGGTACCCTGGCCCCTGCCCCGGAACTGAGGATAGGCGGCAAGCACGTGCACGTACCACGTATCGGCCACCTGCTTCATCAGTTCGTGCAGCGGCACGAGCAAGGCAGGCAGTTGATCTGAAATGGGATCCGCTTTGCTCTCGAGCGGGTAGCCGATGAGCCCGGCTGCGGGCTGCCCGGCAATCTCCGCTATGACGGCGTTGCGATAGGACAGGCCGCCCGTCTCGGCACCAACGCGCTCACGGCCGATGGCCCAGGGATCGCGACCGATCCCGGCAAGTTTCGACCATAGATAGGTAGCCAGGCCTTCGCTCGCGAACTCCACGAATTCCGCCAGGATGCCGGCGTCCTGTGGCGTGGCACGCCGAAAAGGGGGCCCTAGCGGCTCCGCGTGAGCTGCCATCATGGCTTGTCCGCGGTGATTGGAATGTCCATCCGTTGGCGCCACGACACCAAGCTGGTCAGCTCTTGCGCCCGTAGTTGAGCAGCCCCGGCTGGCCCTTGGGGGGCCTGGCGCGGATCGCCGCCTCGTTGGGCTCGGTGCCCCAGCCGGGACGGTCCGGCAGCACGAGATGGCCGGCCTCGTAGACGGGGGGATGGGAGACGAGCTCGTCGTCCCAGGCAAGGCGGTCGATGTCGGTCTCCATGATGCGCAGGTTCGGCACGGCGGCGGCGAAGTGCGCGTTCATCATGGTGCAGAGGTGGCCGTAGAAGTTGTGCGGGGCGACGTTGACCTCGTGCGCCTCTGCGAGGTTGGCGATCTTCATCGACTGCCACAGCCCGTTCCATGGCGTGTCGATGATGGCGACATCCATGGCCTGCTCGCGGAAGTAGGGCAGGAACTCGCGCAGGCCCAGCAGCGTCTCGCACGAGGAGATCGGATGCGGGCTCTGCGCGGCGGATGTAGCCCAGCGCCTCGGGACTGAAGGTGTCGATCTCGATCCAGAACATGTCGAGGTCGGCGATGGCGCGAAGTATCTTCAGGTAGCCTTCCGTCTTGGCGTTGAAGTTGAGGTCGAGCAGCAGGTCGACGTCGGGCCCCGCGCCCTCGCGGATGGCCTCCAGATGCATGCGCAGGTTGCGCAGCACGGTGCGGTCGACATTGAGCTCGGGAGAAAAGGGCGCGCCGAAGCCCGGGCGCCAGCCCTTGGGATTCCTGGCGCCTGCCTCGTAGAGGAAAATGTTGGTCTTGAGCGCGGTGAACTTCTTCTCGACCACCTCGCGGCCGATCGCCTTGACGCCGTCGAGGTCGGTGATGGCGGGCTTGTACCAACTGGGGTGATTGATGCGCCAGGTCGCGCAGTGCGACCAGTACACCCGAATGCGATCGCGCACCTTGCCGCCCAGAAGCTGGTAGACCGGCACGCCCAGGCCCTTGGCCTTGGCGTCGAGCAGCGCATTCTCGATGGCGCCCAGCGCCTGCGCCACGACGCCGCCGGAGCCCGGCCGCGTCGCGCAGTAGAGCTCGGCATAGATGCGCTCGTGCTCGCCCACGGCCTGGCCGACGACCCGCGGGCCGAGGCGGTCGATGACGGCGCCGACGCCCGGCGAGCCGAAGCCCTCGTCGAACTCGCTCCAGCCGACGATGCCGTCCTCGGTCGTGAGCTTGACGAAGTGGTAGTTGCGCCAGCCCGCGTCGCAGGCAAGCGTCTCGATCGATTTGACCTTCATTGCCGTCCCCTCCCTGCCATGCGCCGGCGCAGCCTAGACCCATTCCGATCGGGACGAAACGACGGCTCCACGCGCCTTCGTTGTCATCCCGGCACTCGTTGCCGGGATCCAGCACCCCACGCATGCCAAAGCCAGCCGATGGATGGATCCCGGGGACACGAGCCCCGGGACGACGGCGACATGCGACGGCCTACTCCGCGGCGGCCTTGTGCTGGGCGAGCACGTTGTCGGCGAGCCGCCCCGTCAGCTCCGCCAGATGGTGGAACTTGGCGGTGAAGGTGCCCACGCCCGCCGTCGCCGAGCGCAGCTCCACGATCAGGTCGGCCATCTCCGACTCGGGAATCTGCGCCTTGACCACGTCCCAGCCGGGCCAGCCCTCGCGTGCGTCAAAGCCCAGGATCTGCCCGCGCCGCTGCGGGATCATGCCGTTGATGCGCGCGGTGGCCTCCGAGGGGATGGCGATCTCCACCTCCATGATCGGCTCCAGCAGCACGGGGCCGCACTTGGGCATGCCCTCGGCCATGCCGATCCGCCCCGCTTGCCTGAAGGCCATGTCGGAGGAGTCGACCGAGTGGTAGGAGCCGTCCATCAGCGTCACCGACACGTCCACCACCGGAAACCCGCCGAGCGGCCCCTTCTGCAGATAGTCCGAGACGCCGATCTCCACCGACGGGATGAACTGACGCGGCACCACGCCGCCGGTGATCTTCTCGTCGAACTTGAAGCCGCTGCCGCGCGGCAGCGGCTTGATGTCGAGCACCACGTCGCCGAACTGGCCGTGCCCGCCCGACTGCTTCTTGTGCCGGCCGCGGATCTCGATCCCCCTCTTGATCGTCTCCTTGTAGGGCAGCTGGCGCGGCTTCGACTCCGCCTCGACGCCGTACTTGCGCTTGAGCCGCTCGAGCGCCACCCGCAGGTGCATCTCGCCCTGGCCCCACAGCACCATCTGGTGCGTATCCTTGGCGTGCTCGAGCCTGAGCGAGGGATCCTCCTCCATCAGCCGCGCGAGCGCGCCCGTCAGCTTCACCTCGTCCTTGCGGTCCTTCACGCCGATGGCGACGCCATAGACCGCCTCGGGCGGCTCCGGCGCCTTGATCTGGGTGCCGCCGGCCTTCTCGGTCGAGAGCGTCTCGCCGGAATAGATCTTCTCGAGCCGTCCCCAGCGCCACGGTATCGCCTGGCTTGGCGGGGGGGCGCTTCTTCGTCTCCTGGCCCAGCAACGAGAGGCAGGCCGCGGCCCGTTCCTCCGACCTCGCGCCCTGCACCACCGTGCCTTCGCCGAACTCGCCGGCCAGCACGCGCACGAGGCTGAGCTTGCCGCCGTGCGCGGTGTAGATGGTCTTGAGCACGTGCGCGGCCGACTTGGCGTTCTCGAGCTTGAGGCGGCGGGCCGTCGTGTCGACGAACGGTGCCTCGTGACGCAGCGCCTTCAGCAGACGCAGGATGCCGTTGCCGTTCTCGGCCGAGCCCAGCAGAACCGGCACGATCAGGCCCTCGCGCAGGTCCTTGACGAGGTCGGCGAACACCTTGTCGCGCGGCGGCTGCACGTCGGAGAGCAGCTGCTCCATCAGCTCGTCGTCGTAGTCGGCCAGCTGCTCCAGCATCTTGAAGCGCGCCTGCGTCTCGCGCTCCTTGACGCCCGCCGGCATCTCGACCACCTCCGACTGCGCCTGGGTGCGGTAGACGAAGGCGCGCTCCAGCGCCAGATCGACGAAGCCGGAGGCGACGCCGTTCTCCCAGATCGGGATCTGCCGCAGCACCAGCGGCCGCGAGCTTGCCGGCTGCAGCGTGGGGAGAATGTCGCGCACCTGCGTGTCGAAGGAATCGATCTTGTTGAGGAAGAGAAAGCGCGGGATGCCGCGGTCCTCGAGCTGCTTGAGGATCAGCTGCAGGGCGGGCACGCGCTTGGGATCTGGCTCGCACACCACCACGGCCGCGTCGCAGCCCGTCAACGCCAGCGCGCCCTCGTGCTGGAACTCGATGGAGCCGGGACAGTCGATGAAGGTGAAGGTGTCGCCGAGGAAGCTGACGTCGGCGACGTTGAGCTCCACGCTCATGCCGTGATCGCGGGCCTCGCCCGAGGCATCGCCGATCGTGTTCTTGTCGGCAACCTTGCCCTGCCGCGTCACCGCGCCCGTGCGGGCAAGGATGGATTCCAGAAGTGTGGTCTTGCCGGAGAGATAAGGCCCAACCAGTGCGATGCAGCGGGAGCTGCGGCCGGTCAGGCCCGCGGATTGCCCCATGAGGTCCTCCTCTAGATCAGCCCAGGCATAAGGATACGCGAGCTCGCGCGCACCCCGCGCCTGAGCTTATGGGGCGCGTGACAGTATGGTGAACTCCCCTCGATGCGAGTGCAAGTGCTAACGCCCGCGCTGCGGCCCGACCACTGCAGATACGGTGCACGGCAAAGCGCATGGCCGCAGCTGCGCGATACAAGGCGCGTGCAGCTCGCGTTGCGCCTGCTCCGTCACTGCGAAAGGACGCCAGCTGACATGCGGCAACTGCGAACTGGAGCGCACGTATTTGGTTGCACCGCACACCTCAAGCGCTTGTGATCACGCAATGTTTCGAGATTTTGCTTGACGCGAGGCGTTCGTGCCCCGCTAATTCTTCTCTAAGGCGATCCGTTGGCGCGCCGGTGGAAGGGGAGCCCCGCCGCAGCGCCTTGAGAAGACGCCGAGCCCGGGAGCAAATCCTGGAACGCTTGCTAGGGCTTGAGAGTTTTGGGTGTCATGGGAATCGAGACGCTTAATACCGCCGCGCACGCTGCGGGCTTTGCCATGGCGGCCTCGACGAGGTCGCGCAGGAAGGCAAGAGCGAGGCAAAAGCCGAGACCGAGAGCTGGCGCTCCGGCGAGGCGGTGCTGCTCGCGCCGGAAGCAGCGGACGACGCGGAGAAGTCTGCGCCATCGGCTGCCGATTGGCTCAAGGGCCTGTTGGGCATGTCGGGGCGCCGGGCGCCGGCCTGATCATCGTCGGCCCATCGAGGGCTTTGCGACGAGGGTTGCTCGTGTGCGCGCAGACTTGCGCTATCGCGCACCGGCCATCGGTGCAGGGGCGGTCGCGTTGACCCAATCGAGAATGTGCGTGTAGTTGGCGGCCACCCACAGGTGCCCCTCCCCCTCCAGCTCGGCGTAGCTGCATCCGGGAATCCGTTGCGCCAGGGCGCGCGCCGCCACCAGCGGCACGGCTTTGTCGGCGGTGCCGATCCACACTCGGGCCGACGCCGCGATGTGCGCGAGCTCGATGCCCCACGGGCGCGAGAACAGGGCTAGATCGATTGCAGGACCGCGCAGGCCGGGGCGCAGCCCTTCACGGAAGCTCGTCAATAGCCGTGCACAGATGTCGGGCCGGAAGATCACGTCGCGATCAGGCCGTCCGCCGCGCATGGTCGCGAGCCGGGCAGCGAGCGCGGGCGAATGCGTCAGGCTCCAGCGGAAAGCGCCGAAGATACCGCCCGTGAGGCGCGGCAGGTCGGGCAGGACCGTGAAGCAGAAGCGGTGGAAGGGCGAGAGCGAGGAGGCGCATCCCGCATCCGCGATCGGCCCCACAGGACTGACGAGCGCCACTGCGCCCACCCGCTCGCGCAGGCAAGCCGCCACCGCCGCCGCATAAGGTCCGCCGCCGGAGATGCCGCCGACCGCGAAGCGGCGATGCCCCACATGGTCCATCAGCGCGCTCATGTCGGCGGCGAAGGCCGGCAGCGAGGCCCTTTCCGGCACGTCGCTGAGGCCGTAGCCCCAGCGGTCCGGCACCACCAGCGCCAGCCCCAGCTCCCGACCGCTGTCGTGGCCGATGGCGAACTCGAGCCGGGAGCCCGGCGTGCCATGCAGGAACAGCAGCGGCTTGCCGTTGGGATCGCCCCACACACGGAAGCCCAGCGCGCGCCCATCGGGAAGCCGCAGCACATGATCGGCGGTCTCGGCCGTCATGGGTGGTGCGCCGAAAGCTCGCACTCGAACAGGAGCACGGAGGGGGCCCCGCCGGCTGTGCCGGTCTGCACGCCCGTCTGGCGGAATCCGAGCGAGCGATAGAGCGCCTGCGCCGCCGCCATGGTGGGCAGCGTGTCGAGGCACATGCGCGCATAACCGATGCGGCGCGCCTCGGCGATCGCGGCAAGCGCCAGCGTGCGGCCAAGCCCACTTCCCTGCGCAGCCTTGCGCACGTACAGGCGCTTCATCTCGCACAGATCTGGCTCGCCGGGGACCGGCCGCACCGCCACGCAGCCGACGAGATCCTCCCCGCCCGGCTGGCGCGCCAGGATCATCTGCCCGCGCGGCCCGGCATAGTCGCCCGGCAGGCTCTCGAGCTCCGCCGCGAAATTCTGAAAGCACAGCGAGATCCCGATCGCCGCCTCGTACTCGCCGAGCAGCGCCACGATCCGCTCCCGGTCGCGTTCCTCAAAGCCGCGGGTGAGGACGTAGCGCTCCATGCCGATCCTTGCCTCAGAGCAGGAGCCAGGAGAAAGCGGCCAGCAGCGCGAACGCCAATGCCGCGCGCCGATACGCCCGGCACTCGCGGCAGCCCCAGGCCGAACGCAGGTGATCGCGCAAGGTCATTCGAGGGTGGCCATGAACCGCCTACATTATCAAAGACATACCAGCCACGCTGGCGAGAGCCAATCGGGCGCAATGCCTTACGGCCGCTGCTCCGGCCGATTTGACGCCAGAATCGACGGATACTACTTTTCAACAGCTCAGGCTCCTGGGTTCTCATGGGTCGCAGCCGGTGGGTTTACAATTTGTCCCGGCTGGGCAAACACAGGAACGCCCTGCCGAGTCGAATCGGGTTCGGGCGCCTTGATTGGCCTGCGCAATCTCTGCGCCGAACGCCAGCCCGGTGAACCCGCACGCCAATGCCTGAAAACCCGAACAGCTCAGCCCCGCAGGGCCACCTGCCCAACCCACGCGACTACGTTCAGGACGGCGCCGTCCTGATCGGCTTCAGCAAGCAGGGACGCGAGCTCGTAGACGAAAGTATCGAGCTGAAGCTCGCCAACCGCCACGGCCTCGTCACAGGGGCGACCGGCACGGGCAAGACGGTCACACTTCAGGTGCTGGCCGAGGGCTTCTCGGCAGCGGGTGTGCCCGTGTTCGCGGCCGACATCAAGGGCGACCTGTCGGGCTTGGCCGCGCAGGGCGAACCGAAGCCTAACCTCCTCCAGCGCGCCGAAGAGATCGGGCTGGCGGGGCGCTACGGTAATGCGAAGTTCCCGGTCGCGTTCTGGGATGTCCTGGGCGAGCAGGGCCACCCCGTGCGCGCCACCGTGCAGGAGATGGGGCCGCTACTTCTCTCCCGTCTGCTCGAGCTGTCCGAGCCGCAGGAGGGGGTGCTCAACATCGCCTTCAAGTGGGCCGAGGACGAGCGCAAAGCCGGTGACGAGCGGATGGAGATTCTCGACCTCAAGGACCTGCGCGGCGTCATCGACGAGATGGGCAAGCAGGCCGCCACGCTGCGCAGCAAGTACGGCAACATCGCGCCGGCCACCGTGGGCGTGATCCAGCGCAGCCTGCTCGTGCTGGAGCAGCAGGGCGCCGAGAAGTTCTTCGGCGAGCCGGCGCTCGACATCGACGATTTCCTACGCACGGACGCGGACAAGCGCGGCGTCATCAACATTCTCGCTGCCGAGAAGCTGATGAACACGCCCCGTCTTTACGCCACGTTCCTGCTTTGGATGCTCTCCGAGCTGTTCGAGAAATTGCCCGAGGTCGGCGATCTCGACAAGCCCAAGCTGGTGTTCCTATTCGACGAGGCGCACCTGCTGTTCAACGGCGCTCGCACGGCGGTGCTCGACCAGATCGAGCGCGTGACGCGCCTCATTCGCTCCAAGGGCGTCGGCGTCTATTATGTGACGCAAAGCCCAAGCGATGTGCCCGACCGCATCTCGGCCCAGCTCGGCAACCGCATCCAGCACGCGCTCAGGGCCTTCACGCCGAAGGAGCAGAAGGCGATCCGCGCCGCCGCTCAGACTTTCCGCAAGAACCCCGAGCTCGACACCGAGCGCGCCATCCAGGAGCTGCAGGTGGGCGAGGCGCTGGTGTCGGTGCTGCACAACAAGGGCGAGCCGTCGGTCGTACAGCGCACGCTCGTGCGTCCGCCCATGTCGCGCGTCGGGCCGCTCACCCCGAAGGAGAGGCAGGCGCTGATCGAGGCCGACGCTGCGAATCACAAGAAGTACACGCAGGTGCTCGACCGAGAATCGGCGCATGAGCGCCTCAAAGCCAGGAACACGACGGTAGGGCAGGTCAAAGACAAGATCAGACGGTTCGGCAACCTGTTCAATCTGAACCGCTGAGGCAGTCGGGGCTTGAGCCCGGCGGCGTCGGTGTGGTGTGTTGCGGAAAGAGTGGGGAGAGTCGAAGAGTGGTGGGAAGGGCGCCTGGCTTCAGGCACCAATCAGGCACCGACCAATCGAAAGAGGCATAGGCAATGGGCTATCTCCGTTTTCGCAAATCGATCGGCATCCTTCCCGGCGTGAAGGTCAACCTCAGCAAGACCGGGGTCAGCACGAGCGTCGGCGGCAAGGGCGCGACGCTCAATGTCGGCCACGGCAAGCGCATGGTGACGCTGGGCATTCCGGGCACCGGCCTGAGCTATCGCACCGACGCGAGCACGCAGCTCATCGTCCTGCTGGTGATCGCCGCCGCCATCGTCGGCATTGCCTACCTGATCCAGCCGGAGCTGGTGCGCGGGGCGCTGCATTGGTGGCAGCCCAAGTGGTTCTGAGCGGCCGGTGCTCGACCTGCGGCGGAACGCGGACGCCCTTGATGCCTTCGGCCACCCGCATCTGCGCAGCCGAGCGTCACGCCTGCGCAAACATAGGGCATTGGCAGCGGCCGGGAATGGGCTACCAATAGGGCCATGGAGACCGATGCCGCCGCTGTCGATGGCCCGCTCGCGCCGCAGTTTGCGCCGCCCGAGCGCGAGGCGTGGCTGGCTCTTGTCGCCAAAGTCCTGAAGGGCGGCGACTTCGACAAGCGGCTGGTCTCCCACACGGCCGACGGGCTGGCCCTGCAGCCCCTCTATACCCGCGCCGATGCCGTCGAGCGCGCGGCGCCGACGACGCGCACCGCCACCTTCCCCGGTGGCTGGGACATCCGCCAGCGCCACGCCGAGCCCGACCCCAAGGTCGCCAACGCCGCCATTCTGGAGGACCTCGCGGGCGGGGCGACGTCGCTCCTGCTGCAGATCACCGCGCCTGGACAGGCGGGCCTCCCCTACGGCGCCGAGGCCCTGTCGGCGGCCTTGCAGGGCGTGTTTCTCGACGCCTGCGGCGTCGCACTCGATGCGCGCGAGAACACCATGGATGCGGCCGGCAGCCTGATCGAGATCTGGCGCGCCGCCAACATCAACGAGAACGAGCGCCGCGGCGCCTTCAACTACGATCCCCTCGGCGGGCTCGCCCGCACCGGCACGCTCTACTACCCAGCCCAGCGCTCCTGCGAGATCGCAGCCAAGTTCGCCAACGACTGCCGCACCATGACCCACATCACGGCGCTGGTCGCGGACGGACGGCCCTACCACGAGGCGGGCGCGGGCGAGGCCCAGGAGCTGGCGGCGATGCTGGCTACGCTCGTGGCCTACCTGCGGGCCTGCGAGACCGCGGGTCTGAGGCCACGCGCCGCCTTCGCCAAGATCGGCCTCGCGCTCGCGGCCGACGCCGATCTGTTCCTGACGATGGCCAAGGTGCGCGCCGCGCGCAAGCTCGCAGTCCGCGTCGCCCAGGCCTGCGGAGCCACCCACGCCGTCGACAAGCTCCACATCGCCGTCACGACCTCGGAGCGGATGATGGCGAGGCGCGACCCGTGGGTGAACATGCTGCGCACCACCGTGGCATGCGCAGGCGCCGCATTCGGGGGCGCCGATGCCATCACCGTGCTGCCCTTCACCTGGGCCATGGGCAAGCCCGACGCCTTCGCCCGCCGCATCGCCCGCAACACCCACCTGGTGCTGCAGGAGGAAAGCTCGCTCGGCCGCGTCGCCGATCCGGCGCACGGCGCCTGGTTCGTCGAGAAGCTCACCGACGAGCTGGCCAGGGCCGCCTGGGCCCTGTTCCAGGACATCGAGGCCAAGGGCGGCATGGCGAGCGCGCTGGAGACCGGCTTCATTCAGGCGGAGATCGCCAGGGTCGCGGAGGCGCGAGGCCGCGACATCGCCGCCGGCCGCCTGGAGCTGACGGGCGTCTCCACCTTTCCCCGGCTTGCCGAGGACGGCATCGAGGTCGAGCCGAGCCCGGTCCCAGAACCTGTCGTCAAGGGCGGCACGTCGGTCACTCCCTTGACGCCGCGCCGTCTCGCCGAGCCCTTCGAGCGGCTGCGTGATGCCGCCGACGCGCATCAGGCAAAGACGGGCAAGCGGCCGCAGGTCTTTCTCGCCTCGCTCGGCGAGCTCGCCGTGCACTCGGCGCGCTCGACCTGGGCGCGCAACTTCCTTGCTGCCGGCGGCATCGAGGCGATCGCTTCGCCGGCCCTGCACAACTCCGCCGACGCCGGCAAGGCCTTCGCCGACAGCGGCGCGCAGGTCGCCTGCATCTGCTCCTCCGACGAAGTCTACGCCGAGCTGGGCGAGGCCACGGCCGGCGCCCTGAAAGCCGCCGGGGCCCGCCGGGTCGTACTTGCCGGCCGGCCCAAGGCGCAACTCGAGGCTCTCGAGGCGGCCGGCGTCGACACCTTCATCCATGCGGGCTGCGATGCCATCGCCACGCTCGGACGACTGCACGAGGTGCTCGGTGTCAAAGCCTGAGACCCGGCGCCGCCGTCAGCTGCTGACACCCCGACCACGACACCGAGGCCGGCTGAAAGCAAGACAATAGGGAGCAACGCTCATGAAACTCAAGCTGCACCACGTCAACCTGTGCTCGACCGACGTCGCCGCCATGGACGAGTTCTATCGCGACGTCCTCGACATGAAGCCCGAGCCGGGGCTCGACGCCAATCGCGACCTCTCGGGCGGGTATCCCGGCAAGGTGGCGTTCCTGAGCGAGGGCGCCACCCAGTTCCACCTCGCCGAGAAGGACCTCGGCGTCGGCTTCCGCACGGGCCAGGCGGTCAACCCCGTCGAGCGCGGCCACATCGCCTTCCGCACCGATGACATCGCCGCCTTCAAGCAGCGGCTGAAGGACAAGGGCATCCCCTTCTCCGACTTCGGCGCCTGGGCCATGAAGGGCTGGGAGCAGATCTTCTTCTACGACCCCGACGGCAACATCATCGAGGTGCACCAGGTCCGCGAGTAGGAGAGGCCGGGCCTCGTCTGCAGGCTCCAACGCGGCGGGATCGCAAATGCGCATTTCCGGCGTCGATGCCATCGCCATCGACATTCCCCTCGCCAGGAACTTCGGCGGCAGCACGTACGCGGTGCTCAAGCGCTCCACCGTGATCACGCGGCTGCGCACCGAGGACGGGCTGGTGAGCGAGGTCTACAACGGCGACAACCGCGAGGCCGGCCCCGAGATCGTCCGGCTGATCCGCGAGGAGCTGGCACCCCTGATCGAAGGCGAGGACATCTTCGCCACCGAGCGCATCTGGTCGAAGCTGTTTGCCCGCGCCCTGCCGAGCCGCGACCGCAAGACGCTGCTGGAAGCGATCGCCTGCATCGACTGCGCGGTGTGGGACGTCGTTGGCAAGGCGACCGGGCGCAGCGTGCGCGAGCTGCTCGGCGCCTTTGCCAGCGAGGTCCCCATCATCTCCATCGGCGGCTACTACATGGAGGGCAAGACGCTCGCCGATATCGGCCGCGAGATGGAAGCCTATCGGCAGGCCGGCATGGCGGGCTGCAAGTTCAAGGTGGGCGGGCTCGCACCGCAGGCGGACGCGGAGCGCGTGAAGGCCGCGCGCGAGGCTGCGGGCCCCGATTTCATGCTCGCGGTCGACGCCAACCGCGGCTGGACGGCCGAGGAGGCCATCCAATTCGCCCGGCTCGTCGAGCCCTTGGACATCAGCTGGTTCGAGGAGCCATGCCATTGGTACGACGATGCCGCGCTCATGGCTCGCGTGCGGGCCAATACCCGCATTCCCATCACCGCGGGCCAGTGCGAGATCACCAGCCACGGCGTGCGCCGGCTGATCGATGCGGGTGCAGTCGATATCGTCAACTACGATGCCTCCGAGGGCGGCGGCGTGACCGACTGGCGGCGTGCGGCCGCCCTCTGCGCGACCGCGGGCCTGAGAGTTGCCCATCACGAGGAATCGCAGATCGCGCAGCACCTCATCTCTGCCATTCCCAACGGCACGTGCGTCGAGTGCTTCGCCGACCCGGCGCGCGACCCGGTCTGGCAGCACATGTGGACCAACCGGCCGGCGATCCGCGACGGCATGATGGCCGTCTCGACGGGACCCGGCTTCGGCCTGCAGCTCGACGCCGCCATGATCGCCAAATACCGCGTTGCGTGACCGTGCTCGTCGGGGCACGCTCTGTCGCATTGGTCTGAAGGTTGTGGAGGGACGCTCATGAAATTCGGACTGCGCTATTGCAACACCGCCCGCTACGTCGATCCGAAAGAGGCCGTCGGGTTGGCGCAGGCGGCCGAGGCGGCCGGCTTCGAGTCGCTCTGGACGGTCGAGCACACCATCGTTCCGGCCGGCTATGCGTCGGCCTACCCCTATGACCCGAGCGGCAAGATGGCGGGCGGGCGCAACGACATCCCCCTGCCCGATCCCCTCATCTGGATGGCGTTCGTCGCGGCCGCGACGACCAGGATCAAGCTCGCCACCGGCATCCTGATCCTGCCGCAGCACAATCCCGTTCTCGCCGCCAAGCAGATCGCCACGCTCGACCATCTCTCGCGCGGCCGCATCCTGCTCGGCATCGGCGCGGGCTGGCTGCAGGAGGAGTTCGCGGCGCTCGGCGTCCCGTTCGCGGAGCGCGGTGCGCGCATGGACGAGTACATCGCGGCGATGCGCGAGCTGTGGTCGGCCGACAAGCCGACCTTCAAGGGCCGCTTCGTCGCCTTCGAGGGCGCCTACTGCCGCCCGCAGCCGGTCAACAAGTCGGTGCCCATCATCGTCGGCGGGCATTCGGAGGCCGCGGCCCGCCGCGCCGGCCGGCTGGGCGACGGCTTCTTCCCGGCGCGCGGCGCCCCGGCCCCGCTGATCGCGATTGCGCGCAAGGCCGCGGAGGCGGCAGGGCGCGACCCCGACAGGCTCGAGATCACCGCCAGCCTGCCCGACGATCTGGCCGAGCTCGATGCCATGCGTCGCCTGGGCGTCACGCGCGTGCTGGTCCCCGCGACCGGCGGCGCCGGCCTCGACGCGCGCATCCGCGGCCCCGAGGACCTCGCCAGCTGGACGCAGACCATCGAGCGCTACCGCGGATCGTGACGGGGCCGCGTCCTCACGCTGGCCTTGGCTTTTTCCGAGAGCGGACGGGGCGAGCGGACGCTCGCTGCGCGGTGTTCAGCGCCACGGCGGCGCGAATGAGCGCGGCCAGCGCCTTTTCATCTATCCTGTCGCCCTCGTGGAAATCGATGGCGCGCCGCACGTTGCCGTCGAGGCTCGAATTGAAGAGGCCTGACGGGTCCTGGAGCGCGGCGCCCCTGGCGAAGGTCAGCTTCACCACGGCTTCTTGTAGGTCTCGCCGGTGCAGATGATGCCGGCGTGCTCCCACACCGGCACCCCCAGCGGGTTCGACGGCTTCCGCCATTTCACCGCCTCGACCACGTCGGGGTCGGCCTGCCTGATGAGCTTGCGCACGCGAGCGAGCGTCTCGCCGCGCCAATCGCCCAGCGCCGCGATGCGGGCGTCGATGAGGTGGGAGGGGGAGGCGGAGGCTTTTGCTTCGTTCGCGCCGCCCTTGCTCTTGCTCATGGTGGTTGCCGCTTCTTTGTGATGGTTGTCGCTCGCCCTTCGGGACGTATCTCTAGGCATCGCGTTTTCCAACAGCCGACGTGTTGCGCCCCAATCGCAACGAGGTGCCAGCGTTCAAGCATTGCTCCTGCTTCGTTCGCTGGCCATCGCGGCAGGTCCCACGCGCGTGGCGTGCGGCGTCACGATGTCGGCCCTCATTTGTTTCGCCATGGCGAGGATGACGCTCCATTTGAGATTGCCGGGATCCCAATGGGTATCGGGGCTTGGGCAGTCGCCGTGACCGTACCAGCCCGCTACCTTCCCGTAGTTGCCGGACGAGCGATGAGGATTCTTGCCCGCCTTGCCGAAATCGCCGTCCTGCCACGGACGCCCGAGTGGGATGCCGTATTCGTCGGCGCACACGGCCATCAAGGATGCCACCGCTGCGACGGTGTCGTCATCGGGCAGCCACGGTTTCTCTTTGGAGAAGCCGATCATTTCGATCTGCACGACCGCCTGATTGTTGTGCGCTTTGAGCGCCGCGCCAATCGTGCCGATCTGAACAAGCTGGGCGATCCGGACCTTTTGCGCGTCGGCGTCGAAGCCGAGCATGAAATGTGGGGCATAGTGCTTCTTGAAGATCGCCAGACTGCTCGCCCATCCACCTTCCGTCGTGTGAAGCACGCCCGTTCTCGGGGCGTTGAGCAGCACTCCTTCATTGAAATGGGGAATTCCACCGATATGGGTGATGGGAAATTTGCCCGCTTGATCCAGCCATGGCTTGACAGCACTGGCCATTGCGCACCTCCTAATCTATTCGACTACAACCTCAGCCTTGGCATTACGGCTTCGAGGGTACGCGCTCGCCGCTCGGCTGGGTAGCTCGCTCGTAGCTCAGGTAGAGCGAAACCGGGAATAGTTGATAGGCTGCGCCGCGTTTAGCTGAACGTAACGCGGGTGACGCCGCGCGCTTCATAGATGATGCGTCGTCGCGACGCGCCCCATGGAGCCCATATCGAGGTGAAAGTCACGCACCGGCCGCTCACATCCGCACGCCCGGCAATCGGCTCGCCTGCCTCACCCAGGCGGCGAGCTGGGCTTCGTCGAGTTCATCACCCTCGTGGATGTCGAGGTAGCGCACCTCCTTGCTCTTGGACGCGCCGGGGGGCACGGGGCGCAGCGACGCGCCGCGGAAGAAGGCCACCTTCACGTACCTCGAGAAGCAATGAAAGCTGAGGAACCAGCCGTTGTTCTCTCCCGGGCCCTCGATGCCATAGAACGGCGAGTTCCATTTGACCGCCTTGGCGACACCGGGGACGGTGCGCGCAATCAGCGCGTCGAGGCGGCGCCCGACCTCGCGTTTCCAGCCCGGCATGGCCGCGATGTAGGCCTCGACGGGAGCGTCGCCGTAGCCCTTCGCGATCTGCGGGTTGCCGCCTGCGAGGAGGGCCGGTTTCGCGGCGGACCGCTTGGCGGCGACCCTTTTTGCAAGGTTCGCCGAGGTTTTGGACGTCTTGTGGGCCATTGCGTTCACTCCACCGACGGAAAGGACGCAATCGGCCCAGCCCCTTTCGCCGAAAAGATGCCGCATGCACCCGGAGTTGGTCGTGGCCTTCCTCGAAGTGGGCCGCATTTCGGCCCATGAAATCGAGCCCGCGGCCTACGCTTTCGCCGGCGCCCAGCCGTAGACGCGCTGCAATGTCCCGCCCATGAGGGCGGTTCGGTCGCTGTCGGACAGCCGGTCGGTGACGCGGAACGCATCGACACCCTGCTTGTACGTCAGCAGATTGACGGCCCGCGTCCAGTCGGTCCCCCACATGCAGCGATCCAAGCCGAAGGCATCGAAGATGCGCGCCAGCGGATCCCAAATGTCCTTGTAGGGAAACGGCTCGTGCGACAGCGTGCAGGCCCCGGTGATCTTGATGGTGACGTTGTCGTGGGCCGCGAGCTTCAGCACTTTCGGCAGGTCGGCAAAGGGGTTGGCGGGTGCCGGCGGCTCGAACGGCTGCTGCAGCCCCAGGTGATCGATCACCAGCATGGTGTTGGGGTTGCGCGCTGCCATCTGCAGGGCCTGCTCGAGCCGCCCCCAGCACAGCAGGTTCACCGGCAAAGAGTGCTTGGCCGCAGCTGCCAGAACGCGCGTGATGCCGGGATCGCCCGCATCGCTCGACACGCCGCGCGTCATCATGATGCGGACGGCGACGGTGCCGTCTCTCGCCGCCCATTCGGCGATGGTGTCGGCCACCGCCGGATCGGCCGGATCGACCGGCTTGATCAGGGCAAACCGGCGAGGATGCGCGGCATGAACGTCGATGGCGTAGCTGGCGTCGTAGCGATACATCGTAAACGGCGAGATCAGCAGCGCGCCGTCGACGCCGACGGCGTCCATGGCAGCCACCATCTCGTCTCCCGTGACCTCGGGTGGGCCATGGAGGACGGCGGCCCAGGGCCGGCCGGGGCGGTCGCGCTCATAGGCATGCACCTGGGCATCTATCGTCACCATGATTTGCAACCCTCCGCGATGTTTCCCCGGGGCGCTCCACGATTGCCGCCTCCCCCTCGATCGGCCCGGCACGGACCAGGCGCAGTCGCAAGCGGGCGCAGTCGAGCAAGCTGTCGCGGCCGAGTAGAGCATGTCGCCGAGCCACCAGGAAGCGTCGGCGCGCCACGACGTTTCGGGTCCGCGGATAAAGGCCTCCCGCGCCGCAACATCAGTGAGCGGTTGGAGCGCCATTTGCAGCTCCGCAACGGTTTCCGAGCCGGCAGACATGCGGTTGCCAGCCCACCCACTTTTCAACCATTGTGGGAGACAATGCGGCCAGCCATATGAGACCGATCGCCCTCCGGGAGACCTGCCACGCGGGATACACCTACAGCGAAGTTTCCCGCCGGGGCCGCGACAGTCCAGCAGCCTTCGGTGCTCCGCGATCTGCTGCGCAGGCCGGCTCAGCTTTTCGCCACGCTCTTTGGGCTGGCGCTCCTCGTTGCCCTCGGGCTGCTGGTGGCCGTCGCGTGGCGAGGCATCGAGCGCCTCGAGCCCTTTGCGCGGCACCTTCAGCAGCAGGCGCGGCTGCAACGCATCGACCGGACGTTGCAGGAGCTGCTGCTCGCCAGGCGCGGCGAGGTCGCGGTCGATCCGGCGAGGCTCAATGCAACTCGCCTCAGGCTGACCCAGCTCATGCAAACGGGCGAGTTCACCGATCCGACCGGCCCCGCGCGCGTGCGGGCATTGCTGCGCACGATCGCAGGCGACCGCCCTTCCGCGGCCAACATCGAAGCCGCCCGCAAACAGATCGCCGATCTCATCCGCAGGGAGATGGCTGCGCAGCAGATCGCCCTGTTGACCTTCGGAAGCAACGCCAAGGTCGAGCTGATCCTTGCGGCGGGGGCCCTGCTGGTCCTGCCGGGCACCGCCCTGCTGGTTCTCGTCATCCTGCGCGAGCGCATCAGCCGACCGCTGCACGACCTCAACAACCTTCTCGCTCTCATCGGTGAGGGCCGCAGCTCGGCGCAGCTGGAAGACGTCGGCGTGCCGCTGCGGCCGATCATGGAGAGCTACAACCGGCTGGTGGACCAGCTTGCTGACGCCTTGAGCCAGAACCGCGAATACCAGGGGCGACTCGAGAGCGAGGTGCGCGCCGCGGCCGGCACGCTGATCAGACAGCAGCTCGAGCTCGCGGAAGCGGATCGGCTGGCGGCCGTCGGGGAGATCTCCGCCCGTGTCGCGCACGAGCTGAAGAACCCCCTGGCCGGCATCCAGATGGCACTGGCCAACCTGAGAGAGGACATCGACGTCCCCGACCAGCTCGATCGTCTCCAGCTCGTCGCCGACGAGGTCGCCAGGATGGCAAGGCTGCTCGACCAGCTGCTGGTGCGCCCGCAGCGGAGCCCCGAGCCATGCCAATTGATCGAGGTCCGCCCCTTGGTTGCGGACCTTCTTGCCCTCCTGCGCTATCAGATTTCCGGGCGAATTCTTCTCAAGAACGGCGTCGATCCCGCAACCCGGTGGCGGTTGCAACGCGACGTGTTGCGCCAGGCATTGCTCAATCTCGTGCTCAATTCGGCTCAGGCGATCGGCGAGAGCGCGGGCACGATCGAGGTCGTGGCTGCAACGGAGAGGGAGCGCCCTGCGACTCTCCGTCATCGACGACGGGCCGGGCTTCCCCCCCGACGTCCTCGCTGACGGCATCCGGCCCTTCCAAACCACTTCCACCGGTGGCATGGGACTGGGCCTATCGACGGTCGAGCGCATGGTGCGGGCGATGGGCGGTCGCATCGAGCTCAGCCGTCGCGATCCCAAAGGCGCGGTTGCCAGCCTGCTCTTCGGCCCCAAGCGTGTGCAATGATGGATACGCTGCTGATCATCGAGGACGAGAGCCTGTTCGGCAACGAGCTGAAGCGGCACTATCAGCGCGAGGGCTGGCACGTCATGCTGGCGCGTACCTTGCGGGATGCCGAGCATCTCCTGCTGCGCTCGCGCATCTCGCCTGTCGTCGTGCTGTCGGACATGACGCTCCCCGACGGCAATGCCCTGGACCTGCTCGAGACGGCGCGCGCCAGCGGCGAGACGAGCGAGTGGGTGTTCCTCACCGGCTACGGCGAGCCCGCCGATGCAGAGCGGGCCAGGCGCATGGGTGCGATCGATTTCCTGCAGAAGCCGACCGAGTTCCCGACCCTCGATCTCGTCGTTGCCGCCGCCACGCGCAGTGCGCGTGCACAGCGCCGCCTGAAGGAGCAGGCATCCGCCGAGCGCATTCGTTTTTCGCTCGACGCCTTCGTGGGATCGAGCCCATCGGCGCAGCGCGTGCGCGACCTCGTCGGCCAGCTGCGCGACCTGCCATTGTCGAGCGTCCTGGTCGGGGGAGAGACCGGCACGGGCAAGGGACTGGTCGCCCGCATCCTGCACTACTCCGGCCTGCGCAGCGAGGGGCCGTTCGTGGAGGTGAACTGCGTCGCCTTGCCCAAAGATCTGCTGGAGTCGGAGCTCTTCGGCCACGAGCAGGGCGCATTCACCGGCGCCAAGGGGCCCCATCGAGGGCTCATGGAGCAGGCCGACGGCGGCTCGCTGTTTCTCGACGAGATCAGCGAGATGGATTCTCACCTGCAGGCCAAGCTCCTGACGGCGATCGAGGGCCGCCGGGTGCGGCGGCTCGGCGGTGAGCGGGAGATCAAGGTCGATATTCAGGTCATTGCCGCCACCAACAGGGACCTGAAGAAGGCTGTGGAGGACGGGCAATTCCGCGGCGATCTCTACCATCGGCTGGCCGTGATCGAGATCGCCCTGCCGACGTTGCGCGACCGCAGAGATGACATCGCCGAGCTCATCGCGCCCTTCATTGCCGAGTTCAACGGCAAGGCGCGCAAGAGCGTCAGCGTCGTCACCGCGGCGACCCTGGCGCGGCTCAGGGCCTACGACTGGCCTGGCAACGTGCGCGAGCTGCGCAACGTCATCGAGCGCTGCGTGCTGCTGTCGCACGGCGAGGAACTGCCAGGCGAATGGCTCCAGATCGGCCCGCCGGCGCGCCCAGCGGGCGTCGGCGCGCCGGAAAAGGATGACTGGCTCTATCTGCCGCTCGACGGTTCCATGGCTCTCGACGACATGGAGCGCCACATCATTCAGACCGCCCTCGAGCGCCATGACCACAACGTCATGGCCACGGCGAGGGCGCTGGGCACCACTCGCGAGACCCTGCGCTACCGCATCCAGAAATACGGGCTGGCAAAAAGCTGAAGGTTGCCGGCTTCTCGGAAAAGACAGCCGGTGGATTTGCACCGTCCTGCTCGTCGCCGGTGGTGAGAGAGCACCGCATCGGCCCGCCGACACGGCCAGCTCAACCGAGAAAATGCCCACCCCCCTGCTTGGCACGCCTGATGCGTGTGTCCCCGTGAGGAGGACCCTGCTGCAGCCTGATGGCGCTCCGACGAGAGCAGGATCGCTTCGGATGGAGCCACCTTGCCACAAACGCGACGTCGAGGCCGAAGCGTGAATCCTGCTCTATTCCTGCGCTTTAGGGCAAGATTCACGTTCCCTGATCGAAGCCAAGCGCTTCGATCCGAAACGATCTTGCTCTAGGTCTTGCAACGCTCCGGAGCTCGAAGATGGCAGACCTGATGCGAAGCTTGCACAGACGGGCTGACGCCCAGGTCATCATGAGCGACGACCACTGGAGGTTGTTCGTGCTGCAAGGTGGCGGCCTCATCCTCTTCGGGATCGCCGCGGCGGCACTTCCCAACATCACTTCGCTGGCGCCGGGAGCACTCGTGGGCTGGCTGCTGCTGATGAGCGGGCTCTTTCGTCTCGCCTGCGGCTTCGGCACGCAGATCGGACCGGGTCATTGGAGCTCCATGCTCCTGTCTGCGCTGATGATACCCGCAGGCGCCGTCCTGGCATTCTATCCGACGACGAGCACGTTCGAGGTGACGATCGCGCTGGCGGCCTATCTCACGCTGCATGCAATCGCCAGCCTCATCCTTGCGGCGTCCCTGCGCGATGAGACGTCCCGGTGGCTGGCGATCCTAGGTGGCAGTCTCTTCGACCTTCTGCTGGCGGCGCTGACTCTTGCGGATTGGCCAAGCACGGCCAACTGGGTATTCGGCTTCTATCTCGGGCTCAATCTGGCCGTTGCCGGCCTTGCACTGCTGTTCGCCGCCTTCGGCGTGAGGAACGCGCTGCACCCCGCGTGACGCCTCGCGCCTGCTCGGTCACTGGGTCGCGAGCTTGTTGAGGGCCAGCTCTCGCAGCACCCGGTTCTCGAGATCGGCTTCCTTGAGCCTGAACTTCACGAGATCGCCGATGCTCACGATGCCCACCATCTCGCGGTCCAGCATCACGAGCACGTGGCGCACGCGTTCTTCCGTCATGAACCGCAGCACGGCATTGACGGTGTCGTTGGGACTGCATGACGCCGGCGGGCTCTGCATTACGTCGGCAACCGTCGAGTCGAAGGCCGCAAGGCCTCGGCGCGCCACACAGCGCAGAATATCGCGGTCCGTGACGATGCCCAGGGGACGACCGGCGTGGTCGACGACCACGACGGACGCGATATTGCGCTCGTCGAACAGCTTGGGAATGTGCTCGAGACGTTTCTCCGGCCAGACGGTCACGACATGCCGTCCTTTGTCGCCGATTACGTCACTGATCTTCATGGTGTCCTTCTTTTTTCCGTTGCCTATTTGACGGCGCCGCCGGTGATTCCGCTGATGAAGCGATCGAGAAAGAGATTGTAGGCGATGGCCACGGGGACGCTCGCAATCAATGCCGCGGCCATGAGTTCACCCCAATAGAAGACGTCTCCGCGCACCAGGTCGGTGGCGACGCCGAGCGTCACCGGCTTCTCGCCGGACGAGGAGATGAAAGTCAGGGCGTAGACGAACTCCTGCATGGTCAGCGTGAACGCGAAGATAACGACAGTCAGTATGGCGGGGAGCGACAGGGGCAGTACGGTCTTCGCGAATGCCCCAAAAACGGTGCAACCATCGACGATCGCCGCCTCCTCGATCTCCCGCGGGATCGATTTGAAAAATCCCATCAGCAGCCAGGTGCAGAACGGGATAGTGAACGTGGGATAGACCAGGATGAGGGACCAGAGCGAGTCCTGCAGCCCCAGCAGCGACACGACCCGTGACAGCGGCAGGAACAGCAGCGTCGGCGGCACGAGGTAAGTCAGGAAAATGCCGATGCCCAGCGTTTCGGCGCTTCGCCCCGGCATGCGCGCCAGGCTGTAGCCAGCCGGCAGCGCAACCAGCAGGGTGATGACGACGACGCAAAGCCCAATGAGAGCGCTGTTCGTCAACCACCGCAGGAACAACGTGTCCTCGAACAGGTACTTGATGTGCTCGAACGTGGGCGGGGCGTTGAACCAATAGGGTATGGACTGGAGATTGTAGAGATCGCCATCGGTCTTGAAGGTGGTGATGAGCATCCAATAGAACGGAAACGCGGCAAAGACGACGAGGGCGACCAACACCGTGTAAAAGGAAACTTCACCGCCAAGCTTCTTCGCAAACGGGGCCATGGTCAGATCTCCCGTCGCCGCAGCGACCGCAACAGGAAGATCACCGCAACCAAGAGGAACGGGAACAGAAACAGGCAGATGGCGGCGCCATGCGCGACGTCGCCGGACAGGATGCCGACCTGGAACCCGTAGGAGCCCAGAACCTGCGTGCTGTTGATCGGGCCGCCCTTGGTGAGCAGGTAGACGACGCTGAGATCAGTAAACGTGAAGACGGTGCCGAAGATGAGAGCGATCATGATGATAGGCGCGATCATGGGCAGAATGATCTGGTAGTTGCGCCGCCAGAACCCTGCGCCGTCGATCGTGGTGGCATCGAGCACGTCCTTCGGCACCGAGGTGAAACCCGCAAGGAAGATCACGACGCCGAAAGGGAAGAGCCGCCAGGCATGCACGACCACGACGGCAAGCATGGCCAGATCCTGCTGGCCCAGCCATTGTGGCTGGTTGGCCGCGTCGATCAACCCGGCTGCGACCAGCGTCCAGTTGATCACGCTATAGAGCGAATTGAACATCCACAGCCAGGCCAGCGTCGCCAGCGACACCGGCACCGCCCATGGCAGCACGATGAGGGCCCGGGCGATGCGACGGCCGGGGAATTCCTGCATCAGCAGCATGGCGCCGATCTTGCCCAGCAGCAGGCCTATGACTTGGGCGCTGATGGTGAAGATCAGGGTGTTGACCAAGCGTCCGCCGAAAGATCTCGCTTTCGAGGATATCTCGGAAGTTCTTCAGCCCGACAAACGCGTAGCTCGGATTGAAGATGCTGTAGGCGCTGACGCTGTAGTAGAGCGCAAGGAGGAATGGCAGTCCCACCAGCAGCACGACGTAGAGGATCGCCGGGGCGATGAACAGCGGCCCGAGAATCTCCGATCGATCGAGCAGGAAGCGCGATCGCGCGACGCGAGGCGCGGCCGTTTCGGCAATTACGCTCATGGCTCTCGCCCCGTGCCGTTGCCGGCGCGCCGGCCGTCTTTGTCGAAATAGCGCAGTTCCGTTTCACGCACCGCGAACGGATGCCACTCGCCCTCGCGGATGCCCGTCAGCGCAACGTGCGCCGGCAGCTTGGCGGTGACTTCGCGCTTGGCCACCACGCCTTCGATTGTCCCGTACAGGATGCGCTCGGACCCCAGATATTCCATGCGATCGATGCGGAAGGGCAGGTCCGACAGGGCGGCGCCGTTCAGCATCTCCTTGGGCAGGAAGTGCTCGGGCCGGAAACCCAGAGAGCCACCGTTGATGCTCGAGCAGGTTCATGGGCGGCGTGCCCAGGAAGCTCGCTACGAACTCGTCGGCAGGTTCGTCGTAGATCTCGGTCGGCGTCCCGACCTGCCGCACCTTGCCATGGTCGATCACCGCGATGCGATCGCCCATGCCCATGGCTTCGACCTGGTCGTGCGTGACGTAGATGGTGGTCGTCCCTACCTTGTGCTGAAACTGCTTCAGCTCGCTGCGGGCGCTGGCGCGCAGCTTGGCGTCCAGGTTGGAAAGTGGCTCGTCGAGCAGGAACACCGTCGGGTCGCGAACGAGCGCGCGGGCCAGGGCAACACGCTGTCGCTCGCCGCCCGAAAGCTGGCGCGGCCGGCGGTGAAGCAGCCGCGTGATGTCGAGGAGGCCTGCGGCCCACTCGACCTTGCGCTTGATTTCGGCCCTTGGCGTGCCCTGCGTCTTCAGCGGGAAGGCAATGTTCTTGGCAACGGTGAGGTGTGGATAGAGGCCGTAGCTCTGAAACACCATGGCGATGCCGCGCGCGCGCGGCGGGATGTCGTTGACCACCTCGCCATCGATCAGGATCTCGCCGGATGTGGGTTGTTCCAGACCGGCGATGATGCGCAGGAACGTGGTCTTGCCGCAGCCCGAGGGGCCCAGCAGCACCAGAAACTCGCCGTCTTGAACCGACAGGCTGATGCCGTCGACGGCGGCAACGTCGCCGAAGTCCTTTCTTATGTCCTTGGTGATGACTGTGGCCATCTCTATCGCCTTGTGGACCCGCGCGAATGCCTGAGAGGGGCTGCGGCGCGAGGGAAAGACGGGGCGTGGGAGCCGTCCGTTTGGCTCCACACGCCCGTCGCGATTGCAGTGGACTGCCGGCAAAGCCCGATCGAATGCGGGCCGAAGTTGGGGGTGGCGCAAACGGCCACCCGGCTCAACTCACACCTGCCACTTCTTGTAGATGAGCTCGATCTCCTTCTGAGCCCACTTGACCGCCTCCTCGGGCGTCGCCTTGTCGGTCGCGGCCTTCGCCATCATGTCGACGACGATGAAATTGTCCGCCACCTCGTCCGATGCGGGGCCGGCCGGTCCCGGATAGCCGAACGCAGCGTGCCACTCGTTGGCGGTCTCCAGCACTTTCAGCTTGTCGGCCGGATGCGAGCTCGGATCGTTCGAGAGGATCGGCATCGGCTTGGGCACGAAGTTGGCAAACAGCGGGTGGTTGTAGCCCGTGCTCGCCTTGAAGGCCTCGACCCAATGATCGGTGTAGTGGCGCAGGAATGCCTTCGCCGTGTCCTTGTTGCGCGCGAAACGCCAGATCCCGTAGGAGTTGGGCGAGCCGCCCGCCAGCCTGCGCACCGATCCTGCCGGTGTCTTCCAGATAAGACCTTGTCCGCCAACCCGGCGTTGGACTTCTGTATCGTCCGGTACGCGGAGATCGGGTTGTGAATCCACGATCCGCGGCCCGATGCCAGGAAGCGGTTGTTGCCGGCGTCGTCCCAGGAGAGGACCTCCGGGTCCATCGCCTCCTTGTAGAGCGCACGCACGAATTTCACGACTTCGAGCGTCTGCTTGGAGTTGATCGTGACGTGCTTGCCCGTCTCGTCGCACACCGCGGCGCCGTGGCTCCACAGCATGCTGCGATAGGAGATGTTGGGGTCCACCGAGTGGGCGAGCCCGATGCCGACGGGATGGCCCTTCGCCTTGAGCTTGGCGCCGCCGACGCGGATGTCCTCCCACGTGTCGGGCTTCATGCCGATCTCGTCCCACAGGTCCTTGCGGTAGAGACCAGGGAAGCGAACGTAGTAGTCGGGCAGCGCGCTCCAGGTCTTGGTGTCCTGGTTGAATGCAATCTGGCGACCGATGTTCTCGACCTTGCCGTGCTTCTTCTCGAACTCGTTGACGAGGTCGCTCATGTCGTCGAGATGCTTCGCGAACAGGTGCGGTCCACCGGAACCGTTGAAGCCGATGATATCGTGGCCGGCTCCCGCCGCGACCTCGGCGGATGCGCGCGCCGGCAGCTCCAGGTGCGGAATGTGATCCACGGAGACGGTAACGCCGTTCTGCTTGCCCCAGTCTTTCGCAAAGCCGTCGAGCCAGGTGTCGAACGCAGGGACGAAATGGCTCCATTGAATGATCTTCAAGGTCTTGGTGTCGGCGAGCGCCCTCGAGACGAAGGGTGCTGACATTGCCGGTGCCAAGCCCGCGGCGCCGGCCGTCACGCCGACGGTTTTCAGAAAGCCCCGCCGCGTGGTCTTCCAGCTGAGCGTCTTGTCTCCCATTTGCTTGTTCTCCTTCGCAATTGCCCAAATGACGGCGACAATCGACGGACTTCGCGGCCGGGTGGGAAAATCTCTGCCGACCCGATCGTCCGAACGATGATCGGACGCCTCGCACCCCTCGTGCCAACTCGCTCGAGGCCGCGTGAGCCTTAAAACTGAAGGGATTTTCCGAACACGCCGGCAGCGTCTGGTCCACAGGAACCACCGCTGCAGCCGCCAATGGTGCAAATCAACCGTGTTCGCGACAGGGGCCAACCAAGGGTCGGGCGGGCAGCCGCGAGCGCTCAGGCGTCAGGGTCGGCAGGCTGCCGCGCATGACCCGACCGCTGCTCGGCAGGCTTCTCGGCTTTGGCGAGATTGTGCGCCGTGTTGATCAGAGCCACGTGGGAGAACGCCTGCGGGAAGTTGCCGAGCATGCGCCTAGCTGCGGGGTCGTATTCCTCCGCCAGCAGCCCCACGTCGTTGCACAACCCGAGCAGGCTCTCGAACAGCGCTTTCGCCTCATCGTGTCGGCCGAGCAGCACGAGATTGTCCGCCAGCCAGAAGCTGCAGGCGAGAAATGCGCCTTCGCCGTGCCCAAAGCCGTCGTCGATGCTGTGCGAATCGTAGCGATAGACCAGCCCATCGACCATGAGATGGCGCTCGATTGCCTCGACGGTCGACTTGATGCGCGGATCGGTCGGCGGCAGGAAGCCGACGAGCGGAATGAGAAGCGCGCTGGCGTCGAGCTCGGAGGATCCATAGGATTGCACGAAAGCGCCGAGCTTGCTGTTGTAGCCTTCCTCGCACACCTGCCTGTGGATGCGGTCGCGCAGCCTGTGCCAGCGCTCCATCGGCCCCGCGACGCCGAGCTGCTCCACACTCTTGATCGCGCGATCGACGGCCACCCAGGCCATCACCTTCGAGTGGGTGAACTGGCGCCGTTGCCCGCGAACCTCCCAGATCCCCTCGCCGGGATTTTCCCAGATCGACTCCAGGCGCTCCACGAGCTTGCGCTGCAGGCTCCATTCCGAGCGCTCAGGAGCAAACCCGCCAATGCCGCCCTGATAGAGGGCATCCAAGACCTCCCCGAAGATATCGAGCTGCACTTGTTTGGCCGCGGCATTGCCGATGCGCACGGGCTTGGCACCCTCATAGCCTGCAAGCCACGTCGCCTCCCATTCATCCAGACGCCGCTCGCCGGCGAGCCCGTACATGATCTGCACCTGGGCCGGATTGCCGGCCACCGCGTGCCGCAGCCAGGTCCGCCACGCAGCCGCTTCCTCCACGAACCCGCAATTCATGAGCGCGAGCAGCGTAAAGGTCGCGTCGCGAAGCCAGCAGAAGCGGTAGTCCCAGTTGCGCGCGCCGCCGAGCTTCTCGGGCAGCGACGTGGTGGGTGCCGCAACCATCCCTCCCGTTGGCCGATAGGTGAGCCCCTTGAGCGTGATCAGCGAGCGAAGCGCATGGCTGGCATATGTGCCTGTCGGCTTGTAGCTGCGCGCCCACTTCTCCCAGGCCTCCTGTGTCTCCTCCAGTGCCTTCAAGGGCTGAATGGCTTCGGGCGGCGGCTTGAACGAAGGTCCGTAGCTCAGCACGAAGGTTGCCGTCTGATCGGCCTCGAGAGCGAAGGACGCGTGATGCCGGAAGTCCTTTGCCTTCAAGGCCACGCTGGCCCGCAGCACGACCATGTCCGGCCCGCCGATCGCCTCGATCGCGCCGTCCTCGAGTTCGCGTCACCCAGGGAACAATCGACCCGTAGTCGAAGCGCAGCACCAGGTCCGTGCGCATTTCGATGCGACCACGCATGCCGCGGACGATGCGCACGATGTGGCTCGTGCCGTCGGTACGCAGCGGCATGAAGTCGGTGACGGTCGCGGCCCCTTCGCTCGTTTCGATGGCCGTCTCGAGGATCAACGTCTTGCCGACGTACCTGCGCGAGATGTGAACGGGGTGTTCCTCGGCCGCGATGCTCCAATGGCCGTTGCCGCTCTTGCCGAGCAGCGCCGCAAACACCGCGCCCGAATCGAACCGCGGCCAGCACACCCAATCGATCGACCCGTGACGACTGACCAGGGCCGCCGTCTCGCAATCTCCGATCAGGGCGTAGTCTTCGATGCGTTCACTCATCGCCATCGCCCGAGGGCAGCGAGCGAATGGATCGGGCGAAGGTTTTCATCACGGTTCACCTCGATATCAACCGGGCGACGCGCCGAAACGTTCCACCGAATCGCCACGGCCCGCGCTATCCGCAATTTACCAATGACATGTCCAAACTGTAATCGCCTGTTCCCTTTCAGACGCATCGAGAGCGCCTATCTCTAAAGCATCGGTTTGGCTCGGGCGGTCTTTTTCTCAACCGCCTGCCCATACGTCATTCGCACTCTGTTGGACACTGCGTTGAAGGCACACAACATGACAACGCAACAGAAGGAACTGAGTGGCCGGCGGGTCCGGCCGTCCAGGCGCAGCCTTGCGGCTGCTGTGGGTCTGGGGATGCTGGCCATTGTCGGGACTTCGATCGGCATGTCGCGGCACGATCACGCGGCCTACCTGATGAGCGGCAGCAGCGCCGCAGCCGCCGAGGCCATCGCCCCGTCTGCTGTGCAGATGCCGAGTTTTGCCAATCTCGTCGAACGTTTGAAGCCGGCCGTGGTGTCGGTTTACGTCGATGCCGAGGCCAGCACGGGGCTCGGCCCCATGTCGCAGCGAGGTGAGCAGCAGCAGGGCGAGCAACAGAACCCCTTCGGGCCCGGCTCGCCGTTCGAATTCTTCTTCAGGAAATTTGGTCAGCCAGGTGGTCCCAACTCGCAACCGCAAGTCGTGCACGCTCAGGGCTCGGGCTTCTTCATTTCGGCCGACGGCTACCTGCTCACCAACAATCACGTCGTCGATCACGCCAAGCGGGTCCAGATCAAGACCATCGACGGCAAGACCTATACGGCCAAGGTTGTCGGTACGGATGCCAAGTCCGATCTGGCCGTGCTCAAGGTCAACGGGTCAGGTGATTTCACCTTCGTCAAGTTTGCAGGCGAGCAGCCGCGCGTTGGCGACTGGGTGCTCGCAATGGGCAATCCCTATGGCCTGGGGGGCACCGTCACCGCCGGCATCGTCTCCGCCAGCGGCCGCGACATCGGCTCGGGCCCCTACGACGACTATCTCCAGATCGACGCTCCCGTAAACAAGGGCAATTCCGGCGGCCCCAGCTTCAACATGCAGGGCGAGGTGGTGGGCATCAACACGGCCATCTACTCGCCGTCTGGCGGCTCGGTCGGCATCGCCTTCGACATCCCGGCGCCCACCGCCAAGATGGTCGCCGAGCAGCTGATGACCAAAGGGGTCGTCACCCGCGGTTGGGTGGGCGTGATGGTGCAGCCCGTTACGACCGACATCGCCGAGAGCCTGGGTCTCAAGGAGAGCAAGGGAGCCCTGATCGCTCAAGTGCAGTCGGGTAGCCCGGCAGCCAAGGCCGGTTTGCGGAGCGGCGATGTTGTCGTCGCGCTGGGAAGCACCGAGATCAAGGATGCCCGCGATCTCGCGCGCAAGGTCGCGCAAGTGCACCCCGGCAGGACCCTCGAGATGCACATCAAGCGCGGCGGCGCAGACCAGTCGGTCAGTGTGACCGCCGCGACCTATCCCAAGGACGGCGGCAAGATTGCCCAATCCGAGAACGGCGGCACGCAGCAAGGGGAGCCCAAGCTCGGGCTCTACCTGGCGCCTGCTGGTGAGGTCGAGGGTGCGGGCTCACATGGTGTCGTCGTCATGGGCGTCGACCCGCAAAGCGCCGCGGCGACCAAGGGCGTGCAGCAGGGCGATGTGATCCTGGACGCCGGCGGCAAGGCCGTGTCGGCTCCCAGTGACGTGAGTAGCGCAGCCAGCAATGCGAAGGCGAGCGGCAAGCGTGCTCTACTTCTGCACCTCAAGACGGCGCAAGGCTCGCGCTACGTGGCACTGCCGCTTGGGCAGGGCTAACGCGAACTCTCCTGCCAGGGTATCCGCGAGCAGCCTCGCAGGTACCCTGGCATCTGCTTTTGGCCACTGCCGCTGCCACTGCCAGCCGCTTGTTGCGTTGGCGCACCAGCTTGCCACACGCGACCGGTCCTACATGCTCGGCCACGCGAAGCTGGTCATCTGAAAATACCGCCAATACGCCGCTGCGCTTATCCCCGCCTGTGCGCGCCGTGGCACACTGCTGCCGGTGTCCAATACCAATCGAAGCGACCCCGGCGCATGGACAGCTCCCCAAACCTGACGCTGCCCTACATCATCGCGGCCCAGGCGCAAAAGCACGTCACCCACAACGAGGCCATCCGCGGGCTCGACGCGCTCGTGCAGCTGATGGTGCTCGACAAGGACCTGGGCAGCCCCCCAGGCTCCCCATCCGATGGCGATCGCTACCTCGTGGCGGCCAGCCCCACCGGCGACTGGGCGGATCAGGCGGCCAAGATCGCCGCTTGGCAGGACGGCGCCTGGGCCTTCTATGCCCCCCGCGCGGGCTGGCTCGCCTGGGTCGCCGACGAGAGCAAGCTCTACATCCACGACGGATCGGCCTGGGGGGAGGTCACCGTCGGCGCTGGCAGCGGCGCCACGACATGGGGCGTCAACGCCACGGCCGATACCACCAACCGCCTCGCGGTCGGAAGCATAGCGAGCCTCTTTGACAACGTCGGCAACGGCCATCAGCTCAAGATCAACAAGGCGGCCGCGACCGATACGGCGAGCACGCTCTATCAGACGGCCCACTCCGGCCGGGCCGAGTTCGGCCTCACAGGCGACGATGACTTCCACGTCAAGGCGAGCCCCGACGGCACGACTTGGTACGAGGCCATCGATCGTGGATCGCACGACCGGGGCCGCCCGCTTCCCCAACACCGGCTACATCGATCTGCCCGCTGGCAGCGCGCCCGCGACGCCGGCGAGCGGCCAGGTTCGCCTCTACGCCAAGAGCGACAAGAGCCTCTACCAGAAGGACGACACCGGCGTCGAAGCAGGCCTTGCGGACGGGGGTGGGACCGCCGCTATCGCCAACGTGATTGTTGTCAACGGCAAGATCGTCGAGAGCCATGCCAGCGACGCCGCGACCTTCGCGCTGAAGACACTGGCGGGCGCCGACCCGGAGCGGGGGCGACCCGGTACGGTGATCTTCCCCGACGCTACCAGCCGCAGCATCACTGCGGCCCTGTCGGTCACGCTGTCGTCGGGCTCGACGGCGGGCTTCGTGACCGGCGTGGCGGGGCGCCTGTGGTTCGTGCTCATCGACGACAGCGGCACCATCCGCCTCGGCGTGCGCAACTGCCGGGCTTCTTCTGGTGATAACGGCTTTCCTGCGAAGGGCTTCTATCGAGTACAGCAGAGGGTGGCGCGGGCGGCGCCGACAGCTGCAGGCGTGACCTACACTGATAGCGCTGTAACGGCCAAGCCGTTCGTGATCATGGCGCGCGCTGAATACGAGAGCGGCCTGACCACGGCGGGCACCTGGGATGCCAGCCCGACGCGCATCCTGCTGCACGGCCCCGGTATGTCGCGCCCAGGAGATCGGGTGCAGTGCGCGCGGCTGGTGGATGGTGCCGTAGCGGCAGGAATGACGCAGTTTCCCTACGATAACACGATCCCTCAAAATACCGAGGGCAACCAGTTTATGTCACAGGCCATCACGCCGACCAGCCGGTGCAATCTTTTTCAAGTGAAAGTTGGCTTTATCGGCTCCAATTCGACGGCAGACGCCCTGGTCTTTGCGCTGTTTCAAGACAGCACGGGGGATGCGCTTGCAGTGGCAGGCGCATTGCAAGCTGCTGCTGGTAATTTGATATTGGTTACTATGAACCATGTAATGTGGGTAAACGTAGCGGGCGGCACAGCGACCACATTCAAAGTGCGCGGCGGTCCCACGGGCAGCGCGACGACAACGTTCAACGGTGGCGCAGGCAATCCGCTCTTTGGGGGTGTGCTCAACTCGTTCATCGAAATCGACGAGATCATGGGGTAACGCCATGGCGATGCAGATACGATACATCTCTGAAGCCGAACCGCGCTTTCCGGCGACGGATCAGCACCCGACGCGGTCCGCTATCGTGTCGGTATCTATTGGGTCGATGCCATTGGCGGCGAGCCGACATTGGTAGAGGTTGAGACAGTTCTCGGCCTCCGCCCTACGGCCGCAAAGATCAAGGCCGAGGCGGGCCGGCGCATCCTTGCCCGCTTTCCCGACTGGAAGCAGGCCAACATGACCGCGCGCGGCGTGGAGCTCGTGGGCATCCGCGTCGTCGCCGGCACGTGGACGCCGGAGGAGGCGGCCGAGGCCGAGGCGCTCGGCACCGCCTGGGACTGGATCAAGGCGGTGCGTGCGGCTTCCGACGCGCTGGAGGCGCTCGACCCGATCCCCGCGGATATCGCCGGCGCCGCCCTCTGGCCGGCCTGACCACCTCTGTCGCCCCCCTTGCCGCCCAGCGTCGCTTCGACACCTTGATGCGAGGCCGGATCGACTGCTAAGCCGCTATTGGTCGCTCGATCTTGAAGCGCCGACCGAGGGGTCCGGGGCGCAGGTGCCAAGGTTGTGGCGGCTACCCGAGGGAGGCGTGGGCTGATGCCCGTGGTGGTGGCACTGTGGAGCGTGGCTGCGCTCTTCGTGGCGGCGCTCCTGGCGATTGCGATTCATCGCGCCCGCATTGCCACCCGCCTGATCTATCTCGTCTGCCTTGCCGCGAGCCTCGCGACGCTGGTGGCAGCCGGCATGCATCTCCTGGGGGGAACGCCCGGCGAGCCCCGCGTCCACCTCCCCCTCGGCCTGCCCTGGATCGGCGCCCATTTCCGCATCGATGCGCTCAGCGCCTTCTTCCTGATCGTCATCAGCCTCGGCGGGGCCGGCGCCAGTCTGTTCGCCATCGGCTACGGCCAGCACGAGGAAGCCCCAGGGCGCGTACTGCCGTTCTATCCCGTCTTCCTCGGCGCCATGAACCTCGTCGTCCTGGCCGACGACGCCTTCACGTTCCTGCTCGCCTGGGAGTTCATGTCGCTCACCTCCTGGGCGCTGGTGATGGCGCACCACCACGACGCCGACAACAGGCGGGCGGGCTACATCTATATCGTGATGGCGAGCTTCGGCACGCTGGCCCTGCTGCTCGCCTTCGGTCTGCTCGCCGGACCCGACGGCGGCTATGCCTTCGACGACATCCGCCGCGCCGATCCACGCATGCCGGGGCTTGTGCTCATGCTCGTGCTGATCGGAGCCGGCTCCAAAGCCGGTCTGGTCCCATTGCACGTGTGGCTGCCGCTCGCTCACCCGGCGGCCCCGAGCCACGTCTCCGCCCTCATGAGCGGCGTGATGACCAAAGTCGCCGTCTATGGCTTCACGCGCGTCGTCATTCGATCTGCTGGGCCCCCCGAGCTGGTGGTGGAGCACCCGTATCCTGCTCGTCGGCACCACCTCCGCGTGCTGGGCGTGCTTGAACGCGCTGATGCAGCGCGACCTCAAGCGCCTCCTCGCCTTCACACCATCGAGAACATCGGCATCATCTTCATTGGCCTCGGTCTGGCGCTCGCCTTCAAGGCCAACGGCATGGCTGGCGCCGCGGCACTGGCGCTCAGCGCCGCTCTGCTCCACGTCTTCAATCACTGCCTGTTCAAGAGCCTGCTGTTCTTCGGCGCGGGCGCGGTGCTCTCGGCCACCGGCGAGCGTGACATCGAGAAGCTCGGCGGTCTCATCCGCACCATGCCGCAGACGGCATTTCTCTTTCTCGCCGGCTGCATCGCCATCTCGGCGCTGCCGCCCCTCAACGGCTTCGTCTCGGAGTGGTTGACCTTTCAGGCGATCCTGCTGAGCCCGCTGCTGCCGCATGGGGCCTCAAGATGCTCGTGCCGGCGGTGGGCGGGCTGCTGGCCCTGTCGGCACAGCGCTGGCGGCCGCCTGCTTCGTCAAGGCATTCGGCGTCACCTTTCTCGGCCGGCCGCGCACGCCACAGGCCGCGCGAGCCCACGAGACGGATCGCGCCTCGCTCGCCGCCATGCTGGCGTTCGCCCTGCTCTGCCTGCTGGCGGGCATTCTCCCCGGGCTCGCAATCGATGCATTGGCGCCCGTGTCACGCAGCCTGGTCGGAGCCCACATGCCCGTGCAGACGGCGCTACCTTGGCTGTCGATCGTGCCGATTGCGGAGAGCCGCAGCTCCTACAACGGTCTCCTGGTCTTTGCCTTCATTGCCATTTCCACCATCGTCACGGTCGAGGTGATCCACAGGTTCGCCTCGCGCGCCGTCCGCCGGGGACCACCCTGGGATTGCGGCTTCCCCGATCCCAGCCCCGCCACCCAATACACTGCCGATAGCTTTGCCCAACCCATTCGCCGGGTGTTCGGCACCCTGGTGTTCAGAGCCTCGCGAGAAAGTCGACATGCCTCCGCCTGGGGACGCGCGGCCCGCACGCCTTGTCGTCGTCGTGCGCGACCTTGTCTGGGAAGCGATCTATGCGCCCATCTCCGAGCTTGTCGCAACGGCCGCAGGGCGCCTCAACGCTCTGCAGTTTCTCACGATCCGCCAGTATCTGAGCCTGGTGTTCGTTGCCCTCGTCAGCCTCCTGCTCGTGGTGTCGATATGGCCGTGATCCGCGATCTCGCCGTGCAGGGGGCGCAGATGCTGCTGGTGCTGGTGCTGGCGCCGCTGCTCTTGGGCTTCACCCGCAAGGTGAAGGCGCGCCTGCTGCGCCGCCGCGGCCCGCCGCTGCTACAGTCCTACCGCGATCTCCTGCGCCTGATCCGCAAGGAGGCCGTGGTCGCCGACAACGCCTCCTGGCTGTTCCGCAGCGGACCCTACCTGATCTTCGCCGCCACGTGGGTGGCTGCGGCCCTCGTGCCGACGTTTGCCACCGGCCTCACCTTCAGCTGGGCCGCCGACCTCATCGCCATCACTGCGCTGATCGGCTCTGCGCGCTTCTTCCTGGCGCTTGTCGGCATGGACATCGGCACCAGCTTCGGCGGCATCGGCTCCTCCCGAGAGATGATGTTTGCCTCGCTCGCCGAGCCCGCCATGATCATGATCGTGTTCACCGTCGCGCTGGTGGCGGGTTCCACCCAGCTCTCCAGCGTCGCCAACTACATGCTCGACCATGCCTCGCTGCGGGTATCACTCGGGCTGGCTCTGGTGGCACTCATCATCGTTGCCGTCGCTGAGAACGCGCGCATCCCCGTCGACAACCCCGCAACCCACCTCGAGCTCACAATGGTGCACGAGGCGATGGTGCTCGAATATTCGGGCCGGCACCTCGCCATGATCGAGCTGGCTGCCGCCGTGAAGCTCCTCCTCTACGTCTCGCTCATCGGCTGCATCTTCGTTCCCTGGGGCCTCGCGCAGGCAGATGCCGGGATAGCCGCGTATGCGACTGGCGCTGCCGCCTACCTGGCCAAGCTCTTCGTGGGCGGCTTCGCGCTCGTACTGTTCGAGACCTCGATTGCCAAGATGCGCGTGTTCCGTGTTCCGGATTTCCTGGGGATCGCGCTGATGCTGGGCCTGCTCGGCACGCTGCTGCGGTTCGTGTCCGGGAGCTTCTAGATGACCGGTCAGCCGTTCGACATCGCGCATATGCTGGCTGGCGGCCTCGTGCTGCTGAGCCTGGCCATGCTCTACCAGGACCGCATGTTCGGGCTGCTCAACGTGTTCGCGCTGCATGCGGTGGTGCTCTCGGCCTCCGTCGCCTGGCAGGGCAACATCCAGGGCGCGCCACATCTCTACATCACGGCGCTGATCGCGCTGGTGCTCAAGGCCATCATCATCCCGCTGGCGCTGCGGCGCATGGTGGTGCAGCTCGGCATCCACCGTGCCATCGAGACCGTGGTCGGCGTCGGCCCGACCATGCTCCTTGGCATGGGGCTCGTCGCGCTTTCCATGGTCGTCATGCTGCGAGCCACCGCCGGCGCCGATCCGCTGGCGCGCGAGGACCTGGCGTTTGCGCTCTCCGTGGTGCTGCTGGGGCTCTTGATCATGGTGACGCGACGCAACGCGGTGAGCCAGGTGATCGGCTTCATGTCGCTCGAGAACGGCCTGATCCTCGCCGCCACCGGCGCCAAGGGCATGCCGCTGGTCGTGGAGATCTCGGTGGCATTCTCCGTGCTGATCGCCTTCATCGTCATCGGCGTATTCCTGTTCCGCATCCGTGAACGCTTCGAACTCGGTGGATGTGGCGGCGCTCGACGCCTTCCGTGGGGAGCGGCGATGAGCTTCCCCAATCTGCATGTGCCGTTCGACGCCTTGACCGCCATACTCGTTGTCCCGGCTGCGGCCGCGGCACTGCTGGTGCTGCTGCCCGGCTACTGGCTGAGCGCGCGCCTCAACGTGCTTGCCGCCTTTGCGACGCTGCTCGCCGCCCTGTCGCTATTCTTCGAGCGTCCCGCTCCCTCGCCCTATCTCTTCGTCGACGATCTCAATATCGTGTTCGTCGTGCTCGCCACTTTCGTCGGCTTCACCACCAGCGCCTTCTCGGCGAGCTACATCGGCCACGAGTTGGAGATCGGTCGGCTGACGCCGCGCTATCTGCGCTTCTATCACGCCATGTACCAGACCCTGATGTTCGCCATGAACCTCGGGCTCATCGCCAACAACATCGGCCTGATGTGGGTCGCCATCGAGCTCGCCACGCTCACCACGGTGCTGATGGTCGGCATCTACCGCACGCACGAGGCGCTCGAGGCCGCGTGGAAGTATTTCATCCTGGGCAGCGTCGGCATCGCGCTGGCGCTCTTTGGCACCATTCTCGTCTACATGGCCGCGCGACCCGTCCTCGGCGAGGGCCAGGACGCCATGGTGTGGACGGCGATGATCGCCAAGGCGCCAGGCTTCGCCCCCGAGCTGCTCAACGTCGCCTTCGTGTTCTTGATGCTGGGCTACGGCACCAAGGTAGGCCTCGCTCCCCTGCACGCCTGGCTGCCCGACGCCCACGCCGAGGGTCCCACGCCCATCTCGGCCGTGCTATCGGGCCTGCTGCTCAATGTCGCCCTCTACGCGCTCCTGCGCTTCAAGATGCTGCTGGCCGCCAACGCCGCCGCCATCTCGCCCGCGCCGCTGATGGTGACCATGGGCCTCGTATCGTTGATTTTCGCCGGCTTCATGCTCTACCGCCGCCGCGACATCAAGCGCATGTTCGCCTACTCCTCCATCGAGCACATGGGCATCATCACCTTTGCCTTCGGCATGGGCGGGCCGCTCGCCAACTTCGCGGGCCTGCTGCACATGACGCTGCACTCGCTCACCAAGTCGGCGATCTTCTTTGCCGTCGGCCACATTGCCCAGGTCAAGGGCACGCAGCGCATCTTCGAGATCCGGGGCTTGACCGAGAGCCACCCCGTGCTCGGCTGGGGGCTCGTGCTCGGGGTCGTCGCGATCGCCGGCCTGCCGCCGCTTGGCCTCTTCATGAGCGAGTTCCTGATCGTGAGCTCCACCTTCGCGCGCGCGCCGCTGCTGGCGCTGCTGGTGGTGCTGGGCTTGCTGATTGCCTTCGGTGCGCTGCTCTTGCGCCTGAGCGAGGTCGCCTTCTCCGCGCCCACCGGCAGCACGGCCCCGGTCAAGGCGTCCTACGTGCCGCTCTATGCGCACCTGGCGCTGGTGGCGGGCGCCGGCGTCTACCTGCCGGGACCGTTGGTGGCCTGGTTCCAGGCCGTGGCGCGGCTCTTGGGGTGAGAGGATCGTGATGGCGCGTTCGCTCGCAACCGAATCCGTCGTCGTACCCTCCCCCCCTGTGGGGGAGGGACAGGGAGGGGGGGACCCACGACGGTGCTGGGTTCCCCCCACCCCTGGCCCCTCCCGACAAGGGGGAGGGGACGCAACGCAGCCCGTCCGACAAATGCCCGTTAGGGTCGTGCCATGACCTTCATCTCGGCGCTGGCAGACAAGGGCAGCCGCGTCGCGGCCCACCGGCCGTGGCCGCGCATCGTGGTCGATGCGGACGTTTGGCGTCAGGCCGTGCTCGGCATCGCCGCCGGCGAGGCAACGCTCGCCGGCCTCTGGAGCGACGGCGCCGCCGTGCACTTGGCACTCATGGCCGAGACCGGCGGCCGGCTGCTCATCGTCTCCCTCGCCTGCCCCGAGGGCCGCTTCCCCTCGGTGGCGGCAACCCACCCCCCGGCGCTGCGGCTCGAGCGCACCATCCGCGACCTCTACGGCCTCGAGCCGGAAGGCAGCCCCGACGCGCGATCCTGGCTCGACCACGGCCGCTGGGGCGTGCGCCGGCCGCTCGGCGCCAACTCGGCGGATGCGGCCGCTGGCGACGCTTACGCCTTCCACACTGCCGAGGGCCGGCCGCTGCATCAGATCCCCGTCGGGCCCGTGCACGCGGGCATCATCGAGCCCGGGCATTTCCGTTTCTCCTGCAACGGCGAAGCCGTGGTGCGGCTGGAGGAGCGGCTGGGCTACGTGCACAAGGGGATCGACGGGCTGATGCGCAACGCGCCGCTGGAGAAGGCCGCAAAGCTCGCGGGGCGCGTCTCCGGCGACAGCACGGTCGCCTACGCCATCGCCTTCGCCCGCGCCATCGAGGCAGCGCTCGAGCTCGAGACCCCGCCGCGTGCGGTGTACCTGCGCGCGCTGATGGCGGAGCTCGAGCGGCTCGCCAACCACTTCGGCGACATCGGCGCCATCTGCAACGACGCCTCCTTCTCGCTGATCCATGCCCACTGCGGCATCCTGCGCGAGCACGTGCTGCGCGTCGCCGAGGCCTCGTTCGGGCACCGCCTGATGATGGATCGCGTGGTGCCGGGCGGCGTCGCCGCCGATCTTGCCAGGGAGGGAGCCGAGCAGCTGCCGACACTGATCCGCACGATCCGCCGCCGCTTCCCCGAGCTGATCGAGCTCTACGACAGCACGGCCTCGCTGCAGAACCGCACCGTCACGACGGGCATCCTCAAGCCCGAGCTGGCGCGTCGGTACGGAGCCGGCGGCTTCATCGGGCGCGCCTCGGGCCGCGCCTTCGACGCCCGCAAGGCGCCGGGCTATGCCCCCTATCCGGATCTGCGCTTCGAGCTGCCGGTGCGCCAAGAGGGCGACGTGGACGCCCGCGTATGGGTGCGCATCGACGAGGTCGAAGCAGTCCCTGTTCCTGATCGAGCAGATCCTCGACAGGCTCCCCGCCGGCCCGCTGAGCACCGGGCCGATACAGCGGCCGCAGGACGAGGTGGAGGGTGTTGCGCTGGCCGAGGGCTTCCGCGGCGACGTTCTGGCCTGGGTGCGCCTGAGCCCCGACGGCAGCGTCGCGCATTGCCACCTGCGTGACCCATCATGGTTCCAGTGGCCGCTGCTTGAAGCCGCAATCGAGGGCAACATCGTTGCCGACTTCCCGCTCTGCAACAAATCCTTCAACTGCTCCTACTCCGGCCACGACCTGTGAGAGCTTGAGAGCGCCCCATGCGCAAGCTGCTGTTCGAAAGCCTGTTCCAGTCCGCCCTCACCGAGGCGCCGCCGGCGCCCGACGATGCGGGTCTGGCAGAACTCGCCCTGAGCCTCGACCGCGCCGCCCGCCGCCGGCTCGGCCGCTCGCTGTCGATTCGCGAGGTCGATGCCGGCTCCTGCAACGGCTGCGAGCTCGAGATCCACGCGCTCAACAACGCCTTCTACGACCTGGAGCGCTTCGGCCTCAGGTTCGTTGCTTCCCCGCGCCATGCCGACGTGCTGATGGTGACGGGGCCGGTGACGAAGAACATGCGCCAGGCGCTGGAGCGCACCTACGCTGCCACGCCCGACCCCAAGTGGGTGGTCGCCGTCGGCGACTGCGCGCTCGACGGCGGCATCTTCGCCGGCAGCTACGCCGTGGCGGGCGGCGTCTCCGCGGTGGTGCCCGTCGACCTGCACATCGGCGGCTGCCCCCCTCGCCCGTTGCACTTCTCAAGGGGCTGCTGGCGCTGGTGGAGAAAGCCCGCTGAGCGCAGCCGCTGGGCCCTCTGGCCAGGCACGCGCAAATGCCCAGCCGAGCTGGAATACCCCTACAGGCCAACGCTGACATTGAAATAATTGGCTCCCCAACCGGAATGAAACTGCGAACCAGTATATTCTTGTAATACCTATCTAATTTTCGCCGACACTGCGGCGGCACGCTCGCAGCGTGGACAGGCGGCGCCGTGGCAGGCGCGGCACCAAGTCTTGCCGCAGGAGGTGCAGGGGGCCTGTCCGCCGAGGTCGGTCAGGTGGAGATGGTCGTCACAGACGAGCCGTGCGCGCTCCAGCCCGAGGCCCCAATCACAGAGCGGGGGCTCCATCATGCGGACCGCCGGATGCCAGTCGATGGCCGACGATCCGCTCGCCCTTGCGCCGTTTGATCAGCACCTCGTAACGATGCACCGGGGCGAAGAGCGACCAGCCCCTGCACCCAATCGACCGTCACCCGCAAAGCGTAGTTGTGCCGCAGATCGTCGAGCTTGGCGGCATATTCGCGCTCGATGGCCGCCACCCGCATGCTTTCACGCTTGCGGTCGGCCTCGGCCTTGTCGCCCGTGAGCGGACTGGAGCCCGGCCAGCTTCATCTGCGCATTGCGGCGCAGATCGTCGTGATACTCGTGCACCCGGGCGCAGTCGCGGTCGAGGCGGCGGCGCATCGCGCGCAGAAAGGGCTCCAGATCGCACCGAACATGGTGATCGAGCCGCGGCCGGGCCCATGCCGCGAGCGTCGGCGCGTCCCAGACCGGGCCCGCCGCGCGGCGCACCTCTGGTTCCGGCGCCTGCCACTCCATTCGCGCGCCACCAGCTGGCGAAGCCGCGCCACCATGTCGTCGTCGAGCGACCGCCCCGGTCCCGGCATTGAAGCCGAGCCAAACCAGCCCCTCGCGCTTTTCGTCGGAAATGGCGGTATAGCGAAAGGCGAGCAGCAGGCAGTGCGTCCAGGCCGGCTTGGCGTCACGCAAGCGCCAGATCGCGTTGGGCAGATCGAGCGCGCGGTCCAGCAGGCGTTCCGGGTCGCTCGGCGGCGCGACGGGGGCCGGAAGCGATAAGCTGCCGCTCGGCGAAGCGGCCGCGCTCGCCAAGCAGGGCGCCGAAGCGGTCGAGCCAGTCGCCTTCGAGCCCGATCGGCGTAGCCCCCGATGGGCAGCGGGGCCCGAACCCCAGCCGCGCCAGCTCGGGCCAGCCCATGGCGGCGCGCAGCGGCTCGGGCGCTAGCACGTCGAGCCCATCGGGCTCCACCGGCTCGACGGCCGCGCCCTCGCTGTCCAGCATATCGGCGACGAAATCGCGCAGCGCTCCCATGGTTTCCCCTCACGCCGCCTCGAAATCCTCGCCGAACAGCTTGTCGTCGAGCGCCTTGGCGCCGTCGATGCTGCCGGCGCGCCTCGTCGAGCCGCCGGCCGAGCGCGTCGAAGGCCTGCGGCGCGGGCGGCCTCGGTCGTCTCCAGCCACGCCTCGAGCACCAGGTCGGGAAACTCGCGCTCCTCCTCGAGGCCGCCGAGGATGGCGCCGACCTCGCCCACGACCAGCTCGAACATCGAGATCTTTTCCTCCAGCAGCGCCAGCACCTGCTCCTCCAGCGTGCCGCGCGTGACCAGATTGAACACGAACACCTCGCGGTCCTGGCCGATGCGGTCGATGCGGCCGATGCGCTGCTCGATCGCCATCGGGTTCCAGGGCACGTCGAAGTTGATCAGGGTGTTGCAGAACTGGATGTTGCGCCCCTCGCCGCCCGACTGCGTGCACAGCAGGACCGTCGCATGGTCGCGAAACTCAGCGATGGCGGCGTCCTTCTCCGGACCCGCTGAGGCTGCCGTCGAAGCGGGCGAAGGTCACGCCCGTCTCGGCAAGACGATCGGCGAGATGGGCGAGCGTCTCGCGCGAATGGACGAAGACGAGCTTCTTCTCCCGCGGGTTGCGCTGCACCAGCTCGATCAAGCGCCGCCTCCTTGCCGCCCGTTCCGATCGCGGCCCAGCGCTCGGCAAGCCTGGCCCAAGCCGGATCGGCAGCGTCTCGCGCCGCGATCCGCGCCACGGCGCTCGCGGCCGCGGCCGGGCGAGGACCCCGCCGCGCCCAGCAGATGATGCAGGGCCAGCCGCTGGCGCCCCGCCCCGCCCTCGGCCGCCAGCCGCCGCGCGGCGGCCGCGAGGTCGGCGTAGGCCTCCGCCTCGCCCGGCGCGCCGTCGACCTTGATGGTCGTGGCGTGGCGGCGCGGCAGCTTGAGGGCGACAACGGCGCGGGTATTGCGGATCATCGCGCCGCGCATCAGCTCGCGCAGGCGCTCGGGATTGGCCGGCTGGCGCGGCTTGCCCGGCGTCATGTAGGCGGCGCGAAATTCCTTCAGCGTCTTGAAGATGCCGGGCTTCAGCAGCGTCAGCAGGTTGTAGAGCTCGATCAGGTCGTTCTGCACCGGCGTCGCCGACAGCAGCAGCAGGAAGCGCTTGTTGAGCGCGTCGACGAGCTTCCAGCTCTGGCTCGATCGGTCGCGCAGATGGTGCGCCTCATCGACGATGACGAGGTCAAAGTTGCGCTCGACGAGGCGCTCGGCGTGCTCGCGCCGCCGCGCCGTGGCGATCGAGGCGACGATGCGGTCCTGGCCCCAGAACGCGTGCGGGTCCGTCGCGCAGCAGCGGGTCGTAGGTGGTGGCGAAGGCGAGGCCGAACTTGGTCTCCAGCTCCTCGCGCCATTGGCCGACGAGCGAGGCCGGCGTCAGCACCAGGGTGCGCTCGGCCATGCCGCGCAGCGCGTATTCCTTGAGCACCATGCCGGCCTCGATGGTCTTGCCGAGCCCGACCTCGTCGGCGAGCAGAACGCGGCCGCGGAACTGCTTGAGCACCTTGCGCACAGTCTCGGTCTGATGCCACAGCGGCTCGAAGCCGGTGAGATGCGGCAGGCACAAAAGCTCGTCGAAACCCTGCGCCAGGCCGAGATGGGCGAGCCGTTCGCGCAAGCTGAACCAGCGGCCATCTTGCTCCGGCTCGCGCGAGGCGCCCGACGACAGCGCCGCCAGGTCGATCTCCATCGTGAATGGAATCTCGACCTCGACGCGCGGCAGTGGCGGCGGCGCGGACGCCGTCTCGGCGACAGGCAGCGCGGGCGCATCGCTCCTAGGCCGCGCTGGAGCAGCCACGCGCGGACGAGGCGCGGGTATTGCCTTCGCCTTGAAGGGCGCGGGGGGCCTTGCGCGCGCCACCGGACGCGGGATGGGAGCGGGTAGCGGGCTACCCATGATGCCGTCGAGGGGTTGGATGAACCGCGGCAAGCACGGGAAGCCAGGGGGGAAGACCGACAGGGCGGCGCGCCGGTTGGTCAGCCCATGCCGCTTCAAGAGCGTCCTGGCGGCGGCACGCTTGTGGAGCTGATGGAGGGCTAGCGCGTGCAGAACATGCGCAGCCGGTGCCATCCCCCTCTTGGAGAACCGGTTGAGAAACGCGAGCGCCCGCTCGGGCCGTTCGTCGAGCACCGCCGCGGTGGCAGCCATCAAGAGAAGGGCGATGTCCGTGGGGCAGGCCGCAACCGCCTCTTCCGCGAGCGGCAGCACGCGCAAGCCGGCATTCGTGTATGCAAACGCCGCGAGCAGGCGATCTGTCCAGACATCGGCCGCGCCCGGCAGCTCCTGGAACAGGTCCGCCTGGCGCAATGCTGGACTTGCCATGGCCCTCGCCGTCTAACCTGATAGCGCTGCAAACGCCTCACGCGAGGGTACGCGAGTACCAAACCAGCGCGCAGCTCCGCAGCGCTCTCAGCGCGTCCCCGCACAGAGAATCGTACTCTCGCGCCCACTATGCTCGGTGCCGCGGCCCATCCCGCCGCAATCACAGCATGCATGTCCTGTGGATTTCCTCGGCGTTGCCATGGTCCAGCGATGAGCTGCAGGTCTATCGAGATCATGTCCTGCGCAAGCGCACGAACCCATGTTCCCCATTGGCAGCACCTGGTAACCTGACCGGTTTTGGGTTCAAATCCTACCCCCGCAACCAATTCAAAGTGTTGATTTTGCTATCTTTATTGACGTCAATTCCTCCCATTCCTCCCCGCAATTCCTCCCACAGAAATTGCGTCTGATACGCCTGCTCTCGTTTACCGCTACGCGCTGCGCTAGATCAAGAGGGGCGGTATATTCGCGTGGAGCGGAGCACATCGCCAAACTGATCGACACCAGCGCCAAGGTGATCGAGGCGACGTGCTGAGCTACGCCTGATCGGCGTCGGCCAACTGAGCGCCACAACGCACCATGGCCTGCGGTCTGCTGCCTGAAAGTCGGCAACACCAAGGCTGCCGCCAAATCGATGCCGACGAAGAGCGGCGAGCCGGGCGTCGCAGGGAATCGGGGATGCGTTAGCTGGGCTGAGAATAGAGCGATGTCGCTGGCACGGCACTGCTGGCGCTGCCGCATGTCAGTCTGCATCTCGTTCTCTGCGCTTCCGCTCCTGCCGCATGTACTCCATCGGATCGGGGTACGGGTTGATGGTCCCATCAGGGTTCAGGCAATCGGCGCGAGCCGCCTTCACGAACACGGACTCTGAATTCATAGATGATGCCGCCCAGTCGCCAACTGAAGATCAGCCTCTGCTCGACGAACGTGAGTAGGGGCGCACCACTACATCCGCCCATGGCCCACGATGGCGGCGGCTCTTGCCTAGAATGAATGTCGTTGGCAGGATCGTGCTGGAGCACGAGCGTGATGTCGGTCTCGCTCACGCCATCGGCCACCGCGAGCGTCGTGTAGCCCAGCCAGTCAATCTCAACCAACTTCCTGCGCCGGAACGCTCGTATACTTCGCCCATCACCAGGAAAGCCAACGAAGAATGCGCCGTGGCCGCGTGTTGGCGGGTTCGGCGGCCACGCCGTTTGGCTTCCCGTCAGTATGTGCTTGCCATTGCGGCGGAGCGTCTCGATTTCATCGGCTGCGATGCGAAAAGTCGCCACGTCGTACGCCACGTCGTGCGCGATGCGCGCAGCGACAGGATCGAAGGGCATGTCGCTGAGTAGGCACACGGTGTCTGGTTGCGCCGCTATTGCGTTGCAGAAGCCCTCGTACACGTGGCCTGCTGTCACCACGAAAGGCCCGGCGCCGCAATCCATGAGGAATGCCGATCCATTGTCCACGATGCGCGGCTTGCATGCCTCGGCCGTGATCCAGCAGATCGGCATGACGTAATTGGCGGCGGCTTGCTGCAAAGCCTCAGCCAGCCCCCCGCGCATCATCCGCTTGGCTTCTTCCAGCGTAGGCTGGTCTTCCGACGTTGGATCACTTCCAGTCACAACACATACCTCAATGTACCTGGCGACGATCTTCTTGACCCGTACGCGTTTACGACCTCCGCCATCATGTCACATCGATGATCGGCGACACGCACCACGTCGCGACCGTGGCGTGGTCTCGTGATTGCCAGTTGTGGCGTCGTTCTGCCGAGTAAATCCAGCACTTCTGCCTAAATCGTTCCCCAAAGCGGGTTGTCCAACGCTGAACCAGAGTAAGATCATCGTCGCCGAGTCCCAACCGGAGCACGCAACATGCCGTATGAGCAGCGTCTACTTCTGTTTGCTGACATTCTCGGCTGGAGCGATAAAATCCATCATGGTGATAGCGCGCCCCTGCTCGAAGCAATGAAGGTCATCGATGAACGAGCACAGAGCTACAACGAACGCAGCCGGCAAGAGAGGCGCGCGGCCGACGGCAAGGTTATAGACACCGCAATTGGTCTGCGACGCGTTAGCCCGAACCCCATGTCGTTGAAGATTCAGTTTGGCGCATTCTCAGATAACTTTTGCCATTCAGTACCCGACAGCTTTGGGGCGCGGATCTTAGATCACGGTTCGACGTTGATCCTGGACCTGATGCATCTCGGTTTCCTAACGCGCGGCGCGGTCGTGCATGGTGCACTGTATCACCAAGACAACGCGATCTTCGGCCCGGCTCTATTAGAGGCGGTAGAGATCGAGAAGCGCGAAGCCTTCTACCCGCGTATTCTCGTCACCAAGGCTGTGATTGATCATTGCAGGACGCTTGGTCATCTGGATAATGCGCTGGTGATCCAGGATCAGACTGGACGTTTTGTCGTCAATCCGTTCGTGATGCCCTTCGATGGTCCCGACGACACACTTGAGTCCTTCGTGGATCTCAACTTTCGCTTTCCGCGTGTCAAGAGCATTCTTGAGTTGCAAATTTCGAGCCTTGAAGGCGAAAGCCGCTACCGCCATGCAGAGAAGTGGCGCTATATGCGCGAGTTCATTGACGGTCCGGTTATGAACGCGGCGCCCAAGTTGCGTCGATATTGGAACATTGCCGTCTGACCAGACAGACGCGAATCGAGATTTTTATGAACGACCGGCGCGAGGAAGCACGCTCTTAGGCTGCGCATCCGTGACCGGCTGGCGTCATTCTTTGGGACGCTCGTGCGTCCGAGAACGTACCACCCAACTGCAAGGATCAGCCACCTCAGCGGCTACGTCACCAGACCCAGACTCCGCCGCCGTGATGATTTCTGATGGCCGCGCGGTGCCAATCGAGAAATGCGAGACGGGAACGAACACGAGTTCAGCGACCGTCCTGTTATTGCCGCCAGACCTCCGTCTGCCAATCTGGCTTTACCGCCTTCTTTGATGACCGCCCCGGTGGCACTGACGGCGTAACTCTCGGTGGTACTTGAGCGCCGCCTTCACCGACCACGATGAACGGTGCCCAATAGGCCGGGTGAGCCTCATGAGGTTCACCGTTCTCGATCAGCGCCAGCATCGATTGCCGCAACGCCTCAGAGCGCCCAACCGTCTTATCTGTACGCACGCCCGCCGGCACCGTGATCATCACGCGCCCCCATCGAGGGCAGCGACGATGCGCGAGAGTGTAGCTGGATCGATGCTCTCCTCGACCTTGACGACGCGACCGTTCGAGAGCGCGATCTCGACAAGCCCAGGCCGGCGTCGCCCGACCGGTGCCAGTAGACGCTGTGGCGCGTTCTGTGCTGGCGCTTTCTCAGCGCGGTCCGCAATCTGCACCGCAACGAAGGGCGAGGGTGCACCATTGCTCACCGTCACGCCGGGCATCGAGCCCTCGTGAGAACGCCGGACCAATAATCCCTCAGTGAAGCGGCCGATTCGGTCGGTTGCGCCGGAGTAAAAATCCGGCAGCTGGAAGCCCTGTGCCGCGTTCGGCAGAGGGCGGGGGATGAAGCAAGTGGAGCTCTACGCGCAGGTTCGATATGCGGTTCAGATCGAGGGGCTGAGCCAACGGGCGGCGGCGCGGCGGTTCGGGATCGATCCCAGGACTGTCGGCAAGATGATGATGTTCTCCGTGCCGCCTGGCTACGTGCGCACGAAGCCACCGGTGCGGCCAAAGCTCGATCCGTTCATCGCGATCATCGACAAGATCCTGAGTGACGACAAAGGTGTGCCCAAGAAGCAGCAGCACACGGCGAAGCGCATCTTCGAGCGTCTGCGGGACGAGCACGGCTTCACGGGTGGCATCACAATCGTGAAGGACTATGTCGCCGGATGGCGGCAACGATCGCAAGAGATGTTCGTGCCGTTGGTGCATCCACCGGGACACGCGCAAGCCGACTTCGGCGAGGCGATCGGGCTCATTGGTGGCGTGGAGCGCAAGCTCCATTTCTTCTCGTTCGACCTGCCTCACTCGGATGCCTGCTTCGTTGTGGCCTATCCGGCGGAGACGACAGAAGCTTTCTGCGACGGGCATGTGAAGGCGTTTGCGTTCTTCGGCGGCCTTCCGCACTCGATCCTCTACGACAACACGAAGATCGCGGTGGCCCGCATTCTGGGTGATGGCAAGCGTCAGCGCACGCGCGTGTTCGCAGAGCTGCAATCGCACTACCTGTTCCAGGATCGCTTCGGCCGACCTGCAAAGGGTAACGACAAGGGCAAGGTCGAAGGGCTGGTCGGCTTCGCGCGCCGCAACTTCATGGTGCCGGTGCCGGCGTTCGAAAGCTTCGAGGCGCTCAACGCCCATCTCACCGACTGCTGCCGCAAGCGCATGAGCGAGCGCCTGCGCGGTCATACGGAGACGATCGGCGAGCGTCTGGAGCGCGATCTGACCGCGCTGCGCAAACCTCTGCCGCCGCCCTACGACGCCTGCGAGAAGGTGGCGACGCGCGTGTCCTCGCTGTCATTGGTGCGCTACCGACGCAACGACTACTCCGTGCCGACGAGCTTCGGGCATCGCGAAGTGATCGTGCGCGGCTACGTGCACGAGGTGGTCATCGCCTGCGGCACGGAGATCATCGCGCGGCATCCGCGCTCCTATGAGCGAGAAGACTTCGTGTTCGACCCGCTGCACTACCTGGCGCTGATCGAGCAGAAGATCAATGCGCTCGACCAGGCTGCCCCGCTCGCGGATTGGAAGCTGCCTGAGGAGTTCGCCACCCTGCGCCGCCTGCTCGAGGTGCGCATGGGCAAGAAGGGCAAGCGCGAGTTTGTGCAGGTGCTGCGACTGATGGAGACGTTCCGGATCGAGGACATTACGGCTGCGGTGGGGGATGCGATCGCACGTGGTGCCATCGGCTTCGATGCAATCAAGCATCTGGTGCTATGCCGGATCGAGCGCCGGCCGCCGCGCCTCAACATGACGGTCTATCCTTACCTGCCAAAGGTCACGGTCGCGACAACGTCGGCGCGCGCCTATATGGACCTTCTGGTGGGAACGGCATCATGACCGACACCCCGCAAAGCCTGCCCTCGGGCCACGTCCCGGGGGTTCTTCTCGCCCACCATCTCAAAGCGCTGAAGCTGCCGACGATCCTGCGCGAGTACGACAAGATCGCCCGCCAGTGCGCAGCCGAGAGCCTCGACTATCCGCGTTATCTGCTGCGGCTGGTCGAGGCCGAGATCATCGAGCGTGAGCGACGCATGGTCGACCGCCGCATCAAGACCGCCAAGTTCCCAACCGTGAAGAGCCTCGACAGCTTCGACTTCGCGGCGTTCCCCGATTTGAACAAGGCGCTCGTGATGGAGCTGGCGCGCTCGGAGTACGTCGAGCGCCGCGAGAACGTGATCGCGGTCGGTAACTCCGGCACCGGCAAGAGCCATATCGGATTGGGGCTTGGTCTCGCCGCTTGCCAGAAGGGCTTGTCGGTCGGCTTCGCCAATGCCGCCGCCGTGGTGCACGAGCTGATCGAGGCCCGCGACGAGAAGCGGCTGCTGCGCCTGCAGCGGCAGCTCGCCGCCTACAAGCTTCTGATCATCGACGAACTCGGCTTCGTGCCGCTGTCGCAGACCGGCGCCGAGCTGCTGTTTGAGGTGTTCTCTCAGCGATACGAGCGTGCCAGCACGCTCGTGACGACCAATCTGCCGTTCGACGAATGGACCGGCGTGTTCGGTTCCGAACGTCTGACCGGCGCACTGCTCGACCGCCTGACACACCACGTCCATATCCTGGAGATGAACGGCGAGAGCTACCGGCTCGCCCACTCCAAGCGTCGGGTGCAGCGGTCCAAGTCCGATATCCCGCAAGACGACGTCTCCCAAAAGTGACGGCCAAACGCATGAAGGCCCCCGCTCGCGGGGGCCTTCATGCGTTCAAGACTGATGCAATATTGCTCCGGCCCGCCGATGCAAAATCACTCCGGCGTTGACACCCTCGCGTGCCTGCCGTCGCCACAGGTAAATGAGATTACGGCTGATACCATGCCGATCGGCCACCGCCGTGATCGAGGCGCCCGGTTGCGACGCCTCGTCGAGGATCGCCACCTTCTCTTCGATCGTCCAGCGGCGACGGCGAGCCACCGTGCTGATGATCTCCACCCGCTTGTCCATTACCGTCCTTATGACCGGTCATAAGGACGCCAAGACACACGACTTGCCATCAGCTCCACAAGGCAGCCGTCAGATCACGCTTACCCACGGCACGGCAAACGCAACTTTGTACTCTGAACTCGCGAAACCGCCGGCTGGTTCGGCAATAAAGTGCCAATTGCGGGCATTCGTTGGACGGTTGATCAGCAGGCGGGTTGCAGGCTGACAACGCAAACTCGGCGGTGGGCCATCGAAACCAGCGGCGCCTGTCGGAGTCCATGGTCTCCCAGGACAGGCGGCGCTGTGGTCATGCGCGGCTACGCGAACTTCGTCGAGCCCGCATCTGTGCTCATCGTGGACAGCCCTGGACGCCTAATGCGCGCCCGGCGAAACCATGGTTGCGCCGGCTCTCGCTGAAAGCGTCCTCCCGAACTCGGAAGCCAAGATGGACGTCCCGGAGGACGGTGGAGTTCCCGGCGCGGCTGGCCGAGCGGAGGAAGACTGGACCGTAGTTCCAGGATCCGCCGCGGACGACACGGCCACTTCCCACGCAGTCGTCAACCCATGCAGACCCGTCTGAGGGCGCTCCTCGATAGTTTTTATGATAGCAATCCTCGACCCACTGCCAGACATTGCCATGCATGTCATATAGGCCAAAGGCGTTAGGTTTCTTCTTGGCGACCGGCTGCGTCTTGCTCTCAGAGTTGCCCGGGTACCACGCATAGTCGCCAAGCTGCGCCGCATCATCGCCAAATGAATAGCGCCCCTGATTGCCGGCGCGCGCCGAGTATTCCCACTCGGCCTCCGTTAGTAGGCGATAATCTTTGCCCGTCATCCGCCTCAGCCACGTGACATAACCTTTGGCCTCTTGCCAACTCACCAGGATCACTGGGCGATTGCCACGACCCCACCCGTTATCGGAGACCTTGGGGCACGCCCCGGCCGCCACGCAGGTGTCCCACTCCGCGAACGTCACATCATACTTGCCGATCGCGAACGACTTGGCGATTGTCACGTCCCGCTGCGGTCCTTCGTTATCTGACCGCCCCTTCTCGCCATCTGGTGAGCCCATTGTGAACTTGCCGGCGGGCACCACAATCATGATCGGGCAGCCGTTCACGCACTCCTTGAACTCGTCCTTCGGCTTGAGCGCACGCTCCTGCTCGGTTGAGAGCACGGACGGTCGCATCACCATCCGCCATTGGTATTGCTCTTTCAAGAACTCCTGATTGATGAAGGCGAGGAGGCCGGCGATGATGCCAAGCAGGAGCGTGTAGATAAGCGTCTGCGCCAGACGTGTTCGTCGCCTGAATTTTTTTTCGAGCCGGCGGCATGCCTCGAGATACGGCTCCGCCGGGGCCATTGCCGCAGCGAAGTCAGGGCGCCGCTTGAGCGCTAGGGCGTTCTGTAGTCGCTCCCAGAGACGAACGAGGTCTTCGCTCTGCCTGCCTCCGCGCTCCCAGTCTTGTGCTTCCCTCAACATGTCGTCGCGCAGTTTGAGGGCGTCTTTTTGCTCCTCCAGCCAGGCGGCGATCGGCTGGCGCCTGAGCAGCGCCTCGTGCGCCACTTCGAGTGTGCCGGCGCCTCTGGTCAGTAGGCGTGCCTCTACGAGGGCATGTGTCAGCGGGGCCAGCGGCGCCCGTTCACCGGCAACGAGGTCTTGCTCCCGCGCAACCAAGCGCTTAGCCGCGCCCGCCGCCGGGTCCCATGTGGCGAGCCCCGGCACCATGAGCTGGCGCAGATGCCCCGCCGTGCCGTCAGTACCGGCCTGACGCTGCGCCCCGGCCAACGCCCGATCAATCGAGCCACCGATGCCACCAATGGCCTCGTAGTGGGCGAGCGTCAGCTTCTGCTCGGGCGAAAAGTCGTTGAACAGTCGCAGTAATGTGAAAGCTAGCAGCGGCAGGGCATCGGCGCCGGTCGCATCAGTGACGAGCGCCTGGACCAGTTCGGGCTCAATCTCCAGACGCTGCACCTGCCTTGTGTAGACCGCAGCGGGCTTTGTGATCACATCGCGATAGGCGGCCGGCGACAGGGGTGGCAGCATAATCGTGTGCGGCGTATCGATGCGAAGCTCTGGTACGATCTTTAACAACGCGGGCACGCTGTCCGCTCTGATCGTGACAAGAACAAAAGGGTCCAAGCCCTCGGATGGCGAGGAAAGCAATCTCCCGAGTATCCCGAGAAATCGCGTGGTCTGGCTGACATCTTCGGTCGCGAACAGCTCCTCCCCTTGATCGATCGCGATTAGGGGTGACAGACGGATTGGTGGCTTGCCATCCGCCACCCCCAATACCCGCTCTTCAGAGAGAATATGTTTGGCCTCGGCGAGATAGGCGGCGAGTTTGGCTGCCCCGGCGGCCTCGTCGCCACTCAGCAGCTCGCCGTGGAGCGAACCTGCGGCCTTCGCGTGGCCGTGCTGCGAGAACCATGCGGCGAGCCCCTGACCGATGCCGTGCGGACCGGTGAGGATGCCCTTGGCCGCGCGTACAACACACAACGGGAGGAATTCAGACGTGCGCCGCAGTCTTGGCCACAGGCCGGCCCGCAGGAAGGAGGATTTGCCGGCGCCGGAGGCTGCCTGAATGATGAGCAGGCGCGGGCTGCCGCGATGCCGGATTTGGCGCAGCTCGCGGACGCCGCCCATGATATCAGCCTCTCGGCCAAAGAAGATGCCAGCCGAGTTCTCATCGAAGGCGTCAAGGCCCGGGTAAGGGGCCGCGTTAGGTTTGTCTTTCGGCGGCCAGACGAAGCTGTCGGGCGCAATCCCCAACTCGATCAGTTTCGTGTGGATGGCATTGAGCGCCGGCCGGTTAAAGTCGATCAAGTGCCTGCGCCCCTGATGCTCGACCTCCACCCGCTCTTCGCGCGGGTCAACGGACAGGTCCATGATTTGGCGCTCGGCATAGGGTGCCAAGCGCCGATCGTCTATCTTCACGTCTCGCAGGATCGCGACCATTACTTCCTTGCGGTCGTCCTCTGCCCGCCGGACCTCGCGCTTGCATTCTTCCGAGTCGAGCGCCTCCGGCGAAGCGAAATAGAGCAAGGCCTCGCAGGCAACGTTGGCCTTGACGAGCGTCTCGCGCCAGCGCTCACCAGCGCCGATGCCGTGGAGATCGATGAACACATCGTCCTTGGCCCAGCCTTTGGCCTCAAGCCATCGCTGGAAAGCGAGGGCGTGGACGTTGTCCTTGCTCGAATGCGAGACAAACAAACGCGGCAAGACATCCCCCTTGATGGGATGCTATGGAACGCGAGCGGGCAGGGGCACGTCAAGCGAGCACGCTAAGAGCCGGACACCCTGGAAGCTTGGGCCGACATCGGAGAACCGGGTCGCCCCGGCGCCCACGCAAAGTAAGATGCGTACCCGTCACAAGAGTGCCACGCGAGCAACTTCCTCTTGGAGGGGGTCATGACCTACCGGTCCGGCCGCGTCGAACGCGCGACAGGTGTACTCCCGGTAGCTTCCGAAGTCGTTGCACTGCATAGACTTTCAGCCGTGTGCGGACACAACGTGAGAATCTAATCCGTAAGCGGGTGGCATTCGCACCATCCAGCCGGCTCGACCGCGCAAACCGGTGGTGCACTTAGGATGTGATGGAGAGTTAAGGGGAGGGTGAAAGCGTTCTGGCAACGCGGAAACCGACGATGCCAACCCGAAAATTCACGTCGTTGCCGCCCCGCGCGGCAGACCTGAGGAGATCAGGGCCATCATACCAGGAGCCGCCGCGCACAATGCGACGTCGCGCGTCACCATTTTCCTCCCAAGCATGTCCGTCGTTTGGAGCCCAATCGAAGCGGTCGTGCCAAACGTCTTCGCACCACGAATAGACATTGCCGTGCATGTCATACAAGCCAAAGGCGTTCGGCCTAAAAGAGCCGACCGGAGCGGGCCCTGTCCCGTCCCACTTGCTGCCGCAGCCTTTGCAGTTAGCGTTACCGTTACCGATGTCATTACCCCATGGATATGCTGTCACAGTTCCCGCGCGCGCAGAGTACTCGAACTCAGACTCGGAAAGAAGGCGATGTAGCTTCTTCCCGGTAAGGCGCGAAATCCAGGCGATGTACCTCTTCGCCTCGGCCCATGAGACCTCGATCACTGGTCGGTCCCCACGCCCCCATCCATCGTCCGGCGCCTTTGGGCAGGCGCCGGCGCTTGTGCACGTGTCCCACTCTGCAAACGTCACTGCGAATTTCGCTACAGCGAAAGGTCGGCCGATAGTCACCACGTGTTGTGGGAACTTTCGGCCTGACTTCCTTTCTCACCAATTGTCGAGCCCATCATGAACTTGCCGGCCGGCATCACAATCATCACGGGGCATCCGATGGCACACTCGTTGAACGAATTTCCTGGGATCAGCGCGCCTTCTTGCTCGGCGGTCAAAACAGAGGGCTCTGTTCGGACTCAATGTGGGCGCGTGATCTCCGCGCGATTTGGATGCGGGGAGAAGATCATGAAGGCCAGGGATTTCAGGGCGTTGGTCGGCGGGCTGGGCTCGCTGACGCCAGTGCAGCACAAGGCCTTGATGGCGGCGCTGACGGTGAAGGGATCGGCCGGGGATGTCGTCGGGCTGATCGAAGTCGAGTTCGCCAAGGCGCCGGCTTGCGGCCACTGCGGGTCGGAGACATTCAACAAGTGGGGCGTCGCCACCGGCATGCGGCGGTACAGGTGCACGTCGTGCAAACGCACGTTCAACGCGCTCACCGGCACGCCGCTCGCCCATCTCCAGAAGCGTGAGAAGTGGCTCGACTACGCCCGCGCGATTGTCGACGGGCTCAGCCTGAGGAAAGCCGCAAAGCGAGTTGGGGTGCATTTGGAGACGTCGTTTCGGTGGCGTCATCGGTTCCTGGCGACATCCAAGGAGGCCAAGGCCAAAGCCGTCCGCGGGATCGTCGAAGCCGACGAGACGTTCATCCTCAAGTCGGCCAAGGGATCGAAGCAGCTTGTCGGTCGAGCACCCAGAAAACGCGGCGGTACGGCGAAGAAACGGGGCCTCTCGACCGACGAGCACGATTGCATCCTAATCGTGCGTGATCGCAGCGGCGCCACCACGGATCACGTTTTACATGATCTGCGGGCGCCGACGTTCGCGGCCCATCTCACGCCCATCGTTGCCAAAGACGCAGTGCTCGTCAGCGATGGGCGTGACGCCTACGGCGCCTTCGCGCACGCCGAGGGCATTCTCCATATCCCCATCATCGCCAGCCATGGCGAGCACGTCTACGAGGGCTTCCACATCCAGAACGTAAACGCCTACACCAGCCGCCTCAAGGACTGGCTGCGGCCGTTCAAGGGGGTCGCATCGTGGTATCTGCCGAGCTACCTCGGTTGGCGTCGCGCCGTCGACCGCCTCGGCGAAACCTTCACCCCCGAGCGCTGCCTTCAGGCTGCATATCGATGCGGTTCAACATGACGAACGAACACAGCCAAACAGAGGGACCCATTATGGTGTGCCAGTGATATTGCTCCTTAAAATAAGCCTGATTATACCAGCCTATTGCGCCAACAATAATGCATGCGAGCAGTCCGGTCGCACTGGCAAGCGCGCGCTGTCCGCGACGCACCGCCGCTGCCAGGTCGTTGAGCGCTTTCTCGCGTTGTTCTTGAGCGGCGGCCATTTGATCTAGGCGTTGGCGCTCGACCGACGAACGTGTAGCCTCTGCGTCCTGCCCCGCCTTAATGAACTCGTGATGCAAGAGCGTCGGCTCGGGTGCGTACTGTGGTGGGGACGCGAGCCATGCCGTGGCGGCGGCAAGCTCGTCGCCGCGAAACAATAGCGCTTCATTGCGGCCGCGCTCGTCCCATCGTAGTGCTGCTTCACCGATGCGCGTGTGCTCGCGGATCCAGCCAAGATCGGTCTTCAGCGCAGTGGCCAGCGACGTCAGCGACGGCACCGACATCAATGGCTTGTCGAAAAAGATGTAATTGAGTTCGCTTTAAAAGCGGTGGGACGTCTACCTCGTCGATCCGGCGCCAAACAATCGGCAACAGCCGCTTCTTGAGCGTGACGGTGCGCTCGATCTCCCAAGCGCAGCGCTCGGAGCCGACGGCATCGGGCGAGATCACGAACACGACGGTGTCGGCCGCCTCGATCAGCCGTCCAAGCCGGGCCTCCCACTCCTCACCAGCGGCGATGTCGTGCTTGTCGAGATAGGGCTCGAAACCCGCGAATTGCAAGCCGGCCAGCAACTCCTCCGCAAAGTCCTCGTCCTTGCGCGAATAGGAGATGAAGACCTTGAGCTTGCCGTCGCCCGCTGCGCCGGCGTCTGCCATCCCGAGGAGCCCCAGCAGCATTCCCATCTATTGCCCACGGTAGTCCCGAGCACCGCAGCTGTGCAAGGCGGGAGCGGGTGCCGGTCACAATCGACCGGACCCGATGCAGATCAGCAGGTAGGTGGATGAGAGACTGCGTCGACGGATCACCGCGTGTTGGCGCACAACAACTTCGACCGAGTTGGGTCATCGTTCCCCGGTTGTTGATGCAGATGGCCACTCCTGGATAGGCCTCGCAAGCGGACGTGGCCAGAACCTCCTCGCAAAGGCGACCTCCTCCGGCCCGCAGACATCGGCGTAGATCGAGGTGGTGCTGATCCGCGCGTGCCCCATCCAGCGCTGGGCGACGTTCAGCGGCACTCCTGCCGCAAGCGGCGACGGCAAAGCCGTGGCGTAGGCCGCGGGGGCAGGCGGCGCGCCGATGACGCCGCGTGCAAGACACGCTTGACAAGGCGCCATGCCGTCGACCGCACAAGGGCCACAGCGGTCGTGCGCGCTGGCCGGGTCGGGCGAGTGCAAAATCGAAGTGGCGGTCGAGCGCCTGCACCAGCTCGGGCGGAATCGGCACCTCGCGCACGACATGGCGCCGGCGTTTCAGCGTCCGGAGCGCGACCACGCCGCGCTCGATCTGAAAGGATGCCGGAGTGAGGGCCAGGACCTCGCTCACGCGGCCGCCGGTCCAAGCAAGGCGAAAGGAGAAGAGTGCGCGATCCGGCGGCAGCGCCCGCATGGCGGCCAGCGCGCGCCCCGCTCCTGCTGGTTCAGGTACTTCCGGGCGCCCGTCGGCGCGTAAAGGCTGAAGCTCTCGGCATGCTTGCGCGGCGACATGGCGGCCCTCCCTGCGCAGGCGGCCGCAACAGACTTGCTCATAGTGTTGCAGGAAATTCTTGGCTTCACTTCATCTACTTAGCTGTGACTCAAGTACAGAATTAATACTTTCAAAGAGCGTCCAGCCTTCACTTAGCACAACATCTGCGGCCATGCAACCGAATGAGCAATATGGTTGCGCCTTTGGCTAATACTTTCAAGTACATCCTGATACATTACTTATATTATATTGAGTATTACGGAACGAGCAAAGGACCGAGGGAGCCGCCGTGCCGCTGGTAGCCAGACAGAGAACCGCAGGATTGCGCGATGCCGCGATGGGCCTCGGGATGGGCGTCGTCGCCGTGCTCGCGCCGGGCACCGTGGCCGCGCAGGACAACAAAGCTCCAGTGCAGACCGCTCAAGTGCAGGTCGGCGCGCCAGTCGTGAAGGCCAACTTCGCAAAGCCGCCGATGGCACTCGGACCACATTGCGATGTGATCAAAGCAGCCTTTGAGCTGGTCGAGTTTGATGGAGCGTATGGGAAGCAAGAATACACCGGGGGATCGCGAGCAACTCCGCTGGGTCCCGCCGGAGACCGACGTCGATCCGGTCTGCGGCAAGACGGTTCACACGCAAGGCGCCAAGTCGGCAGTGCATGACGGCACGGTCTACTATTTCTGCTCGCGCGAATGCCGTGAGCAATTCGAGGCGGCGCCTCACCTCTATGTCGGCACTCAGGCGCACCCGCAACCTAAGCAAATGGATCACGCCCATGGCTGAGGCTCGGCGAACCGTGGAACGACGAAGCTCAGGAACCCCGCTCTCGGCCGCGCAGGATTCCCGAATCCCCGTGCTGGCCCTGGGAATGAGCCTGGGGATCTTCCTGGCGGTGACGTTCGTCCTGTGCGTCGGCTTCGACCTGCTCTTTCCGAGCCTCGCCATGTATCCGAACTGGCAGCGGTTACTGCCCGGCTTCACCTGGCTGTCATGGCCGAGCTTTCTGCTCGGTCTCATCGAGACCTTCGCCTACGGCTGGTACGTGGCGCTGATCTTTGGGCCGCTGTTCAACCTGTTCGCCAGATGGTGGAAATGATGACGACGACCGCCGCAAAGACGACAGCTCGCGTTTCTGAAGTCAAGGGAGAGGCGGGCCGAGGCGACGGTCCCCGAACCGTCAGAGAGACCCGCAGGAACGGGCGGGTCGGGTCGGGGCCCGGAGTTGGAGCAGGCGGGCAACGGCGCGCAGACGAGCATCGTACCGGGCCCGCTTGGGGACCTCGTCGAATACCAGCGTGATGTTGTGGAGCGGACGATCTTATTCTGGGACACGCTGCGCCAACGCGCCAACAACATGCTGGAACATGAGCGCGCCGGGCTGCCGCCGCTGCTGAACTTCAAGTACGAGACGCTGCTCGATGCACGGCGGTTCGATCATCCGGCGAACTACGCTTTGCTGCGGATCACCGAGGTCGACGAAGACTGCTGGGACGACTGCGTCGACCTCGAGAAGCCGCCGGTGATCATCGTCGATCCGCGCGCCGGTCATGGTCCCGGTATCGGCGGCTTCAAACGCGAGTCCGAAGTCGGCATGGCCATGCGCGAGGGTCATCCAGTCTATTTCGTGATGTTCTTTCCGGAGCCGGCTCGCGGTCAGACCCTAGCGGACGTGCTGCACGCGCTGAGGAAGTTCGTCGTGGAGGTTGCCCGGCGGCATCCTGGGAAACCCCCGGTACTCTACGGCAACTGCCAGGCTGGTTGGGCGGTGACGCTTCTGTCCGCTGACTGCGAGGGTCTGGTCGGACCGGCCGTGCTCAACGGCTCGCCGTTGTCCTACTGGGCGGGCGAGTCTGGCACCAACCCGATGCGCGTCGCCGGCGGCCTGCTCGGCGGTGTCTGGTTGACGCACCTAACGGCGGACCTGGGTGGTGGGCGGTTCGATGGCGCCTGGCTTGCTCAGAGCTTCGAGAACCTCAAGCCGGAAAAGGCCATCTGGGAGAAATACGCGCATCTCTTCACCGATATCGACTCCGAGCAGGAGCGCTTTCTCGAGTTCGAGCGGTGGTGGAACGGCTTCTACTTCCTGAGCCGGGAAGAGATGCTGGCGATCGTCGAGAACCTGTTCATCGGCAACAAGCTGGAGCAGGGGCAATTTCGGATCTGCGAAGGCTGCACCGCCGACTTGCGCCGTATCCGCAATCCGCTCGTCATCTTCGCCTCCTACGGCGACAACATCACGCCGCCGCATCAGGCGCTCGGGTGGATTCCGGCGGTCTATCGGGATACCGAGGATCTTAAGCGCGCCGGGCAGCGCATCGTTTACCTGACCGACCCGCATGTCGGGCATCTCGGCATCTTCGTCTCGGCCGGCGTCGCCCGCCTGGAGCACCGGGCGATTCTTGAGAGCCTGGATGACATCGAGGGGCTGGCTGCGGGTCTTTACGAGATGAAGATCGACAACCCTTCCGGCGACCCGGACTGCCACAAGCCGTCCTACCGCGTTCACTTTGAGCCACGCAAGGTCGAAGACCTCAGAACCAACTATCCGCGGGAGGCGTTCGAGCGCGTCAGACAGGTGTCCGCGTTCAACGAGACGCTCTATCGCACGTTGGTCAGCCCTTGGGTGCAGGCGCTGGCCAACCCCTGGACTGCGGAAATGCTGAAGTGGCTGCACCCGATGCGGACCAGCCGGTATTTGCTGTCGGATGAGTTCAACCCGTGGATGCGCGGCCTGGCCATGCTTGCTGAAACGGTCGCCAGGAGCCGGCGCCCGCTGCCCGCAGGGTCAGGCGCTGATCGAACAGGAGCGCGAAGCCATCAAAGCAATCAGCCAAGCTCTGGAGAACGCGCGGAAAGTCCGCGACAGTTTCTACGAGCAGACTTTCCGCCTACTGTACAAAAGCAGCTGATGGAGCGAGACTGCATTGTAGAAACAGTGCGGATTGTCGATGATGTTATTTTTGACTGCGGACGTCGCGACGTCAGGAGGCGCATGTGGATAAGACCGCTCATCAGCATCGTCGCGCAAGTCCCGCCCACGTCCATGATGAACATGATCATGGGCAATCACACGGTCAGCAAGAATACGCAGCGCATGAGCACATGGCGCACGGCCACGCAGGGCATGACCACGCGGCAATGGTGGCGGACTTTCGTCGCCGCTTTTGGGTATCGCTCATTCTGACGCTTCCGGTCTTGGCCCTCTCGCCGATGATTCAACGGTTCTTGGGGCTGCGCGACACGCTAGCGTTCGCGGGTTCCAACTATTTTCTGTTCATTCTTTCTGCTGTCGTTTTCTTCTATGGAGGCTGGCCATTTCTGAAAGGTTTGTTCAGCGAGCTGGAAAAGCGCCGCCCGGGCATGATGACGCTGATCGCGCTCGCAGTGAGCGTGGCCTTCTTCTACTCCAGCGCCGTCGTCTTCGGGCTACCTGGAAAAGTGTTCTTCTGGGAGCTCGTCACACTGATCGACGTGATGCTTCTCGGGCATTGGATCGAGATGAAGTCGGTCATGGGAGCCTCGGGAGCGCTTGAGGCCCTGGTGCGGCTCTTGCCTGCGACCGCCCATCGCATAACAGCCGGTGGCAATACGGAAGAAGTGCCGGTCGTGCAGCTGAAGCCGGGAGATCACGTCCTCGTCAAGCCAGGCGAGAAGGTGCCGATGGACGGCGAAATCATCAAGGGCCAGTCGAGCTTCAACGAGTCGATGCTGACCGGCGAATCTCGTCCCGTCGAGAAGCGAGAAGGTCAGGAAGCCGTCGGTGGTTCAGTCAATGGCGAAGGCGCGGTCACGCTCGAAGTGCGCAAGACCGGCGACCAGACCTACCTCGCCCAAGTGATCGATATGGTGAAGCGCGCGCAGGATACGCGATCGCGCACACAGGACCTTGCCAACCGGGCGGCGCTCTGGCTGACCTACATCGCATTGTCGGCTGGGCGGTGCAACCCTGGTGATTTGGCTCGGATTGGGGGAGACCTTCGCCTTCGCGCTCGAGCGCATGGTGACGGTGATGGTCATCACCTGCCCACATGCTCTGGGTCTCGCCGTGCCGCTGGTGGTCGCGGTCAGCACCAAGTTGACGGCCCAGAATGGGCTGCTGATCCGGGATCGAGCCGCGTTCGAGCGTGCCCGCAACCTCAACGCCGTCATCTTCGACAAGACGGGCACGCTGACCGAAGGCAAATTCAGCGTGTCGGATGTCATTGCGCTTTCTGATTTCAGCGAGACTGACGTCTTGACGTGGGCCGTTAGCCTGGAGAGCCAATCACAGCATCCGATTGCGCAGGGCGTCGTCAGGGGAGCTGGGGAACGCAACGTCAAACCGAAAGCGGTCGAGCATTTCAAGAGTCTTACCGGCCGAGGCGCGGAGGCGGTGGTCGAGGGCCGCAATGTCAAGGTCGTCAGCCCCGGCTTTCTCCGCGAGAAGGGTCTGAAGGTTGCTAAGGATGCGCGCGTGCGAGCGGTCGCGGACGCAGGGCAAGACGGTCGTCTACGTGCTTGTCGATGACAAGGTTGTTGGGGCGATCGCGCCTCGCGGACGTGATCCGCAGGGAATCCTTCGAGGCCGTGGCCCGCCTAAAGGAAATGGGCATTCAGTGCATGATGCTGACGGGCGACGCCAATGCGGTCGCGAAATCCGTCGCTAAGGAGCTGGGTCTCGACGATTACTTCGCCGAGGTGCTCCCGGAACAGAAAGCTCGAAAAGATCAAGGAGGTCAAGGAACGCGGTCTCACCGTGGCGATGATCGGCGACGGCGTCAACGATGCGCCGGCGCTCGTAGAATCCGACCTCGGCATTGCCATCGGGGCGGGGACGGACGTTGCCATCGAGTCGGCCGACGTCGTGCTGGTCCGCAGTGATCCGCGCGATGTGTTTGCGATCTTGGCCCTGTCGCGGGCCACTTATAGCAAGATGATCCAGAATCTGATGTGGGCGACGGGCTATAACGCCTTTGCGATTCCGCTGGCTGCAGGCGTTGGCTACACCTGGGGGCTGCTGCTGTCGCCGGCGATGGGGGCTGCGTTGATGTCGCTCAGCACGGTGATCGTTGCCATTAATGCGAAGCTTCTCGAACGCGCGCGCAGTCTCGTCGCAAGCGCCGCCTAAGGCGCGGGGCGAAGGAGGTGGCGCGGATAGGCTGCCCAGGTGAACGATCAACAGCGGCGTACTTGACCATTGCCCTTGATGCGCATCAACGTGGGCCGGCCAGAATGTGGAAGAATTCGCTCGAACTCAAGCGAGGTCGCCATGCAAGCACACGAGATCATGACCCGAGACGTTGTCAGCGTGCGCTCCGACACCTCGGTGCGGGACATTGCCGCGCTGATGGCGGAAAAGCGCATCAGCGGTGTTCCCGTGCTCACCGACGACGGCAAGATCATCGGCATGGTCAGCGAAAGTGATTTATTGCACCGCGCAGAGGTCGGGACCGAGCGCAGGCACAAGTGGTGGTTCCGTACTTTCGCGGATGCAGATGGTCTAGCGCGAGAGTATGCCAAGGCGCATGGTCTCAAGGCGCACGATATCATGTCCCGTTATGTCATCTCGGTCCGCGATGATGCGGAACTGAGGGATGTCGCTGACATCCTCGACAATCAACGCATCAAGCGGGTTCCTGTCGTGCAAGAGGGCCGCCTCGTCGGGATCATCACGCGCGGCGATCTCGTGCGGGCGCTAAGCCAGGTTCAGATTTCCAAGGCGGCCAAGAAGATTGACAATGCCGCTCTGCATAAGATCCTGCACGATCGCATTCGGGCACAGTCCTGGATTAACGACAGCTATATTAACCTCACGGTGAAAGATGGCGTTGTGGAGCTTTGGGGGTTTGCCGCTACGCCCGACCAGCACACCGGACTCCGTGCGCTTGTCGAGGAGACCGAAGGAGTGAGCGCGGTAAAAGACAATCTAACCATCGCAGGACCTTTGCGAGGAGGAATATAGCCACCCTCACGGCCGACCTTCCTTTTTCTGCGGGGGCTGTCGGCCGCGTGATTGCCACGAGCCGGCGGAGCGCGCGCCCAGACGTGCTACCTAAAGGCTGCCACCCTTGCCGCGTGTTCAGCGATCACACGCGCATTATCCTGCTGGCTCAGCGTGCCGGCGGCGTCCCCCTGATCAGAATTTTTGGGTTCGACCACACCGGGAGACGCGCGCAACCGCCACAGCTCTCCTTGTAGCTCATGATGGACCGCCACTTGGTGCCGTCGACGTAGCCGTGTCCATACGGGAAGGGCGTCATGACCTTATCCAGGTTGAGATCGTGGCGCGCGCCAATGAGGTGGCCGATCTCGTGGGCAAGAGAATAGGTCGTCGCCGCACAGGCGTGATGGACGACGGCAAAGGCCTCGTCCGCATCGGCAAAGACGCGCGTAGCCAGCCCGCATCCTTGGGGATCGTCGACGATGAGGACGGCGACGTCGGCGCGATACTTGTCGCGCAGACCGTGGATCTCGTCCATGTAGCCGTCGCCCTTATCGGCGAAGCGCCACACGTGATCGAAGTGGCTGCCTTCTTCCACGTAGTCGGTCTGATAGGCGTGCACCAGTCTCAGCTTGACGTTGTCGATGCCGCTCCGCGGAACGACTGGTTGGCCTCCTCGATCGCCAAGTCGACAAGTCGCGCTTGATGTCGGTGTAGTTGCTGGCCGCCTTCTTCGTGTAGGCAACGATAACGTCGATGACGACATCTTCGTCGAAGACGCCGCGGGTTGGGGACCTCTGGGCTTCGGGGGGAGCATTGCCGTAGCTCCCGGCCTCAGCATGCTTGCATCACCTTGGTGGACCAGAGGATCGTCACGCAAGGCTGGGGTTGTTGAGTGCGCATGCGCTGCGGCATCGCTGCATGCTCGGGCGGCATGTTGTCCGCGTCCATCTCGACCATGGCTTCGCAGGGCGCCATCGACGTGTCTGATCGAGTAGATTCGGCCCTTGTGGTGAATCGTCCCTGTCATCCGGCTACCGGGCCACCACATGAGCATCGCCGGCTCGCCGGTGCCCTCGACGGTGCCGCTCCAGATCAGACTATCGGATCTCAAAGTGGCACTTTTGCGCGCCACGGTGACAGCCGTCTTGTCATTGAGGTCGATCTCAATTTTGTCTGCCCCTGAAGCGCTTGGTTGAGTGCCTAAGTCCTTTGTCAGCGCATACTCCACCTGCGCGGCTTGCGGCATCCCCATCATGGCGACGCCCATGGTCGACCTCGCGGACATGGCGCGCTTCATCATCCTCTCGCCCCGCGCGGTCATGCCCTTCATTCTCCGCATCATGCCGTTCATCATCATGCCGCCACGCATTCTGCGAAACATATGGTTCCAACGCGCGCCAAGCCGGCTTGAAACTGCGCCATACCGCGCCGCCAATTTTCTGACGGCGTCCACCAATTCTTTGGCACCGACCAAACCTCGGTCTTTGTCAGAGGCAGCACTTGCACGGTTGCGACACCGGCGCGGTCCCGGATCGCCCTGTAGGCGGCTGAGTTCTGTGGCGGAAGTTTGCTCATGATGAGCGGAAGGCGGTCTTGGGTAGCCTGCGAGAGCGCAGGACCCGCAGCAAGGCAAAGCCAACAGGCGATGGCTGGAATTCCGAAAACGTTGCGCAGGCGCGGCATTGCCTCTTAGTTCCTCGAAGAAGCGCGATCGATGGAGCCCCCTAAGCGAGACGGGCGGCTCCGACAGAGCTGGCAGCTTTTGCAAGCAGACTGCAGATCCCGCGCGCCAAGCAGTACCGCGGCGTGCGGCATCAGAGCGCCGCGACAACGCGCGTGAGCTTCTCGCCGACGCGCGCGGCGGCCTCCTTGAGCGAGGGATTGTCGATCGCTTGCATCGAGGCGACTGGATCGATCGCTGCGACCTCGACCCGTCCGTCGTCGAGCTGTTGGACAACGACATTGCAGGACAGCATCGTGCCGATCTTATCCTCGAGCTTGAGGGCCTCATGCGCGAGCTGCGGGTTGCAAGCGCCCAGAATGCGATAGTTGCGGAACTCCGCGCCGATCTTCTCCTGCAGGGTCTTCTTGACGTCGATTTGCGTCAGAACCCCGAAGCCTTCAGCTTTCAAAGCCTCGATCGTGCGCGCGACCGTTTCGTCGAATGTCGCGCGTAGCATCTTGTTGAAGTAGTAGGCCATCGCAACCTCTCTCGTCGAAATGCCGGGATTTGCGATCTTAGCTTTTGGCTACCAAACCACGGGCGATTGGACATTCTCCATCTTTACGCGGAGATCTCGCACGATCATCGCTCACAAGTGCCAGTTTCTCCGCAGCGCCTTCTTTCGCTCGAGAGCTTGGGCTTCTGTGTCGTATGGGCCTCCTGCCACCTGCAGGAAGGCATGCCGGTAGCTGCCGTCCACTTTGACCAACAGTGCGGACCAGCAAGAACCGATCTGATGATCGCGCAGGACGAACCACTTGGCGTCCTCCTGAGCGGCGGTCGCGGCCGCGGTCGCCGAGAAGGCTGCCAAAAGTGGGAGGAGCATGGCGTGGAATCTGGACATGTGAACCTCGTACGCTCCCAAATATTTCACTCGGCGACCCGGGACATTGATGCGCGTCAATTGTCATCCCGCGAGACCCATGGGCTGCGCGCGGGCTGTGGTGGCCGAAACGCCATCTTGGGTAATCAATTGTGCGTCGGGTTTTTCTCTCGGCGGCTCAAAAGCTTGACCCTCTCCGGGATCGCACCTATTTTTGCCTCGATGCGAATCGCCGAGCCGCCGCGCGGGACAATGACCATACAGGCAAAGTTCGCCGTCCTTGTTTGCGCTGTGCTGGGAGGCTTGTGCCTCCTGGCCGGTGCGCCGAGCGCTGCGAACGCCCATCCCGGCCATGAACACCAACGCGTGCCTTCAGCGGTCCACACGCGCGTGCAGATCGCGGTTGCAGTTGCGCCCGCCGCCATCAGAAGGCACGACGGCCGCCAATCCACGGTCCTAGAGAGACCTGCGCGGGAGGGAGCCGTGGTCCGCCTGGCAGATGACGCAGGCAAGCCTCCACAGCCGTTCCATGCGGGCGATTGCTGCTGCGGCACCGGCGCCTGCCACACGGGCGTCGACGCTCCCGTCATACCCGCTATTCGCCACTTCAGGTTGAGTTCAGAAATTCGACCTCCCTTCGGTGCTGCGGATAGCCGAGAACCCTTGGGGCGGCATCGAGCGTCCGCCCAGAGGGACAAGCGCGCTATAGGCGCGTCCTGCGTGTCCGCCCAGGTGCGGGCCGCTGCAACATCCACATCTCACTGCGAGCCCGGTCGGCCGTGCGGAGCCGTTCCGCCACTACCTGCCGCGATCCTCGCCATTCGGGAACGGCGCACTTTCATGCGTGTCCGAACGCTTTTCGCCAGCGCTGGCGCATTTCTTAGTCTCATGACGGGGGCGGTGCATGCCGCAAATCCGGACGATCCTAACGCGCCCACGCCACCGACGCGCTACAGCCCCGTGACCTCCGGGACAAAATCCTACCGGCCGGTCGAGCCGCTCCCCTGGGGCGAGATCAACCGGCGTGTAACGCCTCAGCCGAAACAGGCGCCGGCGGTGAAGGAAAAGGGCCCGCCCATGCCGGAGCACACGGTTCCGCAGCACAAGCAATGAGCCGAACGGACAGGCAAGACCGGCCACAGCACGACGGGACAGATGCCATGCCGACGAGGGGAAGATTGCAGGCGCTGGCGGGGCATACAGCTTTGGTGCTGCTGCTAGGGGCATCTGCGGTCGGCGGCGGCTGCGCGAAGTTTTCTCCGAACCAGGGAATGTTCGTGGTCGAGGCCGCAGCGAGCACCGAACTCGGCAAGGAAGTGACAAAGATCCGTGACGAACGCGATGCCGCCGCTGTCGACAGTCGCGTCAAGAGCTTGCTGGAGCGGCCGCTGAGCGTATCGGATGCCGTCCAGATTGCTCTGATCAACAACCGCGGCCTGCAGGCGGCGTTCAACGAGCTCGGCATTTCTGAAGCGGAGATGGTGGAAGCGAGCCTGCCGCCTTCGCCTGCGCTGTCGTTTCAGCGCATCGTCGGCTCGGGCGGGTTCGAGATCGAGCGCCAGATCGTGCAGAATGTCCTGGCGCTGCTGACCTTGCCGCGCCGGCGCGAGATTGCCGAGGCGAAATTCAGGCAGGCGCAGGTCCGCGCCATCGACATGACATTGCGCGTCGCCATGGAAGCGGCGCGCGCCTATTACCGCGCCGTTGCGGCCAGCGAGATGCTGCGCTTCCTCGAGCAGTCTCGGTTGTCGGCCGAAACCGTATCCGATGTCGCCAAACAACTCGGCGAAACGGGCGCGATGTCGAAGCTCGACCAGGCGCGGGAGCACGTGTTTTACGCCGAGGTGAGCGGACAGGTGGCGACGGCACGCTTGAGATCCCGTAGCGGGCGCGAGCAACTTATCCGGGCGCTCGGTCTGTGGGGCAACGACCTCAAGTTCCGGCTTCCCAATAAGCTCGCAGCGCTTCCGCCGCGGCCGAAATCAGTAGCGTCCGTGGAGCGGGAAGCAGTGCTGAGGCGCGTCGATCTGGTGATCGCCCGCATAGAGATCGACATTCTCGCGCTCGAACTGGGGCTTACCCACAAGACCCGGTTCATCGATGCCCTCAACGCCGCAGGCATCAGCAAGACCGACAAGGACGTCAAAACGAACGGCGGCGCGACCGAAGTCGACAAGATCAGACGGCAGGGCTTCGAGCTCGACGTCCAGATACCCATCTACGATTTCGGCGAGGCGCGCGTCCGGCGTGCCGAAGAAACCTACATGCTGGCCGTCAACCGGCTCCTTGAGCGCGCGGTCAACGTGCGCTCCGAAGCCCGTGAGGCCTATCAGAACTACCGAGGCGCCTACGACATCGCCCGGCATTACGAGCGTGAGGTCCTTCCCCTGCGCCAGATCATCTCCGACGAGACCATGCTCAACTACAACGCCATGATTCGCGATCTTTTCGTGCTGCTCGGCGAAGCGCGGGCGCGGATCGCTTCCAACAGCCAAGCCATCGAGGCGCGTCGCGATTTCTGGCTCGCGACGGTGGACCTGCATGCCGCCATCGTCGGTGGGCGTGGAGGAGGCGAAAGCGTCCAGATGCTTGGCGTAACCGCCTCGGCTACCGGCGGGGCAGCCGAGCCGCACTGAGTGTGACGGAGGACAGGATTGTGAGCATTTCCCGCAGATCGTTTCTCGCCACTTCCGGCGTCGCGCTGGCGAGCGTCAGCCAGATCAGCGGCCGCGTTGCCGCCGCCGGCATCCCCGAGGCCGTAACGCAATCTTCGCCGGAAATGCAGCGTCCCATCAGCCCCGCCGCCGGCCAGGACTACCAGCCGGTGGTCACGCTCAATGGCTGGACGCTGCCCTGGCGCATGAACGGGGACTGGAAGGAATTCCATCTCGTCGCCGAGCCGGTGGTCCGCGAACTCGCGCCCGGCATGAAGGCGCATCTGTGGGGCTACAACGGCCAGTCGCCGGGGCCGACCATCGAGGCTGTGGAGGGCGACAAAGTCCGCATCTTCGTCACCAACAAGCTGCCCGAACACACGACGGTGCATTGGCACGGCATGCTGATCCCGTGCGGCATGGACGGCGTTGGTGGCCTGACGCAACCGCACATCAAGCCCGGCAAGACCTTCGTCTACGAGTTCGAGCTCACGAAGAGCGGCACCTTCATGTACCACCCGCACGCCGATGAGATGGTGCAGATGGCCATGGGCATGATGGGCATGTTCATCGTGCATCCGCGCGATCCCGGGTTCATGCGCGTCGATCGCGATTTCGTCTTCATGCTCGGCTCCTACCGCATCGATCCCGGCAGCTATCTACCGAGGGTCGCAGAGATGCTCGACTTCAACTTGTGGACATTCAATTCGCGCGTGTTTCCGGGCATCGACCATATGCCGGTCCGCAAGGGCGACCGCGTGCGGGTGCGGGTCGCCAATCTGACGATGACCAATCACCCGATCCACATGCACGGCCACCACTTCTCGGTGACCTGCACCGACGGCGGCTGGGTACCGGAAAGCGCCCGCTGGCCCGAAACCACCATCGATCTGCCGGTCGGCGCCATCCGCGCGTACGACTTCGTCGCGAACGCGCCCGGCGACTGGGCGCTGCACTGCCACAAGAGCCACCACACCATGAATGCGATGGGGCACGACGTCCATACCTATATCGGCGTGAACCTCAGAGATGTCCGGCAAAGAATCGCCCGCGTGGTCGGCGGCAACTACATGCCGATGGGGTCGACCGGCATGGCGGAGATGGGTGCGATGGAGATGCCCGCGCCAGACAACACGCTGCCGATGATGACGGGGTTCGGCCAATTCGGACCAATCGAGATGGGCGGCATGTTCACGGTCGTGAAGGTGCGCGAAGGCCTCGGCCGTGACGACTACAAAGATCCTGGCTGGTACCGGCACCCCAAGGGCACCGTGGCCTATGAATGGCAAGGCGAGCAGCCCACGCCGGCGCGCGCGCCGCTCGAAATCCAAAAAGGTCCGCATCCCAAAACCAGGGACATCGAACTCAAGGCCGTGAAGCCGGACGGCAGGGGAGGGCACGAGCACTAGCGATCCGGAGTTGGCCGGTGTCCAGCCGGCTGATTGCAATCTCAGCGCAACAGGAGACAAACCATGCGTAAGACGATGACCGTTCTGGCAACTGCCGTCGGCCTCTTCCTGCACGCAGGCGTTATTTTTGCTCAGTCGCCGTGGGTCGACGGTGAAGTCGTCAAGGTCGACCAGGCGGCCGGAAAAATCACCATCAAGCACGGCCCGATCAAGAAGCTCGATATGGATGAAGGCATGACCATGGTCTTCAAGGCCAGCGATCCCGCCATGCTCAAGCAGATTAAGGCGGGCGACAAGATCAAGTTCGATGCCGACAACGTCAACGGGCAGTTCACGGTCACCAAGATCGAGAAAAAGAAATGAAATGAGGAAGGCATCCACGCCCATCCATCTTCTCCAGCAAACGAGACGACCATGAACACCTTAGGCAAAGTAAGCGTTCTCGCATTTTCCGTTGTGCTCAACTCGGGCGCCCAGGCCGGCCCAGGGCCAGCCCCGTTGGCCGTTGCAGGCGCCGTCCGGCTCGTGCACGAGGGGCACGCCGGGGCCACCCGCGCAACCGGCGTCGTCGATGCCGTAGAACCCGCAAAACACAAGATCACGGTCAGCCATGGCGCAATCAAATCCTTGGGCTGGCCGGCGATGACCATGGACTTCGCGGTGAACCAGGCAATTGACCTCACCACGGTCAGGGCCGGTACCAGGGTGAACTTCACGCTGGTGCGCGGGGCGAATGGTTCCTGGGTCGTCGATTCCCTCAAGCCGCAGTGACCGTATACAGGTCGGGAACGGCAGATACCGGAACGGCGACCATGAAGGCAATCGGCGGAACAATTCTAGCGGTGCTCGCAGGGGAGGCGCTGGCCGCGGCCGCTTTCGTCTATTGCGGCGTCTTCAATGTCGCCGCCACTGATCCACACTGGGGCGTTACGCACACGATCCTGGAGACGGCACGCGCGCGGTCGATCAAGGCGCAGGCGGCGGGGATCAAAGCGCCCAATAACCTTGCCGATCATAAACGCGTCGTTGCCGGAACTGCGCATTTCGCCGAGCACTGCTCCTCCTGCCATTCTGCCCCGGGCGTGGAAGCGGGCGAGATGGCAAAGGGTATGTACCCCCAGCCGCCTGTCCTAAAGGATGCAGCCAAGCAGTGGTCCCCCTCGGAATCGTTCTGGATCATCCGGCACGGGATCAAGATGTCGGGCATGCCAGCGTGGCCCAGCCACAGCGACGACGACATCTGGAACATCGTCGCCTTCCTGGAGCTGCTGCCAACGATGAGTGAAAAGGACTATGGGACGCTCATCAAGGAATCGATGGAGGCGGGAGGACACAGCATGCACGGAACCCCGGCGTCGGACCCGGACTGCGCGCCGCAACATCGCGCCGCCGGACACTGTTGATGCATTCTGGGCACAATCTTCTTAGTTGGCGCCAGCCGCAATCAACTGGCAAGTGGGGCCGGATCAAGCCCGGTCCGCGGGGCTGGGGCTATCACACCGGCCATTCCAATGATGCAATACGAAGGCGACTGCGCTTCACGCGGTGATGCTGCCTGCAAAGGGAGAGGACACGGAGTTCGTCAACATGCACGAGGCCTACGGGGCCCTCGACGACACAATGAGGCGCCGTATCGATAGTCGAATGGAACGCCACGTGTACCAGAGCCGCTATATGCTGCCACTCGCAAGAGAGCGGCGCATGACGATCAGCACTGTGTCCGTCCTCTATTCGTGATCGGAGCGAGGCGGGCACGTGAGCCGTGAAGCTACGCTCCGAGCGCCTTGCGGCGCGCTTCGTACTCCTCCCGCTCGATCTCGCCCCTGGCAAAGCGTTCATCGAGAATCTCGCGGGGTGTTCGGAGATGGACGCTTGGACTGTCGCGGCTGTCACTGAGCCAGCGGACCAACAAGACAACCAGGACAATGAGGAGCACAGGGCCTGCGATCATGAAAAGTGGACCGAAGAACATGCCTCCTCCTCCCCATCCCCAGCCAAATCCCCAGTCATGCATCATGGCTGTGCCTCTTGCGTAAGCGGTGAAGTCTGTCGCAGATCGGCCGTAGAGTTGATCACGCCGCGCACGTCTTGATGCCGAGCAGGGAATACGCCGGGCACCAGCCAGCGACGCCTGTCACCAAGGGGAGAATGCCAATCCAACCCCAAACCGATGTGTAGGAGGGACCGAAGTATCCGAGCGCCACAGCGATGAGCGCGAGGCCGACGATGATGCGCGCGGCACGGTCAAAGGTTCCTTCGTTGGTGGTCATGGAGTCTCTCCTCACGGAAGCCTTCTCGGATTTCAGATACCTCCGTGCGGCAGAGTTGGCTTTGATCAATATCAACGCAGAAAGTCCCGAAGCTGGCGCTTCGGGACCTCTGTAGATCGGAGAGCGCGGGGTTGCCCTCCAGCGCCTACGCAGGACGACTCATGTGGCGCTTGGTGAAACATGGCCTGAGCTGGCTTCGGGGGGATTGACCTGAATCAATGGCGTTGCCGCATGTGGAAAACGAGCGCAGAAACAGGCTGTTTGGGCGGCGATCGCCCGCACCTGCGCATAAAGCGGCACGCTGCATTCAACTCTGATGGGGGCGGGCCTAAAAATGACCGACCAAGTATTGCTCAAGGGAGTTCGTGAAATGGCGTCAGCGATCACGCCGGAGATCATCGAGATTGTCGCCAGCATGCAAGCCAAGGCATTGGCTTTCGACAGCGACCACCCCGGCCATCCCCTGGGGACGCGCAGCGCGGCCGAATATGCCGCGGCCATCCGGGCCCTTGTCCCGGAGCAAGAGCAGCTGCAGGTTGGGGCGCATGATGCTCGCGGCCGGCGCGCAGGCAATGGGCCTGCTGTTGCTCTCCCGCGCCGACATGCGCCAGGCGAATTAGGCCGGCACTAATGTTTCGTTCGATCCGCGGCTTCGGAGCCTGACTGTAGGGTCCGCATCGCGTTCTCCGTGATCGACTTGGCTGAGCTTCGTCATCTGCTCAAATCCCGATTGGTACTGCGAGCAGGCGTTCTGGAAAAACTGGGCGTAGACCCGGTAGAGATCCTGCGGTGTCCGGCATTCCGCAAGCTGCTGGGGTATCGCGAGGTCTTCTTTCAGGCGGCGATTGACGAATGTAGCCCACTCCTTGTTCGCCTCGGCGATGCTCTCAAAGAGCCTCGTGTTGACTTCCGCCATCGCCGTGAAAGTGGGCCGCTGCATTTCCATCATTGCTTCAAGCGTGAACGGCATCATCCAGCTGCTTGTGTCGTTGCCGGTTTTCTCCGCCATGAACGATCCTCCTTAGCTCGCCTTGCCCTCAGCCAACTCTTATGGATCGATGCAATGTTGCGCAGAGCGGGCCACAGCTCAAATCAAATGTGGCGGTGCGTTGATGCAGATCAAGTCGGCGACGGCGAAGGTGAGCCCCGGCGACAAGCATCGCCTGACCTGCGCCGAGGTCAAGGACGTCACCGAGCAGCACATTGCCGACATCCGTCTCAAGGTCAAAGACCTCAACCGTCTCGCGCGTGTTCTGAGCAATCTGGCTGCACGATGCAGAGGCGATTACGTGCCGGAATGTCTGATCCTGGAGGCACTGGCCGCGCCGCGGAATCAGGCGATAGCGACCTGCTAGTGATCGGGCCGCTTGAGGGGAGACGCCCGGGGGCTTGGGGACGGAAGATCCATCGACTGGCCCGCAATTTTTGTGCGCAGGCGATTGAGCGTCTTGAGGCTTGCCACTGTATCGGCAGGGCGCCTTGCCGCGACACCGACCAGCAGGGATTCGATCAGGCCGAGCGTCACGGTATGCAGGCTCAGCGCATCGGCGCGTCCGCGTTCGACAGGAAGAACATGATCGACGCGCCGCTTCAACTTCGCGCCAAGGGCATCTGTAATCAGGATGGTGGCCAGGCCGAGCGTCTGCGCGTGTGCAATGAGCGCCGTGATCTCACGATAGGGACGGCCAAAGCCCAGCATGATGAGCAGGTCGGACGCTCTCAGTTTGTGCAACCCATCGGCGAGCAGAAGCCCCGTGTCGATCAAGCTGGCCGCATCGATGCCGAAGCGCCCAAGCTGGATGGCAAAATAGTTCGCCATCGCGCTCGAAGGGCCGATCCCGAAAATGCAGGATGCGTGGCGCCGAGGCGATCCGGTCCACGACCGCCTCAAACAAGGCGGGACTGATATCCTGGCGCCAAGCGCTCCAAGGCCTGCTGGTGCCTTTGAATTGTCAAGCTGAAGCTTCCATCCGGAGCTTCGCCAACTTCGCCGAGCGTCCGCACCATCCGCGAGGGCAGTGAAAGGTCGTCGCGCAATTCACTGGCCAGCGCTTGCCGAAGCGCACCCATCCCCGCATATCCGAGCGCTTTCACGGCGCGGACGACGGTGGCGTCGCTGGTGCCGGTTCTGGAGGCCAGCGCCGAGGCGGAGGACACCATGGTCTCCTCGCGGTTGTCGCGAACGAACTGTCCCACACGAAGCTCCGCCGGGCCCAATCGCTGCGCGCGGTCGGCGAGACGGTCTCCGAACGATCGGGCCTTGTTCACGTTCGACGGCCTTCTTGGCCACAGCGTTGTGATTGCTACATGGATAGATTAATCGAGTCGTTTTTGCTACATGAAAGCGGGTCCGGGAAGGGAGATTGTCGTGGACATTGCAAGCTGGAGCGCAGCTGCTCCCGCCGTAAGCGCGGCGTTTCTGGCCTCGGCCGTTGAGGTGGTGGAAGCCTTCACGCTTGTTCTGGCGGCTGTCACCTTCGCAGGTTGGCGCCCGGCCTTGTTGGGCACGATTGCCGGACTTGCCGTTCTCGCGGCTGTCATCCTGGTTCTGGGACCTGTGCTGGGACAGGTCCCGATCCATGCCCTGCAGCTCGGGATTGGCGTGCTGCTCTTGCTTTTCGGCATGCGGTGGCTGCGCAAGGCGGTGCTGCGCGCGGCCGGCATCATCGCCTTGCACGATGAGCAGGCCGCTTTCGCGGAAGAGACCGCGCACCTGCGCGAGGAAGCTTCGCGTCGCAAGAGCGGTCTTGCCTGGATTGCGGGGATAACAGCCTTCAAGGCGATCATGCTCGAAGGCATCGAGGTCGTGTTTGTGGTCATCGCCGTCGGCGCCGGGCGCGGGCTTGTGCCGGCGGCGGCCCTGGGCGCCCTTGCGGCGTGTGCCATCGTTCTCGCGGTAGGCGTGCTCGTCCACAAGCCCCTGTCGCGTGTGCCGGAGAACACGCTCAAATTCGGAGTCGGCGTGCTGCTGTCGGCCTTTGGCGTCTACTGGACGGGCGAAGGTCTCGGCATCCGTTGGCCTGGCGAGGACCTGGCGATTGTCCTCTTTGCCGCGATTTTCCTCGGAACCGGTTTCGGCCTTGCGGCGATGCTGCGCCGTCCGATCGGGAAGATCGCTCGATGAGCGCCATGATCGAAATGCTGCGCGCGTTGGTGGGCTTGTTCGTGGATGACGAATGGCTCGCTGTCGGCGTGCTCGGCGTTGTCGGGCTCACGGCGCTGTCGGTCAACGTGTTCGGCGCCCGGCCGCTCGTGGCGAGCGGCATGCTGCTCGGCGGCAACATACTAGTGCTTGTTATGGGGGTTCTGCGAACCGCCCGGCTAAGTGTTCGCCGAGATGAGACACCAGTACGCGGGAAACCGTAGAGAAGTTTGGGATGACAAGAATTTAGATCGAGCTTGCGCGCGTAGCACCATGACGGGTTACCGGCGGGCTCGGTGGGTATCAGGGCCGCGGGTTGGAGAGCTTTTGATTTGTGAGCACAAGGAGGCCGGGAAAGCTGTGGGCAGCGGCGCCGTGACGGGTGCGGGAAGCTTTGGTGGAGGCTATGACCCAGGATCGTTCCGCAGCCATCAAGACAGGTGAACAATGGCATCGAAGATGCAAGACGACCTCGCGCCGCTCAGCGGTGCATTTGTTGCACCGGGCCGGGCAATGCGCCGAAGAAGTGTTTCAGGCGGAGATCGGCGATGTCGACCTCACGCCACGGCAACTCGCGGTCCTCACATACCGTGGCCGAGAACGAGGGCCTGAGCCAAACGGGCATCGTGGAGAGAACGGGGATAGACCGCTCGACGCTGGCCGACATTGTGCGGCGGCTATCGAAGAAAGGTTTGCTGCAGCGGCGCCGGACCAGGGAGGATGCGCGGGCCTATGCGGTCAAGCTGACGGACGAGGGCGAGAAACTCTTGCGGCGGGTGGGGCCCATGGCGAAGAAGGTGGATCAGCGGATATTGCAGGCCATGGGGGATGGGAAGGATGACTTTCTCAACCGATTGCAAGACATGATCCGGGAACTGCAGCCGCCCTCGACGGACTGATTTGGCGTTCTGGTCAATCTCGCCTGGCTGCGCGGACGGCTCGGGAGACTGGTGGGGCAGGGAAGGGCAATCTCGATTGTGTAATCTCTATTCCGTGCGGACCAGCCGCGCGGCGCTCGCGCGCAAATTCGGGCTCTCCGACAACCAGATGGCGGCCTTCGAGCCGCTGCCCGCGATCTTCCCCGGGCACATGGCGCCGATCATCAAGCAGAGTAGCGATGGCGAGCGGGAGCTGGTGCTGCGCAGCTGGGGCTTTGTCTTGCTTCGTGACGGCTATGCGCCGAAGCGCGTAACCAATACACGAGACGACAAGGCGGAGACGAAGTTCTGGAAAGACTAGTGAGTCTCAAATCCGTCGGATGTCCTCAGAGAGCCCGAGAGTGAGTTAACGGATGGGTGCTACCCGTTACGGCTAACGTGTCCGGGAGAACTTCAGATTAGCTAGAGTCTTCGGCGCGTATCTAATTCGCCCGCTGGGGGACACTCTGCAGGAATTCCTCCAACTGCTTTGCATAGAACTCCCCAAGAACAGTGGTGAGGTGGCCGCGGGTCTGGTTACTCGCCGGGATCAGGTAGAGCTTGCCGTTCTTCACGCGCTTGAGCGCGGCCTCCATGATGCCGGTCTCGGGCGGATTGCGCTCGTCATCGGCGGAATTGATCGCCAATACGGCGGCCTGGATGCGTTCGAGCTCGGCACTGGCGTCGTAGTCGCAGACGAGGCCCAGGCCCAGATGAAGTCGTTGGCGTCGGTCTTCATTGGCGCCGCCAGCCGTTTGTCCACCAGCTTGTCGGCGTCCTCCCGCGTCGGTGCCAGCTTCTGATAGTTGAGGGTGCCGCCCGCCGTGGCGATGCCGAAGAACGTACTAGCGGTGTGCACGATTGCCGGCTGTGCCGTGTAGTCGCCGTTGTTGTAGCCGGGATCGCGTCGAATTGTCTCCAGCAGCATGCGCCGCAGCATCCAATTGCGGCCCGACATGGCCGTCGGCTGTGACGCCATGGGCACAAGCGCATCCATGTACTCGGGGTGCTTCTCGCCCCAAATCCAGGCATGCATGCCGCCCATGGAAAAGCCGATAATCAGTCGAACATGGCGGACGCCAAGCCCTTCCGTGAGCAGGCGATACTGTGCCTCGACCATGTCGTCATAGTTGTATTTCGGGAACTTGGCTTTCAAACCATCGGATGGCTTGGAACTCTTGCCGTGTCCGATGCTGTCGGGAATGATGATGAAATGCTTGGCGGCATCGAGCGGCTGCCCGGGACCAAACAGCGTTCCGGCGAAGGTCGGCGAAAGCATGCTTGCCGACGAGGTACCGGTGCCGTGCAGCACGACGACCGGGATCCCACTCGAATTCCCCACAGTTGCATAGTGGATGCGCAATTCAGGCAACACCTCGCCGGTGTGAAATTTGAAGTCGTGCGCGATCCACTCGCCCTCCTTTGGCGCCGGGTATTCAGCGGCGGCCACGCTCAACGCGAACATCGCGATGAGGTTGAACGCAGCCGCAGCGAGAATCGACGTCCCCAGAATCGAGCGTGCACCGCGCGTCACGAGGCAATGCATAGCGGAATCCTCTACTCGGCGGCGAGTGCCCGCCAGTCCACTCCCCATCGGATCGCCAAGAGGGCGCACCCGCCTGCCGTTTAGGCGTGTCTGGCCGTAGAGTCCCGAGCGCGCAGTGGTGAAATGCCGATTTTTCGCCTATGATTTCCCGATCGTTTCCGGGGCCGTCGTTGGAGATCCATCAACCGTGCAAGTTCATGCATAGGGTGTTGAGCGTTCGACCGGTTCGCGCTCGATCTGACACGCGGGCGCCTACGATCCGGCGAGCAGGACATCGACCTGCAGCCCAAGTCGTTCGCGGTGCTGTGTTATCTCGTAGAGAACGCCGGGCGCCTAGTGTCCAAGCAAGAACTCCACGACGCGGTATGGCCAAACGTTGTGGTGTCCGATGACTCGCTGGTGCAGTGCATCGGCGAACTCCGCAGGAAGCTCGGTGACGACGATCGGCGCCTGATCAAGACCGTCTCTCGCCGGGGCTATTTGCTCGACGTCTCAATCTCAGTCCGCGACGTGCCCCCTTCGATGCAGGTCTCGCACGCAGCTGGCCGTATGCGGCGGCAGTATCTTCGACCTTACCGCTACCTGATCGGCCGTCAATCGCCGTGCTTCCCTTCGCCAATCTTGACGCCGATCCGCGGCAACAATACTTCGCGGACGGCATCGTCGAAGATATTACTACCGAGCTCTCCAGATTCCGAGAGCTGTTTGTGATAGCTCGCAACTCCAGCTTCCAATATCAGGGCAGGCCCGTCGACATCCGCCAGGTCGGACGCGAGCTTGGGGTCCGCTACGTGCTCGAAGGCAGCGTTCGACGCAGTCAAGACCGCATTCGCGTTGCTGCCCAGCTGATCGACGCCGAAAATGGCGGCCATCTATGGGCCGAGAAATACGAGCACGACTGCGGCGACGTGTTCGCTCTCCAAGACGCGATCACGCGGAACGTCGTCGGAGCAATGCAGCCGCAAATCCTAGCTGGCGAAGGTCGTCGCGCCGCCCACAAGAGCCCGACCGACCTTGATGCCCTCGATTGTTGCATGCGGGGTCTGTGGCATACCTATCAGCGTACCCCTCACGACAACAAGCAAGCCGAAAGCTGGCTACGACGCTCGATTGAGCTCGATCCGACCCTTGCGCGCTCTCATACGATTCTCGCACGCGTGCTCGCCAGCCGGTGCTGGTTGGGTCACAGCGATGACATCGACCGCGATCTGGCGGCGAGCCGTGCCGCCGCAGAGCGCGCCGTAGCGCTCGACGAGCGCGACGCTGCGGCTCACTATGCGGTCTCCATCACAGAGTTGATGATCCATAAGCACGAGCGTGCGCTCCGTGCGGCCCAGCAAGCGATTGATCTCAATCCGAACTTTGCGCATGGGTATTTTGCGCTCGGCGAAACTCGCCTCTTCATGGGCCAATTCACCGAGGCGCTCAATCCGCTCACGCTCTGCTTGCGTCTCAGTCCGCACGACCCGTTTGCGTCAGTCTTCCTCAGCCTGATGGCGCTAGCTCATTATCACCTTAAGAACTTCAAGGAGGCAGCCGACTACTCTGAACGTGCACTGCAAAAGCGCCGGACCTACATCGTGCTTCGGACCTGGGCGGCCACTCTGGGCCAGCTCGGTAGAACCGACGAGGCCCAGTCCGTGCTCGCGGAGATGGAAGAACTAAAGCCGATGAACGTCGACCGTCATTGGAAGCTAACGTGTCCCTATGCCGATCCGGCTCACGAGACCAATCTCCTTGACGGCCTGCGTAAGGCTAGACTGCCAGAGACGTAAACCACGGCCCCGAATCGGGCCGATTGCTTCGGGAAGCGTCGCGGAGGTTGCTTAATCGTGCAGTTCAGGGTGTTGAGGTTCGACCGGTTCGCGCTCGATCTGACACGCGGGCGCCTACGATCCGGCGAGCAGGACATCGACCTGCAGCCCAAGTCGTTCGCGGTGCTGTGCTATCTCGCAGAGAACGCCGGGCGCCTGGTGCCCAAGCAAGAGCTCCACGACGCCGTGTGGCCAAACGTTGTGGTCTCGGATGACTCGCTCGTGCAGTGCATCGGCGAACTCCGCAGGAAGCTCGGTGACGAGGATCGGCGCTTGATCAAGACCGTGTTCCGCCGCGGCTATCTCCTCGACGTACCAGTATCAACCAGCGACGTGCCCTCGATGCAGGCTTCCGAGGCACGTAAGCCCAAAGCGGTCGTGCTGCACTCGTCAACCTTGCCGCTGCCCGACAGGCCGTCGATTGCCGTTCTGCCGCTTGCGAATCTCTCTCGTGATCCTGAACAGCAGTATTTCAGCGACGGCATTACTGAGGACATTATCGCCGAGCTGTCATTGTTCTCGGAGCTCTTCGTAATCGCCCGGAACTCAAGCTTCCAATACAGAGGCGTCGACGCACGGCAAGTGGGCCGCGAACTTGGCGTCCGGTACCTCCTTGAAGGCAGCGTTCGGCGGAGCGGCGCGCGACTGCGCATCAGTATGCAGCTGATTGAATGCAGCACCGGCCACCATTTATGGGTCAAACGCTTCGATCGGGAGCTGACAAATGTATTCGAAGTGCAGGATGAGGTCGCACGTAATGTTGCCTCGACCCTCGCGGTCAAACTCAGCGCTGGCGTGCGACGCCGCGGCAAGTACGACGGAACCAGCGGATTGGAGTGCTACGACACGTTTCTGCGCGCTCGAGAGGTGTACTGGCAGTTAACGAAACAGTCGCAGGATGAAGCCGGGCGCCTGCTGAAGCGCGCGATCGAGTTGGATCCAAATTTTGCACCCGCGTACGCGCTTCTGGCAGGCGTGTACCTGCTTCGCTTTATCAATCGCTGGCACGAGAAGGCCGATCAATATCTCGAAGAAGCTTACGACGTGGCCGCAAGAGGAGTGGCGTTGAGCCCGACCCATCCCAGGGCCCTGAACTCTCTTGCCAGTGTTGCCTTGTGGAAGCGCCATCATGACCAAGCCTTGGCCGTATACCAGCAATCAGTCGACATCGACCCCAACTTCTCTCGTGGGTTTATAGGCATCGGATGGGTGCTGCACTACGCTGGGAGATCTGAGGAGGCGATTGAGCCTATGAATTGGGGTTTTCGCCTCGATCCGTTTCACCCCCCGGCTTATCTGCATTGGCTTGCACAAGTGTATTTCCAGCTTAGTCGTTACGAAGAGGCCATTGAGATTCTTAGGCGGCGCTTGATGAAAGCGCCCCAGACAGATATGTCCCGCGTCCTTCTTGCGTCAGCGTATGGCCACCTTGGTCGTACGTCCGAAGCGCGCGACGAATGGCGCGAGGCGTTGAGGTTCAATCCAGACTATTCGCTGGAGCACCGACGGCGTGTCTTGCCCTACAAGAAACCTGCCGACTTTGAGCTCATGGTGGAAGGCTTGCGTAAGGCGGGCCTTCCCCACTAGGCGCTGCCCGCCGTGTCCCTAACGGCGTAGGTGCGCGAGAGTCTCCTTGGGGTCAAACTTCATCGTGCCAGCGCAAGCGTTCGGCAGGAAGGCTCCGAAAGCGGACGAGGATTGCCTTCGTCCTGAGTTCGCGCGGCGGAGAGCTCCGCCTAGCGCGAAGATTCGTGAAGATTGGCCATGCGGCCGCGGCAGGCACTGCAGCGCATACGCGATCTGAGCTCGATGGCCGGGAAACCGCAAGCGCCACGAGGCCAGCATGAACTTCATCGGGCCCGGCGCCGCGCGGGCTTGAGTTTATCCTATCCCCTAGGATAGGATATGCGCCATGAAGCACGCTTCCAATCCACGTATCGCGACGCGCCTGAAGCGCGCGGAGGGGCACCTGCGCGCGCTGATTGGCATGCTGGCCGAAGGTCGGAGCTGCGTTGATCTGGCTCAGCAGCTGCACGCCATCGAAATGGCCCTGGGTAATGCCAAACGTGAGCTGGTCCAGGATCATGTCGAGCACTGCCTTGACGAGATGGACCCCAAGGTGGCGGTCCGCGAATTCAAGGCGCTTGCCAAGTACCTGTGAGCCGCATGAGCCTGCCGTTCTTCACCTCGATCCTGCTGACCGGTTTTGGCATCGCATTTTTTCATGCGGCGATGCCCACGCATTGGCTGCCGTTCGTACTGGCGGGACGGGGCAGAATTGGAGCCGCGGAAAGACGCTGGCCGTCACCACGGCGGCCGGGATTGGCCATGTCCTGTTTACAATCCTCCTGGGCGTGCTGGTGGTTTGGGCCGGCCACGAGACCAGCCAGCGGACCGGGCAGGTGTTTCCGTTCATCGCCGGCGGCGTTCTCATCCTGGTCGGCATCTATTACCTGGTCAGGCAGGCGCGTGGCGGCCACGGCCACGCTCATGGGGCCCACGGTCATCATCACGATCATCCGCTTGACCACGATCATCACCATGAGGACGTAGCGCTTGCGGCGTGTTCGGATTGGCCGGTTACTGGCGGACTGCTCGCCATGTTGACCTTCTCGCCGTGCGAAGGGTTCCTGCCCGTGTATTTGCTGGGCATCCGTTACGGTTGGAGCGCGTTTATCGGCCTCAGCGCGGTTCTTGCGGTGGCCACCGTCGCCCGCATGGTTGCTCTGACCTGGCTTACCCTGGCGGGTCTCGAACGCCTCAAGCTTGAGGTTCTGGAACGCTACGAAGTGCAATATCGGCAGCTTGTTTATGCGTTTTCTGGTCTGATCGTGATGGTGGTTGAACGATGAGCCTGCCGAAGCATGAGCGTCACGCTCGCGGTGTCGGCGAGAAGCATGACCACCCTGGCGGGCCGCAACTTCATGTGCCGGCGAGTTTCGGCAAGGCGTTCGCCATCGGCATTGCGCTCAACATGGCCTTCGTTGTGATCGAGGCCGGGTATGGGATTGCCTCGAACTCCGTGGCATTGCTGGCGGATGCCGGCCACAACCTCTCCGACGTGCTGGGTTGTAAGCGCCGGAGCAAAAATCCCTCGGTGAAGCGGCGGATTCGGTCGGGGACGCGGGACGTAAAAATCCGGCAGCTGGAAGCCCTGTGCCGCGTCGGCAGAGGGCGGGGGGATGAAGGACGTGGAACTTTACGCGAAGGTCAGGTACGCGGTCCGGATCGAGGGATTGAGCGAGCGGGCGGCAGCCCGGCGGTTCGGGATCGATCCCAGAACTGTTGCGAGAAGATGGTGGCATTCTCGGTGCCGCCGGGCTACCGGCGCCGCGCAGCGAGCGGGCCGCCGGTGCGGCCGAAGCTGGATGCGGTCATCACCATCATCGATGGCATCCTGGCCCAGGACAAAGGCCGGCCGAAGAAGCAGCAGCACACGGCCAAGCGGATCTTCGAGCGGCTCAGGGATGAGCACCAGCTTCACCGGCGGCATCACCATCGTGAAGGACTACGTGGCGGGCTGGCGGCAGCAGGCCCAGGAGATGTTCGTGCCGCTGGTGCATCCTCCGGGGCACGCCCAGGCAGACTTCGGCGAGGCGATCGGCGTCGTCGGTGGCGTCGAACGCAAGATCCATTTCTTCGCGTTCGACCTACCGCACTCCGACGCCTGCTTTGTGGTGGCCTATCCGGCTGAGAGGGCGGAAGCCTTCTGCGACGGCCACGTCCAAGCCTTCACGTTCTTCGGCGGCGTGCCGAAGTCGATCCTCTACGACAACACCGAGGTAGAGGTTGCCCGCATCCATGCTGAGGACCTGCATCTGGGCCCTGGCCATCTTGGCCCGGCTCACCAGCATCGCGCTTCTGGACGAGCTCCTCGCGCCGCACCCGGAGCTTGTTGAGGCCGTCCTTGAGCTTGTCGGTCAGCTCGGTCTGCTGGCTGATCTGCCCGTCGAAGGTGGTCACCTGCTGCTCGAGCGAGAGCTGCCGGCGGAGGGCGAGCTTGGCCAGGCCGTCGAACCGGTCGGCCTCCGCGGTGCTGCCGTCGGCGCGCAGCGCATCGGCGCGATCCGATGCCGCCTTGGCCTTCGACAGCCATTCGGCCGACGCGTCGCGGGCCTCCCTGGCATCGTCCTCGAGGAGGCGAAGGTTGCCCACCGTCTGGGCGACCGCGTCCTCGGCCTCGGCGATGTTGTTGGTGAAGTCGCGGATCAGCTGATCCAGCATCTTCTCCGGGTCCTCGGCCTGGTCCAGCAGGGCGTTGATGTTCGCCCGCATCAGCTGGCCGATCCGTCCGAGGATCGTGGTCTGCGCCATCCCTGGTTCCTCCCGTTCGAGTGTGACCGCACCATTGTCGGGCCGATCCGGTTGCCGCCGTCGGCCCCGCATCGCTGTGCGGCAGGCTACCAGCGCCCGCCGCGCACGCGGCCCCCACCACCACCGCCACCACCGCCGAAGCCCCCACCGAAGGTCCCGCCACCGACGCGCCCCCCGCCACCCCCGCCGAAGCCTCCGCCGCCGAAGCCACCGCCACCGAACGGTCCGGACGGCAGCCCGAACCCGCCACCACGCCGGCCGCCACCTCCGCCGCGGCCGCCCATCGGGCCACCCCCGGCGTGCCACCCCAGCCGCTCCCGCGACCGCCACCGGCCAGGACCCCGCCGATGATCCCACCCAGCACGGCTCCCACCACCTCCGACCCGACCGATGAGCCGTGGCTGTACGGGCCGGCCACCGGGCCGCTGCCGGCGTCCCAGGCGTCGAACTCGCTCGACGCGAGGCGGTATGCCTCGTCGGCAAGCTGGGTCGCGCGCTGCGCCGCGGTCAGCGCGGCGTCGGGATCGGAGGCCGCCAGCCGCTCGGCGTCGGCCAGCCGCGCCTCGGCCTCAGCGGCCCGTGTCCGAGCCGTCTGGCCCACGCCGTGGCGCCGCGTCGTGATGTAGTCGACGGCGCGGCTCACGTGGCCCCGGGCGGTGGCGACCGCGGTGGAGGCCATCTGGAGCCGGCGCTGCCGGCGTGCCACGCGCTCCTGGACTCCCGCCACGATCGCATCGGCCGCATGGTTCGCATCCGTCGCCCGCCGGAGGGCATCGAGCGGATCCAGCGGGGTCGCGGCCGCCGCCGCGCGAGCCTCGGCCAGCAGCCGCTCGGCCGCAGCCAGCGATGCGGCAGGGTCCGCCGCGAGGGAAGGGTCCGCCGGAGCGGCCGCCGTCGTCGGCGGCTGCGCGGGCGGCGTCGCGGCCGCGGGGAGCGGAGGCGGCTCCCCGGGGAGCGACGGCGGTGCCGAGGGGGCCGGCACACCTGCCCGGGGCGCCGGCGATGGCGGTGCCGCGGAGGCCGGCACGCCTGGCGGCGAAGCCGCCGGGTCCGCGTCGGGGGGCAGGGCCCGCGCGCGCCCGACCGCCACGCGGGCCGCCTCGACGTCCGCCGCTGCGGCATCGATCTCGGCGGGCAGGTGGCTGGCCGCCTCGTCGAGCTGCTGGCCAAGTCGTTCCACGGCCTCGAGCAGCCGGGTCGCCTGGGCGACGCCGTCCTGCGCATGCCGCAGGGCCACCACCGCCTGGTGGCGCTGGCTCGCGACGAGCCCCGATCCGCGGGCCGCCTCGGCCGCCGCCGACGCCAGCGCCTTGTCCGCCTCGGGGAGGTTGCCGCCCACCGACGCGATCGCCGAAGGCGCGTAGGTCGTGGTCAGGCGGTCCATCAGCGAGCCCGCGGCCGCGCGCCGCGCGCGCAGGGCGTCGATCGCGGCCGGCATCGCCGCCAGCTGGTCGGGTGCCGCCTGCTCGAGGTCGCGCAGCTGGTCGAAGCGCTGCTCCTGCGCGTCGAGGACGCTCTTGACGGCGGTGGTTCCGGCCAGGATCTCGCGCAGCAGCCGTTCTCGTTCGGCGGGCGTCTCGGGATCGGCGTCATCGAGCCGTTGGCGGATGGTGAACGCGGCCTTGAGCTCGGCATCGGCGTGGGTGATCGCGGCGCGATAGTCACCGACCTCTTCGTCGCCCCACTGGGCGGCGGCGAAGTCGACGTCGTTGTGCGCGTCCTTGAGCGCTTCGTCGGCGGCCAGCAGCGCCCGGTTCGCGTCGCGGTTCAGGCTCTCGAGGGTCGCCGCCGCGGCGCGGGCGGCCTTCCGGCGGGCCCACAGGGTCCAGCCGACCAGGAGCAGGCCACCGCCCACGAGCAGGACCGCGACGACCGGCGTGAGGTCGAGGCCGGAACCCGCGCTCGCGCCGACATCCCCCGGCGACGTGGTGGCCGGTGCGGCCGTCACCTCGGCAGGCGGCGGCGTGCCCGGCGCCGCCGTCACGGGCACGCTCTCGACCGCGGCGCCGACGGCCTCGGCTCCGGCGACCGCGGCGCCCGCGAAGTCGCCGTCGGCGAGGCGGGGCGCGACCGCCGCATCCAGGATGTGGTCGACCTCGGCGTCCGTGATGTTGCCCAGGGAGTCGCCCACCCACAGGGCGTCGGAATGGTCCTCGACGGCGACCAGCAGCAGGGCGTCGTTGCCGCCGAGCGAGCTCATGCGTGCGGTCTCGGACGTGAAGTCGGTGACCGGGGCCGTTCCGGTGGTGGCCACGAAGGCGACGAACAGCTGGACGCCGTGGTCGTCGAGCAGCTGCTGCAGCGCGCCGGCGACGGTCGTCTCCTCGGCAGGGGTCAGGACGCCCGCTGCGTCGGTGACCGAATTGCGGAGGCGGGGCTCGCCGTCGGCGACGGCGGCGCTCACTGCGGCGGTCAGCCACAGCACGGCGATCAGGAGGACCAGGCAAACGGGACCGGCGGGCCGGGCGCGCGGGGCACGCCGAACCAGGGGGACGGGGTCGGGGACTGACGGACGGCCCCGGCGCGGGACCGTCGGCGAACGGCTCATGTGCCGGCGAATCGTACCCCCGGTCGCCGTCACGGGACCCGGTGTCGCGGCTCCCGTCGGGGTCGGGCGCCCGAGGCGCCGGAGGCCCACGCCCGTGATCGGGCGGGCGGAGCCGAGGCTCCTAGACGGCGCGCAGCCTCGTCGGCGGCCACGTCCAGTCGATCGGCAGATCCGCCGCCGCCAGCGCCCGCCGGCGCCCGGCCTCGGCGGCGCCCAGGACGAGGATGCGGTCCGTCTTGGTGGCCCGACCGGCTTCCTCGCCCCACAGCCGGGTCATCTTGCGGTTCGCGGCGACCTCGTCGCGCACCAGCCCGGCCAGCCTGAACCCGGCCGGACGCGCCGCCTCCTCCCACACGTGATCGGCGAGGTCGAGACCGGCGGTCGACCGCTTGCCGCGATCGGTCTCCACGTCACCGACGACCAGGACCGCGATCCCGTCGTCGGTCATGGCCTGGCGCAGGCGCCGAGCACGTCGCGCATGAACGCGAGGTAGGGCTCGCGCTGGTGAGCGTCGTCGAGCGTCGCGTCGATCGTACGCGCGTCGAACCCGAGCAGCCAGGTGCGGAGCCAGTTGTAGTAGCCGTACTTGAGCACGCGCAGGTAGGGCGGGGAGGTGATCACGAGGCGCACCCGGTCGGGCAGGCCGCGCGACCGGAGGGCGGCGCGTGCCCGGCGGCCGGCGGTCCGCGCGTCGCCCTCGAGCGCGACGCCCGAGGTCGATGGCAGCGGCTGCCGGTACAGCCGGTCCAGCTTGGCGGTCAGGGCGTCGAACACGTCGCGTTCGGGCGGCTCGAACCCCGTCCGGACGACGAAGTCACGCACATAGCGCGGCGCCATGCTGAACGTGTTGGGCATGACGGTCGAGAGGTAGGCGGGCGTCTTCCCGTGCAGGATCCCGGCGAGGGCGGCGGCCAGGAACCGGTCCGTCCGGTCGCCCAGGCGCAACTGCGATCGGACGAGGAGGAGCTGAGCGAGTCCGGGGATGGAAGGCGATGGCCACCTCGGCGGGAACGGGCTCGCATCCGGCGTCCGGGCCCTCGCCGCCGCCGGCGCCGGGGACGAGCGATCCCGGTCCGGGCTCGCCGACCGCCGAGCCGCGGCAACGGCCGGGGACCGCGGATCGGCTGCCGCCGCGATAACCCGCGCCGCGAGCGCGAGCCAGGCCTCGCTCTCGGCGTTCCAGGCCAGTCGCAGCGCGGTGAGCCGGGTGCGGCCTCCCCCGGGCCGGCCGGCTCGAGTCGGCTGCCGTCAGCACCTGCGCGAGCGGATTGAGGTCGTTGCCGACCCCGATCCGGCCCTCGGCCGCAGCCTGGACGGGGACGGTGCCGCGACCCGAGAACAGATCGACCCCCGCGTCGCCGGGCCGGCTGTAGCGGGCGATGAACGCATGCACGAGGGCCGCCGGGAAGCGGTGTATGTAGTGACTCGTCGCGTATTGCTAAGGGGGACACGGCCCACTACGCGGTTTGACGCAGCTCACGAGCTGGTACATGTCGTAATTCACCCGATCCGAACCGGGTAACAACTTCTCGAAGTACAGGCCGTGTGCCTTTCGCCGCCGAATTCTTGATGCCGCAGAGCAGTTGGACGACTCCGCGACGCGCACCGCGCAGAGTCGATTTCCACTCCTGATCCAAACTAAGGAGCGCTGGGGCGTGTCATTGGCCACGCTACTACTATCGGGCCCGGGATCTCAAACCGTGGAGTAGATTACTCCGGAGGTTCACCGTGGGCGATGATCCGCTTGTCGGAGGCGGGCCACCGCAGCAACGAGCCGGGAAATCTTGGCCCTCCGGAGCAGCCTGGCCTCCTGCGCTTGGCCTTGGAACTTCTGGAGGAGCATGTTGGCTGGGGTCTCAACGAGCTGGCCAGTGCTGTCCGACTGCCCAGGCCATGGTTCGCGAGATCTGTGGCCTCGACATCGAGGAGCGAACTGGCGATGACCTGATTCCACTCGCGGAGGCTCAGGGCCGCGAGAAACCCGGGAGGGACAGAGGTAGCGCTCTCCACCCACTGAGGACGATTTCGCAGCAACGCTCTGCAGGAGCGGCGGGTGAGCTGCACCGCGAGGTCCTCCCTTCTGCTTTCGCGTGAAAGCAGGCGCGAGGCACACGCAATCCACCTAGGTCGTCAAAAGCCGAACTCTGCGCCGTGGGATTTGCCCGCCGTGGAGGACCCGCCGCCACCCGTTGATGGCGGTGGCGCAGCGGAACTGGCGGTAGCGCTGGAGGTCGAGCTAGAGGCTGGGGGAGGGGTCGATCCGCTTGCGAAGGGATCGAACTCCCCTTGGTTGGCTTCCGGTGCTGTGCTCGCGTCCGGCTTGGTGTTGTCAACTTCGTTCGTGGTGCTGGATGGAGGAGGACTCGGCGGCGCAGCAACCAGTGGCGGTGGCAACTCCGAAGTCGTCGTCGTTTCCGATGCGGCTTCCTCGCTCACGCGGTGTATTGGAGCCTTGGCATGGTGGCTGCCGACGACGTCAACGCCCTTTAGGCCCGGGCCGACCACACCCGTGGCAAAGCATGCGAGCGCAGCAGCTCCACATGCGCCTGCGGCACGCCCCGCGCTACTGGCGACAGCAGCCGTACCGGGCTCTCCACCGCCACTGACCAGGAAGCGTCGTGCGATCTCATGCGCTCGAGTAGCTAGCTCGCCGAGGCGGCTCGCGCTATCCGCCAGCGCCCCATGCTCAATTGGCAGAGGCGATGAGGATCCTCTCTCGGCTGCCAGCGAGACGTAGGCAGCCAGTCCCAGGTCGATCGCCAGCGCATCCACATCATCGACGCCGAGTACTTCCCGGACCCGCTCCAGCGCAGCTCGGTGGCGACGGTCGGCCTTCGACTTGTTCCACTTCAGCGCCCGCCCTACCTCGCGCACTGACATTCCCTCGAAGTAGCAGAGCTCGATCACCTGGCGCTCTTCGACCGATAGGGCACTGATGGCGTCGCGGAGTCTGCGAGCAAGGTCCGCATCAAGGACCTGTTGCTCGGGCGTACGCGTCGATTCATCAACCAGCGGCCCGGCGACATCGACGCCGACCATCCGCGGTGTGCGGCCCTGCTCTTCCAGGAGGTTTTGCGTCCTGCGCCAAGCGCAGTTGATCAACCAGCCGGTCGGGTTGGTGACTTCTCCGCCGTGGGCGAGATGACGCGAGTACTCGAACTCCGCCTTGGCCATCAGGTCGGGACCGTGGTTGTCCACGAACTGCCGCGAGAACCGCTTGCGTCGGAGCAACTGGCGGAACCCCAGCTCGGCAGCATTCAGCTGGGCCTCACTAACCGCCGCTGTCGCGCTGCCTACCTCCACGACTCGTCGATCGTCTCAGACCTCGCTCCCACGAGCAACAGATAAGGCGTGCAGCTCACAACTGCCTTAGCCGTCAGTCGAGCAATGCGCCAGTTCACCGTCGTCACTGTCCAACGTGAAGCGGTTTTGCCTCACCTGGCCGCGAGGCGATCGGTGTTTGTCCTGGACAGGTCTGCACACGCAGATGCTCGACCGCAGCTCAATCTCATTGCCCGGACCAGGCGAATACCGGTGAGCGGCAAAGGCCTCGATGGAAGCGGGCATCTCTGTTCCACGCGCGCCACAGCTCATCGGCATCCCGTTTGCCCTGTTTCTCGCGCTGGTTGGATTTGCAATTGCGATCGCTGCCCTCGGCGCTGGTTCCAACTGCGGAGGCGCCGTTGGGGAGTTGTCCTCCAGCGTGCCGGCCGAGCTCGCACCGATCTACCAGCAAGCTGCCGCGAGGTACGAGCTGGGACCGCAGGGCCCTTCGATGCTCGCGGGGATCAACAAGGTCGAAACCGACTTCGGCAAGAACACCTCGACCTCGAGCGCGGGCGCACAGGGGTGGATGCAGTTTCTGCCTTCTACCTGGGCGACTTACGGCGTTGACGGCGATGGAGATGGAAGAAGGGACATTGGCGATCCTTGGGACGCGATCTTCGGCGCCGCCAAGTACCTGCGGGCCTCTGGTGCCCCCGGCGACTGGCACGGCGCGATCTTCGCCTACAACCACGCTGAGTCGTATGTGCGGGAGGTCGTCTCCTACGCAGACCAATTCGCCTCCGGAGGGCGCGATCAGCACCGCCGGGATTGGATGCGCGTCGGCAGCGAGTGGCCCCGCTGTTTTGCAGACAGCGATCAAGGTCTTTCAACCCCGCCGCTACGTGATGCTGCCGCGTCGCTTCATGGCACCCGGCTACAGCCCCGAGCCCGTGGACGCGCGGATTCTTTTGGATGCTGAGTGGGTCCTTGACAGCTATGGACTCCGCGTCACCGCAGCCCGCGAGCTGGGTCATGAATCACACGGAGAGGGCACTGCGCTCGACATGGTTCCCTTCGCCGGCAACTCTCACCAGGCGTGGGTGCAGAGCGCCCAACGTCTCGCTGAGGACCTCGGTTGGACGCGCAGCTGTGGCTCCAGCGGCCTCACCAGCGAGTTCGGCGGCGCTTGTCGTCTCGTCCCGGCGATCCGATTCATCGGCTACGACGGCTTTCCAGGACACGGCGAGGGCAATCACATCCATGTCTCCTGGCAGGACTCGCTCAGTCCCGGAGCGACCGGAGCGCTCGTCCCTCCCGAGCCCTGGGTAAAGGTCTTTCCCGTAGCGGGAGCAGGCGCATGACCGATTCGCCTTTGTCTTGCGCTCGTAGGGGCTCTAGCCCCGACCTGGCTGAGAATCCGCGGCGAGCGCGGGCCGAGTCAAGGCTTGCCGTACCCCGTGAGGGGTTGACGCGGCTCGAGAGTCGCCGCTACCCGCCATGCGTTCCTGCGTGGCTCAGTGATGAGTGGCGCCCATGGACTTGCTCTCTGTCCTTCCGCTTTGGCCAGGGAGCTGACTTCCACTCTCCGCTCAGTTTTTCGCACCGTAGGCGCGATGGGGCCGCGTCGAGAAGTCAGACCCCAAACCGAAGGGAGTACAGATGAACACCGTTTCCCTGACTGGACGCCTCACCCGTGACCCCGAGCTGCAGGAGCGTGGCGGCAAGACCGTCTGCGATCTGCGCCTCGCGGTCGACAACGGTCAATACGACCCCACCTTCGTGGACGTATCGACCTTCGACGGCCAGGCTGAGGCCTGCGCGAAGTACCTCGCGAAGGGTCGCCAGGTGGCCGTGAATGGTCGCCTCGTCTACCGCGAGTGGGAAGCCGAGGATGGCTCCAAGCGTTCGCGCCACAGCGTCGCTGGGCGAGTCGAATTCCTCGATCGGAAGCGCGAGTCCGAGCCCGCCGGCGCGGATGCAGCTTCGATCGAAGGTGAGGGGGATTTCTAGATCCGCCCTCCCTCTTATGAAGGCCCGGCGCGACCGCGCCGGGCCTTCAGTGGTTCACGGAAGGGTTCACTAAAGGGGGCACGATCCCATGTCGACATGGCTGAGGGAGAGCGCGAGCGACAACAGCCGATTGCTGACCGCCAACGAGGTCGCAGAGATGATCGGGATGACACCGGCATACGTCTACGAGCTCTCGCGTCGCGGGCGGATCCCGACGATCACCTTCGGTCGACAAAGGCGTTACCGCCACGACGCAATTCTTAGATGGTTGGAGAGCCTTGAGGGCCGATCCATTCGTTAGCGTGGCGCTCATGGCTCGCCGGGCATACGGATCGGGATCGCTGCAGGTAAAGCGGCTTAAGTCCGGCGGTGAGGTCTGGCTCGGGCGCTGGTACGACGCGTCGGGTGCGCGGATAAAGAGACACATCGGTCCGAAGCGCACCCGCGGTCGATCCGTTGGCCTCACGCGCGCGCAGGCCGAGCGCGAGCTGCGCAAGCTGATCGACTCCGAGGTGCCCACGAGGCGGGCAGAGCGGATGAGCGTAGGCGAGGCCGGTCGGCGCTACGTGGAGAGCCGAGAGGCACTCGGGCGAGCGCCGACGACGATCCAGGACTACGCGGCGACCGTCCGCAACCACTTCGACCCGTTCTTCGGAGCGACGAGCATCGACCGGATCAGCTCGGTCGATATCGAGGGTTACATGGCCCACAAGCGCCGGCAAGGGCGGGCGCTCAAGTCGGTCTCCATCGATCTCGCGCTCCTGTCCTCGATCTTCACTCACGCGATCCGTCGCGGCTGGCGGACCCGGCCCGACAACCCGGTCAGCGGGGTGGAGCGCCCAAAGCTGCCCCGGCGGAAGGGCAAGCTCAAGTTCTTCGACGAGGCTGAGTTCGAGGCGCTGCTCCGGGCCTGCCTCGATACGGACATCGGTCGCCAGGACCGGGTCATGTACATCGTCGCGGGACTGGCGGGCTTTCGCCAGGCGGAGCTGCTCGGCCTGCGCTGGTACTCGGTCGACTGGTCGGCGATGAAGCTGCGCGCCGCTCGGGACACCTTCACCCGGGGCCATATGAAGGAGAGCGGCAAAAGCGAGGCGGCGGGCAGGGGGGTGCCGATGGCGGTTCGAGTTGGGCGCGAGCTGGAGCTTCACTCCCAGCGGTCGCGGTTCACCGAGCCGCATGACCTCGTCTTTCCGAATCCCCTGAGCGGCGAGCCGCAGCAGCGCTCGGAGGTTCATCGGCGCCTTAAGCGCACCCTGAAGCGGGCGGGCGTCCGCGAGGAGCTGACCCTTCACGGGCTGCGGCACACCTTCGGCACGCGGCTTGCGGCGGCGGGCGTACCGCTGGTGAAGATCCAGGAGTGGCTGGGCCACGAAAACGCGGAGACGACTCAGATCTACGTCGATTACCAGCCCTCTGAGCAGGACGGACGTCTCGTTGAGCGGGCATTCGGCGCCGACCCGTTCGGCCTCGACGAGGGGCCCATTCAGGGGCCCAATCTGCACGGAACTGAGAGCAACTCAGGTCATCAAGAACCGCGTGGGAATGGGAAAAAGGAAGTGAGCGCTACCCCTTCACACTAATAGCGCATTCGGCTGGGGGCCGAAAGGTCGCTGGTTCAAATCCAGTCGCCCCGACTTCACAAGAACTACGCAGAACCCCGAACTCGGCTCTGGAAGTAGCACTCTAGGTCTTTCAAAGCCCGTAGACCACGAAACGGGCTAGGGCGGAAATTTGCTCGCATGAGCCGAAGCGGTCGCATCTCGGTCGCAAATTTGGAGGAATCTCGGTCGCAGCCTTCCCTTGGGGATCTGCTGATCTTGGATTCGGAAACGAGTTTGTGTGATCTGCGGAGCCTCGCTGGATGGCCTCCGCTCAGATGCTCTCTGCTGCTCTGCTCCTTGCCGAGCAGAGCGCAACCGGATCAAGCGCATTCTGGAAGGACGACATGGCCCGGGGCGCGGCCCTATAGATCGCTCGCGCAACGGCTTTCTGCGGCTCAGAAGCGAACTCAGAGTCTCTGGGGGGTTGCCTGGGATCCGGTCGCAACTCGTGATCAAGAAAAGCAATCGAATGCATGAGGCGACGTTCTTAGCGCTCGCCCAATGGGTGTTCGAGCAGCCCAGAGAGTCTCTGAGCCCGAAAGAGCGACTCGTGTTGATCGCGTTGGGCGAGAACGTCAACGCTTCCACCAAGGAGCATTTCCGAGTGCTCACACGATCGCGGAGAGGACTGGATACAGCGAGAAGACCGTGTACAGAGCTTGGAGCGCGCTCGACGAGAAAGGGGTCATTTGGAAAAGTCCACAGCGGGAGGGATATCTGACCAAGACGATCAAGCTCTTGGTCGACCCCTGGACGGGGACCAAGGTGGCCCCTGGACAGGATGGGTCACGAAATACCCGTGAAGTTGGACCAGTTAAAGAAGAAAGAACTTCTTCTAATAACACTCAATACACGGGGTATTTCGTGGGACAGAGAGTCCACCCGTTCGGCGACGAATCTCAGTCCCGGCGCAGAGGTGATCCACAATCCACCACGCCGAGATCGCCTCGAAAGGAATCCGTAGTGCCGGAAGTTCGCCGCCCCCTGCCTGCCCGGACCACATCATGTGAGCCCTCATGAGCGTCAGGGGCGGTGGCGATCCGTCCCCCGCTGCGCCCAGATCGAGTGTGAATAGCGCATCCTCGACGAGCGGTTGGGGGTCTATGGAGCTTGAGCGTCGCTCGCGATCTCCGAGATCAGGCCGACGGCAAGGAGACCTTCGTGCCGTCGAGGCCGGGAACGCAGGTTGCGTTCGACCACCCGGCGCTAGCCCCCGAGTCCCGAGCCGTGCTCGGTCTCGCGACGGGCTGGGGCAGGGTCGAAGGTGGGCAATCCTGGCCAGCGCCTTCTGGGCACCCGCCCGAGCAAGCGCAGGGTTGCGGCGAAATCGGGACTGATTGAAAAAGGAGGAAGAGATGGCCGCAAAGCAAGGCACCGAGATCGACCGCCTCGCCGCGCTGATCTAGAGAAAGCTCGCAGACCTTGAAGCTCGGGCCGACGCGCCCAGCGTAGAAAGCCCACTAATGGGGATGGACAGGCCCCGGGCGGCCGGGTGTAGGCTCGCCCGGCCGTTGCTAGGTAGTTAGCGGGTGCTGAACGGCTGACTAGGCAAGCAGGGCTCTGACTCGTCGATCTGATTGGCTTCCGCCCAGCTCGGGCGCCACCAAGGGAGGTTTATGGCTCGCCGCCGTCGCTCATCGCCCAGACACGCTGAACGTGAACAAACACTACGAATTCGACCTCTAAAGCCCCACGGGATACGGAAGGAATCACCCACGTGAAACTCAGGATCGCACTCTGCCTCGGAGTGCTCCTAGCCACCACCCTGTTCGCGTCATCGGCCTCTGCCCACTTCATCAGCGGCGTCTCGCCCGCCCGGGCCAAAGCCACGGTCCCCGAGGTCATCGCCACGCTCGGCTCCGACCTCGGCGACCACGTCCGCTACTTTCACGAGCGGCGCAAGGGCGTCTTCGGCACCCGCAAGGCCCCGGGGTACCAAGCCCAGCTCGTCGGCCTCCCCACCGGCTGCCGGCGCTTCGACCACAACCTCTCCACTCGCTGCGTCGGGCACTACGACGGGACCTACATCACCGATGCTGGCGCGGACGCGGGGGCGAGCCCGTGCTTCGTGGACGTCCTCTTGGTGCGCTACCCACACTCGAAGCACCCGCACAACATCCACGTGCTGCCCCATCCTCTTCACTATTGCACGTTCAAACCTGGCGGTCACTTTGCGAGATACTGGGAGGGGCAGGGCTACGGCGGGACCATCACGAGGACGCCGACGCGTGTCCCGGTGCCGGTGGTGCCGTCCGGGACCCAGATTCCATTCTCATCGCCCTCGCCTCCGCCAGTGGGGCAGACACCACCGATGCCCACCCCACCGCCGCCCGTCGGCCGAACTCTGCGCTCCAACCGAGCCACCGCCAGTTCCTTCGGCCCCGTCGGCTTCGGTTGGTACGGACCCTGGCCCCTCCCCCGCTACGGGGTCTGGATCTACGGTTACCTCTGGAACTTCGACGGCTACACGAACCCCTGGCTTTGGGACGCGTGGGCCTGGGACGGGCGGAACTTCTACCACGTCTTCTACCAGAGCGTCCCGGAGGTCCACGGGTTCACGGGCGTCAACTCGCTCCAGTTCGGCAACCTGAACTGGTGAAAACTAATGAACGCGATCCCCGAGTTCGAGGTGCGCCGCCAGCGCCCTCGCGACGCTGAGCACCTCCTCCGCCTCGGCCAACCTCTCCCGCGCCGTCGCCACGGCCCGCCGACCACTCGCGGCCCAAAAGGCCAACCACCAACTCCCCTTGCCGCCGTAGGCTTTTGGTGAGGCGTACCACGATGACCACTGAGACCGAAAATCGCGTACCACCGCTGGAGCACACACAGTTTCGATTCGAGCCAGACCGGCTCGACCTGCTCGACCGGATCGCGAGGGCGCGCGGCATGACGCGCTCGGAGTGGATTAGGGAGACGCTGAATATGCGGCTGCACCGCGCGCGGGTCGGGGAGGTGTGGTGAGTCCGACCGCGCCCTAGAAGCTGAAAAGCCGCCGGGGCTTGGAGGTCCCAACGGCATTGAAGTCTCAGCGACGGCGATGCACCGCCGACATGACAAGGATACCGACACCCCCAACTCAGATTTCCCCGGAGCAGCCCCGCGAACCGGACGTACCGGATGTCGCGGAGGCTGAGAACGAGCAGGTGCCGAGAGACCCATTCACGCCGCCGGTCGCCAACGTACGCATGTTCTATCGGCTCTACAGAGGCGGCGGGCAGGGGGTGCCGATGGCGGTTCGAGTTGCGCGCGAGCTGGAGCTTCACTCCCAGCGGTCGCGGTTCACCGAGCCGCATGACCTCGTCTTTCCGAATCCCCGGACCGGCGAGCCGCAGCAGCGCTCGGAGGTTCATCGGCGCCTTAAGCGCACCCTGAAGTGGGCGGGCGTGCGCGAGGAGCTCACCCTTCACGGGCTGCGGCACACCTTCGGCACGCGGCTTGCGGCGGCGGGCGTACCGTTGGTGAAGATCCAGGAGTGGATGGGCCACGAAACGCGGAGACGACTCAGATCTACGTCGATTACCAGCCCTCTGAGCAGGACGGACGTCTCGTTGAGCGGGCATTCGGCGCCGACCCGTTCGGCCTCGACGAGGGGCCCATTCAGGGGCCCAATCTGCACGGAACTGAGAACAACTCAGGTCATCAAGAACCGCGTGGGAATGGGAAAAAGGAAGTGAGCGCTACCCCTTCACACTAA
>CAVTVO010000002.1:0-379058 GCA_963738065.1 uncultured Alphaproteobacteria bacterium
GGCTGCTCAACCTGGCGGGGGTGTGGTTTGCCGCCCGCGTCATCCGCGGGGATGCGGCCTGGCCTTTGCTGGTCTATCAACTGCTCTACATGCTGTTCTATGGCCAAATATCCGGCTTCATCGCTGGCGGGCTCGGGCTGGCCTGGTATGGCCTGGTGCAGCGCAAATGGGATCTGGCCGGCCTGGGGTTTCTGCTGGCCGGCGCTAAACCGCAGACCGGGTTGATGGCCGGCGGGCTGCTGTGGCTGCTCGCCCCGCACACCTGGAAACAGCGCTTGCGGGTGCTCTTCGTTCCGCTGCTCGGGGTGCTGCTTTCGCTGCTGGTCTACCCGGGTTGGCCGCAGCGGATTGTGGAGGAGTGGCGGATTATCCAGCCCAACGACTTTGCCAGCATCACCTTCTGGCGCTGGATTGGGCCGGCCGGGCTGCTGCTGCTCGTGCCGCCCCTGCTGCTGCGCCTGCCCTGGCAGCGCCGCTACATCGCCCTGGTGTGCGCCTGCACCCTGGCCTTCCCTTACTTCCAACAGGCCGATTTGTTGATTTTATACGTCCTGCCGGTGGGCGCCTTCCCCGTGCTCGGCAACCTCGGCTTTTTATATCCCTGGTATCAATGGAGCGTGTTGAAGCTGATGGCGGTTGTCCCCCTGGCGGTGTACCTGGTTATATGTATCCCCGCCTTGCCGCGCCGGTCACCGGCCGATCCTTAAAATTATTTCCCATGATCTTCGCTGAAACCAGTTGTTTAGGATGAAGCACAGGAGTCTGGCATGACCTCCAAAAAATCCCCGGGTGGATCCATTTTTCCCTATTATTACAAAAACGGCGAACTGTTTGGCGTCCATTATGAAAGCTTCGCCGGGAGGGAATCAGAGCTGCTGGAACGCATCAAAGCCGAGGAGCAATTTATCATCCAGCAGCATTACCCCCTGCCGTACTGGGCTAATTTTTATGGGACCCGGCTGACGGACGAGGTGGTGGGCGAATTTTTACACAGCATCGGCCGGCTGCAAAGCTGCATTCCAAAATTAGCCATCGTGGGCTGCTCGGTGATTGGCAAATGGCGGATGGAACGGGCGCGGAAAAAATTGGGCATTCGCATTCCGCTGCGTTATTTCAGTGACCCCGAAGAGGCCAAAACCTGGCTGGTGGGCGGGGGATAAGCGGGTGCGTCGTTGATTCCCAAGGCCGCCTTACACCCTGCCAGGTTTTCATCATAACCTCTCGACGGGCAGCCTGCCAATCTGCCATCCCAGGGCAATCGCATCTAAATTGCCAGATACAGTCTTCTCGGACTCTTTTAAAGTCCCCGCCCTCGAGGGCGGGGATTTAGGGGTGGGTGACAACTATTTTATAGAAAAACTGTTTTGATGCGATTACCCTATCTGCCACCCTCAGCCCACACAACCCGGGCCGCGAAATGCTGTAAAATCATTTCATCGGCGTTTCGACCCACACGTTGCGCTATCCAACCTCAAGGAGATGGGCAATGCCAGTCAAAAAGACCCCCAAATCGACCTACCCGCCGGAAAATAAACGCGAAACATCCGAGCAAGACCGCATTGGTTTGGAGCGCCTGATCTTCTTCAGCGACGCGGTCTTTGCCATTGCCATCACCCTCCTTGTGCTGGAACTGCGCCTGCCTGCCGGCGGGGAAGCGGCGGATGACGCCCAACTGACCGCCAATTTGCTCGGAATGTGGCACAAATACCTGGCCTACCTGGTCAGCTTTTTAGTGATCGGCTCATTCTGGAGCGCCCACCACCGCAAGTTCCGTCTCATCCGCCGCTATGACCGCCGGTTGATCCTGTTCAACCTGCTCATCCTGATGGTGGTCGCCTTTATTCCCTTTCCCAGCTCGGTGCTCAGCGAAAATGGCAACCGCACCGCCACCATCTTTTATGCCCTTACCTTGATCCTGGGCGGGGCGTTATTTTTATTGTTCTGGTGGTACGCTTCGCGGAATGGCCGCCTGATCGAAGCGCATCTCAACCCGCAGCAGGTACGCCACGAATTCCTTGCTCCCCTCATCACCATTACCATTTTCGTGGTCTCGATCGGGATTGCATTTTTTAATGTCAGCGTGGCCAGGTTATCCTGGCTGCTGATCCTGCCTGCCTCCCTGTTATTGAATAAAGAATAGCCGGCCCTATTACGGCCACAGGTCGGTGCTCAGATATTTCAGCCCCAAATCGCTCAACAGCACGGCGATGGTTTTGCCCTGGCAGGTGGTGGTCAGCAGGTGCAGCGCCGCGGCCACATTGGCCCCGGCCGAAAAACCCGCGAAAATCCCCTCTTCTTTGGCCAGCCGGCGCGTCACCTGCATGGCTTCTTCGTCGCTGATTTGCAGATACCCATCCACGTGATCCGGGTTGATCAGCGGCAGGTCGGCCATGGAATAGCCCCCGCCCTGGATGCGGTGGTTGGGACGGGTCACCGGGCTGCCGGCCAGGATCGCCGCGCCTCGCGGCTCGACGAGATAGCACAAAATGGCAGGGTCGTGTTCTTTGAAGGCCGCGGCGCAGCCTGCAAAGGAACTGCCCGTGCCGGCAAAATCGCAGAACGCATCGATCCGCCCGCCGGCCTGCTTCAGGATTTCCGGGCCGGTGTGCAGGTAGTGGCCGCGCGAGCTGCTTTCGAGGTGAAATTGGTCGGCACGGAACGCACCGCGCTCTTGAGTGATGCGCCGGGCGGCTTCTTCCACCAGCGCCAGGTCGCCGCCAGAGACCTGGCCGACCTTGGAGTCGGGCAGCTGGTCAACCAGCACCACTTCCGCGCCAAATGCCCGCATCATCCGCGCCCGTTCGCTCGAATTGCCTTTAGACATCACCGCCACAAAGGGATATCCCTTGACCGCGCAGACGATCGACAGCCCCGTGCCGGTGTTGCCGCTGGTTAATTCCACCACGGTCTGCCCGGGGATCAGCTTGCCCTGCGTCTCGGCCTCCTCGATCATTTGCAGGGCAATGCGGTCTTTCTTCGAGTAACCCGGGTTGAGGTATTCCAGCTTGGCCAGGATGCGCCCATCCAGCCCGCGCGTGATGCGCGACAACTCAACCAGCGGGGTATTGCCGATCGCCCCCAACACCGAGTTCGAGCAGCGTGTCCTGTCTTTGATTATTCATCCGGCACCTTTGGCTGCGCCTTTCGTGTGGTTTTGATTGAATTATACGGAATATCCGCGCGCTTGTTCCTGCGTGAAGGGGTCTGTCTTTGATCAAGTCGGGATTGACTCGCGGCTCAAAGCGATATACCATCATAGTTGACGGTTCTAAAGGGGAGACGGATGATGCAGAAAAACGTCAAGATCCTGCTGTTTTTGTTAGGCGCGACGCTTCTGGCCTGGGTTGCCGGCGCCTTTTTTGTGGGCATCGTCGGGATCCCGTTGTTTTTAGGATTTTTTGCCGCGACCGCGGGGATGCTCTGGGCCGCCCGCGGTCTGCCTGTGCGCGGCTGGATGGCTATCGGTCTGGTGATCCTGGCCGGGCTGTTCCTGCCCATCGGGCGCCTGAACCAGAACATCCCTGCCCAACCTGAGGTGCTCAATAACCTGGTCAACAGCCTGCTTTTCTGGACGCTCATTCTGGCCCTGCTGGTCGCCGCCATCCTGATCTATGCCGCCGCCAGCCAGCCCCAGCTCCAGCCGCGGCGGGTTCCCCCGGCTTACCCTCTCGTCTTGAGTGCCCTGCTCCTGCTCAAAACCCTCGGCAACATCTACTGGCTGACCGTTTGGGATAACACCTACGATCCGCTCAGCTTTTTTTGGCTGATCCTGCCCACCCTGGCGGCCATCGTCTCTGCCATCGGTCTGGTCGCTTTCCTGCGCGGCAGGCGCAAGCTGGCCGGGAGTGTGTTCCTCCTGCTGCCATTTCTCATGGTGGCCGTCTCGTTTTTCGCCCAGCAGGTGGATAACCATGCCGTCACCCAGGCGCGCGCCGCCCGGGTGGCCCGCGCCGTCGAAAGCTACCAGGCGCGCGAAGGCCGCTACCCCGCCTCGCTGGGCGCCCTCTTCCCCCGCGACGCCCTGCTGCTGGCCGGGCCGCTGCTAGTTTACGGCCAGACCTGGTGCTATGCTGCCACCCCAGACGGCTACCGCCTCGGCTATCTCGACCGCACCCCCTGGTACGCCCCCACCCTGACCGTGCACCTGGCCGGCAGCGGCGGCGACCCAAGCTCCCTGCCGCCGGCCTGCGCCGCCGAGAGCGCGGCGCTGCTCAAGAACCTGCCCGGTGATTGGGAAGTCAGCGAGGTGAGCCCATAACCCGGCGCGTTTCTGCCCGCATCTGCCCTGCGGTGCGGCATTGAGCATGCCGGAGCAGTTGGATTTATCCGGCCAGGGTCTGAGCCAGATCCCCGCCGGCGTTCGTGCCTTGACCGGGCTCGAGGACCTCGACCTGGACCGCAACCGCCTCGGCGAACTGCCCGCATGGATCGGCGAGCTGGACGGGCTCAAGTCGCTGAGCCTCTACGATAACCAGCTCACCGCCGTGCCCGAGTCGCTCTGGAGCCTGGCGCAGCTCACCACCCTCAACCTGGCGCAGAACCGTTTCGAGGCTCTCGCGGAGGGCATCGGCCGCCTGGCCAACCTGACCATGCTCGACCTGGGTCACAACCAGTTGAGCGCGCTGCCCGCCGCCTTGGGCCATCTGGACCGGCTGGAGTTCTGTTACCTGAGTAACAACCGCCTGGAGAGCCTGCCCGAGAGTTATGCAGGTCTCAGCGGGCTGCTCTATCTCAACGTCACCGACAACCGCCTCGACGCGCTCCCGGCCGCCATCCCTGCCATGCGCGCGCTGATCGAGCTGCGCCTGTACAACAACCGCATCAGCGCACTGCCCGAGGCGTTCGGCGGCCTCACCCGCCTGCGCGAGCTGCACCTGATGAACAACCACCTCGTCGCGCTGCCCGAGGCGCTGGGCGGCCTGGCCCAACTGCGCCGTCTCGACCTGCAGGACAACCGCCTCGTGTCTCTCCCGGACACGCTGGGCGATCTCTCGCACCTGACCGACCTCAATCTGCGCAACAACCGCCTGGAGGCGCTGCCCGCATCGGTCGGCAATCTCCAGCGCCTGCGCAGCCTGGATTTGCGCGCCAACCGCGGCGTGCGCCTGCCCGAGTTGCTGGGCGACCTGCCCAACCTCGAAAAGCTCGACCTGCGCTGGACGCGCCTCTCCCCCCGCCCCGCCTGGCTGCGGCGCCTGGAAGAGCGCGGCTGCCTGGTGTATATGTAATCCTCCCGAATAGGGTGATTTCGGTTCTTAAAACCAAGAGGGCAGGTTCGCAACCTGCCCCCACAAGACCCGATAGCCTTTTCGTAAGGGCGGGTCTCAGACCCGCCCGCTTATTGATTTAACGAAAGGAAGGTGATTACCCCTTCCTTCTTGAGCCGGCCTTACCTGGCCAGATTGAGGATGTTCAGCACATCCTCACTGGCGAGCTTCTTGAACTGCCCCAACGGGCCGCGGCGGGTGGCCTTGGCGGCCATCTCTTCCAGGCGGTCGGTGGGCACGGGCAGCTCGGCCAGCGAAACCGGCAGCCCCAGCCGGTGATAAAAGTCCTTCATGCGCCGGATGCCCTCCAGCGCAATGCGCTCGGGCGCGCCGAATGCCAGGTCAACGTCCCAGACGCGCACGGCAAACTGCACGAAGCGCTGCAGAGTCCTCGCGGTAGACATATTCCATCCAGGCCGGGAAGACCACCGCCAGCCCCGCACCGTGGGCCACGTCGTACAGCCCGCTCAGCTCGTGCTCAATCTGGTGCGAGCCCCAATCGGCGCTGCGCCCGGTGCCCAGCAGCCCGTTGTGCGCGATGGCCCCCGCCCACATGATCTCGGCGCGCGCCTCATAATCACCCGGGTTGGCGATCACCCGCGGACCATAGCTGGTCACCGTGCGCAGGGCGGCCTCGCACAGCCGGTCGGTGAAATCCACCTGGGGCGTGCGGGTGAAGTAGCGTTCGAGAATGTGCGCGGTGATGTCGGCGATGCCGCAGGCGCTCTGGTAAGGCGGCAGGGTCACGGTCAGCTCGGGGTTGAGCATGGCAAACTTGGGGTAGACCTGGGCGCTGTTGAAGTTGCGTTTGAGCTGCCCATCCGCGCGGGTGATCACCGCCAGATCACTGAATTCGCTGCCCGCCGCGGCGATGGTCAGGATGACACCCAATGGCAGGGCCGATTGCACCACCGCCTTGCCCTCGAAGAAATCCCACACGTCCCCGGCGTAGCACACCCCCGCCGCGATGGCCTTGGCCGAAATCGATCGCGCTGCCGCCGCCCACCGCCAGGATCATCTCCACTCCTTCCTCGCGGCACAACTGGATGCCTTCGTACACCAGGCTGAGCAGCGGGTTGGGTTTGACCCCGCCCAGCTCCACCCAGCTCACCCCGGCTTCGCTCAGCGACTGGGTGACGCGCTCGTAGAGCCCCGATCGTTTGATCGACCCTTCGCCGTAGTGCAGCAGGATCTTGCGGTAAGGGCGCAGTTCGGCCCCAATCTGGTTCTCGGCGCCCCGGCCGAAAATGATTTTGGTTGGGTTGGCAAAAACAAAATTTTCCATCACATACCTCGTTTAAAAATAAATTGGTTTGTAGCCGGCTCAGCGCTGCAGGTCGCGCTGGGCGGCTTCCATCAGCAGGTAGAAAGCCTGGCCCTCGGTAGCGGTGCCCGGCTGGTAATCTTTCCGTCCGGCCACCACATGATGGTCACGAGGGCGCCCAGGTAGTCGCCCCGGCCGTGCCAGACATACAAGGCCGGCGTGGCCGTCAGGCTCGTGCGCGTCATCGTGATCACGCTGCCGTCGGCAAGGGTGACGCCGATCTTGTTGAGACCCTCGACCTCCTTGGTGAGTGCGTACTCGACCATCGGCGGAGGCGGCGCCTCCATCGTGCTCGCAGCAATGGTCGTGCTCGACGCCTTGGCGAGGTTCAAGAGAGAGCGCTGCTTCTCGCTGATGATCATGTCCGCCGACGCCAGGCGGAAGAGGCGGTTCCAGTCGTCGCCGAGCTCTGTCACGACGACGCCCTGCCTGGCCGCTGCGTCCTTCACGACGTCCGCATTCTGCCTCGGCACCGCCCACACCTCGCTCCTCGTCAGCGGCAGAACGCGGCGAGCCAAAGGTGCGGCCTGCTTCTCGAGGCTCGCATAGCCTGCCGAGGGCCGCATCTCTCCGTCCAGCCCCGCGGACACGGGCGCCGGCAGCTGCGACAGGATCAGCTCGATCGTGTCCTGATGCGCCTGTGCGGCCAGCGGACCCGTCCAGAGTGTCGCCCCGCAGCAGATCAGCAAGGCGGCGCCAGTAGCACGCATGGTCTTCATGATCCTGTTCCTCCGACCGTCTCTACTCTCGGCATAGTTACTCGCGTCGATCGGCGCTCATATAGTACGCACTATACATGCAAGTAAAGTGCTCACTATATCGCCTCGCAGAAACGTGAAGACCACAGCCAAAGGAGTGCGCGCCATGCAAAGGAGACGGCTCTGGCGGACTATTGACGAGACGTCGGCCGGCTTCCGGGTTCCGCCAGCTTCTCGCCGCCCGCGGGCATGGGCCCGGCGCGCACCTGGCATCTCGACAACAATGCGGTGTTCTTGTGGGCCGACATGCTCACGCGCATCTGGTCGCCCTATCGGACCAATCCGTCCAACTACAATCCGCTCGAGAGGCTGCTCGAGCGCATCGATTTCGAAGGGCTGCGCCGTGACGGTGATGCCGCGCGCGTCTTCATCTGTGCGGCCACCCGCCGTGTCGGCGCCGCGCTCCACCGGACCCGCTATGGACGCTGGAGTACCTGGCTTCCCCGCGGAGAGCTTGTGTGGCAGGATTCTCGCCGTCGCAAGCGCACTTCCCCCTCTCCTCTTGCCGGGCTCGGCCTGATCGAGGCGCCGTCAGGGCATCGCTGAGAGCCCACGCAAGATCGATGATCTACTTCTGGATAGCGCTCGGCAGCGGCATCGGCGGGATTGCGCGGCTCGCCTGCGCCGAGCTGGCCACGTGGCTTCTGGGGCCGCATTTCCCCTGGGGAATTCTGCTCGTCAACGTGCTGGGCTCGTTCGTGATCGGCTTTTTCTTCACGTTCACGGGACCGGATGGACGGCTGCTTCTCAGCTCGACCGCGCGTCAGTTCGTGATGACGGGGCTCTGCGGCGGGTTCACGACTTTTTCGGCCTTCAGCCTCGATACCCTCAACCTGCTGCGTGCTGACCGGTTCTTTGCCGCCGGCGCAAATGTCGTGCTGTCTCTGGCAGCGTGTCTCGTATTCGTCTGGATTGGCCATGTCGTCGCGGCCGAGCTCAACAAGCCCAGGAAGCGTTAGCTCGGCTGCAGCTTCAATCCCGGCGAGAGTTTGCACGAGCAAGCGGCGCATTACCTCTTGCGCAGCTTTGGGTCCAAGCGTGTCCCGCAAGGCATCGCCGAAGAGGTTGATACCCAGCACCGACAGCACGATGGCGATGCCCGGAAAGACGGCAATCCACGGCGCCGTCGACGCAAATTCCTCGGAGCCGCCTTGCAGCATCAATCCCCATGCCGGCACCGGCTCCTGAACGCCCAGACCCAGATAGGACAGCGATGCCTCCGCCAGGATCGCCTGCCCGACAAACGCCGTCACCATGATCAGGAACGGAGCCATCACGTTCGGAATCATGTGGCGAAGGATGATGCGGACATGGCTGAAGCCCAGCGCTCGTGCCGCATCGACATAGGGAACGTCGCGGATCGCCAGAGCCGAAGAGCGCACAACACGAGCGCAACGGGGGATCAACGGGATCGTGATGGCGACGATCACGTTCTGCACGCCGGTGCCGAAGATCGCAACCACCGCCAGGGCCATGATGATCAGTGGAAACGCCATCAGGACGTCGAACACGCGCTGCATGATCAGGTCCGTGCGTCCTCCGAAATAGGCGCTGCCCACCCCGAGGACCAGCCCGACCAGGCCGCCTACCAGCGCCGAGGACAACCCTACGATCATCGCCGTCCGCGCGCCGAAAATGATCCGCGACAGCAGATCACGGCCGAACTGATCGGTCCCCAACAGATGCGCCCAGCCCGGCGCCTCCATCATCGCCCCAAAATCATTGGCGGTCGGGCTATAGGGCGCGATCACCTCCGCCAAGACCCCGGTGAGGATCATCGCCAGCGCCATCAACGAGGCCGAACGTGCCCAGAAGCTCGCGCTGCACGAAGGTCAGCAGCCGGCGCGCCCGGGATGCGCGCATTGTCCCCAGTCCGTCCGTGGTCGCTGGGGAGAGCGCTATCGGATGAGCTGCGGTCACCATGACGATGCGTTTGCCTCAACTGAAACGGATGCGGGGGTCCAGCCAAGCATAAAACAGGTCGACGATCAGATTGCAGATGACAAAAACCATGACGGTCAGCATCACCAGCGCCTGCGACAGCGTGTAGTCCTGGTTCTGCACCGCCTGGACGAACAGCCGGCCGACGCCGTTCAGGTTGAAGACCTGCTCGGTCACCACCAGCCCGCCGATCAGGAACGCGAACTCGATGCCGATCAGGGTCACCACCGGCAGCAGCGCATTCTTCAGGGCATGGCGGTTGATGATCAGCTTGTTGATCAGGCCCTTGGCGCGGGCGGTGCGGATGTAGTCCTCCTGCATCACTTCGAGCATGGCCGATCGCGTCATGCGCATGCTGACAGCGGCATAGCGATACCCCACCGTGACGGCCGGCAGGAAAGCCATGCTCAAGTTGCGGATCGGATCCTTCCAGATCGGCACGTATTCGATGGGCGGCATCCATGGCGTGCCGAAGAAGGCGCTGCTGAGATTGAGCACGACCAGGATCGACATGATGCCCAGCCAAAACGACGGCGTGGCGATACCGCCGACGGCAAAGACGCGAACGACGACGTCGATCCACGTGTTCTGCTTGATCGCGGACACGGCGCCGAGCGGAATGGCGATGGCGATGGCGATCACGGTGGCAAGGATGGCGATCTCCAGCGAGATCGGCAGCCGCGCCAAGATCTCGGTGGTGACCGGGGCGCCCGACCACATCGACGTGCCGAAATCCAGCCGCAAGAATCCCCAGACGAAGTCGAGCGAACTGGATCAGCACGGGGCGATCCATGCCGAGCTCGGCATGGCACAGCGCGATGGCCTTGGGGTCGAAGGTGCCGCCGCTCGATCCCAGGCGCACGACGCAGACATCGCCTGGGATCAGCCGCATCAGCACGAACACCAGCGCGGCTGCCCCGAGCAGAGTCGGGATCACCAGCAGCACGCGCTTGAGGACGTAGCGATACATTACTTGTCCAGCCAGATATTCGCCAGGTCCTGGTTCAGGTAGTGGCTGGGCGAGATCTTCCAGCCCTTCACGTAGGACCGCATCGGCACGATCCGGTACCAGTAGGTCACCGCCAACTGATGCGCCTCGTCGTTGATGCGCTTCTCGAACTGCCGCATCAGCACGCGCGCCTTGGCCATATCCGTCTCTCTCAGCATGCGATTGTAGATGTCGATCATCTGCGGATCGGAGAAGTAGCCGTAGTTCTCGCTGATAGACCTCGTGCGGCAGCCAGCGGCCCACGTCGGCGATCGGGTTGACGACGTTCTGGCAGTTGGCCTCCAGCGCCACGTCGAAGTTGCCGCTGCGCATGCCGTCGAACCACGGGCCGGTCGGCACCACCTTCTGGGTCGCCTTGATGCCGACCTTGCTCCACTCGTCGACGAGCCAGGTGCCGACGATCTTGTAGGGCTGGTCGACATTGCGGTTGAGCAGCTCGAAGGTCAGGTTCTCCTGCCCCGCCTCCTTCAGCAGACGCCGAGCCTCGGCACGCGATTTCTCGATGTCGGGCCAGTAGCCGGCCAGCTTCTGCAACTCTTCCTTGGTCGCGGCCAGCGGCGAGCCGGGGAAGACGATGCTGCCCACGGTCTTGATGATGGCGATCTTGGACAGCGCCTGCGCGCCCTTCCACTGGTCGACCGCCAGGAACAGGGCCTTGCGCACGCGCACATCGTCGAACGGCTTCTTCTTGTGGTTGGGCGTCACCACGTTGCCGCAGTTCCAGTCGCTCTCCTGCACGGTGATCTTGTCGCCGAGCTCCTTCACCAGCTGATCGCGTGCGGACGGCGGCAGCGAGCGGAATTCCAGTGCGGCACGGTCGGCGCGGATGGCGTCGGTGCGCACGGTCTGCTTGGGCGCGAAGATGCCCACGAAGCCGTCGAGGTAAGGCTGACCCGGGTGATAGTAGTCGGGGTTGCGCTCTCCCTTGACGGACTGGCCGACCTGGAAGTCGGTGAGCTTGAACGGTCCCGAGCCCATGATGTTCTTCTCGTACCAGTGCATATCCTGGTCGAGCTTCTTCTTGGAATAGATGTAGGCGTAGGGGTCGGCCAGCGCCGGCAGGAACGTCAGGGTGGCAAATTTCAGCTTGAACACCACCGTCTCGTCGTCGGGCGCGGTGATGGTGTCGACCATCGCGAAGTTGTTCTGGCGCGCGCTCGCAACGCCCTTCGGCGGGTGGACGATCTTGTTCCAGCTGGCGGCGACGTCCTGGGCCGAGAGCGGAGAGCCGTCGTGAAACTTCACGCCCTTGCGGATCTTGAACGTATAGGTCAGCCCATTGTCGGTGGGCGTCGGCATCTCCGTGCACAGGTCGCACCGGAAATCCGTAGTCGAGGCCGGGTCGCTCGGATTGACGCGGATCAGCACGCTGTAGAACGGCGCCGTCGCATGCACCACCGCATAGGTGGTTTCCCGATGCCCATCGAAACTCGGTCCGGCGTCCGCCGGGATCATGTAGGTCAGCACGCCGCCGCGCTTCGGCGTCTCCGCCATGGCGGCTTGCGCGCCCAATACGAGGACAGCACCGAGCGCCAGCTTCAGCCCTGAACGAACAGCGCGCCTCGAGCGCGTCACCGCGGCCGCCCTGGTCGATCCCAGGGAGTTGTGCGTCCTCTCATGCTCGCAGGTCATCGTAGGTTTCCTCCGCTTTGCGTAGCGCAGCTCGTTGGCTGTCTCTCGTTGGTCATTTCCGGTGACGATGCGCTTCGCGCCGTCTGGGACGCTGTGCTGATCGACACCATGGCGAACTTACTCTGATGCAGGATCACCCATGGCCGGCCCAAGAACGTGCCAGTCAGGCGTAGTCAGGCGTGGCCAAGGGAAGCATTGCGCACGCCGGATCCGGGTCGTGCCGGAGATGGCGCTGGCCAGTTGCTGGATGAGGATGCGTGCCGCAATACCAGGGCGAACCTGGCTTGGCCATTCCACATGGCGTCTCCCTTCGGTCTGTTCGCCCTTCTGGCTGATGGCGCCGGGGCGGATTTTCTTCTCTACGTAGCTTGGTGGCGTCGTCTCGGGACCAGATGGCCCGAGAAATGCGATCCTCGCGGTAGACCGCAAGTCTAGCAAATGTCCGGGCGCTTGCCCACAGCCGCCGTGTTTTCGTTGCGGCAGAGCGCCGCTAGTGGTCCCACCGAGGGTCCGGATGTCCCCCTTGGCTCACGGCACCGCGGAGCCAAGCCGACGAACGGCAAGGGCAAGTTCGGGGTGGCGACAGGCCCCGTCAGTTGCGGTCCTCCGGCAGCACCGGCAGCGGGAAGAACTCGATGCCTTCCTCGCGCAGGGACTCGGCTTCCTCGGTGGTGGCCTCGCCGTGGATGCCCCTGGCCGGCACCTCCTCGTAGTGGATCTTGCGCGCTTCCTCCGAGAAGCGGGGGCCGACGTATTCCGATTTCGCCTCCACCTCGGCCCGCAGCTTGCGCATCGCGGCGGCAAGCTCGCGATGCGCGGCGACACGCTGCGTCTCCGGCTTGGCGGGCTGCCTGATCGGCTCTTGCCGCGTCTCAGGCGCCGACTCCTCGGGGCTGCTGGCAACAGGTCGCGCCTTGGTGCGCTTGGAGATGCTCGGCGCCATCGGCGCCTTTGACACCTTCGTGGTGCCGCAGTTCGGGCACGAGAGCAGTCCGCGCGTTCTCCTGTTTTTCGAAGGCGACGCCGCTGGCAAACCAGGCCTCGAACTCATGGCCCTTCTTGCATTTGAGCCGATAGAGAATCATGAAGCTTCCTTTGCCCGCATCGCTTGGGCGTGGACGACCTGGAACGGCCGATCATGCTGCAGCGAAGGGACCCGCTGGCGCGCCTGCTGCACCAGGCTAGATTGAATATCGGCAACGATGACTGTGGGGTGAATGCCGTCGGCCTCGGCCAGGATCTCGCCCCAGGGCGCCACGATCACGCTGTGGCCATAGGTCTCCCGACCGCTCTCGTGCTTGCCGGCCTGGGCCGCCGCCAGGACGAAGCAGCCGTTCTCGATGGCGCGGGCGCGCATCAGGACATGCCAATGCGCCGCCCCGGTGGGTCTGGTGAAAGCCGACGGGATGGCCAGGAAATCCGCGCCTGCCTTGGCGAGTGCCCGGTAGAGATGGGGGAAGCGCAGATCATAGCACACCGTGATGCCGAGCGTGCCCCATGGCAGGTCGGCCAACACCGCCATGTCGCCGGACTGGTAGTTCTTGGATTCGCGGTAGCTTTCGCCGCCCGGCAGGTCGACGTCGAACATGTGGATCTTGTCGAAGCGAGCCTCGATCTCTCCCTTGGGCGAGATCAGCAAGGCGCGGTTGGCGATCTTGCCGTTGGGAAGCAATACGGCCATGGAGCCCACGTGCAACCATAAGCCGAGCTCGCGGGCTAGGCTGCGGAAGTGGGCAATTGCCGGGTTGCCGTCCTCGGGCCGGACCGCCGCGAACAGGCGCGTGCGCTCGGGCTCCATCAGGGTGGTGATCTCGGGCGTCTGCACGTACTGGGCGCCCTGCCGGGCCGCCTCGCGGATCAGCGCACCGGCCTCCGCCAAGTTGCGCTCGACGCTGCGGCCCGCGCACATCTGCACGAGGCCGGCGCGGAATTGCCCAATCTTCGGGTCTGGCATCGGTTGGCGGACTCCCCAAGCACCGTTCGCGGCCGCAGCAATGTAATGCTTCGTCACCGCGGCGCATAGGTGCTGGGCGCGGTCCTGCCGCAAGCCCGTTGCTTGTCGATTAACTCCCAGGAGCGGACCGAGCAGTCTCGGCCCAATCCGTCAGGCTCACGCGGTGGCCATTGCCTCGTTTGTGACCATAGCCAGGGCGAGCACGTCCACGCGGGCCGCCCCGGCCCGCTTGAGCGCGCGGGCGCAGGCCTCGACGGTTGCCCCTGTCGTGATCACGTCGTCTATGAGCAGCACGCGGCGTCCGATGGCTTTCCGCCGCCGGTTGCGCGGGACGCTGAAGGCGCCCGCCACGTTGCGCCGGCGCTGGTCGTGGGTGAGGCCCACCTGGGCCTTCTTGAAGCGCAATCCGGCGCAGCAGGTGCGGGTCGACGGCCACGCCGCTTTGCCGCGACAACTCCTGGGCGAGAACTGCAGACTGGTTGAACCGGCGCGTCAGCAGCCGCCAGCGCGTCAGCGGCACGGGCACGATCACGTCAGCCTCCGCCAGCAGGTCCCGTCCCGCCTCGGCCAGCCAGCGCCCGAACAGCGAACGGGCATCGTGCCGGTCTGCGTACTTGAATTGGTGTATCAGCGCGCGGATCGAGCCCGAGAAGTGGGCCACGGCGCGGGCTCGGTCATAGGCCGGCGGCCGCGCCAGAGCGGCCGCCGACACCATGCGCTCGCCGGTATCGAAGGGCAGCGGCAGGCCCATCACGTCGCACAAAGGTGGGCGTATGAACCGCACCTCCCGCCAGCAGGCCCCGCACACGAGGTGATGGGCGTTGAGCGGCGTGCGACACAGCAGGCAGCAGGGGGGCACGACGATATCGGCGCAAGCCGCCAGCGTCCGGCGCAGCGCCGCAACCAGCTGCCCTTCGGGACCAGATCCATGCAGATCGTACGCGGTCATTGCAGGACTGTACGCCGCTCTGCCGGGGCTTGTCGTGTGCCCAATCGACGGGGCCGGCAGGGGCCGGTAGCAGGCCGATGTTGATCGGCCTCGCACCCACCCTTACTTTGCTCGTGTGACCTCAAATCCCGACATCTTCGACCGCGCGCTGCTCTTGCGCCGGCGCGACCGGGCGGCAGCCGACGCGGGCCGCCACGATTTTCTGCTTGCGCGCGTCGCCGACGATTTCGCCGAGCGGCTGTCGGCGGTCCATCGCTGCTTTCCGCTGGCCGTCAACCTCGGTGCCTACCACGGCCTCATCGGGCGCCGGCTGCGGCAAGTCGGGGAAGTGGAGCACGTAATCGACGCGGAAGCCGCCCCGCGTCTGCTGGCGCAGTGCGGGGGGCTGCGGGTGCGGGCCGATGCGGAGGCTTTGCCCTTCCGTGACCAGTCGCTCGACCTGGTCGTGTCCGGTCTCGCCCTGCACCTCGTCAACGACCTGCCCGGCACGCTGGTGCAGATCCGCCGCGCCTTGAAGCCCGACGGCCTGCTGCTGGCCGCGCTGCTCGGCGGCGATACGCTGGTCGAGCTGCGGCACGCCTTCATCGCGGCGGAGGAGGAGACAGCAGGCGGCGCCAGCCCGCGCGTGGCCCCGTTCGCCGACGTGGCCGACCTGGGCGCGCTGCTGCAGCGGGCCAAGTTCGCGCTGCCGGTGGTCGATGCCGACCGGATCGTCGTCACCTACGCCGACCCGCTGGCGCTGATGCGCGAGCTGCGAGCGATGGGCGCGGCCAACGCGCTGAACGCGCCGCCGCCGAGCGCCGCTCGGGCGCAATACATTGCGGCGCGCGCTCGAGATCTATCGCGAGCGCTTTGGCTTGCCTGACGGCCGCGTGCGGGCCACGTTCGAGATCATCACGCTCACGGCCTGGGCGCCGCACGAGAGCCAGCAGCAGCCGCTTCGGCCTGGAGCGGCAAGGATGCGTCTGGCCGATGCGCTGGGCACGGCAGAGCTGCCCGCCGGCGACAAAGCCGTGCCGCTGCCGCCGCGCGGCCGCTGATGCTACTTGCCGCTCTCCTTCATGGCGCTGGTGATCTTGGTGGACGTGTTGTTCCAGCTGGCGGAATTGCTCTCACCCAGCGCCCTCAGCCCGACCAGCATGCCCACGGCGACCAGCAAGGCAATCAGCCCGTATTCGATGGACGTGGCACCACGCTGATCCTGCGCAAAAGGGCCCAAAGGCCCAAGGACGCGCAACATTGGCAACTCTCCCGATCGCAGCCGCGAGATGCTTACAGCAAATCTCGCAACATCGCCCTAAGTGGCTCGTCCGCCGGCGGCATCTCGTAGTCCGCAAGCCGTTTCGCGCGCACCCAAGCCAGCTCCTGCCCCTGCCTCGCCGTCATCTCGCCCTCCCATTTGCGACACAGGTAGAGGGGCATCAGCAGATGAAACGCCTCGTAGGCATGGCTGGCGAAGGTGAATGGTGCCAGACACTTGGGCGCAACCGTGATCCCAAGCTCCTCGTCGAGCTCGCGGACCAGGGCCGCTTCCGGTGTCTCGCCCGGTTCCACTTTACCGCCTGGGAACTCCCACAGTCCCGCAAGCGGCCGTCCCGGAGGACGCTTTGCCAGCAGCACACGCCCGTCGGCGTCGATCAGCGCGCAGGCCGCGACAAGAAGTAGTCCCGGGCCCATGCTTGCCTCCACGCTAGCCGGCGACCGTTAACGTCTCACCACACCGCGTTGTTAACGCTCGTAGACGTTAACGATGCGCAAATTGCCAGGGGGTCAGACCCCTCGCCGATCGGTTGCAGCTTCACGAAAGCGAAGTTGCGAGGGGTCTGACCCCCTCACCTCCCGATCCTTCAGCTGCGGTAGTCGGCGTTGATCGAGATGTAGTCGTGGGTGAGGTCGCAGGTCCACACCGTGGCCTTGCCGGCAGCGAGCCCCAGGTCGACGCCGATGCGGATCTCGCTGCCTTCCATGTAGCGGGCCACCGTCTTCTCGTCGTAGCTGTCGGCGCGCTCGCCCTCCTTGGCCACGAGGATGTCGCCGTAGGTGATGGACAACCGGTCGCGGTCGGCGGCCTCGCCGGATTTGCCCACCGCCATCACCACGCGCCCCCAATTGGGGTCGCAGCCCGCGATCGCCGTCTTGACCAGGGGCGAGTTGGCGATCGCAAAGCCGATGCGCCGGGCTGCGGCATCGCTCTCGGCACCGGTCACGTCGATCGTCACGAATTTGCTCAGGCCCTCGCCGTCCTTGACCACCAGAAGCGCCAGCTCATGCATCAAATCGTGCAAGGCGCCGGCAAAGGCGCGGGCCTCGGGACTGGTCGCGCTGTCGATTCGCGCCGCCCCACGTGCGGCAGCCGCGCCGGTGGCAAACAGCAGCACCGTGTCGCTGGTCGAGGTATCGCTGTCGATGGTGATGCAGTTGAAGGTCTTGTCCGCGCCGGCTGCCAGCATCGCCTGCAGAGCCGGGTGGCTCACCTCTGCATCGGTGAAGATGTAGACCAGCATGGTGGCGAGGTCGGGCGCGATCATGCCCGCACCCTTGGCGAAGCCATTGATGACGACCTCGGCCGAGCCCAGCCGCACCGTGCGCGTTGCGAGCTTTGGAAACGTATCCGTGGTCATGATGGCGCGAGCCGCAACGTGCCACGCGTCGGGCTTGGCCGAGGTGGCCAGCCCGGCCAGGAGATGCGTGAACTTCCCCGCCTCGAGCGGCTCGCCGATCACGCCCGTCGAGGAGACGAAGACTTCGCTGGCGCTGCAGCCGACCGCCCTGGCGGCAGCCTCGGCAGTCATGCGGGTCGCCTCGCTGCCCTTCTTGCCGGTGAAGGCATTAGCGTTGCCGGAGTTGACAACCAGAGCACGCGCCTTGCCCGCCTCGAGGCTCTCCCGGCACCACAACACCGGGGCCGAGCAGGTCTTGGAGCGGGTCAGCACGCCTGCAACCGTCGTCCCCCGATCCAGCGCTGCCAGCATGAGATCGGTGCGTCCCTCGTAGCGGATGCCGGCCTCGCAGGCCGCAAGCCTCACCCCCGGAACGACCGGCATCTCGGGAAGCCGCGCAGGCGCGAACGGTGAGGCCTTCGACCCCGCTTTGGCCATTCCACCCTCCTCACGCCCGGTCCGCCGCCAGCGCTATCGCTTGGGCTGTCCGGCGGCGCGCTCGCTCTCCACCGAACTCTTGATCTCCGGATCGATGTACTCGATCTGCGCCTTGCCTCTCAAGTCCCCGGCAATCTGCTGCGCCTTCTTGTGGATCATGGCCGCCACGAGCCGTTCCTTGACCGCCTCGAAGGGAGGTGCGGCGCGCTGCCTGCGCTCGTCGACCCGTATGATGTGCCAGCCGAACTGGCTCTGAAAAGGCTCGCTCACCTCTCCTTTCTGCAGCTTGAACGCGGCTTCCTCGAACTGCGGCACCATCTGGCCGCGCGCGAAGAAGCCAAGTTCCCCGCCCTGATCCTTCGAGCCGGGATCCTTGGAGTATTCCTTGGCCAGCGCGGCGAAATCCGAGCCATGCGCCAGCTTCTCGAAGACCTCGCGTGCCTTCTCCTTGCTTTCGACCAGAATGTGGCGGGCGCGCACCTCTTCCTCGGACGCCTTGCCGCCGACCTGGGCGTCGTAGAATTTCCGTGCGTCGGCATCGCTGATCGTGCCTTTGACGGTCGTCTCGAAGTAGGAGTCGCGTAGCGCCCGGCGGCGCCAGTACTGCATGCGCTCGTTGAAGGCCGCCCCGGAGGCGAGCTTCTGGCCCTCGGCTGCATCGGCAAAGAGCTGGTTCTCGATCAGGAACTCGACCAGGACGCGTCGCCGGGTGGCTGGCGGCAACGAACCCAAGTCGCTGCCGATCTCGGCCTCGGCGAGCCGCATGTCAGCCTCGGTGATGGTCTTGCCGTTGACCTTGGCGATCACCTTGTCCTGCGCGTTGGCCGTCAGAACCGCCGAGCAGGAGAAAGAGGGCGGCAACTGCCGCCAGAAGCCGATGCGCAGAGCTCACGTGGTTCGTTTCCTTGTGCTGTGGACGCCGGCCGATGGGCACGGCCGAGCGCTCTCAATAGCGCTGGCGCCCCGGCAGGGCAAAGTTACGATTGCGTCATGCAACAAGCCCGAGCGCCGCGGCAGGCTATCCTTCGTTGACAATGGGGGTAGGGGTCCTTATCTCAAGATGGGCTCGGCGGGACCGGCCAGTCGCAAGGCGCTTCCTCGCGCGGGTTCGCGTATTTCCTGCACCGAGATCGAGGCTTGCGGGCACCTCCCTGGTCCGGCTCTGCGGCCCGCTACGGGGATGGCGTTGCCGGCGCAAGTGCAATGGTCTGCTCGTTCCCGGCTCCCGGTACCCTGACGCGAGAATGTGAGGAATCGCTGGCATGCTGTCTATCGGCACCATTGCGGCCAAGGTCTTTGGAACCTCGAACGATCGCAAGCTCAAGTCCTTCCGCCCCACCGTCGAGGCGATCAATGAGCTGGAGCCGGAGCTCGAGGGCCTAACCGACGCGGAGCTGAGAGCCCGCACCGAGGCCTTCCGCAAGCAGCTGGCTGACGGGGAGCCGCTGGACAGCCTGCTGGTACCGGCCTTTGCCACCGTGCGCGAGGCCGCCAAGCGCACGCTTGGCCAGCGGCATTTCGACGTGCAGCTGATCGGCGGCATGGTGCTGCACCAGGGCAAGATCTCCGAGATGAAGACCGGCGAAGGCAAGACGCTGGTCGCCACGCTTCCCGTCTACCTCAACGCGCTTGCGGGCAAGGGCGTGCACGTCGTCACCGTCAACGACTACCTCGCCAAGCGCGACGCCGAATGGATGGGCCGCATCTACAAATTCCTGGGGCTCAGCGTCGGCGTCATCGTGCACGAGCTCGACGACGACCAGCGCCGCGCGCAATACGCCTGCGATGTCACCTACGGCACCAACAACGAGCTGGGCTTCGACTACCTGCGCGACAACATGAAGATGAGCGCGCCCGAGATGGTGCAGCGCGGGCACCACTACGCCATCGTCGACGAGGTCGACTCGATCCTGATCGACGAGGCGCGCACGCCGCTCATTATCTCGGGAGCGATCGAGGATCGCGCCGATCTCTATACCGCCGTCGACGAGCTGATGATGGGCCTGGTGGCGGAAGCCGACGCGATCGAGCGCGATCTGGAGAAGACGCACGGCAAAGAGCAGCTCAAGGAGCTGCTCAAGACCCAAGGTCTGGTGGAGCTCGACGAGAAGCAGCGCCAGGCCTCTTTCACCGAGGCCGGCAACGAGCGCCTGGAAGAGCTGCTGAAGGAGAAGGATCTTCTCAAGGGAGCCTCGCTCTTCGACATCGAGAACGTCACGGTGGTGCATCACGCCAGCCAGGCGCTGAAGGCCCACAAGCTGTTCCAGCGCGACCGCGACTACATCGTCAAGGGCGGCGAGGTCGTCATAATCGACGAGTTCACCGGCCGCATGATGCAGGGCCGTCGCTATTCGGAAGGCCTGCATCAGGCGCTGGAGGCCAAGGAGCACGTCGCCATCCAGCCCGAGAACCAGACGCTCGCCTCCATCACCTTCCAGAACTACTTTCGCCTCTATGCCAAGCTCGCCGGCATGACCGGCACGGCCGCGACCGAGGCCAACGAGTTCCTCGACATCTACAGGCTCGACGTGCTCGAGATCCCGACCAACAGGTCGGTCGACCGCACCGACGAGCACGACGAGGTCTACCGCACCGTCAAGGAGAAGAGCCGCGCCATCGTTGCCGAGATCGCCGATTGCCACCGCCGCGGCCAGCCGATCCTGGTCGGCACGGTATCGATCGAGAAGTCGGAGACGCTCTCGGGCCTGCTGAAGGACCGCAAGTACATCCGCGAGCTCGGCCAATACATGAAGAAGCAGGCCGACAGCCTGAAGCCTGGCAAGGAGGACGAGCTCAAGGCCCAGCTCAACGAGATCGGCGACCATCTCGTCGATCTCGCCCGCAAGAACAGCGGCGACCCGATCCCCCACCAGGTGCTCAACGCCCGCTTCCACGAGCAGGAGGCGCACATCATCGCCCAGGCCGGCATTCCCGGCGCCGTGACGATCGCCACCAACATGGCGGGTCGCGGCACCGACATCCAGCTCGGCGGCAACGATCGCTACCGCGCCCGCGACTGGCTGATGGAGGAGATCGAGGCCGGCCGCATGGGCGCCGTGTACGATGCCGGCGAGAGCACGGAGGCCGTGCGGCAGTGGGTCGACGACATTCTCAATGCCGGCGACGAATGGATCGACGGCCGCCTCAACGAATGGCTGGACGGCAAACTTGCCGCCTGGGTCAAGGAGCAATCCGACGGCAGCCGCGAGCCCAGCCCCAAGGAGATCGTCAAGAGGCGGCAGGCCATGGAGGCCGAGCGCCGCCCCGTAGCGGAGAAACGTGCCGAGCTCGCCACGGGAGTATGCCAAAGCGCAGACCGGGCGGCACAACGGTCGCGATACCGAGCGGACTGCAGAGCTGGACGGACGCGCGCTTGCGCGAGGAAGCCCGCCGGTGGGAGAGGGACGCCAGTCTGGGCGCCATCAACGAGACGTTGTTTCGCTTCATGAGCGAGCACTGCGGCGCCTGGGCCGAGCGCGAGAAGGCAGCCGGGCGCGCGCCCGGTGACGCCGACCTCGCCGCCAAGCGCGCCGGCATCGTCCAGACGTTCAGCGACATCCGAGCGCATTGCGCCGAGATCCAGGCGGACGTCGCTGTCAAGAAGCAGAAGGCGGTCGACGCCGGTGGCCTCTACGTGCTCGGCACCGAGCGTCACGAGAGCCGGCGCATCGACAACCAGCTGCGCGGCCGCTCCGGCCGCCAGGGCGACCCCGGCCGCTCCAAGTTCTATCTGTCGCTCGAAGACGATCTGATGCGCATCTTCGGCTCCGACCGCATGGACGGGGTGTTGCAGAAGCTCGGCCTGCAGGAAGGCGAGGCCATCACTCACCCCTGGATCAACAAGGCTCTGGAGAAGGCGCAGCAGAAGGTCGAGGCGCGCAACTTCAACTCGCGCAAGTACGTGCTCAAGTACGACGACGTGATGAACGATCAGCGCAAGGTGATCTTCGAGCATCGCATCGACATCATGGGTCGCGACGATGTGAGCGACACGGTGACGGACCTGCGCAGCCAAGTGGTGCAGGAGCTGGTCGCCGAGTGCATCCCGCCCAACGCCTACGCCGAGCAGTGGAACACGGACGGAGCTCAAGACCGAGATCGCCCGCATCTTCGGGCTCGATCTACCCGTCGACCAATGGGCAACCGAGGAAGGCATCGCCGAGGAGGAGATCACCGAAAGGCTGACCAAGGAGATCGAGGACAAGGTCAGGGCCAAGGAAGCGGAGTTCGGCCCCGAGGTCATGCGGCAGATCGAGAAGATGGTGCTGCTGCAGACGCTCGACCACCTTTGGCGCGAGCACCTCGTCACATTGGAGCACCTGCGCCAGGTGATCGGCTTCCGCAGCTACGGCCAGCGCGATCCCCTCAACGAATACAAGTCGGAAGGCTTCCACCTGTTCGAGACCATGCTCGCCAACCTGCGCGAGGCGGTCACGGGGCAGCTCATGCACATCCAGGGCATGCCGGCCGAGGAAGAGCCTGCCATGGAGGAGGTCGAGCTGCCGCCGATGCAGGCGCACCACATCGATCCCTTTACCGGCGAGGACGAGCTTGCCATGGCCGATGCGGCCCTGGCGGCCGCGAGCCGGCCCGAGACGGCCGCCGCCTCCGAGCGACGCGCGCCCGTTCAGACAAGGCGGGCCGCCGGGGCGCTCAACCCAAAGGACCCCTCGACCTGGGGCAAGGTTGCGCGCAACGCTGCCTGCCCCTGCGGCTCGGGCAAGAAATACAAGCACTGCCACGGCAAGCATGATTGAGCCGCATGAGGACCGCGGTCCGGAGGATCGGCTTGCTGCTGCCGCGTTCAAATTCACGGGCGCATCACGCTGAGGTTGGCGATCCTCAGTCTAGACGCCCCTTTGATGCGCTGCATTCGGCAGCCCGGCGGCGGCCGGACGTCGTGGGGGTCGAGCCGTGAGAATCCTTGGAATCGTAGCCAAGACGCATGACAGCGGGCTGGCTGTGCTCGCGAATGGCACGCCGCAGCTGGTGCTCGAGGAAGAGCGCTTCAACCGCAGCAAGAAAACCAAGAAGTTTCCCAAGTTCTCGCTGGCTGCCGCCGTCGAGGATCTGGGGCTCGACATTGCCGGCATCGACGTCGTCACCACACCCTGGAACCAGCGGCAGCTGCGCAAAAGCGCGCTGCGGATGCTCACGGGCCGTTTCCCCCTGAGCCTCATGCTCCTGTTCCCGAGCGCCCACGATTCGCAGCAGAACCAGATCATGCTGCTCAACGCCTACCTGGCGCGGGGCCTGCGGGAGCGTTTCGGCAACGTGGCGCTGCCGCCGATCGTCAATGTCGGCCACCACGATTCTCACGCAGCCATGTTCTTCGCCTCCCCTTCGAGGAAGCGCTGGTGCTGGTGATGGACGGGTACGGGGACGACGCGTCCAGCAGCGCCTATGTGGGTCGCGGCAACGCCCTCGAACGCCACTGGTCGACCGGCATCTTCAACTCGGCTGGCCTCGTCTACACCTTCGTCACCCAGCATCTGGGCTTTGCCGGCTTCGGCGACGAGGGCAAAGTGATGGCGCTCGCCGCGTTCGGCGAGGACACCTACGTGGAGCGCTTCCGCGACGTGATCCGCCCGACCTCGGACGGCGGCTACGCCGTCGACATGTCCTATTTCAGCTACGACGCGTTCGCTCAACTGCGCCCCATGCGGCGAAAGTTCATCCAGGCTTTCGGGCCGCAGCGGGAGCCCCACGAGCCGATCACCGACCAGCATCGCGATCTGGCCTTCGCTCTGCAGGCCGTCACCGAAGAGGTGATCGTGCATGTCGTGCGCGCCCTATTGAGACGTTTCCCGCAACGCGACCTCTGCATGGTTGGCGGGGTGGCGCTCAATTGCGTGGCCAACGGCAAGATCCTGGAGCACACCGACGTGCGGCGCATCTGGGTGCCGCCCTGCGCCTCCGATACCGGGGCGCCGCTCGGCAGTGCGCTGTGGCACTATCACCAGACGCTGGGGCATCGGCGCAGCTTCGAGCTGACGCATCCCTTCTACGGCCGGGCCTACAACGACGACCAGATCGAGCATGCGCTGGCGGCCGCCGGATTGCGCTACCAGCGCCTTGCCGAGCCTGCGCTGTTGCTCCGCGTGGCGCAGGACCTGGCGGACGGCAAGATCGTCGGCTGGTTCCAGGGTCGATTCGAGATGGGGCCGCGAGCGCTCGGCAACCGCTCGATCCTGGCCGACCCGCGCCGGGCCGAGATGCGCAACGTGCTCAATGCAAAAGTGAAGAAGCGTGAGAGCTTCCGTCCGTTCGCCCCGGCCGTGCTGCTCGAGCGATCGGCGGAGTTCTTCGAGATCGACCAGCCCGACCCGTTCATGACGCTGGCGCCGCGCGTGCGGGCGGACAAGCGCTCCGTCATTCCGGCTGCCGTGCACGTGGACGGCACGGGCCGCATCCAGACGGTGGAGCGCTCCGCCAACCCGAGATACTGGGGCCTGATCGAGGCGTTTGGCCGCCTCACGGGCGTGCCGGTGCTGCTCAACACCAGCTTCAACCGCAGCGAGCCGATCGTCGCCCGGCCGGAGGAAGCCATAGCCTGCTATCTCCAGAGCGGGATGGACGTGCTCGTGCTCGGCGACTTCTACACGACCGATCGCGGCCCAGGCCTGGCCGCGGAGCAGGCCGGCGCGCATCCCGCCCCGGGCACCGCCCGCAAATCTGTGGAGGAGCCGATGCTGACCGCGCGCGCTGCCCCGCCCCAGGGGTAGCCCTTCAGCTCGCTGTTGGTGAGGCCGAGTGAGAGGACCTGCACTACCGCGTCACCGCCGCCGTTGACACGGCCCGCCGCGAGATACGACAGTTACCCGTCGCACCGCCTACCGCGAGAAAAATCCTCCATGGTCCAGCTCACACTGCCGCGCAATTCCACGATCAAGACCGGCAAGACGTGGAACAAGCCGCAATCGCGCAAGGGTTGGAAGGAGTTCCGCGTCTACCGCTGGAACCCGGACGATGCCCAGAACCCGCGGATCGATACCTATTGGATCGATCTCAAGGCGTGCGGTCCAATGATTCTCGACGCGCTCATCAAGATCAAGAACGAGATCGACGCGTCGCTGACCTTCCGGCGGTCCTGCCGCGAAGGTATCTGCGGCTCCTGCTCGATGAACATCGACGGCGCCAACGGTTTGGCCTGCCTCAAGACCATCGACGAGGTGTCGGGACCGGTCAAAATCTACCCGCTCCCACACATGCGCGTGGTCAAGGACCTCGTGCCAGACATGACCAATTTCTACGCCCAGCTGCAGTCGATCGAGCCCTGGCTCAAGACCTCGTCGCCGACACCGCCAAAGGAATGGCGGCAGGACAAGGATGACCGCGAGAAGCTCGACGGCCTCTACGAGTGCATTTTGTGCGCCTGCTGCTCGACATCTTGCCCGAGCTATTGGTGGAACGACGATCGCTACCTGGGCCCGGCCGTCCTCCTGCAGGCCTATCGCTGGGTGATCGACAGTCGAGACGAGGCGACCGGCGAGCGCCTGGACAATCTGGAGGATCCCTTCCGGCTCTATCGCTGCCACACGATTCTCAACTGCGCCAAGGCCTGCCCCAAGGGCCTGAACCCCGCCAAAGCTATCGCCGAGCTGAAAAAGCTGATGCTCGAGCGCCGGGTCTGACATGGGGGTTCGGACGGGAACGGGCGCAGTGACAGGCGGCCTCACCTAATCGGCAAAAAGGGGTGCGTGCCATGCTCGATCACATCGGCTTTCCGGTCGCGGATTTTGCCCGCTCGAAGAAATTCTACCAGAGCGCCCTGTCACCGCTGGGCTACGGCCTCGTCATGGAAGTCCCGGCCGAGCAGACCGGTGGGGGCGGGCAGGCCGGCTTCGGCGCCGAGGGGAGACCAAAATTCTGGATCGGCACCGGCTCGCCCATCAGCGGCCGGATGCATATTGCGTTCGCCGCCAAGACTCGGGCCGCCGTGCGGGCGTTCTACGACGCGGCGCTGAAGGCGGGGGCGAAAGACAATGGAGCGCCGGGCCTGCGGCCGCACTACCATCCCGATTACTATGGCGCCTTCGTCCTCGACCCTGATGGACATAATATCGAGGCAGTCTGCCGTCTTCCGGAATAAGACGAGGGATACTCCGAAAAGTTTGAGGCCGGAGACGCCATGGCGATCTCCGACCCCGAAACTGAAGGCTCATCTGAGGGTGAGGTCCGCTGCTCTGCCCAGGTGCCCAGCCCGAGCCGGCGCCGGACCAACTCCCCGCCAGCTCAACGCCGCTTGGCGGCGCGCTTCTTGGCGGCCGGCTTCTTCGCCGTCTTCTTCTTTGCCTTCGCTTTCACTGCTGCCTTGGCCATTGTCTATTCCTTCTCTCTTTGCTCTCTCTCGTTCGAATCAGTTCGAACTCGAGAACAGTGAGCAAATTCGCGTGATTTGTTGATAGTAAATAGCCGATTAAGCTCGCGAAATTCGATCTTTCAAACCGCGGTGTTGCTGCAAGCCCACAATTCTATAGGATTCACAGCGCATTGCGCGACCGAGTTCAGTTTTTTTTCGCATCGATGCCCGCGCTTCCTGTGTGACATCCGACATCGGTGCCAACGGTAGCTGCAATCACCGTGAGCTGCATTTGTTCAGGCTTGGGCGATGGAAAAGTATGCGCGGGGGGTTCGGCTGCCGCTTTTTCGCGCGATCGAGATTGCAATCGGCTCGAAAAATTATTGAACGGCGCCGGTGCGAATAAATGACATCGGCCGGGCGATCGCTGTTTGCGATCGTCCGGCCGATGCTTTACCGGCACTCAGAAAGTGCACCACGCAGTTACGCGGCGGCCTTGCGGCGAGCCTTCGGCTTGCGCGTGCTGCGCGGCTTTGCCGTCGACTTGCGGCGAGCGCTGCCCGAACGCTTCGTCGCAGTCTTCTTTACGGCAGGCCTAGCGGCCTTCTTCTTCGCTGTCTTTGCCATGTCCTCTATCTCTCTCTGTTTGCAGTTCGTGTTTCTGCCCAATACCAAGCGACAATACTTGAACGGGACAAGATAAGCCCCAGTCGTTAACTAGGCGTTAACGACTTTGGCTGCCCCGCGATGGCAAGCAATTGGTGGCTGTTGGGCGTGCTCGCCGGGAGCACCTTGTCCTGCTCGGCGAGCGTATCGTATGGAAAGCGAAGCCGCAGACGAGCGCTACTGTCGCAGCGACGGCGGTGCCTCGGTGGGAGGCGGTGGCGGGGTAGGCATCGCCATAGCAGGTGGCGGCACCGGCTCTGCCGGCGTTGTAGACGTGTGGATTGCGATCGCGTCCAGCGCTTTGCGGGTCTCCTCGTCGAGGCAGTCGGCCAGCAGGCGCCAGCTCTGATCTGGCGGCGATTTCGCCTGCCCGAGGCAGGTCTTCTTGATCGGATCGAGCACGAACGGCCAGCTTGCGCTCACCGCCCTGAGCGCCACGCCCTCAAAGGCCGCACACTGGCCCGGGGCACTCTCCACGGCGCAGATGTCGACGATCTTCCAGCCCGGAAGGGCCTGTGCCTGCGCTTGCCCCGAGGCAACCGCCACAGCCGATAAAGCAGCGAGCGCCCCGTAAAGGATGGGTTTTGACATTGCGACCTCCCTTGTTCGCTTTTGCCCAGCATGCCACAAGTTGCGCGGGCGCGCATTTGCACTAAATTCCCTTCAGGACGCACGTGCAGCAAGGTTTGCCCCGGCACCTCATGAACAACCTCGACGTCTTTCGCTCCCAGCCGCGCGACACCAAGATCAAGCTCCATGGCCGCGAGGCTTTCGAGGGCATGTACAGGGCTGGGCAGCTTGCCGCCGCCGCACTGGACATGCTGGTCCCGCACGTCAAGCCTGGCGTCACGACCGAACGGCTCGACGATCTGGTCGTCGAATTCGCCTGCAGCCATGGCGCCATTCCGGCACCGCTCAACTACCGCGGCTTCCCGAAGGCTATCTGCACCTCCGTCAACCACGTCGTGTGCCATGGCATCCCGAACCCCAAGCCGCTCAAGGAGGGGGACATCGTCAACATCGACGTGACCCTGATCCTCGATGGCTGGCACGGCGACACGAGCCGCATGTTTGCGGTCGGCCACATCTCGCGGCGCGCCGAGCGGCTGATCGAGGTGACCTACGAGGCGCTCATGCGCGGCGTCGCCGCCGCGAAGCCCGGCAACACCACCGGCCACATCGGTGCAGCCATCCAGAACTTCGCCGAGCGCGAGCGCTGCGGGGTGGTGCGGGACTTCTGCGGCCACGGGCTCGGCCGCGTGTTCCACGACCGGCCCAACATCCTGCACTATGGCGAGCCGGGCGACGGCGTCGCGCTCGAGCCCGGCATGCTTTTCACCATCGAGCCGATGATCAACCTCGGCAAGCCGCACGTGAAGATCCTGCCCGACGGCTGGACCGCGGTGACACGCGACCGTGAGCTGTCCGCCCAGTTCGAGCACACGGTCGGCGTCACGGAGACGGGGTGTCGGGTGTTCACGATCTCGCCGGGTGGGTTTCACAAGCCGCCTTACAACCACTCCTGACTGGAGCGCCGCAAGGGGGGGCGATGAGCGGTGGCCTCAAGGACCGCGGCACCGGCCCTGGACAGACCTCGCTGTTCCCGGACAGCGATCTGCGCGCCGGGCACCGCCAGCGCCTGAAGGATCGCTTCACCGCCGGCCCCGAGGCCCTGCCCGACTACGAGCTGCTCGAGCTCGTCCTCTTCAACGCGATACCACGCCGCGATACCAAGCCCGTGGCCAAGCGGCTGATCGAGCGCTTCGGCTCGTTTGCCGAGGTGATCAACGCGCCCCCGCTTCGCCTCAAGGAGGTCAAGGGTGTCGGCGACGCCGCCGTGACGCAGCTAAAGCTGGTGCGCGCCTGTGCGCTGCGCCTGATGCAGGGCGGCATCATGCAGCGGCCGGTGCTCATGAGCTGGAATGCGGTGCTCGACTACTGCCGGGCGGCGATGGGCTTCGAGGCCAGCGAGCAGTTCCGCATCCTGTTTCTCGACAAGAAGAACCAGCTGATTGCCGACGAGGTGCAGCAGCGGGGCACGGTCGACCACACGCCCGTCTACGTGCGCGAGGTGGTCAAGCGCGCGCTCGAGCTGTCGGCCAGTGCCATAATTCTGGTCCACAACCACCCCTCCGGCGACCCCAGGCCTTCACGCGCCGACATCGACATGACCAGAGAGATCGTCAGCGCGGCCAAGCCCCTTGGTGTCAGCGTGCACGATCACATCATCGTCGGCCGGCATGGGCATGCCAGTTTCAAGGGCTTGAAGCTGATCTAAGCGGGGATTGTGGGCTGCTGGTGCTCCTGTGGCCGGATGATGCATTGACCTGAGCGTTGCAGCGGCTCTATAGCCTCCCCATATCGGTTCAGGCTTCGTTCCCGATCCTTCCAAGCGCCGACCACCTGCCATGACGAACAAGCATGCCAAAGTGATCATCCTGGGCTCGGGACCAGCTGGGTACACGGCTGCGATCTATGCAGCGCGCGCAATGCTCAAGCCGCTCGTGATCCAGGGCAGTCAGCCCGGTGGGCAGATGACGATCACCACCGACGTCGAGAACTATCCGGGCTTTGCCGAGGTCGTGCAGGGGCCCTGGCTCATGGAGCAGATGCAGGCCCAGGCCGAGCACGTCGGCACCGAGCTGGTGATGGACCACATCTCCAGTGTCGATTTGAGCCGGCGCCCATTCCGGCTCGAGGGAGATTCGGGCGACACCTACACGTGCGACGCCCTGATCATCGCCACCGGGGCACAGGCCCGCTGGCTCGGCATCCAATCCGAGGAGAAATTCAAGGGCTACGGCGTGTCCGCCTGCGCTACCTGCGACGGCTTCTTCTTCAAGGGCAAGGAGGTGCTGGTCGTCGGCGGCGGCAACACGGCGGTGGAGGAGGCGCTGTTCCTCACCAACTTCGCCAAGAAGGTGACGATCGTGCATCGGCGCAACGCATTTCGCGCCGAGAAAATCATGCAGGAGCGGCTCTTCAAGAACGCGAAGATCTCCGTCGTCTGGGACACCGTCGTCGACGAGGTGCTCGGGGGTGAGACGCCCAGGACGGTGACCGGCGTGCGGCTCAAGAATGTCAAGACCGGCTCGAGCTCGGAACTGAAGGTCGACGGCGTGTTCGTGGCGATCGGCCACGTACCTGCGACCGAGCTCTTCAAGGGCAAGCTGGAAGCGAACAAGTCGGGCTATCTCATCACCGCCCCGGATTCTACGCGCACCTCCATCCCAGGTGTCTTCGCCGCCGGCGACGTCAAGGACGAAGTCTTCCGCCAGGCCGTAACCGCGGCGGGCATGGGTTGTATGGCCGCGCTTGAGGCCGAGCGCTATTTGGCTAAGCTGGAGAACATCGCCGCGGCCGCCGAATAGACAACGACATCCGTCACTCGCAATCCGAAAAACCGCGCCCATGGACTGGGACAAGCTCCGCATCTTTCATGCCGCCGCCGAGGCCGGCAGTTTCACCCATGCCGGCGAATCGTTGCGCATGAGCCAATCGGCGGTGAGCCGGCAGGTCTCGGCCCTGGAGAAGGAGCTGAAGGTCTCGCTGTTTCATCGGCACGCGCGCGGCCTGGTGCTGACCGAGCAGGGCGAGATGCTGTTCGGCACCGCCAGCGAGATCATGAGCAAGCTCTCGACCGCCGAGACGCTGCTGACCGACACCACCACCAAGCCGACCGGGGATCTCAGGATCACGGCGCCGATCGGGCTCGGCACCGTGTGGGTCACGCAGCGCCTGCGCGAGTTCCTCGAGCTCTATCCCGATATCCGCATCGAGCTCGTGCTCAACGACGATCAGATCGCCATCGCCATGCGCGCGGCCGATGTCGCCATCTGGACCAGCGAGCCGCAGCAGAGCGACCTCATCCGCCGCCCGCTGTTCCAGATGAAGATCCACGCCTACGCTTCGTCGCAGTACATCCGCCGCCACGGCGCGCCGCAGACGCTGGCCGCGCTCGACGATCACGCCATCATCTCCTACAGCGGCACGCCCGCCTGCCATCTGCGCGCCATTCGCTGGCTGGAGACCGCCGGCCTCGACGGTCGAGAGCCGCGCAAGCCGGCCTTTTGCGCCAACAGTGTCATCGCCATGAAATATGCCATCCGTTCCGGGATCGGCATCGGCCTCATTCCCGACTATCTGACCGGCGAGGAAAGCGACCTGGTGCCGGTGCTGCAGGAGGCGCAGCATCCCAGCATCAACGTCTACTTTGTCTATCCCGAAGAGCTGAAGACGGCGAAGAAGGTGCAGGTCTTTCGCGATTTCCTGGTGGCGAAGGCACGCCAGTGGAAGTTTTGATTTTTTCCAGACCCCTAGCCATGCACCTGCGCATGGCAAACATGCTCGCTGCCCCATTTCCAAGCAGCCCCCAACTTGGATAGATGCATGTGGCTGTGACGGACAGCTATTGAAGGCTGCTACCCTCCCTTCGACGCCTTCAGCCGCCCCCACAAAGGGCGGTCGCAATACCTCTCGGCCGGGTCTCGTACCCGGCCGATTTTTTTTCCCGGCACGCCGTCGGAATTCTTGCCTCGTGCGCAAACCGCCGAGGCCGAGCGCAGCCTGTTCACAATCGGCGCAGATGTATACCATTGGGCCGGCTGGCAGCTGTTGTGGATGCCACAGAGCCGAGCGCCAGGCGTGTTGTCGCACCGTCACCCGATTTTGCCAGAAGACCGTCCCGCCAGCTCGTCTCGCTCCGCCCTGGGACTCACTGCAGCCTGGGCGATGGCAGGCGTTGCGCTCTACGGGGTGGCGCCGCTGACGGCCCCTGTCCTGTTGCCGCTCGCGGTTGTGGCCCCGCTCTCTTGGTGTTGGGCCCGGAGAGCAGCCGTATCATGGCGGCAACCCTCCCCCGCCATTGCTGCCATGCTACTTGCCGGGGGCTACCTTTTGCTCAACGCATCCTGGTCGCAGAGCCCGGCTTTCGCGTATTCCTTCGTCGCACTGTATTTTGCCTTCGTTGCCACGCTGCACGTTGCGTCTATCGCCCTGCAGGCCACGGAGGGAGCTGCCCTGCGCGCGCTCGTTCTGGGGCTTTGCGTCGGCATGTTCGTGTGCAGCGCCCTGCTTTGCTTCGAGGCGATCAGCCACCAATGGATCATGCGCAAGCTCATGACGCACATTCATTTTCTGCGCCCAGACGCGCGCGACATGAAGGTGGAGGCAGGCCAGGTCATTTTCCTCGAGGCTTTTCTTCTCAACCGCAGCATGACGGCGCTCGCGCTGCTATTCTGGCCCACGGCGCTGGCGCTCTCTCGGCTCGGCCTGCCGACACCGGGGCGCGCCGCCGCCTTCCTGCTGGTGCTCGGTCCGGCGCTGGGGGCCATCGTCTTCTCCCAGCACGCAACCTCGAAGATCGCCCTGGCGGGTGCGACCGCGATCTTCATCGCTGCTTCACTCTCAATCCATGCGGCTCGCAGGGCGGCAATCGTCGGATGGACCGCCGCAACGCTCCTGGTGGTGCCGATGGCGGCGCTCGCCTATGGCCAGCACCTCTACACGGCCCAGTGGCTGGGCCGCAGCGCCAAGGAGCGCATCATCATCTGGGGATACACGGCCGAACAGGCGACCAAGACGCCGCTACTCGGGGCGGGCATCGGCACCACGCGCGCTATTCACAACGCCAAAGACCGTGACGCTCCGCTCGCGCCAGGCACCGACATCCAAGTGTCGGTCGGCTGGCATAGCCACAACGGCTACCTCCAGATCTGGTACGAGGCAGGTGCCGTCGGCGCCCTCTTCCTGCTCGGCATCGGCCTTCTGCTTCTGCAGTCGATCGCGCGAGCGCCGCCCATCGTGCAGCCTCATCTTTACGCCACGTTCACGAGCGGTGCCTTGCTCGCAGCTTCGAGCTTCAGCATCTGGGCGCCGTGGTTCTTGGCCTCGTTGTGTTTCGCCGCCATCTTCGCCGTGCTCGGATTGCAGCTGACCCTGTCGCAAGAGGCGCCGGAAGATCGCGACCTTGCTCCAGAACGCGGCATGGCGCTTGGACCAGAGTCGAGCCCTCTCAATCCCGACCGAGGCGTCGATACGCGGACCTGAGCTGCTCCTTGACGTGGGCCTCGGTGAACCCTTCCAGCAGCCGCTGGCGCGCGGCCGCCCCCATCCTCTCGCGCAGGGCGCGGTCACGAGCGAGCCGACTGAGGGCTTCTGCGAGGGCCAAAGCGTTGTCGCGGGGCACCACGAGGCCTTCAACGCCGTCCCGCACGAAGTGCCGGCAGCCCGGCTACGTCACTGACGATGAGGGGCCGCGCGCTTGCGGCGGCCTCGAGCATGGCCCGCGGCATCCCGTCGCCGCCACGGGCTGGCAAGACGAAGAAATCGGCGTCTCGCCACACTGCGCGGACATCGGCCGTCACGCCCCCCCAGTGGGCGTCGTGCTTTGCACACCAGGCGCTCAGCACCTCGGGAGAAACGGCCTCAGGGTTGTGGGCATCGCTAGGGCCGTAGAGCTGGAGCCGAAGCGGGACGCCTTGCGCATCGAGGTGTTCGAGCGCTTGCATCAGGACTTCGACCCCTTTGGAGCGGATCATCCGGCCGACGAAAGCGGCAATCGGAACGGCATTGTCGGGCGGCGCCTGTTCTTGGAACACATCGGGGTCTACACCGGCTCCCGGCACAACCGCAAAGCGCGGCCCCGGGTCGACGCCCTGCGCCCGCAGGAACTCCAGGTCGTCGGGGTTCTCCACCAGGAGACAGGAGGACGGCCTGCGCAGCACGTGGCCGATCAGGCGCATGGACGCTCCACGATAGAGCCGCAGCAGCGGCCTTGCGGTGAACCCGAAGAGGCCGAGCCCCGTGACGTGCGCAACGACGCGCCGCACCCCTGCAAGCGACGCCGCGGCGCTCCCGAGCACGATCGACTTCATGGCGATGAGGTGCACCACGTCGGGTTTCTCGGCCCCCAGCAGCCGGGTCAGTTTCGCCACGGTTGCCAGCTCGCGCAGAGGGTTGGTCGAGGACCGCTGGTAGTCGAAGTCGATGACGCGCACGCCCAGGGCCTCGATCTCCCGGATGCGGTCGGACGAGCGGGTAACTACGCTCACCTCTTGCGCGAACTCCTTGAGGACTGCTAGCAGGGGCTTGAAGTGCGAAAGGACGAACCAGTCCTCGGTGACGAGCAGGAGGATGCGCCCGAAGAGGGGTGCGCCTGTCGAGCGGCCCTGTGGTGCTGGCAAGTCGACGCTCCCCGCCTCGGACTTCACAGGACGATCTCTTTGCGAGAATAGGGTTCGATCGTGGGCAAAACGCAGAGGCCTTCGTGCTTTTCCTGGCCCGGTGACGGTCCGGGAGCATGCAGAATGGCTATCGCCGTGTCGAGGCGCCCGTTGCGGCGGTCCGGCGAGATGGCTCAGCTCGCATTGTTGATGTGGTCCCAGAGCACGCCGTGCGAGCGACGTCCATGAGTTGCGTGCTGATTACGGGCGGCGCCGGCTATATCGGCAGCCACGCGGTCTACGCGTTCCTGGATGTCGGGCACAAGGTGGTGGTCATCGATGATCTGTCGACCGGGATTCGCGGCAATCTGCCGGCCGAAGCGGCATTCTATCAGGGCAGCGTCGCTGACAGAGAGCTGATCGGACGCATCGTCGCGGAGCATCGCCCAGCCGGCGCGCTGCACTTCGCGGGTTCGGTTGTCGTCCCCGAATCGGTTGCCAATCCGGCCAAGTACTACCGCAACAATACCTGCGCCAGCCTCGACCTGGTCGAGGCGCTCAATACCCACGGCGTGCGCCATATCGTGTTCTCCTCGACCGCGGCGGTCTACGGCATCCCCGATGTCTCTCTGGTTGCCGAATCGGCGCCGTTGCGGCCGATAAACCCATACGGTTGGTCGAAGCTCTTCGTCGAGCAACAGCTGAGGGACATCGCGGCAGCCCACGGGCTGACGGTCGGCATCCTGCGCTACTTCAACGTGGCGGGCGGCGATCCGGAGGGGCGAACGGGACAGAGCACACCCCAGGCGACCCATCTCATAAAGGTGGCCTGCGAGGTCGCCACCTGTCAGCGCGACGGCATGAGCATATTCGGTACGGACTACCCGACGCGCGACGGCACCTGTATCCGTGACTACATCCACGTCACCGACTTGGCGCGGGCGCACGTGGCCGTCTACGAGCACATGCATGCCAGGGGCGAGAGCGTCCTCTTCAACTGCGGCAACGGACGCGGCTACTCCGTGTTGGAGGTCATCCGCGCCGTCGAGGCGGCGGCGGGAAAGTCGCTCAACGCCAAGCTCGATGCGCGGCGTCCCGGCGATCCGCCAGAGCTCATCGCCGATCCGTCGGCGCTCGTGGCCGCATTGGCTTGGCGGCCGCGGTACGATCTCGACGACATGGTACGCACGGCGTTGGCGTGGGAGAAGCGCAATCTCACGACGCGGCCACCATCGCCTTGAGACCAGTCGGAGGCTGCAGGAGGTTCAGCCGCACATGCGCATCGTCGTCACCGGTGCGAACGGCTTCGTCGGCCGCCCGACTTGCCAGAGCCTGTCTGCTGCCGGCCATGAGGTTGCGGGCGTGGTGCGCACCGCGAGGTCGGCGGCGGGACTGAGCGCGCATGAGGACTTGGCCGTCGGAGATCTGTCGGGCGCCACGGATTGGTCTTCCGTGCTCGCCCGCGCAGACGCCGTCGTGCATCTGGCTGCCAAGACGCACGCCAGCGGTGAAGCCGGCGCCGCGGCCGAGACCAGCTACAGGCAGGCCAACGTCGAGGTCACGCGTGCGCTGGCGGAGGCAGCCCTGAGCGCGGGCGTGCGGCGCTTCGTGTTCGTCAGCTCGATCAAAGTCAACGGCGAGAGCACGGCCGGCGTGCCGTTCACCGCGCAAATGCCCCCGGCGCCGGTCGATTGGTATGGGCGGACGAAGGCCGAAGCCGAGGCGAAGCTATCGCAGCTCGCCGGGGATCGGCTCGAAGTCGTTGTCCTCCGCCCTCCACTGATGTACGGACCCGGGTTGAAGGGCAACATGGCGCTCCTTTTCGCGATGGCCGATCGCGGCATCCCGATGCCGTTCGCGAGCATCGCCAACGCCCGCGACATCCTTTCGGTGCGGTCGTTCGCCGATCTAGTCGCCCGCGTTGTCAGCCATCCGTCCGCGGCCGGTCGCATTTTCCTGGCTCGCGACGGCACCCCCGTCTCGACGCCTGGGCTATTTGCCGCCATTGCGCGAGCGCTGGGCAGGCCTGGGAGAATGCTTCCCGTGCCGATTGCGCTACTGCGTCTGGCGGGAAAAGCAACGGGCCGGTCAGCTGAGATCGAGCGTCTGGTCGGCGATCTCGAGATCGATGACGGCGCCACCCGCGCGATACTCGACTGGACACCACCGACCGGCATGGAGGATGCGTTTGCCGAGACCGCCGCCTGGTGGCGAGACAGGGCGCCGCGCTCAATCAAGCCGGCACAAGCCCATACAAGCTTGCGGGAGCGCTGATCGACGCGGCAGGGATCTGCGCTCCAGGACACGCAGACCGCTTGTGCGCGGCCGCGGGGCGGTCGAATATGCCGGGCCCATCATCTGGAGACCATCATGATCTACGAGTATCGCGTCTACCGCTGCCTGCCCGGCCGCCTGCCCGCCCTTCTCAAGCGGTTCGAGAACCACACTACGAAGATCTGGGAGAAGCACGGCATCAAGCAAGCCGGCTTCTGGACCGTGCTGGTCGGCGACGGCAATCACGACCTGCACTATTTCCTCGCCTGGGAATCGCTGGCCGACCGCGAGAAGAAGTGGGCCGCATTCCAGGCAGACCAGGCTTGGATCACGGCCCGCGCCGAGAGCGAGCGCGACGGGCCCATCGTCGCCAACATCACCAGCTCGCTGCTGCAGCCAACGGCCTTCTCGAGCGTGAAATGACGATTGCGGTCCCGGGCTACAAGCCCGGGATCCATCTCGCGCGTCGCTCACTGTGGGGGTAGGCGAGCCATAGCCAAATCCCGCGGACACCTCCCGCGGGATCGCTGGTCAATGCACGCTGCTCCAGATGCGGCGCTTGGCAAAGCCAAGCAGCAGGGCGGTCAAGGCCAGGTAGCCAATCACCAGGAGACCCAGGCGCTTGCGCTCCTCGAGCGTAGGATCGGCGATCCACGACAGGAACGCCACGATATCGCGCGAGTAGTTGTCGACCGTGGCCGGCGTGCCATCGTCGTATTTGACCAGGCCGTCGCCGGCGACGAAGGGGTTGGCCATGGCCGTCTGGTGGCCGGGGAAGACGGTGTTGTAATTCATGAAATCGCCCATCTTCATGTCGGGCGGAGGGGCCTTGTAGCCGTTGAGATAGGCATAGATGTAGTCGGCGCCGCCCTCTTGGTATCCGATCAGGATGTCACGCACCATGGTGTCGGGCACACGGTAGAACGGCGTGCCGGGCTCGATTCCACGCGCTTTGGCGATCAGCGAAAGATCAGGCGGCAACGCGCCGTTGAGGGTGAAGCGGGCTTCCTGCTCGTTCTTGAAGGGGCCCGGAAGGGGATCGGAGAGAATCGCAGGGCGCTTGCCGACTTTGCCCTGATCGTCAGGCACATCCTCGACTTGATAGGTCGCGGCCAGCGATTTGACGGCGGCCTCCGGGAAAGCCGGACCGCCTGGCTGGACCAGATTGCGGAAGTAGAGCCGCTTGATGCTGTGGCAGCGGGAGCAGACCTCGGAATACACCTTGAAGCCGCGCTGCAGCTGGGCATCGTCGAAGTGACCGAAAATGCCGCTGAAGGTCCAGCTTTGGCGATCGATATGGGGGTGCTCGTCGGCAGCCCGTGCAGAGCCGGCAGCAACGGCTGCAGCGGCCAGCAGGAAAGCCCAAGCTCCCCTCCTCACGCGTTTCATCGAGTACATTGGCAAGCTCCCCGCGCTAGCGCCGTTCCGGCGCCGCCGACGCCCCCACCTGCACGGGCTGGCCACCACCCTTGCCCAGCACCGACTCCGTGATCGAGCGCGGCAACGGCGATGGCGTCTCCATCACCCCCACGATCGGCATGATGACTAGGAAGTGCAGGAAATAGTAGGCCGTGAAGACGCGAGCCCAGTACACATACGCGCCCTCCGGCGGCTTGGAGCCGAGGTAGCCCAGTGAGATCGTCGAGATCACCAAGAGGAAGAAGAACCATTTGTAGACGGGCCGATACTTGGACGAGCGCACCCGGGAGGTGTCGAGCCAGGGCACGAATACGAGAATGAGGATCGAGGAGAACATCGCGATCACGCCCAGCAGCTTGTTGGGAATGGAGCGCAGGATCGCGTAGTAGGGCAGGAAGTACCACTCGGGCACGATATGGGGTGGTGTCGAGAGCGGATTGGCCTCGACGAAGTTGTCGGGGTGGTTGAGGTAGTCGGGCGCGTAGAAGATGAACCAGGCAAACAGCAGAACGAACACGCAGAGTGCGAACAGGTCCTTCATGACGGCGTGCGGGCTCATCGGTACCGAGTCCGACGCCGTCTTGATCTCGAGGCCGGTCGGATTGTTCTGCCCCACCTGATGCAGCGCCCAGATGTGCAAACCCACCGCGCCCACGATTACGAACGGCAGCAGGTAGTGCAGGGCATAAAAGCGCGTGAGCGTCGTTCCCGAAACCGCGTAGCCCCCCCACAACCACTGCACGATGCGGGTGCCGAGACCGGGAATGATGGAGTCGAACGGATGAGAACAGGTTGGTGATCACCGTCACCGCCCAGAAGCTCATCTGGCCCCACGGCAGCGAGTAGCCCATGAAGGCCGTCGCCATCATCAGGAGCAGAATCACGACGCCGATGATCCACAGCACCTCACGCGGCGCCTTGTAGGAGCCATAGTAGAGCCCGCGGGCGATGTGGATGTAGACGGCGAGGAAGAACATGGAGGCGCCCACCGCGTGCATGTTGCGCAGCAGCCAGCCGTAGTTCACGTCGCGGCGGATGTGCTCGACGCTGTTGAAGGCGTCCGCCCCGCTCGGGATGAAGTGCATGGCGAGCACGATGCCGGTCGCGATCTGCGCAACGAGGAAGAACGTGAGGAGCCCGCCGGTGGTCCAGAGGTAGTTGATGTTGCGCGGCGTGGGGAAGTCCACGAACTGCCCGTGCATCATGCGCGGCAGCGGCAGGCGCTCGTCGATCCACTTGGTGAAGCGCGTCGTCGGCTGATAGGTCGAATCGTGGTGAGTGGCCATGGATTTGGTCCCTCAGCCGATCTTGATCTTGGTGTCGGAAACGAACTCGTAGGGCGGCACCTCGAGATTGCGCGGCGCCGGCCCTTTGCGGATGCGCCCGGCGGTATCGTACTGCGAGCCGTGGCAGGGGCAAAACCAGCCGCCGTAGTCGCCCTTGTTGTCGTTCAGGGCCTGCCCCTTGGGGATGCATCCGAGGTGGGTGCAGATGCCGACGACGATCATCCAGTTCTCTTTGCCCTTCTTGGTCCGGTTCAAGTCGGTGGCGGCCGCCTTGTCGGGCAGGTCGTCGTTGCGGGCCAGCGGGTCGGGCAGGTCGGCCACCTTGACGTCCTTGGCCTCCTCGATCTCCTTGGCGGTGCGGTTGCGCACGAACACCGGCTTGCCGCGCCACGATACGGTGATGGCCTGCCCCTCCTTGACGGGGCTCAGGTCCACCTCGATGGAGGCAAGAGCCTGGGTGGAGGCATCCGGGTTCATCTGGTGGATGAATGGCCAAAGCGCCATTGCCGCGCCGACGCCCACGAACGCTTGGGCTGCGATCACGATGAAGTCGCGACGGTTGGGCTCTGCCGCCGAGTGAGCCGCCAAATCAGCCTCCCTTTGCATAGTCCTCGTCCTCGACGCCTGCCGGTCGAACACACCCTGCGCGGCAGGCGCGCAAACGGGCGAAATCCGCAAACGCCAGCAACCGCTGGCAATGGCTCCATCGGTCTCTACAGAGCCTCGCCGACGGTGTCTCGCGGGAATTGTCGATGATCGCCAGCGGCCCCCCTACAGGACGATTTGACGCGCGTTCTTGTGGCATTGTTCTGAACCGTGCACAAGGCTATCGGCCGATGCCCTGCGGGGGCAATTTGGCGCATGGCTGGGTTGGCGACCGCATGCCCGGCAAGCCCGATGCGGCCGGTCAGGCGCACCTGCTTCGTACGATTGAGAATCCTTGCAGATTGCCGTGGAGGCGCGTTGCTCCTCGCGCCCAACGGCGCAACAGGTTCGTTCCTATGCGCCTTGCCCTCTATGAGCCCGACATACCCCAGAACACCGGCACCATCCTGCGGCTGGGCGCGTGCATGGCCGTCCCCGTCGACCTGATCGGCCCCGCCGGCTTTGATATTTCGGACCGAGCGCTGAAGCGAGCGGCGCTCGACTACCTCGCCCATGTGGATCTTACGCGGCACGAGACCTTCGCCGCATTCGACACCACACGCCGCAAGCGCGGCTCGCGCCTCGTCCTGCTCACCACCCGTGGCGCCATGAGCTATACAGACTTTGCCTTCCGGCCTGACGATACCCTGCTGCTGGGTCGCGAGAGTGCGGGAGTGCCCGATGCCGTGCACGCGCTGGCCGATGCCTGCCTGCGCATTGAGATGGCACCCGGCCTGCGCTCCCTCAATGTGGCGGTTGCTGCGGCCATGGTCCTCGGCGAGGCCCTGCGCCAGACCGGCGGCTTGGTATAGAAGGAGGCCACGGCGCGAGATTGGAGGGGGCCCGAACCATGCCCGGTCCGGAAACGATCGAGACGGGCTACGCGCCGATCAAGGCTTGGGTAGACGGTGTGCCGGTGGAGGACGCTGCGCGCCGGCAACTGTTCAATATCGCCGCCCTGCCCTTCATCCACTCGCACGTCGCCGTCATGCCCGACGTGCATCTGGGGAAGGGGGCAACCGTAGGGTCGGTCATCGCCACCAACGGCGCGATCGTGCCGGCGGCGGTCGGCGTCGACATCGGCTGCGGCATGATGGCAGTGCGCACGACGCTCACGGCAAGCGATCTTCCCGACAGCCTCGTCAAGCTTCGACTGGGCGTCGAAGCCGCCGTCCCGCATGGCGGGGTAGGCCTCAAGGGTGGCTGGAAGGACGGGGTGCCCGGCGCGGTTGCGCGCCTGTTCGCGGAGAGCGGCCTGGCGGACGGCCTCAAGGTGCTCGAGGAAAGGCACTCGGCCATCCGCGACGCCCACAGCGTTACGCACTTGGGCTCCCTCGGCGGCGGCAATCATTTCATCGAGGTCTGCCTCGATGAGGAGGAGCGCGTGTGGGCCATGCTGCACTCGGGCAGTCGCGGCATCGGCAACCGCATCGGCACCTTTTTCATCGCCAAGGCGCGCGAAGAGCTCGACCGGCGGCAGCTCACCCGGCCGCTGCCCGATCGCGACCTCGCCTGGCTCGAGGAGGGCGAGCCCGCGTTCGAGGACTATGTCGCGGCTGTGGCCTGGGCGCAGGAGTTCGCGCGGCAGAACCGCGAGGTGATGATGGCCGCGGTCCTGCGCGTCATGCGGGATCAACTCCCTCCATTTCAGATGCAGAAGCAGGCCATCAACTGCCATCACAACTATGTTGAGCGCGAAGCCCATTTCGGCTCGAACGTGTGGGTGACGCGCAAGGGCGCCGTGCGCGCCGGAGCCGGCGACCTCGGCATCATCCCCGGCTCCATGGGCGCCAAGTCCCATATCGTGCGCGGGCGCGGCAACGCGCAAAGCTTCCAGTCCTGTGCGCATGGGGCCGGCCGCCGCATGTCTCGGGGAGAGGCCAAGCGCCGCTTCACGCTGGCCGACCACGTCGAGGCTACGGCTGCCGTAGAGTGCCGCAAGGATGCCGGCGTGATCGACGAGACGCCGATGGCCTACAAGGACATCGACGCAGTGATGGCAGCGCAGGCCGATCTCGTGGAGATCGTGCACACACTCCGGCAGGTGGTGTGCGTCAAAGGCTGAGAAGCGCGGCGGGGTCAGGCGACGGCTTGACCAGCAAGCATCCGGTGGAACGCCTGATAGCTGTCATGAATGCGGCGCGAGGCCGGATCGATGGCAGCAATGGCCTGCAGCGCCTCGGCTGCGGCTCGCTCGAACGCGGTGCTGAGCCCCGCCGACCAGGCTTGTCGCACCGGCCATTTGTTGGGGCCTTCCACTTGGGCGGCGATGATGGCGTGTGCCGTCGCATCGGTCAGCGACAGCTGATGCTCCTGCGCCGCGCAGCCCTCGAAAATCGCACGATCCGCAGCGCTCATGCTCTCCCACAGCGGCCTCGAGACGTTCAACGACAGGAGCATGCCGTTGCGGTTGAAGCCTCGCTGGTAGAGCCGCTGCCCGAGCGGTTGCAGGTCGGGAGCAACTGCAGCGAGCGGCCCGACCACCTCGGCGGCCTGCAGCCGCCCATCGGCCAAAGCCGCGCGCACCTCTTGAAGGGAAAATTCCGCGGGCGCAGCGCCAAGCACTCGCAGAACGTCAGCTGCCAATCCCTCGGCATGAACCCTGGCACCGGACAGGTCCTTTGCTGTCTCCAGCCGGGTCGTGGCCCAGACACCTGCGCTGGGGCCGGTGTGGCCCGCTACCAGCGGCTTGAAGCCGTGCTCGGCTGCCAGCTCGTCCCACAGCATTGCCCCGCCGCCGACCGCGAGCCACGCCTGCTGGGCAGCGGCGTCGAGGCCCTGGGAAAACGGAAGGCCCGCGAAGAACGCAAGGGCATGATGAGGGCCCGTGGTGTGATAGGCCGGGCCATAGGTCAGATCGGGAGCCGCGCCGGGCGTCCAGGCCACAATGCGGTAGCGACCGTCTGTCGCCGTCTCGATGCGCCGCGCGAGCCGGTCGGAGCCCTCGCCGGGCGGATAGGCCCGTGAGGAGGACAGCGCGAGCTCGCGGATGCCGGACAGGATCGCAGGCGTCTGGTGGGGATCGCGGGCGGCGGCTACTGGAGCGGATGCGGCTCCCACCGCGACCGCTGCTGCGCTGGTGGTCCTGAGAAAATCGCGCCGGTCCATGCTCACCTCCGCCAAGCCGCGGGCATGCATACGCCCTCGCCGCAACCCGCGCCTATCAAACAGGATCATGCGCTGCGCCGCAATATGTCGACCCGAAGTGTCGACCTCGAGCCGGGTTCGGAGCGCGTCTATTCCACCCTGGCCAGGATGTGCGACAGCAATATGAAGAAGTTGGTCGGCCCCCAGTAGCCGGTGATGCGGTCGACCTCGCGGCCGTCCTTCATGACGACGGCGGTCGGCACCGTGCCTATGCGCCCATTCAGGTTGAAACTGGAGGCGTCGGTCTTGGAGAGGTCGACGAAACGCAACGGTACCTGCGCACGCACGCCCTGCTGGTATCTGGGCAGCACGTCGCGGCGGAAAATGCGGCAATGGATGGAATCTGCGTGCTCGAAGACGATGACCTCCGTGCGCGGCGGGCGCGCGGGCCCCAGCTCGAGCGCGGCATTGCTCAATGCGGTCCAGGCCGAGACGAGGACAACCACAGTCGCAGTCACGAAGATCAAAGCACGCATCGGGGCCCCCGTGAAACAGGCGGCGAGACGAGGCAAGGCCGCGCCCGTCATTTGCGAGCCTAGGGGTCCATGGGGGGGGCAAAAAGCGAAGGTTGAAGATTGCGTAAACTTCGTGCCGGTCCGGGACGTCGGCCGCGCGGCGACGCGACGCTAACCAGAACGGTTAGGGTCCGCTGCACTCCACTACAATGGTCTTGGCCAGGCCGGCCGCATAGGGCCCTAGCTGCGCCTGCAAGGCATCGAGCGCGGCGTTCTCGCCAGGCTTCTGGGGCCCAGTGGCGACCTTGGCTTCGCACCCCTTGGGCGCACCTTTGCTGAGCTTCACCGGATCCTTCTTGGCGAAGTCGAACGCTATGAAATAGGTCGGATCGTAGACCGATACGCTCAGGCCCTTGGCTTCCGAGAGCACGGGGCTGGCGAACGGCAGCGTGAAGTAAAGCGAGAGGGCGCCATCCTTGTGCTCGAGCCAATAGTCGCGCGCCTCACCAAGCTTGAGGTCCTTGCCGGCAAGCGAAGGATAAGTGAAGTAGGAGAAGTCTTTCAGCCCGTCGATGTTCACCTTGGCCAGCTCGGCCAGCTCTTGGCGGTCGTAAACCCCGTCCTTGTTCTTATCGAGCCCCTCGATGGCCATTGCCGTGTAGAACTCGTCGAACGTCCACTTGTGTCTGACCCCGACGAAGGTCCCCTTGTCGTAGAGAACGGTGGTCTCGAAAGTGATGAAGACGTGGGGGTGTGCCAGAGCATCGGTTGAGGAAGCAACCCACAGCAGCGCGGCCGCCAGCGCCGCAGCCAGCGGCCGCTTCGGGGTCATCGCCATGTCCGCTCTCCCTCACCGTCCTGCCGTGTTCTCCGCCGCCGGCCCGTTGCCGAGCCGAGGCGATGGAGGGACTTGCGCAGCCGCACAAAGCGCCGCAGATGACGCTGCGATTTGAGCAACTTGGGGGCAAGCCCAACTCTCGTCTTTCCCTGCTTGGACAAGCTATACTATAACATCACCGTTTCTGTGACGACCCCCGACGGGTACGCGGGGCAGCTGCGCTCAGATCAATTCGATGCGGGAATGGGCCGATGCGGCGAGTAGGAAGTCTGTCCGTGCTCTTGGCAGCGGCCCTGTTGGCGCTGACGTCGAGTGCGCGGGCCGCAGCGGACGTGAAGGTGGTCGTCACGATCAAGCCCCTGCATGCGCTTGTAGCGCATGTGATGTCGGGTGTCGCTACACCGGAGCTGCTCGTCAACGGTGTGGCATCTCCCCATACCTTCACGCTCAGACCCTCCGAGGTGCGCATCCTCAACAATGCCGACTTGTTCTTTCGCATGTCCGCGTCGGTCGAGCCCTTCACCGTCCCGGTGGTTCGAGCGCTCCCCAAGTCGGTTGAGGTGGTCACGCTGCAGGACGCCCCGGGCATGGCGCTGCTGGCACTCAGAACAAGTGCCCTGTTCGAACGCCACATGCACGGCAGCGGGAGGTCTAACGGGCATGGCGAAGCCCATCCCGCGGTACACAGGGGAGACGTCGTCGACGGTCATGCCTGGCTCAATCCGGGCAACGCCAAGGCCATGGTCAGTCGCATCGAGCGAGCGCTGTCAGCGAAATACCCGACGCACGCGGCAGTGTTCAGGAGCAATGCATTGGCCCTGGGCGCCCAGCTTGACGCGCTCGCTGCCGAACTCAACACCCAGCTCGAGCCGATCGCGGGCAAGCCCTACATCGTCTTCCACGACGCCCTGCAATACCTCGAGCGCCGCTACGGCCTCAATGTCGTGGGCTCGATCTCAATCAACCCCGAGGTGCCCCCAAGCGGCAAGCGCCTGAGCGAGCTGCGCCACAAGATCCTGTCGCTTGGTGCCGTTTGCGTGTTCCTCGAGCCGGCGGTCGATACCCGCCTCGTCAACAACCTGATCGAGGGTACTGGCGCACGCACCGCAACGCTCGATCCGGAAGGTGCCCGGCTGCAGCCGGGACCAGATCTCTACGTGACCTTGATGCGCAGGCTGGCCGCGGATCTCAGAAGCTGCCTCGTCCCGCAGACGTAACCGCGCGACATCGCGTTGCGATTGCACACGCTGACGCATCCCTCGTGTTCACGCCGATTTTGCGCCAGAGCGGGCGAGATTGCTCGTTGCGTCGGGGGGCTGAGCGCGCAGCGAAAAGGGCGGCCCCTCGGCCGCCCTTTTTGATCGTCCACACCACTCACACCTACTGCGGCGTGGTGACCTTGGTGTTGGAGGCGCTCTTGGCGCGGCTGACCTTGCGTCGCGGCTTCTCCGGCGGCGGGCTGCTGCTGCTGGTGGTGCCGAACAGGTCATCGAAGAAAGACCCGCCGCTGCTGCTGCCGCCGCTTGCCGAACTCGGCATCAGGCTGCTGGTCGCCACACCCGCAAAGCTCTGATAGGTGACCGTCACCTTCGCGCCGACGTTCACGCGCGGGTAGAGGTCGAGCACATCCTGGTTGTACATCCGGATGCAGCCCTTGGAGACGTTGGTGCCGATCGTCCAGGGAGCATCGGTGCCATGGATGCGGTACATGCTGGAGCCCAGATAAAGCGCACGCACGCCAAGCGGATTCATGGGATGGCCGCCCGGCACCCAGCGCGGCAGGCGGGGGTTCTCCTTCATCATTTCGGGCGTTGGGGTCCAGGAGGGATTGATCCGCTTCTGCGAAACCGTCGTCACGCCTTGCCAGCGGCTCTGCTCGCGCGGGGCGGCGACCGGGTACGAAATGGCCTCGCCCGGCTTGGTGATGTAATAGAGCCTGCGGTCGGTGAAGCTGACGATGACCTGACCCTTGGTGTACTGCGGGCTGAAGCGCACCACCTCGCGGCCGCTGCCGCCGACCGTGCTGCCGCCACCCCAGTCCCAGAACAGCTGGGCGGAAGCCGGCTGGATGCCAAGTCCGGCGAGTGCCAGGACAGCCCCCGCTGCCACAGCCGACTGGCGCAAGAACCGCGCAATCCTCATCGTCTCAACTCCTTCGTCTAGCCTCTGCCCTCACGCCTTGCCGTCAGTCTGCGCTGGACCGGTGAACATGCCGTTTACCGCCGACCCATTTTGAGCCCAAGCCCACCGCCGGCTTGGCCTCCACGACCACCTCCGCTTGCCCTTCCGCTCGGGCCGGCGGAACCCCAGGCCGTGCTGCACAGAAAAACGCGAGCGAAACCGCTGTGTTCCGGGACCAGCCGCGCTCGCTCGAAGTGTCGGGAGTGTGGCTGTCTCAGGGCCAGGAGGCAACCCAAGGAAATGTGATCTGGCCTTGCAGTTGAGTCTTTGCTCATCTCTGTGCGATTTCCGCCACATGCGGCACAGTGACATGCTCAACAATGACATAGCGCCACTTCGCCCACAGGCTGCGCACGGGATTTCCCTCGGCGGTGAAATAGCGCAAGAGTGCGACGCGGGTTCCAGACCAGTCAGGACGCTCGAGCATGGCCGTCAAGCGGAGGCCCGCCCTCTTTTCGCGCGCGATTGTCAGCCTCGTGGCGACCATCGCTGTCGCGCTCGGCGTTCCTGCCGCCGCGGCCCAGGACAGCCGCGCGGCGCCGGAGGCCGCCACCGGCTGGGGCAGCACAAGGGTTGCCACCGCCACTTCACGAATGGTCGCTGCGGCCAATCCGCTGGCGGCCGAGGCCGGCCTGGAGATGCTGCGCTCTGGGGGCGTCGCGGCCGATGCGGCGGTGGCCATCCAGCTGGTCCTCAATCTGGTCGAGCCGCAATCCTCGGGATTGGGCGGGGGAGCCTTCATTCTCTACTGGGACGAGGCCACAAAGCATCTCGAGAGCTACGATGGACGGGAGACGGCTCCCGCTGCCGCCACCGCAGACAGGTTTCTCGTCGATGGAACACCACGCAAGTTCGACGATGCCGTAGTCGGCGGCCTCAGCGTCGGCGTGCCCGGCACGCTTGCCGCCCTCGAGGCCCTGCATCGGCGCCATGGCCGGCTGCCGTGGTCGCGCCTGTTCGCGCCGGCCATCAGACTGGCAACCGACGGCTTCCGCGTCTCGCCGCGCCTCTATCTCCTGCTGCGCTGGTACGGGCCGGAGAGCTTCGCGCCAGCAGCGCGCCACTACTTCTTCGATGCCACCGGCAGCGCCCGGCCCGCCGGCTACCTGCTCAGGAACCCGGATTTCGCAGCCACTTTGCGGGCAATCGCGGAGCAGGGCTCCGAGGCGTTCTACAAGGGCGCGATTGCCGCGGCGATGGTGAAGGCCGTCCGCGAGGCGCCAAAGCACCAGGGCGACATGGTCGCGGCCGATCTTGCCGGCTATCGCGCCAAGGAGCGCGACCCCGTCTGCGTTCCCTATCGGCACTTCCGCGTCTGCGGGATGGGCCCGCCCTCGTCCGGCGGCCTGGCGGTGGCGCAGATCCTCAAGCTCATCGAGCCGTTCGACCTCGGCAGCAGGCCTGTCGATGCCATGAATGGCCGGGCGCTGCATCTGATTGCCGAGGCCGAGAAGCTGGCCTTCGCCGACCGCGACACGTTCATCGGCGATCCCGATTTCATCACCCCGCCGGCCGGCCTTCTGAACTCTGCATATCTCGACAGCCGCCGTGCGCTCATCGATCCGGGAGCGGCCATGGGACGCCCATCTGCTGGTGCACCGCCGCAGACTACCGGTGCCGTCTTTGGCGACGACGAAACCGTGGAGGCGCCCGGTACCAGCCATTTCTCGGTGGTCGACGATCAAGGCAACGTGCTGGCCATGACCACCACCATCGAGTCGGCGTTCGGCTCGCGGCAGTGGGCCGCAGGCTTCCTGCTCAACAATGAGCTCACCGACTTCTCATTCCGCCCGGTCGACCGCGCCGGCCGGCCGCTCGCCAATGCGGTGGGGCCGGGAAAGCGCCCGCGCAGCTCGATGGCGCCCACCATCGTCTTCGACGAGAGCGGCAAGCCGTGGGCGGCCCTAGGCTCGCCGGGCGGCAGCCGCATCATCCTCTACGTCGTCAAGGCTCTGGTGGCCCTCATCGACTGGAAGCTCGATGCGCAGGCTGCCGTATCGCTCATGAACTTCGGCAGTCGCGGCGGACCGTTCGAGATCGAGATTGACCATGCCTCCGCCGTCTGGCATGCGCTGAAGGTGAAACCCTTCGGTCATCGCGTGAGAGCGGATCTCCTCACCTCTGGAACGCATGTGATCGTGCTGCGCGGAGCCGGCCGGCTCGAGGGCGGAGCCGACCCGCGGCGCGAGGGTGTTGCGCTGGGAGATTGACGGGCGCTTCTGATGAGCAGCCGCACCATCACGGTCGCCGGCGCCGGCATTACCGGTCTTTGGCAGGCGCTGACGCTGGCCCGCCAGGGCAAGCGCGTACGGCTGATCGAGCGCTCCAACGAGCCGTTCGCCGAGGCGGCCAGCGCCTTTGCCGGGGCGATGCTCGCGCCGTTCTGCGAGGCCGAGGCCGCCGAGCCGGTCGTGCGCGAGCTTGGGCTTGCATCCCTGGCGATCTGGCGAGAGACCTATCCAGGCGTCGTCACCAACGGCACCCTGGTCGTCGCCGGCACGCGCGACCGCGCCGAGCTAACGCGCTTCGCGCGCATGACGGAGGGGTTCGACAAGCTCGACGCGGCGATGCTGCACGCCCTCGAGCCCGGCCTCGAGGGTCGATTCGCCGCCGGCCTCTACTATAGAGCTGAGGCGCACACGGTACCGTCCGCGGCCATGAGTTTCCTGCTCGGCGAGGCGCGGAGCGCCGGCGTCGAGGTGTCGTTCGGCGCGCCTTGGTCGAGAGAAGCCACCGGCGATGCGACGGTGATCGACTGCCGCGGTCTGGTGGCACGCGACACGCTCGGGAGCTTGCGCGGGGTGCGGGGCGAACGCCTCATCGTGAAGACCTCCGAGGTCACCCTGCGGCGGCCCGTACGGCTCCTGCATCCGCGCCATCCGCTCTACGTGGTTCCGTGGGGCGACGGCCGCTTCATGATAGGCGCCACCGTGATCGAGAGCGAGGACGCGGGGCCGGTGACGGTGCGCTCGGCACTCGAGCTGCTCGGCAGTGCCTACGCGCTGCATCCAGCCTTTGCTGAGGCGCAGATCGTCGACATGGGCGCCGGCGTGCGTCCCGCCTTCGCCGACAACGTGCCGAAGATCGTGACGCGGGGACGCACCATCCACGTCAACGGCCTCTATCGGCACGGCTTCCTGATGGCCCCGGCTTTGGCCCATCTGGTCGCCGACTACATCGATACCGGAGCCGTAGACAACCGGGTGTTTCGCGCCGAAGGGTAGAGGAGGTCGTGCCGAAGCGTTCCCTGCAAGATTGCCGCGCGACGACACCCGATCGAGCGATCCGGCGGAACCTGCTCACTCGCCCTGACCTTACCGGGACGGACCTACGACCAACGGGCGGTTGCTCGCAGCCACCGGGCGACCATAATAGGGCCAAGACAAATCGGTCGTTGGGAGGAAGAGCATGTCGGAGAAGATCTACAACGTCCCTGCCGAATGGGCGGCTCGGGCCTTCGTCAACAACGACAAATACGCGCAGATGTACAAGCGCTCCGTGGAGGACCCGAGCGGGTTCTGGGGCGAGATGGGCAAGCGCATCGACTGGATCAAGCCCTACACCAAGGTGAAGGACACCTCCTACGATCCCCATAACGTCTCGATCAAATGGTACGAGGACGGCACGCTCAACGTCTCGGCCAATTGTCTCGACCGGCACCTCAAGACGCGCGCCGACCAGATCGCCATCATCTGGGAGGGCGATGATCCCACCCACGACGAAAAGATCACCTACCGTCAGCTGTACGAGCGGGTATGCAAATTCGCCAACGTGCTCAAGGCCAACGGCGTCAAGAAGGGCGACCGCGTCACCGTCTATCTGCCGATGATCCCGGAAGCCGCCTACGCCATGCTGGCGTGCGCCCGCATCGGGGCCGTCCACTCGGTCGTGTTCGGCGGCTTCTCGCCCGACAGTCTGGCGGGACGGATCGTCGATGCCGATTTCGAAGTTCATCGTCACGGCCGACGAAGGCCTGCGCGGCGGCCGGCCGATCCCGCTCAAGAAGAACACCGACGAGGCCCTCGAGCACTGCAAGGGCGACGAGAAGGTGCTGGTCGTGCGCCGCACCGGCTCGCCGGTTCCCTGGACCGCTGGCCGCGACATCTGGCTGCACGAGGAGCTGGTCAAGGTCGATGCCGAGTGTCCCGCGCTCGAATTGAGCGCGGAGGACCCGCTGTTCATCCTCTACACCTCGGGCTCGACAGGAAAGCCAAAGGGCGTGCTCCACACCTCCGGCGGCTATCTCGTCTACGCCTCGATGACGCACCAGTACGTGTTCGACTACCACGACGGCGACATCTTCTGGTGCACGGCCGACGTCGGCTGGGTGACCGGCCACAGCTACATCCTCTACGGACCTCTTGCCAACGGCGCCACCACACTGATGTTCGAGGGCGTGCCGAACTACCCGACCGCCTCGCGCTTCTGGCACGTGATCGACAAGTGGGACGTCAACATCTTCTACACGGCACCGACGGCAATCCGCGCGCTGATGGGCGCCGGCGACGATTTCGTGAAGCGCACGGACCGCTCGTCGCTGAAGCTGCTGGGGACGGTGGGCGAGCCGATCAATCCGGAGGCGTGGGAGTGGTATCACCGCGTGGTTGGCGACGGCCGTTGTCCGATCGTCGATACCTGGTGGCAGACCGAGACCGGCGGCATTCTGATCACGCCGCTGCCTGGCGCAACCAAGCTCAAGCCTGGCTCGGCGACGCGGCCGTTCTTCGGCATCCAGCCGGCCTTGGTCGACGAAAAGGGCAAGCTGCTCGAGGGCGCAGCATCTGGGAACCTCGTCATCCTCGACAGCTGGCCGGGGCAGATGCGCACGGTGTACCGCGACCACGAGCGCTTCGTGCAGACCTATTTCTCGACCTATCCCGGCATGTATTTCACCGGCGACGGCTGCCGGCGCGATGCCGACGGCTACTACTGGATCACGGGCCGCGTGGACGACGTCATCAACGTGTCGGGCCACCGGCTCGGCACAGCGGAAGTGGAGTTGGCACTGGTCTCGCACCCCAAGGTGGCCGAGGCCGCCGTGGTGGGCTACCCGCACGACATCAAGGGCCAGGGCATCTACTGCTACGTCACGCTGATCCAGGGCAATCAGCCCAGCGACGACCTCAAGAAAGAGCTCGTCTTGCACGTGAGGAAGGAGATCGGCCCGTTCGCGGCGCCCGACCAGATCCAGTTCTCGCCGGGCCTGCCCAAGACGCGCTCGGGCAAGATCATGCGCCGCATCCTGCGCAAGATCGCCGAGGACGACTTCTCCAACCTGGGTGATACCTCGACCCTCGCCGAGCCCGCCGTCGTCGAGGACCTCGTCAACAACCGCCAGAACAAGCACGCCGCGGCCAGATGAGGCCGGCTAACCGGGACCGCGCGCGTGGCGCTACGAGCTCACCGACGCCGCCATCCGGGGGGCTCAAGCAGGCCTGCACCGCGTTGGTTACGCATCGATGCGGGGCTGGCGGTCGCTGCTTCGCCGCCCGCGCTTGATATAGCTGCTGGCCTGCACATCGTTGAAGCAGCATTCTGATCACGGTGTTGCCGCGACCAGAAGCTACGCCACGATGGAGACAGGGGCGGGCCAGCCGTAAAGACAGTAGAAACCACGCTCGGAACAAGATAAGAACAACGAGCGGAGCAGGACGATGGGCAAGGGTAAGCAGCATCGGTTCAAGATTGACGTATTCACCCCCGAGACGCTGCCGATGGAGCGTCTGGCCGAGTACATGCTGCGCTTTGCGAAGCTGCTCGGAGAGCCGGAGCGTGTCCACTTTGTCGAGGTTGAGCATGGAAGCGCCGTTCTCTTGGCGCGCACTGAGGAGGTCTCGGTCCCGAAGGTCGAGCGAAGGCTGGCCGACGCAGTTCGTGGTCTGGGCGATCCCGTTGCGCTAAAGGCGCTGCAGGAACTCGACGACATGCTGGCCAATGACAACGCGGTTGGCCAGCTAACTGACGAGGGCGGCTCCGAGATCATCACCTTTCAAGGACGCGACCGTCCCAAGCCGCTCGAATACGGCCCTTTTCGAGAGGACGGAGTATTGGAGGGTATCGTCATCAAGATTGGCGGCAAGGGCGAGACCGTGCCGATCTGGCTGCAGGATAGCGAGCGCACACACCGCTGCGGGGTGCGGCGGCCTCTAGCTCGTCGCCTGGCAAAGCACTACGACGGCGGTCTGCTGCGTGTGTCTGGCACCGGCAGCTGGGTGCGCCTCGGGACCGGCGCTTGGTTGATGCGTTCCTTCGAAATCAAGAGCTTCGAGCTTCTCGACGACGCACCTCTCGCCGACGTTGTCAAGCGCCTCCAAGGTGTTGAAGGCGCGGACTGGGGCGATGATCCGGTCACCGACCTGATGCGGCTTCGCACGGGCGAGGGCCTTAGCTGAATGGTGGTATTCGACGCCAATTTCCTGATCTATTTCCTCGATCCGAGGCTCAAGGGAGGCGTTGGAAACAACCCGCGTGTTGATCACTTGGTTGCGACGATTTAGAGGACCGGTGAACGCATCGTGGTGCCTACCCCGGCGCTTAGGACATTTAGAACAATAACAGAATTGTGCTCCGTAAGCGTGCGTCTGTGTGACTCAGGTTGGCGGGATTCCTGTGCGGCACGAACAGGCATAGGTCGGTCGCATGATCGACGAGAACGCCATTCGCTAGCGCTGGGAAACGGTCGGTTCGAAGCTCGATGAGCGCGGCCGGCGGTTGTTCGCGGCGGGCGAGGTGCGAACGGCCGGATGGGGCGGGCTGGCGGTCGTGTCCAGGGATCACCGGGCTCGCCCGTTCGACGATCAATCGTGGCGAGGACGACCTCGATGCGGCGCCGCTGCCGAAGGGGCAGGTTCGGCGCAGCGGTGGCGGACGCAAGGCGGTTGCCGAGAATGATCCAGGGCTGGTCCCCGAGCTGAAGCGGTTGGTCGAGCCGGCCACGCTGGGCGATCCCATGCGGCCCCTGATCTGGGTGTCGAAGAGCATGGACAAGCTCGCGGCGACACTGACGGCGATGGGCCATCCGATCAGCGCCGACACCGTGCGCAAGGAGTTGGTGAAGCTCGGCTTCTCGCGCCAGTCCAACCGCAAGGCTGACGAGGGCTCGAAGCATCCCGACCGCGACGCGCAGTTCGAGCACATCAACGCCAAGGTCGTCGCCGCGCAGGCGGCAAGACAGCCCGTGATCTCCGTCGACACGAAGAAGAAGGAGCTGATCGGCAACTTCAAGAACGGCGGCACGGACTATCGCCCCAAGGGCGACCCGCGCCGCGTGAACGTGCACGACTTCGAGGACAAGCAACTCGGCAAGGTAGTGCCGTACGGCGTCTACGACGTGGCGGCCAACGCCGGCTTCGTCAGCGTCGGCATCACCAGCGACACGGCCGAGTTTGCCGTGCAGTCGATCCGCTGCTGGCTCCAGCGCATGGGGCGACGGCGCTATCCCAAGGCGCGCAAGCTGACGATCACGGCGGATTGCGGCGGCTCGAACGGTGCGCGCGTGCGGCTGTGGAAGGTCGAGCTGCAGAAGCTCGCCGACGAGACGGGGCTCGTGCTCCGTGTCCACCACTACCCGCCGGGCACATCGAAGTGGAACAGAATAGAGCACCGCCTGTTCTGCCACATCACGCAGAACTGGCGCGGCCGGCCGCTGACGGATCGGGTCGCCGTCGTCGAGCTGATCGGCGCAACGACGACCAAAGCCGGATTGAAGGTCGAGTGCGCGCTCGACGAGCGCACCTACCAGAAGGGCATCAAGGTCAGCAATGCCGAGATGCAAAGCCTCGACATCACCGGCGACACGTTCCATCCTGAATGGAACTACACGATCAGACCGCGAAAATCGTAGCGGTTATTGTTCGGGATGCCCTTAGTGAGCTGTTGGTAAGAGCGGGCGACGCGGGCCCTAAGTACTTGGAGATCATTACCCGCTCTAAATTCTTCCGCGTTGCGGAGTTTGGCGAACGCGCTGCCGTCGAGGCGGCGGCGTTGACGCGCGATGCATTTGCGATTGGCGCCAAACGCGGTGCCACACCTGAAGCCGATTGGGGGAAGGTAAAATTCGACAGGCAAATTGTGGCCATCGCGCGCGTGCTCGGCGCGTCAACCATCTACACCAACGACGGACAACTTGCCCAGCATGCTAAGGCTGTCGGCGTTGAGGCGATTGGATTGGCGGACCTCCCAGAGCCACCGGTTGCCCCACAACTCGAAATGCCCCTCGATCCGATCGAACCCGAGCCACCGTCTAGCGACGGGGAGAATGACGATTGAGAAAGGCCTGGCCGTCGCGCAACAGGCGTACGCTGGCGCACTTCCGAACATTGTAGGGTAGTCAACTACCTCGTAGCCGGTTCGTAATGATCTGCACGTAAGAAGGCCTCATGGCTTCGCAAGTCGAGCCAGGCTACTTCGGGACCGGGGTCAGCACGGGCCGTCCGGCGAAGAAGGCCTCGAGGTTGGCGAACATGATGTCGCGCTGCGCCCGCTGCGCATTGGCCGAGATGGCGGCCATGTGCGGGGTGAGCACGACGTTGTCGAGCGGTATGAGGCGTTCGGGCACGCTGGGCTCGCGCTCGTAGACGTCGAGGGCGGCGCCACCGATGGTGCCGGCCTCAAGCGCGTCGCACAGCGCCGCCTCGTCGACGGCAATCCCGCGCGAGACGTTGATCAGGTGGCCCTTGGGGCCCAGGGCGGCGAGCACTTTAGCGTTGATGGCGTGGGTGTTGCTGGCATCGGCACGCACGGCAACCACCAGGATCTCGGCCCATTCGGCTAGCCCCAGCAGCGTCGGGTGATAGGCGTAGGGCACATCCGGCCGCGGCTTGCGGTTGTGGTAGCCGATCTCCATCTCGAAGGCGGCCGCGCGTGTTGCGACCTTGGTGCCGATGGAGCCCAGCCCGTAGATGCCGAGCCGCTGGCCGGCGAGCCCCGGCACCATGGGCAGCCGCTCGATGATGTCGCCGCGCCAGCGGCCGGCGCGCAGGTAGCGGTCGCCGCGGACCATGTCGCGGGCTGTGGCGACGATCAGGCCCATCGCGAACTCGGCGACGGCTGTGGAGTTGGTGTCGCCGGCGTGGCTGACGACGATGCCGCGCGCCCGCGCCGCGGCGAGATCGACGCCCTCGAAGCCGGTGCCGTAGCAGGCGATCAGGCCGAGGTTTGGCAGCGAGTCCATGAGCGCGGCATCCGTGTTGAGGCTGCCCAGCGTGATGAGCACGCGCGCTTCGCGCTCCTGCGGGTCAGGGCCTTCGGCCCGTAGCGGCCCGAGCACGGTGTAGTGATCCGCCAGCCGCCCGAGCAGGCGCTTCGTGAATCCTGCAGGTACGAGGATGGTGGGCTTCATGGTGGACCTTGCCTGATGGGGTGCCGGGCTATGGCGCAACGGTGTGTTGCACTGCAGCACGTCCGCTTGCCCAAGTTCAAGTGGGGCGGCTTGGGCGGGACTTGCCCACGACGGGCGCAGGGCCGATATCAGAGGCCATGACCCAGCCCAAGATCACCCGTAAGGACGGCCCGACCGGCGGGCGCTACGTTGCCACACTCGAGGGCATCGCGGCTGAAGCCGAGCTCGTCTACAGCCGCCGCAGCCCGAAACTCATCAGCGCCGACCACACTGGCGTGCCCGACGCGTTTCGCGGGAGAGGGATCGGGCGCGCTCTCGTCATCCGCTTGGTCGAGGATGCGCGCGCGGAGGGCGTGAAGATCCTGGCCCGCTGCCCCTATGTGGACGCAGAGCGCCGCAAGCACCCCGAGTGGGCCGACGTGTTCCAGGCCTGAGGCGGCGCCCGCGGCGGGCCAGCCGCATAGCCTCCACATTCTGCCGCTACCCGTTTCCGCGTGCGGGGTCCTCCGGGCGCCATGCTGCGCCGGCTGTTTGGAGAGACCCGACATGGCCGGGACCTGGGCAGACTGCGGGCACTGTTTGCGCTGTCCATCGTGACCTTTGGCGCGCTGCTCGGCGCGCTTGCCATCAGCGGCTACTACGAGCCTCGTGCGACCGATGTCCGACGCCAAGCCGCAATTGCATCCGGGGTCGGCGTGGAGGGCGCGGCGGTGTCGCGCCTCAGCCTGCGAGGTCGGCACCGTTTCGTGACCATCCGCGAGGATGAGCCGGTGGCGCCGCCCGTAAACGTGAGGACCTCTGCCAAGCTGCCGGCCGCCAAACCAGAAGCCAAGGACCGACCGGCACCCAGGCCCAAGAGACCCCGGCAGGCTGCCGCACCTTGGCCCTGGAGCATGTTCGACAACTGAAGCCGAACAGCACTGTCCCGGTGAGATTGCCCTTCAGAGATAAAGACTGCCTTCGCCTCAGGCGACGCCGGCGCGGAGGAGGTCGTGCACGTGCACGACGCCGACGGGCTTGCCCTTGTCGACGACGAACAGGGCCGTGATGCGCGAGGCGTTGAGCAGCTCGAGAGCCGCCGAGGCCAGCATGCTCGGCGCCACCACCTTGGGCTTGCGGGTCATGATGTCGCCCGTGCTGAGCCCGAGCAGGCCGTCGCCCATGTGGCGGCGCAGATCGCCATCCGTGATGACGCCGACGAGCTTGCCCTTGGCATCCAGCACGCCGAGGCAGCCGAGCGACTTCTGCGTCATGGTGACGAGCGCGACGCTCATGGGCGTGGCCTCCGTCGCCAGCGGCAGCCGATCCCCCTTGTGCATCAGGTCGGAAACGAACTTGAGCGAGGCGCCAAGCGATCCGCCGGGATGGAACACGCTGAAGTCGTGCGCGGTGAAGCCCTTCGCCTCGAGCAGCGCGATGGCCAGGCAGTCGCCGGCGGCGAGCTGCATGGTGGTCGAAGTGGTCGGCGCCAGGCCGTGCGGGCAGGCTTCCTTGGCGCGTGGCAGCTCCAGCACCACGTCGGACTGCTTGCCGAGCGCGGAGTCGGCCCGCGAGGTGATGGCGATCAGCGGCACCTTGAAGCGGCGCGAGTAGGTGAGGATGTTGCCGAGCTCGACGCTCTCCCCCGACCAGGAGATGGCCACGATCACGTCCTCGCGCGTGATCATCCCGAGGTCGCCGTGGCTGGCCTCGCTGGGGTGCACGAAGAAGGCCGGTGTGCCCGTCGAGGCGAATGTGGCGGCGAGCTTCTGGGCGATGTGGCCGCTCTTGCCGATGCCGGTGACGATCACGCGACCTCTGGCTGCGGCCAAAATGGTCACGGCCGTGCGGAAGGGCTCCTTCATCGCCTCGTCGAGCGCGGCCCGCAGTGCCTGAGGCCGTCGCACTCGAGGTCGAGCGTGCGTGCGGCCGACAGCGCCGCGTCGGGCGCGGCCGGCGTGCCGGCATGCACCACCCGCAGCTTCCTCTTTGCGCTCGCCGTCGCCATCCCTCGGTCCTGCATTCTGCGCGGCCCCGAGTGCGGGGCTGATTCTGTGCGGCTCACTCTAATGGGGCCAGCGGTACAGGCAACCTAAACCACTCCTTAACAGCCGCGCCCTCTAGGGTTGGCCTAGCACATGTTTGCGCGTCGCTGTCGGTCAATGTCCTTGGTGGTCTTGGGGGCACGCGCGAGCCGTGTTGGCCTTTCGTCCGTTCGCCATTGTCGTGTTGGGCCTGACCCTGGCGGGTGGGGTGGACCTTGCTGCCGGCGCCGGCAGGTGCCGAGACCCCCGCCGACACGCGCATCGTGCCGCCGCCGACGCTCAAGCCGCCACATGCCTGCGCGGGGGTCTCCACCAGCCCAACCCGAGGAGGAGGAGCCTCCCGCCGCTCTCCCGCAGCTGCGCCCCACCGACGGCGCCGAGGACGACCCGGAGGAAACCGGGGACGGCATCTCGGTGGTGCCCGCCGCGGCGAGCGACGGTGACATGCGCGCGCAAACCGAAGTCGAAGCGCCTCGCGACGGCGTGATGGAGGTCAATAAAGCCGCGCTGCCCGCCGCCGGCGCGGCGGACCTGCGCCGGGACGCACGGACACCCGAGGAGATCGCCGCCTTCGAGGGCGTGCCGGCCGGGTACAACCCCTATCTCTTCCAGATCGAGCCCGAACCGCTGGCCGACCGGCGCACGGCAGAGCTCTTCCGCCTCGAGCCCTACACAGCCGTCGGCGTCCGCATCGGCAGCTTCGTGCTTTTCCCGGAGGCCGAGGTCGGCGGCGCTCGCCAACAACAACGTCTTTCGCAGCCCTGCGCCGCGCGCCGACAGTGCGCTCGAGGCGCGCGCTGCCGCACGCCTGGTGTCGGACTGGCGCACCCACGCCGTCGAGCTCAGGGCCAGCGGGCTAGGCTCCTTCTATCGACGGAATTCCAAACCGAGGACGACCGCGCCTACACGCTCGAGGCGCGAGGGCGCCTCGACCTCGCCAAGCGCACCAACATCGAGGCCCTCGTCTCCCACCAGATCGACAAGGCGATCCGCTCCACGCGCGATTTCCCCACCGACGCGGCCGAGCGCGGAGACATCGAGACGAATCGCGCCGCCGCTGCGCTCAACCACCGCTTCAACCGGCTGAGTCTGCAGCTCAGGGGCGCCATAACCGACGTCGACTATGCACCGGTGTCGGCAATCGGCGGCGGCATCATCAGCAACGCGGAGCGCAATTTCACGCAGCGCGACGCCGCCCTGCGCACGAGCTGGACCATCAGCCAGAAGGCCGACGTGTTCGCGGAGACGGCCGGCAGCGGACCGCGAGTACTATGCGGCGCCGGCGGACGGCATCCTGCGCTCCTCGCACGGCGAGCGCTACCGCCTCGGCGTCGCGTTCGGCCCGTGGGACGCCACGATCCGCGGCGAGCTGAGCGCCGGCTGGGGCCGGCAGCGCCCCGACGATGGCCGGCTCGGCGAGATCGAGGGCTTCATCATCGATGCCAACCTGGCCTGGCGCGCCAGCGCGCTCACCACTTTCCTGCTGACGGCCAGCTCGGATTTCGTCGATACGACGTCGACGGGGTCGGCCGGCGGCTTGTCGCGCCAGGTGGGTCTGGAGGCGCGCCACGCCTTCCGGCGCTATCTCGATCGGCATCGCCGGCATAAGGTACGTCGTCACGCCCTACGAAGGCATCGACGTGGAGGAGCGCACGCTGACCGGCGAGCTGGGCTTCGACTACTATCTCGGCCGCGATGTCGTCGTGTTCGGCCGCTACCAGCACATTGCCTATGAGACCACCGCCGCCGGCAGCGACTACACAGCCGAAATCGTCCGCATCGGCATGCGCGTGCGACAGTGAGCGGAGATGACTTCGCAGGCGCCGGCTATTTCCTCACCAGGCGCACGACCACGTCGATGTGAGAGACGCGCAGATGCTCCGGCGGCTCCGGCAGGCCGTCGACGCGAATTGAGCTGCCGGGAATGTCCACCAGCTGCCCCTCGGCCTCGACGAAGAAGTGATTGTGGTTGGAGGTGTTGGTATCGAAGTAGGCCCGTTGCCCACCGATGGCGATCTCTCGCAGCAGTCCCGCCCGCTCGAACTGGTGCAGGGTATTGTAAACGGTGGCCAGCGATACCTTCTCGCCCGCCTTCACCGCCTCTGCGTGCAGGAGCTCGGCCGTGACGTGCCGATCACCACTGCCGAACAGAAGCGCGGCTAGCGCCACACGCTGCCGCGTCGGCCGCAAGCCCGCGTTCCGCAGAAGCTCGGAAATTTCAGTCCCCGTCTCGGGGGGCATGGCCGGTCCGTCCATCAAGCCCGTGAGCGCAACGCCCCGTTAGGCGCTGAGATTGCTCTGCAAAGCGCCACGCGAGGATCACGCTCATCGTGCAAACGAGTATAGGCCGGCGGCGAATTGCCTGCAACGGCGCATGTGGGCCTGATCTGACACCGGGCCGCCTGTCACCCGATAGGTAGGAACGCGGGCTTTTGAGCGGTCTTCGAGTATGATAGGAAACGCCGCTGTCGGGGAAAGGCGCAGAAAGCCCGTGATTTCTCAGGAACACGCGAGAGGGAGCGAGACGAACAGGGCAATGGTCGAGCGCCCAACGAGCTACGAATATGAGGATTTGCTGACCTGCGGCCGGGGCGAGCTGTTCGGGCCCGGCAATGCACAGCTGCCGCTGCCGCCGATGCTCATGTTCGAGCGCATCGCCAGCATAAGCGACGCGGGAGGAGCGCACGGGAAGGGCCAGATCGTGGCCGAGCTCAAGGTTGCGGGCAACCCGGCGCTCGACTGGTTCTTCGCCTGCCATTTCAAAGGCGATCCAGTGATGCCCGGCTGCCTTGGGCTCGATGCGCTGTGGCAACTGACCGGATTCTTCCTGGGCTGGCTCGGAGCACCTGGCCGGGGCCGCGCGCTGGGCGTGGGCGAAGTGAAATTTACCGGCATGGTGACCCCGACCACGAGGACCGTGCAATACGTGGTCGACCTGAAGCGCGTGATCCTGCGCAAGCTGAAGCTCGCCATCGCCGATGGCGTGATGAAAGCGGATGGCCAAGTGATCTACGCAGCCACTGACCTGCGCGTGGGGCTGTTCGAGGCCGGTGAGCAACCGGCAGTTGGGTGAGGGAGGCGCGGCGCACAGGGCTCCGGCCCTTCGTGCGCATGGCGGGACCGCACGACGAGGCGAGGAGAGGTTGTTGCGATGAGACGCGTGGTCGTGACCGGCATGGGCATTGTTTCCTCGATTGGAAACAATACCCAGGAAGTGCTGGCCTCGCTGCGGGAAGGCAAGTCCGGCATCGTCCGTGCCGAAAAATATGCCGAGCTCGGATTCCGTTGCCAGGTCCACGGCGAGCCGCAGCTTGAATGGGAGAACATGATCCCGCGCAAGGCGCGGCGGTTCATGGAGGCGGGCGTTGCCTGGAACCATATCGCCATGGACCAGGCAATCCGTGACGCCGGCCTCGAAGCGGCCGAGGTGGTGAACGAGCGCACCGGCATCATCATGGGCTCCGGCGGCCCTTCCACCCGCGCCATCGTGCGCGCTGCCGACGTCACGCGTGAGAAGGACCCCAAGAAGGTCGGGCCGTTCGAGGTGCCGAAGGGCATGTGCTCGGGCCCTTCCGCCGCGCTGGCGACGGCCTTCCAGATCAAGGGCACCAACTATTCGATCTCCTCGGCCTGCGCGACCTCGGCGCACTGCATCGGCAACGCCGCCGAGCTCATCCAGTGGGGCAAGCAGGACGTGATGTTTGCCGGCGGCTGCGAGGAGCTGGACTGGACGCTGTCCGTGCTGTTCGACGCCATGGGCGCCATGTCCACCCACTTCAACGCGACTCCCGCCAAGGCCAGCCGCGCCTACGACAAGAGCCGTGACGGCTTCGTCATCGCCGGCGGGGCGGGCGTGGTGGTGCTCGAGGAGCTGGAGCGCGCCAAGAGCCGCGGCGCCAAGATCTACGGCGAGTTGGTGGGCTACGGCGCCACTTCCGATGGTTTCGACATGGTGGCACCCTCGGGCGAGGGCGCGGCGCGTTGCATGCGCATGGCCATGGCCGGATTCGACGGCAAAGGCGTGGGCAAGGTCGGCTACATCAATCCGCACGGTACCGGCACCCCCGTCGGCGACCAGCGCGAGATCGAAGCCGTGCGCCAGGTATTCGGCAAGGATATGCCGCCGATCTCGGCAACCAAATCGCTCACCGGCCATTCGCTGGGAGCGGTGGGTGTGCAGGAGGTGATCTTCTCTCTGCTCATGATGAACAACGGGTTCATCTGCGAGAGCGCCAACATCGACGAGATCGATCCGGAATTTGCCGACGTGCCCATCGTGCGCAGCCGTCAGGACAATGCCGACCTTAACTGTGTCATGTCGAACAGCTTCGGCTTCGGCGGGACCAATGCGACTCTGGTGATGAAACGATGCGATGCGTGAGGGCATTCCCGCGTCGCTCGGGGCGCGGCCCGGCGCCGCCGGCCGGCATTTCCGGAGTTGAACAGCTTGTCGAGACCAGCAAGACTATCGAGTTGGGCCTGCGCGGCCCGAGCACACCATGATTGGAAGAAGGTCATGACGAACACGGATATCGCCCAGCCCGGGCCCCTGATGGCAGGCAAGCGCGGTCTGATCATGGGTGTTGCCAACGACCGCTCGATTGCCTGGGGCATAGCGCGGATTCTTGCCGGCCAAGGCGCCAAGCTCGCCTTCACCTATCAGGGCGATGCATTCGGACGGCGCGCCATACCGCTGGCCAAGTCTGCGGGCGCCGACATCATCGTCAGCTGCGACGTGACCGATCTCAAGAGCGTCGACAACGTGTTCGCCGAGATCAAGAAGACCTGGGGCGGCCTCGATTTCGTGGTGCATGCCCTGGCGTTCTCCGACCGGCGCGAGCTGTCTGGGCGCTACGCCGACACGACGCGCGAGAACTTCATCAACACGATGGTGATCTCCTGCTTCTCCTTCACCGAGATCGCCAAGCGCGCCTCCGTGATGATGACCCCCGGCGGATCGCTGCTGACGCTGACGTTCAGCGGCGCGACCCGGTGGGTGCCTTGCTACAATGTCATGGGCGTGGCGAAAGCGGCGCTCGAGGCTTCGGTGCGCTACCTCGCGGCCGATCTGGGCGTTCTGGGCATCCGCGTCAATGCGCTCTCCGCCGGCCCGATGCGCACCCTTGCGGGTGCCGGCATCTCCGATGGACGCATGCTGTTCAACTATCAGCGCGACCACGCGCCACTGCGGCGATCGCCGACGCTCGACGAGGTGGGGGGCGCCGGTCTCTACCTGCTGTCGGACCTGTCGGGCGCGGTAACCGGCGAGGTGCACTTCGTCGACTGCGGCTACAACACCATTGCCGTGCCGAACCTCGAGGCCCTGAAGACCATGGAGCAGGCATTGGCGTTGGCTGGAGCCTCACCCCCGCAGGCTGCGGAGTAGGCCTAAAGGGCGAGACACGCCGGCACCCGCTCGGGCCTGCGGATTTGCGCCCGCGCCTGCGCCGTGGCATTTGGGGCCATGATCGGAGTTTTCGATTCCGGCCATGGCGGCCTCACCGTCTTCCGCGCCCTGGTGCGGCGCTTCCCGCGCGTTCCCTTCGTCTATCTCGGCGATCACCATCATGTGCCCTACGGCAACAAGCCGTCGGACGAGATCGTGACGCTGACGCGCATGGGCGTCGATGCGCTGTTCAGGTTCGGTTGCGGGCTGGTGCTGCTCGGCTGCAATACGGCGACCTGCGTGGCGGCGCGCACCCTGCAGAAGAGCTGGCTCCCGGTCAGCGGATGGTCGGGGCGCAACCTGCTCGGCATCGTCGCCCCGACAGTGGAGGCCGCCACCCAAACGCCATGGGCCGTGGCGTCGCCGCAATACCCGCAGAAGTACAACACCGACGTCGTCGCCGTGTTCGGTACGACCCGCACGATTGCCTCGCACGCCTACCCCGAAGAGATCCGCAAGCGCTGCCCCAAGGTGACGGTCGTGCAACAGACCTGCGCCGAGCTCGCGGGTGCCATCGAGCGCGGGGCGCCTGAGATGGAGCTCGATGCGCTGGTGGGACGCGGCGTCTGCGATCTGCTGACGCAGACGGCCGGCGCGCTGCCGCACCGCGCCATTCTGGGCTGCACCCACTACCCGCTGGTCGAGCATCTGTTCCGCGGCCACCTGCCCGCCTTCACGCGGCTGCTGTCGCAGCCCGAGGTGGTGGCCGACAGCCTGGAGGACTACCTCCACCGCCACCCACGCTATCTGGGCAACCCGGAAGCCCGGGCTGGAGAGACCGCCGAGCCGGTGCTGCTGACCACCGGCGAGCCGGACCAGACCAGCCGGATCGCCCGCATTTTCTGGCCGGAGGCGCCGGCATTCCGGCATCTGGCGGTGTAGGTGACGTCACCGCTGGCTGCGCGCCAGGACGTCCATCAGCTCGGCCACCTTCTTGCGCTGCTCGGTGGCGTTGCCGCTGGCGATGGCGTGCTCGACGCAATGAGCGACGTGGTCGCGCAGGATCTCTTCCTCGACGCGCGCGAGCGCTGCCCGCACCGCCGAGATCTGCGTGACGACGTCGATGCAATAGCGGTCTTCCTCGACCATGCGGGCGAGCCCGCGCACCTGGCCCTCGATGCGGCTCAGGCGCTTGCGGCAAGATGACTTGGTGGAAGCGTTCATGGTTGACCTATACCCCTGGAGGGTATATCAAGTCAATCCTATATACCCCTGTGGGGTATCGGCATTATCGAGTCCGCCATGACGCACGACCACGACCACGACCACGAGCCACTCTCAGGCCCATTCCGCCGCGGCAAAGGGGGGCACCGCCATCGATCCCGTGTGCGGCATGATGGTAGATGTGGCGACGGCCAAGCACACCCAGGTCTACGACGGCGTGCGGCACTACTTCTGTAACCCGCGCTGTCGCGAGAAGTTCGTTGCCGATCCCGCGCGGTATCTGCATCCTGCGCCGAAGGCGGCGAGCGGCGAGGCAGCACGCAAGGCCGAGCCGGCGGGCACGATCTACACCTGCCCCATGCATCCCGAGATCGAGCAAGCGGGCCCCGGCACGTGTCCGATCTGCGGCATGGCGCTCGAACCCAAGGGCGTGCCGGCGACCGACGCGGGGCCCAATCCCGAGCTCGTCGATTTCACGCGCCGCCTGAAGATCGGCGGCGTCCTCGCATTGCCGCTGCTCGTGATGGCCATGGGGCCGGATCTCGGCCTCAACCTCTACCGCTGGATCTCGCCGCAGGCTGCCGGCTGGGTCGAGCTTGCGCTTGCGACACCCGTAGTCGTCTGGTGCGGCCGGCCGTTCTTCGCGCGCGGCTGGGCTTCGATCGTCAACCGCAGCCCCAACATGTGGACGCTGATCTCGATCGGCGTGCTGGCGGCCTATGTATACAGCGTCGTCGCAGTGCTCCTGCCGGGCATCTTCCCGCACGACTTCCACATGCACGGCCGCGGGGTCGGGCGCTACTTCGAGGCTGCCGCCGTCATCATCGTACTGGTGCTGATCGGGCAGGTGCTGGAGCTGAGGGCGCGCGAGAAGACCGGCAATGCCATCCGCGCGCTCCTCAACCTGGCGCCCAAGACAGCGCGCCGGATCGCCGCCGACGGGAGTGAGAACGAGGTGGCGCTCGAAAGCGTCGTGGTCGGCGACAGGCTGCGCGTGCGTCCGGGCGAGGCGGTCCCCGTCGACGGGCTCGTCGTCGACGGGCAGTCGACAGTGGACGAGTCGCTGCTGACCGGCGAGCCGGTCCCCGTCGAGAAGTCGGCGGGCGCGGCGGTCACAGGCGGCACGCTCAACAAGACCGGCAGCTTCGTCATGGAGGCGCGCAAGGTCGGGGCCGAGACCATGCTGGCACGCATCGTCTCCATGGTGGCCGATGCGCAGAGGAGCCGGGCGCCGATCCAGGGCCTCGCCGACGCGGTGGCCGCCTACTTCGTGCCCGGGGTCGTGCTGATTGCCGCTGTCGCGTTTACGGTCTGGCTGGCCTTGGGACCGAGCCCGTCGCTTGCCTATGCGGTGGTGGCGGCCGTGTCGGTGCTCATCATCGCCTGCCCCTGCGCGCTGGGTCTCGCCACGCCCATCTCCATCATGGTCGCTACCGGCCGCGGGGCGCGCGAGGGCGTGCTGATCCGCAATGCCGAGGCGTTGGAGCGTCTGGCCTCGGTCGATACCATTGTCGTCGACAAGACCGGCACGCTGACCGAGGGGAAGCCTGCGCTCACCGACGTCAGGGCGCTAGCGGGCTGCGAGGAGGCCGCTCTTCTGCAGCTCGCAGCAAGCCTCGAGAAGGCGAGCGAGCATCCCCTGGCGGAGGCAATCGTTGCCGGGGCCAAGGCGCGCGGGCTCGAGCTGTCGGCGCCGGAGCATTTTGCAGCCATCATCGGCCAGGGGGTGCGCGGCCGCGTCGGCGGCCGCACGGTCGCGCTCGGAACGGCGCGGCTGATGCAGAGCCTCGGCATCGATGCCAGGGACGCCGAGACGGAGCTGGTGCGCCTGCGGGCCGAGGGCAAGAGCGCGCTGCTGGTGGTAATCGACGGCAAGCTCGCCGGCTGGCTCGCCGTGGCAGACCCGGTGAAGGGCGCGGCTTCCGCAGCGCTCGCCGCGCTGAGAGCTCGCGGTGTCGATGTCGTGATGGCGACCGGCGACAACCGCGTTACCGCCGAGGCGGTTGCCCGCCAGCTCGGCATCACGACCGTCCACGCCGACGTGCTGCCTGCCGACAAGGCACGCATCGTAACCGACCTCAAGGCGCAGGGGCGCAAGGTGGCCATGGCGGGCGACGGCATCAACGACGCGCCGGCACTCGCCGCCGCCGATGTCGGCATCGCCATGGGCTCGGGCGCCGACGTGGCGATCGAGAGCGCGGGCATCACCCTTCTCAAGGGCGATCTTTCCGGCATCCTGCGCGCGCGCCGCCTCGCCGAGGCAACGCTCGCCAACATCAAGCAGAACCTGGCCTTCGCCTTCGGCTACAACGCCTTGGGGGTGCCGATCGCGGCGGGCGTGCTCTACCCGGTGCTGGGAGTGCTGCTGTCGCCGATGATCGCGGCGGCGGCCATGAGCCTGTCGTCCGTGTCGGTGGTGGGCAACGCGCTGCGGCTGGGTCGGGTGCGCCTGGCCGACACGCCCTAGCGCAAGCGCCACTCTCGCGCTTTAGTGGACCGCAAGCGCAGGCATCACCAAGGCCAGGAGGGACTCGATGCAGATCAGCTTCAAGGGCAAGCGCGTCGTCGTTGCCGGCGGCAGCAGAGGTATCGGACGATCGATCGCGCTGGGGTTTGCCGACGCGGGAGCCGCGGTCTCCATATGCGCGCGCGGCCGCGGCGGGCTCGACAAGACATCGGCCGAGCTCGCGGCGCGCAGCGTCAAGGCGCATGCGGGCGTTTGCGACCTCGCCGACAGGGAAGCGATTTCCAGCTACATCGCGGCGGCTGCCGATTCCCTCGGCGGCATCGACATTCTCGTCAACAACGCGTCCGGGTTCGGCGTCAGCGACGACGAGAGCGGCTGGCTCAAGGGTCTCGACATCGACGTGATGGCAACCGTGCGCGCCTCCCACGCTGCCATCCCGTTCATCGAGAAGGCGGGGGGCGGTGCCATCCTCAACATCTCGTCGATCTCGGGCTATCGCGCCAGCTCGCGCACGGCGCCCTATGCGGCAGTGAAGGCGGCAGTGATCAACTACACCATGTCGCAGGGGCTGATGCTGGCGGCGAAAAAGATCCGCGTGAATGCGATCGCGCCGGGCTCGATCGAATTTCCGGGCGGCATGTGGGAGGATCGCAAGACCTCCAATCCCAAGCTCTACAGCGCGATCTTGCATTCGATCCCGTGGGGCCGGCTCGGCAAGCCCGAGGAGGTCGCCAACGCCGCGCTCTTCCTGTGCAGCGACGCGGCCTCCTGGGTGACGGGGCAGACGCTGACGGTCGATGGCGGGCAGATGCTGAGCTGAGGGTAGCTTCTGCCGGCTGGACATGCGAAGGCCCCTGCTTCGCCGCGTGACGAGACAAGGGCCTTCGAGCCGTGCGGCAATGATGCCTACTTCGCCAGATAGCTGCGGTGGATCCACTTGCCGTCCGCTGCCCGGGCCTCGTTGTAGAGCGCCTTGTCGGCGTCGCGCACCTCCTGGTGCATGCCGGCTGCAAGCGTGCGCTCGTAGGGCTTGCCCTTCTCGGCCGAGGCCAGGAACTCGGTCACCACCGGCGCCGGCGGCGGCGCGGCCGCCGCAGGTTGCGCCTCCCGCTTCTCGCCGATCGCCTCGGTGACGACGGCAGCCAGCTGCTTCTCCCACATCTTCCGGAACAGGGCGTTGGAGGGATAGATGTTGGCCACGCTCAGCTTGCCGTTGATGGCCACGACATAGCCGATGATGTCGCCGTCCTTCACGCCCGCGCCCTGCAGCGCCTTGATGTAGGCGGCGCGCGCCTCCTTGAGCCGCTCGTTCTCGAGGGAGAGCTGCAGGCTCGAGCTCGATTGCGGCGAAGCGACCGCGGCGCCGACGTTGCGCGAGAGCTTCTTTTGTGTCGCCGCGACCTGATCCCACACCTGACGCTGCTTGCTCGCGGTCTCGTCGGGTTGGCGAATGCGCTGGGCGGCGGCCGTGTTGGGACCTTCGGGGCGAGCCGGCTCGGCTCTTGCCTCGCGCGGCGGCGCCGCCATGGCAAGCAGGGCCTCGCGCGACGGCATGGCCTCCCTGGCGCTCGAGAACCTGGCATGATCCTCGCCACCGCGCGCCGACCAGCGCCCCTGCTCGACGCAGAAGGAGGCGATGGGCACGCGTCCCGATTTGGCCGGCAGCAGCAGGCTGACCGTGAGCACGCGGTCCTGCTTGCCGCCCTTGACGATGTCGCCGGCCTGGATGAACACCGCCTCGCCGCCGGTGTTCTCGATCTGCAGCTCGTTGACGTGACCGGTCTCGACCACCTGCACGTTGCCCTTGGCGAGCGCCTCCTGCAGGGTGAGGGGCACCGGGCCGCCGGCGCTTGCGCCGTGCACGAAGTAGACCGCCAGGTTCTCGTGCATGAGGGGACTCGAGACGCGCGTGGACTGATCGGCGAGCGCAGCGCCGCCGCAGGCGCCGGCCGCCGCGAGGGTCGCGGCCGCCAGAGGTGCCACAGAGATGAATCGCATAGCCCTTTCCTTTCTCGATGAGACCGCAATGGACTGCAATCGAACAGGCATGAGCCGTCTGCGTAGGCGAACTCTTTGGCCGAGCTTCGTTGGCGTGGCGGCGAAAGCGCGGTCGATCTGCGGCCGCATGATGACGGCGTGCCGGCGTGGCGCGGGCGTTACGCTCAGTGCGAGGATTAACGGGCTGTAATGGGCAGGCGATCGACGCTCGCTGAGCCGCGCATCAGCCTTGCCGCTTCGTGTTGCGGCGGTTCGCCTGCCCTGCCCTGGTCTTTTCCGTTGCTCCGGTCGATCCGAAGCCGCCGGCGCCGCGGCGCGTGGTGGCGATCTCGGCCACCTCGACGAGGCGCGCGCGCTCGATGCGCTGCACGACCAGCTGAGCGATGCGCTCGGCGCGGGCGATCGTGACCGGCGCATCCCCCAGGTTGACCAGCAGCACCATCACCTCGCCGCGGTAGTCGCAATCGATGGTGCCGGGGCTGTTGAGCACGGTGAGCCCGTGCCGCAGCGCCAGCCCCGAGCGCGGGCGCACTTGCGCCTCGAAGCCCGGCGGCAGCGCCAGCACCAGGCCGGTCGGCACCAATGCGCGCTGCCCTGGCGCCAGACGCAGCGGCTTGCTGTTGGCGACGGCCGCCACCAGGTCCATGCCCGCAGCGCCATCGGACTGATAGGCCGGCAGATCGAGGCCCTCGGCGTGCGGCAGACGCAGAACCTCGATGCGCGGACCTGTCCCGGTGCTCGCCATGCGCTTCATGTCAACGCCATGTGCTGGACAAGCCATTCGGCGGCGCGCGCCAGCAGCCTGCGCGCCACCTCGGCCTTGTCGAGCTCGGGCCAGCTCTCGATACCCTCAGCCGTGACGAGGTGCACGGTGTTGCGGTCGCCGCCCATGATTCCGGTCTGCGGCGACACGTCGTTGGCGACGATCCAGTCAGCTCCCTTGGCTTTGCGCTTGGCCGCGGCGTAGCCGGCGACGTTCTGGGTCTCGGCGGCAAAGCCGATGACGAGCGGCGGCCGTTTGCCGGGGCGCTCGGCAGCGATGGTCTTGAGGATGTCGGGGTTCTCGACGAGCTCCAGTCGGGGCGAGGCCTTGGCGCCCTTCTTGATCTTCTCGGAAGACGCGGACGCTACCCGCCAGTCCGCCACGGCGGCGGCGAAGATGGCGATGTCGGCCGGCAAGGCCTGACGCGCCGCCTCCAGCATCTCGCGGGCCGTCTCGACGCGCACCACCGCGACGCCAGGCGGGTCGGGCAGGTTGGTCGGGCCGCTGACGAGGGTCACCTCTGCGCCCAGCGCCGCTGCCTCGGCGGCAATCGCCGCACCCTGTTTGCCCGAGGAGCGGTTGGCGATATAGCGCACAGGATCGATGGGCTCGTGCGTCGGGCCGCTGGTGACGAGCACGTGCCGGCCGGCGAGCGGTCCGCGACGCGCTTTCCCCCCACCCCGGCCCTCCCCCGCAAGGGGAGAGGAGACATCCAAAGCCGCGGAGGGAGATTGCAAGAGGGCGTCGATCGCCTCGAGCAACTCCGGCACCTCGGCGAGCCGGCCGGGGCCGGCCTCGCCGCGCTCGGCCATCTCGCCGACGTTGGGGCCGACGAAATGCACCCCGTCCGCCTGCAGCTGGGCCACATTGCGCCGCGTGGCGGGATGAAGCCACATGCGCGGGTTCATGGCCGGCGCGACCAGCACAGGCTTGTCGGTCGCCATCAGCACGCAACTGGCCAGATCGTCGGCGTGGCCGCCCGCCATCTTGGCCAGCAGGTCGGCGGTGGCAGGCGCCACCACGATCAGGTCGGCCTCGCGGGAGAGGCGGATGTGGCCGATCTCGCGCTCGTCGTCCAAGTCGAAAAGCTCCGTAAACACGTGCTCATTGCTCAAGGCCGCAACGGAGAGCGGCGTGAGGAACTCCTGCGCCGCCCGCGTCATCACCGCAGCGCACGCTCAACCCCCGCTCGCGCAGGCGGCGGATCAGCTCGAGGCACTTGTAGGCGGCGATGCCCCCGCCGATGACGAGCACGATGCGCCGGTTTCGCGGGGGTGTTTCACGTGAAACAGCCGTCTTGGATGCGGCGTCGTGTTGGCTGGCCATGTAGCTGCGCACCCTGTCGGCGGTCTTGAGCGTGATGCTGGTGCCCTTGCGCAGGTTGGCGACGAGGTGGCCGTCGTTGACCGCGGCGAGCCCGAGCTTGGTCGGCGTCACGCCGGTGGCGGCGAGGAACGCCTCGATCTCGGTCAGCAGGTCTCGCGCAGCGCTCGGCATTGCACGAGGCTAATGGGAAATTACCCATGCGTCAATGGGCTTTAGGCGCCGCGCTCGCTGTCGAGCATCGCCATCTGGTGGGCATTGTAGCGCGCGCCCGCGGCGGCCGGCACGGCCTCGGCGATGCGGGCGAGATCGGCAGCGTCGAGCTCGACCTCGAGCGCGGAGAGCGCCTCGGCGAGCTGCGCGCGCCGGCGCGAGCCCACCACCGGCACGATGTCCGCCCCCTGTGCCAGCACCCAGGCGATGGCGAGCTGGGCCACGCTGAGGCCTCTGTCGCCAGCGAGCCGGCGCAGGGTCTCGACCAGTGCCAGGTTGGCCTCGAGGTTCTCCGGCGCAAAGCGCGGGGCCCGGTTGCGACTGTCGCCCCGGACGCCGGACCGCGCCGGCGACCAGTGGCCGCTGATGAGGCCGCGCGAGAGCACACCGTAGGCAGTGATGCCGATGCCGAGTGCGCGGCAAGCTGGCAGGATCTCGGCCTCGATGCCGCGCGAGATCAGCGAGTATTCGATCTGCAGGTCACAGATCGGATGCACGGCATGTGCGCGTCTGAGCGTCGGCGCGCCGACCTCGGAGAGGCCGATGTGGCGCACGTGGCCGGCCTTCACCAGCAACGCCACGGCGCCCACAGTCTCCTCGATCGGAACGGCCGGATCGAGCCGCGCGGGGCGGTAGATGTCGACGTAGTCGGTGCCGAGGCGCTGCAGCGTGTAGGCGAGGAAGTTCTTCACGGCCGCGGGCCGCGCGTCGTAGCCGTTCCACGATCCGTCGGGTCCACGGAGCGCGCCGAACTTGACGCTGATGGCGACCTGCTCGCGTCGCCTGCCGCGCAGCGCCTCGGCGATCAGCAGCTCATTGTGGCCCATGCCGTAGAAATCGCCGGTGTCGATGAGCGTGACGCCGGCATCGAGCGCGCGCATGTACGGTGGCGATGCTCTCGGCGCGATCGGCCGGGCCGTAGGGTCCCGACATGCCCATGCAGCCAAGGCCGAGAGCCGAGACGCGTGGGCCCGATGAGCCGAGTTGGCGCGTGATCATTGGCGCGTGATCCTTCGCGTTTGCCAAGGAAAAGCCCCGTCACACCAAGTGTGAAACGGGGCTCCTCATCACTTCCGACTTGTGCCCAACCTCGTCTGGTCGGGCTGATTTACGAGGCACGAGACCTCGTTCGCAATTGCCATGTTGTGGTTTGAGAGTGCGGTGCGACGATCGCTTGATCAAAGGGCTCGAGCGCGGCCGGCGCACCGTGCCCCCGCCCTTCGGCGGGGGCGGAGCTGACTCTGGGGTGGTGTCATGCCTCCTCCGCTCGTTGCTTTGACCGCGCGACGTCCGTCGCCCGCGTTTGCAGGAGGAGCATTGTGGGTGTCGAACTCGGGACACCGACGATACGCTCAACTCACCAAGCGCGACGAGCGTCAATGATCAGTCTTGCGCCGTATCTCCGGGCTGTCAAGCCGATGCCGCCCGTTCGAAATTTCCGCGCGTTCTACAGCCGATAGAGCTCTCCATACTTGCCGCGCAGGTAGGCGATGTAGGGCGCGATGCTCATGGGGGCGCCGGTGGCGCGCTCGATCTGCTCATCCGGCCTGAACTTGCGGCCGTGGCGGTAGAGGTTGTCGCGCAGCCAGCCCGCGAGCGCGGTGAACTCGCCGTTGACCATCTGGTCGGGGATCTCGGGATGAGCGGCCAGCGCGGCGGCATAGAGCTGAGCGGCCAGGATGTTGCCGATGGCGTAGCCTTGGAAGGCGCCGCCGACGCTGCCCGCGTACCAGTGCACGTCCTGCAGGCAGCCGTTGCGATCGTCGGGCGGGACGATCCCGAAATCCTTCTTGAATCGAGCGCGCCAGGCCTCGGGCAGGTCCTTGACCGCGAGCCGGCCCTCCAGCAGCGCGAGCTCGAGATCGAACCGCATCATGATGTGCAGATTGTAGGTCACCTCGTCGGCGTCGGTGCGGATCAGAGAGCGCTCGACCTTGTTGATGGCGCGATAGAACGTCTCGAGCGGCACCCGCGCGAAAGCCTCGGGAAACGACTTGCGCAGCAGCGGATAGAAGTGCTCCCAGAAGCCGCGGCTGCGGCCGACCACGTTCTCCCACAGTCGCGACTGGCTCTCGTGCACGCCCGCGGATGCGCCGCAGCCCAGCGGCGTGCCGTCGAGGCTTGCGGCAACGCCCTGCTCGTAGAGGGCGTGGCCAGCCTCGTGCAGGGTCGAGAACAGCGCCTCGCTCAGGTCGTCCGTCGCGCACGCGCGTGGTGATGCGCACGTCTCCGGCGGAGAACCTGGTGCAGAAGGGATGGTGCGTCTTGTCGAGCCGGCCGCGCTCGAGGTCGTAACCGAAGCGCCGGATCACGGCGATGCTGAAATCGATCTGCGCGGCCTCCGGGAAGGCGCCCTTGAGGCAGCTGTCGTCGGCGGGCTGTTGCCCGGCGATGGCGCGCACGATCGGCACGAGCGCCGCGCGCAGCTCCTTGAAGAGCGCCGCCACGGAGGCCACCGTCATGCCTTCGTCGGGGCCATCGATCAGCGGGTCGGCAATGTGGGCGTACGGCCCGAGGAAGCGGGCGTACTGCCGGCTGAAGTCGAGTGCCTGCTCCAGCAGCGGCCGCATGGTGGCGAAATCATTGGCTGGCCGCGCGCGCGTCCAGGCATCGTAGGACGCCGAGCCGAAAGCGCTCCAGCGGGCAACGAAATCGCCGGGCACCCGGGTTGCCTTGTCGAAGTCGCGGCGCACGACGCGGATGAGGCTGGCATCATCGGAGTCGTAGGGCAGGCGCTCGGCAAAGGGGAGGAGGTCATCGAGCAGCCTGCCGAGCGCCGGGTCGACGAGCTTCTCGTGCGCGAGCCGGCTCAAAGTCGCGCCCTGTCTGGCCCGCGCTTGTGCGCCGCCGCTGGGGCATGTAGGTGGCCTGGTCCCAGCTCAGCACGGCGCCGGCGCCGGACAGGTCCGCGATCTCGAGCAGCCGCCGCTTGAGCTCAGCGAGCTTGGCTTCGGCCGATAACCGATTGCGCGCGGGCTTGGCAGCGGCGGCGCTCTTGGCTTGCTTCGCAGAGGCACCGCGCGCGGCTTTGGCGTTGCGCCGCACTGTCGTGGTAGAGGGAATGGGAGGCTCCTGCCGTGGCAACGGTGGCAAAAGAGGCGGCACCCTACCATGATCGACGGCCTCCACCACATCGTGCTTGCCGCGTCATCGGCCGACACGGCCGTAGCTGACTATCAGGTCCTGCTCGGCCGGCGCGCGGCCCAAGCCTCCTTCCAGCTTGCCAATATGCGCCTCGATGTGCGCCCCCCAGGCGGCGACGCCGCGGAGGGCCTTTCGGCGCTCGCGTTTGCGGTCGCCGACCCCGCAAAGGCCGAGCGCCTGCTGCTGCAACGCGCCCTGTCCGTCGCGCCTACCGGGGTCAGGGGCACTCGGCATCGCGCCCGCTGCCACGCATGGCGTTGCCATCTCGCTCATGGCGCAAGATGCAGCCGCCCGAGCGCAGCCCCTCTCACCTCTTGCAGCGGCTGACGCGGCGGGCGCCGTCTCGGGCCTCGATCACGTGGTCATCCGCACGCCCGATCCGGAGCGTGCCATTGCACTCTATGCGGGCCGGCTGGGGCTCAGCCTGCGGCTCGACCGCAGTGAGCCGACCTGGGGCGCGCGGCTTCTCTTCTTCCGCTGTGGCGACCTTGTCGTCGAAGTGGCGCACGATCTCGAGGCCGGCATCGGTGCCGGACCGGACCGGCTGTGGGGCCTGTCCTGGCGCGTGCCCGACATCGCCAAGGCGCACGCGCGGCTACGAGCCGCCAGCGTCGATGTTTCGGATGTACGCAAGGGCCGCCGGCCCGGCACCCAGGTCTTTACCGTGCGCAGCCACGCGGGCCGCGTGCCGACGCTGATGCTCGGCGCAAACACGGAGCTATGACCATACCAACCACGACCGCTATGGCGCGCATCGTCCTCCGCACCTCGCGGCCCGCTGGCCTTCGCAGGCTCGGTGGCTTCGCGCCGCCTACCGGCTCAGCCGGAACACCGCCGAGCCGCTGCTGCTGGTCAGCCGCACGTGCTGGCTGTTGCCGTTGACGACAACGAAGATCGTGCCGGATATGTCGTAGTCGGGGTTATGGAAATTGCCCCGATACCGGTTCTCGCCGATCTTGTGCACGGTGGCGGTCTGGTCGGCCTTGCCCGAGGCGGTGGCGCAGGTCGCGCGCAAGCGGTAGCTGTTCTTCGACGCCTTGCTGTAGTGGGCACGGCAGCGTGCCTGCTCGCTGGCGCCGGAGGCGAACTGCACCGAGCCGCCGCCGCTCCAGGAGCCTTCCAGTCCGCGCTCCTTCGCCGGAGCAGCCTTGGCGGACGACTGGCCCTGGCTCTGGGCGGACAGGCCGAACATCGCAAAGCCCGCGACAAGGACGCAGGCAAAGGCGCGCGCCGCCATTTGGGAAGGGGCGGCGGCACGGCCAGCAAGCGTGCGCGGCTCGCGACAGACTTTCCAAGGGTGAAGCGGGCTCGAATTCATGAAAAGGTCTCCTGCGCAACGCCATAACCCCCGAAGGCTGGCGCGGATACAATATAGGACGGACCGTCCCGACGCGCATCTGTCCGTGCTGGCGGGCGTCGGTCGCCTAACAGCTATCTGCTGTCGGCGTGGTTTATCAGCATCATGGGGCTTGGCAAGGGCTTGTTGGCGTTGGTTAACCAACGCGGGCGTCGGGCCGTCCTGCCGTGTTCAGAAGGCGTTGCGATTGATGAAGCCCAGGAACGGGGTCAGGGCGATGATCTTGAGATCGAGCCAGATCGACCAATTCTCGATGTAGTAGAGGTCCATCTCGACGCGCCGGCGCATCTTCTCGGCGTCTTCCGTAGGGCCGCGGAAACCCTTGATCTGCGCCCACCCAGTCATGCCCGGCTTGACGCAATGGCGGTTGGCGTAGCGCTCCAGCCGCTCGCGGTAGTGCTGGTTATGGGCTACCGCATGCGGGCGGGGCCCGACCAGGGACATCTCGCCTCTGAGTACGTTGAACAGCTGCGGCAGCTCGTCGATGCTGGAGCGGCGCAGGAAGTTGCCCACACGGGTGATGCGGTCGTCGTTCTTCTTCGCCTGCACGACGATGGGGCCGTCCTCGGCCACGCGCATGGTGCGGAATTTGTAGACGTAGATCAGGCGGTGGTTGTAGCCGTGGCGACGCTGCTTGAAGAGCACAGGGCCCGGGCTCTCGAGCTTGATTGCCAGGGCGGCGACGAGCATGACCGGTGCGAACAGCACCAGGCTGATTGCAGCGAGCGCATAGTCGAGCCCCGCCTTCATGACATAGCCCCAGTCCCGGATCGGCTTGGGCTTCACCTGCAGCAGGCTGAGGGGCCCTAGCCGCGCGGTGCCGAGGATCGGCATGTCGAACTCGGCGGGGCACAACCATACGTCGACCGGGAGGACGCTCAGCTCATCGATGAGGCGCACGGTCTGCGGCTGGGGAGCCTCCGAGAGGGCAACGACCACCTCGTCGATCTGGTTGCGCTGGCCGATCGAGATGAGGTCGGCAATGCTGGCGTGGGACCTGCCCTGGCCATCCTTGCCGGTCTCCTCGAACACGCCGGCCACGCGCACACCCGGCGTCTGCCGAAGCGTGTCCAGGAGCCGCCGGCCGCCCGCGCCTGCGGCCACGACGACGGCGATGCGCCGCGCCGTGTAACCGGTGGAGGCGAGCCAGCGCAGCAGGCTGGCCGAAGCCGGGCGGCTGAGCGGCAGCGCGATCGACACCAGGGCCAGCCATGACAGCAGCCAGCCGCGGGAATAGTCGGCCGAGATCTTGAACAGATAGGCGAGCGCGATGAGCACCAGGAACGACAGGCCGATCGCAATCAGGAGATCGCCGAGCCGTCGGCTCCAGCCGAGGATGGCCGCGGGCTCGTGCAGGCCCCGCGCGCGCATCATGTAGTGAATGACGACCCCGCCGGCGAGGCCGGCCAGGATGTAGGGCCGGTGGTCCTGCGCGCTTTCGAGAACGAGGGCGATGTAGACGACCTTGGCCAGAGTGGCGGCTGCAACGACGAGCCCGATCTCGAGCAGCATCAGGATGTCGAGCACCATCCGGTCGGGGATGCGCACGACCGGGGCGCCCACCAGCGACGCAGGGTCGATGGCGCTGGCTTGCTGGACTGTCGCGAGCGTGCGGCGCGACATCGAACCCCGTTCCCCCTCTCCGCCTTTTGCGGTCCCAAGGTGGCCGGACGGTAGGGGGAGAAGAACCGCTATCGCAACGCAACAACGCGGAAATGCTTAACGCCCGTACCGGATCGGCACGGTTTCCCTGCGCGGCGTGCGGGGGTCACAAATGGGGGGCCTTGGGAGTGCCGCCCGGCTGCAGCGCTCGTCGATTCGCAGCACAGGGCGCCGGCCGTTCGTTGGCGGGTTGCAGCTGCTGCCAGCCCGAACCGCTGCCCGAAGCGGATCTCCCCGCAATCCTCGATTTCCTATTGGAAGTCACGCCTGCGCGCTTGGCCGAGGCCCTGGCGCCACAGGTTGCACTGACACGGTTTCGCTCCTGCGCGAATCGACCTAGATGTTGAACATCTGACTGGCCGGGGGCAGAGCTTCGGCTTCCGTACGCGTTGTCTCGTGGGTTGCGCGCGTCTTTGGGGGCGCATCGACCGTCAAGAGAACCTGGGCGTATGGTCGTCGGGGCAGGGAGATTTTTGGCCGGAGCACTCCTGGCGACGGGCCTGCTTGCGGCTGCGCAAACGGCGCACGGCGAATCTCCACCGATGCGATCGATCGAGGCCGAATCCTTCCCGGACCAACCTGCCGGCTTGAAGTATGGCTCGCTGCTCTTCCACTCCTCGCTGGCAACCGGGACGGTGTGGGATTCCAACATCTTCTCGAGCAAAGACAACATTATCGCCGACCGCATCTTGTACGTGCGTCCAGGTCTGTCGGTCAGCACGCTCGATCCAAACTACAAGTTCACGCTGCGCACCAGCGTCGATCATCTCGACTACGAGGTCTCTCCCGCGGAGAACCGCACCGACGCCCGCGCCGAGCTGCGCGGCACCGTCCGCGTTCAGCGTGACACGGAGCTTGATACCGGCGCCACTGCGGCGCGGGTCAGCGAGCCGCGGTCACCCCAACGTCGCGACCTGCCCGAGGATGCTGCCAACCCCGTGGTTCACAACCAATATTCGGCGTGGATTGGACTGCGCAAGTACTACAGCCCGCTGGTGTGGTCGTCGACTGTGGGAGTAGACAACGACAACTACTTCAACGTTCGCTCCAACTCCGGCACCTCGATCAACCTGCAGTATCTCGACCGCGATTCCATAAAGGGATCGGAGGATTTCGAGCTGCGTCTTTCGCACCGACTGATGCTGTTCAGCCAGAACCGGATCAACAGCACCATCTATCGCGACGAGCCCGGTTTCATCCAGCGCGACTCGGTAAAATTCGAGACCAACAACGGCGTCGAGGCGGCGCTCACGCCGTTGGTCAAGGCCAAGTTCTCCTTCCATTTCGCCGAGGAGCATTTCTGGGCCTCGGTGATCCAGTCCGACCCGGAGCAGATCTACAACGCCGAGCTCAGCTGGTCGCCCGCCCGCAACGTGCGCATCCGCTCGAGCTTCTCGCGCGACTTCGGCGGTGTCAGCTTCGATCTCAACTCGGTCGGCGGGCGGCGCACCCGGACCGATGTCATTCTCGACTACGAGATGACGCGCCAGCTCTTCTTCCGCTCGAGCTTCGCCTATCTGCACGCCAACGAGTCGAGCATCATCTCGGGCGCCGGGCGCCTTGAGGATTCCTATCTCGCCAAGGCGTCGCTCGGCTACGAGCTCAATCGCTTCTGGATGCTCTACCTCGACTACTCATACGAGCGGCGCGACGCCAATTTCGAGATCAACGAGTTCGAGCGCCAGATCGTCCAGACCGGGGTCATCGCGAGGTTCTGATGCAACAAATCGAGCGAGGACGTGCCATGCAACGCATGTATGTGCTGGTCGCCGCGATCGTGCTTCTCGTAGCGGCAGCGGCGGACGCCAGCGCGCAGTCCGACCGTTTCGTCGGTGTGCGCAAGGACAACTCCAACGAAGTGATCCTGTTCGCCATCGACGCCCTTTCCGGCGCCGAACGCAAGATCGCCACGTTGCAGCCCGCCGAGGCCAATGTTCAGCTCCTCGGCATCACCTCCCTCAACGCCCGCCGCGGCACGTTCTCCTACGCCTATGCGGACCGGGCGGCCGGCAAGGAGTTTCTGCACACCGTGAGCATGGTCAACGGCCAGACCGTGTCGCGCATTCCCTTGCCCGCCGACGTTAGCGGGCTCGAGGTCGTCACGGACGCGGGACCGTCGATGGAGGCTCGGGCGCAGACCAATTCGATGAAGCGCAAGATCGACAGCCTCGAGCAGGAGGTGCGTCGACTGCAGGGCCAAGTGAACACGCTCAGGTCGCGTTGAGTACAGGAGAGGTTGCAAGGGACTGGCGCTGATGCAACCGGCCTGCTGTGACACGGCAAGGGAATTCGTAGCACGTCGGAGGACAGAGCTTGCCGTGCTGTTGCGACTCACTCTAGGAGCGTAAACAGCGGGTCTTTCGCCAGAAATCTCGATTTTCTTGGGGGCATGGACGATGATGTGGCGAAAAATGATGGTCGTGGCGGCCCTTGTGCTCGCCTTGGGCGGGTGCACGCGCTATCCGCCCGAGATCTATGGCTTCGACGTCGACCACAACTACCTGCTGGACGCCGGCGACGAGGTGCGCGTCGTCGTCTACGAGGTCGAAAACCTACCGCAGACCTTCAAGGTCGATGCCAGCGGCCATATTTCCCTGCCGATGGCAGGCGTGGTCAGCGCGCGCGGCCGCACCGTGCATCAGCTCGAGCGCGCCATCGCCGACCGCCTGCGCGGGCGCTACGTCAAGGAGCCCAAGGTAGCCGTGCAGGTGGTCGCCTACCGGCCGTTCTACGTGCTGGGCGAGGTGAAGAACGCAGGCCAATACGCCTACATCAATGGTCTTACCGTGGAGGCGGCGGTGGCCGTTGCGGGCGGCTACACCGAGCGCGCCTACCTCGCCGAAGCGCGTGTCGTTCGCCCTGGTCCGGAAGGGTCAAGCATCGTCAGCTACGTGCCGGGCGGCTATCCAGTGCGCCCCGGCGACACCATCTACGTTCCCGAGCGGTGGTTCTGAGCAGCGGACCGTAGTGTGACGGGCCTGCGCCTGCTTCGCAGACGCGAAACGGGCGGCCCCACGATTTGATGGAGCCGCCCCGCGGTTGGGTGAGGAAGGCCTCTTAGGCTGCGGCGTTGAGGCCGTACAGCTTAGCCTTGGTGAAGTCGACCTTGTTCAGGATGGCGCCGGCGATGCGCGCGTCGTTCTTGAGCAGCAAGTCGACCGCGTCCTTGGCCATGTCGACCCTGGTCTTGAGCCACTCAATCACGACCACCGTTGCATCGATTCGCCGCGCCAGCATGCGTCCGTCGAGGCAGGTGACGACAGCGACCGTATCGATCACCACCAAGTCGTAGTTGGCCTTGGCCCACTCGAGCAGCTTGTCCATCCGCGGTGAGGCCAGCAGAGAGGCCGCGTTGGGTGCCGAGCGCGCAGCTGGGATCAGGTCGATCATCGCCTGCTCGCTGCTCGCGATCGTTGCGTCGATCTCCGCTTTCCCGTTGAGGTAGTCGACCAGGTCGGCCTTGGGATGGTTGGTGGGCCCGAACCAGTTCACGGTTGGCGTGCGCAGGTCGGTGCAGATCAGCAGCACCTTGAAGCCCGACCGCGCCGCCGTCTGCGCGAAATTCGCCGCCACCACCGACTTGCCCTCGCCTGGCGTGGCCGAGGTGAACATGATCGTCTTGATTGGCGCCTCCCGACTGGCCGACTGCAGGCTCGAGAGCATCGCCAGCATGGAATCGGCGAACGGCGAGCCGACGTGCTGCGCGGCGAAGTGGAAGGCATTCTGACCGGGCGTGCGCGTCGGGCCGCCCGCGCTGAGCTGCCGCGCCGGCAACAGCGGGACATCGACGAGATGCGGGATGCCGAGCTTGGCCTCTACGTCACGGCCGCGCTTGAAGGTCTTGTCGAGCAGCTCGGTCAGAAGCGTGATGCCGATGCCCAGGCCCAGGCCCAGGCCGAGCCCCGCGAGCGCCAGCACCTTGGTCTTGGGCTTGCTCGATGTCAGCGGCGGCACGGCCTCCGCCACCACGCGGAAGTCCGCGCTCTTCCAGGTCTCCTGGGCTGCGGCCTGCTTCATGCGCTGGAGCATGGCCTCATAGAGCGCCTTGTCGCTCTCCGCCTCGCGCTGCAGCTCCCTGAGCTGCACGTATTCGGATTTCTGGCTTGACGCCCGGACAGTCGCCGCCTTGAGGCTCGCCTGCAGCGAGGCCTCGCGGCTCTTGGCGATGTCGTAGTCGTTCTTCATGACGGCGACGATGCGGCGGACCTCGCCGTCGATCTCGCGATTGAGGCTCTGCTTCTCCGCACGCACCTTGACGACGGCCGGGTGGCCATAGCCGAAACGCGAGCTCAGGCTGTCCTCATCCCGGGTAACCTGTGCCAGCTGCGTGCGCAGCTGGGTGATCAAGCTCGACTGGGCGACCTCGGCCAGCTGCTTCTCGTCGTAGTTGCGGCCACTGGCCTGTTCACGGATGCTCTCGTACTTGGCGCGCGCCTCCGCGGTACGCGCCCGCTGCATGACCAGCTCCTCGTTCAGCCGGACGACCTGCTTCTCCTCGAGCGTCGTGCCCTCCTTCTCGACGAGATCCATCTGCGCGCGCAGGCGTTCGTAGCGCTCCTCGGACCGGCGCAACTTCACCTTGTGCTCCTCGAGCCGGTCCTTGAGCCAGTCGGTGGCGCGGCGGGTGGCCTCGTAGCGGCCCTCGAGCTGTTGGTCGAGATAGGCGTCGGCGATGGCGTTGGCCAGCCGGGCGGCCTTGCGCGGGTCCTTGGAGGTGACGTTGACCTGCAGCAGGTTGGTCGATTGCGAGGGGACGACCTCGACGCTGCGGCGCAACGATTCGATGATCTCGATCATCTCGTCGCTGAACCCTTCGCCGTTGTTGGCCTCGCGCGGGCGCACCCCGAACAGCATGAAGAGCTGGGCCTTGGCGGTGCCGATCAGTCCGGGCGTGCGCGCATGCACCTCGAAGTCGGGATCCTTGGCCAGCTTGAGCTTGTCGACCACGCGCTTGAGCACGTTCGGCGCCACGACGACGGCGGCCTCGCTGGCGATCGCCGTGGAAGAGGGCCGGAAGGCGGAGACGATTGCGTCGTTGAGGATCTTCTCCTCGCGGCTGTCGACAATCAGCGTGGCGGTGGCCGTGTACTGCGGCCGGATGAGGATCAGCAGCGCCAGCGCGAACACCACGCCAAGCACACCGCCAAGCACCAGCATCCTCACATGCCGCCGCAGCATAAGGTACACGCCGCGAAGGTCGATGCTGGACTGGGCCAGGTTCTGTTCCATAAGTCTTACCCCTCGACTTTGCATCTCGCCGGCTGAGCCGACGCCCCGAACGCAGACGTCGGCCCCCTGAAGCAGGCTCGCGAGTGCGCGGCTCGTTAGGCGCCCCAGAGCTCACGCGAATGCGGAGAGGGCCAGCCGGCTGCCATCCCTGCGTGGATGCATCTGAGAGCGGCATGGCAGGGGGGTCAACGACAGCCTTAAGTTCTCCTTAACGCGGCGGTGCCAATGCCCGGCAATGCCTTTACGAGATAGAAAGCCGGCACGAAGCATGCCCGGTGGACGCCAGGAGGGACGATGCTATTCCGGCCGACGCAGCTTGCAGGGGTGAAGCTCATCGAGATCGAGCCCGCCAGGGACGAGCGCGGCTTCTTCGCGCGCACCTTTTGCGTCGAGGAATTCGCCGCCCAGGGCCTCGAGACCCGCTTCGTGCAGCACAGCCTCTCCCATACCCGGCGACCCGGCTCGGTGCGCGGCATGCACTTCCAGCGCGCCCCGCACGAGGAGGTCAAGGTCCTGCACTGTCTCAAGGGGGCGATTCAGGACGTCCTGATCGACATCCGCCCGGGCTCGCCGACCTATGGGCGCTGGGAGGCTTACCAGCTAAACGCCGCGAACCGGCACCAGCTCTATGTGCCTGCAGGCATCGCCCACGGCTTTCAGACGCTCGAGCCCGAGACCGAGGTCGCCTACCTGATCTCGAACTTCTATGCGCCGGCGGCGGCGAGCGGCATCCGCCACGACGACCCGGCCTTCGCCATCCCCTGGCCGCTGCCCGTAGCCGACATCTCGGACAAGGACCGCGCCTGGCCGGATTGGAAGCGTTGAGGCGGCGCCGCGGGAGGTCTTGGCCGCGACGTCGCCTCGGGAACTTGCGGGCAGCACACGTTTTGGGGTGTGCCGCCCGCGCACGGGAGCTCTATCGGCCGAGCTGCGCGTCGCGCTCCTTGGAGATCTCGGCTTCCGCGCTGGCCACGGCCTTTTCCAGCTTCTCGACCCACTCCTTGCCGTACTTCTGCACGAACCAGGTCTTCATGTGGTCCTTGGCGGCCGTGAAGGTCTTCTTCTCCTCCGGCGTCGGCACATGGATCTTGCCGCCGGCCTTTGTGAAGAGGTCCAGGCTCTTGCCTTCGTACTGCTTGTTGTACTGGAACTGCACGTCCGCCATCTGGGTGAACCCGTCGGCGACCAGATCCTGCAGGTCCTTGGGCAGCGCTTTCAGCCACTTTTCGCTGATCCAGTTGAAGCCCCAGAGATAGGAGTGCTCGTCGAGCACGACGAACTTGAGCGCGTCGTGCAAGTTGTTGGGAATGACGTCCGTTGCGGCGTTCTTGGTACCCTCCACAACGTTGGTCTTGAGCGAGGTATAGAGCTCGCCCCAGACGACGGGCGTCGGATTGCCGCCGAGGAACTTGACGAACTCGATCTGCATCGGCGAGTCCACCGTGCGCATCTTGACGCCCTTGAGATCGGCCGCCGACTTGATCTCCTTCTTGGTGGTGAAGAAGGAGCGGAAGCGGCCGGTGTTGGTCGTCGACAAGAGGCGAACGTTCCCCGTCTTCTTCAGGATCGCATCCCTGATCTCTGCCATCAGCGGGCTGCGCGCGATGCGCTCGGCAACGAGGTCGTCGGGCACGAAGTACGGCAGCTCCAACACCTGGATCTCGGGGAAGAACTGGCCGATGCCGCCGACCGAGGTGTGGGTGGCCTCGAGCGTCCCGAGCTGCACCTGCTCGACCTGGGCGCGAAAGTCGCCCAGCTGCGAGGCGGGGTAGATCTCCACCTTGATGCGCCCGCCGGAGCGGCTCTCCAGGAAGGATTTGAGGTAGAGCGCGGCGAGATGATCGTCGGCGATCTCGGTCGCCGGCGCCACGTGGCCGAACTTGAGGGTGTAGGTCTGCGCGAGCGAGGGCATGGCGGCGGCGGCCCACATGGCCAATGCGCAGGCGAGAGTGCGTGTCGTTTTCATGTTTCCTCCAGTCTTTGCTGCCTTCTGCGTCTTGAAGCCTTGTCCTTCTAGAAGCCCAACACCCTGGGCAACCACAGGGCCACTTCGGGCACGTACGTGATCAGGAAGATGACGGCTACGTACACGAGGTAGAACGGCCACATCTCGCGCGCGATCTCCAAAACGGACGCCCTGCTCATGGCGGAGGCCACAAACAGCAGGAGGCCCATCGGCGGCGTGGCCAGCCCGAGCGAGAGGTTGACGCACATCACGATCGCGAAATGCAGAGGCTCGACCCCGAGCTGCGTCAGCGTCGGCGCCAGGATCGGACCGAGTATGAGGATCGCCGGCCCCGCATCGAGGAACATGCCGGCGATGAACAGAAGAATATTGATCAGGAAGAGGAGCAGATAGGGGTTGCTTGTGATGGAGAACAGGACCGCCCCGAGCTTGACCGTGACGCCGGAGAGGCTCGCCACCCAGGAGAAGATCGTTGCCGTGCCGACCACGAGGAGCAATGCCGAGGAAATGACCGCCGTGCGATAGAGCACGTCGGGAATCTCGCGCAGCGGCAGCTCGCGCGTCACCACGATGGAGACGATCCCCGCATAGAGCACGGCGGCCGCGGCGGCCTCGGTCGGCGTGAATACGCCGGCGAGTATGCCGCCGAGAATGAGGAACGGCGCAACGAGCGCCCAGAACGCACCGGTAAAGGAGATGGCTACCTCGCGAAGGGTGGCCCGCCGATCGGTGATGCGATAGCGGCGGCGCGTCGCCACCAGATGATTGACGAGCATCAGCCCGAGGCCGATGAGGAGGCCCGGAACGCACCCCGCCGCGAACAAGGCCGCGACATTGATCTGCATGATGTAGGCGTAGATCACCATGATGATGCTGGGCGGGATGATCGGGCCGAGCACTGCTGCGGCCGCCGTGACGGCTGCCGCGTAGCCGCGAGGGTAGCCCTCCTTCGTCATGCTCGGGATCAGGATCCTTCCCAGCGCGGAAGCGTCGGCCACGGCCGAGCCGCTGATGCCCGAGAAGATGGTGGCGGAAACGATCGTGACGTGGCCCAGCCCGCCGCGCAGGTGCCCAACGAGCTTCTGAGAGAAGTCGACGAGGCGCTGGGTAATGCCGCCGACGTTCATGATCTCGCCCGCCAGGATGAACAGCGGGATGGCGAGCAGCGGGTAGACGTTGATGCCCACGAACAGGCGCTGGGCAATCACCGGGAGGAAAGCCGACCGGCCATCGACCAGGAAGCCAACGAGCGGACCAAAGGCGAGAGCGAACACGATCGGAACCCCGATCGCCATGGCGGCGAAGAAGACCCAGAGGAAGACCAGACTCACACCCTTGCTCCTGCTCGACAGCTACATGCCCTGGGTCGAGATCATCTCTTGCTCGGCGATGGTCGATTCCGGCAGCCCCAGGAGCGCCTTGAGCAGCAGCTCGAGCGCCACCATCGCCATGATCGCGGCGCCGATCGGCATGCACACGAAGATCCAGAACATGGACACGTCGCCGATCGTCAGCGCAACCTGGGAGCGCCCATTCCAGGTGAACAGCCAGGATTGCCAGGCGAGGATCACCATGAGCACCAGCACCACGGCATGGACCAGGATGCGCGCGACGCGGTGAACAACCCTCGGCGCGGCAGAAGGGATGAGCTCGATGGCGACGTGCGCTCCATGGCGAAAGCCGAGGGGGGCGCCGAGGAAGGCCATCCATACCATCAGGAACTTCGCGGCATCCTCGGACCAGGAGATCGAGTTATTGAGGACGTAGCGGAAGATGACGGTTGCGATGACGATCACCGCTACCAAACTGACGAGCGTGATGGACAGCCACTTGCACACGAACAGCAAAACGGAGTTGAGCCCCGTGATCGCCGCAAGCGGCCCCGGTTCGTAGGCATCGGCGTCGCGCATGGAAAGCAGTCCTCCCGAGCCGCTATCAGCCGGGAAAGCTGTGGCGGGTCCTTTTTTCTTTTCACTCTGCAGTCGATGAACACCCTGCACAAGCCCCCAAGTTTGCAGATGGGGCCAGCGCTTCGCGCATCGGTCGCAAGCGCGCTGATCGGCGCCGTGCGTCGGCTCGGCGCGCAGAAGAGTTAGCCGTGCGCTGAATGAGCCCGTGCCTTGCCGGCATCCGCGAGCAAGCCTGCGCGCTCGAGTGCCCGCGCCGCACCCAGCGTCACGTGGTAGGGCAGACCGGCGCGCTCGGCGATATCGAGAAGGGTGCGCGTGCCGTCGGCGAGGTTGAGCACCCACAGGTAGGCCATGGCGCGCGCGGCACCCTCCTTGTCGCCGCCCGTCGAGGCGTAGAGGCCGCGCCGGCCAAGCTGCGGCTCGCCCTTGGGCGAGAGGTTGAGCGGCGTGAAGTCGGTCTCGGCGATCTCGATCACACGCCAGATCGCCGCGAGCGAGCTTGCGAGATTCTGGGCGGAGATGAAGTCCAGGTTGTCGGCGGAGGTGTGATACTCGGGGAAGGTGCCAAACCGGCTTCTTTGCAGCAGGCCCACCGGCATGTCGAAGCCGGGTGAGCAGAACTGGCGCTCGTCGTAGCCATACGGCACGAAGTCGATGACGCTGGGAGCAGCGAAGGCGTGCTTGAGGACATGCGCCATGGCCCGGTCGACGAGGCAATCGCCCTTGCGGCTCTTCTTGTAGGTGGGGCCTCCGCCATCGCCGACGCCGGCAACGACGAGCCCATGCTTGATCCGGGGGACGTGGTCCTCGTTGCGCGCGAGCCAGGTGATGGGCCCGACGGTGCCGGGCGAGAACAGGAAGCGGTAGCTGAGTCGCGTCCGCAGCCCCTGGAGATGGGCGGCCAGCACCGTCAGCAGGGCCAGGCCGGAGCAGTTGTCATTGGCAAGCGAGGGGTGGCAGATGTGGGCGGTGAGCAGGAACTCGTCCTCGCTCGAGCCAGGATGCAGGTATTCACCGTAGCTCAGGGCGCCGTCGGTCAGCGTGGCATCGATCAGAACCTCGTAGTCGCCCTCCGGCAACGCTGCGGCTTGCCGATGCGGCAGGCAGAAGCCCCAGGTCTCCTTCCAGTAGCTGGTGCGGTAGGGGATGAGGTCTGGCTGCTCGGGCAGGGTGAAGAGGTGGGGCCTGAGCTCCGCAAGCGGCAGCGTCCGCGCCACCGGCACGCTGTAGCCCAGCACATGCAGGTTGGAACGGGCGAAGTCGACAATGGTATTTCCGGCGGGGTCCTTGATGTAGGCGGCCCGCACGTTCCATTCCTTCGGGACGGTCCAGTCGAGCACGCGCGTCCCGCTCGCCACCTCGTGCATCTCGAGCCCGATATGGCGTCGCATCAGGCCGAGCGTCGTGCGCACGCCATCGCCCGTAAGGCTGCGGCAGATCGGATAGAGCTCCGCAGCGAGCGCATAGATATGCTCGCCTGCCGTGGCAAAGTCCGGCGCTCTCAGCTCGCGGTCGACGGCGTCCTGCATGGGGGCGTCGCGTTTCGGCTCGAATCTGTGTTGTCCGTTTCGCTATAGCACACGGCGCTCCGTTCGGACCGTCGTGCAGTGGGCCACGGTTAGCGCCCGCCTGCGCCACAAATCCCTTCTGGCACACGCATTTACTCTAATTGCCGGTTGCCGGTGCTGCCTTGCCTGATCCTTGCAATAGTCCGCCACGCATTCATTTCGCGAGCCCGTTTCGGAGCGCCTGGGCCAAGGCGCGCGCCGCCTCGCGGAAAGTGTGCGCCGACCTGGCGGGCAGGGCGGACAAATCAGGGGGTATGGTCGCGTGCAGGACAACATCGCGTCGATTGCGTCAGACGATACGAAACTGGTGGCCCGCACACGCGAGCCGCGCTGCCGCATCTGCCATGCGCCGGTCCGCCACACCTTCGTCGATCTCGGCATGTCTCCGCTGTGCGAGAGCTTCCTGCCGGCAGTCCAGCTCAACCAGATGGAGCCTTACTACCCGCTGCATGCGCTCGTTTGCGAAAAGTGCTTCCTGGTGCAGCTGCAAGAGTACGTGAGCCCCGACCACATCTTCTCGGAGTACGCCTACTTCTCCTCCTACTCGACGAGCTGGGTCGAGCACGCGCGCAAATACTGCCACATGATCAAGGAGCGACTGCAGCTCGGGCCCGACAGCCTGGCTGTGGAGCTTGCCAGCAACGACGGCTACCTGCTGCAGCACTTCCTGCCGCTTGGCGTGCCGGTGCTCGGCATCGAGCCGGCCGCCAACGTGGCCGAGGCCGGCCGCCGCCGCGGCGTGCCGGCGCTGGTCGAGTTCTTCGGCACGGCGCTCGCCGACCGCATGGTGGCCGAGGGCAAGCGCGCCGACCTCATCATCGGCAACAACGTGCTGGCCCAGGTGCCGGACCTCAACGACTTCGTCGCCGGCATGAAGCATCTGCTGGCGCCGGAGGGCGTCATAACCCTGGAGTTTCCGCACCTGGAGCGGCTGATCGCCGAGAACCAGTTCGACACCATCTATCACGAGCACTTCTCCTACTTCTCGTTCGTGACCACCGATCGGCTGGCCGAGATGCACGGCCTCAAGATCATCGACGTGGAGAAGCTCAAGACCCACGGCGGCTCGCTCAGGGTCTATCTCGCGCATGCCGCCTCCTCGCACGTGCCGAGCGAGCGGGTCGCCGCACTGCTCGACCACGAGATCGAGAGCGGCTTCGTCGAGATCGAATCCTATGCGCGCTTCTCGGAGCAGGTGCGCCGCACCAAGCGCAACCTGCTGTCGTTCCTGATCGCCTGCAAGGAGCAGGGCAAGCGCATCTGCGCCTACGGGGCCCCCGGCAAGGGCAACACGCTGCTCAACTACTGCGGCATCGGCCCCGACTTCATCGACTTCGCCGTCGACCGCAATCCCTACAAGCACGGCCGCTTCACGCCCGGCATGCACATTCCGATCAAGCCTGTCGAGGCCATCGACGAGGCCAAGCCCGACTACCTCCTCGTCCTCCCCTGGAACATCAAGGACGAGATCGTCCACCAGATGCGTCACGTCGCCGATTGGGGCTGCCGCTTCATCGTCCCCATACCCGAGGTGCGCGTCATCGATCCGATCCGGAGCGTATCATGAAGGTCGTACTGTTCTGCGGCGGCCTCGGCACCCGCATCCGCGACTACGGCGAGAACATTCCAAAGCCGATGATCCCGGTCGGGGAGCAGCCGATCCTGTGGCACGTGATGCAGTACTACAGCCAGTACGGGCACCGCGATTTCGTTCTCTGCCTCGGCTACAAGGCCAACACCATCAAGGAATTCTTCCTCAACTGGCGCCAGCAGACCTATTCGGACTGCGTCATCTCGGATGCGGGGCGCAAGGTGGAGTTTCTGGGCGAGGAGCTACCCGATTGGCGGGTCACGCTGGTCGACACCGGCATCTGGCGCAACATCGGCCAGCGGCTGCGCGCGGTGCGCGACTACGTCAAGGACGAGGAGATGTTCCTCGCCAACTACAGCGACGGTCTCTCCGACGCGCCGCTGTCGCAGATGATCGAGCTGCTCAAGACCAGCGGCAAGACGGCCTGCTTCCTGGCCGTGCGCCCGCCGCTCACCTTCCACCTCGTCGAGTTCGACGCGAGCGGCCAGGTGGAACGGTTGCGCGCGAGCGAGGATTCCGACACCTGGATCAACGCCGGCTTCTTCGTCTTCCGCAACCGCATCTTCGACTACATCAATGAAGGCGAGGAGCTGGTGAACGAGCCCTTCCACCGCCTGATCGAGGACGGCGAGCTCATCGCCTATCGCCACACCGGCTTCTATCGCCCGATGGACACCCTGAAGGACCGGCAGATCCTGCAAGACATGATCGAGCGCGGTGAGATGCCGTGGCAGCCGAAACTGGCGCTGCAACAGTCGGAAACCGTGGAGGCCGCCGAATGAAGGGCTTGCGCCTGGCGGAGCCCGGGCAGCGCCTGTCGGTGCTGTGCCTCGGTGCACATTCCGACGACATCGAGATCGGCGCCGGCGCGACCCTTCTGCAGTGGCAGGCCCAGGGCGTGCGTCTCGATGTGCTATGGTGCGTGCTGTCCGCCAATGGGCCCCGCGAAGCGGAAGCACGCGCATCGGCCGCCGATTTCCTGGCCCGCACCGAGCGTGCCCGGGTCGAGGTGCACCAATTCCGCGACGGCTTCTTTCCGGCAGAGCTGACCGACATCAAGGCTTGGTTCGAGCAGCTCAAAGGGCGCTTTCAGCCCGACGTCGTCTTCACCCATCGCGGCGATGACGCGCACCAGGATCATCGCGAGACCAGCCGGCTCACCTGGAACACGTTCCGCGACCACCTGATCCTCGAGTACGAGATCCCCAAGTGGGACGGCGATCTCGGCCAGCCCAACCTCTATGTGCCGGTCAGCGCCGCAGCAATGGCGCGCAAGGTCGAGCTGCTGGTCCGCCATTTCGGCACGCAACGCTCGAAGCACTGGTTCGACGAGGAGACCTTTCGCGGCCTGGCGCGCCTGCGCGCCATGGAGTGCCGGGCCGCGGAGCGCTACGCGGAGGCGTTCAGCGCCCGCAAGGTGGCGCTCATCGAAACGGCCGCGGCCGCGTAAGGCAACGAGAAACGGATCTGCGAAGTGCTGGGAAAGGCAAGGCTATGACCAAGATCTCTGTCGTGATCCCGATGTACAACAGCCAGGCGTGGATCGAGGAGACGCTGCAAAGCGTCCTGAAGCAGACCTATCCGGCGGAGCAGATGGAGGTCATCGTCGTCGACGATGCATCGACCGACGGCAGCGTGGCGACAGCCAAGGCGTTCATGGCGCAGCACGGCATGAACGGCACCGTGATCGTGCACGAGCGCAACAAGTGCGTGTGCGCGGCGCGCAATACCGGATGGCGGGCGGCCAGCAGCGATTGGATCCAGTTCCTCGACGCCGACGATCTGCTCTCGCCAGACAAGATCGCCATGCAGGTGGCCGCGACCGCCAAGGCACCTCAGGATGTGGCCGTCGTCTGCTCGAGCTGGCAGCGCCTCAGCATGATCGACGGCAGGTGGCAGCCGTACGGGCCGATCGTCCGCCCCGAGCTGGACCGGCACGTCATCCTCAAGCTCGTCACGCTCAACGCCGGCTTCCTCGGGCCGACCCTGATCCGCAAGGATTTCCTGGAAGCGGTGTCGGGCTTCTCGGAGGAAGTGAAGTTCGCCGAGGACTCGCACCTGTTGCTGAAGATCGCCGCGGCGGGCGGCGCCTTCATCGAGGCGCCCTCGCATGGGCCCTCTTTCCTCATCCGCCAGACGCCAGGCTCCAAGTCACGCCGCTCCAAGGCCAAGGTGGCACGCCAGCACTTGGAGAACGCGGTGATCGCCGAGCGGATGATGCGCGATCGCCAGTTTGGCGAGCTCTCCGCCGAAGATGCGAAGGAGATCAGCAAGCTGTGCGACTGGGCGCTGAGCCAGCTCTACCAGGAGGACCAGGCGGCCTTCCGCCAGTACCTGCAGTGGGTGCTCGACGTCGATCCCTCGTTCGTGCCCCGACACAGCGCCAAGCTGATGCTTGCCTCGCGTGTGCTGGGCTATGAGAACGCGGAAGGCGTCGCATCGGCCTACCGCAGGGTCAAAGCCTGGATCGGCTCGAGCGTCGACACCCAGGCAAAGCCCGCGGCCTGACGGCTGCGCGACTTGCTCCCCTCGTTCTGACTCTCTCAGGACGCCGGCCGCTCGCGGAGCGCCGGCGTTCGCGTTTTCGTGCCGTTCCGGCACGATGGTTAATGGTTTACCAATTCTAAACGCCGGTCTTCCGGCGCTCCCACCCCCGCCGATAGTGGCCCGAGTGCTGCTTGTGGGGCCCCATGCTCAATCGAGTAGAACTTTCGAGCCGGATGATCTCGGGCGTGGCCGTCTCGTGTGGTCCCCCGGCCGATTGTGTGACGACAATCGACGCGAAAGCGGCTCGGGGCAGCGTGCGTCTCGGCTACGTCAACACGTTCACGGCCTATCTCTCGGGCAAGAACGAGCCCTATCGCTCGCTGCTCGGCAAGTTTCTCCTGCTCAACGATGGCGTCGGGCTCGATCTCGTCAGCCTGATCAAGTACGGCGAGCGGTTCGGCTACAACCTCAACGGCACCGATTTCACGCCCTTCTATCTGAAATCGACCCGTCACAAGTATCGCGTCTACCTCCTCGGCGGTCGGCCCGGTATCGCCCTGCGGGCGATGACGGCGCTACGAGGGATCGCACCGCAGCACGAGTACGTGGGCGAGCGCGACGGCTACTTCAGCGAGGCTGAGAACGCGGCAATCCTCGCTGACATCAAGGCCAAAAAGGCCGACGCCGTGTTGGTTGCGCTCGGCAATCCGCAGCAGGAGATTTGGATCGCCGACAACTTCGACAAGACGGGCGCGCGTCTGGCCATCGGGGTCGGCGCGCTGTTCGACTTCCTCGCCGAGGCGGTGCCGCGCGCGCCGGTGTGGGTGCGGCGCCTCAGGCTCGAATGGCTCTATCGCCTCTCGCTCGAGCCCAAGCGGTTGTGGAAGCGCTACATGGTGTTCACGCCGGCGATCATCATGCAGGCGCTGGCGGAGAGATCGGGCCTGTCGTGAGCCGCAGCGCGCGCTCGAGAAACGCAACCTCGGCCTCCAGCACGGCAATGATGGTCTCGGCCCGCCGGAAGCCGTGCCCCTCGCCCGCATACTCGTGATACGCGACCTCGACGCCGCGCCTCTCGAGCCCCTCGACGATGAGGCGCGACTGCTCCGGCGGCACGACCTTGTCGTCGAGGCCCTGGAAAAGGATCACGGGAGCCTCGATGCGATCGATCAGGTTGATGGGCGAGCGCTCCGCGAACACCTTCTTCCAGCTGGTGGGCGTGGTCCCCATCAGGCGGTGCAGGTAGCCCGACTCGAACTTGTGCGTGTGCGCGAGCAGTCGCGCGAGGTCAGAGATGCCGTAGTGGCTGCTGCCGGCGGCGAATGCGTCCGTGGTGGCGAGCGCCATCAGCGTGGTGTAGCCGCCGGCGCTGCCACCGGCAATGGCGATGCGGCGGGCATCGGCAAGGCCTGCCTTGGCCAGATGCCGTGCGCCCGCCGCGCAATCTGCGACATCGGCAATGCCCCACGCGCCGTCGAGGCGCTGGCGATAGGCGCGGCCGTATCCAGTGCTGCCGGAGTAGTTGACGTCGAGCACGGCAAAGCCGCGGCTGGTATAGAACTGGGTGCGCACCTTGAGGCCGGCATCGGTCATCGATGTGGGGCCGCCGTGGACGAAGACGAGGGCCGGCGGTGCGGATTTGCCCGGCCCCCGATAGCGCGAGTTGCGAGGCGCGTAGTAGATGCCAAACACCGGCTGCCCGTCAGGCCGGCGGAACTCGCGCACCTCGCCCTTGCTGAGGCAGCCCGCCTCGATTTCGGCGGCAGGCTGCGACGCAAGCGGCCGCAGCCCGGCGCGGGCGATGCGCATCACAGTCGATGTCGCCGCGGGCCTGCTCACCAGCGCGGCAAATCCGGCGCCGCACGCGACCGGATCGTCGATGCGCGTCGTGTGTGACTGAAGCGCCTCGTAGTGCGTGACGCTGCCATGGCTCAAATCGCGCACCTCAAACTGCGGCGCCCCACGCATGAAAGATACCAGTCCCGCGCGCCCGTCCGGATGGAGCGAATAGCTGCGCGCACCGAACACCCATTGCGGGCGCATGAGCTCTGCCCCGCGGCGGCCGTGCACACGCGTAACGCGCTTGCCATCCCATCGGTAGAGCTGGCCCCAGCCCGTCGTGTCCCAGACGAAATAGAGCCGCCCGTCGGGGGCCCATTCGGGCTGGAAGACCGCACTGCCGTCGCCACCGGCGACCCTCTCGGGCCTGCCGAGCGTACCGTCGTCGCGGATGCCGCAAACATTGAGGGTGGCAGCTGTCCCAGGGCATGTCCGGCAGGTCCCAGGCCAGAAACGCAAGCCGGCGACCATCAGGCGAGAGGCGCGGGCTGGCGTACAAATCATTGGCGGCCGCCAGCTCGCTGACAGCGCCGCGCGGGCCCGCCAGCGCAATGGTGACCAGCAGGTTGCGCGGCGGTTTGTCGGTGCCTTTGGCCGCGTGGATCTCGGCGACGGCGATCAGTCGGCGATGTTGCGCATCGTGGGCGAAATCGGCAAAGCGGGTACGCGGGGCGTCGGTGATCCGCAGTGGCGGGCCGCCGGACGCGACGGCGTAGACCTGCTGGTTCTTGTCGTTGACGAAATAGAGGGTGCCGTCGGCGACAAGGAACTCGCCGCCGCCGTATTCATGCACTCGCGATCGCGCCGAGTAGGGCGCCGGCAGCAGCTCCTCGATCCGGCCGTCCCGCCCCGCTTTCAGGACGACCTGGCGCCCGCCCTCCTCGGGCCGCGACTCCGTCCAATAGACTGCGCCTTCAGCCGACTGCAGCGTGCCGAAGCGCTTGCTGCCTCGCGCGACGAGCGCCGGCGTGACCGGTGACGGCCAGGTGCCGTAGGGGAGGGTCTTCTTGGCGGGCAAGGGGCGGTCCCATGCGGAAATGTGCGTCTTGCGTCGATCCTAGAGCAATCGCCCGATCATTGGCGCTATCATTCCTCGTCCGAGCCCGGAGAAGAATTCGTCGCCATGCCCAGCCACATCGGAATCGTTGCCTGCTCCGCCGAGGGCGCCGCGCTTTGCTATCGGACGATCTGCGTGGAAGGCGCCGCGCTCCTTGGAGCTCATGCGCATCCCGAGGTTTCAATGCACACGCCCTCGCTCGCGGCCTATATGGAATGCATCTACCGCGGCGACTGGCAGGGCGTGGGCCGGGTGATGCTGGCTTCTGCCAACAAGTTGGCAAGGATCGGCGCCGATTTCCTGATCTGCCCAGACAACACGATCCACGCAGCGCTCCCCTATGTGGAGGCGCGATCGCCTCTGCCGTGGCTGCACATCGCGGAGGTGGTTGCCGATGAAGCCGTCGCGCGTGGGTTCCATCGCCTGGGGCTGACGGGCACGCGCTGGCTGGTCGACAGCGAGGTATATCCTGAGAAGCTCGCGGCGCGCGAACTGGAATATGTGCGTCCAAGCCCTGTCGAGCGCGAGGAGATCAACCGCATCATCATGGACGAGCTGGTTTGCAGCGTCTTCAAGCCCGAGGCAATCGCCTATCATCAGAAGGTCATCAGCCGCATGAAGGAGGAAGGCTGCGACGCCGTCGTGCTCGGCTGCACCGAGATTCCCCTGATCATGAACGACGCGAATTCCCCCCTCCCGACACTCGATTCCACGCGGCTCTTGGCGCGCGCGGCATTGCGCCGAGCGGTCCAGGTAGGAGATTGAAAAGGATCCATCCATGTCTCTTCCAACCCGAAAGCTCGGCAGAACCAATCTCGAGGTTACGGTGATGGGCTTCGGCTCGGCACCGCTCGGCGACATCTACGAGGTGCTCGACGACGCCACCGCGATTGCCACGGTTGAGACTGCGGCCGCGGCCGGCGTCACGCTCTTCGATACCGCGCCGCTCTACGGCCAGGGCTCAGCCGAGCATCGCGTCGGCACGGCGCTGAGGCGCAGGCCGCCCGGCAGCTTCGTACTCTCGAGCAAGGTCGGCCGCCTCCTCACTCCCGCACCCGGCGGCCGTACCAAGACCACACGCTACGTCGGCGGCCTGTCGTTCAACGTAGTGCACGACTATTCCTACGACGGTGCCATGCGCTCGCACGAGCACTCGCTCCTTCGGCTCGGATTGCCCAAGGTCGACATCCTCCTCATCCACGACGCCGATGCCTGGAGCCATGGGCCTGTGGAGGGGCCGAAGCGCTATCGCGAGGCGATGGAGGGCGCCTACCGCGCGCTCGTGAAGCTGAGGTCCGAGAAGGTGATCAAGGGTATCGGCATCGGCGTCAACGACCCCGTCTATGCGGCCAAGTTCCTGCGCGAGGGGGACTTCGACTGCATGTTGCTGGCCGGGCGCTACTCGCTGCTGGAGCAGCCGGCGTTGCAGGAGGTGCTGCCGCTGGCGGTCGAGAAGGGCGTGGGCGTGATGCTCGGCGGCGTGTTCAACTCCGGCATCCTGGCCACTGGGCCCAATGCCGGCGCTCGGTACAACTACGCGCCGGCGCCGCCCGAAATCCTGGACCGGGTGCGCAAGATCGAGCGTGTCTGTGCCGCGCACGCCGTGCCGCTGCCGACGGCCGCCATGCACTTCTCACTCGGCGGCCCGGCGGTCGCGAGCCTCGTGCTCGGTGCCGTGACGCCCGAGGAGGTCAAGCGCAACGTCGCCGCGCTCTCCGCCAAGGTGCCGCCCGCGCTGTGGGCCGACCTCAAAGCCGAAGGTCTCCTCGCCGCCGATGCGCCAGTCCCGACGTAGGGCACTCATGCGGCATTACGAGCCGCCCGCCGGCTTAAGCCGTGTTGACGGCTCGTACTGCAGCTCCAGGCGGTTGGCGTGGCGATGGAGGAGGCGCCATTCGCCGTCGATCAGGCGAAAGACATGCGTCACGCGGTTGGACCATTGCGTGGGCTGATCCATGCCGGCCATGCGCACCTTGAAGGTCTCGATGTCGGTGGTGTAGGCGAGCTCCGCCGTGACGATGCAGGTGACGTTCTCATAGCTCACCGTGCCACCCTTGAACTGCTCACCAGCCCAGTCCCAGCGCCGTGAGACGGCGTCCCAGCCCTTCTCGAAGCTTCCCCATCCGTAAAAGCTCGTGGCATCTGCGGTATGGGCGTAAAGCGCCCGAATGGCGGAGGTATCGCCGTTGGCGACCTTGGCCATCGCCGCGTGCAGGCGGGCGACGGCTTCGGCAAACGAATCGAAAGGCACCTGTGCCGTCATGTTGGCGACCTGGCTCCCGGCGAACGCGAAAATGCACTCCCCAGCTAGTCTGGCAGGGGAGCCGGCGCAATTCACCTTGTGCAGAGGCAATTAGGTCAGCTATGCTGTCCTTTACTTGCGAGAGGTCATGCGCGAACGGGGCTGCCCAAATCCGCTGGACGAGCGCTGGCGTTGCGTGTGCACTCGCACAATGGGGTGATCGGCCGCAGGGATCCGCCCCGCCTGATGCTGCAGTGCAACCTCTTCGTCCGATCCGGGAGACGAGGGGGAAACTGCAGGATGCCGGAGGCGGGAGAGGGCCATGGAGCGGCGGGCGTTCGGCTCCGCGCGACGACGGGCACACTTCCGCCGCACCTTGGCGTGCGTGAGCGGCAGCGCGACGTACGCTCGAGCCGGAGGCGCTCCGAGGCGGAAATGCGAGAGCCGAAAGGCAAGAGGCCATGACGATTGAAGCAAAGCCGACCCAGAGCGCGCAGCGTCCGGAGGCTGCATGGGCTCGTCCTCGCGCAAGCGGGCTGTTCGATCCGCGGCGCGAGCATGACGCCTGCGGCGTGGGCTTCATCGCCGACCTGAAAGGCCGCAAGTCGCATCAGATCGTGCAGGACGCGCTTGCCATCCTGGAGAACCTCGAGCACCGCGGCGCCGTCGGTGCCGACCCGCTCGCCGGCGATGGCGCCGGCATCCTCATTCAGATTCCGGATGAGCTCATGCGCGAGGAGTGCGCGGCACTCGGCATCAAGCTGCCAAAGCCCGGCCACTATGCCGTCGGTCATATCTTCATGCCGCAGGACGAGCGCCTGCGCGCGCACTGCGAGCGCGTGTGGACGCGCATCATTCGCGAGGAGGGGCTGGAGTTCCTGGGCTGGCGCTCGGTGCCCGTCGACAACAGCCTCCTCTCGGAGATGGTCAAGGCGACCGAGCCGATCCACCGGCAGCTGTTCATCGGCCGGCCGAAGGCGATGAAGGAGCAGCAGGACTTCGAGCGCCGCCTCTACCTCATCCGCAAGGTCGTCTCCAACGCGCTCTACTTTGCCTACAAGGGCAAGGACATCGGGCACTACACGGTTTCGCTGTCGAGCCGTACGCTGCTCTACAAGGGCATGTTCCTGTCCTACCAGGTGAAGGCCTACTACGACGACCTGTCGGACCCGCGCCTCGCCTCGGCGATGGCGCTGGTGCACCAGCGCTTCTCCACCAACACGTTCCCATCGTGGAAGCTCGCGCACCCCTATCGCATCGTCGCCCACAACGGCGAGATCAACACGCTGCGGGGCAACGTCAACTGGATGGCGGCGCGGCAGGCCTCGGTGTCATCGCCGCTGTTCGGCGCCGACATCACCAAGCTGTGGCCCGTCTCCTACGAGGGTCAATCCGACACCGCCTGCTTCGACAACGCGCTCGAGTTCCTGGTGATGGGCGGCTACAGCCTCGCCCACGCGGCCATGATGCTGATCCCCGAGGCCTGGGCCGGCAATCCGCTGATGGACGGCAAGCGGCGTGCCTTCTACGAGTATCACGCCTGCCTCATGGAGCCGTGGGACGGCCCCGCCGCCATGGCCTTCACCGACGGCCGCCAGATCGGCGCCACGCTCGACCGCAACGGCCTGCGGCCTGCGCGCTACTTCCTGACCAAGGACGACCTCGTGGTCATGTCCTCGGAAGCGGGAGTGTTGCCGGTCGCGGAGGAGAACATCGCCCAGAAGTGGCGGCTGCAGCCCGGCAAGATGCTGCTGATCGATCTCGAGAAGGGGCGCATCATCTCCGATGACGACCTCAAGGCCGATCTCGCGTCGCGCTATCCTTACGAGCAGTGGCTGAAGCGCACGCAGATGCAGGTCGGCGATCTGCCGCTGCCCAAGAAGATGCCGCGCAAGAAGACCAACGTGTCGCTGCTCGACCTGCAGCAGGCATTCGGCTACACGCAGGAGAGCCTGAAGTTCCTGATGGAGCCGATGGCGCACACGGGCCAGGAGGCGGTGGGCTCCATGGGCAACGACACGCCGGTCTCGGTGCTCTCCAACAAGCCCAAGCTGCTGCACACCTACTTCAAGCAGAACTTCGCGCAGGTGACGAACCCGCCGATCGATTCGATCCGCGAGGAGCTGGTCATGAGCCTCGTCTCCTTCATCGGGCCGCGACCGAACCTGCTCGACCTCGAAGGCACCGCCAAGCAGAAGCGGCTCGAGGTGTACCAGCCGATCCTGACCAACGAGGATCTGGAGCGTATCCGCCAGATCGGCCAGGTGAAGGACAACGAGTTCTCCTCGGTCACAGTCGACATCACGTATGCGGCGGACAAGGGCGCTGTCGGCATGGCCGCGGCGCTCGACGTGGTATGCGCCGAGGCCGAGGAGGCGGTGCGATCCAAGGAGTACAACATCCTCATCCTGTCGGACCGCGCCACCGGCCCCGACCGCATCCCCATCCCCTCGCTGCTCGCTACGTCGGCCGTGCACCATCACCTGATCCGGCAGGGCCTGCGCACCTCGGTCGGCCTCGTGGTGGAGACGGGCGAGGCGCACGAGGTGCACCAGTTCTGCGTGCTGGCGGGCTACGGCGCGGAGGCGATCAACCCCTATCTCGCCTTCGACACGCTGGAGCAGATCCTCCCCGAGCTCGACGAGAAGCTCACCCTCAAGGAGGCGCAGAAGCGCTACATCAAGGCGGTCGACAAGGGGATGCTCAAGGTGATGTCCAAGATGGGCATCTCGACCTATCAGTCCTATTGCGGCGCGCAGATCTTCGACGCCGTCGGCCTCAAGTCGAGCTTCGTGCGGAAATACTTCACCGGCACCCATACCCAGGTCGAGGGCGTGGGGCTGCGCCAGATCGCGCGCGAGACGGCCGAGCGCCACCGCCAGGCTTTCGGGCGACGTGCCCGTGCTGGAGAACGCGCTCGACGTCGGCGGCGAGTACGCCTACCGCGTGCGCGGCGAGGCGCATATGTGGCGGCCCGGCGTCGTCGCCGACCTGCAGCATGCCGTGCGCGCCAACCTGCCCGACAAGTACCGCTCCTATGCCCAGCAGATCAACGACCAGTCCGAGCAGCTGATGACGATGCGCGGCCTGTTCCGGCTGAAGCCGGCCAAGGAAATGGGCCGCCAGCCGGTGCCGCTCGAGGAGGTCGAGCCCGCCGCCAACATCGTCAAGCGCTTCTCGACCGGCGCCATGAGCTTCGGCTCGATCAGCCGTGAGGCGCACACCACGCTCGCCATCGCCATGAACCGCATCGGCGGCAAGTCCAACACCGGCGAGGGCGGCGAGGAGGCGGACCGCTTCAAGCCGCTGCCCAACGGCGATTCCATGCGCTCGGCCATCAAGCAGGTGGCTTCGGGCCGGTTCGGCGTGACGGCCGAGTATCTCGTCAACTCCAACATGATGCAGATCAAGATGGCGCAGGGCGCCAAGCCCGGCGAGGGCGGCCAGCTGCCCGGCCACAAGGTCGACGCCACCATCGCCAAGGTGCGCCACTCGACGCCCGGCGTGGGCCTCATCTCACCGCCGCCGCACCACGACATCTACTCGATCGAGGACCTTGCGCAGCTCATCTTCGATCTCAAGAACGTCAATCCGCGCGCCGACGTGTCGGTCAAGCTCGTCTCCGAGGTCGGCGTCGGCACGGTGGCGGCCGGCGTGGCCAAGGCGCGCTCCGACCACGTGACGATCTCGGGCTTCGAGGGCGGCACCGGCGCCTCGCCGCTCACCTCCATCAAGCACGCCGGCTCCCCCTGGGAGATCGGGCTCGCCGAGACGCACCAGACGCTGGTCGCCAACCGCCTGCGGGGCCGCATCGCCGTGCAGGTGGACGGCGGCGTGCGCACCGGCCGCGATGTGGTGATCGGCGCGCTGCTGGGCGCCGACGAGTTCGGCTTCTCGACCGCGCCGCTGATCGCGCTCGGCTGCATCATGATGCGCAAGTGCCACCTCAACACCTGCCCGGTGGGCGTCGCCACGCAGGATCCCGTGCTGCGCGCCAAGTTCAAGGGCCAGCCCGAGCACGCCATCAACTACTTCTTCTTCGTCGCCGAGGAGGTGCGCGAGATCATGGCCGAGCTCGGCTATCGCACCTTCCACGAGATGGTGGGCCAGTCGCAATGCCTCGACAAGGAGCGGGCGATCGGCCACTGGAAGGCGCGCGGGCTCGACTTCGAGAAGCTGTTCCACAAGCCCGACGTGCCCGAGAGCGTGGCAATCTACAACAGGGAGCGACAGAACCACGGCCTCGACAAGGTGCTCGACAACAAGCTGATCGCGCTTGCCAAGCCGGCGCTGGAGCGCAAGGAGCGGATCAAGCACGAGCTTACGATCTGCAATCGCGATCGCACTACGGGCGCCATGCTCTCGGGTGAAATCGCCCGCCGCTACGGCCACGAGGGGCTCGACGAGGACACCATCTGGCTATCCTTCAAGGGCACCGCCGGACAGAGCTTCGGCGCCTGGCTCGCACGCGGCGTCACGCTCGATCTCGTGGGCGAGGGCAACGACTACGTCGGCAAGGGGCTCTCAGGTGGCAAGCTGATCGTGCGGCCCGATCCCAATTCCGGCATCGTACCGGAGGAGAGCATCATCGTCGGCAACACGGTGCTCTACGGAGCCATCACGGGCGAGTGCTACTTCCGCGGCATCGCCGGCGAGCGCTTTGCGGTCAGGAACTCCGGCGCGGTGGCCGTGGTGGAGGGCGCCGGCGATCATGGCTGCGAGTACATGACGGGCGGCGTGGTGGTGGTGCTCGGACCCACGGGGCGCAACTTCGCGGCCGGCATGTCCGGCGGCATCGCCTACGTGCTCGACGAGGACGGCACGTTTGAGCGTCGTTGCAACCTCTCAATGATCGACCTCGAGCCGGTTGCCGCCGAGGAGGAGGTCATGCGCAAGCTTGCCAACCAAGGCGGCGATCTCGAGAGCCACGGCCTCGTCGACGTCATGCGCGACATGACGAGCCAGGACGCCGAGCGCTTGCATCAGCTGATCGCCCGCCACGCCCACTACACCAACTCGGCGCGGGCCAAGACGATCCTGGACAATTGGACGGCCTACCAGGGCAAGTTCAAGAAGGTCATGCCGGTGGAGTACCGCCGTGCGCTGGCGGAAATGACGAAGCACCAGCTGGCCGACAAGACCGGCTTCGACGTTCTGGAGATTGGCCTGAGGGCGGGAAAGAGCTAGGCGAGGTTGCCATCCCGGGCATTGCGCCCGGGACTCCAGCCTTCAACTCACCCCGGAGCTAACGGATAGATGGATGCCGGGGACAAGCCCCGGTAAGACAACAAGATGGGCAAGATCACAGGCTTCATGGAATTCGAGCGCCACGACCGGCATTATCGGCCGGCCGAGGAGCGGGTGAAGCATTGGCAGGAGTTCGTCGAGCCGCTCTCGGAGGCGGACACCAAGGTCCAAGCCGCGCGCTGCATGGATTGCGGCATCCCCTACTGCCACAACGGCTGCCCGGTGAACAACCAGATCCCGGACTGGAACGACCTCGTCTATCGGGGCCAGTGGAAGACGGCCGCGCTCAACCTGCACACCACCAACAATTTCCCCGAGGTGACGGGGCGCGTATGTCCGGCGCCGTGCGAGGCCTCTTGCACCCTCAACATCGACGACACGCCCGTCACCATCAAGACCATCGAGTGCGCCATCGCCGACAAGGCCTTCGCCGAAGGCTGGATCGCGCCCGAGCCACCCGAGAGCAAGACCGGCAGGAGGATCGCCGTGGTCGGCTCCGGTCCGGCAGGTCTCGCGGCCGCCCAGCAGCTCGCTCGCGTCGGCCACGAGGTGCACGTCTACGAGAAGAGCGCGCGGCCCGGCGGCCTCCTCACCTACGGCATCCCCGACTTCAAGATGGAGAAGGCGATCATCGACCGTCGCGTCAAGCAAATGGAGGCGGAGGGCGTCGTCTTCCATTGCGGCGTGCACGTAGGCAAGGACGTGTCCGCCAAGGAGCTCGAGGCTTCGCATGATGCGCTGCTGCTGGCCGGCGGCTCCGAGCAGCCGTTCGACTTCTTTGCCGCCTCGCCAGGGCGCGAGCTGGACGGCCTGATCTTCGCCATGACCTTCCTGCCGCAGCAGAACCGGCGCGTCTCGGGCGAGCCGCAGCGCGAGGAGCCGCAGATTACCGCCAAGGACAAGCATGTCATCGTGATCGGCGGCGGCGACACTGGCAGCGACTGCATCGGCACATCGTTCCGGCAGGGCGCCAAGTCGGTGACCCAGCTCGAGATCATGCCGGTGCCCCCGCAGAAGGAGAACAAGGCGCTCTCCTGGCCGCACTGGCCCCTGAAGCTGCGCGTGTCCTCGAGCCAGGCCGAGGGCGCCAAAGTTGAATACTCGATCTCCACGACCGGCTTTGCGGGCTCCAACGGTCGGGTCGAGAAGCTGCTCTATACCCGTGTCGACAAGACCCTGAAGCCGGTGCCCGGAAGCGAGGGAGAGCTGCCGGCCGACCTCGTGCTGTTCGCCATGGGCTTCTCCGGCCCGGTCGAGGACGACATGGTCAAGGAGATGGGTCTCAAGGTCGTGCCGCGCGGACGCTTCAAAGGTCTGGAGGCCAACGAGCGCGACTATCGCATCAAGGGCAGCCAGAAGGTGTTCGCCGCCGGCGACATCCGCCGTGGCCAATCCCTCGTCGTATGGGCCATCCGCGAAGGCCGCCAGGCCGCGCACGCCATCGACCGCTTCCTGATGGGCCGCAGCGACCTGCCGCGCTGAGGCGGCCCTCACCTTGCCCAGACCATTGCCGCACAGTCTATCGTGGCTCGAGGCTGCCCCGGCCTTCGCGGGATGCCGCCTCGCAGGGCGTGCAGATCCGAATGCCGGCTACATGCCCGTGCATCCATATGCCAGAGCAAGATCGCTTCGGCCCCGACGTCGCGTTTGTGGCAAGGTGATTCCATCCGAAGCAATCCTGCTCTAGCATGCCCCAAAACCTGCGGAGGTCCGTAGTCGCCATTGGGAGGGTCAAATGACGACGGCAAAGGAAGGCATGGAGCTCACGCGCGTCGGGCCAGGCACGCTGATGGGCGAGCTGATGCGGTGCTACTGGATCCCAGCAGCCAAATCCTCCGAGCTGGTGCGGGACGGCGCGCCCATTCGCCTCATGCTGCTCGGCGAGAAGCTGATCGCCTTCCGCGACAGCGCCGGCCGGGTCGGCGTCATGGATCATCGCTGCCCGCACCGCTGTGCGTCGCTGTTCCTCGGCCGCAACGAGGAGAACGGCATCCGCTGCATCTATCACGGCTGGAAGTTCGACGTCGCCGGCAACTGCGTCGACATGCCGAGCCTGCCGCCGCCCGGTTTCAAGCAGAAGGTGAAGGCCAAGGCCTACAAGGCCGTCGAGCGCGCCGGAGTCGTCTGGGTGTACATGGGATCGCGCGCGGAGGCGCCGCCGCTGCCGGCCTTCGAGATCCTCGACATGCCCGCGGACGAGATCAACGTCAGCTTCATCCAGCGCGACTGCAACTACCTGCAGGCGCTCGAGGGCGAGATCGACACCTCGCACTTTGGCTTCCTGCACGCCGGCCACGTCGATCTGGACGAGCTGGCCGAAGACGAGCCGGTCCGCAACACCGTCATCAATCGCGCGCCCGAGTATCATATGGCCGAGGTGCCCTGGGGCACGCAGTATGCAGGCTATCGCGAGGTCGCGCCCGGCCAGATCTACTATCGCGTTGGCAACTTCCTGTTTCCGTTCTGGACGCAGGCGCCCAATGGCGAGTTCGGCAGCCACATGCACGCGCGCGCCTGGGTTCCGCTCGACGATACCCACACCATGTTCTGCTTCATCTGGTGGAAGCGCTCGGTCTCCGCCATGTCGCTGCCGCAGCCGGCTTTCAAGGACGGCAGGCCGATCGGCGGCACCGGGCGCGGCAACAAGATGCTGCCCAACACGACGGACTGGCTCGGCCGCTGGCGCATGGCGGCCAATCCCGACAACGACTGGGGCATCGACCGCGCGGCCCAGCAGCGCAACGAGATCTACAGCGGCATCGACGGCATCCACCTGCAGGATCAGGCGATCACCGAGAGCATGGGCGGCATCGTGGACCACACCTTCGAGCATCTGGCACCCTCGGATCAGATGATCACCCGCACCCGCCGCCGCCTGTTGGTTGCGGCGCGGGCGCTGCGCGACAAGGGCGTCTTGCCGCCAGGGGCCGAGGAGGCGGAGGTGTTTCGCGGCGCGCGCAGCGGCTACTTCGTCAGCGACGACCCGAGCCCTTGGCAGGAGGTCTACGCCAAGCGGCTGGCGGGGGCGGTACATCCGCCATCTGCTCCCCTGCGCGCGGCAGAATAGTCGGCGCCGCCGCAGCTGATGGCCCAGGCCGGCGATCCAACGCTGTTGTAAAATTCACACGGTCGCCGCCATATCGGCCGCGCGACGGCCTTACGTGGGCATGCCCGCGCGGCAGCTCCCCGCAAGTGCGGGCGCGTTAAAGCAAAAGCTACGACCAAATCTTAGGTTGGCACCGGCGCGTTCCGCTTTGAGCCGATGCAGCCTGTTCGTGTGGGCCTGCTTCGTGAGCAACAGGGCCCCATGACCGTAGCACGCAGCATCCTTCTCCTGTCGGCTGGCCTGGTAACGGGCGGGCTATCTGGCGCGATGCTGTCCGATGGCGGCCTGGACTGGCGCCAATTTGCGCCCAGCCTGCTTTCTGCCGACCGTGGCACCCGCCCGGCGGCCCCCGCCGCGCACGTGTCCACGCCGAAGGCAAGCTACGCCGCGGCCGCCCTCCGGGATGCGCACCCTGCGCCGGAGACGGTGGTGGTGAGCCTTCCAAGCTCGACCGCGCCGATCCCCTTGCCCACCCGGCCGCTTGGGGGCGCACAAGTCTCCCTCGCGCAGGAGCTGCAAGGCGAGCTGCGCCGGGTGGGCTGCTACGGCGGCCCCGTCGATGGCGTGTGGACCCCACTATCGCAGAAGTCGATGCAAGCCTTCGTCGACGGCGTCAACGCCCACCTGCCCGTCACCGAGCCTGACTATGCGCTCCTCGCCCTGGTGCGGTCGAGCCGCCACGCAGTGTGCGCCAAGCCCTGTCTGCCCGATCAGCGAGGCGTCGCTGACAGCGCCTGTCCGGCAACCGGCACGGCGGCGCCTGAGAATTCGCCCGCCGCCCTGACCAAACCGAAGATTGCAGCCAATCCGACGGCAGTCGATCCTGGAGCGCCTGCGTCGCCCACCGCCGCGCCCGGTGTCGCACCAGAGGTCGCGCCGTCCGTGCTTCCGGCCCCGCCGCCCAGACAGAAGGCGGTTCAGAAGAAATCGAGCCCAGGCGCCTTCGGGCCAGAGATCTTCAATTCCCTCTTCAAAACCCTTTATTAGCCCTCGAGCCCGGTCGGCACCTTCTTGCCCTCGCTCTCGAGCTTCATTCCCGAGGCCTGCGCCATCGTCTCGGCCAGCGCTGCAAAGTCGGCAGCGAGCACCTTCTGCGCATCGGGCCTGACCTGCGCGGCGCCGATATGGCTCTGCAGCATCTCGCGCGCGGCCGCCGTGACCGGCATGACGACGTCCATATCGCGCCCGAGCGCGAGACCGAGATCGAGGTCCTTGCGCAGCAGCTCGGGCGTGAAGGTCGTGGTCCAGTCGAGATTGACCAGCGCCGGAGACTTGTAGCGCGTGAAGGTGGAGCCCATGACCGAGTTGTTCATGAACGCCAGGAAGGCGTGACGCGGCACGCCCATCTTGTTGGCGAGCAGGGTGATCTCGATCAGGTTCTCGATGACGACGCCCAGCATGACGTTGTGGGCGATCTTGCATACGCGCGCGAGCTCGCCCTCGCCGACGTAGGAGACGCCATTGGGGGCGAATGCCTTGATCAGCGGCTCGACCTGCCGGAAGGCCGCCTCCGGCCCCGAGGCCACGGCAGAAAGCCGGCCCGCCACGATCACCTTGGCGTTGCCGCTCACGGGCGACGCGATGTAGGGGACGCCGAGTGCGGCGAGCCGCTCGCGGATGGCGGCCAATTCGTCGACGGCGATGGTGGAGCAGTCGACCAGCAGCGCCGGCACCCTGCCCTTGTCCGCAGCCACCCCGCCCGGCCCGAAGTAGACCTCCTCGAGGTCCCTGCCGGTCGACACGATCGAGAACACCACGTCGGCGCCGGCGAGGTCGGCGAGGCTCTTGGCGACCTTGCCGCCATGCCGCACCAGCGGCTCGGCCTTGGCGGCGGTGCGGTTCCAAATCGTCACGTCGTAGCCGGCCTTGACCAGCAGCTCGGCCATGGGCAGGCCCATGCGGCCAGCGCCGATCCAGCCGATGCGAGGCGCGTTCTGTGGCATTTGCAAACTCCTGAGTGCGACGCCGCAGCCGACCTCGGCGTGGCAGAAGCGTGGTCGATAGTGATGGAGCGGTTACCTGCTGGGGCCGAACATGAGGTTGGGCAGCAACAGCGAGATCTGTGGCACGTAGGTGATGACCACCAGAAAACCGAGCAGCACCATCAACCACGGCAGAGCCGCTCCCACCACCGACATGAGTGGCATGCCGGTTATGCCGGAGGCAACAAACAGGTTGAGCCCGACTGGCGGCGTCACCATGCCGATCTCCATGTTGACCACCATGATGATGCCGAGATGGATCGGGTCGATGCCGAGCTGCATGGCGGTGGGAAAAATGATCGGCGCCAGCACCAGGATGATCGACGACGGCTCCATGAAGTTGCCTGCGATCAGCAACACGATGTTGACGATCAGCAGGAACTGCCATTGCTTGAGGTCCCAGGCAATCAGCTGCTGGGCGATCGCCTGGGGGATCTGCTCGGTCGTCAGCACGTGCGCGAACAGGAAGGCGTTGGCGATGATGAACATCAGCATGACGGTCACGCGGCCCGAGTCAGCCAGCACGCGCGGCACCTGCCACAGCTTGAGGTCGCGATAGATGAAGACGGCGGCGATGAAGGCGTAGACGGCCGCAACCGCGGCGGCCTCCGTCGGCGTGAACACGCCGCCGTAGATGCCGCCCATGACGATGACGATGAGGAGCAGCCCCCACAGGGCGTCGCGGAACAGCCTCAAGCGCTCGCGCCACGATACTTTGGGCTGGCGCGGCAGCTTCAGGATCACGGCGGCAATGTAGATCGCCACCATCAAGGCCACGCCCAGCAGAATTCCGGGGATGACGCCGGCCATGAACAGCCGCCCCACCGAGGTTTCGGTGGCGGCGGCGTACACCACCATGACGATCGACGGCGGGATGAGGATGCCGAGCGTGCCGGCGTTGACGATGACGCCGGTGGCGAACGCCTGCGTATAGCCGACCTTGACCATGCCGGCGATGACGATGGAGCCGATGGCGACCACTGTCGCCGGCGACGATCCCGATACCGCGGCAAACAGCATGCACGCCAGCACGGAGGCGATCGCCAGGCCGCCCGGCAAGTGGCCGACGGCGGCGACGGCAAAGTTGATCATCCGCTTGGCGACGCCGCCGGTGGTGAGGAAGTTGCCGGCCAGGATGAAGAACGGGATGGCGAGCAGCGTGAACTGCTCCATGGTCTGGAAGAACTTGAGGGAAAGCGACGCCATGCTGTCGTGGGCGAAGAACAGGATCGTCAGCATCGAGGCAAGCCCGAGCGACATGGCGATCGGCAGTGCCGAGCAGGAGAAAGACCAACAGGATGACGAATAGAAATACGGTGGTCATCGGGAAACCGTCGTGGCGTCAGGCGCATCGCCGCCGGTAACGTCCTTGAGGGCTTCCTTGGCCTCCTCGGCCAGCTCGTACCCCGGCGATATGCCGCGCAAGATGCGCCAAGCCATCTCCATCAGGCGAATAAACAACAGGCTGAACCCGATCGGCAGGCACAAACTCAGGATCCAGCGCTTGACGGGGATGTCCTCGGCCTCGATATCGATGATCTGCAGGCGATTGATGTAGGCGACAGAGCCCCAGATCATCAGTCCGGCGTAGAGCAGCGCCAAAGCGACGACCAAGAGGCCGATGGCGCGCTGGCCGCCGGCCGGCAGCAGCTTGACGCCGGCGTCGACGCCGATGTGTGCCCTGGTGCGCACGCCGTAGGAGATGCCGAGCAGCACCAGCCAGGCGAACAGGTAGAAATCCGCCTCCAGCGCCCACAGCAGGCCGGTATTGAATCCGTAGCGCAGAACGACTTGCAGGAAGGTCAACAGGGTCATCACGCCGAGGATCAGGGCGATCAGGCCTTCCTCGACGTGATGCAGAACTCTCGTGATCACCCCGGCGCCCCAATCAGAGGAGCGCCCGCGGCACGACCGCGAGCGCTCGCTTGCGCGATCAGTTGGTGGCGGAGTTGGCCTTGAGCGCGGCCTGGATCAGGTCCTTGCCGATCTGATCCTCGAACTTCTTCCACACCGGCTCCATCGCCTTCTTCCACTCCGCGCGCTGGGCAGGCGTCAGCTGGTGGATGGTCGTGACGCCCGAAGCGACGATCTTCTTCTTGGCTTCGGCATTGAGGCTTTCGGCAATCTCGTTGTTGGTCTTGGTCGCCGCTGCCAGCGCCTTCGTGAGGCCTTCGCGGATGTCCTGGGGCAGTCCGTTCCACCACTTGCCGTTCACGAGCACGACGTAGTCGATGGTGCCGTGGTTGGACTCGGTGAAATGCTTCTGCACCTCGTAGAACTTCTGCGAGTAGATGTTGGACCAGGTATTCTCCTGTCCGTCCACCGTGCCGACCTGCAAGGCCTGGTAGACCTCGCTGAAGGCCAGCTTCTGGGGCACGGCGCCGAGCGCCTGGAATTGAGCCGCGAGCACATCCGATTGCTGGATGCGGAATTTGAGGCCCTTGGCGTCGGCCGGCACGATCAGCGGCTTGTTGGAGGAAAGCTGCTTGAGGCCGTTGTGCCAGTAGGCGAGCCCGACATAGTTCTTGGCTTCCATGGCATGCAGCAGCTCCTGCCCGGTCTTGCTGTTCTGGAAGCGATCGACGGCCGCAACGTCGTCGAACAGGAACGGCAGATCGTAAACCTGCAGCTTCTTGGTGAACTTGTCGAACTTCGACAGCGACGTGGCGATGAACTGCACGTCGCCCAGCGCCAGCGCCTCCATCTCCTTGGCGTCGCCGAAAAGCTGCGAGTTGGGATAAACCTCCACCTTGACCTTGCCGGGAAGAAGCTTTTCGGCCTCTTCCTTGAACTTGAGGGCTGCCTGTCCTTTGGGCGTCTTCTCCGCCACCACGTGGCTGAACTTGATGACGGTCTGTGCCGAGGCGGGCTGTAGCGCCAGCGCCATCGCAACAGCCGTTGCAGCAGCGAGCCATTTGTACATCGAGCAACTCTCCTGGTTTGACTTGGGTCGGCCACACGCCCGACCTGGCGATGGCGCAAGGCCGCCGTCCCGCACACGTGCGAGACGGCGCGCCACCTCGCATCCAAGTATTGAGGTTGGTCGCACGATGCCGTCCGCGGCCTTGCCCTGTCAATTCCATTTCTTGACTGCGGCTGAGCGTGTGCAGCTGCAATATTGCATTGACGGCGAGATTCGACTGCCGTCGGCGAGCTTGCTGCATCGCAACCAACTAGGCGAATGGCGGTGCGCGCTGGCTCCGCCGATCGCTCTCCGCTACGGTCGAATTTGTCTTCGGCCACTGCAACTCGCGACTGTTGCGCGGGACGGCCATCAAACAAGGGGATCACCCATGGACCTCGAGCTCAAAGGCAAGGCGGCCATCGTCACCGGCGGCAACCGCGGCATCGGCAAGGCGATCGCGCTCGAGTTGGCGAGGGAAGGCGTCAACGTCGCCATCGTCGCCCGCGACAAGGCCGCGCTGGCAGCCGCCGCGGCCGACATCGCTCGCGTCAGCAACAGCGTCAAGGTGCTGCAGTTCAGCGCCGACACCGGCGACGATGCCGCGGTGAAGAAGATGGTGGCAGACGTGGTCGCCGGCTTCGGCCGCATCGACATCCTCGTCAACTGCGCGGCCCAGGTGGGCGGCCAGGCCAAGCCGCCGGTGCTGGCCGAGATCACCAACGAGCATTTCTGGGGCGACATGAACATCAAGGTGTTGGGCTACCTGCGCACCGCGCGCGAGGTGGCTCCGCACATGATCAAGCAGGGCTCGGGCCGCATCATCAACGTGTCAGGCCTGGCCGCGCGCAACACCGGGACCATCATCGGCTCCATGCGCAACATCGCCGTCGCGGCGCTGACCAAGAACCTCGCCGACGAGCTCTCCCCGCACGGCATCCAGGCCGTCTGCGTGCATCCGGGCCTCACGCGCACCGAGAAGACGCCGGGCGTCCTCGCGGCGCAGGCCAAGGCACAGGGCAAGTCGGAGGCCGAGATCGAGAAGGGAATGGCCGGTCGCAACCTCACGCGCAAGCTCATCACGGCAGAGGACATCGCCCACGTCGTCACCTTTCTGGCCTCGCCCAAGGCGATCGCCATCAACGGCGATGCGGTCGCCGCCGGCGGCGGTGCGCCGGGCGCGATCCACTACTGAGGCGCCGCGCCTTCTCATGCGAGCGGGCGAACGCACACCATTCGACGCTTTCCGAGGCAGCGCTTAACGGCCAGTTAGCACTTCCTTTAGGCCCAGGTGACACATTCGAGGCTCGACCCACGCCCGCACTGGGGGGCGTGTGAGCTGGTGTTCGCCTCGAGATGCACACGACCAGGAAGCTGTTGGGCCAGGTCCGCCGCGCACTGTTTGCGGCGCTGCTGCTCGCCGGCTTCGCCAATCTGCTGCAGCTTGCCCTGCCCTTCTACGCCCTGCATGTCTTCGAGAGCGCTCTGCCCGCCGCCAGCCTCGAGACCGTCGGTCTGCTGGCGCTGATCGCAGCGGGCGCAGGCCTGACGCTCGTCTCGCTCGTTGCAGCGCGCGACCGGATTGTCCTGCGGGCCGGCCTTTGGCTCGACCACACGCTCGGTCGACACATCCTGGAGAACGGAACGCGGCTTGGTACTCCGCCCGCGGAGATCGCGGCGAATGTAGCCGCACTGGCCCGCTACACCTCTGCGCTCAGCGACCGCTCCATCGTCGCCATGCTCGACGCCCCATGGCTGCCGCTGCTGCTGGCGGCGATGGCACTGCTGCACCCGATCATGGGAGCAGTAGCGGGGGTCAGCGCTCTCCTGCTCGTGCTGGCGACCTTGGCGCAGGCGCGCCCGGTTGGCCGGTTCGCGCAGCAAGCGGCCGAGGCCAGCGAGCGCAGTGCTCGATGGTGGTCAGCGAGCACGGCTAACGGGGACCTGCAGCCCGAGGCTGCGGACCAGTGGGAACGGCTCAATCGTACCCACATTGCCAATGCCTATGCACTCGGCAAGCGCAGTGCGATCCTGCAGGACCTTGCCCGCCTCGTCCGGGTCGGAGCGCAAGTCGCCCTGATCGCCGTCGGCGCCTGGCTGGTGCTGACCAACGCCCTGACACCCGCCGCACTTTTCGCCTGCATCCTTGTCAATGCGGCGTTGCTGGAGCCGCTCGAGCGCCTTGTCGCCGCGCTGCCGGTCGTGCGGGCGGCGGCGGCGGCTCATCGGCGCCTGCGGGCTCTGCCGGCAGACGCCGAAACCGCCATGTCAGATGCCACGGACCCCATCTTCGTCTCTTCCGAGCCGGACATGGCCCCAAAGCCGCGACGCCTCAACATTAGCGGTCCCCTGGCGGCAGGCCTGGCCGCCGCCGTGCTGTTCATTGCCGCCGGGCTGGGTGCCGCGCACGCGCGGCTTGGCGACCTGGCGGGGCTTGCGGGCGGCGCCATCTTCGAGACCAAGCTCACTCCGCTGCACTATCCCAAGGTCGGGGCGGGCGCCCGCGTGCACGTGAAGGAGGGCGCCGACGTCAAGGCCGGCGACGTCATCATCACGCGCGACACCGCCGCGCTCGACCAGCAGATCGTGAGGCTCAAGGCGCTGGCCGAGGCGACGCGGGCGCAGCCTGGTGCTGATCGGCCAGGAAACTTCGGCGATGACGAGCCCCAGCGAGCCGGTCGCCCCTGACAAGCCGAAGCTCGCCTCGCTCGAGACCCGAGTTGGTTCACTCGAGAAGGAGACCCAGGAGCTGCTGTCGCGCATTGCCCGTGCCGAGCAGGAGCTGGCCGAGAGCACGATCCGCGCGCCCGTGTCCGGCCGCATCGTTGCGCTCAATGTGCACGGCGCCGAGACGGCCGAAGCCACGGGCGGCATCGAGCTCGAGATCGCCACTTCGGACCGGCCGCTGCTCGGGCGGTTGCTCGACCCGGTGCTGCGCGGCATGCACGCGAGCGTCGCCCTCCAAGCCGGACCCGACGCAAAGGCAAAGCCATGAAGAAGATGCCCGACGCCAAGGTCATCGTGTTCAACGCGGCGGCCATTCTGATCACGGTGGCGGCCGTGGCCGGGCTCGCCCGCTCACTCTTCACCTCGCCGACGGCTGCCCCTTGCAACGAGCGCTACATCAATTCGACGGCGTTCGCACTGGAGCGGGCCGGCGTCGTGCTGACCACTGCCGACTTGCAATCGAGCTTGGGCGGCGACGATGCCGGCGTCATCGACGACGTCTCGATCGCCAAGCTGCCGAATGGTCCCGCACCCGTTGTCATGACCGTACGCATGCCCAAGGGCTCCACCTCGCCCAACGGCTCGCCCAAAGGCGGCATGAGCTTTCCATGGCTGCCACGTCCCGTGCAGGGCAAGACCGCAGCCTGCCTCAGCTACAGCGTGCTGCTGCCCCCGAACTTCGAGTTCAATCGCGGCGGGGTGCTGCCCGGGATCCGCGGCATGGAGCCGGATATGCCTTCGCCGGACGAGTTCACGGCGCGCATGGTCTGGCGCGAAGACGGCGAGGGCGGAGCCAACCTGCGCGTGGCGAGCGCGGGCGAGACGCGCAGTTTGCCTGCCTATCGCGAAGGCTTCGCCATACCGCGCGGACGATGGGTCAAACTCGACCAGGAGGTCGTGCTCAATGCCCCCAAACAGGCAGACGGCGTGCTGCGGGTTTGGATCGACGGCGCGCTCGCGCTGGAACGCACCGACCTGATCTACCGCTCCAAGCCGAGCGTGGTCGTATCAGGCGTGGCAGCCGAGGTGTACTACGGCACCAGCGACGGGGCAGGCGCTGCGCCAGCCGACACCCAGATCTCGCTGACGCCGTTCGTCATGCGCTGGTGAGGCGTCACATCCCGCGGGCCCTGACCTACTTCGCGAGCGCGCGCACTTCGGCCAGCAGGCTCGCGTCGACCGTTACGCCCTCGCGCTGAGCCTTCTCCCGGTTTGCGAGCCTCCGCGATCCGGGCAGCCGCGCGCCGCCGGCCTCGATCGTGCTCGCCAACAGACCGACACGGTCGGCGAAGGCATCGCGCCCGGCGAACGCACCGGGATCAATCGCGATCAGCAGCTGGCCGACGGCGGGCGGCGCGCCCTCGGCATCGAAAAACGAGGTCGCCTCGAAGGCGAAGTTGGCGCCAGTCAGCGCCACCGCCAGCACCTCCACCATCAGCGCCAGTGCCGCGCCCTTGGCGCCGCCGATCGGCTGCAGCGCACCCTTGAGCGCAACCTTTGCGTCCGTCGTGGGTTCGCCCTGCTCGTCGACCGCCCAGCCCGCTGGGATCGGCTCGCCTTTCTGGGCGGCGGTGAGAATTTTGCCGCGCGCAACCTGGCTCAGTGCCAGGTCGACGACGATGGGTGCCCCGCTCCTCCGCGGTGCGGCAAACGCCAGCGGGTTGGTGCCGAATACCGGTTGCCGCCCGCCCCAGGGCGCCATGGCCTTCGGCGTATTGCCGAAAGCGAGCGCGATCAGCCCGGCCTCGGCCAGCCGCTCAACGTGCCGGCCGACGACACCGAAATGGTGCGAGCGCACGAAGCCGGCAGCGGCAATGCCGACGTTGCGGGATATTTCCGGCAAGCGGGCGATGGCGATGTCGAGCGCCGGGAAGACAAATCCATTGTGCACGTCGACCATCAACGTGCCGGGCCGGGTTTGGCGTACATCCGGCGTCGCATGCCCGTCGACCTTGCCGGCTCTGGCCTGCGCTGCGTAGATCGGCGCGCGGGAGAGGCCATGGCCCTTCTGGCCATCGATCTCGGCCTGGGCCAGCGCACGCGCCACCGAGCGGGCATTCGCTTCGCTCGTCTTGGACGCGATGAGGGCTTCAGCGATCAGCGCCTCGAGTTCCGCCGCGGCTATTTTCGTCGTCTCGCTCATCCAGCCACGACCGCCTTCGGATGCCACCAGCGCCCGCCCACGACCACGCCGACCGAGTCGATCTTGCGGTCGCCTTCCAGGTGCTCGCCGACAACGTCCACGTAGTCGAAGCGACCTTCGCGGATCGTCAGGATCGTGGCATCGCCGACGCTGCCGGGCTTGAGGCTCCCGAGCTCGGGACGCTTCAGAGCCTGTGCCGCATTCACCGTCGTCGCCGCGATCACATCGGCGAGCGGCATGCCGAGGCACAGGAACTTCGACAGGGTGGTGACCTGATCGAAGGCCGGACCGTTGATGCAGAGCTTGTGCACGTCGGAGGAGATGGTGTCGGGCTGGAAGCCGTTGGCGAGCATGGCGCGCGCCGTCTTGAACGCAAACGAGCCCTTGCCGTGGCCGATATCGAACTTGACCCCGCGCTTCCTGGCCTCCAGCACCTCTTTCTTGATGGTGCCCTGCTGGGTGGCGGGCGAGTTGGGGAACGGGCGGAAAGCGTGGGTGAGCACATCGCCCGGTCGCAGCCGCTCCAGCACCTCTTCGTAGCGCGGCGGCGGGTGGTCGATGTGGCACATCAGCGGCATGCCGGCCTCGTTGGCCACCTCGAGCGCGATGTCGAGCGGCACGATGCCGGAATTGCCCGAGGCGCCACGGCCGACGCGCACCTTGATGCCGATGACCACGTCGCGGTTGGCGTTGGCCACCTCCACGGCGCTGATGGGGTCCATGTTGCGGAGCTCCTCGCTCTCGCCCACCATGACGCGGTTGGAGAAGGCATAGATGCCGGCGTGGGAGACGTGCAGGTAGGCAAGGATGCGCACCTGCGAGGGCTCGATCACGTGCTTGCGGAAGCCCGCAAAGTTGCCGGGGCCGGCGCTGCCCGTGTCGATCGCAGTGGTCACGCCCGAGGTGCGGCAGAACTCCTCCGCATCGATGCCGAGCGAGGTGCCGCCCCAGTAGACGTGCGTGTGCAGGTCGATCAGGCCCGGGGGTGACGATCTTGCCCGCAACGTCGCGCACGTCGGTCTTTGCGTCGCCCTCCAGCTTGGGCGCCACCTTGGCCACCTTGCCGCCGGCGAAGGCCACGTCCATCACGGCGTCGATCTTCTGCGAGGGATCGATCACGCGGCCGCCGCGCAGGATGAGGTCGTAGGTCATGATGGATCCTTGGCGTTGCCGTGTGTTGCGACACAAATCGGCATCTGGAAAGAACAGCCGCTCGGCTGGCAGCGCAGGGTAGAGATTCGGGGCGCCGCGATGCACCCCGTACGTCCGTTGCGAGCTACACTTCCACCGTTTCCTCTTCCACGGGGCGGCGCGCCGTCATGTTGAACCGCCCGTCGTAGATCGGTCGCCCTCCGGTTGTTGGGCCAGGGTACTGAACGAACAGCATCAGGCCGCCGGTCTCCGTGGAGAGCGGTTCCTCGAAATGGGGATCGGGATGGAACACCATGGTGCCCGGACCGTACTGCTTGCCTCCGATCTTGAACTCGCCCTCGAGGATATACCAGACCTGCGCGAAGTCGTGCCGGTGGCGCGGATGGTTGGAGCCGGGCTCGTAGCGGACGAGACCGGCATTCGGCTCCGTCGGGCGCTCGGGCCGTGGGTGGAGCATCATCTTGCTCTCCTGGCCCGGCCAACGAATGATCTCCCAGGGCTGCTCGTCGATGTGGCGATATTCGGGGGAATGGTCTTCGCGTTCGGACATCGTCTCCTCCTGTATTCGCGGCCGCGTTGCGTCACGATCGGATATGGCAGAGCAGTCTAGAGAGTCCGGCGGCCAACCGTCCAGCGCGCGACGGGAGCGATCCTCGCGCGTGCCGGCAGCGCTGTGCAACACTGTTGATAGAAGGGGGGCCCCGAGCACTGCCTCACTCCCGGCGTATGGGACATGGTAGGTTCCGCGCACCCGAGAACCGCTGGACCCAGCCAGACGCACCGATGACACCCAAGCAGCTCAGCATTCACGCGCGATACGCCCTCGCCGCGACTTGCCTCAGCGTGCTGCTCGCCGCGCCGGCGGCGCGCGCCCTGGAGGAGCAAAAGGGCGAGGCACAGGCGATCGCCGATTGCGACAAGCGGCTGTGCGGTATTCTGCTGCAGAAGAACCGCAGCGGCGATGATCTGAAGTGCGCGCTCACCAAGACATGGGCGCGGTCCACCCTCAAAGGAGGGGACCAGGCCAACCTCGTCTGGGGCTTCGGCGACGCCCGTTGCTCGATCGAGATCAAGGTTCCCCGCGCCTCCCTCGTCGCCGCCGTCACGACTGGCGGGAAGTACAAGTTCTGGATGCCGCCGCACACGGCAACCTGTGTCGTCGAGGAGAATGGCCAGCCCAAGTCGCTCAAGGCGACGGTGGAACCCAAGATCGAGTTCAACGACGGCAAGGCCGAGAAGATCTGGATCAACCTGCGCCACATCGAGGGCGCAGCCAGCATCAAGGATTGGCTATCGCTGGCCGCGAGCCTCACCGACAGCACGGGAATTTTTCATGCCCCGATGATCAAGGCCGTCAACCGCTATATTTACCGGGACTGCCCCAAGAAGCATCCGCAGGCTCAGGCTGCCGCGCCTCCTCCGAAACCGAAGACCAAGTAGAGCAGGAGCGCGCTCCAGGGGGAGGCGGAGTGCGCGGCTTGCTCGAGATTCAAGCGGTGGCGTTGACGCAGCTCGCCCCGGCCAATACGGTCCGCGCCCATGACACAGCCCCTCGATGCAACTCTCATTGCCGCCGCCAGGGACGCGCGCGCCTGGCCGTTCGAGGAGGCGCGCAAGATCATCAAGCGGCTGGAGAAGGCGAGTGGCGCCCCGGACAAGACCGTGATCTTCGAGACGGGCTACGGCCCTTCCGGCCTGCCGCATATCGGCACCTTCGGCGAAGTGGCGCGCACCGCCATGGTGCGGCACGCCTTCGAGGTGCTGACCGAGGGCAAGCACAAGACGCGGCTCGTGTGCTTCTCCGACGACATGGACGGGCTGAGGAAGGTGCCGGACAACGTGCCCAACAAGGAGATGCTGGCAGCCCACCTCGGCAAGCCGCTAAGCGCCGTGCCGGACCCCTTCTCCAACGAGTACCCGAGCTTTGCCGCGCACAACAACGCGCGTCTGCGCCGCTTCCTCGACCGCTTCGGCTTCGAGTACGAGTTCCTCTCCGCCACCGAGTGCTACAAGGCCGGGCTGTTCGACGCCACGCTCCTGAGGATGCTCGAGGTCTACGACGAGGTGATGGACATCATCCTGCCGACGCTCGGGCCCGAGCGCCGCGCCACCTATTCGCCGTTCCTGCCGGTCTCGCCGACCAGCGGCAAGGTTCTGCAGGTGCCGATGGTGGAGCGCAACGCCAAGCAGGGGCACCATCGTCTACATCGATCCCGACAGCGAGCAAGAAGGTCGAGACGTCGGTGACCGGCGGCGCGCGTCAAGTGCCAGTGGAAGGCCGACTGGGCGATGCGCTGGGCTGCGCTCGGCATCGACTACGAGATGTGCGGCAAGGACCTGATCGATTCGGTGACGCTGTCCTCCAAGATCTGCCGCGCGCTCGGTGGAATGCCTCCCGAGAGCTTCATCTACGAGCTGTTCCTGGACGATCAGGGCGGCAAGATCTCGAAGTCCAAGGGCAATGGCCTGACCGTCGACGAGTGGCTCGACCTATGCCTCGCCCGAGAGTCTGTCGCTGTTCATGTTCCAGAAGCCCAAGGCGGCCAAGAAGCTGTTCTTCGATGTGATACCGAAGACGGTCGACGAGTACCTGGCCTACCTCGCCAAGTACCCGCAGGAGGAGGCCAAAGCCAAGCTCGAGAACCCGATCTGGCACATCCACGCCGGCAACCCGCCGCAGGCCGACCTGCCGATCAGCTTCGCGCTGCTGTTGAACCTGGTGTCGGTTTCGAATGCGGAGGACAAGGCTAGTCTGTGGGGCTTCATAAGGAAGTACGCGCCGGGCGCCACGCCCGAGGAGCACCCCGTGCTCGATCATCTCGTGGGCTACGCGCTGAGCTACTACCGCGACTTCGTCAAGCCGGCGAAGACCTATCGGCTGCCGACCGAGAAGGAGCGGTCCGCGCTTGCGGCGCTGTCGGACGCGCTCGCCAAGGCGCAAGCCGGGGCGAGCGGCGAGGAGCTGCAGAACATCGTCTACGAGGTGGGCAAGGCGCACGCCTTCGAGCCGCTGCGTGCCTGGTTCTCCGCGCTCTACGAGGTGTTGTTGGGACAAGCTCAGGGGCCGCGCTTCGGCGGCTTCGTCGAGCTCTACGGCGTGGACAATACACGGGCGTTGATCGCGCGCGCATTGAAGGGCGAGCTGGCGGGCTGATCTCACCCGCTCTCCGCGACCGGGGAGAGCGGACGAGCACTTCGCGCCGGCGCTGCGCCGATGCGCAGCGTGCGCGGGCGCAGGCGTTTGCCCGTTGCGGCGCGCTCGGGCGGCGGAAAGACATCGAGGCTCGGCCAAAGACCGGTGACGAGCGTGCGCGCGTAGCCGTCGGCATGGCCCGCGCGGCGCATCGCGGCGGCAGCGCCAAGGTGGTCGTAGGCGAGGCGGTGCGTCGACAATGCCACCCTGCCCTCCTCGACGTGAATCAGCCCGTACCAGACGTCCGCAGTGCCGTCGTTGGCGGGCATGCCGATGACGCCGGGATTGAACCAGACCCGCCGGCCGACCTTCTCGATGAAGGGCACGCCGGCGTGGCCGGCGATGATGACGTCGGCAGTCGTGCGCGCGAACTCCTCGGCGATGAGCTCGCGCTCGGAAGCGAATACGAAGCGGTTGACGACATCGACGCCGCCGTGAATGACGCGGAACGCGAGGCCGCCGATGTTGAACCCGAGCGTCTTGGGCAGACCCGCCATCCAGGCGCGGCTTTCCGCCGACAGCCGCACGTTGGCAAAGGGGTACCAGCCCTTGGCGAGGCGGTCGCACTCGCTGCCTGCCTCGAAGCCGCAGGCGCAGTCGTCCGCGGCAGTCGCGAGCTGCTCCTCGCAATTGCCGGCGATCACGTGGCAGCCCCAGTCGCGCATCGCGGCCGTGGTCTCCTCCGGCTCCGCGCAATAGGCCACCACGTCGCCAGTGCAAATGCAGGATGGGGCGGCAATGGCCAGCTCCTCTGCCCGCGCCCGCAGCGCCGTGAGCGCCCGCAGGTTCGAATAGGGGCCGCCAAATACGAGCAGGGGAGGTGGGCCGAGCGGTTCGCGCTGCATGCTTGCTACCTGCGTCTCAGGCTGTTGCCCGTCACCGGATCGAAAAGATGCACCGCCTGCGCGGTCGGCGGTGACGGTGCTGCCGGCATCCTCGGCCTCGGCGGCGGCGACGGCAACAACGAGCGCCGCGTCGCCCGAGGTGCCGTGGAACAGGCGGGTTGCGCCTAGCTCCTCCACGAAGTCCTTGGCGAATGCCAGCTCGCCCTCCCCACCCGAGCCGAAGCGCAGGTCCTCGGGCCGGATGCCGACCTCCACCTCGCTTCCTGCAATCGCCTCGAACGCATCCGCCTGAAAGCCGATGCGTCCACCGGCGGTCTCGAGCATACTCCCGGCCCGCGATCTTGCCGGGCAGGAGGTTCATCGCCGGCGAGCCGATGAAGGTGGCAACGAAGCGCGTGGCGGGCAGGCGGTAGACCTCGGTCGGCTTGCCGGTCTGCTCGATTCGGCCGCCGTTCATGACCACCACCAAGTCGGCCAGCGTCATGGCCTCGACCTGGTCGTGGGTGACGAAGATGGAGGTAGCCTTCAGCCGGTTGTGCAGGCGGCGAATCTCGGCGCGCATCTGCACGCGCAGCTTGGCGTCGAGGTTCGACAGAGGCTCGTCGAACAGGAAAGCCTGCGGCTCGCGCACGATGGCGCGCCCCATGGCGACGCGCTGGCGCTGGCCGCCGGAGAGCTCACGCGGCTTGCGCTCGAGGAAGGTGTCGATGCCGAGCAGCTTGGCCGCCTCGGCCACGCGCCGCTCGATGTCGGGCTTGGGCGTTCCGCGGTTGCGCAGGCCGTAGGCCATGTTGTCGTAGACCGACATGTGCGGATAGAGCGCGTAGTTCTGGAACACCATGGCGATGTCGCGGTCGGCCGGCTCGACCTCGTTGACGCGCTTGCCGGCGATGCTGATCTGGCCGGCGGTGATGGTTTCGAGGCCGGCGATCATGCGCAGCAGCGTGGACTTGCCGCAGCCCGACGGGCCCAGCAGCACAGTGAAGGAGCCGTCGGGGATGGCGAGGGACACGCCTTTCACGGCTTCCACCCCGCCGGCATAGACCTTGCGCACGTTCTCGAGCGTCACCGAGGCCATGGTGTCATCCCGGGCCTCATGCCCGGGATCCAGCGATCCACAGGCCCCCTACTGGGTCGTCTTGCGCTCATGTTGCAGCGGCGGAGAAACCTGACGGCTGGATCCCGGGGCCGAGCCCCGGGATGACAAGCGCTTGCAGCCTGGATGCCCATCACTTCTCGGTCTCCACCAGACCCTTCACGAACCAGCGCTGCATCAGGATCACCACCGCCACCGGCGGCAGCATGGCCAGCATGGCGGTCGCCATCACCACGTTCCATTCGGTCAGCGCATCGGCGGTCACGATCATCTTCTTGATGCCGATGACGATCGTCTGCATGTCGTCGCGCGTGGTGATCAGCAACGGCCACAGATACTGGTTCCAGCCGTAGATGAAGAGGATCACGAACAGCGCGGCAATGTTGGTCCGCGACAGCGGCAGCACCGTATCCTTGAAGAAGCGGAATGGGCCGGCGCCGTCGAGCTTGGAGGCCTCGATCAGCTCGTCGGGAATGGTCATGAAGAACTGGCGGAAGAACAGCGTGGCGGTGGCCGAGGCGATCAGCGGGATGGTGAGGCCGGCGTAGGAGTTGAGGAGGTTCAGGTCGGAGGCGATCTTGTAGGTTGGATAGATGCGTACCTCCACCGGCAGCATCAGCGTCATGAAGATCAGCCAGAACGCGGGCATGCGGAAAGGAAAGCGGAAGTAGACCACGGCGTAGGAGGAGATGATCGAGATGGCGATCTTGCCGACGGCGATGACGGTCGCCATGACAAAGCTGTTGAACAGCATGCGGCTGACGGGCTCGCGCGTGGTGCCGCTGGAGCCGACGAACAGCGTCTTGTAGTAGGTCTGGAAGAAGAGGGGACCCGGCGTAATGGGCATCTGGCCATTGGCAATCACGGACTGTTCGTGCGTGGAGCCGATGAAGCACAGATAGACCGGGAAGGCGACGACGGCGACGCCGACCAGCAGCACGAGATGCGGGATGAGATCGCCGAGGCGTCGCCGCTCAACCACCCGCGCCTCCGGCAGATGGAGCGGACCACGTGCGCGGATCGCGCACGATGGCTACGATCGCATCGCGCACGGCGGCGACGACCTTTTCGCCCTTCTGCGGGCTGGCTCGCCTGGCATCCCCCACCACCCCCGATGCCGTGGCATCGCGGAAGGAAACGAAGCGCGCCACGCCCGCCGGCTGCGGCGTCCAGTGCGGGGGCCCATGCGCCTCTCCGAGCTTGTCGGTGCGCACCGTTCCGGGCGCCAGCACCATCATCATGGAGGTTTCCGCCTCGCAGGCGTGGTGCACGCCGTCCTGGTCCTCGAGCAGCTTGGCGATGGCCTGCTGGGCTGGCTGGTACGGCGTGGTGACGCGCAGCGCCAGGCCGGGCAGCTCGCGCGCAAGATCGGGCAGGAAGGCGCCCAGGGCGGCAATGTTGCCGCCGTGGCCGTTGACGATCAGCACGCGCTTGAAGCCGTGCCGCTCCAGGCTTCTGAGCAGGCAGAGGAGCATGGCCCGATAGGTCGGGATATCGAGAGTGAAGGTGCCGCCGAAGGCCATGTGGTGCTCGGCCATGCCGCACCACAGCGTGGGCGCCACCACCGCCGCGATCTCGCCGGCCACCGCCTCGGCAGCGGCCTTGCACACTCCCTCGCTGAGGTAGGTATCGACGCCGACCGGCAGATGGGGCCCGTGCTGCTCCATGGATGCCACGGGAAACAGCACGATCGCGTCGGCCTGCGCCTTCTCGCGCAGCTCGGCTGCGGTCAACTCCTTCCACATCACGGATTGCGGCATCAGTAGCGTCACCCTGCGTTCGATGTAGCGGAACTGCACGGCCGTGAGCCCGACCACGATCACCATCAGCACAACCGACTGGGCCGCCGAGGAGCCCAGGTCACCGCCGAGCCTGCCGTCGAAGAAGACCTTGTAGACCAGCGTCTCCGTGGCCTTGGCGGGACCGCCGCTGGTCATGGCATCGATGATGCCGAAGGTGTCGAAGAATACATAGACGATGTTGACGGTGAGCAGGAAGAAGGCGGTCGGCGACAGCAGCGGAAAGATGATGGTCCAGAACCGGCGCGTGGGGCGAGCGCCGTCGATGGCGGCGGCCTCGATCACCGACTTCGGGATCGACTGCAGTCCGGCCAGGAAGAACAGGAAATTGTAGCTGATCTGCTTCCAGGTCGAGGCCAGCACGACCAGCACCATGGCATGACCGCCGTTGAGCAGCGGATTCCAATCGACCCCGAGCGAGCGCACGGCGCGAGCCACCAGACCGAGCGAAGGCTGGAACATGAAGAGCCACAGCACGCCGGCGATCGCCGGCGCCACGGCATAGGGCCAGATCAGCAGCGTCTTGTAGATGCCCGCGCCCTTGATCGACTTGTCGGCTTGCACCGCCAGCAGGAGGGCAATCGAGAGAGAGAGAGCCGCCACCGCCGCCGAGAAGATCGCCGTCGTGGCCATGGCGCTGTAGTAGTCGCCCTGCGCGAACAGGTCGCGATAGTTCTCGAGCCAGACGAAATCGGTCTTGAGCCCGAAGGCGTCCTGGAGCAGGAACGACTGCCACACGGCCTGGCTCGCCGGCCAGTAGAAGAAGACGAGCGTCACCAAGAGCTGCGGAGCCAGCAGCAGGTAGGGCAGCATCCCGCCGCCGAAGATCGCGCGCTTTTCCATGTTCCCGCGTGTCGCCCCTCCCCGTTCTGACACGATAGGCTGCGAGCTGAGGTTCTGCGAGAGGGTGCTCGGAGCGCGAGGCCGCCACCTAACCCCAAACGGCATGCAATGGCGTGCAGACCGGAGGGACTGACACCCGACCAAGCTACCGGCTCACCGTGCGCTCGAACTGGCGCAGCATCTGGTTGCCGCGGGCGACCGCGTCGTCGAGCGCCTGCTTGGCCGACTTCTTGCCCGCCAAAGCAGCCTCGAACTCCTCCGCCCAGACGTCGCGCAGCTGCACCATGTTGCCGAGGCGCAGCCCGCGTGAGTTCTCGGTCGGCTCCTTGTTGGTGAGCTCGAGCAAAGGCGTCTCCAGGTAGGGGAACTCCTTGTAGTAGCCCGATGCCTTGGTCTTCTCGTAGGCCGCCTTGGTGATCGGCAGGTAGCCCGACTTCTTGTGCAGCTCGACCTGCCGGTCGGTGTCGGAAAGGAACGTGAAGAACTTGGCCACGCCCTTGTATTCCTGCGCGCTCTTGCCGCCCATCACCCACAGCGAGGCGCCGCCGATGATGGAATTCTGCGGTGCGCCGGCGACGTCGGGATAGTAAGGCATCGGCGCATTCGCGAAGTCGAACTTGGCATTGGCCCTGACGTTGCCGAAGAAGGCCGACGACGTCAGGAAGATCGGGCATTCGCCGGAAGTGAACCGGCCCTCGCCCGTGTTGGTGCGGCCCGAGTAGTCGTAGGTCTTGTCCTTCTGCAGATCGACCAGGTTCTGCAGGTGCCTCACGTGCAGAGGGCTGTTGAAGGTGAGCACCGTGTCCCAGCCGTCCATGCCGTTGGCCTTGGTGGCGAGCGGCACATTGTGCCAGGCCGAGAGCTGCTCGATATTGAGCCACGTCACCCAGGCATTGCCGAAGCCGCAGTTGGGATGACCGGCAGCCTTCAGCTTCTTGGCAGCCTCGAACACCTCGGGCCAGGTCTTGGGCGGCTTGTTGGGATCGAGGCCGGCCTTCTTGAAGGCGTCCTTGTTGTACCACATCACCGCGCTCGACGAATTGAACGGGAACGAGAGCATCTCGCCCTTGGTCGTCGAGTAGTAGCCGGTAATCGTCGGCAGGTAGGCCTTGGGATCGAACGGCTCGCCCGCCTCCTTCATGAGCACGTGCACCGGCTTCACCGCGCCGGTCGCCGACATCATGGTCGCGGTGCCGACCTCGAACACCTGCATGATGTGGGGGGCGTTGCCAGCGCGGAAGGCGGCGATGCCCGCATTCATGCGTGTCGGCGTAGCCGCCCTTGTAGGTCGGGATGACCTTGTAGTCCTTTTGTGCAGCGTTGAAGTCGTTGGCGAGCTTGACGATGACCTCGTTGTTGGCACCGGTCATCGCATGCCACCAATGGATCTCCGTCTGCGCGCTCGCACTACTGGCTGCAAGAGCAACCGCGCCGGCAGTGAGCCAGCCCAAGCCGATGTATCTCTGCATTTTGCCTCCTCGTGGATGGGAGCCTGAAGTCTTCTGCTGGAGCTTCTTGCGGCTTTCCCATGACAGCGGCGTGTCAGCCGCGGCGCACCCGGTCGCGCCAGGCGGCAGCCTAGCCCATCACCACCCCCGCCAGGAAGCCCTGCCCGGATGAGGGCAGCCGGCCGCTTGGCGCCGGCCTTGGCCTTGCCGGGCAGACGGCCAGTCGCCTAGGCTCGCGCCCGCCGGTCGGCTGGAGGACGAGGATGGGTCAAGCCGGGACTGTACTTGCGCTCGACCAGGGCACGACATCGAGCCGCGCCATCGTGTTCGGGCCGGACCTTGCGATCCTGGGGCAGGGCCAGCGCGAGTTTGCCCAGCATTACCCGGCTTCCGGCTGGGTCGAGCACGACCCCGAGGACATCTGGCGCACCACGGTCGAGACGGCCCGCCAGGCGCTCGCCGCCGCCGGGCTCGCGGCAGGCGACATTGCCGCCATCGGCATCACCAACCAGCGCGAGACCTGTCTCGTCTGGGACCGGCGCACGGGCAAGCCGATCCACCGCGCCATCGTCTGGCAGGACCGACGCACCGCCGGCATGTGCCGCGACCTCAAGGAGAGGGGCCACGAGCCGATGGTCACGGCCAAGACCGGCCTGCTGCTCGATCCCTACTTCTCCGCCACCAAGATCGCCTGGCTGCTCGACAACGTGGAGGGCGCGCGCGCCCGCGCCGAGGCCGGGCACCTCGCCTTCGGCACGGTCGACACCTTCCTGCTGTGGCGCCTCACGGGCGGCCGCGTGCACGCCACGGATGCCACCAACGCGTCTCGCACTCTGCTCTACGACATCGCCAAGGGCGCCTTCGACGACGACCTGTTGCGCCTTTTCGGCGTGCCGCGCTCGATGCTGCCGCAGGTGCGCGACTGCAACGCCGACTATGGCGCAACCGAGCCTTCGATCCTCGGTGCCGCGATCGCCGATCCGCGGCATCGCCGGCGACCAGCAGGCTGCGACCATCGGCCAGGCCTGCTTCGCGCCGGGCATGGTCAAGGCGACCTACGGCACCGGCTGCTTTGCCCTGCTCAACACCGGCGACAAGCCGGTCCCCTCGCGCAACCGACTGCTCACCACCGTGGCCTACCAGCTCGGGGGCAAGCGCACCTATGCGCTCGAGGGCGCAATCTTCATCGCCGGCGCCGCGGTGCAGTGGCTCCGCGACGGGCTGAAGGTGATCGCGTCGGCCGCCGGAGAGCGGGACGCTCGCGGCCAAGGCCGATCCGGCGCAGGACGTCTACCTGGTGCCGGCTTTCGTCGGCCTCGGTGCGCCCTATTGGCAGCCGGAGGCCCGCGGCGCCCTGTTCGGCCTCACGCGCGCCACCGGCCCCGACGAGGTCGCGCGGGCGGCGCTGGAAGCCGTTTGCTACCAGACGCGCGATCTGCTCGAGGCGATGCGCAACGACTGGGCGGCAGAAGCCGGTCGGTGCTGCGCGTCGATGGCGGCATGGTGGCGAGCGACTGGACCATGCAGTTCCTGGCCGACATCCTCGATGCGCCGGTCGAGCGTCCCTTCGTGCAGGAGACGACGGCGCTGGGGGCAGCCTGGCTCGCAGGGCACAAGGCCGGCGTGTGGCCCGACGCGGCCGGCTTCGCCAAGCTCTGGAAGCTCGATCGCGCCTTCGAGCCGGCGCTCGCCGCCGCCGGAGCGGGAGCGCAAGTATGCCGGCTGGCAGCGCGCCGTGAGGGCCGTGCTCGACCACGCGGCGGGCGCATGAGCGAGGGCACGACACAGAGGAGCCGCGCATGGATTATGAGACACTGAAGGTTGCGATTGGTCCGGATCGCGTCGGCATCATCACCATGAACCGGCCCGACGTGCGCAACGCCATGAACACGAAGATGATGACGGAGATCCGCGACTGCTTCTCGGCCTTCTACGTTGACCCGGACGTCGCGGCCTGCCTGGTGTTGACCGGGGCGCCGGGCGGTTTCTGCAGCGGCGCCGACCTGCGCGAGCGCAAAGGCATGACGGACGTGACCTGGCGCCAGCAGCACGCCGTGGTCGAGCAGATGGTGCGCGCCATCATGGAGTGTCCGATCCCGATCATCGCCGCGGTCAATGGCGCGGCCTACGCCGGGGGCATGGAGCTGGCGCTGGCGTCGGACTTCGTCTATGCGGCGCAGTCGGCGCGCTTCGCCTTGACCGAGGTGGCGCTCGGCATTCTTCCGGGCGCCTGCGGCACGCAGAACCTGCCGCGCGCGGTGGGCGTGCGCCGCGCCAAGGAGCTGATCCTCACCGCCACACCGTTCACAGCCGAGCAGGCGCTCGAATGGGGCATGGTCAACAAGGTCTGTGCCGACGACAAGCTGATGGACGAGGTGATGGCGACAGCGCGCCGCATCGCCGACAACGCGCCGGTCTCCGTGCGCCAGGCCAAGAAGGCCATCGACAAGGCGACCGACCTCGACCGCGGCTCGGGCTACGCCTTCGAGCTCGAGGCCTACTACCGCACGGTCGTCACCGAGGATCGCCAGGAGGGCATCAACGCCTTCAACGAGAAGCGCAAGCCCAGATACAAGGGGCGGTAGCTTGCTCAGGTTCGGCGTGGGCGTGGCGCGAGGTCCATCACGGAAGCTGTCATGACAACGGCAGAAGCAATCTACCCCTCGCTGGCGGGCCGTGTAGCGTTCGTGACCGGAGGCGGCAGCGGCATCGGCGCCGCCATCGTCGAGGCTTTTGCGCGGCAGAAGGCGAAGGTGGCCTTTGTGGACGTGGATGAGAAGGCGTCGGCTCTCGTTCAAGCCAAATTGTCGGCGGACGGAGCTGGCGACTTCGAGCGCTGCGACGTACGGGATACGAATGCGCTGCGCCGCTCGATCGAGAACGCGCGCCTGGCATTGGGCCCCATAACCATCCTGGTCAACAACGCGGCGCGCGACGATCGCCATGTCACGGAGGAGGTAACGCCCGAGTATTGGGACGAGCGCTTTGCCGTCAATCTCAAGCATCAGTTCTTCGCAGCGCAGGCGGTGCTGCCCGACATGAAGGCGGCCAAACGGGGCGCGATCATCAACTTCGGATCGGTGTCGTGGATGGTCGGCCAGGGCGGCATGGTGGCGTACACGGCCTGCAAATCCGCCGTCCTCGGGCTGACGCGATCGCTGGCGCGCGATTTCGGGCCCTACAACATCCGCGTCAACGCCATCGCGCCGGGCTGGATCCTGACCGAGCGGCAGCGCGAGCTGTGGTTGACGCCGGAGAGGCATGCCGACCTGATGAAGGCGCAGTGCCTGAAGCGCGACTTGGCCGGCGACGATATCGCCCGCGTCGTGCTGTTCCTGGCTTCCGACGAGGCGGGCGCCATCACCAGCCAGCACTATGTGGTCGACGGCGGACGGCTGTAGGGCCGGCTCGGTTCCCAGCAAACGCGCGAAACCATCTGGTCAAGGCTGTCGGCCGTTCGCTATCGCTTGCAACCGAGGATACCTGCGGACCAGCGAAGATGACCAAGAGCACGGACGCCGTTTCTATTCCCCTCGATCCCGGCTGGAGCGAGATCCGCGAGGGCGTGCGGCATGTCTGCGACGAGTACCCCAACGACTACTGGGTGAAGCTCGACCACGAGAGCGCCTATCCGACCGGGTTCGTCGACGCGCTGACCAAGGCCGGCTATCTCGGCGCGCTGATCCCGGAGGAATACGGCGGCGCGGGGCTGCCGCTGTCGGCCGGCTGCGCGATCCTCGAGACCATCCACGAGACGGGCTGCAACGCCGCCGCCTGCCACGCCCAGATGTACACCATGGGCACGGTGCTGAGGCACGGCAATGACGGCGCAGAAGCAGAAGTACCTGCCGGGCATCGCCTCGGGCGCGCTGAGGCTGCAGGCCTTCGGCGTCACCGAGCCCACCACCGGTTCCGACACCACCCAGCTCAAGACGCGCGCCGAAAAGAAGGGCAACGACCGCTATGTCGTCAACGGCCAGAAGGTGTGGACCTCGCGCGTCATGCACTCCGACCTGATGCTGCTGCTCGCCCGCACGACGCCACCCGACAAGGTGCAAGAAGCGCTCAGAAGGACTGTCGGTGTTCCTGGTCGACCTGCGCGAGGCCAAAGGCGGCAAGGGCGTCGAGATCAAGAAGATCGACGCCATGATCAACCACAACACCTGCGAGGTGTTCTTCGACAACCTCGAGGTGCCGGCCGAGAACCTGATCGGCGAGGAGGGGAAGGGTTTCCGTTACATCGTCGACAGCATGAACGCCGAGCGCATCCTGATCGCCTCGGAAAGCCTGGGCGATGCCAAGTTCTTCATCCGCCGCGCCGCCGACTACGCCAAGGAGCGCATCGTGTTCGGCCGCCCGATCGGCCAGAACCAGGGCGTCGCAGTTCCCCATCGCGCGTGCGCACGCCGAGCTGGTCGCAGCGGAGCTGGTCGTGCGCAAGGCCTGCGCGCTGTTCGAGGCGACGCGCGACTGCGGCGCGGAGGCCAACATGGGCAAGATGCTGGCGGCCGACGCGGCCTGGAAGGCGGCCGAGGCGTGCCTGCAGACCTTCGGCGGCTTCGGCTATGCGCGCGAGTACGGCATCGAGCGGAAATGGCGCGAGTGCCGCCTCTACCAGACCGCGCCCATCTCCACCAACATGATCCTCGCCTACGTCGCCCAGCACGTGCTGGGCATGCCGCGGTCGTATTGATGTGTGGGCCTATCGTCCCCTCCCCCCTTGTGGGGGAGGGACGGGAGGGGGGGATGGCGAAACATTCGCCGTAGGCACTTCCCCCCACCCCTAACCCCTCCCCACAAGGGGGAGGGGCACTTGCGCCGTGCTCATTGCTTCGGCAGCGTCGCCTCGAAGGCCGGCACGGCCTTGGCGAAGCGGTCGAGCCAGGCGACGAGCTTGGGATGGCCGGCGCGCCATTTGCCCTCGTGGCGGAAGTCGAGGTAGCCGAGCGCGCAAGCCAGCGTCAGGTGGCCATAGTCGGGGCTCGCGCCCAAGGCCGGCGGGCTCTTCTCGAGCTGGTCGAGCGCGCGGTCGATCTTGGCCTGCTGGCGGCTCTGCCAGGGCGCGTGCCACTTGTCCTCGGGCCGGAAGCGCTTCTCGTAGACGAGCAGCAGCGCCGCATCGAGGATGCCGTCGGCGAGCGAGCCCAGCACCAGCGCCTTCCAGCGCTCCGGCCCGCTCTTGGGAAACAGCACCGGCGTCGGCGCAAGGCTGTCGAGGTATTCGCAGATGACGTGGCTGTCGAAGATGGCGGTGCCGTCGTCGGTGACGAGGCAGGGGATCTTGCCCAGCGGGTTGGCGCTGTTGATCTCGACGTTGTCGCCGGGGTTGGTGTCGGCGGCCACAAGCTGCACCCTGTCGCCCACGCCCTTCATGGCCATGGTCATGCGGACCTTGCGGACATAGGGCGACAGCGGGCTGTAGAGCAGCTTCATGGGGGATGCCTCCGGCGTTGCAGGGCCTGGCGGCCCGCTCGTGCGGAGCGCATCGTGCCGGGCGTCCGGGCGCCGGGCAACAAAAAAGCCGACGCGCTGAGTGCCGGCTGCCGATCGCGAGGGAACCGACCCGCGCATCCAATGGCCGTATAGCCCTCGGCCACTGAAGCGTTCCCCCGCTGAACCTTAGCGGGCCGGCTCCCGTACGTGCACCCTAGCGCCGCCTTGCGTGCGATGCTCGCGATCAATTCGGCGGCTGGGGAAATCGTGCGTAAAGTCTGTTCGAGGACTTGATTTTCGCCGGCGCCGGAAACGCGGCGACAGCAGCAAAGAAAAAACAAGGCGAGCCTCACGGCATTCGGATCCGGGCCGTGCCCACTCTCGGGCTCGCCTTGGCGCTGCCGATTGTCCGGAGCAATCGGTGCCAGTGCCCGCTGTCACCAGCTGTCGACGCGCGGTCGCCAAAGAGCGCGCCAAGCCGGCGACTTTCGGGCGACGCAAGGGCGGCGGAGAGTTTTCCTCGCGGGTGTGCCCCGTGAGACGCGTTCACGCCCGGGAGCCGTGGGCAATGCCGAGCCAATAGGCGCGGTGCGCGCTCAGCCCGCAACCACCGGCTTCAAGGAATCCACCAACAGCCTGAGCTGCATGTCGGGGTCCTGCACCGCGAGCTGGGCGGCAAACCAGTCGTGCACGAGCTGGCATACCTTCTCGGGTGCGGCGCGCGACAAAGCGCGCTCATCGGAGAACAGCTGCATATCGGCCTGGGTCCAGCCGCGCTTGGCCAGGTCGCCAGCGAGCGCGTCGTAGTCGCTCTTCCTGGGCTGCGGATAGACGCGGGCAGTCTTGCGTCCGTCGGCGATGGCCTCGAACACGGCTGTCAGCTGGGCCTGCAGGGAAGCGGCCTGCTTGGGGTCCTGCATCAGCGATACGATCACCGGGCTCGCCTCGCCCTGCGAAATGAACGCGAAGCAGGCCTCGACGCTGTGCTTCCTGAGCTGCGCCAGATTCTCGTAGAACGTGGTGGCGATCGCCTTGAGCTGCGGGAAGCCCGCAGCCAGCGCCTGCGCAACCTGCTGCCGCCGCAGCGCCATCAATGCCTTCGCCAAGTGCTGGCCGATGGCCGCATCGCCCTTGTTCTCGGCGGCAAGGGCCGCCGTCTCCTTCAGACGCTCCGCGTACCAGTCGGGAAACTCCCGCTTGATGATGCGCCACAGCTTGGTCGACTGGAGGCGCCCGTCGATCGCCTCGGGCGGACCGGCGAGGCCCGTGAGGACGACCGCGTCCTGTTTGGCGGGCATCAGGGCGGTAACCCGAGAGGGCACGGTCTTGAGGAGCTTGATCAGCATGGTGCGATGCGGATAGCCATACCAGCCGGCAGCCCCGAGCAGGGCCAGGACGACGACAGCGAGCAGGGCTATCTTCAGGCCGCCGCCGCGCCGCTCGGGCTCTTCCTCCTCGGCGTCGTAGTCCTCTCGCCGGGTGGGTTGCGCGCTCGCCGCCGCCGCCCTGGTCCTGCGGGGCTGCTGTTGGTAGGCGGGCGCCCGGTCTGCGGCGATGCGCGGTTCGGCAGTTTGCAAAGATGGCCGCGGGTTGGGAGCGGGCCGCGCCGCGGGGCGGGCCGCGGCGCCGCAGGCCGCTGGGGCGGAAACACGACCATGGCCGGACGCCAGTCCGGAAAGCCCTCGCGCCAGAGCAGGTCGGTCGGCTGCAGGTGGCCCAGCTCGATGAACTTTGCGAGCTCCGCCTCGCTCAACGGTCCAAACTGCTGGCCGTCGCGGGCAAGATACCACTGGCTTTGTGTGATCGGCGCTGACATGCGGTCTATTGTGACAGATCCGAGCCCGTGGTCGGACCGTGTGTATCGTCAGGGTCGGCAGTCCATGCTTGTGTGGCCATCGTGACACCCAATTCAGTTAATTCTGGGCCGCGCGTCAATCATACGCAACGACAATGGCTTAGGCGGGGCAGCGACCGTCTTGGCATGAGCCCGTCTTGCGAGCGGGGAGCGGTCATTGGCGCCGCCCGGCTTGAAGATGTTGCGCGGCACGGGCTATAACCCCGCGCCACACCTGGGAAAATGCTGCCCCGAAGCATCGTGAGAGCACTGTATGGCCATCGAGCGCACCCTGTCGATCATCAAGCCTGACGCCACTCAGCGCAATCAGACAGGCGCCATCAATGCGCTGATCGAGAAATCAGGCCTGCGGATCATTGCCCAAAAGCGGGTGCGCTGGACCAAGGCGCAGGCCGAGAAGTTCTACGAGGTGCACAAGGCGCGCCCCTTCTATGCCGATCTCGTCAAGTTCATGACCTCGGGCCCGATCGTGGTGCAGGTCCTGGAAGGCGAGGGCGCGGTGAAGAGATATCGCGACGTGATGGGTGCCACCGACCCGGCCAAGGCCGACAAGGGCACCATCCGCAAGGAATTCGCCGAGAGCATCGAGCGCAACTCGGTGCACGGCTCCGACAGCGCCGAGAATGCTGCCGCCGAGATCGCGCTCAATTTCAAGGCCGAGGAGATCGTCGGCAGGTGATGATCGAGAAGTCCGCTGTCGCAGCTCGACGCCTCGCAGGCCATGGCTGGAGGGCCTCATGATCACCCTGGCGTACGTGCGCACGATGGCCGACTACAACCGCTGGCAGAACCGCAACCTCTACGGCTGCGCCGACAAGCTGAGCGATCAACAGCGCAAGGAGCAGCGCGGCGCCTTCTTCGGCTCCATCCACGCCACGCTCAATCATCTCGTATGGGCCGACCAGATTTGGATGAGCCGGTTCGCCGGCACGCCGAGGCCGAAGGCGGCCGGCATTCCCGATTCCATCGCCATGTACGAGCGCTGGGAGCGACCTCAAGCGCGAGCGGGAAGCGTTCGACGAGACCATCATCGGCTGGGCCGATAAGCTGGATGCGGCGTGGCTGGAGGGCGACCTCACCTGGTACTCGGGCGCCGCCAAGGCCGAACGCACCAAGCCGAAGGGGCTGCTGGTGACCCATTTCTTCAACCACCAGACGCACCACCGCGGCCAGGTGCACTGCATGCTCACCCAGTGCGGCGTGAAGCCCGGCGACACGGACCTGCCGTTCCAGCGGGTCTGAGTTACAAGTCTTCCGCCGCAAGCCAGTGTGCTTGGCGACGCGCACAAGCATGCGTGGGCCGATCTCGTCGCCATCGTGAAACGCAAACACGTAGTCGGGCCATCCGGCTCGCGACAGAGTGCGATGGGAACCGGATTGGCGCTTGACCTGCCATCCGATCCGAATGAGAGCAGCAAGAACGCGCCGTGCCTTGGTGGACGGCCAATTGCTCACGCCGTTGCAACCGAGATGGTGATGTCGACCGGCTTACTCTCGCCGTGCTCGAGCCTTTCGGCCAGAACGCGCAGCGCCAGCACCTCGGGCATGGCGGGCTATCCCCGCAGTCGTTCCGTATGCCAAAACGCCCGGAAGCTGCGGCACCTCGGCGATCCACCGGCCGTCTTCCTCACGTTCGGTCTCAATGTGCAGGTTCATGGGACGATTCGTCTATCGGTGCTGCAAATGCAATACGGTGCCTTCGGACGCCGACATTTCTGAGGCTCCCGCAGGCCTGCGAACTCGGCTAGCGTGGGCAATCGCGGCTGCACCGGAAGGCTCCCATGAACGTCCACGCCAAGGTTGAGATCGGCCATTCGGTCTGTCCGCACGATTGCCCGTCGACGTGCGCGCTCGACGTCGAGCTGCTGCCCGACGGCAAATCGGCCGCGTGCACGGCGCCGCGGATCACAGCTATACCGCAGGCGTGGTGTGCGCCAAGGTCGCGCGCTACGCCGAGCGCATCCACCACCCCGACCGCCTCATGCACCCGCTCAGGCGCAAAGGCCCGAAGGGCTCGGGCGAGTTCCAGCGCATCTCCTGGGAGGACGCGCTCGACCTGACGGCCGAGGCCATGCTGACGGCCGAGCGGCGCTACGGCCCGGAGGCCGTGTGGCCCTACTACTATGCCGGCACCATGGGCCTCGTGATGCGTGACGGCATCAATCGCCTGCGCCACGCCAAGCGCTACTCGGGCATGTATGCCACCATCTGCACCACGCTGGCGTGGACCGGCTACATCGCCGGCACCGGCAAGCTCGCCGGCCCCGATCCGCGCGAGATGGCCAAGTCCGATCTGGTGGTGATCTGGGGCACCAACCCCGTCAACACGCAGGTCAACGTGATGACGCACGCGACGCGGGCCCGCAAGGAGCGGGGCGCCCGGATCGTCGCCATCGACATCTACCGCAACGGCACCATGGCGCAGGCCGACCTGGCGCTGTGCCTGAAGCCCGGCACCGACGGCGCGCTCGCCTGCGCCGTCATGCACGTGCTGTTCCGCGACGGCTACGCCAACTGGCCCTACCTCGAGAAATATACCGACTGCCCGCGCGAGCTCGAGGCGCATCTCGCGACGCGCACGCCGGAATGGGCAAGCGCCATCACGGGGCTGAGCGTCGAGGAGATCGAGACGTTCGCCAAGATGGTGGGCACCACGCCGCGCAGCTACTTCCGACTGGGCTACGGCTTCGCCCGCTCGCGCAACGGCGCCCACAACATGCACGCGGCCCTATGCATTCCCTCCGTCACAGGTGCCTGGCTGCACGAGGGCGGCGGCGGCTTCCACAACAACGGCGCCATCTACCATTGGAACAAGTCGCTGATCGAGGGCCTGGACGTCGTCGATCCCAAGGTGCGCGTGCTCGACCAGTCGCGCATCGGCGCGGTGCTGACCGGCGATCCCTACGACATCAAGGGCGGACCGCCGGTGACTGCGCTCTTTGTCCAGAACATGAACCCGGTGCAGGTGGCGCCCGAGCAGCGCAAGGTGAAGGCGGGCTTCGCGCGCGAGGACCTGTTCGTCGCCGTGCACGAGCAGTTCATGACGGCGACGGCGAAGATGGCCGACGTGGTTCTGCCGGCCACCATGTTCCTCGAGCACGACGACGTCTACCAGGGCGGCGGCCACCAGCACATCATGCTGGGGCCGAAGCTGATCGAGCCGCCGGGCGAATGCCGCTCCAACCACGAGGTGATCTGTGCGCTGGCCGGGCGCGTGGGCGCCGAGCACAAGGGCTTCGGCATGACCCCGCGCCAGATCATCGACTGGACCTTGCAGAAATCGGGCTGGGGCACGCTGGAGGCGCTCGAGGCGAAGAAGTGGATCGACTGCCAGCCGGAGTTCGACGAGGCCCACTACATCGGCGGCTTCCGCTACGCCGACAAGAAGTTCCGCTTCAAGCCGGATTGGCGCAACGTGCCGGCCCCGCGCGCCAACGCCTTCCTGTTCGACCGCGACATGCCGGGCCTGCCCGATCACTGGGACGTGGTCGAGAGGGCGGACGCAAGGCATCCCTTCCGGCTGGCGACCAGCCCGGCGCGCGAATACCTCAACTCATCGTTCAACGAGATGCCGACCAGCCGCGCCCGGCAGGGACCTCCGCGCGTCAAGGTGCACCCCGACGACCTCGCCGAGCTCGGTGTGGCTGACGGCGGGCGCGTGCGCATGGGCAACGAGCGCGGCGAGATCACGCTGGCGGCCGAGGCCTTTCCCGGCGTGCAGCGAGGCGTCGTCATCGTCGAGAGCATCGCCCCCAACGACCAGTTCGAGGGCGGCGCGGGCATCAATACGCTGACCAGCGCCTTCCAGCCCGCTCCCTACGGCGGCGCTCCCTTCCACGACAACCACGTGTGGATCAGGGCTGCGTAGGCCAGCTTCGCGGATTTCGAGGAAGATCGACGTCGCCGCGATCAAGGCCGGCGCGGCGGGGCTGACGGACTTTCCACCACAAGAACGTCCATGGACTGCCGCGCCTTCGCGCCCGATCGCCTGGGATGGCGAGAGGTTGTCAGTGCTGCGGTCTTTCGGACAAGCGTCACTGAGGCATGTTGGACAGTCTTCACGGATCGGCCGTGGATCGCCGACCAATCGTGTCGGCTTGCTGCCAAGATTGCCCGCCACAGTGGTTCGCCGGACAAGCATTCAGAGGAAGCCGTGGACATTCTCGCGTGGCTCTGGTGGGCCGTTTCCGGCATCGTTGGCGTTGCCATTTCCCTCGTTTGGTTTCTCGTCAGCGGTTGGGTCTCCACGCTGTTGCAGATCGCATTGCTGATTGTCGTCATCTACTTCCTCAAGTACGGATGGCAGCGTGCGCCAGCCGAGATATGGCGCAGAACGCGGACCTTCGGGGGGTTCTTCATCAACTGGATTTGCGCGCGGGAGTCGTCCTCCGCCCCGGCGCCGGCCGGGCCCGAGGTGCGCGTGGTGAAGGCCAAGGAATTCGGCGATATCAATATCTCCACGCTGCTTTCGCTGCTCACGCTGACTGGCTTGCTCCTGCTGGCGCGCCTTTGAGGGAAGACGATGATCTCGTGGCTCAAATGGTCGGCTGCGCGTGCCCCCGCCCTGCCCGTCGCGTGGGTGCTCGCTCACGCCACGATCCTGCTCTGGAAAGCCCTGGACCCGCGTTACATCGACGAGGCCCAGTGGATCGTCGACCACATCCTGAAGCCGTTGCATCCGTTCGGTGTTTGGCTCGTATCCGCCATCATGCCCGCCTTGCGGACACTTGTGAGCAACATGCCGCCGACCCACCTTGACGCCGACAAGGTGCTCTACGGTTTCCTTGTGCCCATCTACATGGGACTCATCATCGGGTTCTTCCGCTTCCTGCGTTGGGTGGTTGCCGGCGGGCGATAGCAGCTGCGGGCGGCCAATCCCCGCCCTTGCCCGCAGCCTTGCCCTACGCCACCTCGCCGCGCGCCGGGTAATCCCGCGCGATCACTACATCTACCGCGCTCAGCATGTCCTCGAAGCGGGGGCGGGCGAACGGCATGGTCTGGATCGCGGACCAGTAGAGCGTGCCGTCCGCGCGCACGAGGAACAGGCCTGGCTCGCTGAACTGCGCCGGCTCGTCGACGCCGGCCGAGGTCTTGCCGCGACCGCTGGAGATGAAGAGACCCCATGTCCTGGCCACGCCGAGATCGAGCCCGTAGCCGACGGCCAAGTTGCCAAGCTGCCATTCCGTAGCCGCGCTGCGCGCGCGATCCTCCGTGTCGCTGCTGATGGCGATTGCCTCGACGCCGCGAGCGCGAAAATCCCCCTCCAGCTTGACCAGCTCGCTCAAGTAGCGCCGGCAGATCGGGCAATGCAGCCCGCGGTAGAAGACGATCAGCGTAAAGCGCTCGGGCCTGCGTTCAGCCAGCACCCACTTGCTGCCGGCCACCGTGCTTACGGACAGCTCCGGCGTCTTGCTTCGTGGCAGTATCTTGCTCATGTCTTCTGCTCCTGGCCTTGCGCAAATGCTCTCTCTGTCCGCCCAACGGCGCCAATGCCGACTGTACCGCGTCGCGCAGGACGGCCGGTTCGGCGCCGAGGCGGGTCATGACCCGCAGCCCTTGGATCAAGGTGACGAGCTGGCGCGCGAATTGGTCGGGCTCGATGGCGGCCAGCAGGCCGCCTTGAACGCGGGCCTGCCCGAGGCGCTTTGCCAATGCCTTCTCCATGCGGCGGAACGCGCCGTTCACCAGCCGGGCCACCGCCTCTTGCTCTGCGCCAAGCTCCGCTGCCGTGTTGGTCAAGAGGCAGCCATGCGCGGGAGCACCGGGGCGCGGCCGCTGGTCGGCAATGTGGAGAAGGAAGTCTCGGATCGCCTGGGCCGCATCGTCGCCTTGCCCGAGCCGCTCGAGGTTGGCGCGCGTGACGGTCGCCAGATAGTGCTCCAGCGCAGCCATGAACAGCGCGCTCTTGTCGGGAAAGGCCGCGTAGAGGCTCGAGCGGCTGACCCCCGTCGCCTGCACGATGTCGCCTACAGACACGCGCGCAAAGCCACGCGCCCAGAACAGCGACATGGCTCGCTCCAGGACGTCATCGCGATCATAGGCGCGCGTGCGGGCCATGAGTTTCGCTGTTGCAGATTGCCCGGCCATACTGGAACGTTCGTTCCATTTCGTCAACTTGCGCGCCACTGGATGTGCTCAGGCCGGCGCCGCCGCCAGTCCGACGGACCCGTTGCCCCAGCCCTCGTCCTGGGCCAGCCATTTCACGAGCGAGTTCCTTGTCCCCGGGGCACCTGGGCCGGGTTACAATGCAAGGTTTCAGTATTTCCATGTAATATGTCAGGAAGATGCTTTGATGACCTCAATTTATTCTTCTTCTTATCAATATTTGCATTGACAGCGTCGCGCTCTTTGGGTATCGTTCCTGTATAACTCGACAATTGCGTGTGCAGGTGCGCCGCGCGCCTCGGACCTCTCCGACGGCCCCTCACCCAAGCCCCGGCTGCCAACGCCCGCCGCGCCCCTCCACCAACCCTCGCGAAACACCGATGTCCAGGTCGCGGCTCAGTCCCGAGCAGTGGGCGCAAGCGCGTAGGCTACGCTCCGAGGGCGCCGCCTACACCGCCGTTGCCGCCCAGTTCGGCGTCGGCACCAGCACCGTCAAGAACCGCGCGCGCGCAGAGGGTTGGCCATCGCCCGTCGGCGCGCCGTCCCGAACCAAGCGCCAGCCCAAGCCCGCGCCGTTGCCGGCGGACACGGCCGCCGTGCGCCGCGCCTTGATGCACCGCCTCTACGCCCTGATGGGCCTTTCCCTCGAGATGACGGAGCTCCGCATGCAAAAGCAATTGAAGGACGCCAGACACCAGGCCCGCAAGAAAGACGGCAAGCTCCCCGCCGCTCCCGGCGAGGAGGACATGCGCCAACTCGCCCACACCATGAAGACCATCGAGCAAGCCACGGAGCTGGACCCTGACCTCGATCGAGCCGCTGACGGAGGGGCCACTCAACGCGACGCCGAAGGCCGCGCATCCGAGGCGGACGCCTTCCGCCGAGAGGTTGCGGAGCGCCTTGAGAAGCTTGTCCCGCCATCCGCAAAGTAGCGCTCGGGTTGCCGCCCATATCACCCGCGAGGAATGGGACGGCATCGTCCACGACTGGCTGATCTGCGCCCGCGACGACCAGCTCCCGCCCCTGCTGACGGCACAAGGTAAGCCTTGGCACACTTGGCTGCTGCTGGGCGGCCGCGGCTCCGGCAAAACGCGAGCCGGCGCCGAATGGGTCCGCGCCCAGGCGCTCGCCACCCCTAGCCTCGCCGACCGGCGCGCGCAGCGCATCGCGCTGGTCGGCGAGACCATCGGCCAGGTGCGCAGCGTCATGATCGAGGGCCTGTCGGGTCTTTTTGCCATCCACCGCCCCGAGGAGCGCCCCAAGCTCGAAGCCTCCAGGAACCAGCTGGTCTGGCCGAATGGCTCTATCGCCCAGATGTTCGCCGCCGACGACCCCGACAGTCTGCGTGGGCCCCAGTTCGACGCCGCCTGGTGCGACGAGCTCTGCAAGTGGCGCGTGCCCGACTACGCCTGGGACACGCTGCAATTCGCGCTGCGGCTGGGCGCGCTGCCGCAGTGCGTGGTCACCACCACGCCGCGCGCCATCCCGCTGCTGCGGAAGCTCATGGACGATCAGGCCACCGTGACGAGCCGCTCGCGCACCGCCGACAATGCCCGGCACCTTGCGCCTGTGTTCCTCGCCGAGATGCAGCGCCGCTACGGCGACACCGCGCTCGGTCGCCAGGAGCTCGAGGGCGAGATCGTCGCCGACCGTCTCACCGGCCTGTGGAAGCGCAGCCACATCGCCCAGGCCCGCCTCGCCGCGCGCCCCGAGCTCACCCGCATCGTCGTCGCCGTCGACCCGCCGGTCTCCGCCACGTCGGGCTCCGACAGCTGCGGCATCATCGTCGCGGGCCTCGGCATCGACAAGCGCGGCTATGTCATCGGCGACCGCACCGTGCAGGGCCGCGACCCCACCACCTGGGCACACGCCGCGGTCGCCGCCTACCACGACTATGCCGCCGACCGCATCGTGGTGGAGACCAACCAGGGCGGCGACCTCGTCCTGCAGGTGTTCAAGAGCATCGATGCCAACCTGCCCGTCAAGAAGATGCACGCCTCGCTCGGCAAGTATCTGCGCGCCGAGCCGATTGCCGCCCTCTACGCCGAGGGTCGCGTCGCCCACGTCGGCGAGTTCCCCGAGCTCGAGAGCCAGATGTGCGACTTCGCAGCCGACGACCTCTCCCAGGGCCGCAGCCCCGACCGCCTCGACGCCCTCGTCTGGGCCCTGACCGAGCTGATGCTCACCACCCACCGCCAACCCCTCATGCGCTGGGTGTGATGGCGCAAGCGTTCGCCCTCTCCCCACTCTTCAGTGGGGAGAGGGTTAGGGTGAGGGGCAGCCAAGGGCACTGCGTGTTGCGTATGCCTCTGCCCCTCACCCCGGCCCTCTCCCCGCGTGCGGGGAGAGCGGAGCGGGCGTGAGGGGCAGCCAAAGAGCGCCGCCCCCCACACCAAAGCCACCCGCACCGGCCCGCTGCTCTGCTTCGAGGCCCTGCGCGCGCCCGTGTGGGCGCCGCGCGACTACGCCGCCTTCGCCCGCGAGGGCTTCGCCCAGAACGCCATCGTCTACCGCTGCGTGCGCATGGTGGCGGAAGCCGCCGCCTCCGTCCCCCTCCTCCTCTACGAGGGCCCGCACGAGATCGAGCAGCATCCTCTCCTCGACCTGATCGCCCGCCCCAACCCCACCTGCACCGCGCCCGACCTGCTGGAATCCTGGTACGGCTTCCTCCTCGTCTCCGGCAACGCCTACCTCGAGGCCGTCGCGCTCGACGGCAGCTTGCGCGAGCTGCACGCGCTGCGCCCCGACCGCATGAAGGTGATCCCCGGCCCCGAGGGCTGGCCCGAGGGCTTCGAGTACACCGCTGCCGGCCGCAGCGTGCGCTTCGCCTCCGAGGTGGCGCCGGGCGTGCGCCCGATCCTGCACGTCAAGCTGTTCAACCCCGTCAACGACCACTACGGCCTCTCCCCCATCGAGGCCGCCGCCACGGCGATCGACCTCCACAACACCGCCGCGCGCTGGAACAAGGCGCTGCTCGACAACTCCGCCCGCCCCTCCGGCGCCCTCGTCTACACCTCGCGCGAGGGCAACCTCAGCCCCGAGCAGTTCGAGCGCCTCAAGGCCGAGCTGGAGCAGGGCTTCCAGGGCGCCGCCCACGCTGGCCGTCCTCTCCTGCTCGAAGGCGGCCTCGACTGGAAGTCCATGAGCCTCACGCCGAAAGACATGGACTTCATCGAGGCCAAGCACGTGGCCGCCCGCGAGATCGCCCTTGCGCTCGGCGTGCCGCCGATGCTGCTCGGCATCCCCGGCGACAACACCTACTCCAACTACCAGGAGGCCACCCGCTCCTTCTGGCGCAACACCGTCCTCCCTCTCGTCAACCGCACCGCCAAGGCCCTCTCCACCTGGCTCTCGCCCGCCTACGCAGGTGTCAAGCCCGCCGGGTCCGACACCGTTGCACCACCACTGGAGCTTCGCCCCGACCTCGACGCCATCGAGGCCCTCAACTCCGAGCGCGAAGCGCTGTGGACCCGCATCGACAAGGCCACCTTCCTCACCGCCGACGAGAAGCGTGCCGCCGTCGGCTACGGCTCTCTCGATGGGTCAGATGCATCGCGTCTGACACCATCGCCGCCAGCATCGGCGCCTGCCAGCTAGTCCGATTTTCTCCGAAGACGCCTCTGCTTGAGGCGTAGGCGTTGTCCTCGCAGGATTCCCATGCCCATCGCCCGCACCCCACTCGCCGCCCCCGAGCTCAAATTCACACCCCTCGATTTCAAGGCCGTCGCCGCCGACGGCACCTTCGAGGGCTACGCCAGCCTCTTCGACAAGGAGGACCTCGGTCACGACATCATCGCGCCCGGCGCCTTCCGCGATAGCCTCGCGCAGCGCGGCCCCGCCGGCATCAAGATGCTGTTCCAGCACAACCCCTCCGAGCCGATCGGCATCTGGGACGTCCTGCAGGAAGACGCCCGCGGCCTCTACGCCCGGGGCCGCCTGATGCCCGAGGTCGCCCGCGCCCGCGAGGTCCTCGCCCTCATGCGCGCCGGTGCGCTCGACGGCCTCTCGATCGGCTTCCGCGCCATCCGAGCCCGCCGCGACGCCAAGACCGGCGTGCGCCGACTGACCAAGGTCGACCTCTGGGAAATCTCCGTCGTCACCTTCCCGCTCTTGCCCGAGGCTCGCGTCGCCCACGTCAAATCGCACGGCGAGCGCAGCCTGCTTGCCACCATCACCGCGGCCACCCGCCTTCTGCGGATCGGCAAGACCAATCACTGGTGAGCCCAGTCGCTTCGTAGGCAGCCCCTCGCCGTGTCGTGGGTGCCGGCCTCCGCCGGCATGACGTCAGTGGTGACTGCCTCCCGATCCACATTCCTCATCCCGGCGCCGCTCGGTCGCGAAGCGCGAGCGGGAATCGGCCGGGACCCAGAACACCAGGTCGTGCTCGTGCGACCTGCGCATCTCGTCGCCGTGAGCCGAACGACCAACTCCAGAAACCCGCAACCCAACTCCGCTGAAAGGACCAAAATGCTGAAAGAGACATCCCTGGAAACCAAATCCGCCGGCGGCGCCGACCTCGGCACAGCCTTCGACGGCTTCATGCGCGCCTTCGAGGACTTCAAGGACGCCAATGACGAGCGGCTCGGCCAGCTCGAGCGCCGCCTCTCCGCCGACGCCGTCACCTCCGACAAGGTCGACCGCATCAATCGCGCGCTCGACGAGCACAAGCGCGTCGTCGACGAGCTCGCGCTGAAGTCCGCGCGGCCTCACCTCGGCGGCCCCGCTCTGCGCTCCGGCGCCGCGCTGCAGCACAAGGCGGCCTTCGATGCCTACGTCCGCAAGGGCGAGGCCGGCAACCTGCGCGATCTGGAAGCGAAGGCCCTTTCGGTCGGCACCGGCACCGACGGCGGCTATCTCGTCCCCGACGAGATCGAGCGTGCCGTCAACCGCGCCGTGCGCAACGTCTCGCCGATCCGCGCCATTGCCGGCGTGCGCCAGGTGTCCGGCTCGGTCTATCGCAAGCCCTTCGCCGTCACCGGCGCCGAATCCGGCTGGGTCGCCGAGACCGCGCCGCGCGACGAGACCGACAGCCCGACGCTCGCCGCACTTTCGGAGATGTCGTTCCCGACCATGGAGCTCTACGCCATGCCGGCGGCGACCTCCGCCCTGCTCGACGACAGCGCCGTCAACATCGACGAGTGGATCGCCGAGGAGGTGCGCGACAGCTTCGCCGAGCAGGAAGGCACCGCCTTCGTCACCGGCAACGGCACCGCCAAGCCCAAGGGCTTCCTCGACTACACCAAGGTCGACAACGCATCGTGGGCCTGGGGCAGCATCGGCTTCCTGAAGACCGGAGTGGACGGCGCCTTCGCCACGGCGTCTGCCACCGTCGCGCCGGGCGACAAGCTGATCGACCTCGTCTACGCGGTCAAAGCCGGCTACCGCGCCAACGGCACCTTCGTCTTCAACCGCGCCACACAGGCCGTCATCCGCAAGATGAAGGATGCCGAGGGCCACTACCTGTGGCAGCCGGCGCTGAAGGCCGGCGAGCCGTCGCTGCTGATGGGCTATCCCGTCGCCGAATCCGAGGACATGCCCTCGATCGCGACCGACAGCTACTCGGTAGCCTTCGGCGACTTTCGTCGCGGCTATCTGATCGTCGACCGGGTCGGCATTCGCGTCCTGCGCGATCCCTATAGCAACAAGCCCTACGTGCTGTTCTACACCACCAAGCGCGTGGGCGGCGGCGTGCAGGACTTCGACGCCATCAAGCTCCTGAAGTTCGCCGCGTAGCACGGCCGTCCACTCCGCTGTTCCCCTCCCATTCCCGGAGGCCGCGCCAGGGGCTAGGGTGGGGAACCGATCCGGGAGCGCCAACCCCCTTTCGCTCGAGCGCCCGGCCGGCGTCGCACCCCGGCTCCGGCGACGGCTGTGCGCCGCCCCGCCCCAGCCTCTCGAGCGACAGCGAGCGGGACTGCTCGCCCCGTGCCCCTCCCCGCGGGCCGCGGTCCCGCTCGCCCCATTGCGTACTGCCGCGCGGATTCCCCTCAGCCCTTGTGGGGAGGGGTTAGGGGTGGGGGGAGCCCCCAACGATCGACGTCCTGAAAATCCCCCCTCCCGTCCTTCCCCCAAAGGGGGGAGGGAAAGTCCAAAGGAACGCCAATGGCCCTCGTCCTCACCGGCGGCCCTGCCGTCGAGCCCGTCTCGCTCGCCGAGGCCAAGGCCCATCTGCGCATCGACGGCAGCGCCGAGGACACCTTGATCTCCAGCCTCATCATCACCTCGCGGCTGCACATCGAGGCGGCGCTGGGGCTCGCGCTCATCACCCAGAGTTGGTCCTACTTTCTCGATGCCTGGCCGGCGGGCGCGGAGCTGGCGCTGCCCCTGCGCCCCGTGCAGGGCATCTCCGCGGTCAAGCTCTATGCGGCCGACGAGAGCGTCACCATCGTCGCCGCCGACACCTACTTGCTCGACGGCGCCGCCACTCCGGCGCGCCTCGTCCGCCGCGCCGGCCTCCCTTGGCCCATTCCGTCGCGTGCCGCCAACGGCATCGAGATCGGCCTCGTTGCCGGCTACGGCGATGACGCCGCCGACGTGCCGGCGCCGATCCGCCAGGCCATCCTGCTGCTGGTGGCGCATTGGCATGAGCACCGGGAGCCCATCGCCATCGGCGCGCCGAGCGCGCCCGTCCCGTCGATGGTGTCGGACCTGCTGCAGCCCTACCGCCGGGTGCGCCTATGACCGGGGCACCCGCAACCAAGCCACCCTCCATCGGCGCCTTGCGCGACCGCCTCACCCTGCAATCCCCAAGCCGCACCGACGACGGCGGCGGTGGCGCCGTCGTGACCTGGGACACGGTCGCCGAGCTGTGGGCACACGTGCGGCCCATCTCCGGCGACGAGCGCCTGCGCCACGATGCCGTCACCGCCCGTGTCACCCACGAAGTGTGGATCCGCTACCGCGCCGACGTCGTCCCCGCCATGCGCTTCACCGACGGCGCCCGCATCCTCGACATCGTCGCCGTGTTCGACCCTGGGTCCGATCCTGGCCGCCGCGACCGCCTCCAGTGCCTCTGCGAAGAGCGCAACCTGTGATGCATGCCCGGACGACGCGCAGCGTCGATCCGGGACCCTGCCGCCTGATCGACCATTGAGACCAAGATGAAGCTCACCGTCACCGTCGAGGGCCTGGCCTCTCTTCCCCGCTTCGACGCCACGCGCCTCACGGCCCGCCTGCAATCGGAGTTCGCGCGCGAGCTGCAAGCCACCGCCGCCACTTCGACGGCGCCCCTCGACTCCGCCGCCCAGCGCGCCGCCCTCGACCGCGCCCTCGCTCGCATCTCCCTCTCCCCGCCTGCGGGGAGAGGGTCGGGGTGAGGGGCAGCAACAGGCGCCAAAGCAAGCGTGTGCCACTCACCCTAACCCTCTCCCCACTGAAGTGTGGGGAGAGGGGATGCCAGGAGACCACCCATGCCCTCCGCCAGCTGGGCCCTGCAGCAGGCGATCTTCGCCACGCTCACGGCCGATGCGCCGCTCGCTGGCGCTGCTCGGCGCCGCGCGCGTCTACGACGACGTGCCGCAAGGCGCCGCATTCCCCTATCTGACCTTCGCCCAGAGCCTGGCGCGCGACTGGTCCACCGGCAGCGACGACGGCAACGAGCATATCCTGACGCTGCACGTGTGGTCGCAGGCCAACGGCAAGGGCCAGGCACACGAGATCCTGGGCGCGGTGCGACGGCGCTGCACGACCAGCCACTCACCCTGTCGGGCCACCGCCTCGTCAACCTGCGCCACGAGTTCTCGGAAGCCCGCCGCGATCCCGACGGCGAGACCATTCACGGCATCGCCCGCTTCCGCGCCGTCACCGAGCCCGAGTAGGTGTCAGACCCTGCGGGTTCTGACAGGCGAGGCATGCAGGCAGTCGGAGCCGCGCGATCGCCACCCACCTACTGCCGATTGCCCACTGCCTACTGCCCTCTCCTCGACCTTTCCCCAACGGAGCCCCCACCAATGTCCGCCCAGAAAGGCAAAGACCTCCTCCTCAAGGTCGACAGCGACGGCGCCGGCACCTTCGTCACGGTGGCCGGGCTGCGCTCGCGCTCGATCGCCTTCAACACCGAGACCGTCGACATCACGCATGCCGAAGTCGGCCGGGCAGTGGCGCGAGCTGCTGGCGGGCGCCGGCGTCAAGCACGCCAAGGTGCAGGGCGCCGGCATCTTCAAGGACGCGGCCTCCGACGCGCTCGTGCGCGACTACGTCTTCAACGGCACCATCCGCGACTGGCAGGTGATCATCCCCGACTTCGGCACGGTCGAGGGCGCCTTCCAGATCGCCGCCTTCGAGCTCACCGGCCGCCACGACGGCGAGGTCGCCTTCGAGCTCTCGCTCGAGTCCGCCGGCGAGCTCACGTTTACGGCTGCTTGAGCCTTGGTTCCCAGGGAACCCAAATGCCCAACCTCCACCGCGGCGAGATCGAGGCCCGCCTCGACGGCGCGCCGTTCCGCCTTTGCCTCACGCTCGGCGCGCTGGCCGAACTCGAATCCGCCTTCGGCGACACCGACATGCTCGCCCTTGCCGAACGCTTCCAGTCCGGCCGCCTTTCCGCCCGCGACGCGCAGCGCATCATCGGCGCCGGCCTGCGCGGTGCCGGCAACGACATCACGGACGAGGCGGTCGCGCGCATGCAGGCCGATGGCGGTGCGGCCGGCTTCGTCGACATCGTCGCCCGCCTGCTCGCCGGCACCTTCGGCGGCGCTCCGTCTGCGCCATCCACCTCCAGCTTGCCTTCCCGGAAGCCGGGGCCCTCGCCGCAAGGCGAGGCCGCGGCTATCCGGGACCTTGCGCCCCCGGAGGGACGCGCCCCCCATCCCTTTCCCTGGGACGACGTGATGGCCGCCGGCCTCGGCTTGCTGCGCCTGCCGCCGCCGGTCTTCTGGGCGATGACTCCCAAGGAGCTCGAAGCAGCCCTGCGCGGCCTCCTGGGCCCCCTCTCGCCGGTCTCGCCCTTGTCGCGATCTGCGCTCGCGCAGCTCATGTCCCGCTTTCCTGATTCCGGTGAGTGGTCAGATGGTGGGTAGCGTGTAGCGAGGAAGTCATCGCTGTTCGCTTGCACCGCCACGCACCATCTCACCACTCACCACCGCACCCCCATGCCAGACGACACCCAGCCCACTCTCACCGTCAAGATCGACGCCGACACCACCGAGCTGCAACAGCAGCTCAATGACGCCGCCAAGCTCGGCCGCCAGTTCGGCAGCGCACTCTCGACCTCGTTCGTCGACGTCGCGCTCAAGGGCAAGGGTCTCGGCGACGTCCTGCGCTCGCTGGCGCTGCGTCTCTCCGAGATCACTCTGAAGGCGGCCTTCAAGCCTCTCACGGACGCGCTCGGCGGCGCGCTTGCCGGCGCCTTCACCGGCGGCGTCGCCTTCGCCAAGGGTGGCGTGGTGCGCTCGCCCCTGCCGGTGCCGTTCGCCCAGGGCGGCGTCATTGCCAGCCCGATCACCTTCCCGCTCGACGGCAATCGGCTGGGCCTCGCCGGCGAGCGCGGCGCGGAGGCGATCCTGCCGCTGGCGCGCGGGTCCGGACGGCTCGCCTTGGCGTGCGCACGGACGGCGACGGCTGGCATGAACGTCGTCTTCAACGTCACCACGCCCGACGCCGACAGCTTCCGCCGCTCCGAGACCCAGATCGCCGCCATGCTCGCCCGCGCCGTCGGCAACGGGCAGCGCAATCTGTAAGAGGGGCAATAGGCATGGGCAATGGGCAGTAGGAGAACTCGATCCGCCTGCTACGCCTGATGCCTACTGCCCAGCTGCCTGACTCCCATGTTCCACGAGATCCGCTTCCCCACCGCCATCTCGCGCGCCGCCCAGGGCGGCCCGGAGCGGCGCACCGACGTCATCGTGCTGGGCTCGGGCGTCGAGGAGCGCAACGCCCGCTGGGCCAATTCGCGCCGCAGCTACAATGCCGGCTACGGCGTCAAGTCGCTCAACGACCTCTATGCCGTCATCGCCTTCTTCGAGGAGCGGCGCGGGCGGCTGCTACGGCTTTCGCTGGCGCGACCCGCCGACTTGAAGTCGTGCCCGCCCGAGGACGCCCCGACCGCCGCTCGACCAGCAGATCGGCCATCGGCGACGGCGCCACCACCGCCTTCCAGCTCAAGAAGACCTACGGCAGCGGCCTTCAGTCCCTGGGCGCGCGACATCACCAAGCCCGTCGCCGACACGGTGCTGCGTCGCCGTCGACGGCGTGGTGCAGACGCCGGCACGGACTTCACCGTCGACCCACGCCACCGGCCTCGTCACCTTCCTGGCGGGCCACGTCCCGGCCGCCGGCGCACCCCATCACCGCCGGTTTCGAGTTCGACGTGCCCGTGCGCTTCGACACCGACAAGCTCGAGATCAACATCCAGGGCTTCCGCCACGGCGCCATCCCCTCCATCCCCATCGTCGAGATGCGGCTGTGAGTAGGGGATGGGGAGGTAGCGAATGCGCTTCAGCCTCCCCTTTGCTCTCCTCCCCTGCTCCCTACCTCAGCCACTCCCTCTTCCCATGAAATCCCTCCCCCCAGCCCTCCAAGCCCACCTCGACACGGGCGCCACCACGCTCGGCTGGTGCTGGCGCCTCACCCGCCGCGACGGCACCATGCTGGGCTTCACCGACCACGATCGCGACCTCGCCTTCGACGCCACCACGTTTGCGGCCGCCACCGGCTTCACGGCCACCGAGATCAAGGACGCCGTCGGCCTCTAGCGTCGACAACCTGGAGGTGGACGAGCGCGCTCAGCGCCGAGAGCCTCAACGAGGCCGACCTCGCCGCCGGCCTCTTCGACGATGCCGCAGTCGAGATCTTGCGCGTCAACTGGCAGCGACACCGAGCAGCGCGTGCTGATGCGCTCAGGGCTCGATCGGCGAGGTGCGCCGCGCGGCCGGGCGTTCACCGCCGAGGTGCGCGGGCTTGCCCACTACCTGCAGCAGCCCAAGGGCCGGCTCTTTCAGTACGGCTGCGACGCCGACCTCGGCGACGCCCGCTGCACCGTCGACCTCTCCGACCCGGCGTTCTATCGCGGCGACGGGCACCGTCGTAGCCACGTGAGCGACCGCGCCGCTTCACCGCGAGCGGGCTCGACGGCTTCTCCGGCGACTGGTTCACGCGCGGGCTTCTCACCTTCACCTCCGGCGCCGACGCCGGGCGCGCGCAGGAGGTGCGCCGCCACGTCGCCGGCTCGCCCGCCGCGCTCGAGCTGTGGCAGCCCTTCGCGCTGGCCGATAGCGCCGGGCGACGCTTCATCGTCACCGCCGGCTGCGACAAGCAGTTTGCGACCTGCCAGGCGAAGTTCGCCAACGCGGTGAATTTCCGCGGCTTTCCGCACATGCCCGGCAACGACTTCGTCTCCGCCGTCGCCCGCCCCGGCGACCCCGCCAACGATGGCAGCTCCTTCTCCACTTTCGCCGGCTGACGCACGCCACGCATTTCCGCCCCTCAATGGAGAGGTGTCGGGGGTGGGGTACCCGCAACGCCGGTTGTTCTGCGATCTCACGCATGACCCGTCCCGACATCGTCGCTCTCGCCCGCACCTGGCTCGGCACGCCCTACCATCATCAGGCGAGCTGCCGCGGCGTCGGCACCGACTGCGTCGGTCTCGTGCGCGGCATCTGGCGCGAGCTCTACGGCCGCGAGGCCGAGGCCGCGCCCGCCTACACCCGCGACTGGGCCGAAGCCACCGGCCGCGAGACCCTGCTCGAGGCCGCGCGGCGTCATCTGGTCGAGATCACCCCGCGCGAGGCCGCCCCGGGCGACGTCCTCGTCTTCCGCTACCGTAGCGCACCGTCGCCAAGCACGCCGCCATCCTCGCCACCCCCGACACCATGATCCACGCCATGGAAGGCGCCCCCGTCTGCGAGGTCGCCCTCTCCCCCTGGTGGCGCCGCCGCATCGCCGGCGCGTTTCGCGTTTCCGCGCGTGTCTCCTTAGCAATGCGACGCGATGCCCCCACTAGTCCTCTCCACCGGAGTGAGGCGGACCGCTGGAGCCCGCTGATGGCCACCCTCGCACTCGCGGCTGCCGGCGCGGCGGTCGGCGGCGCCTTGCTGCCGGCCGGCGTCACGCTGTTCGGCGCCACCCTCACCGGCGCCGCGCTCGGCCCCAGATCGGCGCGCTCGCCGGCTCCTTCGTCGACCAGGCGCTGCTCGCCGCCTCCGGCCGCTCAACGTCACGCAAGGCCCGCGCCTGTCGGACCTGCGCGTCACCGCCTCCTCGGAAGGCGCGCCGATCCCCCGCCTCTACGGCCGCGCGCGGCTCGGCGGCCAGATCATCTGGGCGACCAGCCTTCGAGGAGGAGGTGGTGCGGCAGGGCAGCTCCAGCGGCGGCGGCAAGGGCGGCTCGAGCCCGCGGCGTCCACCTCTTCGCCGAGCATCGAGTACCGCTATTTCGCCAACTTCGCCGTCGCGCTCGCCGAGGGCGAGATCAGCGGCTCGGCCGCGTGTGGGCGGACGGCCGCGAGCTCGATCTCTCGCAGTTCGCCTAGCGCCTCTACACGGGCAGCGAGAAGCCAGGCTCCCGACAGCCTGATCGAGGCCAAGCGAGGGCGCCGGCAACGCGCCGGCCTATCGCGGCGTCGCCTACATCGTGTTCGAGCGCATGGCGCTTGCCGATTTCGGCAACCGCATCCCGCAGCTCTCCTTCGAGATCTACCGCGCCGTCGACGAGTTCGACGAGAAGGTCGCGCGCCGTCGTGCCTGATCCCCGGCGCCGGCGAGTTCGTCTACGCGACCGAGGCCGTCTCCCGCAAGGTCGGCGTCGCCACCAACGATGCCCGAGAACGTGCACACGCGCCAGGGCGGCACCGACTGGGATGTCGCTCTCGACCAGCTGCAGGCGACGCTGCCCAACGTCGGCAACGTCTCGCTCATCGTCGGCTGGTTCGGCACGACCTGCGGGCCGGCAGCTGCCAGATGCGTCCCGGCGTCGACGCCGCCGACAAGGTGACGGGCCCGCTGACGTGGTCCGTCGCCGGCCAATCCCGCGCCGACGCCCACCTCGTCAGCACCGTCGACGGCCGCGCGGCCTACGGCGGCACGCCCTCCGACGCAGAGCGTCGTCGACTGCAATCCGCGACCTCGAAGGGCGCGGCATCGGCGTCACGCTGGCGCCCTTCATCTTCATGGACGTCGCCGCCGGCAACGCGCTGCCCGATCCCTACACGCGGCGCCGGCTCGCAGCCGCCCTATCCCTGGCGCGGCCGCATCACCGTGATCGCCGGCCCCCGGCCAGCCCGGCAGCCCCGACAAGACGGCCGCCGCCGCGACGCAGATCGCAGCCTTCGTCGGCACGCGCCGCCGTATCCGACTTCTCGCATCGTCGGCGAGCGAGGTCGTCTACTCGGGCCCCGCCGAGTGGTCCTACCGCCGCTTCATCCTGCACTACGCGCACCTTGCCGCCGCGGCCGGCGGCGTCGAGGCCTTCATCATCGGCTCGGAGCTGCGCGGGCTCACCTGGGTGCGCGACGGCGCCAGCACCTATCCCTTCGTCGCCGCGCTCGTCGCTCTCGCTGCCGACGTCAAGGCCGTGCTCGGCCCCGGCACCAAAGTCACCTACGCCGCCGACTGGTCGGAGTATTTCGGCCACCAACCCGCCGACGGCTCCGGCGACGTCCATTTCCACCTCGACCCGCTGTGGGCCTCCGCCGACATCGATGCCGTCGGCATCGACGTCTACTGGCCGCTCGCCGACTGGCGCGACGGTGCGAGTCACGCCGACCGCCTGGCCGGAGTGTCCTCCATCTACGATCTCGACTACCTGCGCGGCAATCTCTCCGCCGGCGAGGGGTACGACTGGTACTACGCCAGCCCCGGCGATCGCGACGCGCAGGTCCGCACGCCCATCACCGACGGCGCTACGGCAAGCCCTGGGTGTTCCGCTTCAAGGACATCCGTCGCTGGTGGCTCAACCAGCACTTCGACCGCCCCGGCGGCGTCGAATTGGGCTACGCCCACCGCCTGGGTGCCGCAGTCCAAGCCCTTCTGGTTCACCGAGCTCGGCTGCCCCGCCGTCGACAAAGGCGCCAACCAGCCCAACGTGTTCGTCGACCCCAAGAGCTCGGAGTCGTTCCTGCCCTACTATTCGCGCGGCACGCGCGACGACTTCATGCAGCGCCGCTACCTGCAGGCCTTCCACGAGGCGTTCGATCCCGGCGATCCGCGACTATCGTCGCGGACGCCAACCCGATCTCGGCCGTCTACGGCGACCGCATGGTCGACATCGCCCACATCCACGTCTACTGCCTGGGATGCGCGCCCCTATCCGGCCTTCCCCACCAACACCGACGTCTGGGGCGACGGCGACAACTGGCGGCTCGGCCATTGGGTCACGGGCCGGCTCGCCAACGCGCCGCTCGCCGCGACCGTATCGGCGATCCTCGACGACTACGGCTTTGCCGCCTACGACACCAGCGCGCTCGCCGGCACGCTCGGCGGCTTCGTCATCGACCGCGTGCTGTCGGCGCGCGAGGCGCTGCAGCCGCTCGAGCTCGCCTTCTTCTTCGATGCGCGCGAGAGCGACGGGGCTGATCGCGTTCGCGCACCGTGGCCAAGCGCCCCTGGCCGCCGAGCTCGACCCCGACGACCTCGTGGAGACCCGGCCGGGCTCGGCGCTGGCGACGCTCACGCGCGCGCAGGAGACCGATCTGCCGTCCTCCGCCAAGCTCACCTTCATCTCGGGCATCGACAGCTATCCTTCGGCGGCGGAAGAAGCACGTCGCCTCACCGGTCATAGCGGCCGCGTCGCCGTGGCCGACCTGCCGCTGGTGCTCGATGCGGAGCAGGTGGCACAGATGGCCGAGATCTGGCTGTTCGAGGCCTGGGCCGCGCGCGAGCGTGCCGGCTTCACGCTGCCGCCGTCGCAATTGGCGCTGGAGCCGGGCGACGTCGTCGCATACACAGCCGGTGGCCGCTCGCGCCTGTTGCGCATCACCGAGATCGGCGAGCACGGCGCGCGGGACGTGGATGCCCGCGGCATCGATCCCGACGTCTACACCGGCTCCTCCCCGGCGCCGCGCCCCCCGCGCGTCGGCACGCCGGTGCTGATCGGCCAACCGTTCGTGCTGTTCCTCGACCTGCCGCTGCTCACCGGCGACGAGCCGCCGCACGCCGGCTATGTCGCGGCCCTGCAAAGCCCATGGCCGGGCGCCATCGCCTTCTACCGCTCACCGGAGACCTCCAACTTCCTGCTCAAGGCTGTCGCTGCCGCGCCGGCCGTCACCGGTGTCACGCTCGATGCGCTCGGCGCCGGCCCCATGTCCCGCTTCGACTTCGCCAGCAAGGTTCGCGTGCGCCTCGACGGCGGCGCCCTCGCATCCGTCACCGAGCTTGCCCTGCTCGCCGGAGCCAACATGGCCGCGATCGAGAACGACGACGGCGAATGGGAGGTACTGCAGTTCCGCTCCGCCGTGCTCACCGCTCCGTCGACCTACGAGCTGTCCCAATTCCTGCGCGGTCAGGCCGGCACCGAAGGCGCGATGCGCACCCCGCTCGCCGCCGGCGCCCGCTTCATGCTGCTCGATGGCGCGCTCACGCGGGTCGACATGGGGCCGGACGAGGTCGGTCTCGACTACATTTGGCGCTGCGGACCCGCCAGCCGCAACATCGGCGATGCCTCCTATTTGGAGACCGCGCACGCCTTCCAGGGTCTCGGCCTGCGGCCGCTGAGCCCGATGCAACTGCGCGGCGCCCGTTCCGGCGGCGACCTCGCCGTCTCGTGGGTGCGCCGCACGCGTATTGGCGGTGACAGCTGGGACGCCGTCGAGGTGCCGCTCGCCGAGGAGACCGAACGCTACGAGGTCGACATCCTCGACGGCGCCGACGTGATCCGCACGCTCGCGAGCACCTCTCCATCCCTGACCTACACTGCCGCCCAGCAGACCGCCGACTTCGGCGCGCCGCAGGGCTCGATCGACTTGCGCGTCTACCAGCTCAGCACCGTCTTCGGTCGCGGCGCCCCCCACACAGCCACGCTGTGAATCCCGGCCCTCGGACTTGTCCCGATGGTCATCCCGGCATTCCGTCAGCGGCACCGTGCCAAACCCCCAACGAGGAAAGCAAATGACGACCCCCAACCCCCCGATCCCCGACCTGCCCGCTGCCAACTCCTCGACCGCCCTCACCCCCAAGTGGTGGGGCAATTCCCTCACCATCTGGGGCACCCTCATCACCACCCTCTCGACCGTGCTGCCGGTGCTCGGCCCCGCCCTCGGCGTCAACATCACGGGGGAGCTGATCCGGCAGCTCGGCGACAACACCGTGGTCCTGGCCCAGGCCGCGGGCGGCGTCGCCGGCACCGTGATGGCCATCTGGGGCCGCATTCGCGCCACCCAGCCGATCGAGCGGCGCCAGTTCACGCTCACCTTGTGATCGCGCCGAGCTAGCTTGGCCGCTGGTATTCCTTGTATATTCGCTTGGTCGAAGGAGGAACCGCGCGCCACCACGTTGGCGCTATACTGCGCTATCCGATGCGCGAGGGGCGTGGCCCCGCCGACGCCGGTCAATCGCCCTGGGAGGGGTGCCTTGCGCGTCCTGGTCGTAGAAGATGATCGCGATCTCAATCGCCAGCTCGTCACGGCGCTGACGGATGCGGGCTACGCGGTCGACTCGGCCTTCGACGGCGAGGAGGGCTACTTCCTCGGCGAGACCGAGCCCTATGATGTCGTGATCCTCGACACCGGCCTGCCGAAGATGGACGGCATCAGCGTGCTCGAGCAATGGCGCCGCGCCGAGCGCAAGATGCCCGTCATCATCCTCACCGCCCGCGACCGCTGGAGCGACAAGGTCACCGGCATCGATGCCGGAGCCGACGACTATGTCGCCAAGCCGTTCCACATGGAGGAGCTGCTGGCGCGCATCCGCGCCCAGGTGCGTCGCGCCTCCGGTCACGCCAAGAGCGACCTCGAGTGCGGCCCCTTGCGCCTCGACACCAAGACCGCGCGCGTCACCTTGAACGGACAGCCGGTCAAGCTCACATCCCACGAATACCGCCTGCTCGCCTATCTGATGCACCACAATGAGCGCGTGGTGTCCCGCACCGAGCTCGTCGAGCATCTCTACGAGCAGGATTTCGACCGCGATTCCAACACCATCGAGGTGTTCATTGGACGCCTGAGGAAGAAGATACCGCCGGAGATGATCAAGACCATCCGCGGTCTCGGCTACCGGCTCTCGCGCGAGGTCGATGACAACTAACTCGCTCGCCTTTCGGCTGTTTGCCACGGCGGTGGCCTGGACCCTCCTGGCGCTACCGGTCGCGGGGGCCATCATCTATTCGCTCTACGCCCAGGAAGTTGCGACCAGCTTCGACCGGCGCCTCAACGTCCTGCTCACCGTCGTGCTTTCCGACACCATCGACCATGGTGACCAGGAGCCCGGCGACCCCAAAGACGTCGGCGAGCCGCTTTTCGAGGTCACCCACTCGGGCTGGTACTGGCAGATCAAGCCGCTCGACGGCAGGCCCGGCCGCGAGGTCAAATCGCGCTCGCTCGCGGGCCTGTCCGTGCCGCTGCCGAGCGAGCACGGTGTCGACCCCAACGAGCACGAGGTGCGGCTGGCCAACCTCGACGGTCCGCTCGAGCAGCGGTTGCGCGTCGCCGAGACCATCTACGTGTTCGGCGAGGGCAAGCTGGCGCAGCGTTACTCGGTGGCGATCGCCGGCACGCTCGGCGAGGTGGAGACCAGCCTGCACAACTTCCGCACCCGGCTCACCCTGGCTCTTTCGCTCGCCGGCGTCGGCCTGCTGGCGCTCACCCTGTTCCAGGTCCGGTTCGGCCTGTTTCCGCTGGCCAAGGTGGAGAAGGGGCTGGCCGCGATCCGCTCGGGCGATGTTACCCGCCTCGACGTGGCGCTGCCGCAGGAGATCGAGCCGCTGCAGCAGGAGCTCAACGCGCTCCTCAAATCCAATCAGGACATCGTCGAGCGCGCGCGCACTCACGTCGGCAATCTCGCCCACGCTCTGAAGACGCCGCTCGCCGTCATCAGGAACGAGGCGCGTGACGACAACAGCCCGCTCGCGCGCAAGGTCGCCGAGCAGGTCGAGATCATGGCCGACCAGGTCAATCTCTACCTCGATCGCGCGCGCATGGCCGCACGCGTCGGCGTTATCGGCCGCGTCACCGAGGTGGGGCCTGTCAGCGACTCCATCATTCGCGCGCTGGAGCGCATCTATCGCGACAAGCAGCTCTCCTTCTCCACCGATTGCCCACCGGGGACCCGCTTCCAGGGCGAGCGTCAGGACCTCGAGGAGATGCTGGGCAACCTTCTCGACAACGCCTCCAAGTGGGCCCGCTCCCGGGTGCTGCTGGCGGCGAGCGCCGTCCCGCCCGTGGGCGCCAACGGCGGCGCCGGCAATTGGCTGCAGATCCGCGTCGACGACGACGGGCCGGGCCTCACCGCCGAGCAGATGGCCGACCCCGTCATCCGCGGACGCCGGCTGGACGAGACCAAGCCGGGCTCCGGCCTCGGGCACTCCATCGTTGCCGACCTTGCCCACTCCTACAGCGGCAAGCTGGAGCTGGCCCGCTCCGAGCACGGCGGCCTGTCCGCGCGCCTGACACTGCCGCTTGCGACTTGACCCCCATACAACCTGCGCCCTACACTTTCAATTCAGCGCAGATCGACGCCACGGGCTCGTTTGGGGATGCCCGAATTGGCTGATTCGGCGCCTGGGGAAGCTGGAGCCGCACTTTCGCCCCAATCCGAACCACGATTGTCCGCGAGGGAATCGGTGCGAGTACTCAGCAGGCGCGTGCGGGAAGTGAAGCGTTCCTGAGCGAGGACGGGAGTTTCTTCATGAGAGCTTTTTCACTGGTGGCCGCTCTGGCTGCCTTGGTAGCTGTGCCCGCCTGCGGACCCGATGTCAGCAAGCAGGATTCGGGCACCGTTGTTGGCGCTATCGCCGGCGGCGTCATCGGCAACCAGTTCGGCAAGGGCGGCGGCAAGGTCGCCAGCACGCTCGCCGGCGCGGTGATCGGCGGCATTGCCGGCAACGAGATCGGCCGCTCGCTCGATGCGCGCGATCGCGAGCTGGCCCGCCAGGCTGAGTTCGATGCCTGGGAGCGTGGAGCATCCGGCCGTCCGGTGCGCTGGCGCAATCCCGACAACGGCCGCTACGGCGAGGTTATCCCTGACGCACCCTACAAACGCGGCGCCATGGATTGCCGGGATTTCACTCACCGGATCTATATCGACGGGCGTCCGCAAGCCATGCGCGGCACTGCCTGCCGCAATCCAGACGGTACTTGGACGCCGGTCAGCTGAGTTGGTCGAGCGGGGATACCCGTCAACCGGCTCTCACGCCATTGTTTGAAGCTCTCAGCCCCGGCCCCAGGCCGGGGCTGTTACTTTTTTGGGGTCATACCAGGCAGCCCGGCCAGCCGGCAAAAGCGCGCCGATGCTGCGCGAGAGGTCTCGGCCAGCCGCGATCACTTGTCGGCCTTCTCCTCCTCCGTGGCCTTCGCCTGCTCGGCGGCGTCCTGGGCGAAGATCTCGTCGAGCTCCTGGGTGAGGCTGCGGGCTTGCCCCTGCAGCTTCTCGAGGTCGGTGTAGTGCTTGTAGTCCTCGTAGAGCCGGCGCCGGTCTGCCGCCATGAACGTGTCGACGGCAAAACGCACGTCGCGCTCGGTGAGGCCGAGGCCGCGCAGCAATTCGCGCGTCAAATCGAGCGAGGAGAGAAAGGTCTCGCGCCGGATCACCTTGATCCCCAAGTCCATCAGCTGATGGGTATGCCGGCGGTGGCGAGAGCGCGCATAGATCGGCACGTGCGGGTAGTTCTGCTTCACCATCTGCGCGGTGCGCAGCGACGCCTCGACATTGTCGATCGCCAGCACGAACGCACGTGCCTTGCTGGTCTGCGCGGCCTCCAGGATCTCGTGGCGGCTGGCGTCGCCGTAGAAGGCGCGCGCGCCGAATTTGCGCACGGTGTCGATGTGCTGCGGGTCGGAATCGAGCGCGGTGAAGGGGATGCGCTTGGCGAGCAGGATGCGTGCCACGATCTGGCCGACGCGGCCGAAGCCGGCGATGACGACGTGGCCGTCGTTCTCCGGCAGGGCATCGAAGGCGCGTGCCACAACCACCCTCGGCATGAAGGTCTCGTCGATCAGCAGCAGCAGCGGGGTTGCCGCCATCGACAGCGTGACGGCAACCGACAGCAGGTCGGCGACATGCTTGTCCAGCACGCCCGCGCCGACCCCGGCCGTGAACAGCACGAATGCGAACTCTCCACCCTGGGCGATGGCGAGCGCCAGGCGCCGGGAGGGCCCCGCATCCAGGCCCGCGCGGCGGCCCAGCAGATAGAGCACTCCGCTCTTGATCGCCAGCAGGCCCGCGACGATTGCGCCCACCAGGTAGGGGCTTTCGACCGTGAGTCGCAGGTCGAGCGACATGCCCACGGCGGTGAAGAAGAGGCCGAGTAGCAGGCCCTCGAAGGGCGCGATGTCGGCCTCGATCTCGTGGCGGTAGTCGGAGTCCGCCAGCAGCACGCCGGCGATGAAGGCTCCAAGCGACGCTGAAAGCCCGGCATGCTCCATCACCAGCGTCACGCCAACCACGGTCAGCAGGGCGCACGCCGTCATGGCCTCCTTGACGCGCGTGCGTGCCACGATGCGAATGACACCATCGAGCACGTAGCGCCCCACCACCACCACCACGAGGATGAGGCCCAGGGCCTTGAGGGCGGCGAACAACTCCATCGGCGGCGACTTGCCGGCGGTGACGGCGAAGAGCGGCGTGAGCGCGATCAGGGGGATTGCCGCCAGGTCCTGAAACAGCAGCACGGCAAAGGCCAGGCGGCCATGACGCAGCCCCAGCTCGCCTTTCTCCTCGAGCACCTGCAAGGCGAAGGCCGTCGACGACAGCGAGAGCGCGAGGCCGGCAAACAGCGCCGCCGGCCAGGCGAAACCGAAGGCCATGGCGATTGCCGCAAGCAGCGCCGCGGTGATCGCGACCTGGGCACCGCCGACGCCGAAGATCGCGGCGCGCATGGCCCACAGGCGTTTGGGCCGCAGCTCCAGGCCGATCAGGAACAGCAGCAGCACCACGCCGAATTCGGCAAAATGCAGGATCGACGTCACCTCGTAGACCGAATAGACGAACCCGAGGCCGAACGGGCCGATCATCACCCCGACCAGCAGGTAGCCCAGCACGTTGCCGATGCGCAGCAGCTTGGCGAGCGGAGCCGCCACCACGGCCGCGGCGAGAAACAGCGCCACTTGGGTCAGGGTCACGTCGGTCATGGTGATCAGGCCCAGACTGGCCTCACTCCTGTCTTCGAGGGGGCGATCGGCACGGCGCGCGTGTGTAGATAGGAAACATGCCGGGGCCGAGGCAACCCGCAAATGCGTGCGCTGCTGCCCCTTGTCAGGCCGTGCCGGCGGGCATCCACGCCAGAATGCTGGGCCTGCTCAAGACGCGCGCGGGGCATGCGGCTTTGGATGGATGAACTCCCAGGGCGACACCTCGCTGCCCTGCGCCACCTTCACCTCGATCAGCACCGGCTGCTTGGACCCGAGCGCCCTCTGCAACACGGGCCGGAGCGCTGCGGGCGAAGCCACACGGTGGCCCTCGATGCCGAAAGACTTGGCAAGCAGCATGAAATCCGGATTGTCCAGCGCCGCCCCGATCACGCGGTTGCCGAAGGCGGTGCGCTGGTCACGGAGCACGTTGCCGTAGGCGGCATTGTTGAAGACGAGCGTGACGAGGGCGATGCCGTATTGCGCCGCCGTGGCGAGCTCCGGCGCGCCGAACAGGAAGCCGCCGTCGCCCGTCACCGAGACGACCGGCTTGTCGGGATGCGCGACCTTGACGCCGAGTGCACTCGGGAAGCCGAAGCCAAGTGTGCCCTGGTAGCCTTCCGTCACGTAGGTGCGCGGGGCATATACCGGGTAGCCAAAGTAGGAGGTGAACCCGACCTGGCTCAGCTCGGTGACGAAAATCCCATCGCGCGGCAGCACCTCGCGGATGACGTCGAGATAGGCGAGCTGAGGCTGCACCTTCTCGACGGCCTGGCGGACATCGGCCTTGACGGCGGCAATGCGGGCGCGTGCCTCGTTGGGGGCTTTGCCGCCGTCTGCGTTGGCCTTCCCCTTGCGCCCACGCAGGCGGCGCACCTCTTTCAAGAGCGCGCGCGCTCCGGCATCCGCGTCCGCCACGATGCCGGCATGCGGCACCAGCCGGCGCATCTCGGCCGGATCGATGTCGATGCGTACCAGGTGCGGCGGAGCTTGCGGCCGATCGATCAGCGACATCATCCCGGTCCAGCGCATGTAGGGCATCTCGGCGCGCGTGCCGATGGCAACGAGCACGTCCGTCTCGGGCCACAGCCGGTAGGCTGCGTAGGACGAGACGCCAAGCGCGTGGTCTTCCGGCACGATGCCGCGTCCGCCGCGAAAGGCCGCCACCGGTGCGTCGATTTCCTCCGCCAATGCGCGTATCGTCTCACTGGCATGCTGGGCGCCGCTGCCCACGATGATCATGGGCCGCTTTGATGCCTTGAGCAGGGTTGCGGCGGCCTCCACCTCCGGCGGTGACGGTGCCGGCGGCGCCGGGACAACCGCCGCGCCGATCGGTGCCACGAAACCGCTCGAGGCCATCGTGTCCCATGCCATCTCGATGGCGACGGGCCCAGGCCTGCCTGACAGCATTTGCCGGAAGGCCTCGTTGACGATCTGCGGCGCATCGGCGGGCCGCTCGATGCGTGCGGCCCATTTGGTCAACGTGCGCAGGGTGGCGAGCTGGTCGGGCAGCTCGTGCAGATGTCCGCGGTTGCGGCCGAGGAACGCCGAGGGCACCTGGCCGGTGATGCACAGGACGGGTGCGCAGCAGCCGTACGCCGTGCACAGTGCCGCCGCCGTGTTGAGCACGCCCGGCCCCGGGACCACCGCATAGACGCCCGGCCGTCCGGTCGAGCGGGCATAACCGAAAGCCATGTAGCCGCAGGCCTGCTCGTGCCGCGCGCCGATGGTGCGAATGCGCTCGGCGCGCTCCTGCAGGGCGTCGAACAGGGGGTAGAGCTGGGCCCCAGGCAGACCGAACAGGGTATCGACGCCGTTGGCGATCAGGGCCTCTACGATCGCCGTGCCCCCCGTCATGGTGCCGGCCTTGCGGTTGGCCATGCGTTCCTACCCGTTCACCCTGCGCTGTCGCTTCGAGGCGGTCCCGACCGTCTGCGGCCACCTCTATCACGGCTCCGTTACGGCTTGTACCCGGCCTGTTTCTGGCGGAACAGACGGGACCAGCGAGGGCGAGTATGGTCGTTGCATGCTGCTGCACGGGCCGAGACCCGAAGGCACAGGCCCGAACAAAAGGAACGACTCCCATGTTTGCTCTCGACAGCCGCAAGGTTCTGATCGCAGCCCTGCTGGCGACCGTCGTGACCGCCCCCGCCCTGGCGAGCGATGGCCAGCTGACCGCGCAGCAAACGGGAATCGGCCAGGCCATCGCCGAGATGAGCCCTTCGGACACCGGTAGCCTGATCATCCAGCAGTCGTCCCAGACCGAGACCAAGGCGCAAATCGCCGAGCCCAGCCCGGCGAAGGTCGCCGCCCCACACGCGTCCAAGACGCACCAGAATTTCACGGAGCTGCGGCCGACCAGGGTCAGCATGCGCCAGCCGAGCCCGACTGCCGGTTCCTATCGGCCCGCACCGCGGATGCCGCTGATGCTCGGCATCGGCTACTGAGTTCGCTGAAGCCCCATATGCTTGGGAACGGAGAACCCGCACGCAGGCTCAGCCTGCGTGCGGCTTGGTTTTTCGCCATGATTTGAGAGCCGCCCGCCACGTCGGACCGGCCTCCAGCCATCATGCTGACACCGTGCTGTCAGCAAGGTGGTGCCGTACACGTATTCGCGATTTGAGCCCACATTGATACTCTGCAAGCATGCTCAAAGCCGTCACACGATGGCCAACCGGTGCAACGAGACATTCACCCAGCATGAGCAAGCCCGCAGCCCGGAACAAACCCGCGGGGCCCGGAATTCCTGAACAGGCGACCCGGCCATAGCCGCCGGACATAGATTCCAGAGCGAGAAAGTGCCTAGGGGCTGGCCGGCCCTCCCATATGGTTGGGCCGTGCGGTCGGGTCGGTGGCGCCGGGTCGCAGGTGTGGTCCCGCGCAAGAGACGAGCAACGGGGGATGGAGATGACGGGAGAGCTTTCCATGGCGCGGCCTTCCATCGAGCCGCATCGCAGCCAGCAGCAGCGCCTGCTCGAGACACGGGGCCTGTCGCTGGAGCTGGCGCAACCGCTCTCGCCCGAGGACATGACCGTCCAGCCCATGGACGACGCGAGCCCCACCAAATGGCACCTCGCCCATGTGACCTGGTTCTTCGAGACCTTCGTTCTGGCCAAGCACCTGCCCGGCTACAGGACCTTCGATCCCGACTTCAACTACTGCTTCAATTCCTACTACGAGACCCAGGGTCCGCGGCAGCCGCGCCCCAAGCGCGGCGTGCTGACCCGGCCGTCGACCGAGCGCGTTCTGGCCTATCGCGCCCACGTCGACGAGGCTCTCGCCAAACTGCTGGCGCGTGGCGTCTCGCCTGGCTCCGAGATCACCCGGCTCATCGAGGTCGGCATCAACCACGAGCAGCAGCATCAGGAGCTGCTTCTCACCGACATCCTGGCGCTGTTCGCCGCCAATCCCCTGCGCCCCGCCTATCGCACGCCACAGCAGGCGCGCGGCTCGGCTGCCGCCGAAACCGTCCAGTGGATCGAATTTGCCGGCGGCATTCGCGAGGTCGGCCACGACGGCAGGGGCTTCGCCTGGGACAACGAGGCGCCGCGCCACGACGCACTGATCCATCCCTTCCGCCTTGCCGATCGTCTCGTCAGCAACGGCGAGTGGCTCGATTTCATGGCCGACGGAGGCTATCGCACAGCAACCCTCTGGCTCTCCGACGGCTGGGCGACGGTCAACCGCGAGGGTTGGCGGGCGCCGCTCTACTGGGAGGAGCGCGAGGGCCAATGGCTGGCGATGTCGCTCGAGGGACTCAATCCGATCGACCGCGCATCTCCTGTTGCGCATGTGAGCTACTTCGAGGCCGACGCGTTTGCCCGCTGGGCCGGAAGGCGCTTGCCGACCGAGTTCGAATGGGAGATCGCGGCGCAGGGACTGCCCGAGACCGGCAATACGCTGGCCACCCGCGCGCTTCAGGCCGTTGCCGCCGCAAGCGCCGGCCGGAGGCGGGCCGCGGCAGATGTTCGGCGACGTGTGGGAATGGACCCAGAGCGCCTACTTGCCCTATCCCGGCTACCGGCCGCCCGATGGCGCGCTCGGCGAGTACAACGGCAAGTTCATGGTGAGCCAGCAGGTGCTGCGCGGCGCCTCCTGCGCCACCCCCGAAGGTCACTCCCGCGCCACCTACCGCAACTTCTTCTACCCCCACCAGCGCTGGCAGTTCATGGGCCTGCGCCTTGCCTCGGAGATCGTGTGATGCTGACGCCCAACATGCGTGACCTGCTGTCGGAACGGTATGCCCTCGTCGACGATGAGTTCGCCGTAGCCGTGCTCGACGGCTTGTCGCGGCCGCAGAAAACTCTGCCGTGCCGCTTTTTTTATGACGCACGCGGCAGCGAGCTGTTCGAGGAGATCACCCGCCTGCCCGAGTACTATCCCACGCGGACGGAAGCAGCGATCCTGAAGGCCCACGCCGCCGAGATGGTCGACGGCATAAGCGGGCATGGCGTGCTCGTCGAGCTCGGCTCGGGCTCGAGCCTCAAGACCGAGATCCTGCTCGGAAAGCTCCCACGCTCGTGCGTCTACGTGCCGATCGACGTATCCCATGCCGCCCTCGATGGCGCGGCGCAGCGCCTGGCTGAGCGCTTCCCCGGCCTCGACGTGCGGCCCATGATCGGCGACTTCTCGCGGCCGATCGGCTTTCCTGCCGACCTCTCCGACAGACCCAAGACGGGGTTCTTTCCGGGCTCCACCATCGGCAACCTCACCCCCATCGAGGCGGGCCGCCTGCTCGCGGTCCTGCGCACCACGCTGTCGCCGGGTGGCCGGCTGATCGTCGGCGTCGACCTCAAGAAGGACCTGCGCAAGCTGGTCCCCGCCTACAACGACGCAGCGGGCGTGACGGCTGCCTTCAACCTCAATCTGCTCGTGCGCATCAACCGCGAGATCGGTGGCTCCTTCGACCTCGAGGGGTTCCGGCACGAGGCCATCTACAACGCCCGCGACGGCCGCATCGAGATGCACCTGGTGAGCCTGCGAAACCAGGACGTGCAGGTGTGTGGCCGACAGCTTTCGCTTCCGTGCCGGCGAGACCGTCCACACCGAGAACTCCTACAAATACTCGGTGCGCCAGTTCCAGGACCTCGCGCGATCCTCCGGCTGGCGGCCCAAGCGCGCGTGGATGGATGCTGGCGCGCTCTTCAGCGTGCACGAGCTCGTTGCGCGCTGAGCCTGATGACGTCGGCCCACAAGGCCGGCGTCCCCTATCGCCCAGCGAGCGACAGCCACTCGTCCTCGGTCAGAACCTTGACGCCGAGCTCGCGCGCCTTGGCGAGCTTGGAGCCGGCATCGCTGCCCGCCACCACGTAGTCGGTCTTGGCCGACACCGAGCCCGTCACCTTGGCGCCCAGCCGCTCGGCCAGCGCCTTGGCCTCGCTGCGCGTCATCTTCTCCAGCGTGCCGGTGAACACCACGGTCTTGTCGGTGACGGGTGAGGTCGCAGTGGCGGCGCGCACGAACGGCTCGACCTCGACCTCTTCCAGAAGATCGTCGAGCGCCCCGAGGTTGTGCGGCTCGGAGAAGAAATCGACCAGCGCCTCGACCACGGTGGCGCCGATGCCCTCGATGTTGTCGAGCTCGCGGTAGGCGTCGCTGTCCTTGCCGCCCTTGGCCGCGGCGAGGCCAGCTGCGCGAAACGCCTGCGAAGCTGCCGAGCGCCTTGGCAAGGTCGCGCGCGGTCGTCTCGCCGATATGGCGGATGCCCAGCGCATAGACGAACCGGTCGAGGGGGATCTTGCGGCGCGCCTCGATGGCCTTGAACAGGTTCTCGACCGACTTGGCGCCGAAGCCCTTCTTCTCGGCCAGCCGCTTGTCTTCCGGCAGCCGCGCATCGCGCCTGGCCAGCGTGAAGATGTCGGCCGGCCGCAGGATCCTCCCCTCGTCGTAGAACAGCTCGATCTGCTTGTCGCCGAGCCCCTCGATGTCGAAGGCGTTGCGCGACACGAAATGCTTCAGCCGCTCCTTGGCCTGCGCCGGGCAGATCAGGCCGCCGGTGCAGCGGCGCACGACGTCGATCCGGCCGGTGCGCTCGTCGACCTCGCGCACCGCCGAGCTGCCGCACGCCGGGCAGACCTGCGGGAACTCGTAGGGCTCGGCGCCCTTGGGCCGCTTGTCGAGCACTACGCCCATCACCTGCGGGATGACGTCGCCGGCCCGGCGCACGATCACGGTGTCGCCGATGCGGATGTCCTTGCGCGCTATCTCGTCCTCGTTGTGCAGCGTCGCGCTCGACACCACCACGCCGCCGACCGTCACCGGCTCGAGCTTGGCCGCGGGGGTTAGCGCGCCCGTGCGGCCGACCTGGATCTCGATGTCGTTGAGCCGCGTCATGGCTTCCTGCGGCGGGAACTTGTGGGCGATGGCCCAGCGCGGCGCGCGCGACACGAAGCCCAGCCGCGTCTGCCAGTCGAGGCGGTTGACCTTGTAGACCACGCCGTCGATATCGTAGCCCAGCGAGGCGCGGCCCTCCTCCATCTTGCGATGGAAGGCCAAGACCTCCTCTGGCGTCTCGCAGACGCGCATCAGCGGGTTGAGCGGCAGGCCCCATCTCCCGAAGCTCTCGTAGACACCAGACTGCGTGTCGGCCGGCAGCGAACTGGCAGCGCCCCAGCCGTAGGCGAAGAAGCGCAGCGGCCGGCGCGCGGTGATGGAGGCATCGAGCTGGCGCAGCGAGCCGGCGGCGGCGTTGCGGGGGTTGGCGAAGACCTTGGCACCTGCCGCAGCCTGCTCGGCGTTGAGCTTCTCGAAGTCGTCGTGGCCAAGGTAGATCTCGCCGCGCACCTCGATCAGCTCGGGCACGCCCTTGCCCGAGAGCCGGCGCGGGATCTGGCGCACCGTCATGACGTTGGGCGTGACGTTCTCGCCCTCGGTGCCGTCGCCGCGCGTGGCCGCCTGCACCAGGCGCGCATTCTCGTAGGTGAGCGAGATGGAGAGCCCATCGATCTTGGGCTCCGCCGTCAGCTCCACCACCGCGTCGGCACCGAGCCCCAGGAAGCGGCGCACGCGGGCGATGAAATCGACCACGTCGTCCTCCGAGAAGGCATTGCCCAGGGACAGCATCGGCACGATGTGGCGGACCTTGCCGAAGGCGGCGACCGGAGCGGCGCCGACGCGAAGGGACGGGCTGTCAGGGCGCACGAGCTTGGGGAAGCGCGCCTCGATGGCCGCGTTGCGCTGCCGGAGCGCGTCATAGTCGGCATCGGAGATCTCGGGATCGTCGTGGGCGTAGTAGAGATCGTCATGGTGCGCGATCTCGCGCGCGAGCCGCTCGAGCTCGGCACCAGCCTGCGCCTCGGTCAGCTTGTCGACCGCCTTGCCGGCGGCACCTGTCCCTTTCATGCGCGCAAGATTGCCTCCACTTGGGCGCGAGAGCCAGACTCTACGCAAGCCCAGTGCAGCAAGGCCGGCGCGCCCGCTACTCCGTGCGCTGGGCCAAGCCCATCGGCGGCTTGCCCGGCACGCTGGAGACCGGAACATCGCTCGGGATCCGCGGTGCCGGCATGTCCTCGGGCCGCGGCAGGCCCGGCGAAGGCTCGGCGGCCGCCGGCGTCGCGGCAGGCTGCGGCTTCTTCTGTTGCCGCTGCCTGGAGTGATGGTCTTCAATGCGTTGCTGAGCCAGGTGCCCTTGTTGATCTGCGGGCTGACGCCGCCCGACTTCAGCAATGCGAAAGCGTGAGCCGTACCAGTCCGAGTTCGGGTAGTTGTGACCGAGCACGGCGGCGGCGGTCTGAGCCTCGGGAACAATGCCCAGCGCCATGTTGGTCTCGACGAGGCGATAGAGCGCCTCCTCGACGTGCGCCGTGGTCTGGTACTCGGTCACCACCACCTTGTAGCGGTTGATGGCCGCGATCTGGTTGTTGCGCTTCTGATAGTAGCGCCCGACGTTCATCTCGGAAGCTGCCAGCGCGTCCTCGGCAAGCCGGATGCGGTTGTACGCCAGCTTGGCATAGGGGCTTTCCGGATAGCGCTGGACCAGGGTCTTGAGCTCTGCCAGCGCCTTGCGCGTGGCTGTCTGGTCGCGGGAGGGATCGCGAATCTCGTCGAAGTTCGCCGAGGCGATGATGTGATGCGCCAGAGCAGCATCCTTGGTGCCGGGATGCAGGGTGGTGTAGCGGCGAGCCGAGGCAACTGCCTCCGGGTACTTGCCGGCCTTGTAGTAGGCGTAGGCGGCCATGACGATGGCGCGGCGCGCCTCGGGGGAATAGGGATGATCGCGGTCGAGGTCCTCGAACTTGCGCGCGGCCTCGGTAAAGTTGCCACCATTGAGCAGCGCGTCGGCACGCGCATACATCTTGTCGGGCGGGTCGGGGTTGAGGGCCTTGGACACGTCATTGGACGATGCGCAGCCAGCGAGGAGCGCGCCAGCCACCAGGCAGGCCAGCACGCACCCAAGCGCACCGGCACGCGCACGAAGCTTCGGCGCAATTGCCTGAAACACCATCCACCTCGTCCCCGTTGCTCGTCCCGGTTCTACTGCCGGTGGCACTTTCGTGCCATGACGCTAGCCCTAGCACACGAATCGGCGCTCACCAACCGTGGCTCGACCGCAGGCTTGTCCCCCGCCCGCGGCATGGAGCATCACTATGCGGCTGGCATTGGTGCGGAATTGTGGTGGCAGTCCATGCGGCGCAGCGCGTCGCGAGCACCTTGCCAGATCGCTCATCCGGGCGACGGTCGAACCGAGCCCGAAGACAGCCTCTCACGTGCGATCGGCGGCGTAGTTGACGGCGGCAGCGCCGACCGAAACATCGATGGCAACGGCCTCGCGCACCCACGGCGCACGCACCATCGACCATGCCTCCTTGTCGGCAAGCAGCGCCTGCAAGACCCGCGCATTGAGCCGGTGTCCACCGCGGACCGACCGGTAGGCGCCTAGCATCGGTGCCCCGGCGAGAGCGAGGTCGCCCATGGCATCGAGCATCTTGTGGCGCACGAACTCCTGCGGGTAGCGCAGCCCCTCCGCATTCATGATGCGATCGTCGGCAAGAGCGATGGTGTTGTTCAAGGAGGCGCCCAGAGCCAGGCCGGCCTTCCACAGATTCTCGACGTCGCGCATGAACCCGAAAGTGCGCGCACGAGCAATCTCGTTGCGAAATGCGCCAGCATTCATCTCCATCGCCAAGCGCTGCTGGCCGATCAGCGGGGTCGGGAAATCGATCTCGACGTCGAGATGGAGGCCCGAATGCGGGGTAAGCTCACCCCAGCAGTCACCGTCCTGCACGCGCACGGGCTTCAGCACCTTGATGAACTTGCGCGGCTGAGACAGCTCGCGGATGCCCACGTCGTCGAGCGCCTCGACGAACGCGCCCGCGCTCCCATCCATGATCGGCACTTCGCGCGCGTCGATCTCGACGTAGCAGTTGTCTACGTTGAGGCCGCGCAGGGCCGCGAGCAGATGCTCGACCGTGCCGACGGTTACCCCGGCTTCGTCGCCCAACACGGTGCAAAGGGTGAGATTCTTCACGTAGCGGACGTCAGCGGGAATCTCGGAGATGATGCGTCCGCGCTTGCTGACGAGAAAGCGATGGCCCGTGTCGGCGTCGGCGGGGTGCAGCACCATGGAAACCGGCGCGCCGCTGTGAACCCCCGTTCCCGACAGCTCGATCTCGCGCCCGATCGTCGTCTGTCGCGACCCGATAAATCGCTTGGACATTGTGCGCCGGTCCCTCGATCCCCTCATCGGCTCAGCACAACCGATCCTCTATCGGATGTCCTGTGCCCCCCGTAGTCTGCCCCGGACGGATGCTCTTGAAGTGCGAGCCTCCCTGCGGCTCATCGTCTTGATTTCGCCCGGGTCTAGTGAATCAAACGATATGTGCTGTGTGGAATGGGGACAAATCACGGTTTCTTTCATTGTGTTACCGGCCGGCCGCACTGAGGAATGCTGCGCTCGACTGCAACCTAACGCTTTCCGCGGCCAAAAAATACCGGCAGATCAACTTGTTGTTCACCATCTCCGGCGCCGTTTCTACTGCCCGAATGCTTCGCCGGCGGATCCTCCTTGCCCCCCTCACGAGGGGCACGCGCGGTGCCCGTCAGGCGCCGCAGCAGGCTCGTCTTGGGCGCCGGCGCCTCCGGTTGCCGCTGATACACGAATGGCGGCTCGTGCGGCGCGGCCTGATGCTCGCTTTCGACCGACTTTGCCCAATACTCACGCTGTGCATGCGGGGGGAAGTCTTCCACGCCGGGAATTGGCTTCCCGCCACGCGGGGGGGCGAAAGCTCGCGACTCTGCGCTGCTAGCACGGTTCTTGGGGCGTGTCGCCGGGGGGACGGACGAAAGCTGTGGGGGGCCTTCCTGGATATACACCTCGCCCGGCACCCGCGGCGTTTCCGCGGCTGCTCCCTCGACACCAGCGGCGTCGCGATCCCCTGCCATGTCGTCGATCGCCGCACTCAGCCTGCGGTGATAGTCGTCCGAGGTTGCGGCGGCAGAAGGCGGGGCGGGCGCCAGGGGCCGCGGCACCCAGGCTTCGGTCTCGCCGGCCGCATGTTGGAAATGAGAGCGCGCCATGCCTGAAGCCACGATCGACACGCGCACTTTGTCGCCCAGTGCCTCGTCGAAGGTGGCGCCGACGATGATGTTGGCGTCCGGATCAACCTCCTGGCGGACCCGGTTGGCCGCCTCGTCCACCTCCCACAGCGTCAGGTCCCGTCCGCCGGTGATGGAGAGAAGGAGGCTCTTTGCGCCCTTGAGCGTGATGTCGTCGAGCAGCGGATTGACGATGGCTTCCTCGGAGGCAACGATCGCGCGCTGCTCACCCGAGGCCTCGCCGGTGCCCATCATGGCGCTGCCCATGCCGGAGAGCACTGTCCTCACGTCGGCAAGATCGAGGTTGATGAGGCCCTCCTTGACGATCAGGTCGACGATGCAGGCCACCCCCGAATAGAGCACCTGATCGGCCAGCACGAAGGCCTCCGCGAAGGTCGTGCGGTCGGTGGCGACGCGAAACAGGTTCTGATTGGGGATCACCAGCAGGGTGTCGACATGCTTCTTGAGCTCGGCGATGCCCACTTCGGCGATGCGCATGCGCCGGGAGCCCTCGAACTGGAACGGCTTGGTCACCACCGCCACGGTCAGGATGCCGAAATCCTTGGCCGCCCGCGCGATCACCCAGGCCGCGCCCGTGCCGGTGCCGCCGCCCATGCCCGCGGCAATGAACACCATGTGGCAGCCGGCGATTGCAGCGCGCACCTCCTCGATCGCCTCCTCGGCGGCGGCCTGGCCGATGTCGGGCTTGGAGCCGGCGCCCAGGCCCTCCGTCAGCCGTTCGCCGAGCTGCACGCGGCGCTCGGCGCTGGAGACCTCGAGCGCCTGGGCGTCGGTGTTGGCGACGATGAACTCGGCGCCGGTGAGGCCGGCCGCGATCATGTTGTTGACGGCGTTACCGCCTGCGCCACCCACGCCGATCACGGCAATGCGCGGTTTCATCATCGGGAGCCCCTCAAAATCCTTCCCGGAGCCATTGTCCCACGCGTCGCAAATACCCGCCCGCTTCGAGACCGCCTCGGTCCCCGCGCGAGCCGGCGCTGGGATCGAGCGCCACCTGCACGAGGCCAACGGACGTGGAGAACGCCGGACCGCCGAAGCCAGCCGGCACACCCTCGAGCGGCTCGACCCGTGCGATGCGTACAGGGCGCGCAAAGAAATCGGCCGCGAACTCGCCCAACCCATTGAGCTGGCTGCCGCCCCCGGTCAGCACCATGCGCTGCATGGTGTGGCGGGCGACGCCAGAACGCTCGATTCTGGCTGCTACGTGACCGAACAGACGCAACATACGCCCACGAATGATGGCGCACACTTCTCCCTTGGTAGTCTGGGAGCGGCCTTCGCCATCCTCGCCGGGCTGCGCATACGCGATCGTCTCATGCTCGTCCGGGACGACCCTTGCCAGAGTGCCATATTCCTTCTTGATTCGCTCGGCTTCCTGTGGCGTTGCCGCCAGCGCGTGGGCGAGATCGAAGGTGGCGTGGTTGCCGCCGCTCGGAACCACGTCGGTCGACAGCAGATGTCCTCTGGCGAAGGCCGCCAGCGTCGTTGTGCCTGCACCGATGTCGATCGCCACCACACCCAGCTGGCGCTCCTCCTCGGTTGTGGCGCCCAGGCCGCTGGCGTAGGGCGCAGGCGCGATGCCCGCTGCCGACAGGTAGGCGCGCTCGATCACGTGCAGCATATTGCGCAGCGGCGCTTCATCCGCCGAGACCGCATGCAGGTCGGCCCCCAGCGTCTTGCCGGCAAGTCCAAGCGGCTCGCCAATGCCCGCCGCGCCGTCCAGGCGATAGGAGATTCGGTTCATGTGCAGGAGCGTGCGGCCGTCGCGCTCTGCATGCGCGCTCGCGGCCGCCATCAGGCGATCGATGTCGGCACTGGCCACCACGCGTCCCTCTATCTTTGTGTTGGCCGTGAAGGTGGTCGACTTCAGCCGGCCGCATGCCACGGACAAGAACACCTCTTCCACCGACACGCCCGCCACCCGCTCGGCCTGAGCCACGGCCGCGCGCACAGCCTGCTCGGCATCGTCAAGGGCCACGACCACGCCGGCTTTCAGGCCCCGCGTGGCCGCAACGCCGATGCCCAAGACCCGCACCGCCCCCGGCCCTGCCCCATGTCCGCCCGCCTTGCGCGCCGCCGCAGCGATCACGCACACGGTCTTGCTGTTGCCGATGTCCAACAGACCGAAGACATGGTCAGCCGGCCTGACCGATCCGACGCTCGCCACCACTTCACGCAACTCCTACTAGGTCACATGCCGCCGGCCGCAACTCGCGCGTTCGACAGCTGTCCAACGACCTGCCGGCCCTCCGGCTGCTGACGCAGCAGCGTCCGGCCGGGGACCCGCAGGTCAATCTCGGTTGCCCCCAACCGGAGGGCCGCGGCGTCCAGCGCGGGCACGCGCGACAGGGCCTCGGCTGCGCCGTTTGCCGGCAGCTCGACGGCGACGCCGCCCGCAAGCCGCAGCGTCCAGCGCCGCTCGCCGACACGCTCGGCAAGCTCGAGCCGGCGCGCCAAGTCCGGATACCCCGCGACAAGGGCAAGGAGCGCGGAAGCCTCGCTGGCGGCGCCTTCGCCTGCCACCCTTGGGAGCGACGGCGCCGTGTTCGGCGCCACGGCCGCGAGCACCCGGCCGGTCTTGTCGATCAGGTAGTTGCGCGCGCCCAGGCGCCAGACCGCGAACGGAGCACGCTCGGTGATGCGGACCTCGAGGCGATCGGGAAACACGCGTTCGATGCTCGCCCGCTCGACCCAGGACAGGCGTTCGATGCGCGCCTGCGCGGCGCGGCTGTCGAAGCTGAGCAGCGTGGGCGTGCTGGCGAGATCGATGGCATCGAAGATGTCGCTGTCGGGCGTGAGCCGATGGCCCGTGAGCGACACCTGGGTCAGGCCATAGCCGGCGCGGTCGAGCATGCGCTCGATCTCGGCGAGCGCCGGCTGCATCTGCGGCGACGTCCCGCCCGAGCGAGCAACGGGAACCAATAGGAGAGCGGCGGAGATGGCGGCGGCCGCAGCTGGTAAGATCGTCCAGGCACGGCCTTGCTTGCGGCGGCGAGGGGCGACCAGCGGCCGGCGGGATCTTGAAGGGGCTGCCGCGGCGACTGTCCAGGGAGCTGCCGAGGGCGCCGGCGATCGCATCGCCCGCCACCAGATCGTCGGCCCGGTCCCTATCTGTTGCAACTCGCCTCCTCGACCATCCAGCTCACGAGCTCGGCAAACGTCAGTCCTGCGTGCACGGCCAACTCGGGTACCAGCGAGGTCGCCGTCATGCCCGGCTGGGTGTTCACTTCGAGGCACACAACTCGCCCCCGAACCGCCGTCCGTGTCGTCGTAGCGAAAATCGGCCCTGGATACGCCGCGGCAACCCAATGCTTTATGAGCCGTCAACGTTAACTTCTGCACCAATTCGTAAACATTCGGTTTAAGTCGGGCCGGCAGCACGTGCAGCGAGCCGCCTTCCGCGTACTTGGCCTCGTAGTTGTAGAAGCGCAGCGCCTCGGCCGGGACGATCTCGGTGACGCCGAGCACGCGCTCGCCCATCACCGCGCAGGTGAGCTCCCGACCCGGGATGTAGCGCTCGGCCAGCAGATCGTCCCCGAACGCCCAGCCCGGGATCGTTGAGCTCCTGGGGGGGATGCTCGTGGTCCTTGGGCACGATGAAGACGCCGACGCTGGAGCCCTCCGCGACCGGCTTGAGCACATAGGGCCGCGCCAGCACGTGGGCCCTCGCCGCCTCGGCGCGGCGTCACGACCTTGCCCTCCGGCACGGGGACGCCGGCCGAGCGCATCACCTGCTTGGCGCGCTCCTTGTGCATGGCGAGCGCGGAGGCGAGCACGCCCGAATGCGTATAGGGGATGCCGAGCAGCTCGAGCAGGCCCTGCACGCAGCCATCCTCGCCCCAGCGCCCGTGCAGGGCATTGAAGCAGACTTCGGGCTTGACGCGTTTGAGCTGTTCGGCGAGGTCGCGGTCGGCGTCGATGCGGGTCACCCTGTAGCCGGCGCTCTCCAGCGCATCGGCGCAGGCGTTGCCCGAGCGCAGGCTGACCTCGCGCTCGGCAGACCAGCCGCCCATCAGCACGGCGACGTGGTTGAAACGCCGCTGCCCAGACGCCGCGGTCATTGCGCAAGCGCCTCGACCAGATCCTCTCCGGTCGGACGGCCGTCCCTGGGAAGCCCGAGGCGGATGATCTCCCATTCGAGCATCGCCCCGCAGCGCTCGCGGACGCGCGCGCGCACGGTCTCGCCCAGCCGCTCGATGTCCTCGGCCGTCGCGTCGCGCTCGTTGATCAGGAAGTTGCAGTGCATCTCCGACACCTTGGCGCCGCCGACGCGCAGGCCGCGGCAGCCCGCGTCATCGATCAGCTTCCAGGCGCTCGATCCCGGGGGGTTCTTGAAGGTGGAGCCGCCGGTGCGCTCCTTGATCGGCTGGTTGGTCTCGCGATACTCGGCCACCTCCTCCATCTGCTTCAGGATCTCGGCCGGCTCGCCCGGCATGCCCTGGAATAGGGCCTCGGTGAAGATGTAGTCGGCGGGCACGCCGCAGTGGCGGTAGGTGAGGTGCATGGCCTCGAGTGGGAGCACGTGGACGATGCCGTTGCGGTCGACGGCGCGGGCCTGCACGAGCACGTCTTTCGTCTCGCGCCCGTGCGCGCCGGCATTCATGCGCAGCGCGCCGCCGACCGATCCCGGAACGCCGCGATAGAAGGCAAGGCCGGCGATGCCCGCATCGGCCGCCGCGCGCGCCAGCTTGACGTCGGGCACCGCGGTGCCGGCGCGGATGCGATGGCCGGGCTCGACGCTCACCTGGGCAAAGCCGCGGCCGAGGCGGATGACGATGCCCGGCATGCCGCCGTCGCGCACCAGCAGGTTGGAGCCGAGCCCGATGACGACCACCGGCATCTCTGGCGGCAGCCGGCTGAGGAAGTAGGCGAGATCGGCGTCATCGGCCGGCGTAAACAGCACCTGCGCCGGTCCGCCGACGCGGAACCAGGTGATGTCGGCGAGCACAGCGTTGGCGGCGACCCGCCCGCGCAGATCGGGCATCCGCGCGGCGATCAGCGGCAGCAGATCGGGGAAGCTCATGCAGCTCCTCCAGCCCGCATCGGCTCACGGGCCAGCCAGTCGGGCAGCGCGTGCGCCCATTCCGTGCTGTTGCCTGCTCCCAGGCACACGACCATGTCGCCGGGCGAAGCCAGACGTTTGAGCACGGGCACGATGTCGCGCTCGCTGTCGACGGTGACGACGCCACCGTGGCCCGTAGCGCGAATGGCCTCGGCCAGCGAGGCGTGGTCGATGCCCTCGATGGGCAGCTCGCCGGCCGAATAGAGCGGCGCGACGACGACGCTGTCGGCGTCCTTGAAGCAGGCGGCGAACTCGCTGAAGAGGTCGCGCACGCGCGTGTAGCGGTGCGGCTCGACGACCGCGACGATGCGACCGCGCGCGCCGGCCCGCGCCGCCTTCAGCACGGCGGCGATCTCCACCGGGTGATGGCCGTAGTCGTCGTAGATGGCGACGCCGTTCCAGGTGCCGGTGAGCTGGAAGCGGCGCTTGACGCCCTTGAAGCCGGCGAGCGCCTTGCGCATGGCCTCGTCGCTGATGCCGGCCTCGCTCGCCGCCGCGATCGCCGCCAGCGCATTGAGCGCGTTGTGCTGGCCGGCGAGCGCGGACGCTCCAGCCTCTGAGCGCGCGCGCGCCGCCGCGCACGCGCGCGCCGAGGTCGGCATCGAAGAAAGTCTGCGACCCCTCGACCCGCGCCGACTTCAAGACGAGGTCGGCGCCAGCCGTCACGCCGTAGGTGAGAAGCCGGCGGCCATCGCGCCGCAGCTCGAGGCGCTCGATCATGTCGGCGACCACGGGATGGTCGATGCAGGTGACGGCGAGGCCGTAGAAGGGGATGTTGCGAAAGAACGTCTCGAACTCGCGGTGCATGTTCTCGACCGTCTTGAAGTAGTCGAGGTGCTCCGGGTCGATGTTGGTGACGACGCCGATCTGGGTCGGAATCTTGACGAAGGTGCCGTCGGACTCGTCGGCCTCCACGATCATCCACTTGCCGTTGCCGAGCCGCGCGTTCGACCCCCAGTCGTTGATGATGCCGCCCGTGATCACGGTCGGGTCGAGCCCCGCGGCCGTGAAGATGTGGGCGATGAGCGAGGTGGTGGTGGTCTTGCCGTGCGTGCCGGTTACGGAGACGGTGGCGTAGAGCCGCATCAGCTCGGCCAGCATCTCGGCGCGGCGGATGATGGGGTAGCCCTTGGCGCGCGCCGCCTCGAGCTCGGGGTTGCCGGGCTTGACGGCGGTCGAGATGACGATGTAGCGGGCGCCGACCAGGTTGATGGGGTCGTGGCCGACGAACACGCGCATGCCCTTGAGCGCGCAGGCGGCGGACGTTGGCGCTGTCCTTCTGGTCGCTGCCCTGCACGGTGTAGCCCTTGGCGTGCAGGATCTCGGCAATCGCGCTCATGCCGATGCCGCCGATGCCGAGAATGTGCACGGGCCCCATCTCGCCGGGCATTTGCATCAGTTGTATTTCCCTCGTTTCTTGTTGTGCGCCGCCCGTTTACTTTAATAGCAGCCTTACGCGCTTTTTTCGCCTCTGCCTACCAGCTCCTCCACCAGATCCGCCAGCCTCACTACGGCGTCGGGTCGCCCTAGGCTCTTGGCGGCCGCTGCTGCGCTCTCCAGGGCTTGCGGCGAGGAGAGCAGGCGGCTGAGCGCACTGGCGAGACGCTCGGGCGTCAGTTCCTTTTGCTCGATGCACCAGGCCGCGCCTGATTCGGCAAGCCGCGCGGCATTCTGTAGCTGGTCGTTGTCGATCGAATGCGGCAGCGGCACCAGGATCGCCGGTCGGCCCATGACGGTAAGCTCGGCCACCGTGGAGGCGCCGGCACGGCCGATGACGAGGTGCGCCTTTGCCATCTCCTCGGGCAGATTGGCGAAAAACGTGGCGAGATGCGCGCGCACGCCGCCGTCCTGTAGGCCGCCTCGACGCGGGCCAGGTCCTCCTCGCGGCACTGCTGCACGATGAACAGGCTGGCGCGGAGCTCGGCCGGCAGCAGCGCCAGCGCCGGAGGAAGCGCGTCGGAGAAGAAGCGGGCGCCTTGGCTGCCGCCGAACACCAGGAGCGAGAACGGCCCTTCGCGCATGGGGGCGAGGTAGGCCTGTCCCGACCACTCGATCACCTGGTCGCGCACGGGATTTCCGGTCAGGCGGGCGCGGGCCAGCGCTGGCCCCTCCAGCAGCTTCGTGTGCTCGAAGGAGGTGGCAATAGCGCTGACGCGCTTTGCCAGCATGCGGTTGGCGCGCCCGAGCACGGCGTTCTGCTCATGCAATGCGGTCGGGAGGCGCCGGAGCGTCGCCGCCAGCAGGGGCGGAAACGCGGGATAGCCGCCGAATCCGACAACGGCCCCTGGCTTGACCTGGCCCAGCAGTCTGTAGGCTGCTGCGATGCCGCGCAGGAGCATCCACGCCGTCGTGGCTGCGGCTATCGGCGAGCGCGAAGCGAGCGTGGCCGACGGCACGCGGTAGATCGCTCGCGCGGGAAAATCCGAGCCATAGCGGTCGCCGCGCATGTCGGTCACGAGATCGACGGCGATAGCGCGGCGTCCGAGCTCCTGCGCCAGGGCAAAAGCTGGAAAGAGGTGGCCGCCAGTGCCGCCGGCCGCAAGCATGACAGACCTTGTGCCGACGGCCGCCGCCATTTCGTCGCCCATTCAGGTTGCAGGTCTGGACACGAACTCCGGCTTTTTCACGCTCTCCGGATCGGGCCGGCGCCGGGTCATGGCCAGCAGCATGCCCATCGTCAAGGCGACCGCAAGCATGGAGGAGCCGCCGCTGGAGATGAACGGCAGGGTGATGCCCTTGGCGGGGATCAGGCCGACGTTGACGGCCATGTTGATTATGGCCTGCAGCGCGACGAGCAAGACGAGGCCGGCCGCCGCCAGCGGAGAGAAGGCATCGGCGCGCTCGACATGGCGCGAGAACACCCTGGCCAGCACCAGGCCGAACAGGCCGACGATCACGAGACAGGCAAGCACCCCGTATTCTTCCGCGATGACCGCGAAGATGAAGTCGGTGTGGGCGTCCGGCAGCACGGTCTTGATGGTGCCCTCACCGGGTCCCTTGCCGAAGAAGCCGCCTTCGATGAAGGATTGCAGCGCCCGATCGGTCTGGAAGGTGTCGCCCACCGAAGGGTGCAAGAAGCGCCCCACGCGTAGGCGCACGTAGCCCAGACTCATATAGGCGGCGAAGAGCACGCCGCCGAGCGCTCCCGCCAACCCGATCAGCAATCCGACCGACCGGCCGGAGAGCAGCAGCAGCGCACACCACACCAGGCTGACAAGCAGCATCTGTCCGACGTCGGGCTGCAACAGCAGCAAGGCTGAGAACAACAGATAGAGCAGAGTAGCGAGCGCCATGGCCGGCATGTCGGGACGACGCTTGCTTTCGGCAATCAGCCAAGCGGAGAGCACGACGAAAGCCGGCTTGGCGAACTCGGAAGGCTGCAGCGAATAGCCGCCCAGATGCAGCCACCGCCGTGCGCCGTTGATCTCGGCGCCGCCCACGAGAATGATGCCCATCATTACGAACGAGCCGAGCAGCAGCACAAACGACAGCCGCCGCACCGTCCCGTGGCCAAGAAGCGACACGGTGAGCAGGATGATCACGCTCGCCAGCGCGAACACGAAGTGACGCTCCACGAAATAGAAGGTGGGCAGGCCGCGCTTGACGGCGATCGACGGGCTTGCCGCCAGCGACAGGAGCATTCCGGCGCCGACCAGCGTCAGGATGGTGGCGAGCAGAACCCGATCGACCGTGAACCACCAGTCGACCAGCACGCTCCGCTCCGCGCGCGACAGCCTCATGGCACGGCTCTCGGTGCGGGTCTCCCTCCCCCCTTGTGGGGGAGGGCTGGGGAAGGGGGAAGCTGCACGTTGGCGAGAGAGTGATGCCGCGACGCCTGCCGCCGGGATTCCCCCCACCCCTAACCCCTCCCCACAAGGGGGAGGGGAATGCGCGCGAGTGCGGGATACCGCCACCCCCCATCAACCTCTCCCCCTGAGCGCAATGCCCGGCAGCGCCGCGACGAGCGCGCGGAAGGCATCCCCGCGCACCTCGAAGTTGCGGAACTGGTCGTAGGAGGCACAGGCCGGCGACAGCAGGACGACGGGCTCGGCGGCGCCACTCGCCGCAGCGTCGCGCGCGGCCGCCGCCACCGCCGCATCGAGGCTGCCGCAGCGCTCGAAGGCAACCTTGCCCTCGCAGCGTCGCCGCGAACGCCTCGCTGGCCTCGCCGATCAGATAGGCTTTGGCGATGCGCGGGAAATAGGAGGCGAGCGTGGTGATGCCCCCCTCCTTTGGCTTGCCGCCGAGGATCCAGTAGATGTCGCGCTCGAAGGCGGCGAGCGCGGTGGCGGCGCTGTCGGCGTTGGTGGCCTTGCTGTCGTTGATGAAGAGCGTGCGGCCCTGCCGGCCGATCTCCTCCAGCCGATGCGGCAGGCCGGGAAAGGTCCTGAGCGCCGCGGCGACCTCGCTTGGGCTGACGCCTAGTGCCATTGCCGCCGCACTGGCGGCGAGCGCGTTCTGGGCATTGTGCCGGCCGCGCAGCTGGCCGATGCCGGCAAGGTCGGCGAAGGCGCCGAGCGGCCCGGTCCACGGTGCGCGAGCGACCAGCTCGGTCCCCACCGCGTACCAGCCGTGCGAGGAGCGCGAGCGCACCGAGACGAGATCGACCCAGGTGCGGTTGGCGAGCCGCAGGCGCTCGGCGATGTCGCGGCACCAGTCGTCGTCCTCGCCGATCACCGGATGCTGCGCGTGCGCCACGAGGCGGCCCTTCAGCTCGGCGTAATGCTCCATGGTGCCGTGGCGGTCGAGGTGGTCGGGGGAGATGTTGAGGAGCACGCCCACGGTCGGGGCCAGAGAAGGGGTGAGCTCGATCTGGAACGACGACATCTCGATGACGTGGATGCGATCCTTTGCCGGCGGCGCCAGCTCCAAGATGGCGGTGCCGATGTTGCCGCCCATCTGCGCATCTCGGCCGGCAGACTTGAGAACGTGGGCGATGAGCGCCGTGGTGGTCGACTTGCCGTTGGTGCCGGTGATGGCGACGAAGGGCGCGTCGGGGCAGCTCTTGGCGCGCTCGCGGCAGAACAGCTCGATGTCGCCGATGATCTCCACGCCGGCAGCATTGGCCTTCCCGACCGTCCAATGCGGCTCGGGATGGGTGAGCGGCACCCCAGGCGCCAGCACGAGGGCGGTAAAGCGCCGCCAGTCCGCCTCGCGCAGATCCTCGACCCGCAGGCCAGCGGCGGCTGCGGCAGCGCAGCTATCGGCCGTGTCATCGGCGCAAACGACGCTGGCGCCGCCGGCCTGAAGCGCGCGGGCGGCGGCCAAGCCCGATCGCGCCAAGCCGAAAACAGCGACCGTCTGGCCAGCAAATGTCGTGACGGAAGTCATCGGGGTAGTTTACCGCGAGTCGGCGACCCGTGTCGGCACCGGGTGGGCTGGGACGCCCTACATCTCCGGATTGACCAGCTTGACGATGCTGCTCATGTCGAGGTCGCCGAATCCGTTGGCGATATGCATGGCGAATGCGGCCGTGGCGGCAGCCCCCAGAGGCGTCGGCGTTGCCGCCATCTGCGCTGCCGACTGTGACAGCCGCAGGTCCTTCAGCATCAGCTTGGCGGCAAAGCCCGGCTTGAAACCTTTGCTCGAGGCCGAGGACGCCACCGGGCCCGGCACCGGGCACATCTTGGTGAGGATGAAGGAGCTCGCCGACGAGGTCGACATCACGTCGTAGAGCGTCTGGCGGTCGACACCGAGCTTCTCGCCCATCACGAAAGCCTCGGCGGTCGCCAGCGTGATGATGCCGGCCACCATGTTGTTGCAGATCTTGACGGCCTGCCCGAAGCCGGGGCCCCCGCAGTGCACGATGTTCTTGCCCATGCCCTGCAGGATGGGCAGCGCCTTGGCGAACGTCGCCTTGTCGCCCCCGCACATGAAGGTGAGCGTGGCGGCATCCGCCCCGGTGACACCGCCCGATACCGGCGCATCGAGCATGACATAGCCCTTCTCGGCCGCGGCCGCGTGCACGGCGCGCGCCGTCTCGATGTCGATGGTGGAGGAGTCGATCAGAACGGTGCCGCGATCGGCGCCCGCGAGCACCCCGTCGTCGAGGAACACGGCCCGCACGTTGGCGCCAACGGGGAGCATGGTGACGACGAAGTCGACCCCGCTCGCCGCATCCTTCACCGATTGGGCGCGCTTGGCGCCCGACTGGACGGCGAAGTTCACCGCCTCCTCGGACAGATCATAAACCTTGAGGCTGTGGCCCGCCCTGACCAGATTGCGCGCCATCGGCCCGCCCATGTTGCCGACGCCGATGAACCCGATGCGCGCCATGATGCTCCTCCTTATCGGGCGGCCGCGAGCCGCACCACCTGCTTGCCGATATTGCCGCCAGACAACATGTTGACGAGCGCCGCTGGCGCCGCCTCGAGACCCTCAGCGACCGTCTCGCGATATTTGAGGCGGCCGGCGCGGAACAAGTCCATCAGCTCCTCGAGGGCCTGGTCGCGCCGCGCCAGGTGGCTGCCGATGCGGAAGCCCCGTAGCGTGACGCACTTGTCGAGGATGACGCCGACGTTGCGCAAGCCTGGGCCTTCGCCCGCGTTGTAGCGCGAGATCTGCCCGCATATCGGCACGCGCGCGTTCATATTGAGGCGCGGCAGCACGGCATCCAGGATGTCCCCACCGACATTGTCGAAGTAGATGTCGACGCCACGGGGCGTGGCCCTGGAGAGCGCCGGGCCGATCGGACCTGCCTTGTAGTCGATGCAGTCGTCGAAGCCGAGGTCGGCAACGACATGGCGGCACTTCTCGGGACCGCCGGCGATGCCTACGGCGCGACAACCCTTGATGCGCGCAATTTGACCGACGGCGCTGCCGACGGCGCCGGCTGCCGCGGAGACGACGACCGTCTCGCCGGCCTTGATGCCGGCGATATCGACGAGGCCCACCATGGCCGTCGCGCCCGATTGGCCGACGAGGCCGAGGCTCAGCGAGAGCGGCTTCAGGTCGGCCGGCAGCTTGCGCAGCCCCCGCCCGTCGAGGACGGCATGCTCGCGCCAGCCGAACTCGCTCTGCACCGGGTCGCCGAGCCTGAAATCGGGATGGCGGCTCTCGATCACCACGCCGGCGCCGCGCCCGATCATCACATCGCCGGGCTTCAGGGGATTGGCGTATTGGCCATGCCCGCCGCCCATCTGCCTGCGCATGTAAGGGTCGATGGACAGGAAATGCGTGCGCGCTAGGACCTGCCCCTCGACCGGCCGCGGCATCGGCGCTTCGACGAGGCGAAAGCAACCGGCATCTGGCATGCCGTCGGGCGCACGGGCGTAGATGATCTCGCGATGCGTTGCCACGTCAAATGAGCCTGCGCCTATTGCGACGGCATGTCTGGGTTGACCGTCACGTTCTTTCTTCTGGATGCACCTGTCGAGCATGCCCCCGAGGGAGAAATGGCGTCAATTGTGTCGTCGGCCGCAACGCTGGCGTGCGCGACCTGCAGGCTCATGTCGCCTAGACCACTTTGTCTCGTACGAGCTGCTCGAATTCGCTGGCGGAATATCCGAGAATTCCGGTCAGAATTTCCTTCGTATGCTCGCCGAGCGTGGGCGGAGCCTGATAGGAATCCAGGGGTGTCTGACTAAGTGAGATTGGATTTTCGATTCCCTTTACCGTGCCAGCGGTCAGATGCTGCATCTCGGCAACCATGTCGCGCGCCTTGAGGACCTCGCTATCGCAGACCTCGCCTACCGTGCGAATGGCGCCACTTGGGACGCCTGCCTTGTCGAGGCGTTGCAGCCATTCATCGCGCGACCGCCGTTTGACGATGGACTTCACGAGCGGCACCAGCAATGCGCGATTGCGTACGCGATCGGATGCCTTGGCGAAGCGTGAATCTGTCCTCAGGTCGTCGCGCTCGGCGGCTCTACAGAAGCGCTGCCAAAGGTCGTCGTTGGCGACGCCGAGATTGAGCCAGCCATCGGCTGCCTCGAATGTTTCGTATGGCACTATGGTTGGATGTTCGTTGCCGCGGCGTCGAGGAGAGTTGCCGGTCGCATAATAGATACTGGCATTGAAGGTCAGGAGCGCGGCAACGGATTCGTACATGGAGATGCGCACGTGTTGACCGCGACCAGTCGATTGGCGTGTGTAGAGTGCAGCCAAGATCCCCTGGGACGCGTTCAAACCCGACACGAGATCGGCGACCGCCACACCAACCTTGTAGGGCGGTCCATCGGACGGCCCGGTAACGTCCATGATGCCCGCTTCGCCCTGGACGATGACGTCGTAGCCGGGCCGATCCTTTTGGATGCCGGTGTCCCCGAAACCAGAGATCGAGCAATAGACCATGGAAGGACGCCGCGTCGCCACGGCTTCGTACCCGAGACCAAGGCGATCCATCGCGCCGGGGCGAAAGTTTTCGACCAGCACGTCGGAAGTGTCGATGAGACGCCAGAGAATGTCTTTTCCCGGCCCACACTTCATGTCGAGAGTCATGCTCTTCTTGTTGCGGTTGACGGAGAGGAAATACGCCGCCTGATCGCCTTGGAATGGCGGTGCAAACGCGCGGGTGTCATCGCCCTCGCCGGGCCGTTCGATCTTGATCACCTCGGCGCCGAGATCGCCGAGCTGCATGGTGCAATATGGGCCCGAAAGAACTCTGGTGAGGTCGAGGACACGAATGCCGTCTAGCGGGCGCATTGCTCATCTCCACTGTGTTCGTTCGACTGTGCGTGCCTCACGCGTGCCTCGTCAGGTCTCTGGTCTCGGCGAGGCCGGCGTTGGACAGGGTCTCGCCGTCTGCGATCTGGAACGCCGGCGCGGTGCCGGCCGGCCGCATCCTGACCTCGGTGGCGCGGACGGGCAAGGCGGCGATGCGCGCTCCCCAAGGATCGGACGGCACGACGCTCATACATCCCCGTCTGCCCGCCAGCCGTAGAGCCAGTCATAGCCCGTCATCAGCCAGGAGCCAGGGGTGGCGCGCAGCACCGCGTCGCGCATCCATGAGAGCTGCGGCGGAAGGTGATAGATGCGACCCTGGCGCAGGCTCGCCGCCTGCACGCGCCGGGCGCGGCGGCGGCGCTTCTCCTCGAAGCTGCGGAAGGCGGCAGGCTCATCGCTCGGATGCGCGGCAAGGCAATCGGCGAGCACGAGCGCGTCCTCCAGCGCCAGCACCCCGCCCTGTGCGAGATAGGGCAGCGTGGGGTGGGCGGCATCGCCAATCAGCGTCACGCGGCCGGCCGACCAGGCGGGCAGGGTGGGGAGGCGATAGAGCGCCCATTTGCGCCAGTGCGGCACCCGGGCGAGCGCGCCGGCGAGGCTGGCGTGCAACCCGCCCAGTCGCGCGATCAGAACGGATCTGTCCGCCTCGGCCTCCCAGCCCTGTCCGCGCCAGTCCTCTGCGGCGATCACCACCACGGCAACTTCTGCTCCCGCCCGCACCGGGTAGTGCACCACATGGACGCCGGGCGTGAGCCACAGGCCCACCACCGATCCCGCCAGGATGCCGGCTTCGCCAGCCGGCATGACGGTGCGCGTAGCCGTGGCCCCGGCAAACTGCGGCGCCGACGTGGGGTCAACGGCCTGCCGTGTGCTCGACCACAGGCCGTCCGCGCCGACAAGGGCTCCGCCAGCTACGGTCTCCCCGCCTGCGGCGCAGACTGCAACGCCATCCTCCCGCTGTGACAGGGTGGCGACCGTAAATCCCAGCCGCAGGGCAATGCGGGGCTCGGCCGCGGCGGCGGCGCGCAGCGTGGCGGCGAGGTCGCCGCGGTGCGCGACCCAGTAGGGCGCGCCATGCCGGGCCGCGATCCACTTGCCCAGAGGCAGGCTGGCGAGGTGGTGCGCCGTCCCGCCGTCATGGACGCGGACAGCGTCCGGCTCGCCGACCAGCGGGTACAGCGCCTCCGCGACGCCGAGCCGCCGCAACACGTGCACGCCGTTGGGGCCGAGCTGGATGCCGGCCCCGCCGCGGCGAACGAGGTGCGCTGCTCGAGAACGATCGAGGCGCGGCCGGTACGTGCCAGCGCCAACGCCAGCGCCAAGCCGCCGATGCCGCCGCCCGCGATCAGGATCGGCGGTGCCGTGGCCATCTTCACGCGCTCAATGGACTCAACAGCGCCCTCGACGGAGGCTGGCGAGCGGCTTGCCGACCTCAGGTCGCTGCGTTCTCGTGGTCCTCCACCAGGCAACCCGCGGGCTGCGTCGCGTCCGCTGGGAGGCGGGGGTCGTAGACATAGAGGGTCGAGCAGTAGGGGCAGAGGATCTGGCTTTCCGCGCCCATGTCCAGGTAGACGTGCGGGTGATCGTGCGGCGGCCGCGCGCCCATGCATTGGAGCTCCTTCACGCCGACGGCGATCTTCTCCACGCCTTGATCGTTGGCGAAATGCGGGGTGAGGGAGGCCATCGATGCGTCCGCGGGCTCGGTTGTGAGATGCCCCTCGACGATAGCGGTTGCAGCGCCCAGATGATAGGGGTGGATGGCGTCGCAGGACCCTAACCGGCAAGGAGCATGGCCGTGCAGACCTTCGACTCCGATGGCGTCAAGCTTGCCTACATCGACGAGGGCAAGGGCGATCCGGTGCTGCTGATCCACGGCTTCGCCTCGAGCGTGCGCACCAATTGGATCGAGCCTGGCTGGGTGAGCTTCCTGACCGGCGCCGGCTTTCGCGTCATCGCCTACGACAACCGTGGTCATGGCGAGAGCGAGAAGCTCTACGACCGCGCGCTCTACAGTGCTCCGCTGATGGCCGAGGACGCGCGCCGCCTGCTCGACCACGTGGGCTGCCACCGCGCCGACGTAATGGGCTACTCGATGGGAGCGCGCATCACGGCGTTCCTGGCGCTCGAGCACGCCGAGCGCGTGCGCAGCGCCATTTTCGGCGGCCTCGGAGGCAACATGGTGCGTCCCATGGCCGGCACCGGCCCGATCGCGCACGCCTTGGAGGCGGCCAGCATCGACGACGTGAAGAACCCGACCGCGCGCACCTTCCGTGCCTTCGCCGAGAGGACCGGGAGCGATCTCAAGGCGCTGGCGGCCTGCATCCGCGGCTCGCGCGAACCGCTGACGCGAGAGATGGTAGCGAGCCTGACGTGCCCCGTGCTGGTCGCCACGGGCACCGAGGATGTGATTGGCGGACCGGCCGACGAGCTCGCGGCCCTGATCCCCGGAGCCGAGGCGCTGCCGATCCCACGCCGCGACCATATGCTGGCAGTCGGGGACCGTGTCTACAAGGAGGGCGTGCTGGCGTTCTTGCGGCGTCGGCCGTGACGCAGCAGCAGGTCAGCGGCGGGACATCCATGGCGGCCGAGTTCCAAGCCACAAACCCCGACTATGCCAAGACCGTGCGCGACAGCTTTGCCCGGCAGGGCCTGATGGCGACGCTGGCAGCGCGCATTCTTGCCATCGAGCCGGGATTCTGCGTGATCGAGATGGACTATGCGCAGGCCGTGTCGCAACAGCACGGCTTCTTCCATGGCGGCGCCATCGGCGCCATTGCCGACAGTGCTGCGGGCTATGCCGCCTATTCGCTGATGCCGCCGGGGTCCGAAATCCTGACCGTGGAGTACAAGATCAACTTGATCCGGCCGGCAGTGCCGCCCACGCTGCGAGCCGAAGGGCGCGTGCTGCGGGCCGGCAAGACGCTGACCGTGTGTCGTGCTGACGTCTATTGCGTGCAGCCGGTCGGATTGGAGGCCTGCGCCGTGCTGCAATCGACACTGATGCGCGTGGAGCCGGCAGCCTGAGATCTTGATCGGGGCTTTTTTGGCCCGTACGCCGGGCGCAGGTCGTTTCGGAAAAGGGGCGTTCTGGAAAAAGAGGCTCCCGCAGACTGTCAGCTATAGACCTGGAGGACAAAACGGGGGTGTCGCAGGTCTCGCCGGCAGCGAATTGCAGGAGCCGTTTACGCGTACAACTAACGCACTTTCGGGCAGCACAACATTAGCAGTGTGTACAACCCATGTCGTGAGAAATCCGTTAGAGGACATCTTGAATCCTGTGGATAACCTGGGTGCAATCGGTGCGGCAGCCGCAGTTTCGCCGCTTGCAAGCTATTGCGGAGTCGCATGGCGCGACTTGCTGCGACACTTTCAACCGACTGTCCCTCGTGCCAGACTGCCGCATATGCACCGCAAGTCTTCGCGAGTGTTGCAATTCTGCCTATGGGCGGGGCTGCTCGTGCTATCGGGCTTCCCCTTCAGCGGAGCTCGGGCGCAAGTTGCCGTCGACCTCGATCTCGTCATCGCCGTCGACGTCTCGCTCTCGATGGACCTCGAAGAGCAGCGGCTGCAACGGGATGGATACGTCACGGCCTTTCGCGACCCGGAGATCCACAAGGCCGTCACCTCCGGACCCAACGGACGCGTTGCCGTAACCTACCTTGAATGGGCAGGGCCTGCGAGCCAGCAGGTGGTCGTCCCCTGGGTCGTGATCGATGGGCCGCGGGCAGCTATTGCGCTCGCCGACCGTCTGGAGGCCGCGCCGATCTCGCGCGCGCGCATGACGTCGATCTCCCGCGCCCTACAGCATTCGGGGCGGCTGCTCGAATCGAGTGGCACCCGACCCATCCGCCGCGTAATCGACGTCTCCGGCGACGGACCCAACAACGCAGGTCTGCCCGTGGTGCCAGCCCGCGACGAGCTTGTCGCCAAGGGCGTCACCATCAACGGCCTGCCGATCATGCTCAAGCTGCCGACGGGCTTCTTCGATCTCGCCGATCTCGATCAATACTACAGCGACTGTGTGATCGGCGGCACCGGCGCTTTCATGATCCCGATCAAGAACAAGAGCGAGTTCCTCTCCGCCACGCGCCGCAAGCTGCTGCTGGAGATTGCCGGCGACGAGCCGCCCGCCCACCTCATCCGCGTGCAAGCGGGCGGTCAGCCGGGACAAAGTGACTGCATGGTCGGCGAGAAGCAGTGGCAGCGCTACATGGACGGTCGGTTCCCGAACTGAGGTGTAGCCCCCGAAGATCTTTCGTGCCGGATGGCTCGATCTCGGTTGGCCGAAAATGCCGGGCTCCGTAAAGCCGCCGCAAAGCTCGAGTATCGGGATGGCGGGGAAGGGGTGGTTAACGCAAGCTTAAGAGCGTTGGCGGCATCTATCTCCCCCCATGTCCCTGTCCCGCGTCCGTCTTGCGTTGCTGCTGCCCGTCGTGCTGTCCCTTTGGGCGTGCAGCCAGGGGCCGAATTTCATCGCCCAGGACGAGCCCTGGCGGGCCGACGAGGAGCGCGCCTGTCTGCAGTCGGGCCTGGTACGGGAGAGCCCGTTCGTTGCCGCGCGCGCGGCGCTCGGCGGTCCCAGCGTGTGCGGGGCCCTCAAGCCCTTCTCGGTGGCGGCGGCGGCGCATGGAAGCGTTGAATTGCGTCCGCCCGCACTGCTGCGCTGTCCGATGGTGCCGGCCGTCGACCACTGGGTCGAGAACATCGTAGCCCCGGCCGCCCGCCGTTACTTCGGTCAATCGGTCGTCGAGCTCAAGGTTGCGGCATCCTATTCCTGTCGTGGCATGAACGGCGTGCCGGGGGCACGTTTGTCCGAGCACGGCCACGCCAACGCCGTCGACATATCGGCCTTCGTCCTGGCCGACGGCCGCACCGTGCGCGTCAAGACGGGCTGGTGGGGGGCCTGGGCCGAGCGCGGCTTCCTGCATTCGGTGCACGACGGCGCCTGCAACGTCTTCACCACCGTGCTGGGTCCCAGCTACGACTCCTACCACCGCGACCACTTCCACCTCGACCTTGCCCGTCACGGCCGCGACGGCGAGGGCCGCATCTGCAAGTAGCGCATCTGCCAAGCGCCCACCGGCGATCTCATGCCGCGCGTCTCGACATTTGCTACGTCCCCCAGTAGCAACGGATCTTGCTTGCGCTCCTCCAGTAGTCATCGAAAGGCAAGCCGTTGAGCTCGACCACATCGACCGGTGCCGGCGCCACGCCGACGCGGGCGATTGCCATCCTCTCGTTCGGCGCGTTTGCGAGCGCAGCGAACTTGCGCGTGTGCGATCCGTTGCTGCCGCAGATGGCGGGCGAGCTCGGCGTCAGCATCGGCACGGCCGCCACGGTCGTGATGGCCTTTTCTCTCGCCTACGGCCTGCTCCAGGTGGTGATCGGACCGCTGGGCGATGCGCGTGGCAAGCTCAAGATGGTGGTGCTCGGCTCCCTGTGGGCCGGTGCCGCCACCATGGTGTCGGCGGCCATGCCGAGCCTTGCTCCGCTGGCGGCGGCTCGGTTTCTGGCTGGTGCAGGAGCGGCCGCCGTCATCCCGGTGGCCATCGCCTGGATCGGCGACGTCGTGCCCTACGAGCGCCGCCAGGCGGTGCTGGCGCGCTATATCTCCGGTCAGATCCTGGGGATCGTGTTCGGCCAGGCGGCAGGCGGCCTGATGGGCGACCTGATCGGCTGGCGAGGGACGCTGGTGGTGATGGGGCTCGCCCATGCGGCGGCGGGCCTGCTGCTCATCGGCGAGATGCGCCGCCTCGGCATTTCCGCATCTGCGCCGACCAAGGTGCGCTGGGCTCAGTCGGCCGCCGCCGCTGGGCGCGTGCTGGCAGATCCCTGGGTGCGCATCGTGCTGGGCAGCGTGTTCCTCGAGGGCATGGTGATGTTCGGCGCTTTCGCTTATGTCGGCGCTGAGCTGCATGGGCGTTTCGGACTGAGCCTCGGCTTGGTGGGCGCGGTGCTGGCGTCATTTGGCATCGGAGCCCTGCTTTACGCCTCGACCGCCGGCGCAGTGGTGTCACGTCTGGGGCAACCGGGGATCGCGGCGATCGGTGCGGTATCCCTCTCGGCGGGCTATGCCACCCTCGCCGTCATGCCCTGGGTGTGGCTGGGCCCGCCAGCCATCGCGCTCGTCGGCCTTGGCTTCTACATGCTGCACAACACGCTACAGACCAACGCCACGCAGATGGCCCCCGAATCGCGCGGGCTCGCGATGTCGCTGTTCGCCTTCGCGCTCTTTGGAGGGCAATCGGCAGGCGTAGCGCTGGGTGCGCCCGTCGTGGACCGCTTCGGCGCGCGGCCGCTGTTCGTCTTCACGTCGCTGGCGATTCTCGCGATTGCATTCTACTTCCGCAGCCGGCTCCTGCGCCGCCAGGTTTGAACCCGTTGCCGGTTCTCACAACGGCCAGGCCAGCATGATGAGGGGCGTGCCGACCAGCACCACCATGATCGACAGGGGCAGGCCGAGGCGCCAATAGTCGCCGAAGCGGTATCCGCCCGGCCCCATCACCAGCAGGTTGTTCTGGTGGCCGATCGGAGTGAGAAAGTCGCACGCTGCCCCGAGCGCGACCGCCATCAGGAATGGATCGGCGCTGTAGCCGAGGTTCTTCGCCACCACCGCCGCAATCGGCCCCATCACCAGCACCGCCGGCGCGTGGTGAAGCACGGGCGTGACCAGCATCGACACGACCAGGATCAGTGCTACCGCGAGGAAGCCCGGCAGCAGCATGGCGGCGGCCGCAAGGTGGTTCGCAAGGATGTCGGTCACGCCCGTGTCCCTGAGCGCCTCGCCCACGGGGATCAAAGCGCCCAGCATGACGACCACCGGCCCCTCGATGGCGGAATAGGCCGTCTTGAGCGTGATCTGCTGCGAGATGACGATCACCGCGGCAGCGGCGAAGAATGCGATCTGGGCGGGAACGACATGCAGCACCATCGCCATGATCGCCACGGACAGGATGCCGATCGAGATGAGCGCATTCCGTCGCCGGCCGAGCCCCAGGTTGCGATCGGCAAGCGGCAGGCAGCCGAGTTCGGCGAGCGTCGCCGGCAAGCTTTTCTGAAAGCCTTGCAGGAGAACGATGTCGCCAACGTCGAAGCGATGCGACCGCAGGCGCCTGAGGCTCTGCTCCTCGGCCCGGCTCACGGCCAGCAGATTGAGAGTGTAGTGATGGCGCAACCGGATCTCAGCGGCGGTCTGGTCGATCAGGATTGAATCGGGCCCGACGACGGCCTCGATCGTCTCCATGTCGCCGAGCTCTTTCTTCAATGGCTCCATCTGCTCGGAGCCGACCAGCTCCAGGCGGCCGGCATCGACCATGTTCTTGACCACGTCCGAGCCGCCCTGCACGACCAGGATGTCGCCCTCGAACAGGTTCCAGGACCGCGACGGAATATAGTAGTGGCCGCCCTCACGGATGATGGCGGTGATGATGAAATTGCCCTCCTCCATATCCTCCAGGTTGCCGACCGTCTTGCCGATGAAGGAGGAGCCCTCCGTCACGCGCAGCTCGGTCATGTAGCGCTCGACGTCGAACTTCTCATCCTCGCCGGCGCTGCCAGTCCTGTTGCGCGGCAGCAGGCGCCATGCCACCGCCAGGAATGCCACGGCGATGCATGCCAGCGGCAACCCGACAGGGGCGAAGTCGAACATCTCGAACGGCTTGCCCAGCTCTTTTTGCCGGATGGCGGAGATGAGCAAGTTCGGCGAGGTGCCCACCAGCGTGATCGTGCCCCCGATCAGCGAGCCGAATGCCAGCGGCATCAGGTAGATCGAGGGGGAATTTCCGCTCTTGCGCGCGGTCTGGATGGCGATCGGCATGAAGATGCCGAGCGTGCCGACATTCTTGATGAAGGCGGAGAGGAAGGTCACGACGGTGGTGAGCACGGCGATCTGCAACGAGGGAGAGGTGGCGCTGCGCAAAAGCCGGCGCATGACGCCATGAAGCGCGCCTGATCGTGCAATGGCGCGGCTGATGATGAGAACCGAAACGATGATGACGACGACGGGGTGCGCAAACCCGTCGAATGCCTTCTCTGCCGGCACGACCCCGGTCAGGGTGGCGGCCACCAGGGCCAGGAGCGCGACCACATCGTAGCGCCAGCGGTCCCAAACGAAGAGACAGAGCATGGCTGCTGCAATCGCAAGCGCCTCGATCTGGAGCAGGGTCATGGCAACGGCGACCTTTGTGGCGGTTTGATTCGCGCACGCTACCTATCCTGGGCCGGTCCTGCGCCACAAATACAAGTGCTCCTCCTGCCACCCAGTTCCAGCTTCTGTTGGCATCGCCAACAAACTCTGGTTAGAACCGGCCATGAGCTGGCATCGGGACGGCCCAGGCGGACGCCGGGGCTATCATCACGGCAACCTGCGCGAGGCGCTGATCAGCGCCGCCCTCGATCTCATTGCCCAGAAGGGCCCGGCGGGGTTCACCTTCGCCGAAGCTGCGCGTGCCGCCGGCGTGAGCCCGGCCGCGCCCTACCGCCATTTCCGTGATCGCGACGCGCTGATGGCCGACGTGGCCCGGCGCGGGTTCGAGCGCTTCGAGCAGAGTCTCACCGCCGCCTGGGACGGGGGCCGGCCGAGCCCGCTCGCTGCCCTCGAGCGCATGGGTCGAGCCTACCTGGCGTTCGCCCACGCCGAGCCCGCCTACTTCTCGGCCATGTTCGAGTCGGGGATCTCCATCGGCGACCACCGGGAGCTGCAGGAGGCTGGCGACCGCGCCTTTGCCGTCCTGCGCGGCGCCTGCGAGGCTGTCGTCGCCGCCATCCCGGCGGCCAAACGTCCGCCCGCCATGATGATGGCGCTGCACATCTGGTCGCTCTCGCACGGCATCGCCAGCCTGTTTGCGCGCGGCGATGCGGCGCGCCGCACCCTGCCGATGGCACCGGAGGAGCTGCTGGAGGCCGCAACCCTGATCTACCTCCAGGGTCTCGGCATCGTGGCCAAGCCGGCCCTGTAGCGTCAGCGTCTGCGGCGTTGACAATGCTGGGGCCCCGGGTCCGAGATGGCGTCGACAAAAGAGCGATGGGGGAGGGCCGCCCGTGAAGATCACCGACATCAGCGTCACGCTGTTTGCGTGGGACGACATCCCCGCAACGCAATACGGCCGCCACAGCGGGCGCTTCGCCGGCAGAAGCGACCTCGGCCTCGTCACCATCAGGACCGACCAGGGCGTCGAGGGTCACAGCTTCCTCGGCTCATCGAGTCGACCCGCCAGCGGCGATGCCAATCTCATCATCAGGATCGTCAAGCCGATGCTGCTGGGCGAGCACCCGCTCGACCGGGAGCGCCACTTCCAGCGCATGTGGTCGCGCATGCGCATGAACAACCAGCTGCGCGCGCTCGGTGCAGTCGACGTGGCGCTCTGGGATCTGGCGGGCAAGATCGCCAACATGCCGGTGCACCGGCTGATGGGGAGCTACCGCGAAAGCGTGCCAGCCTATGCCAGCTCGGCCGTGCTGCCCTCGCCCCAGGCCTACTGCGAGGAGGCGCTCTCTTTCAAGGCGCGCGGCTGGACCGCCTACAAGATCCACCCGCCGACTGAATGGCAAACCGACATCAAGATCTGCGAGGCCGTTCGCAAGGCGGTCGGCGACGAATACCGGCTGATGCTCGATTCGACCTGGTCCTACGGCTACGTCGAAGCGCTCAGGGTGGGCCAGGCAATCGAGCGGCAGGGCTTCTACTGGTACGAGGACCCGCTGGTGGAGGACGACCTAACCAACTACGTGAAGCTGCGCCAGAAGCTCTCGATCCCGATCCTTGCCACCGAGTATGCGCCCGGCGGCCACACGGCCTACGCGCCCTGGCTCATCCAGCAGGCCACAGATTACCTGCGCGGCGACGTGGCCGTGAAGGGCGGGCTCACCGCCTGCCTCAAGACCGCCCACCTCGCGGAGGGCTTCCACATGAACTACGAGGTGCACCACGGCGGCAACTCGCTCAACAACGTGGCCAACCTCCACCTCATCATGGCGATCAGGAACTGCGAGTATTTCGAGGTGTTGCTGCCGTCGGGAGCCCAGAAATACGGGCTCCTCGAGGACATCGAGGTCGACGGCAAAGGCCTCGTGCACGCCATCGACAAGCCGGGCCTGGGCGCCGAGATCGACTTCGCGCTCATAAAGCGCAAAGAAATCGCGACCCTCTCGTAGGATCGCGGACGGCGCGCTCCTGCCGCGGTAGGTCTAACGGAACGTCATGGGGATGCGCCGTGGCCCGCGAACGGCGCCCGCCGACCATGATGCCTCGCCCGCAAGCTCGAAGTCGGGGATGCGCTTGAGGAACTCCTCGACCGCCACCGTCATCTCCATGCGCGCCAAATTCGAGCCGATGCAGCGGTGGATGCCGAGCCCGAAGGCCGCGTGCCGGTTCTCCTTGCGGTCGATGATGACCTTGTCGGCGTCGGGGAACATGGCGGGATCGCGATTGGCGGCCGGGAAGGGGAGCATGACCATCTCTCCTTCCTTGAAGGTGCAGCCGTTGATCGCGGTGTCCTTGGCGACGAGGCGGGCCATCGTGACGGGCGCAAAGGCGCGCAGGAACTCCTCGATGGCGGTGGGGATCAGCTCCGGCTCCTCGACCAGCCGGCGGCGATCCGACGGCGTCTTGGCGAGATGCCAGAGCGAGGCGCCGATGCCGCTCCACGTGGTGTCGATGCCGGCTACCAGCAGCAGGCGCAGCGTGCCCAGGATATGGGTTTCCTTGAAGGGCTGCCCGTCGGGATACTTGGCGCCGAGCAGGTAGCTGATCAAGTCGTCGCCGGGCTCGATGCGGCGCAACTCCATATGCCCCCTGAAATAGTCCGTCAGCTCAGCAAACCCCTGTTCCAGCACGTAGTGGTCGCTCGTGCCGACCTCGAGGATATCGTGGATCCACTTGCGGAAGCGGTCGCCGTCGCTGTCGGGGATGCCAAGCATGTGGGCGATGACGCGAACGGGAAGGTGCTGGGCGTAGTCGACAGCTGCGTCGCAGCCGCCCTTGGCAACGAAGGCGTCGATCAACTCATTGCAAATGGCGCGTGCCTTGGGAATGAGTTTGTCGATTGCCTGCGGCGTGAACGGCGGCAGCAATGCCATGCGCGCCACCCGGTGCCGCGGCGGGTCGGAGGTGATGGGCGGGGCCCCGCCGCCGCTGACGAGCTGCTCGTCCCGAACGACCACCTGCCTGGAGGAGAAATGCTCCGGGTCATAGGCGATGGCACGGATGTCCTCGTAGCGGGTCGGCAAATAGGCGCCCTTGAAGCGCCCGGTGTGAGCGATCGGGCATTTCGAGGCGCGGATGCCCTCCCAGATCGGAAACGGGTCCTCGATCCATCTGGGGTCGAGATGGTCCCAGTCGGTCAACCAGTCCGTTACCGGTGCGCGGTGGCTCATTGCGGCGTCCCCCTGCCCTTAACGTCAAGCGGCAAACTTGCCAGAAAAATGAGCGGCTGCCCAGCAGCCTCGTGCGGGGGCTACCTCCCTATCGCCACAAGCCGTAGGATTCCCATTTCGTCTCGGGAATCTCCGAGCCGAGCTCGTAGTCGAATGACGTCGCCTTCATCTGGTCGGCGGTCACCTTGCACACGAACTTCAGAGCGAACCAGCGGCCCTTTGCGCGCACGGCTCCGCCGTTTGCTGTCACCACTGTGCCATCGAACACCGCAGCGCCGGAAACGGCCGTCTTCACCCGATCGGCGCGCGGCAAGCGCTTGTCCCGGCGCAGAGTGGCCATGCCCTTTATGACGCATGCCTGATGAGCTCTCTCCTCGGGGGCGAGCTTCTTGAGCGAGTTCTCCAGCGCGCCGGCATGCCCGGCGTTCGGCAGAAGGCACAGCACGACGACCGGCACAAACTTGGTGCGCATTCGCTCAGATCCCCCGGGTCCCGTTCTTCCGTCCATTCAAGCGCGCAACCGTGTCATGATTTCGACAGTGGGCCCACCGGGTGCTTCGTCGCGGCGGGGACGCTCACCACAGCTGCGGCCGGGCGATCATGAGCCAGAAGATGGCGAGCACGGCGCCGAAAGCCGGGAAGCCGAAGGCGAACCACAGCCGGAACAGACAATGATAGCCCTGCGGCAGCGGTCGGCCCTCGCGCGCGGCAGCCGCCGCCAGATCGCGCATGCGCATCTGCATGCCCACCACCGGCAGCCAGAAGGCGCCGGTCAAGAGATAGAGCAGCACCGACAACACGATCCAGCCGTCGCTGAGCGAGTAGCCGATCGTCCATGTCAGCAGCACGCCGGTGACGGGTTGCGCGATGACGGCGGTGGCCGTGAATACGAAATCGGCGATAACGACGATGCGGGCCACTGCCGCCACCACTGCCGCCTCGCCGGTGCGGTGCGCCAGCAGCATGAAGAAAGCGATACCTGCACCGGTGCCGAGCAGGACGGTGGCGCCGATGATGTGCAGGTACTTGAGGGCAAGGTAGACCGTCATCAGCGCTCGTCCAGGGTCGCCAGCGCTACAACATTGAGCACGATGATCGGAAGGACCTTGACGAGGCTCCCCACTGGGTCGGCCCAAAGCCCCGGCAGCCGCAGCGTGGCAAGCACTAGGTAGGCAACCGAGAGTGCCAGCGCGGCCCAGAGGGCTCCCTTCGCCGTGCGCCGCACTGCGATGCCGGCACCGATCACTATGTCGGCGATGGCGCCGGTGGCCGTCAGGGGACCAGCTGCCTTGAAGCCCGCGTCTCTGATGAGGGCCACGCCCGCGTCCCAACCGGGGCCCAGCGCGACCAGACCCGTGACGATCCAATAGAACGACAGAACGCCCAGTGTCGCCGGCTTCAGAAAATACAGCCGAGCGAACGAGCGCTCCTGCACGGAGACGGGCTCCGCTGCCAGTGCGGCGCGCAGCGTGCGCGGCTCGATGCCCGTCAGGCTCCGCCATGGACCCGGATCGCCAACCGCAGCGTGCGCGAGTTCTGCGCGTGTCGTTGACCTGAGCGGCGGCCGCCAGCCGAGGAGGCCGATCAGGTCTCCGATCCAAACCATGGCCCGCTCCGTCCAGGAGGGGACCGTCACGAAGCGGGCCTCGCCGTAGCCCAGCCATCGACGGTAGGTTGCGAGCACGTCCTCCAGCGACAAAGCTTCGGGCCCCACGATCTCCAGTGCAACGCGCGCTGGCGCATCCGGCTTGAGGAAAAACAGCACCGTGCGCACGAGGTCGTCGAGCTGGATCACCTGCAGCGGCCCCGTCCCTTCCACGCGCGGCAGCAGGGGCAGCGCCGCCAGTCCACGCAACAACGCGCTGCCGCCATAGGCCTGCCGCCCCACCACCACCGAGGGCCGTAGCACCACCCACTCGAGCGCGCGCGCCATCAGCGCTTGGTCGCCGGCAAGCTTGGTACGGGCGAACTCGGTTGCGGCGGCGGTGCGATCGACCCCGAGCGCGGAGATCTGGATGACGCGCCGCACACCCGCCTGCTCGCAGGCGGTAAACAGGGCTGCGGGTCCTTGCGTGTGCACGCCGGCGGTGGAGTCGCGAGGGCTGTCCTGCAGCACACCGGCGCAGTTCACGACAGCGTCGATGCCGGCAAGATGCGGCAGCCAGTCGGCTGCGCGGGTGGCCCGTGCAATGTCGAGTACGACGCATGCTGCCGCCGCTGACAGGAGATTTGTCGACGCGGCGCCGCGAGCGACCGCCACCACCGCATGTCCATCCCCATGCAGCGCCGCCAACACCGCGCGCCCGATCAGGCCCGTTGCACCCGTCAGCAGCACGCGCAAAGCCACTTCCCCTGCCATAGTCGCGTTTCGCCAGCCGCGTGGAGATCGCACCGGCAGTGCCGGTCCGCACACTACGGCGGGCCATGACATCGCGCCATCCAGTGTCGAAGCTCTGCGGCCGACACGCGGTGCCGGTCGACTCAAAAAGCCCATCGATCCGACGTCACACTGGGCGTAAGGTGCTTGCAGACGGGCCCAGCTGGCGCGCGATGGCAGCCTGTTGCACCAACACGGGAGGTTTGTGATGGCAACCTGGAAGCCCGATCCGAGTTTCTATCCCTCGCCCCGCATGGCCATGAAGGCCGAGCCGGAGACGCTAGCCTACGTCGCTGCCTTCGATCCTGCTCGCAAGAAGCCCGATGCCATCGCCGTCGTCGATGTGGACCCAAAGTCGAAGAGCTACTCCAAGATCATCGGCAATGTGGAGATGCCCAACGTCGGCGACGAGCTGCATCACTTCGGCTGGAACGCCTGCTCATCCTGCCTGTGCCCCAACGCGCCCCACCCGCACGCGGAGCGGCGCTATCTCGTCGTGCCCGGCTTGCGCTCTTCGCGCATCCACATCCTCGACACCAAGCCCAATCCTAAGAAGCCCAAGATCGTCAAGGTGATCGAGCCCGAGGAAGTTGCTGACAAAGCCGGCTACACGCGCCCCCACACCGTGCACTGCGGGCCGGAGGGCATCTACGTGGCGGCGCTCGGCAACCGCGAGGGCAAGGGGCCAGGTGGCGTGTTCCTGATGGACCACGAGACTTTTGAAGTGCGCGGGCAGTGGGAGATGGACCGGGGCCCGCAGCACTTCGCGTACGATGCCTGGTGGCATCTCGGCCACGATACGCTCGTCACAAGCGAGTGGGGCACGCCCGACACCTTCGAGAACGGTTTGATTCCCGAGGTGCTGCTCGGCGCCAAGTACGGCCGCCGGCTCCACTTCTGGGACCTGCACAAGAGGAAGCACCTGCAGACCATCGATTTCGGCGACAAGTACCAGCTGGTGTTCGAGCTGCGCCCAGCCCACGATCCCAGGAAGGCCTATGGGTTTGTCAATTGCGTCATCAGCCTGGAGAACCTCTCGTCCTCGATCTGGACCTGGTACAAGGACGGGGCCAAGTGGGCGGTCAAGAAGGTGATCGAGATTCCGGCCGAGCCGGCGAGCGAGGACGATCTGCCGCCGGTGCTCAAGGGTTTCAAGGCCGTGCCACCGCTCGTCACCGACATCGACCTGTCGATGGACGACAAATTCCTATATGTCGCCTGCTGGGGCACTGGCGACCTCCATCAGTACGACGTCTCTGACCCCTTCAAGCCCAAGCTCACTGGCAAGATCAGGATTGGCGGCATCGTCTCGCAAGCCCCGCATCCGGGCGCCAAGAACGGAGCTCTCAACGGCGGGCCGCAGATGGTGGAGGTGAGCCGGGACGGGCGGCGCATCTACTTCACCAACTCGCTCTACGGAGCCATCGATCCCCAGTTCTATCCCGCGGGCATCGAGGGTTGGATGGTCAAGCTCGATGCCAAGCCGGAGGGCGGTATCGCCTTCGACAAGAAGTTCTTTGTCAAATGGCCCAAGTCGCATCGTCCGCACCAGGTGCGGCTCGAGGGCGGCGACTGCTCGTCGGACTCCTACTGCTACCCGTGAGAAGCACCTGCGCGGAGAACGCTCGATGGCCGCAACAGGCCTGACAATGGAGGACGCAGAGCGGTTGCGCGGCTTCGAGCGGCGCGAGCATGATGCCGTGGCGGCGCGTTACTACGATTTCTTTACGCCCGTCACCTTGCTCGCGTCGGAACCGCTGCTCGACGCTGTTGGGCTCTCGCCCGGCATGCGGGTCTTGGACGTCGCGAGCGGCCCTGGATCTGTCGCCGCCGCTGCCCTGCGGCGCGGGGCCCGGCCGGTTGGCGTCGATCTTTCGCCGCGTATGGTCGCCTTGGCTGGTCGTCTCAATCCGGCAATCGAGTTCCGTGAAGCCGATGTCGAGCACCTGCCGTTTGCCGACCAGTCGTTCGACGCGCTGGTCTGCAGCTTCGGCTTGGGGCATTTTCCGCTTCCGGAAGCGGCAGTCGCGGAATGCCTGCGCGTGCTGAAGGCGGGCGGGCGCATGGCCTTCGCATGGTGGGATGCGCCGGGCCGGCAGCGTGTCCAGGGATTGTTTCGCGACGCGATCGCGGAGGTGGGCGCGGCGCCGGCGCCCGATCTGCCAGCCAAACACTCCATGCTCAGGTTTTGCGATCCCTTGGCGCTCGCAGCCCTGTTGCGCGAGGCGGGCTTGATCGATGTCACGCTCGAGGGACAAACGGGGACGCATCGGTTCAACAGCGCAGACGAGATGTGGGAAGGCGGCCTCAACAGCATGGCGCTGACGGGAGCCGCGCTCAGGAGCCAGGATGCATCGACGCTCGAGGCCATACGCACGGCATTCGAGCGCCTGGCTCTATCCTACAAGGACGGTGACGGCTTGACTGTGCCCATCGCGTTCCGGATCGGTGCGGGCCGAAGGTCCGCTTGACCAGTGTGATACCGCAAGGCGAGTTCTGGTCCTGGCTTGCCCTCGCGGCGCTCGGCGCATTCCACGGTCTCAACCCCGCCATGGGCTGGCTGTTTGCCGTGGCGCTCGGCCTGCACCGGCAGAGCCGCGCGACCGTTTACCTAGCCCTGCTGCCGATCGCGCTCGGGCATGCGCTCGCCATCGGCGCGGTTGCAGGTGCGTTCGTGGCGGCGGGAATCCTGCTCGACACGCGCGTGCTGCGGATCGGCGCGGGCCTGCTGCTGCTGGGTTGGGCCGGCTACCACTGGCGCTGGGGACATCGCCATCGCGTACGCTTCGGCATGCAAGCGGGCCTGATGGGCCTCTCCGTGTGGTCTTTCCTGATGGCAACCGCTCACGGCGCCGGGCTGATGTTGTGGCCGGTGCTCATGCCGCTGTGTTTTCCGGCGGGCGCCTCCGGACAAGGCGTCGGCCCGGGCGCCCTTGCCCTTGCCGGCGTTGCCGTGCACACGGTCGCCATGCTGGCTGTCACGGGCGCGGTTGCCGGCGCCGTATACGAGTGGATCGGGGTGGCGATCTTGCGCCAGGCCTGGGTCAACATCGACGCTATCTGGGTGGCGGCGCTGGCAGCGTCCGGCGCCTGGCTCGCGCTGACGGTGGCCTGAGGGAAGGGTTGATCCAGCGAGAAGTCGCCGGCCGCCATCGGCGACGGCCAGCGCCACGATTTACGGCTACACCCAGCTCATCCACATCGTGTCGATCTTTGGTTTCGCCGAGGTGGACGGGCAAGGGTAAGTTCATTTCGACAAAGGCGCGGATCGGCGCAATTCTCCGAAGGCAAATGCGCGCCGCGCCGCCTCGAGTGTCTCAACCTCGCCGCCGCCAGCTTCGATCTCGGTCCAGGACGGCGGCCCGCATCTGCCGGGCGAGCTGCTGCTCCACAACGTCCGGTGTGGCGTCAGAGGCATCCCCCTTTCGGGCGGCAACTCGCGCCAGCAGCACCTCGCGCCGGGCCGTCAGCCACAACCCCTGGAACGGTACGCCAAGCTCTGCCGCTAGGCCTTGCGCGTCTTGACGTTCGCCTTCGCTTGGGAAAACCGCATCGATGATGACCGCGTGACCCGCGGCCACGGCCAGCCGCGCCTTGCACATCAGGGCCGCGTAGACGCGGATATTTGCCTCCGGCGTATAGGCCTCGGGCCCGAGCTGCACGGTCTCCTCCACCCCCAGCATCAACTTGCGCTCCACATCGCTGCGCAAATGCACGGCCCCCGGTGATGCTCCGAGGTCGGGCGCCAGAGCCGCAGCGAGCGTCGACTTGCCGGTGCCCGACAGTCCGCCGACAGCAACGATATGGGCCGGCGGCGGATCGAGGAAGCCGAGCGCGGCATCGAGGTAGGCTTGCGTCTCGGCGCGCTTGCCATCAGTGCCGGTGCCCGCGAGCGATAGCTTATCGGCGGCCACCAGTGCACGCACGCCGGCCCTGAGCCCAAGGAACAGCGGCATGGCCGCGAGCCCCTCGATGTCGAGGTCGCTATGACCATGCCAAAGGTAACGGTTGAGGAGGCGGTTTGCGCTCAGGCGGCGGCCGCGCTGCTCGAGGTCCATCAGCAGGAAGGCGAGGTCGTAGAGCGTATCGATGGTTGCCAGATCCTCGTCGAACTCGAGGGCATCGAACAGCACCGGCCTTCCCTGCCAGAGCACAATGTTGTCGAGGTGGAGGTCGCCGTGCCCCCGTCGCACGCAGCCAGCCTCGGCGCGCCGCGCGAGGCAGGGGCGTGCGCGCGCCAGCTGGGCCTTCACCCGGTCTGCAAACGTCTCCCGATCGGTCGCGGCGAACACCGTCGCATGCTGGGCGAAACCGGCAATGAGCTGATCGGCGACGGCCTCGAGGCGGCCCGCAGAGTTGATGTTGCGAGCGACAGGCGCCCGGGCATGCGAGGCCAGCACGGCTTCCGCCACCGCCTTGGCAATGGCCGGGTCCAACTCGCCCGCGCGGGCCCTGGCGCCCAGCAGATCGGCCTGATCGAAGGCGCGCATCCGCACGGCCCACTCGACGGGCGCGCCGGCACCTCCGATGGCAAGGCGCCCGTCCGCCTCGCGCGTGATCGCCACCAATCCCAGGTAGATCTGGGGTGCATTGGCGCGGTTCACCTCCATCTCGCGCTCGCACGCCCGGCGGCGCAGCTCCAGCGTCGAGAAATCGAGATAGGGGTAGCGCACGGCACGCTTGATCTTGAGCGCCTCGTCCCCGGCGACGAACACGCGGGCGCCGTGCGTCGTGAACTGGCGGCCGGCACCGGCCCACGTGGACAGGAACGCTGACACCTCCGCCTGCGCGGGCTCGCCGTCTTGGTCATTGACGCCGGTCATGGTCATGCGCTGCTCTCGTCATGAAATTGCGCTAGTCTGGCGTCTGCGCCGCGTCTCCTGTCGCGACAAATTTCTCTTGGAGTTGGCGCGAACGAGTTGAGAAAAGTCAACGCCCGAAAGCCCGCGATGTTGCATCGAGCATGGTCTTGAACCGAAGACGGATGTTCGCCGATCGTGCCGAGGCTGGGCGGCTCCTGGCCGAGCGGATGGCGGCCATGCACTTGGCTGCGCCCCTGGTCTTCGGCCTGCCACGCGGCGGCGTGCCGGTCGCGGCCGAGATTGCGCGTGCGCTGCGGGCGCCCCTCGATGTCGCCTTCGTGCGCAAGATCGGCGCGCCCGATCAGCCCGAGCTCGCCATCGGCGCCATTGCCGACGGTGACGAGCCGGAGATCGTCCTCAACGATGCCATCGTGCACGAGCTCGGCCTCGACGCCGATTTCGTTGCAGCGCAGGCTACCCGCGAGCTTGCCACCGTGGAGCGGCGCCGGCTGGAGTATGCGTCCCTGCGCCCGGGCGTCGACCCCGAGGGACGGGCGGTAATTGTCGTCGACGACGGCGTAGCGACCGGCATGACCATGCAGGCAGCGCTCCGTCACCTGAGGCGGCGCAAACCTGCCCGGCTGATCGCTGCCACCCCGGTCGCCTCGCAAGATGCGCTGGCGATGCTCAAGGGCGAGGCCGACGAGGTCGTCTGCCTCGCTGCCCCACGCCACTTTGGCTCCGTCGGCGCCTTCTATCGCGACTTCACGCAGGTCTCGGACGACGAGGTGGCCGCGCTGCTGCGAGAGGCCGGCGCTCGGGCGAGCGAAGGACGGCCACGGCTATAGTGTGCCGTTGAGCCAAGGGCTCGCGAAGCTACCCGGTAGCAGCCTTTTGCGCGGTATCGACCAGCCGCGTCTGTTTGTACTTGAGATCGCGATATTCGCCCGACAGCACACGGGGATACTTGGCTTTGCCCGGCGGAGCGATGCACTCGATAAGCGCGTCGTAGTTGGGATGGTGGAAGAAGGCCATCGACAGCCGCCTGGCGCCCGCTGCGCTACCCGGCGGCGTCGCCACGCGGTGCATGTTGGACACCCAGCGGTCGTTGGTCCAGCGCATGAGAAGATCGCCGATGTTGCACACGAAATTGCTGGGGTCGGTCTCCACATCGATCCACGCGCCCTTGCGTGTCTGCACCTGCAGGCCGCCCGGCACGTTCTCGCCGTTGAGGATGGTAAGCAGGCCATAGTCGGTATGCTCGCCGCCGCGCAGCTGGCCGGGCTTGGGCGGCTCCTTCACCTCGGGGTAGAAGTTGAGGCGCATCGCCGTGATGTGCTTGTCGATCTTGTCGTCGAAGAAGTGCTCGTCGATGCCGAGGCCGAGCGCGACAACTCGCATCAGGCTGCCGACCAGTCGCTCCATCTCGCCGTAATAGCGCCCGGCAGCGTCGGCGAAACCCGCCGGCCGGCGCGGCCACACGTTCTTGATGAAATAGCGTCGACCCTCGGCGCTGGTGAAATAGGGCTCGTCGGGCCAGCTCTCGCGGCCGAGGTGGTAGTATTCCTTGAGGTCGGGCGGCGTCATGTTGGCGTTGCCGTATCCCAGCGCCTCGTAGCCGACCGGCTTGTAGCCCCGCGGGCTCTTGATGTCGGCCGGCATCACCTCCTGCTTCTCCTCCATGGGAAGCGCGAAGAACTCGTGCGCGGTCCGGTTCAGAGCCATGATCACGTCGGCGGGGACGCCGTGGCCGGTGATGGTGAAGAAGCCGATCTCAGTGCAGATGCGGTCGATCTTTTGACCCAGGCGCAGGCGTGCCGCGCGATCGCTCGATCGGGCATCGGTCAGGTCGATAACTGGGATCTGCGATGTCATGTTGGCTTCATGGCTCCTGGCGCAGTTGGTCAGTGGAAATAGGCCCCGCCGTCGACGACGATGGTCTGGCCGGTGATGAAGGCGGAATCGGCGCCAGCGAAGAACGCGACGGCGCCCACCAGATCGGCCGGCGTCATGTCGCGCGCCAACACCCGCGTGCGTGTCGAGACCTCGCGCACGCCCTCGATCAGCTCGGGGTTCTCGAGCACGCCCTCGCTCAGCGTGAAGCCGGGCGCCACACTGTTGACCAGGATGTTGTGGCGGCCGAGCTCGGTGGCGAGCGCCCGCGTCAGGGACACGACCGCGCCTTTGCTCGCCACGTAGTGCGCCATGCCGGGATTGCCCTTGAAGGCGACGCCCGAGGAGATGTTGACGATGCGCCCTCCGCCGCGTGTTTTCAGCGCCGGCAGCAGCGCGCGGCAGCACAGGAAGATCCCGAGCGTGTTGACGTCCATGACGCGCCGCCACTCCGCGGGGTCGATCTCCTCGAACGGCCGCCGCTTGAGCGTAGAGAAGATGGCTGCATTGTTGATGAGGATGTCCACGCCGCCGAACTCGGCGACGCGGCCATCGCCATGGCGGCGGTATCGGCGTCGCTGGCGACATCGGCTTTCAGGCCTGCGGCGCGGTGCCCGGCAGCACGCAACCGCTCGGCCGCGGCATCGGCTCCCTCGAGGTCCGCAATGAGGACGGCTGCGCCACGCCGTGCGAGGTCATCGGCGATCGCGAAGCCGATACCCTTGGCCCCGCCCGTAACGATCGCAGCCTTGCCGGCCAGCGACATCTCAGAACGCCACCTTGTCCCCGCCCTTGAGCTGCAGCATCTCGCGCGCCTCGTCGGAGGACGCGATCTCGAGCCCCAGCCCCTCGATGATCTTGCGCGCGTTGGCGACCTGGGCCGCATTGCTCTCGGCGAGCTTGCCGGGGCCGAGCCACAGCGAGTCCTCCATGCCGACGCGCACGTTGCCGCCCATGGCCGCCGCCTGCGCCGCAATCGGCATCTGGTTGCGGCCCGCGCCGAGCACGCTCCAGTGAGTACTCGTCGCCGAACAGCCGGTCGGCCGTGCGCTTCATGTGCATCACGTCCTCGGGATGCGGGCCGATGCCGCCCAGGATGCCGAACACCGACTGGATGAAGAACGGCGGCTTCACCACGCCGCGGTCGGCGAAGTGGCGCAGCGTATAAAGGTGGCCGATGTCGTAGCACTCGATCTCGAAGCGCGTGCCGTTGTTGGCGCAGGTGGTCAGAATGTATTCGATATCCGCGAACGTGTTCCTGAAGATGCGCTCGCGCGAGCCCTCCAGATACGGCTTCTCCCAGGCGTATTTGAACTCCTTCTGCCGCGCCAGCATGGGGTAGAGGCCGAAGTTCATGGAGCCCATGTTGAGGCTCGCCACCTCCGGCTTGAAGGTCGCCGGCGGGCCGCACGCGCTCCTCGATCGGCATGGTCGGCGCGCCGCCGGTCGTGATGTTGATGACGCAGCCGGAGCGCTGCTTGATCACCTTGAGGAACGGCGCGAACGCATCGGGCGACTGGTCCGGGCTGCCGTCCTTCGGGTTGCGCGCGTGCAGGTGGACGACCGCCGCGCCCGCCTCGGCGGCGCCGATGGCGGCGTCCGCGATCTCCTCGGCCGTGATCGGCAGGTGCGGCGACATCGACGGCGTGTGGATCGAGCCCGTGACGGCGCAGGTGATGATGACTTTGCGGGCTTTCGCCATGGGTGTCTCCTCATTGTCATCCCCGGGCCTCGTGCCCGGGATCCAGCCAACCGCTGGCTCCGAAGCTTGCTGAACGATGTATCCCGGCGACAAGCGCCGGGATGACCTATTTCGATTGTGGCTGACTTTTCTTGTGCGCGACAAGGGCGGCGAGGCGGTCGTCGCGCCAGCGCTGCTTGTCGAGGATCTGCTGCGGGGTCGGCGCGCGGCCCCAGCTCGCAACCGCCCGGCCGACGTTCTCCTTGCCCCACACGTCCGCCGTCACCGGCCGCGAGGCCAGCCCGAACATGGTCTCGCCGAAGCGCGCGCAGTAGTCGGGGATGCCACCCGGCGCGTTGAGCTCGATGGTCTCGAACGGGCCCATGAACGACCAGCGCAGGCCCAGGCCGTCGCGGATGGTCTTGTCGAGGTCCTCGGCGGAGACGTAGCCCTCGCCCACCAGCCGCAGCGCCTCCGACAGCAGCACGGCCTGCATGCGGTTGAGGATGAACCCGTCGATCTCCTTCTTCACGACGATCGGCACCTGGCCGACGCCCGCGTAGATCGCCCGCGCCCGCGCGATCGTCTCGGGCGAGGTCCACGGGCTCCCCGAAAGCTCCACGATCGGCACCACGTGCGGCGGGTTGACGGGGTGCGCGACGAGGCAGCGGTGGCGTCCTTTCAGCTTCTCCGTGAAGCGCGAGGCGACGATGGCCGAGGACGACGAGGCCAGGATGGTATTGGTCGCCGCCACCGCATCGAGGCGTTGGAACAGGTCGATCTTGACCTCGACGCGCTCCGGCCCGCTCTCGATCACGAGCTCCACGTCTTGCACGGCCTCTTCCAGCGACGCCGCGGTCCTGACGCGCTTGGCGGCGGCCGCTGGGTCTTTGGCGAGGCCGTGCCGCCCTACATCCTCGAGCGATTGCGCGATCAGCCCCGGCGCAGCAGCGAGCGCTGCGCGGCTCCGGGTCCCAGATCCGCACATCCCAACCGCCGCGCGAGAACACGTTGGCCCAGGCGCGCCCGATCAGCCCCACGCCCACCAGCCCCACCGTCGGCATGCCGCTCCTCCGCTCGTGTCGTTTGCCGAAGCCTAGCATGCGCACGCCAAGATGGTAGGCTACGAAGAGCTTGAGATTGTCATGCGCCGAGGGAGGGACCCCATGCCATTCAAGATCAACCATATCCACATCAAGTCGCCCGACCCACGCAAGACCGCGGAATGGTACGAGAAGGCCTTCGCCTTCAAGATCATCAGCGACGAGACGCGCGTGTTCGGGGACCGCTTCATCCGCTGCAACAGCGGCGACGGCGGTATGATCGTGAGCATCTCGAACGCCCGCACCAGCGAGAAGCTGGGCCCGGCCGACCCCACCGCGCACTTTGGCCTCGAGCACTTCGCCATCGAGTCCGACGACATCGACGCCGACATCGCCCGCCTCGACAAGCTCGGCGCCAAGCTGCAGGAAGGGCCGATCAAGTCGCCCAACGGCGTCCGCTTCGCTTTCCTGGGCGCGCCCGACGGCGCCCGCATCGAGCTGCTCGAGCTGCCGAAGAAGGCGTAAGGCGGCACTGCAAACTGCCGGCGACCTCGGGAATGGGCGGGTAACGAATTACCGCCGGGTGAGGATTTGTGCTCACCGCTCATAAATTGCCGCAATGGTGCCGACAAAGCGCCCGCTTGGCCACCCAGAGTGCGGCCCCGTCAGGTTCCTGACAGCGCGCCGGGAGAGGGGCGCTCGCCGGCGGCAAGGGCAATTCGGGCCACACCGCAATTGTTCGGGGCGCGTCCCTCTTCCATTTCCGATCGCAAGCTCCGCGAGGCCCAAACTGCGTGAGCGGCTTGCCTTGCGGCAGCAGCCTCGTCCAAGAATGGCGCAGCCGATCAGACCGGGCGGCGCTGCACGCCCAAGAGACGAGGAGACCGCCATGGCTCGATATCTCAAGCGCGGCATGGACGCGGGCGCCATCAAGGCAGCGGACGCGCAGGTGCGGCAGACGGTCGAAACGATCCTGGCCGAGGTCGAGGCCAATGGCGATGCGGCCGTGCGGGCCCTGTCGGAGAAGTTCGACAAGTGGTCGCCCGCCTCTTTCAAGCTCTGCCGACAGCGAGATCGAACGCGCAATCGGCCAGGTCGCCAAGCGCGACCTCGACGACATCAAGTTCGCACAGGCCCAGGTGCGCAATTTCGCCGAGAAGCAGGCGAGGCCCTGCGCGACCTGGAGGTGGAGACGCTGCCCGGCGTGATCCTCGGCCACAAGCACATCCCGGTGAACTCCGTCGGCTGCTACGTGCCGGGCGGCCGCTATCCGATGGTGGCCTCCGCGCACATGTCGGTCGTCACCGCCAAGGTCGCCGGCGTCGGCCGCATCGTCGCCTGCGCGCCGCCCTACCGGGGCGGGCCGCACCGCCGCCATCGTCGCCGCCATGCACTTCGGCGGGGCCGACGTGATCTATGTGCTCGGCGGCGTGCAGGCGGTCGGCGCCATGGCGCTCGGCACCGAGCACGATCGAGGCCGTCGACATGCTCGTCGGCCCGGGCAACGCCTACGTCGCCGAGGCCAAGCGCCAGCTCTTCGGCCGCGTCGGCATCGATCTCCTCGCCGGGCCCGACGGAGACGCTGATCATCGCCGACGACAGCGTCGACGCCGAGATCTGCGCCACCGACCTGCTCGGCCAGGCCGAGCACGGGCCGACCTCGCCGGCGATGCTGCTCACCACCTCCGAGAAGCTCGCGCGTGCCACCATGGCCGAGGTCGAGCGGCTGCTGACGATCCTGCCGACCGCCGATGCGGCCGGCAAGGCCTGGGACGACATGGGCGCGGTCATCGTCTGCGACGACGATCGACGAGATGGTGCGCGAGGCCGACCGCATCGCCTCGCGAGCACGTGCAGGTGATGACGCGCGACCCCGACTATTTCCTCGCCCACATGCGGAACTACGGCGCGCTGTTCCTCGGCGCCCGCACCAACGTCGCCTACGGCGACAAGGTGATCGGCACCAACCACACGCTGCCGACCATGAAGGCCGCGCGCTACACCGGCGGGCTGTGGGTCGGCAAGTTCCTCAAGACCTGCACCTACCAGCGGGTGCTGACCGACGAGGCGTCGGCCGAGATCGGCGAGCGTCTGCTCGCGGCTGTGCATGCTGGAGGGCTTCGCCGGCCATGCCGAGCAGGCCAACATCCGGGTGCGCCGCTACGGCGGCCGCAACGTGCCCTATGCGGCGGCAGCGGAGTGAGAGGTACGCCAGCCGGTTTGCCCCGTCGCGATAGTGCGGATACTGTCCCCTGCCGCCGATTTTCCGGCGCGAGCCGCTGCACCGCGAGGCACGAATGCCCCCAGTCATCGTTCCGGTCTACGCCAGCGTGCTCGCCTTGATCTACATCGTTCTTGCCGTCCGCGTGATCCGTGCCCGCCGGGGTGCGCGGGTCGCGATCGGCACCGGCGGCAACGCCCCGCTGGCCCGCGCGATACGGGTGCACGGAAACTTTGCCGAGTATGTCCCGCTGGCCTTGCTTTTGCTCGCCTTCATGGAGATGCAGGGCAGGCCCGCCTGGTGGATCAACGTGCTTTGCCTCGGCCTTGTCGCTGCGCGGCTTGTCCACGCCTACGGTGTGGCGCAGGAGAAGGAAAACTTCAAATTCCGTACAGCAGGCGTCGCAACAACCTTCATCGTCCTGGCGTCGTCGTCGCTCTCGCTCATCGGCGGTGCCTTGCGCCTGGCCAGCTAGGCAAAGGGCTTGGGTAGCTCGGGACCCTTTTGAAGCGGCTCGTGCCCCTGCGCGTCGAGTGTCAGAAAGCTGCGCCCGGTGGAGGCACTTGCGCGGGTAGGCGTGATATCGGGAGGAGATAAACATGGCCCAATGGAACAAGTACGAGGCCTCGACGGCGCGCAAGCCGGGGCGGCCGGGACGGGAGATCAGGCCCAAGAGCCTAACCGTCGATTTCCATTCTCACGTCGGCGTGCCCGCCGCGGCCGAGCTGGTGAAGCCGCACCTCGACCCCTTGGCGAGCCCGCTCGCGCGCTTCGCCAACCCCGAGACCAAGGCGCTCAACCAGAAGCAGGAGGCCGACATCGTCGCCCGCGGCGGCCTCGACAAGCGGCTTGCCGACCTCGACGCCATGGGCGTCGACATGCAGATCATCAAGCCGCCGCCGCCGCAGTGCTACTACGCCGTGCCGGTCGACATCGCCGTCAAGGCGGCGCAGGTCGTCAATGACGGCATCGCCGAGTTCGTGGCCAAGAAGCCCGACCGTCTCAAGGGGTTCGGCAGCGTGCCGATGCCCGACGGCAACGAGGCCGCCAAGGAGCTGGAGCGCTGCGTCAAGAAGCTCGGCTTCAAGGGCGTGCAGATCCTCACCAACGTCGCCGGCCGCGAGCTGTCCGATCCCGCCTTCGCGCCATTCTGGAAGAAGGCCGAGGAGCTCGGTGCCTTCGTCGTCATCCACCCCAACGGCTTCACGCATGCCGAGCGCTTCGGACGCTTCTACTTCAACAACGTGATCGGCAATCCGCTCGAGACCACGATCGCACTCCACTACCTGATCTTCGACGGCGTGCTGGAGCGGCATCCGAACCTGAAGATCTTGGCCGTGCACGGCGGCGGCTATCTCGCGAGCTACTCGGGCCGCATCGATCACGCCTGGGGCGCGCGCTCGGATTCGCACGGGGACCTGCCGCACCCGCCGACCACCTACCTGAAGCGGATCTACTTCGACTCGGTGGTGTTCACGCCGCACCAGCTCGCGGAGCTGGTGCGCCTCTACGGCGCCGACAAGATCGTCATGGGCACCGACTATCCCTTCGACATGGGCGACTACGATCCCGTCGGCCACGTCTGCACGTGCCGGCCTCGACGCAGCCACGATCGCCGCCGTCTGCGGCGGCAACGCCAAGAGGCTGCTGGGGCTGTAGTCTCGGTGTCATCCCGGCGCTTGTCGCCGGATCCAACGACCCGCATGCTCAGGCGCATGTGGATGGCTGGCTACGGGAGACCCCTTCCGGCGGACGCCGTGTGGCTAGCAGCGGGCACAGCGCCGTGGCATCACTGTTCACCGTCGGCAAAGAGAAGAAGGCGGACTAGGGTGGACACGTTCGACTACATCATCATCGGTGCGGGCTCGGCCGGCAGCGTGCTGGCCAACCGGTTGACGGAGGACGGCACCGCGACCGTGCTGGTGCTCGAGGCCGGGCCCAGCGACTGGCACCCCTACATCCACATGCCCGCGGGCTTCATCAAGACCTACCACGACCCGCGCGTGAACTGGCTCTACACCATGGAGGCGAGCGAATGGACCGGCGGACGGCGCATTCTCGCGCCCCGCGGCAAGACGCTCGGCGGCTCCAGCTCCATCAACGGCCACATCTACAACCGCGGCCAGCGCATGGACTACGACACCTGGGCGCAGATGGGCAATCGCGGCTGGGGCTACGCCGACGTGCTCCCCTACTTCCGGCGCATGGAGCGCCGCCTCGGTGAAGGCGATCCGACCTTCCGCGGCCGCGACGGCAGCCTGACCGTCTCCGACCTGGAGTGGCGCCATCCGCTGTGCGAGGCCTTCATCGAGGGCGCGGTCAGCCTTGGCATCCCGCGCAACCCCGACTACAACGGCGCCATCCAGGAAGGCGTCGCCTACGCCCAGCGCACCATCAACAACGGCCGCCGCGTCAGCGCCGCGACCGCTTTTCTGCACCCCGCGAGGAAGCGCTCAAATCTCGCAGTCCGCACCCACGCCCATTCCACCGAACTGCTGTTTGACGGCAAGCGCTGCATCGGCGTGACCTACTCCGTTGGAGGCCGCGGCGGCTACACGCAAAGTACCCGTGCCGCGCGCGAGGTGATTCTCTCGGCCGGTGCCTACAACTCCCCGCAGCTGCTCTTGCTTTCGGGCGTCGGGCCGTCGGCGCACCTTCGGGAGCTGGGCATCCCGGTGCGGCATGCGCTGGCCGGCGTCGGCGAGAGCCTGCGCGACCACTACGCGCCCCGCTTCACCGCGCGCGTCAAGGGTATCGACACCATCAACGAGCGCGCCCGCGGCCTCAAGCTCGTGAGCGAGGTTTTTCGCTACGTGACGACGCGCAAGGGCATCCTTGCCCTCAACCCGACGCTGATCTACGGCTTCTGGCGCTCCGTTCCCGGCATTCCAACCTCGGATTTGCAGTTCACCTTCACGCCGGCCAGCTACCGCGAGGGCGTGCAGGGCCAGCTCGACCTCGAGCCCGGCATGACCATTGCCTCCTGGCAGCAGCGGCCCGACAGCCGTGGCTATGTGCGCCTGCGCTCCGCGGACCCGTTCGATGCGCCGATCATCCAGCCCAACTACCTGGCCGTGGAGGGCGACCGCCGCGTGCTGCTCGCCGCCATGAAGCTCGCCCGCCGGCTGCTCAAGTCAAAGCCGCTGGAGCCCTACTACGACTTCGAGGACTTCCCCGGCGACCAGGTGCAGACCGACGCGGAGTTGCTGGAAGCGGCCAAGCAGCGGGGCACCACCACCTTCCACCCCAACGGCACGTGCCGCATGGGGCCCAGCACCGACCCACAGGCGGTGGTCGACGATCAGCTGCGCGTGCATGGCCTCGAGGGTCTGCGGGTCATCGACGCCTCGATCATGCCGACCATGCTCTCTGCCAACCTCAACGCCGGGACCATGATGCTGGCCGACAAGGCCTCCGACCTGATCCGCGGCCGCAGCCCGCCCGAGCCCATCGTGCTGGCTGGTTGAGCGCTTACTTCTTGGCGTCCTTGGCTTCGCCCTCTTCCGCCGGCAGCTCGGCAGCCGCGGCCTCGGCCACCAGTCCCTGCGCCTGGCGCACCCAGTCATCCTTCTCGATGCGGCCGTCGAGGGAGAGCAGCTCGTCGACGTTGGCGATGTCGTCGTCGGAGAAGTTGGCGATCTGGTCGAACTTGATGACGCCGATGCCGTTGAGCTGGCCGGCCAGCTGCGCCGTCACGCCCTTGATGCGTGTGAGATCCTCCATCTCGCCCTTCGGCCGCTTGAAGCCTTTGAAGGCCGCGTTGAGGCGCTTGGCGCGCGCGTCGGTGCGCTCGAAGATGCGCGCCGACTTGCCGCGCCGGCCGCGCAGGTAATAGAGCTTGGCGCGGCGCACCTTGCCGCGCCGCAACACCTCGATCTCGGCGATGTAGGGCGAGTAGAGCGGGAACACGCGCTCCACCCCCTCACCGTAGGAGATCTTGCGCACCGTGAAGCTCTCGTTGAGTCCGCCGCCCGAGCGGGCGATGACGACGCCTTCGTAGGCCTGCAGCCGGAAACCCGGACCCTTGTCCTCGTCCTTCTTGGGCGCGCCCTTCTTCTTGCTCTTGGCGTCCTCGACGTCATCGATCACCTTCACCATCACCTTGACGGTGTCGCCGGGCGCGAACTCCGGAACCCGCCGCTTGGCCGTGATGGCATCCATCTGCCGGCGCTCGAGATCGTGGATGATGGTCATGGATGCCATGAGGACTGCCCTCTCGAGATGGAAGCGCGCTCACGCTCCCGCGCCCCGGGGTCGGGACGCTCGGCCAGCGTCGTAAGCGGGAATTGGCACGCCTTCTAGCGCAGGCTGATGGGCGGCGCAACGAGGATGTGCATGCCGGGCAGCTTTGAGCTCCCAGCCGCATCCCCCTGGTCGCCCGCCCGTGTTCTCTTGGGGCGTTTTCTGGCTCGGGTGCCGGGCGTGCTAAGTTGTCACGCTCGCGACGCCAAGGCGCCAAGAATGCCGAGCGTGCGCCCTCCCGTGAGGTGCGCTGGGTGAGGCTGGACCGGAGGTCATGGATGCAGCTGTTGCTTCGTACGCTCGCTCTCGCGCTTGCGGTCGTGCTTCTTGTCGGCATTGGCGCCAGCGCACAGGAGCGGGTGAAGCAGATCAAGCTCACCGACAAGCAGCTCGAGGCGATCATCGCCGCCCAGGGCGACAAGGACTTCGCGGCGTCCGTCCAGAAGCTGCAAGGGAAGCCGGCCACCGACGCGGCAATGGTGGCGGAGCTCGATGCCGCAGCCAGGAAGCACGGCTTCAAGGACTACGGCGAGTACGTCGACGTCTTCAACACGATCGGCGTGGTGATGAACCGCATCGACCCGCAGACCAAGTCCATGATCGATACCCAGGCGGAGATCAAGAAGGAGATTGCGGAGGTCGCTGCCGACAAGTCGATAGCCGACGAGGATAAGAAACTGCTGCTGCAGGACCTCGACCAGTCCTTGAAGAGCCTGCAGCCGATTGAGCATCCCGGCAATATCGACCTCGTGCTGAAATACTACGACAAGCTCAAGGACGCGCTTTAGGTCTGCCGGCTAGGTAGCCTATCTGGAGCAGGCTCGCGTTCAGCCGCCCGATCCGAGATCTTCCTGCCACGAAGGAGCAAGTTTTCGCACCTCACTGTCTCGTGGCAAGATGCCGGCCATGGCAAGCACCCGCAAACGCTCGGACCGCCGGCAAACGGCCTCCGCCTCTATCCCCGAGCTGGCGACCGGCTCGACCGCGCCGCGCGTCGAAAACCCGCTCTCCATCGCGGCGGCGATCGGTGTGCAGATCCGCCAGCTGCGCAAGCGCCAGGAGATCAGCGCCGCCGACCTCGCGCACCGGGCGGGGCTGTCGGCCGGGATGCTGTCCAAGATCGAGAACGGAGCCGTATCGGCCTCGCTCGAGAGCCTGGAGTCGCTGGCGCGTGCGCTCAACGTGCCTCTGACCAGCTTCTTTGCCACCTACGAGGAGCGGCGCGACTGCTCCTTCGTCGCGGCCGGCAAGGGCGTGACCATCGAGCGTCGCGGCACCAAGGCGGGCCATCAGTATCAGCTGCTCGGGCGCCTCGATCGCCGGCAACCTGGTGGTGGAGCCCTATCTCATCACGCTGAGCGACGAGGCCGAGCCCTACCCCGTGTTCCAGCACGCCGGCATCGAGTTCATCTACATGCTGACCGGCGCCGTCACGTATCGCCACGCCGACAAGACCTATCCGCTCAAGCCCGGCGACGCGCTGATGTTCGATAGCTCCGCCCCGCACGGCCCCGAGGAGCTCACCGAGCTGCCGATGACCTACCTCTCGATCATCGTCTATGCGCGGGATTAGCGGTGTTTCTCAGTGAGAAATATTATTTCTTGATGGTTGACGAAACGACCCCGTTAGAGCAAGGTCCGCATATCAGGAAGTCTTTCCCGCGCATGCGGGACCCCGCAACGCGGCTGATAGCATGCGGTGGATTGCATCTGCGCCGGGACGACGTCGCATGTGTGGGATTGTCGGTCTGTTCCTGAAAGATGCCAAGCTCGAGCCGGAGCTGGGGCGACTCACCGCTGCCATGCTCTCGCGAGATGCGCGACCGTGGGCCCGACAGCGCAGGCTTTGCGGTCTACGGCGGCGAGCGCAGCGGCGTCACCAAGATCTGCGCCGTGGCGCGAGATGGGTCGGTCGCCTGGCAGCAAGCCGCCAAGGGCCTCGCCAAGGTCTTGGGTGCGAGCGTCAGCGTCGAGGAGATCGAGGACCACGCCATCTTCAAGACCAAGGGAGATGGCGAGGCGGCCCGCAAGTGGCTGATCGACAATGTTCCGGCAGCAACCGTGCTGAGCCAGGGCCAGGGAATCGAGATCTTCAAGGGCGTGGGCGACCCCGACCGCATTGCAAAGCGCCTGAAGCTCTCCGAGCGCCGAGGCTCGCACGCCATCGGCCACACGCGTATGGCAACCGAATCCGCCGTCACCATCGCCGGCTCGCATCCGTTCTCGACCGGTGAGGACACCTGCCTGGTGCACAACGGCTCGCTGTCGAACCACAACCGGCTGCGCGAGGTGCTGGCGCGCCATGGCGAGCGCTTCCAGACCGAGAACGACAGCGAGGTGGCGGCCGCCTATCTGACCTGGCGCACGCGCGAGGGCGACAGCCTGAAACAGGCGCTGGAGCGTTCGCTCGAGGACCTCGACGGCTTCTATACCTTCGTGGTCGGGACGCGCGACGGCTTTGCCGTGCTGCGCGATCCGATCGCCTGCAAGCCGGCCGTGATGGCGGAAACGGACGACTGGGTCGCCTTCGGCACCGAGTTCCGCGCACTCAGCACGCTGCCGGGAATCGACACGGCGCGCATCTGGGAGCCCGAGCCTGCCACCGTCTACGTGTGGAGCCGGAGCTCCTGACATGGTGCGCAAGGCCACCTCTGCCAAGACCTCGCGCCCCGCTCCGCAGCGCAACTCGGTGCTCGATCTCGCTCGCATGTCGGTGCGGGAGGTGAACCAGCTCTTGCATGACGCCGAGGCCGGCGACTTCCTGATCGAGAATCCGCGCGGGCTGCACAACATCGCCGCCGGGCTCGACGCCCCCCTCCACGTCACGATCGACGGCCATGTCGGCTACTACTGTGCCGGCATGAACAAGGAGGCCTCGGTCACCATCAACGGCAATGCCGGCACCGGCGTCGCCGAGAACATGATGTCGGGCCGCGTGCACGTGAAGGGCGACGTCTCGCAGTCGGCGGGCGCCACCGGCTGCGGCGGCCTGCTGATCGTCGACGGCAACGCCTCGGCGCGTTGTGGCATCTCGCTGAGGGGCCTCGATATCGTCGTCAAGGGCTCGGTCGGACACATGTCGGCCTTCATGGCGCAGGCGGGGACACTTGATCGTGCTCGGCGACGCCGGCGATGCGCTGGGCGACTCCATCTACGAGGCGCGTCTCTACGTGCGCGGGCGGATCAGGAGCCTCGGTGCCGACTGCATCGAGAAGGACCTGCACGACGAGCACAAGGTGGGGCTGCGCAAGCTGCTCGATGCCGCCGGGCTGGGCGGGCAGGTCGACGTGGCGGAATTCAAGCGTTACGGCTCGGCGCGCAAGCTCTACAATTTCCACGTCGAGAATCTGGGGTCCTACTGATGAGCGGCGACGATCCGTGGGTGCACACGCCGCCGCGCGAGTCGGCCACCTTCGACCGCAACGCAATCGCCGAGATCCACCGTGCTGCGGCGACCGGCATCTACGACATCCGCGGCTTCGGGGCAAAGCGCCGGCTGCCGCATTTCGACGACCTGCTGTTCCTGGGTGCCTCTATCAGCCGCTATCCGCTCGAGGGCTACCGCGAGAGGTGTGGCACCGACGTGACGCTCGGCACACGCTTCGCCAAGAAGCCGATCACGCTCAAGATCCCCATAACCATCGCCGGCATGAGCTTCGGCTCGCTGTCGGCGCCCGCCAAGGAGGCGCTGGGGCGCGGCGCCTCCGCGGTCGGCACCTCGACCACGACCGGCGACGGCGGCATGACGGCGGAGGAGCGCGAGCACTCCTCGCTGCTCGTCTACCAGGTGCTGCCCTCGCGCTACGGCATGGAGCCCGACCAGCTGCGCAAGGCCGACGCCATCGAGGTGGTCGTTGGCCAAGGCGCCAAGCCCGGCGGCGGCGGCATGCTGCTGGGCCAGAAGATCTCCGACCGCGTGGCGCAGATGCGCACGCTGCCCAAGGGCATCGACCAGCGCTCCGCCTGCCGCCACCCCGACTGGACCGGCCCCGACGACCTTGAGATCAAGATCCAGGAGCTGCGCGAGATCACCGACTGGGAGAAGCCCGTCTACGTCAAGGTCGGCGCCGCGCGGCCATACTACGACACAGCGCTGGCCGTGAAGTCCGGCGCCGACGTGGTGGTGCTCGACGGCATGCAGGGCGGCACGGCCGCGACCCAGGACGTGTTCATCGAGCATTGCGGCATCCCCACGCTGGCGGCCATCCGGCCGGCGGTCAAGGCGCTGCAGGAACTGGACATGCACCGCAAGGTGCAGCTCATCGTATCGGGCGGCATCCGCAGCGGCGCCGACGTGGCCAAGGCGCTGGCGCTCGGCGCCGACGCGGTCTCGATTGGCACCGCCGCGTTGATCGCTCTCGGCGACAACCATCCGCGCTGGGAGGCAGGACTACCGCAAGCTCGGCACCACCGCGGGCTGCTATGACGACTGGCACGAGGGCCGCGACCCCGCCGGCATCACCACGCAGGACCCCGCGCTCACGAGCCGCCTCGATCCGGTGCTCGCCGGCAAGCGCCTCGCCAACTATCTTTCGGTGTTGACGCTCGAGTGCCAGACCATCGCGCGCGCCAACGGCAAGAGCCACGTGCACAACCTCGAGCCCGAGGACCTCGTCGCGCTGACGGTGGAGGCCGCCGCCATGGCCCGGGTGCCGCTGGCTGGCACGGACTGGATTCCGGGGCGGGGCAAAGGCTGAGTGTCATCCCGGCGCTCGTCGCCGGGATCCAGCCGGCCTCTTGCTGCGGAGTTTTGCGGACGGTTGGATCCCGGGCACAAGGCCCGGGATGACAGATGGAGAGACGGAGATGGCATCGCTGGGGAGCCTACGCCAAGGACAAGGGCGTCAAGTATTTCCTGATCGCCTTCGTCGATCTGTTCGGCACCATGCGCGCCAAGATCGTTCCCGCCACGGCCATCGACATGATCTCCAAGTCCGGCGCGGGCTTCGCCGGTTTCGCCACCTGGCTGGACATGACACCGGCCCACCCCGACATGCTGGTGATGGCGGACGCCGAGACGGCAATTCAACTGCCCTGGAAGCCGGAGGTGGCGTGGGTCACCGGCGATCTCGTCATGGACGGCAAGCCGGTGGCCCAGAGCCCGCGCCAGGTCCTCAAGCGCGTCATCGAGGCCGCGGCGAAGGACGGCTACGAGATGAAGACGGGCGTGGAGTGCGAGTATTTCCTGATTGCGCCGGACGGCTCGGCCATCTCCGACGGTGCCGACACGCAGTCCAAGCCCTGCTACGACCAGCAAGCCCTGATGCGGCGCTACGAGGTGATCAAGGACATCTGCGATGCCATGATCGCGCTGGGCTGGAACCCCTACCAGAACGACCACGAGGACGCCAACGGCCAGTTCGAGATGAACTGGGAGTACGACACGTGCCTGCGCACGGCCGACAAGCATGCCTTCTTCAAGTTCATGGTCAAGTCGATCGCCGAGATGCACGGCCTGCGCGCGACCTTCATGCCCAAGCCGTTCCTCAACCTCACCGGCAACGGCTGCCACGCGCACGTGTCGCTGTGGAGCAAGTCCGGCAAGAACGTGTTCGAGGATGCGCGGCGGCGAGATCGGGCCTGTCCAAGGAGGCCTACCACTTCATCGGCGGGCTGATGCACTCGGCCGACGCGCTCGCCGCCATCACCAACCCGACGGTGAACTCCTACAAGCGTATCAATGCGCCGCGCACGATGTCGGGCGCCACCTGGTCGCCCAACACCGTCACCTACGGCGGCAACAACCGCACGCACATGATCCGCATCCCCGATGCCGGCCGCTTCGAGCTGCGGCTGGCCGACGGCGCGACCAATCCCTATCTGCTGCAGGCCGCGCTGCTGGCGGCCGGGCTCGACGGCCTCCGCACAAGCGCGATCCGGGCAAGCGGCTCGACATCGACATGTACGCCGAAGGCCACACCGTGAAGGATGCCAAGCAGCTGCCGCTGAACCTGCTCGATGCGCTGCGCGCGCTCGAGCAGTCGAGCGTGCTCAAGGCGGCTTCGGCGCCGATGTCATCGCGTCCTACGTCAAGCTGCGGCAGGCCGAGTGGAACGAGTACGCCGGGCAGCTGACCGACTGGGAGCGCAAGACGACGCTGGATTGCTGAGCTGGTGACCAGATCGAACGCCGCGAGGAGCCCTTCTCCCCTCGGGGAGAAGGCGGCCCGAAGGGCCGGATGAGGGGAGCCCCTCACCAGTTCGGCCAGATGACTTACAGCTGCGCCACCGAGGATGTGCAAGGTCTGCCGATGTGCCACGCAGCCGTAAGTCATGGCCTCACGTCCTCTCCCCCAAGGGGAGAGGGGTCTCCGCGCCACCGATTTGAGAATTCTCTAAGCATGCGCTATTCCATCTTCGCCGTCCTTTCGCAGGCCCTACAGGGCAACACGGGCTGGCAGCCGGTGTGGCGCGAGGCCGAGCTGAAACCCGCCTACGACGTCGTCATCGTCGGCGGCGGGGGGCACGGGCTCGCCACCGCGTTCTATCTGGCCAAGGAGCACGGCATCACCAACGTCGCGGTGCTGGAGAAGGGCTATCTCGGCAGCGGCAACGTCGGCCGCAACACCACCATCATCCGGTCCAACTACCTGCTGCCCGGCAACACCCCATTCTACGAATGGTCGATGAAGCTGTGGGAGGGGCTGGAGCAGGACCTCAACTACAACGCGATGGTGAGCCAGCGCGGCGTGCTCAACCTCTACCACTCCGACGCCCAGCGCGACGCCTACGCCCGCCGCGGCAACGCCATGCGGCTCTGCGGCGTCGATGCCGAGCTGCTGGACCGTGACCAGGTCAGGGCGATGCTGCCCTACCTCGATTTCGACAACGCGCGCTTTCCCATCCAGGGCGGGTTGCTGCAGCGCCGCGGAGGCACGGTGCGCCACGACGCAGTCGCCTGGGGCTACGCGCGCGGTGCTGATCAGCGCGGCGTCGACCTCGTGCAGCACTGCGAGGTAGCGGGCATTCGTATCGAGAGCGGCCGCGTGGTGGGCGTAGATACCGGGAAGGGTTTCGTGCGCGCCGGCAAGGTCGGGCTTGCCTGCGCCGGCAACTCCTCACGCGTTGCGGCACTTGCAGGGCTCAAATTGCCGATCGAGAGCCATGTGCTGCAGGCCTTTGTCTCGGAGGGCATCAAGCCGCTGATCGATACCGTCGTCACCTTCGGCGCCGGGCACTTCTACATCAGCCAGTCCGACAAGGGGGGCCTCGTGTTCGGCGGCGACATCGACGGCTACAACTCCTATGCCCAGCGCGGCAATCTCCCCGCCGTCGAGGACGTGTGCGAGAGCGGCATGGCGCTGATGCCGATGCTCGGCCGCTTGCGTCTCCTGCGCAGCTGGGCCGGGCTCATGGATATGTCGATGGACGGCTCGCCGATCATCGACAAGACGCCGATCGAGGGCCTCTACCTCAACGCGGGGTGGTGCTACGGCGGCTTCAAGGCGACGCCGGCTTCGGGCTGGTGCTTTGCTCACACCATCGCGCGCAACGAGCCGCACGCCCTCAACGCCGCCTTCCGGCTCGACCGCTTCGCTACCGGCCATCTCATCGACGAGAAGGGTGTGGGTGCGCAGCCCAACCTGCATTGAGGAGCGCCGGCGATGCGGATCGAATGCTGCTATTGCGGACCGCGCGGCAACGAGGAATTCGTCTATCTCGGCGACGCCAATGTTGTGCGGCCTGATGGCAATCCCGGCACGCCCCTCGACGAAGCGGCCCGCAAGCGTTGGCACGACTACGTCTATCTGCGCGACAATCCGGCCGGCCCGCATCGCGAGCTGTGGCAGCACGTCGCCGGCTGCCGCGCCTGGCTGGTGGTGACGCGCGACACCCGCACCCACGAGATCCTGAAGGTCGAGCCGGCCCGCGACGTGGCGCTGGCTCGCACGAGCTCGACAAATCATGACGGACAGGCGTCGAGCGTCCCCTCCCCCCTTGTGGGGGAGGGACAGGGGAGGGGGGGACTCACGACCGCGCCGGGAATCCCCCCACCCCTAGCCCCTCCCCACAAGGGGGAGGGGAATCCGCGCCGATCGCCTGCGCTCCGGCGGGCTGATCGATCGCAGCCGATCGCTCGGCTTCACCTTCGACGGGCGCCGCTATCACGGACACCCCGGGGACACGCTGGCTTCGGCATTGCTGGCCAATGGCGTGCATCTCGTCGGGCGTTCATTCAAGTATCACCGGCCCCGCGGCATCCTCACGGCAGGGCCCGAGGAGCCCAACGCGCTGGTCGAGCTGCGCACCGGGGCGCGGCGCGAGCCCAACACGCGCGCCACCACCACCGAGCTCTACGACGGTCTCCTCGCTGCGAGCCAGAACCGATGGCCGTCGCTGAGGTTTGATCTGCTCGCGGTGAACTCGCTGATCGCACCGATGCTGTCGGCCGGCTTCTACTACAAGACGTTCATGTGGCCGGCCTCGTTCTGGGAGAAGGTCTACGAGCCGCTCATCCGCCGCGCCGCCGGGCTCGGGCGCGCCTCGGGCCGCGACGACCCCGATACCTACGAGAAGGCGTTCCTGCACTGCGACGTGCTTGTCGTCGGCGGCGGCCCGACCGGGCTGATGGCTGCGCTGGCGGCCGGGCGCACCGGCGCGCGCGTCGTAGTGTGCGACGACGACTTTCGTCTGGGGGGGCGGCTGCTCGCGGAGAACTCTACTGTCGGCGAGCGCAGCGCGGCTGACTGGGCAGCCCACATCGCAGGGGAGCTGGCGGCGTTGCCCGAGGTGCGCGTCATGGCGCGCACAACCGTGGTGGGGGTCTACGACGGCGGCACTTTCTCGGCGCTGGAACGCGTCAACGACCATGTCGCCGAGCCCCCGGAGCATGAGCCGCGCCAGCGCCTGTGGCGCATCTTCGCCAAACGCTGCGTGGTGGCCGCCGGTGCCATCGAGCGGCCGCTGGTGTTCGGCGACAACGACCGTCCCGGTGTGATGCTGGCCGGCGCTGTGCGCGCCTATCTCAACCGCTATGCCGTGGTGCCGGGCCGGCGCGCGGTGGTGTTCTCTGCCGGCGATGAGACGGCGAGGACGATAGCCGACCTGACGCGTGCTGGTGTGCGCGTAGAGGCCGTTGTCGATCCGCGCGAGCAGGTCTCCGGCAGCATCGAGGCCGCGGCCAAGGCCGCCGATGCGCGATTGATCGCTGGCGGGGCCGTCACGCGGGCGATCGGCTCGACCCGCGTGCGCGCGGTCGAGATCCGCACAGCCTCGGGCGAGACGATGCGGATCGGCTGCGACCTCGTGTGCATGTCCGGCGGCTGGAGCCCAACGCTGCATCTGACCTCGCACGGCGGAGCCAGGCCGGTCTGGAACGAGAGGATCGCTGCCTTTGTGCCGGGCGCGCTGCCCAAGGGCATGGCCGCGGCCGGCGCTGCCGACGGGCGGCTCGGGCTCGCGGATGCGCTGCAGGGAGGCGCCAGGGCGGGCCTGGAGGCTGCCGGCGACTGCGGCTTTGCCGGCCAGCCCGTGGAGATCCCTGAGGTCGAGCCCGAGAGCACGGCGTCGGCGCCGCTCTGGCGCGTGCGCGGAGGGCGCGGCAAGGCCTTCGTCGACTTCCAGAACGATGTGTCCGACGACGACGTGGCGCTGGCGGCGCACGAGGGCTTCCGCTCCGTGGAGCACCTCAAGCGCTACACCACGCTCGGCATGGCGTCGGACCAGGGCAAGACCTCGAACGTCACCGGCCTGGCGCTGATGGCCGAGCTGACTGCCAAGACCATCCCGCAGACGGGCACCACGACGTTTCGCCCTCCGTTCGCGCCCGTGGCGATCGGCGCGCTGGCAGGCCACCATCGCGGCAAGGAGTTCCGCCCCACCCGCCTGCCGCCGACGCACCGCTGGGCGCAGGAGCAGGGCGCGGTGTTCGTCGAGACCGGCTACTGGCTGCGCGCGCAGTGGTATCCCAGGCCCGGCGAGACGGACTGGCTGACGAGCGTGAGCCGCGAGGTGCGCACGGTGCGCGACGCGCGTCGGCGTGTGCGATGTGTCGACGCTGGGCAAGATCGACCTGCAGGGGACCGACGCGGCGGAGTTCCTGAACCGCATCTACACCAACGGCTGGACCAATCTGGCGGTCGGCCGCGCGCGCTACGGCCTGATGCTGCGCGAGGACGGGTTCGTGCTCGACGACGGCACCACTCGCGGCTTGCCGACGACCGCTTCATCGTCACCACCACCACGGCCAATGCGGCGAAGGTGCTGCAGCACATGGAATATTGCCACCAGTGGCTGTGGCCTGGACTCGACGTGGCGATGAGCTCGGTGACCGAGCAATGGGCGCAGCTCTCGGTCGCGGGCCCGCGCTCGCGCCAGGTTCTGCGCAAAATCGTCGATCCGCAGCACGACATTGCCAACGCCGCGTTTCCCTACATGGCGGCGGCGCCGGTGACGGCGATGGGCGGCATCGAGGCTCGGCTGTTTCGGCTCTCGTTCTCGGGTGAGCTGGCCTACGAAATCGCCGTGCCGGCGGGCCATGGGGACGCGCTGATGCGGGCCGTCATGCAGGCGGGCCGCGAGTTCGACATCGCGCCCTACGGCACCGAAGCGCTGGGCGTCATGCGCATCGAGAAGGGTCACGTCGCGGGCAACGAGATCAACGGGCAGACGACGGCGCGCGACCTGGGGCTCTCCCGCATGATGTCGGCCAGGAAGGACTACATCGGCCGCGTGATGGCCGATCGGCCCGCTCTGCTGGCCGTGGACAGGCCGACGCTGGTCGGATTCGAGCCGGTGGACAAGGCCGAACGGCTGCGGGCCGGCGCGCATTTCATCGCCGAGGGGGCGGAGCCGGTCGCTGCCAACGACCAAGGCCACATGACCTCGGTGGCCTTTTCGCCCACGCTTGGCCATTGGATCGGCCTCGGTCTACTCGCCGGTGGACCCTCGCGCTACGGCCAGCGCGTGCGGGCCTGGGACCCGGTCCGCTCGGGCGATGTGCTCGTCGAGGTGTGCGAACCGACGTTCTACGATCCTGCCGGAGAGCGCTTGCGTGGATGAGGTCGACATAGAGCCCGTATCGGCCCTCGACGGCGTCGTCACCCCCGGCCGCTATGGCCAGCGGGCGGGCAATCCAGGCGTGACGGCAACGGAGATCAAGGGGTCGGGGCTGGCTCTCGTTACGGCCCGCGAGGTCCGGCAGGCTGCGCTGGCCGATGCCGTCCAGGCCGCATTTGGCATCGAGCTTCCTGGCACGTCGCGGTGTGTTGCGGGTCGCGAGATCGCCCTCATCTGGTCCGGCCCGGCGCAATGGCTTGCGTATGGCGTGCGGGTGCCGGAACAGGGCATGGAGGCTCTCCTGGCCGGACCGCTGTCGGGTCTTGCCTCGATCGTCGACCAGAGCCACGGGCGGACGCTGCTGCGCATGACCGGCCCACGGGTTCGTGATGCACTGGCCAAGGGCTTGACCATCGACCTTCATCCCCGCGCGTTCAAGTCCGGGGACGTGGCCGCGAGCGCCGTCGCCCATATCGGCGTCCATCTCTGGCAGACCGACGACCAACCGACCTACGAGATCGCGGTGCCACGCGGCTTTGCACTGAGCTTCTGGCACTGGCTCGAGGCTTCCGCCGCCGAGTATGGGCTCGAGTTTGTGGTGACGCGCTGAGGGCCTTGGCTCCAGACGCGGCCGCGCGCAGTATTGGATGCCCACAAGACAAACGCGACAGGTCGCATGGAGGAAAACCCAATGGGCCAATACAGCAAGGCCGAGACCGATGGCCACCTGCTGATCGTCACCATCAATCGGCCGGAGGTCTACAACGCTCTGCATCCGATGGCCAACCAGGAGCTGTCGGACATCTTCGACGAGTTCGCGAGCAATCCCGAGCTGTGGGTCGCCATCATCACCGGCGCCGGCGACAAGGCATTCTCGGCCGGCAACGACCTCAAGTATCACGCCGAGCTCCGGGCCAGGACCGGCGGGCGGCCGCATTCGCCGCCCAAAGGGTTCGGCGGCCTCACCAATCGCCACGATCTCGACAAGCCGGTGATCGCTGCGGTCAACGGTGTCGCCATGGGCGGCGGCTTCGAGATCGCGCTCGCCTGCGACCTCATCATCGCCTCCGACCAAGCGCGATTCGCATTGCCCGAGCCGCGCGTCGGCCTCGCCGCGGGCGCCGGCGGCATGCAGCGGCTCTCGCGCACCATCCCCCTCAAGAAGGCGATGGGCATGATGCTGACGGGGCGGCACGTGTCCGCGCAGGAGGGCTATGAGCTGGGCTTCGTGACGCTGATGGTGCCGCATGCCAAGCTGATGGAGGAGGCGCGCCGCTGGGCCGGGCTGATCCTGGAGTGCTCGCCCATGAGCATCCGCGCGACCAAGCAGGTGGTGATGCGCTCGCTCGACGTGCCTGCGCTGGAAGTGGCAACGCGCAATATGCATTACCCCGCCTATGTGGCGATGGCCAACAGTGAGGACACCATCGAGGGTCCCAAGGCCTTCGCAGAGAAGCGCAAGCCCAACTGGAAGGGGCGCTAGGTTCTCTCCCGCATCACTCTCGACAGGCCGGGTTGGGTGCCCTGCCAGGCTGTCACGTTAGGGCGGCGCGGATGGGGTATCCGCATCGGCGCCCCGGAGACAATGAATGCATAGCAGCAATCCCCGGACCGTTTTGCACGATCAGCTTGCGCCAATTGCACCCTCAGCCCAACACGGCTATGCAGCGTGAGCTGAAGCGCCCGCCGCTGCCCAACATCTCTGCCCGACGAGCCGACCGTGAAGCCCGCCTCCCCAAGCACCGCTCCGGAACGCCGCAACGTCGGCGTGCTGGCGTTGGCGCAGGCCCTTTTCATGTCGGTGCAGGGCATGGGCATCGCGACCACGCCGCTTGCCGCCTACATGCTGCTCGATTCCGACCACAAGTGGCTCGCCACGGTGCCCGTTTTCCTCGTGCACCTGGGCATCATGGGCACCACCATCCCGGCCTCGTTGCTGATGGCGGCGATCGGCCGGCGCGCCGGCTTCTCAATTGGGGCCTTGCTCGGGGTCGGGGCCGGCCTGGTCGGCTGCTCGGCGCTCTACCAGCAGAGCTTCCCGCTCATGTGCGTGTCAGCGGTGCTGCAGGGCATGCAGGCAGCCTTCTTCTGGTATTTCCGGCTGGCCGCCGCCGACGCCTCCGAGCCCGCCTTCCGCGCCAAGGCGATCTCGCTCGTCATGGCGGGCGGCGTGCTTGCAGGCTTCCTCGGACCGCAGGCGGCGAAGTGGGCGGTCGACTGGCTTGCGCCGGTGACATTTGCCGGCATCTACGTGGCTATGGCCTTCTTCTCGGTAGCGGTGCTCCTGCTGATCCAGCTGCTGCGCATCCCCGGCCTCAGCTCGGCCGAGCGTGCCGCCGGGGGCCGGCCGATGGCCCAGATCGCGCGCCAGCCCGCCTATCGCGTGGCGCTGGCGGCGTCCGTGTGCGGCTACGCCGTGATGACGCTCACCATGTCGGCGACGCCGCTGGCCATGCTCGCCTGTGGCTTCAAGTTCGGCGACAGCGCGACAGTGATCCAGGCGCACATCATCGCCATGTTCCTGCCTTCGTTCTTCACCGGTCACCTGATCGCTCGCGTCGGCGTGCTGCCGGTTATCGTCGCCGGCGGCATCATCGAGTTCGGCTGCGCCATGGTCAATCTGGCGGGCATCGACTTCGCCAACTTCCTCATCGCCAACATTCTCGTGGGTCTGGGGTGGAATTTCGCCTTCGTCGGCGGCTCCACGCTGCTCACCACCACCTATGTGCCGGCCGAGCGCGCCAAGGTGCAGGCCAGTCACGACTTCATCGTGTATGCCTCGACCGCGACCGCCGCGGCGCTCTCGGGCATACTGCAGGCCAAGGCAGGTTGGATCGTCATCAATCTGGCGGCCCTGCCGCTGATGGTGGCCGTGGTGGGGGCCGCCCTCTGGCTGATGGCGCATCAGCGGCGCGTCGCGCCAGCACCGGCGGAGTAGGGACTACAGGGGTCGGCCGATGGGCGATCGCTACGACAGGAGCCAGCGCAAAGTTGCCCATCCCGCGCTTCGGGGTCTGAAGCCGCCGTCCGAGATTCTGAGCTGGGGCCTGTCGTCGCCGGCGCGCATCGGCCACAACCAGGGCCCGCCGCTCGAGGAGCCGGTCGCCGATGCCTTCGTGCGCTGGCGCTGGCGCAAGGCCCACAAGGAGGCGTGGAAGACGCCGCCGATGTCGATCCTGAAGCTGCGCGTGGCGAGGGCTGAGGCGGCTGGCGTCACCTACCGCGAGTACATGCTGGAGCTGCTCGACACCGGCCGGCATCTGCAGGCGCACGACGTCGCCAAGCGGCGCCGGAAGACGTGAACGCCGCCAACCCCGCAACCCCAACCGCGGACGCGCTCAGGGAACGTCCGGCAAGGTGCCCTCGATGGGCACCCAACCGTCGCTGGTACGCACGAACAGCGGGCAACCGAACACCCCGGCCACGCAATCCCTGAGCGCCGGGCTGATCTCGCCGAGGGGGGCCTGCCAGCGAGTCGTCTGCTTCATGGCGACGACAACTGCCGTCAGGCCGATGCGCAGTCGCGCCAGTAGCCGATAGCCGGCCAGAGCCGACGACCCGGTGGAAATTGCGTCATCCACCAGGCAGATGCGCTTGCCCGCGAGAAGCGGCAGGACATTGGGGTCGAGATAGAGGCGCTTCTCGCCGGCGGGGCTCGTGATGGAGAACACCGGCTCCGACAGGGCATCGTCGTACCAGAACTTGCGCGAGTACCCGAGCGGCACATAGCGCTCGTGCCCGAGCCTTTGCGCAACCAGCGGCGCAAACGTCAGTCCCAGGGTCGGCAAGCCGACGATGAGCTCAGTCTCGGCGGCACGTGCGAGATCGGTCATGTAATCCGCCAGAGCCGCGACGACACTAAAGGAGGCGTGGTTGGCAATCAGCGACGCCACCGCATGGTCGCCGTCGGGTAGCTCCCGCAAGGGCAAAAGCAGTCCGCGGCCATCCGGAAGACGTACGGGATATTCGAAGCGATAAGGTGGTTGCGAAGCGACGTCGCCCGGCCAGCCCTCGAGCAGGTTCTGCCAATAAATGGTCGTCGGCTTCGTGCGCGCACCATCGTCTGCGTTCATGAGACCAAGCGGCTAGCGTTGCTGAGCGCCGGCCTTCTCCCGCATGAGGCGACGTCGCTCGAGGCTTTCGGCAGACCATGTGCTCGCCAAGTCATAGAGCTCAGGCACGGACTTCGCGCCAGCGGGCAATACAAACCACGGTTGCTTGGAGGACGTGAAGATATGGATGTCGGGTGGCAGCCGATCGGGCTCGTCGAGAGTGCCGACGCGAACGAAGCGCACAGCCGGCCCCGCTTGGGGATAGTTGCTCCAGATAGCCACTCGGCACGATGGACAGCGGGCGATACGTTGGCTCTTGCCGCTGAGCGACGGCGTCACCACGATTTCGGGTTCGCCCGCGAGATGGGTGACGCGTTCGGCCTCGTACAAGGCATTGAGTGCGAAGGCCGTGCCGGTCTCGCGCTGGCACCAGCGGCAGTGGCAGGCATGAACGATGAGAGGAGTGCCGCTCAGCCGGTATCGCAGCTGCCGGCACGTGCATCCGCCTTCCATGCTCAGCCTCCCTCGGTTCCAAAGGTCATTTCGCGACGGATCACGACTCTCTCTCATGCCTCTCGGCCGTTGTGAAGCCGGTCGCCACAATACTACTGACACGCGGGTGCCCGCGTCTGGACGCTCGGTACCGGCGCGGCATTCGATGTTGGCGCGTCGGGGCGGCTGGGCTTAGGTTTGTCGAGCTGCCGCCCCAGTGGAGCACCTATGACCGAACCCTTCGACCCTACCAGCCATCGCCTCGCCCCTTCGCGCTACTTCGAGGACTTCAAGCTGGGTGAGGCCTTCTACATCCCTTCGCGCACGGTGACGGAGGCGCAGTTTCTCAGCTTCCAGGCGGCCTCCGGCGACAACCACCCGATCCACTACGACCGCGAATATTGCCGCCGTCACGGGCATGCCGATCTCCTGGCGCACGGATACCAGGTGCTGATCCAGACGGCGGCCGGGGCCGGGCAGTTCCCATTTCTGGTCGAGGACTCGCTTCTGGGCTTCATCGAGCAGTCCTCGCGCTTCCTCAAGCCCGTCTACGCCGGCGACACGCTCTATCCCCGTCTCGTGGTTTGCGAGCTCAAGCCGCAGCGCAGCACGGGCGTACTGACGCTGGCCTCGACGATCCACAACCAGAAGCGCGAGCTGGTCATGGAAGGGCTGCAGCGCTACCTCATCAAGAAGCGTCCGCAATGATGCCATCTGGCCTGCGCCGCTTTTTTGTCCTGGCGTCGGGCACGATCGCAAGCAGCCTGTTTGGAGCAGCAACGTATGCCCAGCCAACTCCTGCGGCGCCTCCACCTGCGGAAAAGGTCCAAGCGGTCGTGACGGAGGCTCCCAAGGTCGTTGCCGGCATCGACGTGCTCGCCGCCTCGGCCTTTGCGCCGTTGAAGGGGATGCGTGTGGGCCTTCTCACCAACCCAGCGGGACGCTCGGCGTCGGGTCGGAGCACTATCGAAGTGCTGGCAAGCGCCGAGGGCGTGCAACTCGCGGCGCTGTTCAGCCCGGAGCACGGCCTCGAGGGCGACCGCGAAGGCCACATCGAATCGCGGCGCGATGCGCGCACGGGCCTGCCCGTCCACAGTCTCTACGGCGCCACCCGCCGGCCGTTCGGCGATATGCTAGCCGGCCTCGAGGCGATCGTGATCGACCTGCAGGACGTGGGCGTGCGCTTCTACACCTACGCCACCACGATGGGCTACGTGATGGAGGCGGCGGCGCGGCGGCGGCTCAAGGTGGTGGTGCTGGACCGGCCGAACCCGATCGGCGCGGCGGGCGTGCGCGGCCCCTTGCCCGACCGGGATGTGCGCTCGTTTACCAGCTACCTGCCCATGCCGCTGCAGCACGCCATGACACTGGGCGAGCTCGCGCGCATGTTCAACGCCGAGAAGCATATCGGTACCGACCTGACGGTCATTGCCATGCAGGGCTATCGCCGCACGGCCTGGTACGATGAGACGGGGCTCGCCTGGGTCGCGCCGTCGCCCAACTTGCGCTCGCTCACGGCCACAGCGCTCTATCCGGGAGTCGGCCTGATCGAGGATACCAACGTCAGCGTGGGGCGCGGTACGTCGACGCCCTTCGAGGTCGTCGGCGCGCCGTGGATCGATGGTGAGGCGCTCGCGGCCGCCCTTCAGCGCCGAGGGATTGCCGGCGTTCGCTTCGCCAAGACGCAATTTGCGCCGACGGCCAGCCGCTACGCTCGCGTGGGTTGTCACGGCGTTCGCATCGAGCTGACCGACCGGCAGGTGCTCGATGCCTCGCGGCTCGGCATCGAGCTTGCCGTGGCGCTGCGCCGGCTCTATCCCCACCGCTTCGCCGTGCGCGACATGTTTCGCTTGCTCGCCTCCCGCGACGTCCTTGCGGCAATCGAGGCGGGCGAGGAGCCAGCCACAATCGAGCGACGCTGGCAGCCGGCACTGCACGCCTTCGAGTCCCGGCGTGCCGAGCATCTCATCTATTGACCGGACCGCACCCTTGCCGACTGCGCCGACGCGTAGAGGTCGAGCACATCGTCGGTCATCGCCGCGATGGTGAAGCGCTGGGCGATCACCTGCTGCAGGCGCAGGGCCCGCGCCTGCGCCGCCGCGGGGTTGTCGAGCACCTCCAGCATCGCGTGTGCAAGCGCGTCGGCATCGCCCGGCGGCAGCAGCTTCGTATCGGAGCCGGCGACGATCTCAGGGATCCCGCCGACGTCGGTCGCCAACAGGGGCAGCCCTGCCGCGGCCGCCTCGAGCACGATGTAGGGAAGGCTCTCCGCACGGGATGGAACGACGAGCGTCCGGCCCAGCCTGAACGCCGTGCGAGCCGGCATCGGCCGCAGGTGCTTCACGGCGCCATCGAGTCCGAGCGTCGCCGCCTCGCGCACGAAACGCGCGGCATCGGGCCCTCCCCCCGACGATGGTCGCGGTCACGGCCCGTTGGGCGCGCACCTGCGCCAGGGCGCGCAGCATGACGTCGACGCCCTTGAGCTGCCGCAACTCGCCCACGAACAGGAAATCGGTGGCTGCGGCGTCGGTCTCGACGGGGGCGAACTCCTCCAGCGCCAGCCCGTTGGGGATGATGCGCGTGACGCAGGCAGGCGGTCCGATCTGGTCGGCGTAACGGGCGGCCGCATAGGCGCTCTCGAACACGATCGCATCCGTGAAGCGCGCAAGCTGCCGCTCGAGGTGCAGGTAAATGCGGCCTGGCAGGGTGTTGGAGGAATAGTGCAGGCTCCCGCCGTGGGGGGTGTAACAGCTCACAACAGCTTCCCCCGCGCGCTTCAAGGCACGGGCTACGAGACGCGAGTAGGCGCCCCCTTTGGCGCCGTGACCATGAATGACGTCGAAGCCGAACCTGAAGGCCCGCTCCTTGATCGCCAGGTAGGCCGAGATGTCCCTCGGGCCGAGCTCCCTGCTCATGGGCGTGCGCACGAGCCCGAGCGCAAGGTGCGGCGCCAGCTCTTCCAGACGATCCTCGGTCAGTGCGTCGCCCGATTGGGAATCGCACACCACGCTGACGGCATGGCCGCGTCTGGCCTGCTCCAAGGAGAGATCGCAGACATGGCGGAAGAGACCACCCACAGGCGCGCGCAGGCAGTGGAGGATGCGCAAGCGCCCGCCGGCGCGGGCCTTGGCGACGCGCAACTCAGAGCCAGCGCTCGTAGACGTAGAGCGTGTCCCCAGGCTGGACAACGTAGTCCGGTGGAACATCCATCTTCTCTATGATGCCGTCGAAGCGACGGCGCGTGATCTGGATGCGGCGCTCATCGGCGCGGTCGGCAAACCCGCCGGCAATTGCCACGGCGGCCTTCGCCGTGATGCCGCTGACATAGGGGTACTGGCCCGCGTTGCGCACCTCGCCCAGGATGAAGAACGGCCGGTTCTGGGCGATGTCGACCGTGACCTGCGGCTCGCGCACGTATCGTGCGCCGAGACGTGCGGCGATTGCCCTTGGCGAGGCTCCTCGTGGTTCGGCCGCGCGCGGGGACCTCGCCAATCAGCGGCACCGGGACCATCCCCTGCTGGTCGACCGTGTAGAGCCGGGAGAGGTTGGGATGGCCGTAGACGAAGATGCGCAGGCGGTCACCGGTGTCGAGAAGGTAAGGTCCGTCCACTTCGCCCTCACCCGTCACCGCGACGGCAACGACGGTCTGCCCCCAGCCCGGCGCCGCCTCCGCGACCACGCCCGGGACAGGCGCCGGCACGAGGCCCAGATCGGTCTCGAACGGTAGCTCGCTGCAACCGGCGAGGGCGGCATTGAGCGCCAGAGCGAGGACCGCGCCGACCAGGCGCAGGATCTTCAGGGGCATCGGACAGAAGGCCTTCGAAGCATTGGCAGCGTCCTGTTGTAGGTCTGCCGGGTTAAGAAAGGTTTTGCTCCTGCGCCGTCGCGAGAAAACTTAATAAAATCCTCACTTCCCATGGGCTTAGTTGAGGAGAGCCACCCCGACAATTCTGCCCTGAAGGCCTCCTCCATGCGCGCACAGCTCAGAGCGTCTCCCGACGACATCGACCTTGGCGCGCTGTGGATGGCAGTCAAAGGTGCGCTGAAAGGGCTGCTGGTTGCGGCGCTGGCGGTCGGCCTCGCGTGCTTCACGACGCTCTCCCTGTTCACGCCCAAGTATGCCTCCCAGGCGCAGATCGAGATCGTCTCCAAGGGCAACCCCTTCGAGCCGCGCCGCGACGCCAGCTCCCCCGAGGTGGTCTCGGTGCGCATGGACAAGGAGGCGATTGCCACGCATGTGCGCGCGCTATTGTCGAGCGATCTTGCCCTCAAGCTCGCAGGCCAGCTCAATCTGGCTGAGAAGCCGGAGTTCAACAGCGCCCTCGTGAAGCGGGGCGTGTTCGGAAAACTCCTGCACCTGCTGGGGCTCGTGGGCCCGCGCGCCGGCGAGAGCGAGGACGAACTCGTCCTCGCCGCCTACAACGATGCGCTCCGCGTATATCAGATCAAGGACACGCGCGGCATCATGATCGAGTTCCGGTCGGAGGACCCCAAGCTTGCGGCCGAGGTCGCCAACAAGCTCGCCGAGCTCTATCGCGACGACCTCTCTTTGCGCTCTGTGCTCGAGAGCCGGGATGCGCGCGCCAAGCTCGAGCCGCAGATCAAGAAGCTTGCTGAAGAGGTCGCGCAAGCCGAGGCGGAGGTGAATCGGTTCCGCGGAGTGGCCAACATCTTCGAGGGTGGGCGCGACAAGACCGGCCTCAACGAACAGCAGCTGGCCGAGCTGACGGGGGAGCTCACCAAGGTGGCCACGGCCCGTGTGGAGGCCGAGGCACGCGCCCGCGCGGCGCGCGAGAGCATGCTGCGCGGTGCCGGCGAGACACTTCCCGACGTGCAGAAATCCCTGCTCGTGCCCCGCCTCGTCGAGCAGCGTGTGCGCGTCGAACGGCAGATCGCCGAGCTGTCGGCAACGCTGCTGCCCGCGCATCCGCGCATGAAGCAGCTCGACGCCGAGCTCCTAGGCCTGAACCGGCAGATCAGATCCGAGGTCGAGAAGGTTGTGGACGGCCTGGATCGCGAAGCCAAGGTCGCCGGGCTGCGCGAAGAGGCAATCAGGGGCCGCATCGAGGAGGCCAAGAAGCGTGTGGTGGGCGCCGGCGCCGATGACGTCAAGCTGCGCGCGCTCGAGAGTCTCGCCAAGTCCAAGCGCGTCGAGTTCGAGCGCCTGCAGGCGCAGCTGGAGGCGGCGCGCACCACCAGCGATGCCAAAGCGGTGCCAGTCGAGGTGCAGATCATCTCGCGCGCCAGGCCCTCCAGCGAGAAGGCCTGGCCCAAAGCCGGCATGATCACGCTGCTGGCGATGACTGCAACCCTGTTGCTGGGCCTCGCCTTTGTCGTCACGCGAGAGCTGTTCGCGATGGCGCGACCGGGTTTCGCAGGCGATGAGCCCGCCGGGGCGCAGAACGGCCTCGTCACCGCTGTGCGGGAAGCCGCCTTCCGGGGCGCCCCCCAACCGCCCGAGAGCGTGCGAACTGCGTCGGTGCTGGCCCGAAGGCTCGTGGCCAGGGCACAGGGCCGCGGCGGCTTCCGCTCGCTCGTTGCCGGAGAGGTTGCCGGCTCCGAGGCCGGCAGAATTGCCATCGAGCTGGCGCGGCAGCTCGCTGGTCTCGGGCGCGCAGGTGATCCTTCTCGACTGGAGCCTCGACGGGGTAGGGCTCGCGACGGAACTCGGCGTGTCGCCTACGTTGGGCATCACCGACGTGCTCTCCGGACGAGCATCCTTCGAGGACGTGATCGCGCGGCTTGCAGCCTCCGACGCTCACGTCATCGCTGCCGGATCGAGCGTCGCAGGAACGGCGGCGGCCAACGACAAGGACCGCGTCAATATGCTGCTCGATGCGCTGGACGATGCCTACGACCATGTCGTCATCACCGGCAAGTGGGTCGACGTGCGTGACCTATTCACCACAATCGAGGGACGCATCGATGCGGGCGTGATTGTTGCCGGCAGCGAAGACGCGCCCGTGCCCGGCAACTTCCTAGGTTTCACAGTGGCCGATCTCGAGGTATTCCGCTACGAGATGGCAGGGCCGGAACGCGTCGAGCCGAGCTTGCTTGCGACTCGCGGTGCGCTAAGCTGACGCGCGCACGTTGGGAGAGGCGACACGCCAATATGAGCCGGCGCACTACCACGATCCTCAAGGCCGTGCTCTCGACGCTCCACTACTCCGGTGCCGACAGTGTGATCGCGCCCTTCACGCGCGGCATCGGCGCGATCTTCATGCTGCATCACGTCAGCCCGGAAAGGCCCGGCAAGTTCGAGCCAAATCGCATCCTCAAGGTGACGCCGCAATTCCTGGAGCTGGTGATCCGCCAGGTGCGAGCCTCGGGCTTCGAGATCATCTCTCTCGACGAAGCGCACTTCCGCCTGGTCGAGGGCGACTACGGCAAGCCGTTCGTGTGCTTCACCTTCGACGACGGCTACCGCGACAATCTCGAATATGCCTATCCGATCTTCAAACGACACCAGCTGCCATTCACCATCTATGTGCCCACCGACTACGCGGACGGTCGCGGCGATTTGTGGTGGCTGGCCTTGGAAAAGGTCATCGTCCAAGTCGACGCGCTGAGCCTCAAGATGGACGGCGCGCTGCGCCGGCTGCGCTGCAGCACGCCAGCCGAGAAGGACGCCGCCTTCAACGCCGTCTACTGGTGGCTCAGGAGCATCGACGAGGTCGATGCGCGCGGCATCGTGCGCGAGCTGTGCAACGGCATCGACTTCGACGCTGACGGCCTCTGCCGCGATCTGATGATGAGCTGGGCAGAGATCGCGCAGCTGGCCGGCGATCCGCTCGTCACGATCGGCGGGCATACGCGGCGGCACTACGCGCTGGCCAAGCTGACGCTCGCCGAGGCCCATACCGAGATCGAGACGAGCGTGCGCCGTATCGAGCAGGAGACCGGCAAGCCCTGCCGGCATTTCAGCTACCCCTATGGCGACCCGGCCAGCGCCGGTCCGCGCGAGTTCGAGCTCGCCAAGGAGTTGGGCTTGAAGACGGCCGTGACGACGCGCAAGGGCCTGATCCACCCCCGGCACGCGCACGAGCTGACGGCGCTACCGCGAGTGTCGCTCAATGGCGACTATCAGAAGCAGCGCTATGTCAAGGTGCTCCTGAGCGGCGCACCGTTCGCGCTCCTCAATATGGTGCAGCGGAGCCCGAGCAGTGCCTCGCCGGTGACCTGAGGCACTTGACGTCGACCATCCTCGCCTGCCGCTCCGCTGCAGCCTCTCGCGACTTGATGGATTGCGACTTGCGCAAAGCAAAACGCGCCAATCGAGGGCGCGTTCTCTACGCTCGTCCCTGCAACGAGAAATGACCTCAGGCGGCAGCCGACTTCGGCTCGGTCGTGCCGGCCTCGGCGGATCGCATGTCCGATGCCATGGCCTGGAGCTCGGCCAGCTTCGGATTTTCGTCCGCTGGCCGGTCCGTACGGTGCGACTCGCCGTCGAAGCATGCCCCCGGCTCGACGACGAGTGATGTGTGGAAGATCTCGCTGTCGACCTGCGCCGTATCCTGCAGCATGACTTGGGTGGCGCGAATGGTGCCCTTGACCTTGCCGCGAACGACAACTTCGTTGGCGACGATATTGCCGAGGAGCGTGGCGTCCCGGCTGATCACGAGCTGCGAGCAGGTGATGTCGCCGCGCAACTCCCCGTCGAGTTGAACGTCGCGCTCGCTCTCCAGGTTGCCTGTGATCACCAGCCCCGCGTCGATCACGCAACGCGCGGGCGCTCCCGCCATCGGCCGGGACTGAACTGCCAGGGGCGAAGCGCCCAAGGATTCGAGCGGGTCCCTGACCAGGGTCGTGCCGCCGTGCGCGAAAGCCTCATCCGGCTTCTTGTTGTTGAATAGCATGTTGGCTCGCTGTTGATCGCCTGAGGGAAATTCCGACGCGCAAACCCTCTAGTAGACAGAGAATGTATATGATTCTTGGCCCGGCAAGGTGCCAAAGCTACGCTTGCGAACACATTTGGAGCTGGCCCTGCGCTCGCCGGCGTCGGCTGGTGCAAGCGCCGCATGGAAAAGCGCGCGTGTATGGCCGAAGATGACAGCGATGGCCCACTCGCACACCTTTGTCGACAGCCGACGTGATGGTGCTCGCAGCGTTGCCCGGCTGCGCGTGTGGCTCCTTGCCGTTGCGGCCCTCGTATTCCTGATGGTGAGCATCGGCGGGGCGACGCGGCTCACCGGCTCCGGCCTGTCCATCACCGAATGGCAGCCGATCATGGGCGCACTGCCGCCGCTGTCGGAGGCGGATTGGCACGATGCATTCGCCAAGTATCGCGCGATCCCGCAATACCAGCACGTCAACCGCGGCATGGGCCTGGAGGCGTTCAAGTTCATCTTCTGGTGGGAATGGACGCACCGCTTCCTCGGCCGCCTTGTCGGCGCGGCGTTTCTGCTGCCCTTCCTCTATTTCCTGGCTGCCGGGCAGATCCCGCGTGCGCTGATCGGCAGGCTCGCGGCAATATTTGCCCTCGGAGCGCTGCAGGGGCTCGTCGGCTGGTACATGGTGAGCTCAGGGCTTGCGACCCGAATCGACGTGAGCCAGTACCGTCTCGCGCTGCATCTGGGGCTCGCGATCCTCATCTTCGGGGCGCTCGATCTGGGTAGCGCTGTCGCTCGACGACGGCGAGGCTCGGGCAGCGGCCAGCTGGACACCGCGCTCCGTCGCGGCCGCGGCGCTCCTGCTGCTGGTGTTCCTGCAGATTTTGCTTGGCGCGCTGGTGGCGGGCCTCAAGGCGGGCGCCGGCTACAACACTTGGCCGCTGATGGATGGACACTTGGTTCCCGACGGCCTCGGCGTGATGCGGCCCTGGTATCTCAACCTGTTCGAGAACGCGCTTACGGTGCAATTCGACCACCGCATGGTCGCCTACCTGCTCGCCATTGCTATTGGTTGGCATGCCTGGAGCCTGCGGCACGAGACCCTTGGCCGCGTATCAGCACTGGTGCTCATGGGCGCTGTGTGGGCACAGGCCGCGCTCGGCATCTGGACCCTGCTGGCGCAAGTGCCGCTGGCGCTCGGGCTTGCGCATCAGGCGGGAGCGGCGACGGTGCTCGGGCTGGCGGTATGGCACCTCCACCGGCTTCGGCAGGCCCCGCGGTGACGAGTGCCATGAACAACGGTCTCGTCCTGGTGTTCGATCTGGACGACACGCTCTATCCCGAGCGCCAGTTCGCCGTTTCGGGCTTCGAGGCGGCAGAGCGCTGGGCCGCGGCGGAGCTCGGCGTCGAGGGCCTAGCCGCCGACATGACGCGCCTCCTCGATGCCGGACACCTGGGCGAGCTGTTCGGCGTGGCCCTGGCGAAGAAGCTGCCCGACCACCGGCCGGAGCACCTGGCGGGCCTGATGGAGGCCTATCGCAACCACGAGCCGCAACTCACGCTGTTTGACGACGCGGCCTGGGCGCTCGCGCATTTTGCCGGCCGCACTCGCCTCGGGCTGATCACCGACGGCACCCACCGGGTGCAGGCCAAGAAGGTGTCGGCGCTCGGCATCGCCGGCGCATTTCCAGGAGATCGTCTATACGCACGCGCTCGGCGGGCGCGCCTTCTCCAAGCCGCATCCTCAGAGCTACGAGATCGTAGAGCGGCAATTGGGGGCGGGAGCCGAGCGGTTCGTCTACGTCGGCGACAATCCGGCCAAGGACTTCGTCGTGCCGAACGCGCGGGGCTGGATCAGCGTGATGGTGGAGCGGCCCGGACACCGCCGCATCCATGCCGCCGCCCAGGTGGCCGAAGGCGGTGCGCCGCAGCACACCGTCGCCTCGCTCGCCGAGCTGCCGGCCGTCCTCGGACTTTGAACCGCCTGATCACCATCTTTCACAGCCATTTGGCTTTCAGAGAGCATGCGGCTCGGTCTAGCTTGTCGGCTGCCGGATGATTTTGGTCGAGCCAAGCCATGAGCCTCTCTTCCGACGCTTCCCGCCCTCATGCGCGCCAGGTGCCCGATGCGCCGCCCGGCAACTGGGTCGACCGGCTGGCGCCGGCCATTTGGCAGCCTTATCTGCGCCTGATGCGCTTCGATCGCCCGATCGGCGCATGGCTCCTGCTGTTTCCGTGCTGGTGGGGGCAGGCGCTGGCGGAGCTGGCCCTGGGCCGGCCATACCCGAGCCCCTTCTATCTCGTGCTGTTCCTGGTCGGCGCCTTTCTCATGCGCGGGGCCGGCTGCACCTATAACGACATCGTCGATAGACACTACGATGCCAGCGTCGCGCGCACGGCGGCGAGGCCCATCCCCGCGGGCCAAGTGAGCGTGGCGGAGGCGTGGATGTTCCTCGCCGTGCTCTGCCTTGCCGGGCTCGCGATCCTGATCCAGCTCAACGTCTTCACGATCGCGCTGGGCGCTGCCTCGCTCGTGCTCGTAGCAGTCTATCCTTTCTCCAAGCGCTTCACCTATTGGCCGCAGTTGGTGCTGGGGCTCACGTTCAAATGGGGTGCGCTGGTGGGCTGGGCGGCCGTGGCCGGCTCGCTCTCGCTCGCCCCGCTCGTGCTGTATGGGGGCTGCGTGCTGTGGACCATAGGCTACGACACGATCTACGCTCACCAGGACAAGGATGACGACCAAGCCATCGGGCTCAAGTCGACCGCGCTCAAGTTCGGTCCTTCAACCCCGCGCTGGCTCAAGGTCTTCTATTGCGGAGCAATCCTGTTGTGGGCCGTTGCCGGGGCCATGGCCGGGGCGCACATCGTTTTCTTCCTGGCGCTCGGGCTCGCGGCCGTGCAACTCGCCTGGCAGGTGGCGACGCTGGACATCGGCGATGCGCGCAATTGCCTTGCCCGATTCCAATCCAATCAGCTCGTCGGCTGGGCACTATTTCTCGGACTTGCGGCGGACATGGCGCCTCGCCGCGCTGCTCGATGCCCATTGAGGCATCGGTTGGCTTGGGCGAATTGCTGACACAGGGCTGACAGAGGAGCGAGCGCGCGGCGATACCAGCTTCTGCTCGTATCGCCGCGCCCTAGGTCTGTTAACTCCTGAGCCGTCTGTGAGCGCGGCCTTGGACATGACAATGCCACAAAAGGCTTCCGATACGCTTAAGCAAGAGAGTAAATGAGGCGTTTGGTTTCGTCCTCGGAAGGCCCTCCCGGAGAGTGCCGCCATGGCCCCCGCAGACGCTGCCGCCGGCCGGCCGCCCAAGCAGCTGCTTCACCTCGTGTTCGGCGGCGAGCTCAAGTCACTTGCAGACGCGGAATTCGCCGACCTCGAGGCGCTCGACATCGTTGGCATCTATCCCAACTACGCGGAAGCCTACAAAGCCTGGAAAGCCGTGGCGCAGAGTACCGTAGACAACGCCCAGATGCGCTACTTCATCGTCCATATCCACCGCCTCCTCGACCCGAGCACCACGCCGCCGCGTCCCTAAGGCGCAGGCATTGCACATTGGCGAGCGACGTCCGGCTTCTCCAGGTGGCTTCCCGGCGCGCGACCTGATAGGAGGAGGCAGGTGCGAGACGCGCGAGATCCGATCCGGAGAGCCTTGGGTAAGACCTCAGAAACGCCGCGCAAGACGCTTCGCTCGCTCGCACTCGATCCGCGGGCGAAGGGCACGTTGCGGCGCTTCGCCGCCGATTGGCTGTGGCCGCAGGTGGCGCCAGATCGCGCTCGCGTTTGCGGTTACCTCGTGCCTGGCTGCGACCACGGGCGGCTACCCGCTGATCATCAAGCACTCCTTCGATTCGCTGATGAAGGCCGATAGCCAGATTCTGCCGCTGGTGCTCGCCGCCATTGTCGCGGTGACGACGGCCCGCAGCGTGTTCCTCTACCTCCAGCAGGTGATGTCGGCGCGCATCGTCATGCGCATGACCACGGACATCCAAGAGACCGCCTTCGCCCATCTGATCAACTCGGACTACGCACGCATCACGCGCGAGACCACCGGGCACCTGGTATCGCGTCTCACCAATGACCTGACGTTCATTCAGCAGGCCGCGCAGGTGTCGATGATCGCCTTCGTCAAGGACGCTTTGTCGGTCGTCGCCTTGCTCGTCGCCATGCTCTACCTCGATTGGATGCTCACCCTCGTGGCGTTCGCCGTTTATCCGCTGGCGGTTCTGCCAGTTGGCAGCGTCGGCCGACGGCTGCGCTCGGTTGCGCGCCGCACCCAGAGCGAGCTCGGCGACATGACATCGCGCCTCACCGAGAAGCTTGCCGGCGCGCGCCTCATCAAGGCGTTCCGCCTGGAGAGCTACGCCATTGAGCGCGTCAACCGCAATTTCGAGCAGATCTATGAGCTGCGCATGAAGGCGGTGCGCGCGCGCGGCCGCACCGGCCCCGCGTTGGAGGCGTTGGCCGGCGCCGCAATCGCCGGCGTGGTGGCCTTTGCCTACTGGCGGATCGCCGCCGGCGTCAGCACGGTCGGGGACTTCATGGGCTTCATCACTGCGCTCCTGCTGGCGGCCCAACCCATCAAGTCGCTGAGCACGGTGACGACTGCCACGCTTGAAGGCCTCGCCGCCGCCGAGCGCATCTACGAGCTGCTCGACGAGAAGCCGAGCGTGATCGACCGGCCGGACGCGCGACCGCTCGCCGTTACGGAAGGCGCCATCGTCTTCGACCGCGTCGGCTTCGCCTATGCGACGGCCGCTGGCAGCCTCGCCGTCAAGGACTTCTCCCTCGCGGTGCCCGGCGGCAAGACTACCGCTCTCGTCGGCCGCTCTGGTGCCGGCAAGTCCACGGTGATCAATCTGGTGGCGCGGCTATTCGACGTCGATGCCGGCCGCATCCTCGTCGACGGGCAGGACGTACGTGATGTGACGCAGGAAAGCCTCAGGCGATCAGTCGCCATCGTCAGCCAGGAGCTGACCCTCTTCGACGATACCATTCGCGCCAACATCGCTCTCGGCCGGTTGGGGGCCAGCGAGGCGGAGATCGTTGCCGCCGCCGAAGCTGCTGCGGCCCATGAGTTCATTCTCGCCCAGCCGCAGGGATACGACACCATGGTCGGGGATAGCGGGCTCAGGCTTTCCGGCGGTCAGCGACAACGCCTGGCGCTCGCGCGTGCCATCCTCAAGGACGCGCCGATCCTGCTGCTCGACGAGGCCACGAGCGCGCTCGATGCCGAGTCGGAGCGCCTGGTGCAGCAGGCCTTGGCCAGGTTCACGAAGAACCGCACCACACTCGTCATCGCCCACCGGCTCTCCACGGTCCAGCGAGCCGATCTCATCTGCGTCATGGATGCCGGGCGCATCGTCGAGGTTGGCACCCATGCCGAGCTTATCGCCGGTGACGGGGTCTATGCGCGGCTGTGCCGCTCGCAGGTTCTGGCGGACATCGAGGGTGCGCCGAGGCAGGCCGCACCCGAGCCGACGGATGCGGTAGGCGGCTAGAGCAGGATCGCTTCGGACGGAATCACTTTGCCCCAATTGGGACGTGGCGGCCGAAGCGTAAATCCTGCTCTACATCATAGACTTGAGAGCAAAATTCACGTTCCATGATCGAAGCGAAGCGCTTCGATCAGAAACGATCTTGCTCTATAGGGGGTCGCGCATGCCGCATCGGATCGAGATCCTGCAGGCTGACATCACCACCCTCGAGGTCGACGCTATCGTCAATGCCGCCAACTCCAGTCTGCTCGGTGGTGGAGGTGTCGACGGCGCCATCCACCGCGCAGCCGGCCCCGAGCTCCTCGCCGAATGCCGCACGCTCGGCGGCTGCAAGACCGGTGAGGCCAAGATCACGCGCGGTTATCGCCTCAAGGCCCGCCACGTCATCCACACTGTCGGTCCCGTTTGGCAAGGCGGCGGCGCCAACGAGGAGCGATTGCTGGCTGCGGCCTACGACAACTCTCTGGTGCTGGCTGAAGCGCACGCGCTCGCCTCGCTCGCTTTCCCCGCCATATCGACCGGCATCTACGGCTTTCCGCAGAAGCGTGCGGCTGAGATCGCGGTTACGACCGTCGCCGCCGGGCTCGCGAGGAGCCCCTCGTTTTCGCGCGTCGTGTTCTGCTGCTTCAGCGCCGACTCCGTGGCCACTCATGCGCAGGCCTTGGGCGCATTGCGCGCCTAAGGTGGCAAATCCCTGGACGTTAACGATATTTCATATTCATGGCGCTTCCCGGCGGGCACCCTCTCGTGCCTAAATGGTTTCTGTGGGCGGGCCTTCCCGCTGCCAAGCCTTCGTATTGGCGGCCTGCTGCGAGCGCCTGGGAGTCGTGCCTGAGCAAGGTTATGCTCACAAACCACAAAATGCCGCAAAGACGCCGACAAAGTGCCGGCTTGGCCAGCGATGCTTGCAGTCGGCGAATTGGGTGCTGCGGCATCTGCTGGCTCTCAGGCGCCGCGTCGGTGCAGCCGCTGGAAGCTGCATGCGGCTTGCGTTCATGTAGCGTGCGCTAGGCTGGGCGCAGAAACTGGTGCTGAAGTCGGACGCGGGGTCGGAGGCTGAGACTGATGGGCTTCGATATCAAGGCGGCGCTGGATGGCATTGTCGCCCTCGTGACCCAATACTACCCGTTCATTCTCGCCGGTCTGGCGCTGCTGATCCTGTTCGGCAACAACCGTCTCCGGCACGGCCTCGAGAAGGCATTCACCGACAACTGGCAGCTCACGCTGCTCGCCTCCACCGGCGTCGCCCTATCTCTTGCCTCGGCCTATACGACGTTCGACGGCCTGCGCAATTTCACCCGCGCGCCACTTCTGTCGGTGTTCATCTCGTTCGGCATTCAGGGCGTCATGCTGATCGTGGCCTGGCTCATCGGCGAGAGTTTCGCGGTCGGCATGAACCAGCGCGCGTCGGACGGCCGGCGCCTGCGGCTGGTCGATGCCAGCATCGGTATGCTGCTCGGTCTGGCGCTGGTCGGCCTGGTGTTCTACTGGATGCTGCACCAGTACAACGCCGTGACCCTCACCAGCAGCGGCGGCCTCAAGGCCGACATGGTGCGGTTTGCCGACATCGCCGTCTATTTCCTGCTGGCGCTCGTGCTCTTCGCCATGCTGGCGTTCGGCTTTCGGCATGGCGGCGACATCTCCACGCCCTACGTGCAGAGCTTGCGGCTCATCGTCAAGAATGCCGTGCTGTGGGTGATGTTCCTGTCCTCCATGACGGCCTCGGTGTTCTTCTCCTTCGACTCTCACTTCAACGCGATCTTCCCCGCCGAGTCGCGCAAGCGGGCGGCCGAGATCCGCACCACCAACCAGATCGGCGGCGTCATCGCCGACATCGGCGCGCTGACCCAGAAACGTCAGATCGAGGAGGCCGAGCGCCTGTTCGATACCGAGGGTTGGAAAGCCTACGACAAGCAGCTCACAAGTCTCGCCCAGGCCGCCCAGGGCGCGCAGGGCGAGATCGAGAAATACTTCGTGCAGCAGATGGAGGAGCGCCGGCGCGCCATCGCCCAGCAGCAGGAGCGCATCGCCACCGCCCAGAGCGGCCAGGCCGGCATGGCCATCAAGAAGATATCGCTCACCGATGAGCTCTCGCGGCTCAAGAGCCGAGCGACCGGGCCTTGCCGCCGAGTACGGTCAGCACAAGAGCGAGCTCGACGCCAAGGCCAAGGAGATCGACGCCAAGCGCGTCGAGGGATTGGCGGAGGACCGCGGCGTCGAGGGCACGCTGAAGCAGGGCAAGGGCCCGGTCTATCGCCAGCGCATGGCCGAGCTCGGCACCCTGCAGGACCAGTACAAGATCAAGCAGGAGCGCACCAACGACGCCAAGAAGCGCCTGGTCGCGGTCGAGACGCGCATCGCCCAGATCGAGCGCGAGCTCTCCACCATCGACGGCGATCTCGCCAAGCTCAAGGGCGAGGCATCGACCGCCGAGCAGCGCATCAAGGCGGCCCAGGTGGTCAATGCCGACGACGAGGGCGCCAAGCTCGATCCCGCCCGCGTGCTGCCCGCTTTCGAGCGCGCGCGCGCCGCGTTCCGCCAGCAGCCCGATACCGAGCGTCTCGGCGCCCTGCAACTGCAGTGCAGCCAGCTCGCCAACGGCGATGCCGAGCGCCCAGGCCGTCAAGGATCGCGTGCGCGGCATCGACTGCGATCCCAAGCAGGCGGCAGAGGCCGCCGCGCGCGTGTTCGCCCTCAACGCCGGCGTCGCGGCCTTCCAGACCAACTGTGCCGGCGGCGACAAGCTGGCCAAGCTCACCACCACCGACAGCCTGTTGGCCTTCGGCCGCAAGTGCCTGCAGGACTCCGGACTCGTCAGCACCGATTCGGCCGATGTCGGCGCCAGGCTCTCGGCCATCGACATGAACCGTGACGACAAGGCCCACCGCTTCGTCGTCACTTGGAACGCGTTCCTCGACGGCAACCGGCTGGCCTATCTGGCGCTGGTGCTGGCGATCGGCGTCGACGCGCTGGTGTTCATGTCGGGCCTGTTCGGCGCCCAGGCGCTGCGCTCGCCGCTGTCCGACGTGCCGAGCCCGAAGGCGCGCAGCGCCCATCAGCTCGAGGCCATCATCGAGGCGGCGCTGCTGCCCGACACCTTCAACAAGGCCCGCATGGCGCGCGAGGCCATGCACCCGATGCAGCCGGTCGACGGCTTCACCAATGTGGTCAAGCTCGAACGAGCTCGATCCCGAGACGCGCCATGCACGTCCGCGACGTCTTGAACGCCGGTGCGACCATCGGCGCCGTGCGCCACACCGATCGCGATGGCGTCTATCTCGTGCGCGCCGAGCTCTACGAGTTTCTGTGCGAGGTGATCCGCAAGGAACTCAAGCGCAAGCCCGAGGAGACCAAGCGCGGGCTGGAGCTCGAACGAGCTCGAGACGCGCATGACGCGAGGCGCTGTTGCCTCACGTTGGCGAGACATCGCCGACGCCGTGCTCCACCATCTGCACCCCATCGACGAGATACGCGGCTTCACCTCCGAGATCTTCATGAACGAGGTCGAGCCCCACCACGTGCGACCCGATGCGCAACGTGCTGACGGCCGGCTCCAGCCTCCGCGTCGTGCAGCGCGATCGCACTGATCGCGACCGCTACTACGTGCATGGCGATCTCTACAAGACGCTGGCGCGCATTCGGGCCCGCTCCCTGCTCTCCGTCTCAGGCAGCAGTGCCAGGGTGGCTTGGGGCGGCCGTCTCGAGCCGCAACGTCCCCTCATCGCTGATGACGAGGCTCGCGCGCAACGCCTCATCGCCAACGGGCGAGCCGCTGACCAACCCGCCGCTCCCACCGACGACGAGCTGCGGGTCAAGTTCCAGGATGCGCTGATCGAGTCACTCGGGCTGACGCTGGCCGCCCTGCACAAGGTTGCGGACCCGGCGATCGCCGGCCAGGCGGTGAGCGCGTCCGTGGCCCTGAAGCGCCAAGCGCCCATGCATCATGGGCTCAACGAGCAGTTGAAGCTGGTCGAGAGCGAGAACAACCGGGCGCTCGAGCAGGCTCAGCGGGCGCTGGCGACGCATTACGCCGACGATCCGCGCGCCGTCGAGATCCTCGTGGAGACCGAGGCCGAGCTGCGCAAGCTGCTGCCGGCGCTAGTGCTGTTGCCTGAGGGCGGGCTGTTCGATCGCCTTGTCAGCGCGCTCGAGGAAGCACAAGTCGACGCGCCGTTGAGCGGCGACGAGGACATGTTGTTGAAGCGCCTGCGCCGGCTCAAGGAGGACCTAGACAGGATGGATTGGGCGGACGATGCGGCGTGGGGCCGGGTGCACCGCCAGATCGGGCACCTCAACGACATCAGTCCACAAAGCGTTCCTGTCGTCGATGGTACCGGACCGACGAAGCACTGACGTAGCTCACATTCCCACAAGCAAAACCCGCGCGAGGCACGAGCCTCGCGCGGGTTTTTTGTTGGCCGGCGCGCGCCCGCTCACTCCTTGAAGGGCACGACCTTCTGCTTCTGCTCGCCCAGCCCCTCGATCTTCAGCGTCATGACGTCGCCGGCTTTGAGGAATTTCGGCGGCTTCATGCCCTGCGCCACGCCAGGAGGCGTGCCGGTCGCCACTACATCGCCCGGCTCCAGCACCATGAACTGCGACATGTAGTGGAGCAGATGGGCGATGCCGAAGATCATGGTCTTGGTGTTGCCGGTCTGGCGGCGCTCGCTGTTGACGTCGAGCGACATGGCCAAGCTCTGCACGTCCTCGATCTCGTCGCGCGTCGTGAGCCACGGGCCAAGCGGACCGAACGTCTCGCAGCACTTGCCTTTCATCCACTGTCCCGCGCGCTCGAGCTGGAACACGCGCTCGGACACGTCGTTCGAGATGCAGTAGCCGGCGATGTGCGAGAGCGCGTCCTTCTCGGCCACATAGCGCGCGCGTGTGCCGATGACGAATGCGATCTCCACCTCGTAGTCGAGCTTGCTCGAGCCCTTGGGGACCATCACGTCGTCGTTGGGGCCGACGATGCAGTTTGGCATCTTGGCGAAGATGATGGGCTCGGCGGGGATCGGCATGCCCGCTTCCTTGGCGTGGTCGGCATAGTTGAGGCCGATGGCGAGGAAGTTGCGCACCGCGCCGACCGGAGCGCCGAGGCGCACGCCCTTGGGGGCGCTCGGGAGCGACTTCGGATCGATCCTGCGCAGCTTGTCGAGGCTTGCGGGCGATAGCGTATCGCCGGTGATGTCCTTGATGTGGGCCGAGAGGTCGCGAACGCCACCCTGGGCATCGACGAGGCCGGGCTTTTCGGCGCCGGGCGCGCCGAAGCGAACGAGTTTCATGGGGTCTCTTCCCTCCTTTGGAGGTCTTGGGGGTGCGGAGCCTCGCCGGGCACCGGCGGGGCATCGCTATCGGGCGCCCCGGTGCCGTGCCAAGTCAAGAGGGCCGATGCTGAAAAGCAAGGCTGCGGGGGGAATGGCGAGGCATCTTGTGGGACGCATACCGCGTGCGATCCCGATCCTCATTTGTCTACACGCGGAACTTGTGCATAACTTGGGGATAACCGCGGCGAGGTCGGGAAAATTATCCCGCAGCACCCGATTTCTCGCCGGGCGCGCTAAGAGCGGCTCGAGCGACGCATCCCCTCAGAAGAGGTACACGACCAAGTAGATGCCGGCGCCTACGATCGGTGCCATGGCGCACGCTAGCACCATGATTACAAACGACTTATCAATCACAACACTACCCCGCCACCGCCTACCTTCCTGCCAGTTCTCTCCGCCCACCCTGGAGCCCCTGGGCACGAAGCCTGTCCCTCTCGGCCCGTGCAATTACAAGCATAACGCGAAATTATCCTGTGTGCACCTGATTTTGCGGTGAGTTTTAACGCGTAGCCCGATCCCCGTGCGATAGCCGCCTGTCATGCCTGCCGATTTGGGGGTGGCCGGAACGGCCAGCAAGCGGATCAACCCGCGACGGGGACGGGGCGAATTCGGCGCCGGCTCCGGGGCTTACCTGAACAGCCGCAGCTGCTTCTCATCCTGGCCCTTGGTCTCGCGCGCCAGCTGCTCGATGCGGTCGAAGGGCACCTGCTCGGCGTTGATGAGCGAGCGCTGCGCCCGCATCGGCCGCACCAGTCCCTCCTGCACCAGATGGAACTCGCCGACCGTCTGGCCCGGCAGCACCACCGCGGGATCGAGCCCCGATTCGCTCTGGAATGCGGCTCTGAGCTTGCGCAGCGCCGTGTCCTCGCGCACGCGGCCGATGAACCAGGAGGTGATCTGGTCGCGCGACTTGTAGTCGAGGTCGCCCGGCGACTGCGTCGCCAGCATGATGCCTAGTCCAGCGGAGCGGGCGCGTTTCAGGAGGCTTTGCAACGGCTCCGCAGTGGCGGGCTTGGCGTTGGCGGGGATATAGAGATCGGCCTCGTCGAACATGACAACGGCCTGCAGCTCGTCGTTGGGGTTGCGCTGGCAGAAGCGCAGCGCCTCCGACAGGAACTGCGACACCCAGAACAGGATGTTCTCGTTGTCGCCGAGGAAGCCCGTGTAGATGATCGACAGGCGCGTGCGCCCGTCGCGCCGGCCATAGCGCCCACTGCCGAGCAGCGCCTCCATGCGCAACGGTTCACCGCCCGCCTCGAACAGGGCCGAGTTGCGGTGCCTGAGGCTGTCGAGCTGAGCCACGAGATCGCGCCGGATGCGGCCCGAGGGGTCCATGCGCTGCGTGAGGTCGCTGAGCTCGGGGTCTTCCTCCTCCAGCAGATTGATGAGGTCAGCGAGGGTGACTTCCTTGCTGAAGCGGCCGCCGAGGATGCGCAGCGCCACCGACAGCGTGCCCGACTGCTTCTGGTGGGTGGCCGAGTTCTTCAGGTGCAGCATGTCGCCGAGCGCGGCCGCCGACATGTTGGCGAGCAGCTGCTGCTCCTGGTCGGGCAGCTCGTTGATGCCGTTGGGGAGCAGCGTGATGGAGATCGGCCGACCGGAGGCGCGGCCGGGCGTGTAGACGGCAACGTCGATGGAATTCGGCAAGCTTCTCGCGCTCGCCGCGGCGCTCGCCGAGCTCGCCTTCGAGCGCGCGCCACACCTCCGGATTGGCGTAGGAGCACAGATCCCCTTTGCGGTCGATCAGCACCGCCGGCGTGCCCCGCAGCAGCAACTGCTCGATGATGCAAAGCGCCAGCGTGGTCTTGCCCGAGCCCGATCCGCCGAGCACGGCGGCGTGGCGCTTGAGAACGCTCTTGTTGAGGCTGATGCGGTTGTTGGAGCGCAGTGCGCGTCCGGCCAGGATGCTGCCGGCGCCGTCGCCGGCCTCGTCGAGCAGGACGGCGAGCGGCAGCTCCTTCTCCTCCACCTCGGGCACGGGCATGACTTTGACAGGAGCGGCCTTGGGTGCCGGCGTCTCGTGGCGGAACAGGTCGAGCCGCAGCATCTGCACGAGCGAGGGAATGTCCGACAGAAGCTTGGCGTGCTCGAACCAGTCGGCAAAGCCGGGATCGTTGCGATGCTGGGCGTGGAATTCGCGCACCATCATCATGCGCTCCCAGTCGGTGATCGGCACCAGGATCGAGCGGCCGCCGCCCTCGCGGAACTTGCGGAAGGCCTGCGCCGTCTGGTTCTTCTTGTTGGGCGGGAAGTCGCTGGCGCGCAGCATGAAGCAGTTCTTGCCCATCATGGCGGGCAGCAGCCGGTCGAGCTGGCGCTTGAACCCGCCGCCCTGGGTCGGCCGGTTGCAAAGGAATACGCGCGCCTCGGCCGCAAACCCCGTGTCGTGCCGCAAGGTGAGATCGACCGTGGGCAGGTCGTCGGCGATTGCCGGCCGATTGAGCGTTAGCTCGATGGCGTGGCTCCATTCCTCACGCGCCAATGCGCAGCGCGCCGGTCAGAACGTCCAGCAGACCTTGATCGTCGGGCGGGATCTCCGCTTCCGATTGGGCCGTGAACCGCTCCCACAGCTCACGGAAGTCGATCGACGATGCATCGCTGGCATCCTCGGCAGCCTGCGAGGCTCCAAATCCCAGCGCCGCGGCCAGCGTCGAGATGAAGCCGCCCTTCGTTTCGGGCTCGGGCGGACGCTCCTCCCCCTCCTGCTCGCGCATGCGGGCTTGCGCCAGCTCGAGGATGCGCCGGGTCGAGAGGCCGCTGAACTCCTCGAAGAACTGCGGGCCGAAACTGAGAGTGGGGTCTCCGCCAGCTCCGTTGTCCGCATCTTGCGCCAGGCGCTTGGCGATGATGAGCCGCGCCTCCTCGGCTGTGCGGGCCTCTTCCAGCCGCACCGGTCCAGCCTTTTCGATGCGGTCGATGTAGGATTGAGCCAGTGCGTCGCGAACCGAGCCGTAGAAGTCCCCGAGGCAGGAGACGATGATGATGGCTGTCGGCACCCGGTTGGCGATCTGGATGAGGTCGCGTGCCGCCCTTTGAAATCTCTCTTGCGCGTCATCGAAGAAGCGCAGGTCCTCGACCTGGTCGATCGTGAACACCAGCGCCGAGCGGCCGACCGTCCACATCAGCCGCCCGAGCGACTCGACGATCTCGAAGGCGCGTCCCTCGCCCGTGTTGGGGTCGAGCGCGGCCACCGCCTCGGCGGCGAGGTCGGTGACGTGGCGGCCGTAGAGGTACTGGCGCACACGCTGGTCGATGCGGGGATCGGAGCGCTGCAGATAGAGCAACGCGCGCACGATATTGATGTCGAGGCTCTGACCCGAGAACTTCGGCGCGGCCACGATCTCGTCGGCGAGCGCCAGAACCATCTTGGCGAGCTGCGCGTCGTTGAGCTTTGCCTCCCTGAGCTTCTCGAGCGCGGCCGGATCGAGCACGTCCTTGTTGGCGACGAGATGATTGGTGAGGCGCGTGAGCCCGCTCTCGCCGCCCTCGTCCGGATCGTAGGGCTTCTCGAGTGAATTCACCAGGCGGCGCAGGTAGTAGTCGGCGTAGTTGGCGACGTCGGGCGTCATCTGCGCATACCCGAAGTAGGCCTTTCCGGCGCGATGCGCGGAGGTGCGCAACGCGCGGATCAGATGCGTCTTGCCGGCGCCCGACTGGCCGTGGAACAGAAGGATGCGCGCCTGCACGCCCGAGCCGCCGCGCTCGGCCGTCACGGCCTCGAGCAACTCGGCGAACTTGCGCCGCGCTGTGGCATGGATGGCCTCGACGTCGACCGGGTCGGCGCGCCAGAGGTCGTCCTCCCAGGTGATGGAGTGCTCGAAGGCCGCGGACAGACGGTCCACCTGCGGCGCGATGTTGGCCTCGAAGCGCATTGAACCTCAATTCGACATGAGAGGGCGGGGCTTGCTGGTCAACCGTCGACCCTGATGAAATGGAACACGGCGTTCTTGTAGACGACGGCGGAGTTCCTGCAGGTCCTTGACGGAGCTGTTGTGCTTCAGGTCCGCGCCGGCGAGCGCCAGGCTGCCGGCGCGGTGCGCCTCCACCAGCATGCATTTGAACTCGATCTCGCTGAGCCCCCATTCTGGCCGGACCTGCTGCAGCGCATGCCAGACGTGGCTGATGTAGGCTTTGCGGTTGCCCGGCCAGCCCTGCGACTTGTGGAGCGCGTGTCGGCGCACCTCCTGGGCGAAGCCCGCGAGATTGGGACGCCCCGTGGTCGGTGCGGAGGGCGATGCAGGTGCAGGCTCGACCAGGCGCGGCCGCGGCATCGGCGCCTTGGCTGGCTGGCGCCGCGCCGGCATGACGACTTGCTGACCGCCGTCGAGGTAGCGCCGCAGCACGGCTAGCCGCAGCTGGGCCAAGCTCGATCCGCCTGCTCCGACCTGCTCGGCAGCGAGGGCGGCGACAAGGCGGCTATCCGTGCCGAAGTCTCGCGGCTTCTTGGCGAGCTGACCAGCCAGCAGTCGACCTGCCTTGGCCGAGATGCCGAGCTTGTCGGCGAGCTCTGCCTTGAAGGGGTTGCCGAAGGCGCGCGCCAAGGCCGCGGCGGCGAGACCGGAGCGAAGGCGCGAGGGCGTGGCCGCGCCCCTGATCTTGAGGCCGAACGCCTTCTGTAGGATCGCTGCCCGCAGGCCCTCGGGCGTGCCCAGCGCGGAGAGGCGCTTGCCCGCCTCGCGCTCGAGGCCCAGCGCCTTGGCGAGGAGGCGCACGTCGAGCGCATCGTGGGAGCGGGGCAGGCCACCTTTGAGGCCGAGGAAAATGGCGGCTCGCGCGGCCCCGGCCTCGGTCGCAGCTATATGGCTTTCGGTGGCTGTGACCAGCCCCGCTGCGGCGAGCGCATCGATCTCCCGGTCGAGGAGCGCTCGCCAGCGCGAGGCCGCCAGCCGGTGGGAGACAAGGGGACCTAGATCCTCGGCGATATCCGCCCTCGGCACGCCTTGGCCCGTGCCGGCAATTCGCACCAACACGACGGCCCGAAGGCGGTCGCCGTCGAGCGCGCCTGTTGCGGACGCCTTCTCGAGCACGGCAGCCTGCATGGACATCGAGCCTCCCGGTACAGAATCACGACGCTGCGCGCCTGCAGGCCCCGCAGCGGGTGATCTCGCAGCGACCGCCGGACGCGCGAATCACCGGAGGCGTGTGGCGCATCTTGCTGAGATCGGGCCCGACCGCCAAGGGCTTGCGTGCGAGTTGCAGGCGCACGCTGCTGGCCGCGGGGTGCGCAGCCCTGCAAGGGCCTAGGTTCGGCCCCACTCGCGTCACGATTAGGTTGTGCCATCCGCCCTCAGGGACAGGGCACATAGATCTACGCTTGCGACTGGCCGCGCCTTGCGAGGCCCCGCTCGCGAAGGAGTTGAGGGACCACCGCAATTCGCTGAGTTGGCCCTGGTCAGGCCGCAGAGCGTTAACGGCCGGTTAACGGGTTAACGGCATCCTGGGCAAGTGCCCCGTGAGATTGTGCGGCGGAGTATGGGTATGTATCGCGTAACGATGTCCGCGCTTCTATGCGTGCTGCTGGCCGGGTGCAGCATGGCGAACTCGTCGGGCATCACGGCGGGATTTGCCGATTCCGGACAGCCCACCAGCGCGGTGTCGCCGAGCCGCAGCTCCCGCAGCAGCGGCGAGACTGCGACCGTCGATACCGACAGAAAGGCGAAGCCCAAGCGCTACGCCAGCGCCGACGACAACATCCCCAAGGGGACGTACGAGAAAGCTCCGGCGGGCGCCCTGGCAGATCGTGACTACAGCCACACCCAGCTCGACCCCGACAAGGCGCGCGACCTCATCAACGCCTATCGCAAGCAGAAGGGACTCAGGCCCCTCAAGCTCAACACCGCTCTCACCGAGGCGGCCAAGGCCCATTCGCGCGACCTCGCCAAATGGGACCGCATATCCCACTACGGCTCGGACGGCTCCAATCCCTGGGATCGCGTGAAGCGCGCTGGCTACAACGCCAAGCTGGCCGCCGAGAACGTCGGCACCGGCCAAGCCACCATCGAGGAAGTCATGAAAGGCTGGCAGGCGAGCGCCGGCCACAACAAGAACCTGCTCCTCTCCGATGCTCATGACATGGGGATAGCCCTGGTGCAGGACCCGCGCACCGAGTTCAAGACCTTCTGGACCCTGGTGGTCGGCGCTTCCCTTTAGCGGCGGCGCTCAGGCGCTGGGTGTGCGCAAGCTGCTCCAGATCGAGATGTCGAGCTCGAGCCGGCGGCGCGCGACGGCATAGTTCATCAGCGCTGCGGCCATGAGCGCGATCGAGGTTGCCGCAGCCGCCCCTATCATGCCGAACGCTGGGAATCAGCGCCACACAGAGCGCTACGTCGAGTAGCGCTGAACCCACCAGAACCAGCGCGCACCATGTTTGCTCGCCCAGCATGTTGAGCACGAACTCGGCCGGACCCATGGAGGCGCGCACGAGGAAGCCGGCGGCCAGCACCAGCATCACCGGGTAAGCATCCGTGAATCGCGGGTTGAACAGCCACAGGAGCGGCTTGCCCATCGCCAGAATGGCCATTGCCCCGACGAGGGACGGCCAGAAGGTCCAATGCACTGCGTCACGGACGAGGGCCCGGAGCCCGGCATTGTCGCCCAGCGCACTCAGCGCCGAGAAGCGGTTGGCCACCGCGCTTCCGACCGCAAAATGGACGAAGAGAACGAGGCTCATGGTCTTGGCGGCCGCAAAATACATGCCGACCTCGACGGGCGACATGTAGGCCGAGACGATCAAGACGTCGGCGTTCTGCAGGGCGATCTCACAGGCGGCAATCGCGAGCAGGGGTGCGGCGGCGCGGCTCCACCTCCTCCAGTCATAGCTCCTGCCGGTCTCGGCATTCTCTCCACCGAAGCCCTGGGCAACGAGCAACGCCTGAACAAGAGCCGCTGCCCATGTGGCGATGACCGCGGCGCCGGCTGCCGTGCCGGCATTGGTGGGCAGCCCCAGAAGATGTGCCGCGCCGATCGAGGCGAGCAGAAGCAGCGGACGCAGCACGTAGGGTGGCAGCAGGCCGACAGCCATCCATCCGCGGCCACGGCCAATCCCGTCCTGCACGTCGCTCAGCGCACACAGCGGCACGCACACGAGCGCCAGGCAGGCCGGCAGCAGGTAGTGATCGTTGACCCGCCCCTGCAGCAGCCAGATCAGTGCCAGTCCCCCCGAGGCGAGAACGCTGCCCGCTAGGAGGGCTGCGGCCCGGCCGCCCAAGAGCAGCCCGCGCAGGAGCATGTGCTCGCGGCGCACCAGATATTCCGGCACGAGCCGGATCATGAGCACCGGCAGGCCCAGGTGCGACAGCCCGCTCAGCACCAGCACCCAGGTCCAAACGAAGACGTAGATCCCGTACTCGAACGCGCCCATCCAGCGCGCCAGAGCCACCTGAGACAAGTAAAGTATGCCGGCGCTGGCCACCCGCACGGCGAACGCCGTGACGGCGTCGCGCTGCGTGCGCGAGCGCTCGCCGTTGCCGCGATAGATTGCGCCGGCCCACCAGGCGAGGCCAAGGGCCAGTCTGGCGGGCGAAAAGGGGGCGACGTTCTGGCTAGGCGTAGACAAGGGGCCCCGTGCTGCGCTGGTGTATCGAACGAGGACGGTAGATCACGTTCCAAGTGCGCCGATTTGGGTGAAGTTTCTGCCAACGGTCGACGCTGGCGGTGGTCAGGATGCCTGCTCGCCGACACGCGCCTCGGCCCTGCGGCGCACCATCTCGGCCACGCCGGCCCATGCCCAGCTGCGGCCCGCATCGCCCTTGAGGCTGTGCAGCGTCGAGAAAAACTCGGCGACGTCGGCTGCCAAGGCACCATGCCGGCCTTCCAGCACGGCGACCATGGCCTCCACCTCCCCCGGTGTGGGCGTCGCGTCCTCCTCGAAATGCCAACCCGATGCCATCTTTGCGTCCCCGGCAGTGTGCTACTCGTCAGGGAGCGGGAGCTAGCAAGATCGGCGCCAGGGCGGAGGTTGCGAGCAGGCGTCGCGGCGCGCCACGGTCGCAGGGTTAATGCAGGAAGCTGGCCTAGCAAGCTGACCGGAGCAGGCAGCCATCCAGATCGGCATCCGCCGAAATCGGCAACCGCTCGAAATAGTACGGATCGCCGCCATTGGCGGGAAGGCCGCGCTGCGCTAGGTATCGGCCGATACGGGAGAAGCTCAATGAAAGTCCGCGGTCGGGTTGGCGCTCGTTGCCGGCATCGTTGCGTTCTGTGCATTGGCCGCGGCGAGCAATGGGGCCATTGCGCAGACCAAACCGGAGGCCAACCGCGGTGGCGAACTCCAGCTCCCCCGCGCCACGGGCGCAACCGCTCGAGCGTGCGCCGACGCCGCAGCGGCCGGACGAGCAGGCTCCGAGCGAGGATGGCCCTTCGGCACAAGAGGAGGCGCCAACAGTTCCTGGCTGCCTGGACCGCGGCCGCAAGCTCGAGCTGATCGTCTAGTTTGCTCCGGCCGGACCGCTACTGCTGTGTCGAAGTGGCCGCGGAGGCTTTGCGCGACCGCCGCTTGGCCGGCGCGCTCCGATGCTCCGATACGGCCTGCTTCTTCCTGCCCCGCTTCGTCTTTGCCACGCCGCGCCGCCGTCCGCCCGTGCCGCACACGTAGGACCTCACGATGTCGCGGATGGTGCGCGGACCCTTCGGGTCCTCGGACATTGGCAGGGTCTCGAGCGTCGGCGTCGAGAACAGCTCCTTCCACGCGTAGCTCTGGAACCCGTGCTCGAGCAGATTTGCCGCGCGCACGGTTCGCTCTCCCCCGGTTGGCTCGCCCAGAACGACCGCAATCAGCTTGCGGCCGTCGCGCGTGGCGCTGGCGACCACATTGTAGCCGCTGTCACAGATGAAGCCGGTCTTGAGGCCATCGGCGCCGGCGTAGTTCGTGAGCAGCCCGTTGTGGCTGTGCAAATGGCGCTTGCCGACGCGGGTCTCGAGCATCGACCACATGTAGGCGTATTGCGGGTATTCGTGCACCACGGCCGAGGACAGCTTGGCGAGATCGCGCGCGGTGGTGACCTGCTCTGGCGCCGGCAGGCCGTTGGCGTTGGCAAAGCGTGTGCGGGTCATGCTGAGACGGGCGGCCGTGGCGTTCATCTTTTCCACGAAGGCCTCGTGCGTGCCAGCCACCGCCTCGGCCAGCATGACGGCGACGTCATTGGCCGACTTGATGATGAGCGCCTGCAGGGCAGTCTCGATGGTCAGGCTCGCGCCCGGCGGCAGGCCGACCTTGGTCGGGCCCTGGCTGGCTGCGATCTCCGAGCAGCTGATCTTGGTGTCGAGGGTCAGCTTGCCTTCCTTGACCGCCTCGAAGGTGAGATAGGCGGTCATGATCTTGGTGAGCGATGCGGGATGCCATTGGTTGTCGGCGTCCTCGGCATAGAGCACACGGCCATCGCCCGCGTCGAACAACAGCGCCGGCCCCGCCGATGCTGGTGCTTGCAAGACGGAGAGCCACAGCCCCGCTGCAACGCAGCTCGCTGCAAAGCTCGAAATCCTGGCCGACATGCGTCCCCCTGAAAGAAGAAGCAGGCGAGCACTCAACTGATTTGCTTATGCGGCACTTTTTTGGCCCTTGCTATAGCGGGAACCGCAAGTGGGCGAAGTTTTGCGCTGCCAGTGCCCGAGAAACCGCACGCCGACCAAGCGCGATTGAGCGCGCTCGCCGACTGCGGCGCAGCTCAAGGCGCACGACGCTGTTTGCCCGCAGTCGATGAGAAGGGTAATCAGCGCCGGGCTAGTTCGCGCTCGGAGCCGTGCCATTGGCAGACTGCCGCTGCAGGCCCGCGGGCGCGGCCGTGGCTTCCGGCCGCAGGAAGACGTCGACGCGCATGCCCGGCAGAAGCGGCGGCTGCCCATTGAGGTCGATCAGCACCTCGAGCACGTCGACGTCGGTAGGCCTGCGGGGACCGCGCTGGCCGATCTTGCTCGGACCCAGCGCCTGCGCCAGCGTGACGACTCTTGCCTTCGAAGTCCTTGCCGGGGAAGGCATCGGAGCGCACCACCGCCATCTGGCCGACTCGCACCTTGCCGATGTCGCGCTCCTCGATCTCGGCCCGCACCTGCAGCGAGTTGAGGTTGCCGATAACGAACAGCACGTTCTCCGGCGAAGGGGTCGCCGTCTCACCAACCTTGGCATTGATCTGCAGCACCGTGCCGGCCGAGGGCGCCCTGATGCGCGTTCGCTCGAGCGCGGCATCGACCACCGACAGCTCGGCACGCGCCGCGATCAGCGCGGCCTCCGGCCGGGTCGGCGCCGGCAGGCTGTCGAGGGCCAGGGCCTTGCGCTGGGTTGCACGCGCCTGCTCGAGCCGATCCTTGGCTTTGTTGACGGCCTCGCGCGCCTTGTCGAGGCCGGCCTCGTCTCCCGAGCCGTTGCGCTTTGCCCTCAGCTGGCGATCGGCTTCGTCGCGTGCTTGCACCAGCTGGCGCTCGGCGCTGGCGACTGCATCCTCCGCGGCCCGGCGGTCCTGGGCCGGCTTGCCCGAGGCCTCGGCGTTGTCGCGCTCGCGCTTGCGGATCGCTGCCTCCGCAAGGGCCGCATGCACACGCCCGATCAACTCCTCGTCGTCGAGCCGAACCAGGAGATCGCCGGCGGAGACCTTGTCGTTGAGCGACACGAGCACCTCGGCGATGCGGCCCGGAGCCTGCGCGCTGATACGCACTTCCCCGCCCACCGATTCGACGCGACCCGGAGCGGACGCGGCCCACGACGGCTTGGGCGCCACCTTGGGCTTGGCCGACGACGGCTCGGCCTTTGCCGGCTCCGCCGTCTTCGCCGTGAAGGTCTGCGGCACGTAGTAGCCGACGCCCAGCGCCAGTATCGCGGCGACGATCAGCATGTTGAGGGATGAATCCGCCCTAGGCATTGGCTTTTCGCTTTCGGTTGCGCGCCAGCTGGTGCACCGTCTCGACGCCCTCGGCGCGGCGCTCCTCGCTGACGATGACGCCGTCCTCGATGCGCAGCACCCGGGTTGCGAACGGGACGGTCCTGGGATCGTGCGTGACCGCAAGGACGGCCCGGCTCGTGTCCTTGGCGATCTCCGATAGAAGCGACATGACGGCCAGTCCGTTCTCGCTGTCGAGAGCCGCCGTGGGCTCGTCCGCCAACAGCACCGAGGGTGCCGCGACGATGGCGCGCGCCACCGCCACCCGCTGCTGCTCTCCGCCGCTCAGGTTGCCCGGGAACGACTTCATGCGGTGGCGCAGGCCGACTTGCTGCAGCGCGCGCTGCGCCCGCACGGTCGCCTCCGAGCCGCGTTGGCCGCGCAGATCGAGCGCAACGCGCACGTTCTGCTCGGCCGTCAGGGTCGGGAACAGGTTGTAGGACTGGAAGATGAATCCGATGTAGCGCCGCCGCAAGGCCGCGAGCTCCTCGGGGGACAAACCCGCCGTGGCATGGCCGGCGATGGTGAGCGTGCCGGAGGTCGGCGAAAGGATGCAGCCCAGGATGGAGAGCAATGTGGTCTTGCCGCTGCCCGACGGCCCCATGAGCAGGGTGAGTTCGCCCGCGCGCAGCTCGAGGTTCACTCCCTTGAGCGCACGGACCTTGCGGGCGCCCTGCCCAAGCTCCTTGACGATATCGCATGCCTCGAGCACGACCTTGGTCGTGGGCGCTGGGTGCGAAATGTGCTCGGATACGAGCTCGACGTTGGTTCCGTCCGCGGTCATCGGTTGAATACCATTGCTGGATCGATCCTCATGACCTTGCCGATGGCCGATATGGCCGATATGGCGCACATGCCGACAGTCAGCGCGAGCAGCAGGGCGGCAAGCTCCGGCGTCATGATGATCGGCAGCGCCGTGCTTTCGCTCAGATAGACGACCGTCAGGGCGATGGTCATGCCCAGCACGTAGCCCAGGATGGCGCTGAGCGCGGCCTGCAGCAGGATGACCCTGTGAATGTAGCCCGACGAGGACCCGAGCGCCCGCAGCGTGGCGAACTCGTTGAGGTGGTCCTTGGTGCTGGAGTAGAGCGTCTGCGCCACGATCACGGTGCCGACGATGAGGCCGAGAATGGCGCCGCCGATAAGGGCGATGCCGGCGCCAGTGGCAAACAGCCAGTGGCTGAGGCTGCGGTCGCGAAACTCGTCTTTGGTCAGGACGTCGCTGTTGGGTAGGCGCTTGCGGATCTGCTCGCGGACCTTGAGGGCATCGGTGCCCGGCGCGAGCTTGACCAGCACATAGGTGATCTTGTCGCCAGGCACATCGAGCAGCGCGCGCGCGCGGTTGAGCGTGGTGAAGACGTAGGGTGTCAGCGTGAACGAGCGGATGCCCTCGGTGATGCCGGCTACGCGCACCCGGGAGGCGCCGACCTGGGCGGTGTCACCCATCCCCGTCAAGCCGAGGTCCTGCAGGTAGGTCTTCTCGACGATCACGGCATCGCGCGCGCCGAGCCCCGTGACGTCGCCCTCGACGACGTTCCATGGGGCGAGGCCACCGTCCTCGGCATCGGCCCCGACGATGACGATGATGGTCGAACCGCCGGTCGGCTTGCGCCAATCGTTGAATCCGACGATCAGCGGCACGGCCTTGGCGACGCCGGGGATCGACAGGGCAGCAAACTTCGCGCGCAGGTCGATGAGCTGGGCCTCCTCGAAGTTCTTGGTGCCATAGGCCATGATCCACAGATCGCCGTCCGCCCTGTCGATCAGGCTGGTGATGAGGTTGCGGGCGCCGAGGTAGAGGCCGAGCTGCACGGCGACGAGCACGATGGAGAACAGGATGCCGACCAGCGTCACCGCAAGCCGGATGCGGTCGTGAAAGAGGTTGCGGAATGCCAGGATGAGGGTCATCGCAGCGCGGATTACCTGTTGGGCCTCATCCCGACGCAGCGCCAAGCGGGCCTTGCGATCGCCGGCACGGGGATGTCGAAAAGGCGCTCCAGCACCGGTCCGGCAGATGCCCGGTGCTCTCGGGCAACGCGCTTATATAGGGATTTCTGCGCGTCAATGTGGCCGCCGGAGCGAATGGCGGACACGGCGACGTCGGCTTCACCGTATTGGCGAGGCGCCGCGCCGCAACCTCGAGAGGCCATTTGAGGTGCCCCAAAACGTTGAATTTGCTCCATTTCTCCTCATCCCAATGCGGGCAGCCGGCAGCCTCTGCCGCCACCTTCGCGGGCCTCGCTAAGCAATGCACGCGACATAATGCGTGCCTCCCCCTCGTCGGGGTCCGGCACGCTCGCCATAGCTGACCGCTAGCCGCGGGCGAGGCTCGCCATCTCGCGACTGGCGCGTAGTGCGCCCTGCAGCCAATCCACGAAGCTCGTGGCCCGCTGGGCCACGATATGGCGCTGCTGGTCGAGCGTGACCATGTGATAGCTGTTGTCGAGGATCAGCGTGTCGACCAGCCCGCCGAGGTGCCGCTGCAGATAGTAGGCGTTCTCGAGGCTGGCCATGTCGTCCTCGCGCGGATGCACAATGAGCGCCGGCTGATGCACCTTGCCGAGGTCGCGCTTCACCACGGAGACCAGCGAGTTGAGATTGGCGAAAGAGCGCATCGGCGTGCTGAACACGCCGGCCTGGCTGGAATCGCCGCTCTGCATGGCAGAGACCACCAGCGCGCGCACGCGCTCATCCTTCAGGCCGTAGGGCTCGTGCTCGGTTAGGTCGAACTCGAACCTGATCGGCAGCGGCCGCACGTAGTTGAGGATGCGGGAGTACCAGGGCATCGACCAGCCGTCGAGCTTGAGCGTCGGGGCAAAGAGCAAGAGGCCGTGCACCTCCTCGGGTCGGTTCTGTGCCAGGTGGGTGGCGAGAATGCCGCCCATGGACAGGCCGCCGGCGATGATGATGTCGCAATCCTGCTTGAGCCGGTCGTGGGCCGCCTCGACGCTCGCGTACCACTCGCGCCAAGTCGAGCGGCGCAGCTCCTCGGGAGTCGCGCAGTGGCCGGCAAGCTGGCAGCAGTAGACCGTGTGGCCGGCGCGGGCGAGGCCGTGGGCGACGAAGCGAAGCTCGGTCGGGGTGCCGCCGAGCCCGTGGACCAGCAGCACGCCCAGGCGGCCGCCGCGGATATAGTGACCGCGGTCCGGCGGCGGCTCATCCGGCATCATTTCTTCCTCACCCGTTGCGTCCTTATGCACGCTCGTTCGTCCTCAACCGTTGCATCCTTGCGCAGTCTTGCTCTACCGCCCCCGGGGGCCCTTGCCCCGCCTTGCGGCCGAGCCTCCTCGCCCTCGCCCGGTTTCTCTGTATTGCTCGAGGCGAGGCGCGGTGACTGCGCGACAACACGCAGGCCAATCCTGCCCGCTTCGCCGGCTCTCGCGTCTCGTTTGGAGGATGGTGACTGCTCTTACTGTCGACGACCTCACTCTTTGCTTACGCGGCGCATGACGCAATCGAGCAGCTCGAGGCTCAAGTCCATCTCGCGCTTGGTGATGTGCAGGCTCGGTGCCAGCGTGACCACGTTCTTGAAGTAGCCGCCGATATCGAGCACGAGACCGTAACGCCTGCCGCCGGCCTCCAGATCCCCCTTGAGCCCTTCGTCCACCATGCGGTCGACGATGGCCTTCGAGGGCGTGAAGCTGTCGTGCGGCTCGCAGATCTCCATGCGCAGCGCCATGCCGAGGCCGTCGACATCGCCGACGATCTTGTGGCGGCGCTTCAGGTCCTCGAGCCCTGCCAGCAGGTAGGCGCCCTTCTCCATCACCATCGCCTCGTAGTCGGTCTCGGCCATCATGCGCATGGCCTCGAGCGCGACACCTGTGCCCATCGGGTTGGAGTTGAAGGTGGAGTGCGTGGAGCCGGGCGGGAAGACCTGCGGGTTGATCAACTCCTCGCGCGCCCAGACGCCGGCCAGCGGGTTGAGGCCGTTGGTGATGGCCTTGCCGAACACGATCGCATCGGGCTTCACGCCGAAGTGCTCGATCGAGAACAGCTTGCCGGTGCGGTAGAAGCCCATCTGGATCTCGTCCACCACTAGCAGGATGCCGTGCTGGTCGAGGACCTTCTTGAGCTCGATGAAGAAGTTCTTCGGCGGGATGACGTAGCCGCCAGTGCCCTGGATCGGCTCCACATAGAAGGCGGCAAACTCCGCCTGACCGGCCTTGGGGTCCCAGACGCCGTTGTACTCGCTCTCGAACAGGCGTGCGAACTGCTGCACGCAATGGCTGCCGTATTCCTCCTTGCTCATGCCCTTGGGGCCGCGAAAATGATAGGGGAACGGCACGAAATGCGCGCGATCGCCGAAGTGGCCGTAGCGCCGGCGGTAGCGATATGAGGAGGTGATGGCCGAGGCGCCGAGCGTGCGGCCGTGGTAGCCGCCCTCGAATGCGAACATCAGGCTCTTGCCGTTCTTGGCGTTGCGCACAAGCTTGAGGCTGTCCTCGACCGCCTGGCTGCCGCCAACATTGAAGTGGATGCGGCCTTTGAGGCCGAACCGCTCCTCGGCGGACTTCGCGAGCATGGCGGCGAGCTCGATCTTCTCGCGATGCAGGTATTGGCTCGCAACCTGCGGCAGCCTGTCGAGCTGCCGGCGCACCGCGGCGTCGAGGCGCTCGTTGCGGTAGCCGAAATTGACGGCCGAGTACCACATCTGCAGGTCGAGATACTCGCGCCCCTCCGCGTCGTAGAGGAACGACCCCTCGCAGCTCTCGAAGATCTTCGGGGGATTGGTGTAGTGCACGGTATCGCCGTGCGAGCAGTAGGTAGCCTCGAGCTCGAGCAACTCCGCCTCGGATAATTCGGCGGTGCTCGCTTGCGGTTTCGCGGTCCGCTCGAGCGGCCAGCTGACGGGCTTGTGCATGGAAGGTGCGTCCATCATGTCTCGGTCTCGGCCGCCGGCGAGGATGCGCCAATGGCCAGATATTCATGGTTTTCGAGCCAATCGGCCATCAGCCGGGACGCCTCGTCAAAATCTGCGAACGCGAAGTGTGGCATTTTCGTTGCCCGGCAGTGGTCGAGCAGGGCGCTCTTGGCGAGCACCAGATCGGCGCGGCCGGCCATGCAAAAGTCGGAGCGGCCGTCGCCCACCACGATGCGCAGCTGCTCGGGCTCGCCGTCGGTGAAGCTGCATTTGCAGTTGCCGGACAAAGCCTGGCAGTCACTTCGGGCGTGCGGGAAGGTCAGGCGCCAACGGTCGTCGCCGCACCATTGCAGGTGATTTGCGTAGAAGGGTAGCTCGAGATCGTGGCGCTCGAGCACCGTCCCGATCGTGCGATCGAGGCCATCAGACACCACCGTGACACTGTGGCCCGAGCGCTGACACAGCCGGACAAACTGCGGAAACCCCGGATCGATTCCCAATCCGGCGATAAAAGCGTCCATCTCCGCCACACTCGCGCGCACGAGGTCGATCTGGCGCACGAGGCATTCGCGCGAGCCGATGCGCCCGGCCTTCCAATGCTCCTCGATCTCCCGCCATGCGGGAGCGGCGAACCGCTCGAGCAGCAGGTCCGTCGTATCGACGGGCGCGATGGTTCCGTCGAAATCGACGAGCACGCGACACTTCACACGCGCACGTGACACGTTGAGTGAACCCATTGAGGGAATGACCGTGGCACCTTGCCCTAGTGCGCCGGAAGACGGCGGTTTCTGTAGCCGCCTAACTTGCCGATGCCAATCAGTTTCATTCACGTTTACGTTAATCCGCCACTTATCGGTGCAACCGATAGATGGTGGGCGGCTGTTGCGGGGACGCTGTCACGGAGAGGAGCCCATCGTAGTTCGTGATTGTTTAGAAGGCATTAAGGCTAGCGAGACACAAGGCCGCAGCTTGCGACAGAGTTAATACCACAGTCCCCCCGACAATCGGCGCCGCGCTGGCATTTGGCCGCAGGCTGGCGTCCGCACCCGCCATGTCGATCATCGTTCAGGAATGCCGTGGCTCGAAAAGCGCCACTACGACATAGCCAATGGTCGCGGCCGCCAGCCCGGCCAGATAAGGCGCTGACAGCTCGAGCACGTACTTTCCGCCCGCCCATACGAGCATGCCCGCTGCGACCGAGACGTAGGCGCTGGCCGGTCCGCCGAAGCGCGTGAACAGTGCAAACAGCGCTGCGACGAACACCCCGGCGCTGCCGAACGCCGAGGCCGTCTCGACCAGGTCGTGGATGCGCTGGGAGGACACGGAGATGAGGTAAGCCACGACGCTGAGCCCCATCACCGTCATGCGCACGGACCAGAGCTTGGCGCGATCGGTCATGCCGGGAATGAGCCGGACGACGATATTGTGCGAGATCTGGGAGGCGGGCGCATGCAGAGCCGAATGGACGGCCGAGAGAATTGCCGAGATGACGGCCCCGACGAAGGCGATATGCAGAGTGCCAGGCAAGAAAAGCTCGGCGAGACGAGGCACGATCTGCTCGGAATCCCGGATGTCGCCGGCCACGTGCTGTGCCATCAGCCCGAGAAATACCGGGATGAGCCCAACGCAAAGATAGAGCGCGCCGCCGGCGACGGTGCCGAGGGCAGCTACGTGCGCTGTTCTAGCGCCGAGAAAGCGCGAGATGAGCTCGACTGCCACTATGGTGCCGCACACCGGGACGGCGAGTTCCTCGAGAGTATCGAGCCAGCCCGCATCCCCGCGCACCAAGTGAAGTTGCTCGCGTCCGACGTGGGCCAGGCCTGCAGAGACGCCGCCCATGTGGACGGCCACGACGCCGCCCAGGATGACAAGCCCCAGAACCACCGCAACGCCCTGAATGACGTCCGTCACGGCGTCGGCAAGCAACCCCCCCACGACCGAGTAGGCGGCGACCAGCACGGCTGCGGTCGTGATTGCCGTGGCCAGGCTGAGGCTGGAGTTGGCGCTCATGACTTGGCCGAAGGCGCGTACTTGCGCCGCTGCCCAAATGACCGACCCCGGCAGCAGCATGATCACCACAAGCTGCTCGACGCCGGGCGAATAGCGCTGCCGGAACAGATCGGCAAAGGTTGTAAGTCCGCGGCTCCACAAGGCCCGCGCGAACAGCACACCGACGACGACGATGGCGCAGGCGTAGCCGATTGGGTCGACGAAGGCGCCCGCCAAGCCTTTTTCGTAGACTGCTCCGCCGGACGCCACGATCGCCTCGGCGCCGAAATATGTGGCAAACACGGAGAACGTGACGAGCCCGACGCCAAGGTTGCGGCCTGCCAGGATGTAGTCGCTCTCGCTGGCCATTCGGCGCGAGACCCAGGTGCCGATGGCAAATTGCGACAGCACATAGACGAAGATGGCAAGCAGCAGCCAGTTCATGGCCTCCCCCCTCCCCCCGGGGTCCCGCGGGCGCGCCTCGTGCATTGCATGTCGGCCCCGACGGACGCAACCCGGGAACGCCCCTGGCGCAGACTGCGGTCCGGCGGGAAATTGTGAACCGGTGTTGAGGCGGCCGCCCCAGTTCTCTCTTTTTTGTGTGCTTTGGTCGCGGTTGAGTATTTCGGGCCATCAACCCCATATCTGCCGTGCCGCCAACTGCGGGGCTGGCTGGTCGAGGTCGAAGTTGGGCAAACGCGCAAGGTTGTCTCCCCATCACGTCCGCGCTGCCGTCTCCTGCCTGACGGCGGCCGCCCTGGTCATCGGGCAGGTGCCGGGCGCGAGGGCCGCGGCGGCCATGACGCGGGCGGAGTATGAGGCTTGCCAGGCGCGCGACGAGAACGGCTTCCGCGTGGCCATCGAGACGCTGACCCGCAGGGGTCTCGAGACCGGTCTGGCCAACGTCGACTACAACGCGCTGGTTGCCGACGAGTGGCGCCGCGGCAATGTCGACGACGTGATCGACCGCGAGGTAGACCGCGCGATCACCGAGGTGCGCGAGGAATCGAGCTGGTTCCAGCTGTGGTCGACGCTGGCCTCCCGCGAGAAGGCACAGGAGCTGGCCACCACTGCCGCCGAGCGCGTCTACCGCTCGGACCCGATGAAAAAAGCCATCGAGAACCTGGCCACCGGGCTCGGCAAGGAGATCGGCAAGCGCATCGAGCTGGCGACCGTCGACACGGCCGGACCGGCCACGCAATGCATGCAGGCGTTCCTCGGCCGCCGCTACGGCTCGACGGTGGCGCGCATCGTCGCCGAGGGCGCCGGCAAGGAATATAGCGTCGATCCCCTGAAGGGCGGCGCTCATATCTCGACCAGCCAGATCGTCACCGAGGGCAGCGAAGGCATGGCGGGTGCGGTTGTGCTGGTGGTGCGCCGCCAGCTCGCCAAAATGGCCTCCCGCATCGGCCAGCGCCTGGTCGGCTCGATTCTCGGCCGTCTGGTTTCCGTGGTGGCGGGCGGGGTCGGCCTGGTTCTCATCGCCAAGGACATCTGGGATTTCCGTCACGGCGTGTTGCCGATCATCGCCTCCGAGATGAAGTCCAAGGAGACCAAGGAGAAGGTGCGCGAGGAGCTGGCCAAATCCATCTCCGAGCAGATCGGCGAAAGTCTCAAGGAGATTTCCGAGAAGACGGCCGAGCGCGTGGTCGAGATCTGGCTCGAGTTCCGCCGTGCCCACGCCAAGGTGGTGGAGCTCGCCGAGCGGCAGGACGACTTCAAGCGCTATCTGGAGAGCGTGAAGGCTGCAGACCTGGGGCGGCTCGACGAGATCGTCGGCATCGTGCTGGCGGCTGAGGGCGAGGCGGGCGTGCTCAAGCGGCTCGCCGACGGCACGCTGCACAAGGCTGTCACCGGCCTTCCGCCCGCCGCGCTCGAGATCGCGCGCGAGGCGAGATCGCTCGAGACGGCCCTGCAATGGGCGGCGGTTGCCGGCGACAGCCTGCCCCAGGTGGTGGAGTATGAGGTGCAGCGTCGCGCCAAGCCCCAAGACTTCACCAAGGCCAGCCTGCAGCGCCTGCTCGGGCTGCAGGACAGGTTGGCCGTCACGCGCCTTGCCGCGCTGAGGCCCGCCGCGCGCACCTCGTTGTTCGAGCTCGAGACGCCCGAGCTCAAAGGGCTGGCGCGCGCCCTCGACGATGCCCAGCTCGACAGCCTGTCGCGCTATCTGACCGGCCTCGACAAGGCCTCCGGCCAGCGCATGCTGCGCGCCGTGGCGCAGACGCCGTCCCGCATGGCGGAGCTCGGCAAGCCGCGCGTGCGCGATGCCATCATCGCCTCGAGTGACCAGGCCGCGGCCGTTGCCATGATGCTGCAGGCCAACTCCCTTCCCGATCCCACCCTGATGGTGGAGCACCTGAAGCTGGTGCTCGATGGACGCGTGAGTCCGTGGCTGATGTGGGAGAAGCATCCCGTGTCGCTGCTGGGCACGGGTCTGCTGGCGCTGATCCTGCTGTTGCTCATCAAGCGCCTGCTGTTCGGCACGCGCCCCAAGGTCGTCGTGCATCAAGGGGTGCTGGCGGCCGGCAGAGGCCGCGGAGGCCGCCGCTGATGCGGCTCCTGACCAGCGAAGCCGTACCGGATCGTGCGATCGATCAGGGTGAAATGGTCTATGCCTGTGCGGTGAGCGGCGCCAACATCCTGCGCGACATGCGCGAGGCCGTCATCAACACGATCGGCGGACACATGACCAAGTACGAAGCGCTGCTCGACCGGACCATCGCGCGAGCGCTCGAGGTGCTGTCGGAGCGTGCGGAGGCGCAGGGCTACGACGGCGTGCTGGGCATCCGCATCTCCCACCCCACCATCACCAGCGGCGCCATCGAGGTGGTGGTCGCCGGCACCGGATTTCGCTACCGCGAGATGGAAGCTGGCAGTCGGTAGGTCGCCGGCAATTCGATGCCGGCTTTTTTGCCTTCGGTCCCCGGTTACCCACAACCATTTCCGCCGCCCCATAGCGTTCCTCGGGTCTGCTGCGGTAATCCGCGTTGGCGGATGTCAGTTTCCTGAGTCGCAGCCGCGCTAATCCCGGGATCGAGAAAAAAGGGGACGCTGCACATGGCTTTGAAAGCTCCAGGCATCCTGGTCTTCACGCTTTCGATTATTCTGTCGTTGGCAGTGCTGTTCTCGCGCTTCTTCGGCGCCACCGTTCCCTACCTGACCGGGGACGCGACGCAGTTCTATGCCATGTGGGGTGCCTATCTCGTGCTCGTGCTCGGCTGTGTCATGCGTGGGCTGTGACGCTGGCGGGTTGCGCCAGCGCTCTTGCTTGGCGTTTCCGTGCCCGCCCGATCTGTGCGCATCTGTCGCGCGGCTTTTGGTGCTCTGGAAAACGACACCAGCTGCGCGCCTTATTCGTATATGGAGAGCGACCGAGCCGTGGGTGCGGGCAACCCGCGCCGCCGCGCAAAGCGGTGGGCGCGAGAGATAGCGCTCGCCCTGCTATTGACGATTGCCGCCGCTGCTTTCATCACCGTCGCGCTGCTGCGCGGGGACGGCTCGCCTCAAAGTGGGCCCACCTACGAGACCGCGCGCAAGCCGTCGGCCGATTGAGCCCGGTCAGCGACTACTGTGCCGTCCAACCGCCATCGATGGAATAGTTGGCGCCGGTGATCGAAGCGGCAGCTTCGCTGGCCAGGAAGGCCGCCAGCGCCGCCACCTCATCCACCGTCACGAACCGGTTGGTCGGCTGCCGCGACAGCACCTGCCGCGTCGCCTGCACGAGCGTGATGTTCTCGGACTTCGCCAGGTCTGGGATCTGCTTCTCGACCAGAGGGGTCCACACGAAGCCCGGCGACACCGCGTTGCAGGTGACGCCGTGCTCGGCGAGCTCCAGCGCCACCGTCTTGGTCAGGCCGGCAAGGCCGTGCTTGGCCGACACGTAAGCCGCCTTGAAGGGCGAGGCCCTGAGCGAGTGCGCCGAGCAGATGTTGATGATGCGCCCCCACTTTCTCTTCTTCATGCCGGGCACGGCCGCACGCACGGTGTGGAAGGCGGAGGTCAGGTTGATGGCGATGATGGAATCCCATTGCTCGATCGGGAACTCCTCGATCGGGGCCACGTGCTGGATGCCGGCGTTGTTTACCAGGATGTCGACCGAGCCCAAATCGCGCTCGGCCTTGGCGATCATGTCGGCGATCTGGTTGTGGCGCAGCATATTGGCCGGGTCGAACATCACCTTGGTGTCGTGTGCCTTGACCTCGTTGATGGCTTTCTCGTTGTCCTTCTCGGTGCCGAGCCCGTTCATGACGACGTTGGCACCGTCCTTGGCCAGAGCGTGGGCAATGCCGAGACCGATGCCCGACGTCGATCCCGTGACCACGGCCGTCTTGCCTTTGAGACTCATGCCACACCTCGTGCGTTTTGTGCTCCAGGGGATTTGCCCGTATCCTGCCGCAAAGCCCGGAGCTTGAACATGGCCCCTTTGGGCAATTCTGAGCGATCCAGCTGGCGGCTGAAGCGGCCCGTACGCTAGAAAGCAGCCGACGGAAGTCGTTCGAAGTCCGCTGGAGGGTGCCCCAATGTCGCCGGAAGCCAAGCTCGTCTCGATGGGCCTCGTTTTGCCAGACATCCCCAAGCCGATGGCCAACTATGTGCCCTTCAAGATCAGCGGCGATACGCTCTACCTGTCGGGCCAAGGTCCGCGCCGCAACGACGGCACCATGATGACGGGCAAAGTCGGCCGCGACGTGACCGTCGAGCAGGCTTACGAGCACGCCAAGCTGGTGGGTCTTGGCCTGCTTGCTGCCGCCAAGGCTGCGGCCGGGGACCTCGACAGGATCGAGGTGCTCAAGGTCCTGGGCATGGTCAATGCAATCCCCGAGTTCACCGACCAGCCCAAGGTGATCAACGGCTGCTCGGACCTGTTCGTGGCCGTACTCGGCGAGCGTGGGCGGCATGCCCGGTCGGCCGTCGGCATGGGCTCGCTACCGATGCAGATCACGGTCGAGATCGAGGCCGTGATGCGCATTCACGCCTGATGTCGGTCCCCGCTTTCCTGGAGCGCAGAAGGGCCCTCAAGGCAAATACCCCTTCTCGAGGTCGAGGGCCTGGCGCTGTAGCTCGCGGCCGCTCTTGTCGGCCACGGTGAGCGTCCATGTCACGTTGGTGCCGTGCTCGAAGGAGGTGGTGGAGCGCAAGGAGGCGGTAAGGGTCTCGCCGGCCTGCAGCTTGATCGGCGCGAGCACCGGCAGGTAGAGCTGTTCCCAATGCGTGCGCGCATCGAGCGGTCCTGTCGACAGCACGACGCCCGGCGCGAGCTGTGCCCGCCACCACAGCGCCAGGCCGTAGATCGTGGCGGGACGGCCGATGCGCCAATTGGCCTTGCCGGAACGCGTGGTCTTGTTGCGGCGATGGAAGGCCACCTCATCCCATGCCGTGGCCGTTCCGGCGCCGTCGAGCAGATCTGCCGCCTCGAACGAGCGCACGTAGATGTTGTTCAGGCTCAAGACCTTGGCCGGCGCGAGGTCGAGCCCATAGCCAACCTCGTCCCAGACGCTGAGCTCGCGCCAATAGCGCTCGCTGACCACGGGCGCGACGAACTGCGTGACGCTGCCGGGGATGATCGTGCCGCCCGGTTTCAGGAACCGCGCCCGCGCGTCATTGAGCGTGGCGATGATGTTTTCCTCGAAGGGATAGTTGCCGAGCGTCTCGCACACGATGACGTCGACGCGGTCGGGGGTTGCCACGTCGGTGGAGTGCACCTCGGCGATGCGGCAGTTGGTGAAACGATTGTGCCGCATGAGCTTGCGCGCCACGCCGGCGATCTCTGCCGCCTCATAGAGATCGACGCGGGCGGCGCCGAGCTTGGCCGCCAGGAAGCCAAGAAAGCCGGTGCCGGCGCCGATATCGGCGACGGTGGTCTGGCCCTTGACGATGGCGAGCCGCAGAGCTGCATGGAAAGCAGCATTGCGCACGCGGTCGGCAAGCAGCGTGCGGTGGTATTCGATGCGCATGGCAAAGCCGCCCCTGGGCGGCTCCTCGCGTCAGCGGCTCCTGCCCCCTTCCGGCGGTAGGCGGCCATACGCGCGGGAGCGCCCGTCTCGACGCGCAATTCTTACACGATTGGCCATGCCGAGCCCCGCGCTACGTCGATCCTGCGCCCGCCGCAGCTGCGGCAGGCGCCTGCGAGGCGCATATGCGCTGGCGCCTACTGGCTTGGCTGGGAGGAGTCGGCGGCGCTGTTGGAGAAGTTGACCTTCTTCTGCGACGCAGCGGACACCGCATCGAAATATTTCTGCTCGTCGCCGATGGTGATCGAGGGGTTGCACTGCGGCGTGCAGTTGTAGGACTGGCGCTGGGTTCCCCGCTGCAGGTTGACCACCTTGGCCTCGTCGCGCCGCACCAGCACACGCTGGTCCTGGATCACGTTGCGCTCCGCGTCGAGGGCGATGATGTTGGTGATGCCGAACGTCTTGCCGGTGATCACCAGCAGGTTGCCGGACTGCACGGCGATGTCGGCGATGGCCGGATTGCCGACGATGATCTCGGCGGCCGGCCGCGGCAGGCGCAGGAGCTGCGACTGATCGTACTTGACGATGAGGTCCTCGGCCCTGCCGGCGCCGGTGGCAACAACAATGAAGGCCGCCGCAAGGGTCGCTGCGGCCGTGGTCCGGCCGGAGCGGCCAGTGAGAGCGAAAACGCGGGTCATGACGCCAATCCTTGCACTCGAACTAACTGCAGACCCGATTTGTCCATCGAATTCGTGAAGGAACTGCAAACGCGCGTGTCGATGCCGGCGCGGCCTTGCGGCGCCAAGCCCCCGTTTGCCGGCTGGCGCCCACGGCGGGTTTCGCGATGAGCCGCACCACAATTGGTGGTGTCTCCGCTTTTGGCGGCCCGTCAAACGCTGGTGTTGCGTGTCCGGCCCTAAAGTCCAATTTGCAGGGGACGCCAGTCATCTTCTTGCGGCTACTCCAGAATTATCAGGTTAAAGGCCAGAGTAAAAGGCGAGTTAACCGTTTCTGTCGTCGCAATCTTGTGTATTGTCGCTCATGTCGCACCATGATTCCTTCTGCGAAGCGACGATAATACTTGCTTCACCCAATATTCAACATCACATCCATCTCCAGATTTTTCTCACTTTCGGCCCCTTTGCGCCCGATATGTTTTAACTCGACTTTAAGACGCCGCCTGTAGGGTGCCCCCTAGTTCAACCGGCCGGGCTGGTGCCCCAGGGGTGAACTGACACCGCGCAGTCCGCGCTGGCTTCGAGTGAATGAGTGGGAGTGTCGTCATGAAGAACTACGTTGCGCGTTTCGTGAAGGACGAGTCGGGTGCGACGGCCATCGAATACGGCCTCATCGCAGCCCTGATCGCTGTTGGCATCATCGCCGCCGCCCGCGGCCTTGGCTCGCAGATCAGCCTGACCTTCAACACCGTCAAGGACACGATGGCCGGCTCCTAAGCCGCGATCATCGGACCCGTTTCATTCGGGTCAGCCTGGCTTCGGGGTCGTTCGCCTAGCGGCGGGCGACCCCCCAGCTTTGTGGCGTCAACTCCGTGGCGGCAGACGGATCGCCGGACCCGCCGCGGGTGCAGCAGGGATCAAGGATGGTGCTCGAGCTTGCGGTCCTCACGGTGTTGCCTGGCGCCGTCGCTTTCGCGGCGGCCATGGACCTGCTCACCATGAAGATCCCCAATCGCATCTCCGCCGTCATGGTGCTGGCATTCTTCCCGTTGGCGCTGCTCGCGGGGCTCGGCGCTTGGGACATCCTCTATCATGTGGCTGCGGGGCTCGGCGTGCTGGTGCTGGGCGTGCTGCTGTTCATCCCCGGCTGGTTCGGGGGAGGCGACGCCAAGCTGATGGCCGCCATCGCCCTTTGGATCGGGCCTGAGTATCTGTTCCCCTATTTCTTCTACGCGGCATTGACCGGCGGCGTCATCGCCATGGCCTTCTCCTCGGCGCGCTCGGTGCCGTTGCCGCGCGTGCTGCTCGGCGAGGCGTGGGCGTTGAGATTACACCGGCGCGATGCCGGCATCCCCTATGGCCTTGCCCTGGCGGCCGGCGCACTCCTCGTCTATCCGCAAACGGTCTGGTTCACCGGCCTCGCATACTGACATCAGTCGTCGGCTGCCGCATTTACCTAGTCTTTACCTGCCTATGAACTACTCCATCCTACGTACCGATTTGCGCCCCCGATTAACGACCCATTGACGTTTGTTGCGCAGAGTCGAATGGGGGGCAGCTTGATTTGCCCTGCGGCGAGAGGACTGCGTGATGAAACGAGGACAACTGTTGGGCGTCGCTATCGCGGGCGTGTGCGGCCTGGGCGCGTTCTTCGGCGTGATGAGCCTGGTCCAGAAGCCGACCAAGGTTGTCCGCGAAGAGGTGACCACCAACACGACGCAGGTGCTGGTGGCCAGGAACGAGATCGGCCTCGGACAAATCACGGGGCCCGAGAGCTTCCGCTGGCAGGACTGGCCCGAGAAATCCGTGAACACGAGCTACATCCAGAGAAGCACCCGCCCCAACGCCATCAAGGAGCTGGAAAACTCCGTCGCGCGGGCGCCGATGCTGGCGGGCGAGCCGGTAACGCCCATGAAGCTGGTCAAGGCCGGCGAGGGCAGCGTGCTTGCTGCCATCCTGCCCGCGGGCATGCGCGCCATCTCGACTCGAATCAAGGAGGAGACGGGCGTCGGCCGCCTGATCCTGCCGAACGACCACGTCGACGTAATTCTCACTCAGCGCAAGCGCGGCCGCGCCGGCGGCGAGGAGTTCGTGTCCGACACGCTCTTTCGCAACGTGCGCGTGCTGGCGATCGGCCAGCTGATCGAGGCGAAGGACGGCAAGAAGCTCGCCGAGGGCAACACCGCCACACTCGAGCTCACGCCGCGCCAGACCGAGCTGCTCGCGCTGGCCAATTCGATGGGGGAAATCTCACTTGCACTGCGCAGCATCGCCGACATGGGCACCAAGGACCAGCCCACAGTCCAAGACAAGCGCAGCAATTCCATCAGAGTTCTCAGGTACGGGGTCAAGTCACGGGCGTATGGCGTCAACTAGTCTGAGTGCACCTAGACAGGGCCGGCAAGAAGGTTGGCAAACCATGCGGACTATTTTGAGGGGGATGGCCGGCGCGCTGCTGCTGGCGGTCATCGGATTTTCGGCGTCGCCGCCGGCTGCGCTTGCGCAGGGGAAGTTCGAAGAAGCGTCGAATTCGGTACTCCATGTCGACTGCCGCAACGGCCCGATCGCGAGGCGGGTCTCTGTCGGCCTCGGTAAGTCCTTGCTCGTGCAGTACAACTGCGAGCTCAAGGACGTGCTCGTGTCCGATCCCGAGAAGGTCGACGCGGTCGTGCAGGCATCCAACCGGGTGTTCCTGATCGCCAAGAAACTCGGCCAGACCAACGCATTCTTCTTCGACTCCAAGGGTCAGCAGATTCTGACCTTGGAGCTTTCGGTCGGCGCCGATCTCAAGGGCCTCGAGAGCGTGCTCAAGCGCTTCGTGGCCGGCTCCAACATTCAGGCCGAGATGGCCGGCAAGGCCGCGGTCCTCACCGGCTCGGTGCGCACGCCGATAGACGCCAAACGCGCCGCCGACATCGCTTGCCAGTTCGTGGCCGCCAACAACAGCGTAGGCTCCCCGTCGGCTACCAGCTCGAGCAGCTCGACGTCAGGCTCCGGCAACGTCAGCGTCCAAACCAGCACGCAGACCGAAGGTCAATACAACGCGCAGACGCAGAATCAGGCTGCGGCGTGCTCCGGCAACAGCAAGCTCGTCATCAACCTCCTCACCGTCGAGGGCGAGGACCAGGTGATGCTCAAGGTCACCGTTGCCGAGGTGCAGCGCGCGATCCTCAAGCAGCTCGGCATCAATCTCGGCGCCGTCATCAACTCCGGCAACTTCACGACCGCGCTGCTGACGGAAAATGCGCTCCCGCTCACCGCCGCCGCCGGTCTCGGCACGCTGCCGATCCCGGGTCTCGGTACGGCCGGCCAGGATCCAACCCAGCCGATCACGTGCGCAACGTCGGGTCAGCTCTGCAATTGGAACAACGGCCCCAGTGGCAGCACGTTCGGCAACTCGGGTGTGACCAATGGCTTCAACGGCCAGACGACACGCGTCGCAACCGCGCTGCGGGCTCTCGAGCGCGACGGCCTCGTGCGCACGCTGGCCGAGCCGAACCTCACCGCCGTGTCGGGTGAGGCCGCCAGCTTCCTGGCGGGCGGCGAGTTCCCGGTCCCCGTGGTCGACAGCGACGGCAAGCTCACCGTGCAGTTCAAGAAGTTCGGCGTCGGCTTGGCGTTCACGCCGGTGGTGCTGTCGGAAGGACGCATCAGCTTGAAGATCGACACGCGAGGTGAGCGAGCTCACCAACGAGGGCGCGGTCGTCCTGTCGAACATCAGCATTCCGGCGCTCAAGACCCGTCAGGCAAGGTCGACCGTCGAGCTGCCCTCGGGCGGGTCGCTGGCCATCGCCGGCCTGCTGTCGGACTCCACGCGCCAGAACATCGACGGGTTCCCCGGCCTCAAGGACGTGCCGGTGCTCGGCACCCTGTTCCGCAGCCGCGACTACATCAAGCAGGAAACCGAGCTCGTCGTCATCGTTACCCCCTACACCGTGCGTCCGACCGCCCGCCAGAACCTGGCGCGGCCGGACGACGGGCTCGCCCCCGCTTCGGATTTGAAGGTCAACTTCCTCGGCCACCTCAACCGGATCTACGGCAGGGGCCGGGAGCTGCCAGCGGGCGGCTTGAAGGGTGACTACGGGTTCATCGTCGAGTAGCCGGAAAATTGGAGGATGCCATGAGATCGCTGATCGCTCCCCGTTCCGCTTCCGGCTTCGCACCGGTGGCTGCCGGGCTACTCACTGTGTCGCTGATGGCCATGACGCTGGCCGGATGCAAATCCCTGGAGGACCCGGGTGCGCACGTCGCCGGGTTCACGCTGGTAGACCCCGCGCAGCGCCACCCCATCATGGTGTCGCAGGAGCCGGCGACGACCACCATCCATGTGGCACGCGGCTCCGACGGGCTGACACCGGGCCAGAAGGCGCAGGTGTCGAATTTCCTGCAGCGCTACCGTGCCACGGATGCCGGCAACAGCAAGCTGGTCATCACCGTGCCGAGCGGCTCGCCCAACGAGGGCGCAGCGGTGCGGGCGGTTGCCGACATCCGGCGGATGATCAGCAGCTACGGCTTTGCCGAGAGCAACGTCGCTATCGAGCCCTACCACGAGAGGCGCAATGCGAGCGCGCCGATCCGTCTGTCCTACCTGCGCTTCGTAGCCGAGGCGCCCGAGTGCGGGCAGTGGCCGACCAACCTCGCCGACGACCGGCGCAACCTGCCTTACCCGAACTTCGGCTGCGCCCAGCAGCACAATCTCGCCGCGCAGGTTGCCAATCCGGCGGACCTGCTCGGGCCGCGCACCATGGAACCGGCCGATCAAGAGCGCCGTTCGGTCGTGTTCGACAAGTACCGCCAGGGTGGAATTACGCGCTCCGAGCGGGCCGATGACGAGTCGATCCAAGGCAAGACCACCAGCAAATAGCCGAGTAACCGAGGTCACAGATGAGCAAGCAGGCTTTTTCCATCGCCGAGGAAGACGCCCAGGAGGGGCGCGGACTTGTGCCTGCGGGCGACGCGCCCGAGGAGGTGCCGGCGCACGCCAAGGCGCGCCCCATCCCGCGCATCTCCATCCAGGCGTTCTGCGAGGACCCGGCGACCGCCGGGGTCATGCAGACTGCATCAACGGACCGCAGGCTGGCCAAGAGCCATGTCAGCGTGCACATGGGTGGCGCGCCGGCTGCCGTGGCCCACTATCACGAGAGCCCGACGCCCAATCTCATCATCATCGAGACCAGCCTGCCGCGCGCACAGATGCTGGGCGAGCTCGACCGGCTCGCGCAGTGCTGTGATGCCGGCACCAAGGTGGTCGTGATTGGCCGCACCAACGACGTCGTGCTCTATCGGGAGCTGCTGAAGCGCGGCGTCAGCGAGTATCTCATCGCCCCCATCACGCCCCTGCAGCTGATCGAAAGCCTCTCCAACCTCTACAACAATCCCGAAACCGACCCGGTCGGCAACGTCATCGCCTTCATCGGTGCAAAGGGCGGAGTGGGATCGAGCACGGTGTGCCACAACACCGCTTGGGCCATGTCGGAGCTCTTGAAGTCGAACGTGATCGTGGCCGATCTCGACCTCGCGTTCGGCACCACGGGCCTCGACTTCAACCAGGACCCCGCGCAAGGCATCGCCGAGGCCCTGCAGAGCCCCGAGCGCCTCGACGAGGTGCTGCTCGACCGACTGCTCACCAAATGCTCCGAGCATCTGAGCATTTTTGCGGCACCCGTGGTGCTCGACCGCGACTACGAGATCTCGGCGGATGCCTGCGACCTGGTGCTCGATGTCGTGCGCCAGAACGTGCCCTACGTGGCCGTCGATCTGCCGCACGTGTGGACGACGTGGGTCAAGCGGGTGCTGTTCCAGGCGGACGAGATCGTCATCACCGCGGTGCCTGATCTCGCCAACCTGCGCAACGCCAAGAACCTGATCGACCTGCTCAAGCAGAATCGCGCCAACGATGGGCCCTCGCACATCGTCCTCAACATGTCCAAGACGCCCAAGCGCCCGGAAATCTCGGCCAAGGAGTTCTCGCTCGCTCTCGACATCACGCCGACGCAGGTGATCGAGTTCGACGCCGAGACCTTCGGGCTTGCCTCCAACAACGGCCAGATGATCGAGGAGTTCGCCTCCAAGGTGAAGGCCGCCCAGCAGTTCCGCGAGCTGGCGCTGACGCTGGCGCATCGCAAGGAGCAGAAGGAGGAGAAGAAATCCTCGGCCGTTGGCTCCGCTTCTCGAGAAACTCAAGCTCAAGCGTTGAGGAGCGAGCATTCCATGTTCGGCAGGCGTTCCATCACCGATGCTTCGACTGAGAACCGGGCGCTTCCCGCAAGGGAGGCGCCGCCCGTGCCCGTCAGGAGCGCCGAGGCCAAGTCGACGCGCGGTCGACACTGCCCGCGCCCCGGTCAAGCCGGAAGCGCCCGCGCCGGAGCGGCGGCATTCGGAGGAATACTACGACGTCAAGACGACGGTCTTCAACGCGCTGATCGACACCATCGACCTCACCCAGCTCGCCAAGCTGGAGGCGGCGGCGGCGCGCGAGGAGATCCGCGACATCGTCAGCGAGATCATCCAGATCAAGAACGTCGTGATGTCGATTGCCGAGCAGGAAGAGCTGCTCGAGGACATCTGCAACGACGTGCTGGGCTACGGCCCGCTCGAGCCGCTGCTGGCGCGCGACGACATCGCCGACATCATGGTCAACGGCGCGGGCACCACCTACATCGAGGTGGCCGGCAAGGTGCAGAAGACCGGCCATGCGCTTTGCCGACAATGCGCAGCTGATGAACATCTGCCAGCGCATCGTCAGCCAGGTCGGCCGCCGCGTCGACGAATCGAGCCCGATCTGCGACGCCCGCCTGCCCGATGGCAGCCGCGTCAACGTCATCGCCCCTCCGCTCGCGATCGACGGACCGGCGCTCACCATCCGCAAGTTCAAGAAAGATCGGCTCAAGCTCGAGCAGCTGCTGAAATACAAATCGATCTCGGCCGAGTGCAAGACCCTGCTCGAGATCATCGGCCGGGTGCGCTGCAACGTGCTGATCTCCGGCGGCACCGGCTCGGGCAAGACCACGCTGCTCAACTGCCTCACGGGCTCCATCGATGACGACGAACGCGTCATCACCTGCGAGGACTCCGCCGAGCTGCAGCTGCAGCAGCCCCACGTCGTGCGGCTGGAGACGCGCCCGCCCAACCTCGAGGGCGAGGGCGAGATCACCATGCGCGACCTGGTGCGCAACTGCCTGCGCATGCGGCCCGAGCGGATCATCGTCGGCGAGGTGCGCGGACCGGAGGCCTTCGATCTCCTGCAGGCGATGAACACCGGTCACGACGGCTCCATGGGCACGCTGCACGCCAACAGCCCGCGCGAGGCCATCAGCCGCCTCGAGTCGATGATCATGATGGGTGGCTTTCAGCTGCCGCCCAAGACCATCCGCGAGATGATCACCGGCTCGATCGACGTGATCATCCAGGCCTCGCGCCTGCGCGACGGCTCGCGCAAGGTGACGCATGTCACCGAGGTGGTGGGCATGGAAGGCGACGTCGTCACCCTGCAGAACCTGTTCGTGTTCGAGATCACGGGCGAGGACGCGCACGGGAAGATCATCGGCCGGCATCGCTCGACCGGCATCGCCCGCCCACGCTTCTGGGAACGGGCCGAATACTTCGGTGAGACGCCGCGTCTCGCGCAGGCCCTGTCCGCTGCAGAGGTGCACGATCAGCGCGGCAATCCAATGGGTGACGCGCATGGATAGCAACGACCTGCTTCTCGTCGGACTTCTGCTGCTGGCGGCGGTGTCGCTGGGCACCATCATCTTTCTGCTGCTCAATCCCTACCTCTCGGGCGAGCACCGCACCGACAAGCGTCTCCAGGGTGTGACCGAGAACAAGACCCGGCGCCTTGCCGTGAAGGCGCAGGCCGATGCCGTCCAGAACCGTCGCCGCCAGGTTGCCGAAACTCTCAAGGAGTTGGAGAGCCGCCAGAAGGCCCGCGAGAAGGTGTCGATGCGCCTTCGCCTGCAGCGGGCGGGGCTGGACATGTCGCCGCGCGCGTTCTGGATCGGGAGTGCCGTCTGCGGCATTGTGCTGGGCGCCAGCATCTGGCTGTCGGCGCCGAACCTGCCCTTCGTCGTGCCGCTTCTTGCGGCCTTCGTCGGCGGCCTCGGCCTGCCGCGCTGGATCCTTGCCCGCCTGACCAGGCGCCGGCAGACGAAGTTCGTCGACGAGTTCGCCAACGCCATCGACGTGATCGTGCGCGGCGTCAAGTCGGGCCTGCCCCTGCCCGAATGCATGGGCATCATCGCTCGCGAAATCGCCCGAGCCCGTCGGCGGCGAGTTCACGGAGCTGGTGGAGCAGCAGCGAGTCGGCGTGCCGATGAGCGAGGCATTCGAGCGCATGATGACGCGCATTCCACTGGCAGAGGTGCGCTTCTTCGCCATCGTCATCGCCATTCAGCAGCAGGCGGGCGGCAACCTGTCCGAGGCTCTCGGCAACCTCTCCGGCGTGCTCCGCGACCGCAAGCGGCTGCAGGCCAAGGTGCGCGCGCTGTCCGCCGAGGCCAAGGCGTCCGCCGCAGTGCTCGGCGCGCTGCCGTTCATCGTCATGGTTCTCGTCTACATCACCACGCCGGCCTACATCACCCTGCTTTGGACCACGCAATTCGGCCAGTTCCTCCTCGCCTGCGCGGCCTGCTGGATGACGATCGGCATCCTGGTGATGCGGAAGATGATCAATTTCAAGTACTGAGGCGTCGCCATGCTCGACCAGCTGATGTCGCTGCTGACCCCGCAAATTGCCGTCACGCTGCTGGCGGCGATAGCCGCGTTCGCCACCGCGCTGACGCTGCTGATGCCGGTGCTGTCGCGCGACAGGCTGAGCACGCGCATGCAGGTCATGGCGACCGAGCGTGACAAGATGCGCGCCACGCGCCTGGCCGATCTCGCCAAGAAGGACGGCCAGGGTCTGCTGAGGACGACGCCCAAGGGCTACATGCAGGGGATCGTCGACAAGCTGAACCTGCGCAGCGTGTTCGACACCGAGGAGGTGCGTGACAAGCTGAAGATGGCCGGCCTGCGCGGCCAGGCACCGCTCGTCGCCTATATGTTCTTCCGCGTGGCGATGCCGCTCATCATCGCCATCGCCGCGCTGCTCTATCTGTTCGTGATCGCCGACTACGACTATCCCGTGCTCGTCAAGATCGGCTTGGCCATCGGCGCGGGCTACATCGGCTTTTATGTCCCCAACTTCTTCGTCGAGAACCTGGTGCAGCGGCGCCAGACCTCGGTCAAGAACGCGTTTCCCGATTCGCTCGACATGCTGCTGATCTGCGTGCAGTCGGGCATGTCGATCGAGGCCGCATTCCAGAAGGTGTCGGGCGAGGTCGGCGCCTCCTCGCTGGAGCTTGCCGAGGAGCTCTCGCTCACCACCGCCGAGCTTTCCTACCTGCAGGACCGCCGACAGGCGTTCGAGAACCTGGGCAAGCGCACCGGCATTCCCGGCATCAAGGCAGTTGCCACCGCGCTGATCCAGGCGGAGCGCTACGGCACGCCGATTGGAACTGCGCTGCGCGTGATGGCCAAGGAGAACCGCGACATGCGCATGTCGGAGGCCGAGAAGAAGGCCGCCGCCCTGCCGCCCAAGCTCACCGTGCCGATGATCATCTTCTTCCTGCCCGTGCTGTTCGTGGTGATCCTGGGGCCCGCCATCATCCAGGTCTTCAAGTACTACTGACGTCCCTCGCGGGTGCTCTTGGACCCAGCTGGGATATGGCGGGCGAGCGTCGCGCTGCCCGGCGTCTGTCGCACACATCGCTGCTATGACTCGACGGCAGGCCAACCCGCTCCCGGGCTCGCGCTGGACCGTGTATGGTGGCGCGAGGAAACGGCTGCAGGGGAGCGTGTCATGCAAATCGGCTTCATCGGGCTCGGCACCATGGGTGCCAGCATGGCGTCCAACCTGCAGAAGGCCGGCCACAAGCTCGTCGTTCACGATGTGCAGCGCCAGAACGCGGGCCATCACCTGCAGGCCGGCGCGCAGTGGGCGGCTTCGCCCAAGGCCGTCGCCGAGGCGTGCGAGGTGGTGTTCCTGTCGCTGCCGGGACCGCCGGAGGTGGAGTCGGTGGCGCTGGGCGAGGATGGCCTGATCGCGGGCTTCAAGGCGGGCTCGGCGTGCTTCGATCTCACCACCAACTCGCCCACGCTGGTGCGCCGGATCGAGAAGCTGTTTGCCGAGCGCGGCGTGCACATGCTCGATGCGCCGGTGAGCGGCGGGCCGTCGGGCGCCAAGTCGGGCAGGCTCGCGATCTGGGTCGGCGGCGACAAGGCGGTCTTCGACAAGCACAAGGCGGTGCTCGACGCCATCGGCGATGCGGCCCGCTACATCGGCCCGATCGGCGCGGGCTCGGTCGCCAAGCTCGTGCACAACTGCGCCGGCTACGCCATCCAGACGGCGCTGGCCGAGGTGTTCGCGCTCGGCATCAAGGGCGGCGTCGAGCCGCTCGCCCTGTGGGAGGCCGTGCGCAGCGGAGCGATCGGGCGCCGGCGCACCTTCGATGGGCTGGTCGACCAGTTCATGCCGGGCAAATACGAGCCGCCGGCCTTCGCGCTGCGCCTGGCCCACAAGGACGTGTCGCTCGCCACTCAGCTCGGCCGCGAACTCGGCGTGCCGATGCGCCTCGCCGAGCTCGCCCTGGCTGAGATGACCGAGGCCAGGAACAGGGGCTGGGACGGCCGTGACAGTCGCTCGCCGATGCTGCTCGAGCTGGAGCGTGCTGGCGTTACGGTATCGGTGACGCCCGAACGCATCAAAGCCGCGTTGGAGCGCGACCCGCCCTACAAGGGCGATCCAAAACGCAGCTGAGCGCATCGGCCCCGCAGCCGGGCCGCACGCCATCTATCCGCAAGGGTCGGGACAGATCCCGCGCTATCTGATCATGCTCGTCGGGATCAGCAGGATGATCTGGGGGAAGGCGAGCAGGATTGCGACATTGATGATGTCGACGAACACGAACCAGCCGCAACCGCGGAAGATGTCGCCCATGCTCACGTCCTTGGCGACGCCGCGGAGCACATAGACGTTCAAGCCTACCGGAGGCGTCATCAATCCGATCTCCACCATGCGCACCACCAGCACGCCGAACACGATCGGATCGATGCCGAGCGTCTTGATGGTGGGCAGGATGATCGGCACCGTCAGCAGGACCATGCCGATGCCGTCGATGAACATGCCGAGGAACAGGTAGAGCGCCAGGATGCCGATCAGAACCACGGTCGGCGAGACGTCGAGATGGACGATGCCGTTGGCGATTGCCGCTGGCGTTCCCGTGAATCCCAGGAAGTGCACGTAGATGAGGACGCCGGCCACGATCGCGAAGATCAGCGATGTGGTCCGCACCGTCTCCACCATCGCCGACATGAAGTCCTTGAAACCGACCCTTGGTATCGCCATGGCGAGTGCGCCGAGTGCGCCGACGCCGGCAGCCTCCGTCGGGGTCGCAAGGCCGGTGTACATGCTGCCCATCACCAGCACGATGATCGCCATCATGCCCCAGATACCCTTGAGCGAGGAGAAGCGCTCCGACCAGGTGATGCCTTGCACGGGCAGCCCAAGCGATGGATTGAGCTTGAAGCGTATGAGCAGCATGGCGACGTAGCTCAGCGCCTGCAGAAGGCCCGGCAGGATGCCCGCGAGCAGCAGCGCGCCGATCGATTCCTCGGCGATGTAGCCATAGATGACGAACAGCACCGAGGGCGGGATCATGATCGCCATGGTGCCGCCCGCCGCCACGCAGCCGGTCGAGACCTTGTCGTCGTAGCCGAATTTCTTGAGCTCCGGCAGGGCGACGCGTCCCATGACGGCGGCGGACGCCGTCGAGGCGCCGCAAGCGGCAGCAAAGCCCGCGCAGCCGATCACTGTTGCAATGGCGAGCCCGCCGGGCAGATGCCCGAGCCACTGCCGCGCCGCCCAGTAGATGTCGCGCGTAATGTTGGCGTAGTAGGCAAAGAAGCCCATCATGATGAAGAGCGGCAGCACAAGAAGATTGTAGTTGGTGAGATGTCCGAGAATTGTGCTCGCTGACAACTGCGCGGCGGGATCATACCCGCGCAATATCCACAACCCGAAAAAGCCGCACAAGGCGGTCGCAAAGGCGATGCGCACGCCTGAAGCGAGGAACAGCGTCAGCGCAACGAACGACAGGACGCCAATACTAACTGGATCCACGGCGCGCGATCCTCTCGACGATGGTTTGGAGCTGATAGATCGGGCTACCCCTATTCCACCGCATGGAAGCCGCCTGGTGCGGGTTCATTGGCAGGAAAGCGGTCGGGGTCGTAGATGTTCAGGAGCTGGATGTACATCCTGATCGAGATCAGGACGTAGCCGAGCGGAATGGCCGCTCCGGAGGGCCACGTCTTGAAGTATGGCGGCGACATCGTGATGTCGTCGAAGCGCCAAAGCTGAATCGCGTTCTTGCCGCTGAAGAAGGCCAGCACCGAGCAGATGAAGATGCTGATCAGCAGCGTCCCCATGTCCGCGTAGCGGCGCCCTCGCGGCGGCAGGGCGTCCAGAACGAGATCCATGCCGATGTGTCCGTGGGTCGCCTGGGTGTAGGAGATCGCCAGGTAGACGATGATGGGCGCCATCAGCTCGGAAAGCTCGAGATGTCCCGGGATCGGCGAGTTGAAGGCGTAGCGCATCAGCACTTCCGCCCCGACGAAGAACATCACGAAAAGCGTGACGATGATCGAGCCGGCCAGCAGCACGTATTCGATCACCCGCAAGGACCGGCCGACCAGACCGGCAACGAACGTCGTCACCACCATGATGGCGATGACGACGACTGTGAGGATCGCCAATTCGTACAAGTGACGCCCCGATCAGTTACTTGTGCTTCGCCACTTCAGCCTTGACGAAGTCCAGTATCTGCCTACCGGGCCGGCCGGCCGCCTCCTGATCCTTGACCCACTTTTCCCAGATGGCGTTGGCACCGGCCGCGAGCTTGGCGCGCTCCTCGGGCGGGAAAGGCGTGACCTCGAGTTTCGCCTTGAAGATGGGAATCCACTTCTTGTCGGCGTCTGCGTACGCCTTGTACAAGGCGGTGGAGGCGAGTTCCTGAGCCTTGGGCAACAAGCCCTTGAGGTTGTCGGGCAGCTTGTTCCACGCCGTCAGGCTGACGCCCTGGAAGCACACGAAGCCGCTCATCGCCATGCCCTCGGTCACATACTTGGAGACCTCGTGCAGCTTGTAGGCGCCGAAGGTATAGGAATAGGGAAATCCAAAGCTGTCGATCGTGCCGCGCTCCAGGGCCTGGTAGCCTTCTGGCGCCGTCACCATGGTTGGTACCGCGCCGAACGTCTGCAGCGCCTGGGCATTGAGGCCCGAGATGCGCATCTTGACGCCTTTCATGTCGGCCACGGAGGCGATGCGCTTGTTGCCCATGAACTCATAAGAGGGAAGGAATGTCGGCCCGAAGAACTTGATGTTCCAGCGGTCGGCCATCTCCTTGACGATGAGCGGGTTATTGAAAACGGCTCGCTCGACGGCGGCCGACTTCTCGATCTCGCGTGGTGCCAGGAACGGCAGCTCCATCACGCTGAGCAGAGGAAACTTGTTGGGATAGTAGCCGGCGCACATCTGGCCGCCTTCGTAGCCGCCGGACTTTATGGACTCGGGTGTCTGCTTCTCGGGGCCAAGCGCAGAGCCATAGGCAATCTTGATGTCGAAGGTGTCGTGGGACTCTTCTTGTAGAAATCCCGCATCGCCTCGATCCCGGCGGTAACTGCGCGGGGCGGTCCAAAGATGTTGAAGTTCCAGACGATGGTTTCTGCAGACGCAGATTGAGGAGCGCCGCTCGCAGCCGACACCGCAAATACGATTGCTCCCGCAATCGCCACAGGCGATTGGCGCATAGTCTTCCTCCCTTCGACAAGTCTTCAGTGAGTGGCTCAGACGGACAGCTTGCACGTAGCCAGCTTTGGAGAGCGACAGCATGCACAACATGTCGCTGGAGGACAAGCGTCTGCAAGCCTGTCGCCCATTAGGGATTCGCCTACTCGAGCGCATGAGCGCTGCGCGCTTGTTGTCGCAGGCGGCGGTTGTGGGTCTTCCGCCATGCCGCAATTCCAGAAAGCGGCCCGCGTCTCCCACAAGTGATCCAATGGCCCGCGCCCCCTCTCTGCGCTCCGCAGCAAGACACCTGTGTGATCACTGTTCATCACGCCTGCGTGAGCCCTCCTTTTCGCGCCTGCGAACGACGCCATATGAGGCGCACGGGCCGACAAGGCTCACCTGGGTTTGCCAGGTAACTCTCTGAGATAGAACGGGAAGTACAGGAGATAGGTCATGAAGATCATCGTATCGGCGCTTGTTGCCCTGTCGGTTCTGACCGGCGTTGCTGCGTCTGCGAACGCCTTCGACGCGAAGTCGTTCTTCGAGCAGCAGGAGCGCCAGTCGGGCAACTAACTGTCGCCCGCACTGACAAGCACGAAAAGGCCCGCGGACCTCGTCCGCGGGCCTTTTCATGGTGCGCCAGGATTCCCGCCTCAGCTCAGCTCAGCTCAGCTCGTCTCGATTGGCGGCCGCTTCAAAAATGGCTCCATTCCCTGGCGTGCGAGTTCGTCTGCGCGCTCGTTCTCGTCGTGGCCCGCGTGTCCTCGCACCCAGTGCCAGTGCACCTCATGGCGCGCCCGCGCCGCGTCGAGCCGCTGCCACAGGTCGGCGTTCTTGACTGGAGCCCTGGCGGCGGTGCGCCAGCTCTTCGCCTTCCAGGCATGGATCCATTCGCTGATGCCCTTCTTGACGTATTCGGAGTCGGTGTGGAGGTCGACGCGCGAGGGGCCCTTCAATGCATCGAGCGCCTCAATTGCCGCCGTCAGCTCCATCCGATTGTTCGTGGTCGACGCCTCGCCGCCGCAGATCTCCTTGCGGTGCCGGCCCGATATCAGGATCGCGCCCCAGCCGCCGGGTCCCGGGTTTCGCGAGCAGGCTCCGTCGGTATAGATGACCACGGCGGGCTTTCGCGCCATCACGCCTGCCCCTCGAGTCCATACTCGCGGGCCGTGCGAATGCTGCGATGGAATTTGAGCCGGCGCAGATACTCGTGCGGATCTTTGCGGCTGACGACGGCACCACTCGGCGTGTTGAGCCAATCATAGGCGCGCGTCAGCAGGAAGCGCAGGGCCGCGCCGCGGGCCAATAGCGGCAGAGCGCGGCACTCTGCGGGGTCGAGTGGGCGCACGCTTTGGTAGCCCTTGAGCAGAGCCTGGCCCTTGGTGACGTTGAAGGAGTGGTCGGTCTCGAAGCACCAGGCGTTGAGCGTGACGGCGATGTCGTAGGCCAGCGCGTCGTTGCAGGCGAAATAGAAATCGATCAGCCCTGACAGCTCGTCGCCGAGGAAGAACACGTTGTCGGGGAAAAGGTCGGCGTGGATGATGCCTTGCGCCAGATCGGCCGGCCAATTGGCCTCGAGGTCGTCGAGCTCCTGCGCGATGGCCGCCGAAAGGCCTGGGCCGATCTCCTCGGCGCGCGGGCGAAACCGCTCGAACAGCGGGCGCCAGTCGGCGAGCCCCAGGGCGTTCGCGCGGTGTAGTCCGAAGCTCCGGCCAGCCAAGTGCAGGTGTGCCATGGCCTGGCCCACAGCCCCGCAATGGCGCGGCTGCGGGCGTCTGATCCACACGCCCTCCAGGAAGGTGATGAGCGCGGCGGGCTTGCCGGCCAGCCGTCGCAGCACGCGGCCCTTGGCGTCGCGCACGGGGGTAGGGCAGTTGAGCCCCGCTTTGGCCAGGTGCTCCATGAGACCCAGGAAGAACGGCAGGTCGGCCGGCGCCACGCGCTTCTCATAGAGGGTCAGGAAATACGGCCCCTTGCCGGTATGCACGAGATAGTTGGTGTTCTCGACGCCCTCGGCGATGCCCTTGTAGGAGAGCAGCTCGCCCAGCTCGTAGCTGGCGATGAAGCGGGCCAGGTCGTCGTCGGGGACTTCAGTGTAGACGGCCACGGAGGGACCTCGAGGATGAGCGAGCCAGAGGCCCTAGGGCCGCGCCAGCCTCGCGCAGCTCGCGCGGAACGTTGAAGGCGATGCGCTCCTCCCTGGTTACCACCTTCTCCAGGCGCACGTCGAAGCGGGCGCGAAAGGCATCGATGATCTGCTCGACGAGCAGCTCCGGAGCGGAGGCTCCGGCGGTGACGCCAAGCGTGGCGATGCCCTCGAACTGCTCCCAGGGGATTTCGGCGGCCCGCTGCACCAGCAGGGCCTTGGCGCAGCCTGCGCGCTCTGCCACCTCGACCAGGCGCAGCGAATTGGAGCTGTTGGGCGCTCCCACCACGATCATCCTGTCGCAGCGCCCGGCGATGGCCTTGACCGCCTCCTGGCGGTTGGTGGTGGCATAGCAGATGTCCTCCTTGCGCGGACCCATGATGTCGGGAAAGCGCTCCCTGAGAATGGCGACGATAGCGGCCGTATCGTCGACGGAAAGAGTGGTCTGCGTGATGTAGGCCAGCCGCTTGCGGTTGCGGGGCTGGAAGCTGCGCGCGTCGGCCTCCGTCTCCACCAGCGCGGCGGCCCCCGCCGGCAGCTGGCCCAGCGTGCCCACGACCTCGGGGTGGCCGGCATGGCCGATGAGCACGATCTCGAGGCCGGCTTCATGGTGCAGGCGCGCCTCCGCGTGGACCTTGGAGACCAGGGGACAGGTGGCATCGAGATAGAACAGCTTGCGCGCCTTGGCCGCCATCGGCACCGCTTTCGGCACACCATGTGCTGAAAAGATCACAGGCGCTCCGGTATCGGGGATCTCGTCCAGCTCCTCCACAAAAATGGCGCCTTTGGCCTTGAGAGAGTCCACGACATGTCGGTTGTGTACGATCTCATGACGCACGTACACGGGCGCGCCATACTTCTGCAGGGCCAGCTCGACAATCTTGATCGCCCGGTCCACACCGGCGCAAAAGCCGCGAGGAGCCGCCAGCAGAATGTCGAGGCCGGGACGTTGCGGAAGCGTAGGAGACGGATGGGCCATGGGGCTGGCGGTTCGGCTGCGTGCTTCGGACAGCTGGCGGCTGGGCTTGGTCGGCGGTATTTCGTGATGCTAAACTTCAATTCGCCGGACGAGGACCAGAGGGCACCAACGCGTGCCCGATGGGGTAGGGCATACCGGTCCGCAAGAGACCGGGCAAGTGTTCGGACAAAGGCGTCGTGACGCAATCAGGACGTAGGACCATAGCCCGCCTGGAGCGGTGTGTCGTCGCGGCCGTGCTTGTCGGCGCGCTTGGCGCGTGCAGCAACATGTCCTCGCTCACGTCGGGGATCGGCGGGGGCTGGTTCGGGGGCCAGACCAAGACCAAGACCGAGGTTGCCTCCGTCACCGAGGACCAGCTGCTCGCCGCAGCCAAGAGCGACAGCGGCACCAGCAGCAGCCTCGGCGGCGAGATGGCGCACGGCTGCCCGCGCTTCCAGGTGTGGGCACGCGAAGGCTACGTGACGATCTACGAGCCGGGCAAGGTGGGTGACGGGTTGGCCGTGATGCACCGCGGCGAAATCACCAAGACCGCTCGCGAATGCCAGATCGAGCCCGGCCGCATCACCGTCAAATACGGCTTCTCGGGACGCGTGCTGCTGGGGCCCAAGGGCAAGGGCGGCCACGTGACCCTGCCGCTCAACGTGTTCGTGACCGACGCCAAGCGCGAGAAGATCGTCAACGACAAGGTCAAGATCGACGTCGACGTCGCCCTCGACAAGCCGATCGGCTATTTCTCCATGGTGCGCAGCGTCTCCTTCCCGCTGCCGGAAGGCTCGCGCCCCGCCGAGTTCGAGGTGTTCGTCGGTTTCGACCGCAGCGCGCCCGGCGCGGGGTGAGGCCGCGCCTTCCCGCCTCTTGGCTTCGCGCTTGGAACGTTCTTCCTCGGCTACTTCATCTTCGAGGTGCCGAGCAATGTGATCATGGAAAAAGTGGGCGCGCGGATCTGGATCGCCCGCATCATGATCACGTGGGGCATCTTCGCCGGCATCATGGCCTTCGTCTACGACACGACGAGCTTCTCCATCGTCAGGTTTCTGCTCGGCGTGGCGGAGGCCGGCTTCTTCCCTGGCATGCTGCTCTATTTCACGTACTGGTTTCCGCGCAGGCACCATGCACGCATCGTATCGGGATTCCTCGCCGGGCTTCCGGTCGCGGTCGCGCTCGGCGCGCCGATCTCCACTGCGCTGCTCAGTCTCGATGGGCTGTTCGGGCTCAAGGGCTGGCAGATCATGTACGTCGCCGAGGCCATTCCGACCATCGTGGTCGGGATATTGACGCTGCTCGTGCTGACGGACCGTCCGGAGCAGGCGAGCTTCCTCACCGCCGAAGAAAAGGGCTGGCTCGCTGCCAAGCTTGCCTCCGAGCGCCCGGCGACGAAGGAAGCCGCAAAATTCGGCGTGGGGAAAGTGACCGTGCTGGTCCTGATGTACGTCGTCATCACGGCGGTCAGCCTCGGATTGTTGTACTACACGCCGCAGATCAGGGTGTGGCTCAACGCTACCTTTGGCGGCGTCCCGCCCGTCGTGATCGTGCTGATCCCCTACATCTTCGGCACTATCGGCCTGCTGGTCTGGGGCCGCATCGCCGACCGCAACCTCTGGAAGGCGATGATCAACGGCAAGGTGCTGCTGCTGGCCGTGAACTACTTCGGCATCGTCACGGCGAGCCTCGGCATGCTCTATTTCATCCCGCAGATCATCAAGTCGCTTGGCAACTTCTCGAACATGCAGGTCGGCTGGCTCACCATGATCCCCTACATCTGCGGCGGGATCGGCATGGTGGTGTGGGGTCGCATCTCCGATGCGATGAACGAGCGGCGCTGGAACCTGCTCGTGGCCTGCGTGCTCTCGACCGGCGGTCTCCCGATCAGCGTCCGACCAGCTCAGCCCTTGAGCACACGCCCGGCCACCGCATCGAGCTTGGCGAGCAGCGCGGGATCGCGCGCCTCGGGCGGCGTGATGATGGCGACGTCGAGGGCGCGGTCGGAGCCGATCGGGCAGGAAGGATGCTCGCGCGGAAAGGCGTGCGCCAGCCGCTCGATCAGCCGGTGCGCCTTGTCGACGTTCTCGTGCAGCACCTTGATGATGGCGGCGACGTCGACCTCCTGGTGCTCGTCGTGCCAGCAGTCGTAGTCGGTCACCATCGCGATCGTGGCGTAGCAGATCTCGGCCTCGCGCGCGAGCTTGGCCTCGGGCATGTTGGTCATGCCGATCACGTCGCAGCCCCAGCTGCGGTAGAGGTTGCTCTCGGCGCGGGTGGAGAACTGCGGGCCTTCCATGACGAGATAGATGCCGCCGCGCGTGCAGGCGATCTTCGCTTCCCTTGCCGCCGCCTCGATCAGGTCGGCTAGTCCCGGGCTCACCGGATCGGCCATGGACACGTGCGCCACGCAGCCAGGCCCGAAGAAGCTCTTCTCGCGCGCAAATGTGCGGTCGATGAACTGGTCCACCAGCACGAAGTGGCCGGGCGCATATTGCTCCTTCAGCGAGCCGCAGGCGGAGACGGATACGAGGTCGGTTACGCCGGCGCGCTTCAGCGCGTCGATGTTGGCGCGGAAGTTGATGGCCGAGGGCGGAACCTTGTGGCCGCGGCCGTGGCGGGGCAGGAAGCGGATCGGGAGGCCGTCGAGCTCGGCGAACAGGATGCGGTCGGAGGGCGTTCCCCACGGCGAGGCCACGTCCTCCCAACGCACATTCTCGAGCGCCGGAATGTCGTAGAGACCGCTGCCACCGACGATGCCGAGCACGGATCTGGTCATGACCGCTCCTTCCCTTCGGGAGGCTCCCTCAATAGCCGATAGACGTGCCCCGCGTGAAGCACTGCGGCGGGCTCAGGGCGGGTTCCGCTGCCCTGCCCCCGCCGAAAGCGTTCAGCATGTCGCCAGCAGCGCGGTTGCGGGCCTGCGCCGGCGCCACTATCAGTGGGAGCGCGCCTGCCAGGGGCGCATGGTCGCGGATGGCGCGCAGGAATGTCGGAGGTCGGCGTGAGCAAGCCGCCGGTCATGGTCACGGGAGCCGCGGGCTTCATCGGCTTTCACGTTGTCCGCGCCCTGCTCGATGCGGGCTCCTCCGTGATCGGGATCGACAATATCAATGCCTACTACGATCCAGCGCTCAAGGAGGCACGCCTGGCGCAGCTCGAGGGGCGCCCGGGTTTCCTCTTCCGTCGCCTGGACCTCTCCGATCGCGACAGGACGGCCGCGCTGTTCGCGGAGACACGCCCCGCCCGCGTGATCCACCTCGCCGCCCAGGCTGGCGTGCGCCATTCGCTGGTCGACCCGCATGCCTACATGGACTCCAACTTCGTAGGCTTCCTGCACGTCCTCGAAGGATGCCGCCAGCATGGTGTCGAGCACCTCACCTATGCGTCGTCGAGCTCCGTCTACGGCGCCAACACGGCAATGCCCTACTCGGTGCACCACAACGTCGACCATCCCTTGAGCCTCTACGCCGCCAGCAAGAAAGCCAACGAGCTGATGGCGCACTGCTACAGCCATCTCTATGGCCTGCCGACCACCGGGCTGCGCTTCTTCACGGTCTACGGACCGTGGGGGCGCCCGGACATGGCCTACTTCAGCTTCACCAAGGCCATCCTCGAGGGCCGACCAATCCAGGTCTTCAACGAGGGCCGCATGCGCCGCGACTTCACCTACATCGACGATATCGTCGAGGGTGTGGTGCGCGCGAGCCTGCACACGCCTTCGCCTAATCCGCACTGGGATGGAGCGCATCCCGACCCCGGAAGCAGCGCGGCCCCGTACAGGCTCTACAATATCGGCAACAGCCAACCCGTCGAGCTCATGCGCTTCATTGCGGCCCTGGAGGCGGCGCTGGGGTGCAAGGCCCAGATCGAGATGCGGCCGATGCAGCCCGGCGACGTGCCGGCTACCTACGCCGACATCGACGACCTCGCCCGCGACGTCGGCTTCAAGCCGGCCACGCCGATCGAGGAGGGCATCGGCCGCTTCGTGGCCTGGTATCGCGAGTTCTACGCGGTCTGAGCCGGCCCTCGGAGAGGCTCGAGGGATCAAGCCGGGAAGGGCTCGCGTCCTCGCCGCTCCACACGGAAACTCTCGATGAAGCCGTGCTCGCCGTCGACTTGCGTAACGTAGACCGTCTTCCCGTCAGGGCCACCAAAGGTGAGGTTCGATGGTGTTTTTCCCAGCACGGGAATCTCGCCCACCGTTCCGCCATCGGGCGTGATCACAAGCACCTTGCCATTCCCGTTCCACGCCACAAAGATTTTGCCGTCGATGTCGGTGCGCAATCCGTCGAGATCCGCCCCGGATGGGCCAACGAACTTCTTCACCAGACGCGCCTGATCAAGCTTGGCGCCCTGCAGCCGGTAGGCCCAAACCTCATTCGTACGCAACTCGCTCACGTACAGCGTCGCGCCGTCAGGGCTCAGGTCGAGCCCGTTGACGCGGCCCATCGGCTCGCGATCGCTCGACATCACCTCACCCCTGCCGGTGCCGTCCGGCTGGCGCGTGACGCGCCAGATCCGATTTTTCTGCCCTTGCTGGATTTTCGGATCGCTGGCGTAGAGCGTGCCGTCGGACGCGATCGCCAGATCGTTTGGCTGGTTGAACCCGGCTTCAACGTAGATGCGCGGCGTTGTTTCGCCGCGCTTGACCACAAAAATCTTGTGCAGCTCCGCGTCCGCGACATACATCCGCCCGCTGCGGTCGAAGCGGATGCCGTTGCCGATGCTGCCCGGGGGCAGCGGGGTGAACAACTCGGATTTCGCAGCGCCAGGCTTCAACCTGCCGATCGTGCCATTTTTCCCAAGGTTCACGACGTAGAGGTTGCCGTCCGCGTCCACGGCAGGCCCTTCGATCCTCTTGGTGTACTCGCTTGGCGTAAGTTTCCGATTCTCGAAATCGACCACATCAACCTCCCATCAACAAAAGAACCAATCCGAGAATTGCTCCGCGCGAGCACCGCGGACTCGCAGAAAATGCATAGCGCTGCGCCCCGGGAGAGGCTCAAATATCACCGAGCCAATGCCATATCAGCCTCTCGATCGGCCTCGTTGTCAACGGTGCCGTGCGATGCCACGGACGGCATCGATGTCTCGCGAGCTGTTCACAGCGGTCGGCAAGTCTGTGAGCGATGGGGGCGCGCCGCTGACTCCTCCTGCCATGAAAATTCGCACAGATTGCGCCGGTTTTCTGCAGCCTGTGCATGCGGTTGCGGCTCGCATTGCCGCTCCAACTCGTTTGCGTTAGACCCAATCCATGAGCAAGCTTCCCAAGTCGCGTGCCGAGGTCGGCAAGGCTGTTTCTGCGCCCGAGGCCCACCGCAGCATCCATGTCCGCGGCGCGCGCGAGCACAACCTCAAGAACGTCGATCTCGAGATCCCGCGCGACGCGCTCGTCGTGTTCACGGGGCTGTCGGGCTCGGGCAAGTCCTCGCTCGCCTTCGACACCATCTACGCCGAAGGGCCAGCGCCGCTACGTCGAGAGCCTGTCGGCCTACGCGCGGCAGTTCCTGGAGATGATGCAGAAGCCGGACGTCGACCACATCGACGGCCTGTCGCCGGCCATCTCCATCGAGCAGAAGACCACGTCCAAGAACCCGCGCTCCACCGTCGGCACCGTCACCGAGATCTACGACTACCTGCGGCTGCTGTTTGCGCGCGTCGGCGTGCCCTATTCGCCGGCCACCGGCCTGCCGATCGAGAGCCAGACCGTCACCCAGATGGTCGACCGCGTGCTGGCCCTGCCCGAAGGCACGCGGCTCTACCTGCTGGCGCCGATCGTGCGCGGGCGCAAGGGCGAGTTCCGCAAGGAGCTCGCCGAATTGCAGAAGAAGGGCTTCCAGCGCGTCAAGATCGACGGCACGTTCTACGAGATCCCGGAGGCGCCCAAGCTCGACAAGAAATACAAGCACGACATCGACGTCGTGGTGGACCGCCTCGTCGTGCGCAAGGACATCGCTACGAGGCTCGCGGACAGCTTCGAGACCGCGCTGGGGCTGGCCGACGGCATCGCCATCGCCGAGCTCGCCGACAAGCCGCTCGCCAAAGGGGGCAGACTCCTGGCGCAACACGGGGAGAGGAAGCGCGCGGCAAGGGGCGGACCCGAGCGCGCATCTCAAGAACAAGAACGAGACGCACGAGCGCGTCATCTTCTCGGCGCGCTTCGCCTGCCCGGTGTCGGGCTTCACCATCGACGAGATCGAGCCGCGCCTCTTCTCCTTCAACGCGCCGGCCGGCGCCTGTCCCACCTGCGACGGCCTCGGCACGGAGCTGCAGTTCGAGCCCGAGCTCGTCGTGCCCGACCCGACGCTCAGCCTCAGGCAGAGGGCGCGATCTACCCCTGGGCGCAGCACCGGCGCCTCCTCGCCCTACTACGAGCAGACGCTGGCGGCGCTCGCGCAAGCACTACAAGGTGTCGCATGACGACGCCGTGGGAGAAGCTGCCCAAGCACGTGCAGCGACGCCATCCTCTACGGCTCCGACGAGGAGGAGATCACGTTCGTCTACGAGGACGGCCTGCGGCGCTACAAGACCGTCAAGCCGTTCGAGGGCGTGATCGGCAACATCGAGCGGCGCTTGCGCGAGACCGACTAGCGACTGGGTGCGCGAGGAGCTCTCCCGCTACCAGGGCGCGCACCCGTGCGATGCCTGCGGCGGCTATCGGCTCAAGCCGCAGGCGCTCGCCGTCAAGGTCGACGGCAAGCACATCGGCGAGGTCACGCGATATGTCGATCAAGGCCGCCAACGCCTGGTTCGCCGAGCTGCCGAAGACGCTCACCAAGAAGCAGAACGAGATCGCCACGCGCATCCTCAAGGAGATCCGCGAGCGCCTGCAGTTCCTGATCGACGTCGGGCTCGACTATCTGACGCTGTCGCGCGCCGCCGGCACGCTGTCGGGCGGCGAGAGCCAGCGCATCCGGCTCGCCTCGCAGATCGGCTCCGGCCTCACCGGCGTGCTCTACGTGCTCGACGAGCCCTCGATCGGCCTGCATCAGCGCGACAACGCCCGCCTGCTCGGCACGCTCAAGCATCTGCGCGACATCGGCAACACCGTCATCGTGGTCGAGCACGACGAGGACGCGATCCTCTCCGCCGACCACGTGGTCGACATCGGCCCCGGCGCCGGCATCCACGGCGGCGAGTCGTCGCGCAGGGCACGCCCGACGACATCATGGCGAGCGCCGACAGCCTCACCGGCCAATACCTCACCGGGCGCGCGCCAGATCCCGATGCCGAAGACGCGCCGCGCGCCGCAAACGGCAAGTCGCTTGAAGGTCATCGGCGCCGCGAGCAACAACCTGAAGAACGTCACGGCCGAGATCCCGCTCGGGCTGCTGACCTGCATCACCGGCGTGTCGGGCTCGGGCAAGTCGACGCTGGTGATCGACACGCTCTACGCGGCCGCCGCGCGCAAGCTCAACGGCGCGCGCGATGCATCCCGGCGCGCACGACGCGCATCGAGGGCCTGGAGCACCTCGACAAGGTGATCGACATCGACCAGTCGCCGATCGGGCGCACCCCGCGCTCCAACCCCGCGACCTACACCGGCGCCTTCACGCCGATCCGCGAGTGGTTCGCCGGCCTGCCCGAGGCCAAGGCGCGCGGCTACGAGCCCGGCCGCTTCTCCTTCAACGTCAAGGGCGGGCGCTGCGAGGCGCTGCCAGGGCGACGGCGTCATCAAGATCGAGATGCACTTCCTGCCCGACGTCTACGTCACCTGCGACGAGTGCAAGGGCAAGCGCTACAACCGCGAGACGCTGGAGGTAAAGTTCAAGGACAAGTCGATCGCCGACGTGCTCGACATGACGGTGGAGGAGGGCGCCGAGCTTCTTCAAGGCGGTGCCGTCGATCCGCGACAAGCTGGAGACGCTGGCGCGCGTGGGGCTCGGCTACATCCACATCGGCCAGCAGGCGACGACGCTGTCGGGCGGCGAGGCGCAGCGCATCAAGCTGTCGAAGGAGCTGTCGCGCCGCGCCACGGGCCGCACGCTCTACATCCTCGACGAGCCGACGACGGGCCTGCACTTCCACGACGTGGCCAAGCTGCTCGAGGTGCTGCACGAGCTGGCCGACGCCGGCAACACCGTGGTGGTGATCGAGCACAACCTGGAGGTCATCAAGACCGCCGACTGGATCATCGACCTGGGCCCCGAGGGCGGCGACGGCGGCGGGCGCATCGTCGCCGAAGGCACGCCGGAGGACGTGGCGAAGGTGAAGGAGAGCTACACCGGGCGGTATCTGAAGGACCTGCTGGGCCGGCGATCCTCGTCGCGCGGCAAGCGCGAGGCGGCCGAGTAGGATCGTCATCCCGACGCAGGTCGGGACCCAAGTCACCTCGCTGATATCTCTTTAGACAACAGTTGCCCCGCCTCCGGTTCTCGACTTGCGTGCACAATGCTGTTCTGCTAATGTTCTCTCCATTCCTTGCCGCACGATCCGGACAAGCACGATGGATGTGGAAGCTGAAATTCGTGATTTGAAACGCCGCGTCGGCGAGCTCGAAGGTTCGTTCGGATTCCTCACCCAGCAAGTGCAGGGCGTCCATCGTGATCTGCTGGGATTTCAGGAGCAGACCAACCAGCGCTTCGACAAGATTGACACCCGCCTGGATCGAATGGACGGTCGGCTGGACCGAATGGAAGGCCGTTTGGGAAAGGTCGAAACCGAGGTCCGCAGCTTGCGCGAAGATCTACCGTCCGTCGTCGGCGACGTCATGCGCGAAGTCCTGCGCGAGCAGAAGCGCTAACGGCTGTCGACTGGATGAATGAGGAGGAGATTGAGGGGCTCAGTTCGCGAGCAGTAGCGCGAAAGGCGCGCTGCGGGGGTGCTATTGTTCGGGCATGCCTTCATGTTCACATTTGTCGGTCATTGCTCTCGTCGCGTTGGCCCTGCTTGCCGCCAATTCCGCGGGGCTCGACGCGGCGGCGCCGGCTCAAGCCGGTTCACGGGGCAAGGCCAAGGCGCGCGCACCAACGAAGGCGCAAGCGACCGCCCTCGCCGCCTACGACAAGGCCCTGCGCGAGTTCAAGGCCATCCTCGCGGTGCGCCGCGCGCAGATCGAGGCCAAGAAGAAGCTGCCGAACCTGCCGGGGCAGGCCATCTATCTCGCCCGCCTCAAGGTCATCAGCACCTACAAGGACCTCACCGACGCGCTGCCGTCGCGCATCGGGCGGCCCAACAAGTTCGGCGTGCCGCCGGCCTACTTCGATGCCGAGATCGAGCCGCTGATCGAGGAATACGCCGCGCTGTTTGGCATCATGCAGGCGCCGCCGGCCGGCGCGCAGGCCTCGCCGACCCCGTTCAAGGACGTGGTCGATCTGGGCCGGGCGATCGCGCGCGCCAAGGGCCTCGATGCCGCGACGGCCGATGCCGCGGGGCTCATCAGCCTCGGGCTTTTCTTCGCCGAGACGAACGGCAACCAGAACATCGGCAATGCCCGCTCCAACAAGTACAAGGGTAGTATGCAGACGGGCGTGACCGAAGATCGCAGAGGCCAGACGGCGTGGGCGGCGCTCAAGCCGCGGATCGCGGCGCTCGATCCGGCGGTGGCCGCGCGCGACGACAAGGAGACGGCGCGCGTCGGCAAGCGCGACCAGCGCTACAATCATTGGACTGCGGTGCGCAACGGGCTGATGAATGTCCATGCCGACCTGTTCGCGCAGATTCCGGCAATCATGCAGATGCTTCCCGACCAGATCGATCGGATGAAGCTGTTCCAACTCATCCAGATCATTCCCGCGCCGACGCGTTCCGCGCTCGACGTCCGGCAACTTCGAGACCTATCGAATCTCAAACCCGAAGATCATGGGATACTTGCGCAACAACTCCATCTTCACATTCGGCAAGGTGGACCGGGCAAGAAGCTTCGCGACGTTTCGCGAAATCCTCGACGCGATGTGGCTGTTCAACGTCAAGTTCGAACGTGCCCGGGCCAAATTCGAAGCGATCAAGGCAGCCCGGTAACCTCCACGCTCCCATGCCCCAACGCAGTGCAGGCATTCTTCTCTATCGGCGCAGGCGCGGCGGCGTCGAGGTGCTGCTGGTGCATCCGGGCGGGCCGTTCTGGGCGAGGAAGGACGAGGGCGCCTGGAGCATCCCCAAGGGAGGCTACGAGCCGGGCGAGGACCCGTTGGCCGCGGCCAAGCGCGAGTTCGCGGAGGAGACGGGCGCGCAATTGCATGGCGAAGCCGTGGCGCTTGGCTCGTTTCGCCAGTCCGCCGCAAAGATCGTCGACGTGTGGGCGGTCGAGGGCGAGTTCGATCCGGCGGGCTTGGTGAGCAACACCTTCGCCATGGAATGGCCGCCACGCTCGGGCCGCATGTGCGAGGTTCCCGAGGTGGACAGGGCCGAGTGGTTCACCCCCGAGGTCGCATCGCGCAAGATCCTCAAGGGCCAGCGCCCCGTCATCGAGGCTCTGCTTCGGCATCTCGGCCACACGAACGAGCCAGCGAACTGATCGGCCGCCGTTTGGCCATGTCGCCGGTAATGAATGGGGACCATGGAGGCGTTTGTCATCGGGCTGAGCAGTCACCGGGCTTGCCGGGACCTGTTCTGGCATCTGGCAACGATTGCGCCGTTGCTCCTCGTCGTCCTTCTCTGCCTCCTATTCTCATCCCGCATTCGCCGTGCCGCGGCCGTGGGCCTGGCTTGCTCCGCTGCGGGCGCTCTCCTGTTCGCGCTCCTGTTCCACCACACCTACGCGCTGGGCATTTGGCGCGGCCATGACAGCGCCATCCGATCCTTGGACCAGGCCGCTCTCTTGGCTGGCTTTGCCGCCGGGGCCGTTGTGTATGCTTTCGCGCTTTCGATTTGTGCGGGCGTCGTGAGACTGGCGTGGCGGACGTGAAGTCCAGCGCCCGTCATGCTATCGCTCTGCCGAGACCTGCCCAGCGAGAACGCGCAGACCAATGCCCTCCCTCGACCTCACGGCCATCCACGCCGGCCTCATCGGCGCCGCCGACCTGACCGTGGCGCCGGAGCACACGGCTCCCCGCATCGGCTCGGGGCGCATCGCCGTGCTGGCAACGCCTGTCATGATCAACCTGATCGAGGCGGCGGCCCTGGCCGCGGTCGAGCATCTGTTGCCCCCGGGCCACCAGAGCCTCGGCATCCGGCTCGACGTGCGCCACTTCGCGGCGACGCCGGTCGGCCTTCGCGTTGCGGCGGCGGCCGAGGTGATCGCGGTCGAGGGCCGCACCATCACCTTCCGCGTCGAGGCCCGTGACGAGCGCGAGCCGATCGGGGAGGGCACCCATCAACGCGTGGTCGTCAACGTGGCGCGCTTCGACGATCGCGTGCAACGCAAGCTTGCCGGCGGCGCGGAGAGCGCCTGATTTGCCCCATGGCGGTCATGGCCGCCGCCCCCGCGGGATTGCCAAGACGCGGGTCGCCTTGTATTGGAGCCCAGAGGCCGGAACTCCCCAAGTTTGTCCACACCCCCCTAGCGCGAACGGCGCTGGCCGACTATCTCAATGGCGTCAAGTCAGGGCGCCCGCCACGGCGCCGGCCGCGGCGGTGACGGCAATCATCGGAAAGGACGGGAATGCGAGGCTACAAGGACCAGGACGTGAAAGAGCGGCTCGCGCGGGCCGCCGAGGCGAGACAGAAGGCGCTCGAGAAGTTCAAGGCGCGGCCGGCGGCGGATGACCCGGCCGTGATCGCCCGCGCCGCCGAGCGCAGGGCCATTGCCGAGGCGCGCGAGGTCCGCGAGAAGGCGCGCGCCGAGATCCGGGCCAAGGAGTCCGCCGAGCGGGCCGAGCGGGAGGCCAAGGAGAAGGTCGAGCGGGAGGCGCGCGAGAAGCGCGAGGCGATCGAGAAGGTGATCCGCGATGCCGCCGAGGCGGCGGAGCGCAAGGCCGATCGCGACCGGCGCTACGCCGCGCGCAAGCAACGGCAGGCGAAGCGCTAGCTGGCCGTAGTGGGCAGGGCCCCCCACGGCCCCGCCTCAGCCCCCCGCCCGCGCGAGAACCTGCTACTTCCCGACAAGGGCCTGATCCGCTGGAGGGCGACGTCGATCCCGCGCTAGGCAAACGCCTTGCCGCGGGTGACTTGCAGGAACTCCTTCCATACGGCCGCGGTCGTCAATTGCCCCGACAGTCCGATATCGGCCAGGGTTTCCTTCACGGCGTTCTTGGTGCCGCTGCCGTAGATGCCGTCCACGCCGTCGTCCTCGATGCCGGTCTTCCCCAGCTCTTTGCCGTAGATGTATTTGAGGCAACCCTGCACGAAGAATGTCTGCGCATTGGATTCGGGGCGAAATTTCTGTGAGAAGTTGAAGTCCACGTGAAAATGATCTTTATGATTGGGGTAGTGATAGCTCAACACCTGGGAGAAATGCAGAAACAGGTGCGCATTGATACCCAGGTAGAATATTCTGTCGCTGGGATAGTCTTTCATCATGAACTTGCTGTTCCCCCAGTAGAACCCGTCGAGGTCGAAGGCCAAGCCGCGACCGTGCTCGTTCTCTCCGTCCCCCAGGGTCCCAGCGGAAAGGATGATCGATGGGTTGCCGCGTTTCCACGCGCCGAAAAGCTCGCCCATGCAGGTCTCCAGCGACCCTTTCAGCTTGTTGGTGCAAAAGAACGTGCGGCTCTTTCCCTTGCTCCCGTAGTTGTTGGGTGAGGGGAGACGATCGTAGTTGACGGGGATATCGACGAGCGTCGTGAAAGACGTTTCGTTGGCCGGCATTGCCACCTCCCAAATCGAATGGCTCTGTTCGGACTAATGTGGGCGCGTGATCTCCGCGCGATTTGGATGCGGGGAGAAGATCATGAAGGCCAAGGATTTCAGGGCGTTGGTCGGCGGGCTGGGCTCGCTGATGCTAGTGCAGCACAAGGCCTTGATGGCGGCGCTGACGGTGAAGGGATCGGCCGGGGATGTCGTCGGGCTGATCGAAGTCGAGTTCGCCAAGGCGCCGGCTTGCGGCCACTGCGGGTCGGAGACATTCAACAAGTGGGGCGTCGCCACCGGCATGCGGCGGTACAGGTGCACGTCGTGCAAACGCACGTTGAACGCGCTCACCGGCACGCCGCTCGCCCATCTCCAGAAGCGTGAGAAGTGGCTCGACTACGCCCGCGCGATTGTCGACGGGCTCAGCCTGAGGAAAGCCGCAAAGCGAGTGGGGGTGCATTTGGAGACGTCGTTTCGGTGGCGTCATGGGTTCCTGGCGACATCCAAGGAGGCCAAGGCCAAAGCCGTCCGCGGGATCGTCGAAGCCGACGAGACGTTCATCCTCAAGTCGGCCAAGGGATCGAAGCAGCTTGTCGGTCGAGCACCCAGAAAACGCGGCGGTACGGCGAAGAAACGGGGCCTCTCGACCGACGAGCACGATTGCATCGTAATCGTGCGTGATCGCAGCGGCGCCACCACGGATCACGTTTTACATGATCTGCGGGCGCCGACGTTCGCGGCCCATCTCACGCCCATCGTTGCCAAAGACGCAGTGCTCGTCAGCGATGGGCGTGACGCCTACGGCGCCTTCGCGCACGCCGAGGGCATTCTCCATATCCCCATCATCGCCAGCCATGGCGAGCACGTCTACGAGGGCTTCCACATCGAGAACGTAAAAGCCTACACCAGCGGCCTCAAGGACTGGCTGCGGCCGTTCAAGGGGGTCGCATCGTGGTATCTGCCGAGCTACCTCGGTTGGCGTCGCGCCGTCGACCGCCTCGGCGAAACCTTCAACCCCGAGCGCTGCCTTCAGGCTGCATATCGATGCGGTTCAACATGACGAACGAACACAGCCAATCGAATAGACTATGCGATTGCACGAAATAACTCGAGTGTAAGCAGCACATACAGTCGCGCGTCGAGTTTTGCGCTCTCTCAATATCGAACCGTAGTCGAGAACAGTCGGGTTGGCAAGGTGGGCGTCAACGGACCATCTTGGCCCTGTCAGGCGCTCCCCTCCTGCTCCTGCGCCAGCTTGGCGTCCTTTTCGGTCGCGCGCTTGAGGGCGGGGCGCTCGTTGAGGCGAGCAATGTAAGTGGCTGAACTCCGGCCGCTCGGGCAGCAACTTGAACATCGTGCCCCAGCGGATGCCGGAACCTATGATGACGTCGGCGGCTGTGAACTGCGCGCCCATGAGGTAGGGCTTGGCCGCGCCGACGCCCTTGGCCAGCACGTCGACCACAGTGTCGAATTCGCCAAAGCCCAGAGCGGCGCGGGGCGGGGCGTCCTTGCGCGGGTAGGCCCGCTCCATGATGGCGGGCTCCAGGCAGCTCGGCCCGAAGAACAGCCACTTGAGATAGATGCCGCGGCGAGGGTCGCCGACGGGAACGTTCAGCCTGGCCTTCGGAAATTCGTCGGCTAGGTAGGTGCAGATCGCGGCCGCTTCCGTGATGACGACGTCGCCGTGCTTGAGCGCCGGCACCTTGCCCATCGGGTTGATGGCGAGATAGGCGGGCTGGCGGTTCTCGCCCTTCTTGAAGCTCACGAGCTGGATGTCGTAGGGCTCGCCCAGCTCCTCCAGCATCCAGTGCACGATCGAGGAGCGCGACGGGGCGGCGTGATAGAGCGTGAGCTTGGACATGGGTACCCTCCCTGGGATCGCCACGGTGCTGGTAGCCTCCGATTGTGGCGCGCGGAAGAGGGCCGCCCCTACCAGAGGATTTTCACCCCGAACGCAGCGAACGCCGGGTCCATCGTGACGAGCGTCATGTCCTCCAACAGCGCCTGGGCGGCGAGGATGCGGTCGAACGGATCGCGATGCTCGCCAGGCAGCAGCCCCCCTAGACGCCCATGCTCGAGGCGAATGGCGAGCCGCTTGAAGTCTTGCTCCGCCAAAGTCTCGAGAAGGCGATGCGTGAGGGCGGCGGCTTGCGGCAGCTTGCCGAGCCGCACTTTCATCGCCAGCTCCCAGGCCGACGCAGCACTGACGTAGACGTCACTGTTTTCGGCGCCGACGGCTGCGCGCGCCCTTGGGGACAGTCGCGGATCGCCGATCATCCACCACAGCAGGGCGTGCGTGTCCAAGAGGATCGCCATCGTATCCCTCGCCTTCAAAGGCCCGCAGCTCCGCTTCGGGCAGCGGTTCGAAGAAGGCGGCCGGCACATCGAATTCGCCGCGGTAGGCGCCGAACTTCCGCCGCTTCGCCGCATCGCGTGCAATGGCCGTGAGACGCGCCACGGGGGTCTTGCCCCGCAAGATGATGATCTCCTCGCCGGCGGCAGCCCGCTCGATCAGCTGGGAAAGATGCGTCTTGGCGGCGTGAATGGTCACGGTTCCCATGGGGTTTTTGTAGCTTAGCTAATTTAGCTTAGTCAAGTATCTGCCTGCGGTCCAATCTTCGCCTCGTGCATCCGACGGGCTCCCATCACTGCCCGCGACGCACGCCCTCCCACCAGGCGCACGATCCCACGCCCACCTCGAAGTTGCCGTCGATCACCTGCACCGGGTGGCGCTGGCCGTCGGACGCAGCCCTCGCGCGCATGGCGCGTGACTCGGCGAGCTGCTCGGGCGCAAGCCACCGGCGGTCGTGCCCCCACAGGCTCGGCCCGTAGCTCATTTCGACGGGCTTCCAGGTCTCGGGATCGATCGAGCGGCCGCCCCAGCCATACTCGATCATGAAGTCGTTGGGCGTGCGAGCGTAGAACGACGTCATGAAATCGTTGGTGTGGCGCCCGAGCGTGACGCCGATGCGCTCGGGCTCGGTTGTCGCAATGTCGTAGGCTTGGCCGACGTCGTCGAGGCCCGTCAGCTCCATCATGATGTGGTGGATGCCGCTTCGGCCGGTCTCGATCAGGGCCAGGCTGTGATGGCGCGGATTGAGATGGAAGAAATAGGCCTTGAAGGGGTGCAGGATGTAGTCGCTCAAGCGGAAGCCCAGCACGTCCTGGTAGAACCAGCGTAGGTCCTCGACGTTTTTCACGTGCAGCACCACGTGGCCCATGCCGAGCGAGCCGGTGCGGAAGCCCGTGATCGGCCGTCCGGGCACGAACGGCGCCTCAGCCGTCTCGGCGCCGTGGAAGGCCTCGAGCCTGGTACCGGCTGGGTCCTGGAAGCGGATCGCCTCGCACACGCTGCGCATCTGGGCTTCGGCTGGTGAGACGCGCGCCACCGGCACCTTGGCGGCTTCGAGGCGCCCGGCCAGCCCGTCGAGCGCCGCGGCATCAGCGACCTCCCAGCCGAAGGCATTGTCCCCTGCCTCTTCCGCAGAGATCACGATCCGCTGCTTGCGGTCGTCCATGCGGAACCTGAGCGCCGAGCGCGTTCGCTCGACCAGCTGGAGGCCCAGGAACTTCTCCCCATACTCGGCCCAATCATCGATCCGGTCCGAGCGCAGGCTGGCGTATCCGAACGAGCTGAGCGACATGGGGGGCGAGCTCCTGGCAACTCGTGCCGGCTCAACGCGGCGCCTGCCGACACAGATGACCACGATCTTGCCCCTACCCCGGCGCCGGCGCAATCGCCGGGCGGCGTGCGAGACATGCTTTGGGCCGCCTCGGCAGCGGCCGACCTCCTCATTGCCCGTATCGAGGGGACGCTGTCGGTCCGCGCACAGGTCGAGGGCGCGGCTTAGGCCCGCACCCAACCATTGCCGGTGAGCTGCTCCTGCGGCTGGAACCGCTTCTTGTAGCTCATCTTGGCCGAGCCCTGGATCCAGTAGCCGAGGTAGAGGTAGGGCACGCCGAGGCGGCGCGCGTAGGCGACATGCTCGAGGATCATGTAGGTGCCGAGCCCGCGCCGCACGGCTCCCGGCTCATAGAAGCTGTAGACCATGGAGATGCCATCGGAGAGCCGGTCGCAAAGCGCCACCGCGAGCAGCGGCTGCTTGCCGTCCTGGGACTTGTCGCCAGGTTGCGGCCGCGGCCGGTACTCGGTCACGAACGTATCGACGATGCTGTCCTCCACCATCATGGCATAGTCGAGCACGGTCATGTCGGCCATGCCGCCGTCGGCGTGGCGCGCATCGATGTAGGCGCGAAACAGCGAGTACTGCTCCGAGGTCGGAGTCGCCTGCAGGCGCCGCGCGGTGAGGTCGTGGTTGGCCTCGATCACGCGGCGCATGTTGCGGCTCGGCGCGAACTCGCTCACCAGCACGCGCACCGAGACGCAGGCCTGGCAGCCCTCGCAGTAGGGCATGTAGGCGATATTCTGACTGCGGCGGAAGCCGCCCTTCAAGAGATTGTCGACGAGGGCCGGCGGCTTGTCGTGGGTGAGATGGGTGAAGAGCTTGCGCTCGAGACGGCCCGCAAGATAGGGACAGGCCTGCGGCGCGGTGACGTAGAACTCGGGAAAATGCTTCTGCTGCTCGCTCATACGTCCACGCTGCGCTCTTACTCGGCGGGCGATGATAGGTGAGGGGAAGCGCTGCAATCAAGCGCGGCGTGCATGGTGGATGCCGCGGCTATGCAACCTGGGGAGGGGCGGTAGGCGGCAGGCGCTGGGCAAAGGCGGCTGGAGTGGCCCCACTCCGACCGACTGCGGCTACTGCCCGCGAAGCATTCGCGCCGCGCGCGGTGCGAAGTAGCTGAGGATGCCGTCGGCGCCGGCACGCTTGAAGGCCATCAGGCTCTCCATCATGACCTTGTCGCCGTCGAGCCAGCCGTTGGCGGCGGCGGCCGCCAGCATCGAGTACTCGCCCGATACCTGGTAGGCGAAGGTCGGCACCCCGAAGGCATCCTTCACGCGGCGCACGATGTCGAGATAGGGCATGCCGGGCTTGACCATGACCATGTCGGCACCCTCGGCGATGTCGAGCGCCACCTCGCGCAAGGCCTCGTCGGAGTTGGCGGGATCCATCTGGTAGGTGCGCTTGTCGCCGGTGAGCGTGGCGGAGGAGCCGACGGCGTCGCGGAAGGGGCCGTAGAAGGCCGAGGCGTACTTGGCGGCGTAGGCCATGATCTGCACGTTGCGGTGGCCGGCCGCCTCCAAGCGCCCTGCGGATGGCGCCGACGCGGCCGTCCATCATGTCGGAGGGGGCGATGATGTCGCAGCCGGCTTCCGCCTGCACCAGCGTCTGCCGCACCAGGGCTTCGAGGGTCTCGTCGTTGAGGATCTCGCCCTCGCGCATCAGGCCGTCGTGGCCGTGGCTGGTATAGGGGTCGAGCGCCACGTCGAGAAGCACGCCGATGTCGAGGCCGGCCTTGCGCACGGCGCGCGTGGCACGGCACACGAGGTTGTCGGGGTTGAAGGCCTCGCTGCCTGCCTCGTCGCGCAGCTTGGCATCGGTGTATGGGAAGAGCGCGATAGCCGGGATGCCGAGCGCCACCGCTTCCTCGGCCGCCTCCACCACCAGGTCGCTGCTCAGCCGATCGACGCCCGGCATCGAACTCGACGGGCAGGCGCTTGCTCCGCCCCTCCGTCACGAACATGGGCCAAATCAGGTCGCCGGCGGACAGCACATTCTCCGCCACCAGGCGGCGCGACCAACCGACCTTGCGGTTGCGGCGCATGCGCACGGCGGGGAATTCGCCGGCTGCAAGATCAAGACTGGCATGTGTGCTGGAGCGTTCATCGGGGGCGGTGCGCCGCTGGGCGAGAGGCTTTCGTTAGAGGCTTCATGGTGGCACCTGTGCCTTGGCGTCAGCTACGGCTAGAGCAAGTCTATGATGTAGAGCGAGGATTTCACGCTTCGGCCGCCACGTCCCAACTGGGGCAAAGTGATTCCGGCCGAAGCGATCCTGCTCTAGGAGCCGCCATTGTGGACGAGCGAGCGGCCAGCGCAAGGGCTACGGCGTCCCTCGGTGCGCCTCGCCCCGACGAAGGCCGGGCGTGCGTCAGCGGATGTGGAATTGGATCGGCAACGTCAGGTTCAGTTGCGCCCCTGCCATGGCTGCGGGCGGCGACGGCAGGGGGCTGGCGCGGCGCACGACGGCGAGCGCCTCCTCGTCGAGGAAGGACGAGCCGGAGCTGGCGAGAATGCGCGCGTCGAGCACGCTCCCCGCCCGGTCGATGCTGAAGGTGACGCTGACCGCGCCTTGGATGCCGCGAGCGCGGGCGGCGCTCGGATAGCGCTTGAAGCGGTTGAGGTGGGAGACGACCGCCTTCTCCCAGGTAGCGATGCTCCGCGCCGCTCTTGCCGAGGTGCCGGGCGCTGCCGTCGGCGCAACGGGCGCCTCCTTGGCTTCGACGCGCGGGGGCGCCGCGGTGATGGGTGCGGGCGTCGCCTGGTTGGCGCTCTGCTGCTGGGGCACCTCCTGCTGCGGCTGCTCCTCCTCCTCGGGCTTCTTCTCCACGACCGGCTTCGGCACGGGAAGGGCAACCTCGGGATCGGGTGCCGGGGAGGGGTCGATCGGCGGCGTCTCCTTCTCCACCTCCACCTTGGTTTCCTTGGCGGCCTGTGGAGTGAGCTGCGCTTCTTCCATCAGCGGCCCGTGTGCCACGTCGGGCATGTCCTGCGGGGTGGCGACCGGCATCGGGAGCATCTCGACGACGATCGGCCCCGCCGGCGCGTCCTGCGAGTCGTCCTCCTGCCAATGCATGAGCGCAAGGGCCGTACAGCCAATGTGAGCCGCCACCACGAACACCGAGGCACCGGCCCAGCGCAGGGCGCGGGCGCGCAGCGGCTCGAAGCGGTTGATCGCGGATGTCATGGGCGCGGCGCCGCGCTCCCGGTTGGCGGCGCAGTTCCATCCGGCTGGGAGGACGGGAGAGGCGGGCGCCGGCGCGCCGCCCGGCTGCGCGTCCGCACCGGTGCCCTCCAGGCCCACGAGCGCGATCTTCAAGATAGCCGGCCGCGCGCAGCAGGTTCATTACGCGCATCAGCTCGCCGTAGGTCACGGTCTTGTCGGCGCGCAGGAAGATGCGCTTCTGGCGGTCCATCTCGGTGGCCGCATCGATGACCTGGGCCAGCTGCCCCCTCGGGATCGGATCGTTGCCGATCGCCAGCGACAGGTCGGCCTTGATGGTGAGGAACAGCGGCTTGTCGGGCCGCGGCTGCGGCTTGGCGGTCGACACCGGCAGATCGACGGCGATGTCGACCGTGGAGAGCGGGGCCGCCACCATGAAGATGATGAGCAGCACCAGCATGACGTCGATGAAGGGCGTCACGTTGATCTCGTGAAGCTCTGCCCCGTCGTTGTCGTCGCCGCTGTCGAGGCGTGCCGCCATGGTCACTCCGCCGCGTTGGCGAGCCGGATGGTGCCCTCGCCTCGATCGAGATCGCGCGAGACCAGCCGCAGCACCTCGGCCGAGGCGTCGCCTACCAGCGCACGGTAGCGGGCGGTCGAGCGCGCGAACTGGTTGTAGATGATGACCGCGGGAATCGCTGCGAACAGGCCGATGGCCGTGGCCAGCAGCGCCTCGGCGATGCCAGGGGCGACGACCGCCAGATTGGTGGTCTGCGCCTTGGAGATGCCGATGAAGCTGTTCATGATGCCCCACACCGTACCAAACAGGCCCACGAACGGCGCTGTGGCCCCGATGGTGGCAAGCACGCCGGTGCCCTTGTTCATGTCGCGGCCGGCAGCAGTTTCGAGCCGGGCAAGGCGCGTGGCGATGCGCTCCTTGATGCCGCCCTTGTCGGTCAGGTCTGCGGAGAGCTGCAACTCGAGGACGGCAGCGTCGATCAGGGCCGGCAGGATGCCGCGTGCCGCGCCGACGCGGGCGCGGGCATCGAACAGGGATCGCTCCTCGCTGATAGCCGTCAGGGCCCTGCGCAGCCTGCTCGTCCCGGCCAGCAGCTCGACGGTCTTGGCGAGCCAGACTGTCCACGTCACCAGCGAGGCGAACACCAGGCCCACCATGACGGTCTGCACGACGATGTCGGCGGAGAGAAACATCGACCAGGGCGACAGGTCGCGCGGCAGCTGGGCGCTGCCGATCACGGGCAGGTTTGGCGGCGCAGGCTGAGTTGGAGCAGCCGAAGGCTGCGCGGTGGGCGGAGTCTGCGGAGCAGCGACGGGCGCCGGCGCAGAAGCAGGCGGCGGCTCCGATCTGGCCGCTGCCGGGGACGGAGTTCGGGGTGGCTGATGGCGTAGCGGCCGGGGAGGCCGCTGGGGCTGCCGCGCCTGGCGCGGCCGACTGCTCGCTGGCAGCAGGTGGCGGCCTCGCCTCCTGGGCGCGTGGCTGCATCGGCCCTGCGACGAGCAGCGCCGCACCCAGCAGCGAGAACAGGGCGGCCCGTCGCCGCCGAGTGCGGCCGAGGTGTCGTTCCGAGGCGCAAGCGCAGGTTTCCTGCATTGGCGTGCTCATGATCTCCGGGGAACTGGCCGCGTCCCTTCGCATTTGTCTCTGTTGCCGATCCTTCGCGACTGGATCTCGCACGTTCTCGCGCCGGCTCGGCAATCAATCGCTCGCTGCATCGGTCGCGGGATGCGGCGAGAACATCGCATCGGCTCGTGGCAAGACCACGGCTAGGCATCTGCCCAGTAACGGATGAGGTTGTGATAGATGCCCGTCAAGCGCACGCACGCGGCGTCCTCCACGCCCCTCTCGGCCGACAGCTCCTGGATCGTCTGGTCGAGGTCGAACAGCAGCGTTCGGGCGCTGTCCTCGCGGACCATGCTTTGCAGCCAGAAGAAGGATGCGACCCGCGCTCCCCGGGTGATCGGCTTGACGTGATGCAGGCTGGTCGAGGGATAGAGCACCATATCGCCCGCCGGCAGCTTGACCTCGTGTGTCCCATACTTGTCCTCGATGGTGAGCTCGCCGCCGTCGTACTCCTCCGGTTCGGTCAGGAAAAGGGTGACGGAGAGATCGGTGCGGATGCGCACCGGCGTGCCCGGTACGGCTCGGATGGCACCGTCGACGTGGGTGCCGAAATGCTGGCCCACGCCATAGCGGTTGAAGAGCGGGGGGAAGATCTTGAGGGGGATTGCCGCCGAGATGAACATGGGCGAGCGCGACAGCGCCTCCATCATCAAGTCGCCCAGCTCCCTGGCGGCCGGCGATCCCTCCGGCAACTGGTTGTTGTGCTTGACCGAGCCCGATTGAGGGCCCGCCGTAACCCGGCCATCGACCCATTCGGCCTTGTCCATGACCTTGCGGCAGTGCGCCACCTGTTCCTTCGTCAGCACCTCTGGAATGCAGATCAGCACCCGCCTGCTCCGTTCTGGCAGTGAGGGCCTCCGAGCGCGCACAAGCGCTCGAAAGGTCCAGCGTCACGATCAGGAACCGTCGGATCGCACCATTCAATACTTGAAATTTGCCGTCAAGTATCCTGCGTGGCGCACCCCAAATCACTATTGTGCTCGGAGGCCGGACATCTCGATCGACCGGGGGATCGGTTGGAGAGCGTCATTCTTTCCAGTTCAGCGGCAGATGCCCACCCCGGGCCCGGAGTCACGAAGGCAAATGCCCGGGACCCCGCCCCTCCGGCCTGCGAGGGAGAGCAAGCAACTCCCCGGATCGAGACGTCTCTGGGCGATGCATCGCCCAGAGACCAAGGTTGCGGACGAGCAAAATCCAACCTCAGTATTTCACTTTCAGCGTGAGATACCCGGCGCGGCCAGGGGCCACGAAGGCAAATGTGCCAAGGTCGGTCGGGTTGGAACCCGCCTGGTAGAGGGCATCGTAGTAAAGCTCATTCGTGAGATTGAGCCCCGTAACCTTCAGCTCGATGTTGTTGGTGAGCTTGTACTCGGCAAAGGCGTCGAAGCGCCACCAATCGACCGTATGGTTGTTTGCGGCGTTGGCCGCGAGGTGCCCGCCGTAAGTCTCCCCTCCATAGGTCGCGACTCCCCCAAGCGCCAACTGGTCGGTAAATTGATATCTGGACAGCAGCGAGAACTGCGTCAGCGGAATGTTGGCGAGCCTTCTCCCGATGTCCTGGGGATTGGCCGACTTGAGCACCTCCGTGTCGAGGAGAACGAGCCCGCCGAAGACGCTCCAGGCTTTGGTGACGTTGCCGGCGGCACCGAGCTCGATGCCCCGCACGCGATATTGGCCCTTGAAGGCATTGGTAGGATCCGTGGCCGTCACGGTGTCATTGGTTCGTGCGTGATCGACGTCGGTCTGGAACAATGCTGCTGTCGCGAGCAGGCGTTTGCTGAATAGCTCCCATTTGGTGCCCACCTCCACGCTACGCGCTTCTTGCGGCGGCACGTTGACCAGAGTGGCGCTGATGCCATTGTATTGCGCGCCGGTGGAGTCGAGCTCGCTCCCAATCGGGCTTTCTGACGTCGCGTAAGCGACATAAAAGCTCGAAATGGGTATCGGCTTGTAAACAAGGCCGGCATGCCAGCTGACGAGGTCGGCCTGCACTCTTGCCGTGTTCGTGGCAATGGCGGTGTTCGCCGCGGCGGAACCTAGGGGATTTGTTCCCGGCCCGCCAACCTGGTCGCGCGTGAAGTTGTCGAGCCGGACGCCGCCGTTCACGATCCACTCTTTCGAAAGGTGGACGGTATCCGTCAGATAGGTCCCGACCGTGTCGATCGTTGCATCGTAGACGCGGCCTTTTCCCAGGATTCGATCGATCTGGATGTTTGGATTGGGAGGGAAGGGCCGCAATGTGTCGAAGTTGTTGGACACAAGGTAGCCAAATCTGTCGATGGTCTCGCGACTGACCTCCACACCGGCAACAAGATCGTGATGGAAGCGACCGGTATTGAATTGTACGTTCATCTCGGTCTGGTTGGCATAAATTCCTGCGACCTGGTCGCGGTTTGGATGGTGCACGTCAGGTGCGCCCTCCATCGACGTGGCAACATAGTCGAGCTCACTCTGTCCAGCTCTCGACCTGTTGGTCAACGTCAGGCCATCGGTCAGTTTTGCAACTACCGTTCCCGTAACGATGTCTGCCCTCTCTTCGAAGAAATCGAGGCCCTTCATGCCGACCCACATGTCGCGCGGGGCGCCGAGCTCGGTGATTGGGATGTGGTCCGCCTTGAGAACGGGAACGCCCCAATCGGGGATCGCGTTGTTGCGATATCGATAGTAGTCGAGCGTGACCTTCAAGGAGTCGGAGAGCCGCGCCGTGGCCGACAGGAGGCCGCCCCAGCGATCGCTTTCGGTGATGTCGCGACCGGCGATGTCGTGCTGATCGTACATGAGGTTGGCGCGGAACGCGAAGTCCGGCGTCACCTTCTGATTGGCATCGACCGTCGTACGGAACGTATTGTCGGTGCCCACCGTCGTCGTGACCTCGTAGAAATTCGAAGTCAGATCCGGTTGTTTGGTGACGATATTGACGGCGCCGCCGATCGTGCTGCGGCCGGCGATGCCGCCGCTGGGACCCTTGTAGATCTCCACCTGCTGGACGGAGAACACGTCAGGGATGACGTTGCCGGGATTGCGAATGCTATCGACGAAAATATCGTTGTTGGCCTTGAAGCCGCGAATTGCGAAGGCTCCATATGAATTTCCGCCTTCGGCAGAGCCAATGGTCAATCCGGGAGTTGAGCGGGCGAGGTCGCGCAGATCGCGTGCGCTTTTGTCCTCGATCACCTCCTTGGGAGTGACCGTGACCGTTCGCGGCGTATTGACAAGCGGCTCGGTCAGCTTGCCCGAAGCGGATTGCTCCACCTTGTAGGGCGCCTCGGGGTTCGCGTAGGGGTTGGCGCCCTTCTGCGCAGGGGTGGGCGTAGGCTCGGTCGCGGCTACTGGCGCTGCAGGAGCGCCGCCTGCTTTCTTGGCCGGCGGCGCAGGCGCCTTCTTTTTTGGCTGCTTGGCCTCGACACTGAGTGGCGGCAGTGGGTCCGTCTGAGCCGTTTGCGCGATCGCGATACTGGCCGGACTGGCGGCCGCGAGGCAGGCCGCCGTGAGCAGACCTGTCGTTGTCGTGTCCTTCTTCGCCTTGCCGGTGCTGGCCGGCTTGGCGACCGGCCTTCGCAAGGAGCCGGGTATCCGAGCGGAACTCATTGCCAATCCCCCCATCCACGCCCATGCGGTGCGTGTCCCACCAAGTGCGGCGCTCATCGATTGGCTGGGGAGAGACCTGGCTATGACGAGGCGAACGAGCCTAACTATTCTCTACTCTCAAAGTCAAGATTTGCCGGGAGGTCTGCCGGCGCGGGCTTGGGGTTGTGTCGCAACGGCACCACCGGAAGCCGTCGGACAGCCGTTGACATACTCCTACCTTGCGCGTTGGCTGCCCGGCCAGGGAGTGGCGCATGGACAGGCAGGCCCCTTGGGACCCGGTCGCGGCAGCCCGCGATCTCGCCGCGGCGATTGCTGCTGCATCCGATGAGATCGAGCGCCTGCAGCGCATGCCAGAGCCGCTGCTATCGCAGCTGTATCGCTCGAGATTGTTGCGAATGCTGCTGCCGCGATCGGTCGGCGGCGACGAGACGGCGCCAGCTGCCTACCTCGCTGCGGTCGAGGAGATCGCCCGCCACGATGCATCGGCAGCTTGGAACGTGTTCGTCGCCAACAGCTCGGCACTGATTGCGGCCTTCCTCGAGGCGTCGATCGCCCGCGAGATCTTCGCCGACGAGACCGCCATCGTCGCCTGGGGACCGCCCAACACGTCGCGGGCGCGCGCCGTTGCCGGCGGATATCGCCTCGACGGCAGCTGGGACTTCGCCAGCGGCTGTCGGCATGCGACCTGGATGGGCGCGCATTGCCAGGTCGTGGAGGCCGACGGCTCGCTGCGCCTCAATCGCGTGGGGCGGCCGGTGATCCGGACGTTCCTGTTTCCCCTCGCCCAGGCGTCGCTGCGGCAGACCTGGAACGCCATCGGCCTGCGCGGCACGGGATCGGACAGCTACGGGGTGCACGACCTGCTCGTTTCCGAGGCGCACAGTGCTACGCGCGAGGAGCCGGAGCAGCGCCGAGAGCGGGGTGCGCTCTATGCCTTCACGATGCAGGGTCTCTACGCCGTGGGTGCCGCGGGCGTGGCGCTTGGCATTGCCCGGGCCATGCTTGACAGCTTTATAGATCTGGCGTGCCGAAAGGCGCCGCGCGGACTGGCGCGCCTTGCCGACAGCGCGGTGGTGCAGGGGGAGGTGGCGCGAGCGGAGGCCAGGCTCGGCGCGGCGCGCGCCTATTTGACCGAGACGCTATCATCGATCTACGCGGCCGCTGCCGAGGTCGCCGCCATCAGCGTCGCCGATCGAGCCCGCGTGCGGCTTGCCTGTACCAACGCCATCCACGGTGCCATCGAGGTTGCCGACTTCGCCTACAAGGGCGCGGGCGTGGATGCGATCTTCCCCGGCACGCCGTTCGAGCGCCGCTTCCGCGACATCCACACCCTGTCGCAGCAGATCCAATCGCGTGGCGCACACTTCGAGGCGGTCGGGCAGGTGCTGCTCGGCATGCCGCCCGACCCATTCTTCTGACCTTTCCCGCCATCCCGCGGGGCGCCGCCGGGTGACGCCCCTTCGCGATTGGCCTAACCAGCCTCGGCCACTCTATAGTCGGTTCTGCAGGATCGAAGCCGGCCGGCGCGCACAGGCGGCAATCGGGGGACGCAAGACATGAGCTGGCAACACGAGCTCGACGAGCTGAGAGAGCGCGAGCGCATGGCCCGCGAGATGGGCGGCGCCGACAAGGTTCGGCGCCAGCACGAGGGTGGCAGGCTCACCGTGCGCGAGCGCATCGGCCGGCTCGTCGACGAGGGCAGCTTCCACGAGGTGGGCGCGATCGCGGGCAAGGCCGACTACGACGCTGCGGGCAATCTCAAGGCGCTCACGCCGGCCAACTGCGTCATGGGCCGGGCCAGGATCGACGGCCGGCAGGTGATCGTGTTGGGGGACGACTTCACGGTGCGCGGCGGCTCGGCCGATGCCACCATCCCCATGAAGCCGATCCTGGCCGAGCGCATGGCCGCGGAATTGCGGCTCCCCGTGATCCGCATCATCGAGGGCTCGGGCGGCGGCGGGTCGGTCAAGACCATCGAGACGACGGGCCGCGCCAACCTCCCGGGTCAGCTCGGTATTTCTCAGTTCGCCTACCAGTACATGGCCGACAACCTCGCCACCGTGCCGGTCGTTGCGCTGGGGCTTGGTTCGGTGGCCGGGCTCGGCGCCGCGCGGCTGGCGGCCAGCCACTACTCGGTAATGACGAAGTCGACGTCGGCCATGTTCGTGGCCGGTCCGCCGGTGGTGGCGCGCGTCGGCCAGAAGCTGGACAAGCAGCAGCTCGGCGGCTGGGAGGTGCAGTGCCGGGCCGGTGCCGTCGATCACGCCGTCGACTCCGAGGAGGAGGCCTTCGCCTGCGCCCGCCGCTTTCTCTCCTATCTGCCTTCATCGGTCTACAGCGTAGCGCCGCGAGCCGAGCGCAGCGATCCGCCCGACCGGCGGGAGGAAAGCCTGTTCACGGTCATCCCCCGCGATCGCCGCAAGGTCTACAAGATGCGCCAGATTGTCGATGCAGTCGTCGACAAGGGCTCCTTCTTCGAGATGGGGCAGATGTTCGGGCGTCCGATCATCACCGGCCTCGCACGGGTCGACGGCCTGCCCGTGGCGATCCTGGCGAGCGACCCTTACCACTATGGCGGCGCCTGGACGGCCGACGCCTGCGCCAAGACGGTGCGCTTCGTCGACATGGCCGAGACGTTCCATCTGCCCGTCGTCTACCTGTGCGACTGCCCGGGCTTCCTGATCGGCCTCGAGGCGGAGAAGTCGGCGACCATCAGGCATGGCGTGCGCGCCATGGCCGCCATCAACCAGTCGAGCGTGCCGTGGTGCACGGTGATCGTGCGCAATTCGTTCGGCGTCGCCGGCGCGGCGCACGTGCCGGCCGGCAGACTGGCCATCCGCTACGCATGGCTGTCGGGATGGTGGGGCTCACTGCCCCTCGAGGGCGGCATCGAAGCCGCCTACCGCGCCGAGATCGACGCCGCGCCCGATCCGAAGGCAAAGCTCGCCGAGATCGAGACGCGGCTCAATGCGCTGCGCTCGCCGTTCCGCACGGCCGAGACATTCTGGGTCGAGGAGATCATCGATCCGCGCGACACGCGCAGGCTGCTGTGCGAATTTGCCGACTTGGCCGAGCCGCTGCGAACGCCCGGTCCCCGCGCCTTTGGCATGCGGCCATAGGCGCCCGACGGGCAAAGTTCCGCAAGCAAGGGAGCGAGACCATGAAACTAGGGATACTGCTGCGCTATCACGGCGAGGCCGGCGGCCCGCGCATGGACACGGTGCTGGAGGCGGAGCGGCTGGGCTACGAGTCGGTGTGGACGGGCGAGTCCTACGGCACCGATGCCGTCACCCCGGTCGCCTGGGTGCTGGCCCGCACGAGCAAGATCAAGGCCGGCACCGGCATCATGCAGATGCCGGCACGCACGCCCACCTGCGCCGCCATGACGGCGGCGACACTGCAGGCCATGTCGGGCAACCGATTTCTGATGGGCATCGGGCCGTCCGGGCCGCAGGTGATCGAGGGTTGGCACGGCACGGCCTATGGCAAGCCGCTGGCCCGCACGAAGGAGTACGTCGAGATCGTGCGCAAGATCTTTGCGCGCGAGGCGCCGCTGCAGCATCGCGGCGTGCACTATCAGATCCCCTACGCCGGTGCAGACGCATCGGGCCTCGGCAAGCCCCTGCGCAGCATCCTGCACCCAGACCCCAGCCTCAAGATCTACACAGCGGCCATCTCGCCGCCCGGCCTGCGCACGGCGGGCGAGGTCGCCGACGGCGTGCAGCCCATCTTCATGAGCCCCGAGCGCACGAGCCTCGTGGTCGACCCCGTGCTCGAGGGCATGGCGGCGGCCAAGGGCGGCAAGACTTTGGACAAATTCGATATCGCCCCGTTCGTGCGCGTCTCCATGGGCAGCGACCTGCAGGCCTGCCGCGACGCGCTCAAGCCCGAGGCGGCGCTCTACATCGGCGGCATGGGCGCCCGCTCCAAGAACTTCTACAACGACTACATGCGGCGCCTGGGCTACGAGGAGGCGGCCGCCAGGATCCAGGATGCCTTTCTTGCCGGGCGGCGAGAGGAGGCCGCTGCAGCGGTGCCCGACACGTTCATCGACGAGACGGCGCTGGTGGGTCCGCCCGAACGGATCAAGGATCGGCTCCAGGCCTGGAAGGCAGGGGCCAAGGGCAACCGTATCGGCAGCATGCTCCTGGGTGGCGCCAACATGGAGGCGCTGCGCGTGATCGCCGAGGCAGCGCTCTGATGCGGCGGACGCAGAGCTTAGCCAGGGCGCGTGCCCGAGGACGATCGAGCCGATCCTCGGTGATCGGCTCAGTGCACCTGCACGGGCCGCCAGCCCGCTGCCAGGGCCTCGGCTTCCGTGCAGAACCAGCGCTTGCCCTTGTCGGCGTCGATCCTGATGCGGGCATACCAGGGGCTCCACGGCATGTGATAGATCTTGCCGCTCCTGGTGACGTTGCCCTTGATGCTGCAGCCCTCGGGTGCCGTCTGGGCGGCGGCGGTCCAGCGTTTCGCCCGGTACTCCCACGCCGGCTCCGCCTGTCCCTGCCAGATGCCCAGACCTTCGGCCCGCGCAAGCGCCTCTTCCCTCACGTAGCTCTGCGAATACCTGACGAAGGCCCAGGCATAGCCCTGGCGTACCATGAGCGCATTGAGGTCGCGGCCGTCGACGTAGCATACGCCGAGCGTGCGCCTGTACTTGTCGTGGCCGCGGGGATCGCAGGTGACGGTCCGGTTTTCCGTCAGCCGCCGCAGCGCCTCCGTAGCCTCGCGTCCGCACGCCCACCAGCCGAACCACTTGCGTTTGCAGGTCTGTGCGGCTTCGGGCGCATCGATGCCTTCCAGCCGGATTCTTACGTTGCCCACGTCGATGGTGTCGCCGTCGATGATTCTGGCGGAACCTCGAATGCCGGGGCCGTCCCACGCCCAACTCTGAAGCGGGACGACACTCAGCAAAACCCAGGGCAAGCGCGAACGCCACTAGCCCATGAGTTGTAGACGCCAACTTTAACTCACGCATAGGTAGTAATGTGCGAAAGTCGCATGGCAAATGCTAGGCAGATGCGGGGCGACGTGGCCGAATTGGTGTCAATCCTGTGGAGGACGCCATCAACTCGTTGAAACAAAAGCTAGAACACTCTCCGTCTCGCCGGCTCAGATGCCGCTTGACGCTGTTGCGAAAGGTGCTCTGATAGAAAAGTTGGGTTGCCGTTGCACCCGACCAACCAACGAAGGAAGGGGTAAGGAGTACACCATGGCGAAGCCGATCTTCACGCATGTGATCGAGCGGGCGCGAGCCTACGTGGCAGTCCGATCCAGCTGGACGCGCTACACGCTGGCGCTCACGCGCAACAACAGGGACTGCGAGCCCACCGATGCCAGGGCCGCCCGCTTCTGTGCCTTCGGGGCGTTGGTTCGGGCGGGGTGGGACCTGACGGGCAACGTCGAGCAGGCTCGCCGGCTCGCTGGGGATGCCGCCATGTGGATGACCGGGCGGGACACCCCGGAGGCGGCCTACGAGGAGATCTACACCCTCAACGACGGCCCGCCGGTGTCTTCGCGCAAAGCCGTGCTGAGGTTGTTCGACGAAAGCCTCGCGCGCGTCTGAGGCATTGCCGCGGGCGCTCGACCCGCGCGAATATAACGCATATACGACGGCACTGGCGGACTTGGCCGGTGCCGCTTATTTTCAGGGTGCCCGATTCCTGGGTCTGGGCCCCCTCCCTCGCCGAACACGGCGCATTGCCGCGTTCGCGCATTCCGACGAGAAAGTGGAGGCAACCATGTCCGAGCCATCGACCAATCTTCATCGCGCCAAGACCCATGATGTGCTCGAGGCCGCCCGCAGCTGGCTCGACAAGGATGGACGCATCGCGCTCGCCACCGTGGTCGGCACTTGGGGCTCGGCGCCCGTCGGCGTCGGCGGGCAGATGGTGGTCGCCGCAGGACGGCCGCTTCGAGGGCTCGGTCTCCGGCGGCTGCGTCGAGGGCGAGGTGATCGCCGAGGCCGAGGACATCCTGGCCGGGGGCAAACCCAAGACGCTCGAGTTCGGCGTCGCCGACGAGACCGCCTGGCAAGTGGGCCTGCCGTGTGGCGGCCAGATCAAGGTGTTCGTCGAGCGGCTGGAGAAGGGCGAGGGCTCGACGCTCGTGACGCGCGCGCTCGATGCTCGCGTCAACCGGCGCGGGCTCGTCGTGCGCACCCGCCTCTCCGACGGTCGCCACGAGGTGTTCGGCCGCGACGAGGGAAGTGCCGACGCGGCCATCCGCCAGCACTTCGACAGCGGCGAGAGCGAGCTGATGGCGACGCCGGACGGCGAGGTGTTCGTGCACGCCATGGTGCCGCCGGCCCGCGTGCTCGTCATCGGGGCCACGCACATCGGCCAGATCCTGGCCCAGCTCGTCAAGATCGCCGGCTACGAGGTGATCGTGATCGACCCGCGTACGGCGTTCGCCGCCGAGGCGCGCTTCCCGGGCATCCGCCTCGACACCGAGTGGCCGCAAGACACGATTCCCAAGATCGGGCTCGATCCCTACACGGCGGTGGTGGCGCTCGCTCACGTTGGACATATCGACGACGAGGCCCTGAAGCTCGCGATGCGCTCGGACAGCTTCTATGTCGGCGCGCTCGGCTCCCGACGCAATCACGCCAAGCGCACCGAGCGCCTGAAGGCCGCGGGCTTCAGCGATGACGAGATCAAGCGCATCCATTCGCCGATCGGAATCAACATCGGCGCGCAGAGCCCGCAGGAGATCGCCATCGCGATCATGGCCGAGCTGGTGCTCGCCTTGCGCGGTCCCAAGGTGTACAAGCCGGCAGACGCGCCGCGCTCATAGGACACCGCGCCGGCGACGTTGGAATTTCCAGGTCAACGGAGTTGGGGGAGACGCGCCATGCTCGAGGCCTATATCTACGACGGGTTGCGTACGCCGTTCGGACGGCACGCTGGCGCATTGTCGCGCGCGCGCCCCGACGATCTGCTGGCAGGCGTGGTCAAGGAGGTGGTGGCGCGCTCGGGCTTCGGTCCCGAGACCATCGACGACGTGTCGGTCGGCTGCGCATCCCAGGCCGGCGAGGACAGCCGCAACGTCGCCCGCCACGCGCTGCTGCTGGCGGGCCTGCCGGTCGAGACGCCAGGCGCCGTGCACAACCGGCTATGCGGATCGGGTCTCAACGCGCTGATCGGGGCCGCGCACGCCATCACCTGCGGCGAGGCCGACGTGTGCATCGCCGGCGGCGTCGAGAGCATGACGCGCGCGCCGTTCGTGGTCGGCAAGGCCGAGCAGGCCTTCGGCAAGGACTTCAAGGTGTTCGATTCCTCCCTCGGCGCCCGCTTCCCCAACCCGCGCATCGAGGCCAAGTTCGGCGCCGACACGATGCCCCAGACCGCCGACAATCTCGCTCGCGAGTACCAGCTCACGCGCGAGGCCTGTGATCAGTTCGCGCTCGCCTCGCAGCAGAAATTCGCCAAGGCCGGCAAAGAGGGCTTCTTCAAGGGCGAGATCCGGCCCGTGTCGCTGCCGCAGGCCAAGGGCAAGCCCGACATCGTCGTCGCCGAGGACGAGCATCCCCGGCCCGACACGACCATGGAGATCCTGCAGAAGCTCAGGCGCATCTTCGCCGACGGCGTGACCACGGCGGGCAACGCCTCGGGCATCAATGATGGCGCCGTGGCGCTCGTCGTGGCGAGCCGCGATGCCGGCGACCGCGCCGGCGTCAAGCCGATGGCGCGGGTGATCGCCACCGGCGTGGCGGGCGTGCCGCCGCGCATCATGGGCTTCGGGCCGGTGCCGGCGGCCAAGAAGGCGCTGGAGCGCGCCGGTCTCGAGCTCAAGGACATGGACGTGATCGAGATCAACGAGGCGTTCGCGGCCCAGGTGCTGGGCTGCCTCAAGGGCTTCGGCCTGCCCTTCGATGACTTCCGCGTCAACCCCAACGGCGGGGCGATCGCCGTCGGCCATCCGCTGGGCGCCTCGGGTGCCCGCCTCGCGCTCACCGCCGCCCGGCAGCTGCAGCGCACCGGCGGACGCTACGCGCTCGTCTCCATGTGCATCGGCGTCGGCCAGGGCATCGCCGTGATCCTGGAGCGGGCGGGTTGACGTCGAGCCGACGTAGGGGCGCCTACAAGCTCGCGTTCTTTACCAAGAACCGCACCAATCCCGCCTACGTCGGCGCCCGGCTCGGAGCCGACCGAGTCGCGGCGCGTCTTGGCTGCGACGTCTCCCACCACGTGCCGGTGAAGCCCGACGACGTGGAGGAGCAGCGCGCGCTGCTCGAGGCGGTGCTCGCCGAGCGGCCGGATGCCATCCTGCTGGTGCCGACGCACGGCACTGCCCTCAACGATATCCTGCGCCGCATCCAGGCCGAGGGCATCCCGCTGCTCTGCGCCGTCAGCCGGCCGGAGGTGGTCGTCCCCACATCGTTCGTGAGCTCCAACGATCGTGCGTTGGCGCGCGCCATCGGCGAGTACCTGTTCGATCGACTGCCGGACGGCGGCGAGGTCGTCACGCTGGAAGGCCATCCCAACGCCATGACGACGGCGCCGCGCACGGCGGGCTTTGGCGATGCCGCTGCCGCGCGGCCCGGCATTCGCATCGTGGCCTCTCGCGCCGGCGACTTCCAGTTCGACGCCGGCAAGGCCGCCATGGCGGCGCTGCTCGCGACCCATCCCCGCATCGACGGCGTGCTGGCCGCCAACGACTTCTCGGCGCTAGGCGCCATCGAGGCGATGCGCGAGAGCAGGCGGAAAAATCCGATCGTCGGCATCAACGCCACGCCGGAAGGCGTGCGCGCCATCAAGGCGGGCGACCTGCTCGCCTCGGCCTCTTTCGATGCCATGAAGATGGCCTGCCTGGCGACGGAAGCGGCCGTCCGCGTTCTCCAGGGCGAAACGGTGCCGGCCGAGATCATGTTGCCCGTCGAGGTGGTCGACAGCAGCAACTTTGCGGCATGGGATCTCCCCTATGCCGAACGGCACCTGCCGGACTGGGATGCGCACGTTGGTGCGTGAGGCTCGCGCCCCGTAGGGTCTGGGCGCTGCTTCTCGGCCGGATGCCGCGCCCAACCCATCCTCTCAAAGGCGGTGCCCGCCGTCTGGCATCGCGGCAACCGAGCGGCGTGCACGAGGTGTGCAGCCAAGGCTGGCCAGCGGGCTTGGCGCGTGCGAACGAATCATGATCAGGATCGCCGGATCGACCCCATGATGGGCTCCCGGCGATGTCTGGCGCGCGCTACCTCGAGACCCTGAACGACGAGCAGCGGCGCGCCGTCGCGCACGGCGTCGTTGGCCGGGGCGCCAACATCGCCGGGCCGCTGCTGGTGATCGCCGGGGCGGGCTCCGGCAAGACCAACACGCTTGCCCACCGCGTCGCCCACCTGATCGTCAACGGCGCCGATCCCGGCCGCATCCTGCTGCTCACCTTCTCGCGCCGCGCCGCCGCCGAGATGGGCGCGCGCGTCGAGCGCATTGTCGCCGCCGCGCTGGGGGAAACAGGCAGGGGCGGGCGCACCGTCGTCACCTGGTCGGGCACCTTCCATGCCGTCGGCGCACGCTTGCTCAGGATGCACGCAACGTCGGTGGGGCTCGACCCCGCCTTCACCATCCACGACCGTGAGGATTCTGCAGACCTGATGAACCTCATGCGCCACGAGCTGGGGTACTCCGATCAGGCGCGGCGCTTTCCGCTGAAGGCGACGTGCCTTGCCATCTACTCGCGCGCCGTCAACGCTGCAGAGCCGCTGGAGGCGACGCTCGCCAGGCACTTCCCCTGGTGTGCGGAATGGAGAGAGCAGCTGCGCGAGCTGTTTGCGGCCTACGTCGAAGCCAAGCAGAGGCAGGGCGTGCTCGACTACGACGACCTGCTGCTCTACTGGGGCGAGCTGATGCGGGTGCCCGAGCTGGCGGCCGAGGTCGGCGCCCTGTTCGACCACGTGCTGGTCGACGAGTACCAGGACACCAACGCCCTGCAGGCTTCGATCCTGCACGGGCTCAAGCCCGGCGGCGCCGGGCTCACCGTGGTCGGCGACGACGCCCAGGCGATCTACGCCTTCCGCGCCGCCACCGTGCGCAACATCCTCGACTTTCCAGGCCGGTTCGAGCCGCCGGCCGCCATCGTACGGCTGGAGCAGAACTACCGCTCGACCCAGCCCATCCTCGGCGCTTGCAACGCCGTCATCGGCCTCGCCCGCGAGCAGTTCACCAAGAACCTGCGCTCGCAGCGCGGTGACGGCGAGCGGCCGGCGCTGGTCTCCGTCACGGACGACATCGGTCAGGTCGGACTGGTCGTCGAGAGCGTGCTCGAGAACCGCGAGTGCGGCATGGCGCTGAAGGAGCAGGCGGTGCTGTTTCGCACCTCCCACCACAGCGCCATGCTCGAGATCGAGCTCGCCCGGCGCAACATCCCGTTCGTCAAGTTCGGCGGCCTCAAGTTCATCGAGGCCGCGCACGTCAAGGATATGCTGGCGGTGCTGCGCTGGGCGGAGAACCCGGCCGACCGCGTCACCGGCTTTCGCGTCGTCCAGCTCCTGCCCGGGCTCGGTCCCGCCACCGCCGCCAAGGTGCTCGATGCCATGGCGGGGCGGTCGCCGCTCGATGCGTTGGCGACGTTCCGCCCGCCGGCCAAGGCCGTGGAGGCCTGGCGCGACCTCGTGGTCCTGATGCGGAGCCTGCACGCGGAGGGAGCCGGATGGCCTGCGGAGCTCGACCTTGTGCGGCAGTGGTATCAGCCCCATCTCGAGCAGCGCCATGCCGACGCGTCTGTGCGCGCCGGCGATCTCGACCAGCTGGTGCGCATCGCTGCGGGCTACGCCTCGCGCGCGGCGTTCCTCACCGACCTCACGCTCGATCCTCCGGGCGCAACCAGCGCAGAGGCGGGCGCGCCGCTGCTCGACGAGGATTATCTGATCCTCTCCACGATCCACTCCGCCAAGGGCCAGGAGTGGAAAGCCGTGCACGTGCTCAACGTGGTGGACGGTTGCATACCCTCTGACATGGCGACCGGCAGCGCCGAGGAGATCGAGGAGGAGCGTCGGCTACTCTACGTCGCCATGACGCGCGCCAAGGACACGCTGGTGCTCGTGGTTCCCCAGCGCTTCTACACCCACAACCAAGCCAAGCGCGGCGACGCCCATGTCTACGCCGCGCGCACCCGCTTCATTCCTTCGGGGATTGCGCACCACTTCGAGCTGAGATCGTGGCCAGCTGCCAACCGCGCGGCCCAGGCAGGGCAGCGGGGGGCGACGACAACGGTCGATCTCGCCGCCCGCATGCGTGGAATGTGGCGCGGCACCGGGACTTGATGCGCGCAATGACGTTCCTACGCCGGCGGATGGGCGCCCTTGGTCGCGGCGGCCACCAGACGTCCGAGCTCCTGAGCCTGCTTGCTGTACGCTTGCGCCTGCTTCTGGGCGTAGCGCTGCTGGATCGCCATCAATTCCTTGACGTCGCGGGCGCGCGCCAGATCGCTGGCGAAGGTGAAGCTGGCGTCGATGTTGTTCTCGGCATAGCCGAGCGCCTTGGCATGAACCTCGCGCGCGCTGGTTGCCATAGCGTCGGATGATTTCGCCACCATGTCCTGCGCCTTGCGGGCCATGTCCATGAACTGCGCATAGGCGGCGCGGGCCTGATCCACGTTGCGCTCGGCCAGCTCGCGCACGGTGGCGGGGATCTCGAAGGAGGTTTGGTCGCTCATGATCGCATCTCCTGCAGGTTAGTTGGCGCGGCTTGCCAAGACTCGCCGCTTGGCGTTTCAGTACATCGAACCGGCGACACGCGCGCCCGTGCCCCGCAAGTTGCGAACAGGAGATTTGACCCCACGGTGGCTGGTCGATGGACGAGGGCGCGGCATTGGCGCTACGCAAGATGCAATCCACTGATTCGCGCACATTTTTCAGGCATGCACCCGGCCTCGCAAAACGCGATCTGCAACCTCTCCAAGGAGGCTTCGGCGCCGCGCCCCGCCTCTCATGTTGAACGCGCAACGTTCACGATCGAGGTTCACTCTGGTGCCCTGATCGACGCCAACGCCGCCGGTTGGACGGCGTGGGGCCTCGACCCCGCAGGCGCTGTTCTGCCGATTGCCATCGATTGCGCCATGCCGGCGCTGCAAGACCTGCGCGAGGTCGCGAGCAGGCAAGACCAAGCGTCCGGCGGGCCCCTGACGCTGACGTTCTGGACAGCGCGCGGACTTGTGCAGCTTGCCTGCAGCGCTTGCACCATCGCGGCGCCGGGAGCCAGCGGCGGCGCGGTCCTGGTGCAATCCCTGCATGCGGTACCGCCGCCAGCCGTGGGAAAGCCCTTCGGGGAGCGGTCGCCAGCACCCGGCCGCCTCCGCAGCGAGCGCGACCATGGGCTCGACGTCGCCCTCGACGCCTGGCTCGCCCACGAGCTCAGGACGCCGCTCAGCGCCGTCATCGCCTATGCCGAGATCCTCAAGAACGAGCATTTCGGCCCGATCGCCAATCCGCGCTACAAGAGCTACGCGAGCGACATCTACAACAGCGCGCGCCATGCCCTGGGCGTAGTGGATAGCCTGCTGCATGAGGACCGCGCCCGCACCGCCCTGCCGGTCCTGGCATTTGCCGACCTCGATCCGGCAGCGGTCATCGAGGGCTGTCTGACGGTGGCACGCCCGCTGGCCGACCGCGCCGGCCTCGAGCTGGGCGCCGACCTTGGCCATCGCCTGCCGCGCGTCATCGCCGATGAGCAGTCGCTCAGGCAGATGCTGCTCAACCTGCTCTCCAACGCGATCAAGTTCGCGCGGCCTGGAGACCGCGTCAGCGTTGCGGTTGCCTACGAGGGCGACGGCCCGCTCATCATCACCGTTGCCGACACTGGCCCCGGCATGGACGCGGCTGCGCAAGAGGGCCAGACGGGCCTGGGTCTCGGCCTGCCGCTGACACGGACGCTCGCCGCCGCCAACGGGGCAAGGCTCGCCGTCGAGAGCACGCCCGGCCGCGGCACGCGCGTCACAATCGCGTTCGGCAAGGACCGGGTCGTGCCGGTATAGTGCCGCCGAAGCGATCCTGCCCTAGGCCGGCGCGGCCTTGCGGGAGGCAACGCGCTTCTCGATGTCCCGGACCAGGGCGCTGCCGATGGGCGCCTCCGTCTCGACGCCGAGCAACTCCGTCAGCCGCGCGAGCATGATGTAGAAACCGGCCATCAGGATCAGCTCGACGATCTCGCGCTCGGAGAGATGCTTGCGAGCTTCCTCGAGCGTCGCCTGCGAGGCGCGGACATCGACCACGACCTCGCGCGTGAACCGCAACGCAGCCTTCTCCCGTGCATCGAAGCAGGTGGCCCCGTCGTCGCCCTTGTCGAGCGCCGCGAGTTGCGCCTCGGTGCAGCCGAGATCGCGCGCGATCGGCACGTGCTGCACCCATTCGTACTCGCCGCCCTCGAGCTTGACCGCGTGCAGGAGGCACAGCTCCCGCAGCTTGGGGTCGAGCTCGAGCTTGCCGAGCAGCGTGCCGCCGAGCTTCATGACCGGCTTCAGGCAGGTCTGGGCGTGCGCCATCATGTTGAAGATGTTGATCGGCTTCGGCAGCCGTCCCAGCATCTCGCGCACCTCGGGGCTTGCCTTGCCAAGATCGGGATAGGGGATGCGGGCCATGTGACACTCCTCTCAATGGGGCCTGCCATTGCTCGAGGCTATTCCACCCGGCGCGGGCGACCGAGGACGGGCCATAGCAGGCGGTTATGAATGCCATGCCTTTCCAGCTGTTGCACGAGGTGTTGGGATCGCGTATCTGCTGGGCGAGGGGATGGGCTGGGCGAGGAGCGCCAGGATGCCGGCAACAATGACCCGTGGCTAAGCGCAAATCGGGGCAGGGCGGGCTGCGCGATGCCTTCGACAAGGCGGATGCCATGGACGCCCCGCTCGATCAGAAGCTGCAATCCTACACGCGCGCATCGCGGAAGGCCTTCCCGGACGTGAACGAGGCCTACGACCGCCTTGTCGAGCGCATTGCGCCCAATGGCGCGGCCAAGTTAGGCGCCGGCGGTCGGGGACCTGCTGCCGGACTGCGTTTTGAGCGACACCGACGGGCGTCTGGTCGACCTCGCCTCGTTGCGCGCCCGTGGTCCTCTCGTGGTGAGCTTCAATCGCGGCGGTTGGTGCAGCTATTGCGCCCTGCAGTTGCGTGCCCTGGCGAGGGCCCATCCGGCCATTGTCGCAGCCGGCGCCGACGTGGTCTCGATCGTGCCCGAGACGCAAGAGTACGCTCGCGAGCTGGTGAAATCCCGCGGGCTGCCGTTCAAGGTGCTGGTCGACATCGATCTGGGCTATGCCCTCTCGCTCGGTCTGGTGTTCTGGGTCGGAGAGGAGTTGAAAGACATCTACCTCAAGCTTGGCATCGATCTCGCCCGCTTCCAGCGCAACGATGGCTGGTTTCTGCCGATCCCGGCCACGTTCGTGATAGGGCGCGACGGCCCGTGCTCGCGCGCTTTCTCGACCCCGACTTTCGCAACCGCATGCCGATCGAGGGCATATTGCGGACGCTGGCCGAGAGCAGCGCCGATTGAGCTGGTTTGCTTGGCGGCAAGGCTTGGCGCGGCGGCCTCACCCGCCGTGAGTGCACTGTCGTATGTCCTGTGGCCGAGCCCCACCCCGCAGATATCGCCTCCGCAACCGCTTGCTGCATTCGCGGCGTATTCCGCCTGGGCAAGGATTGCACCGGCGTAGAGATGATTGCCAACATGGCCTGAACGGTGCACTGCTTGCTTCCACCCCGATTGCGCCCGTGCAATTTTCCCGTGCGCTCAATCGCGGATGAAGATCTGCTTGTCCTCAAATCCAAGCACGAGCGATTGCCACGATGGCTCAGCCGACTGAGATGAAGGGCAAGGTCATTGCCGTGCGCGGGGCGGTGGTCGACGTCGCCTTCCACGGCGAGGAGCTTCCACGCCTGGAGGAAGCCTTGGTCGTGGAATGGGATCAACCCGGGCCCCTCACGTTGGAGGTTCAAGCCCACCTCGACGAGCGCACGGTTCGCGCGGTCGCCTTTCAGTCGACTGCTGGGCTTCAGCGAGGTGTGGCCGTACGTGCGACAGGAGCCGCGGTGACCGTTCCGGTCGGCGATGCCGTGCTCGGCCGTCTGCTCGACGTGGTCGGGAATGTCGGCGACAACGGCCCGTCGCTGCCCGCCGACGTGCCGCGCTCGCCCATACACCGATCGCCGCCCCCGCTTGCGGACCGCAGTGCCGCAACATCCATCTTCGAAACGGGCATCAAGGTGATCGATCTCCTCGCCCCGCTCCCGCAAGGAGGCAAGGCCGCCATGTTTGGCGGCGCCGGCGTCGGCAAGACCATCGTGGTCATGGAGCTGATACGGGCGATGGTGAAGAGCTACCAAGGTACCTCTGTTTTCGCCGGGGTCGGCGAGCGCTCCCGGGAGGGCCACGAGCTTCTCAACGAGATGCGGCGATCCGGCGTCCTCGACCGCAGCGTTCTGGTCTACGGTCAGATGAACGAGCCCCCGGGCGCCCGTTGGCGGGTGGGCCTGACGGCGCTTGCGATTGCCGAGTATTTCCGCGACCAGAAGCGACAAAACGTGCTGCTCTTGATGGACAACGTGTTTCGCTTCGTCCAGGCGGGAAGCGAAGTCTCCGGACTTCTCGGGCGTCTGCCCTCGCGGGTAGGCTATCAACCGACGCTCGCCAGCGAGGTGGCGGCACTGCATGAGCGGATCGCGTCGGTCGGGGGTGTGTCGGTGACCGCGATCGAGGCGGTCTACGTGCCAGCCGACGACTTCACCGATCCCGCAGTCACTGCCATTTCGAGCCACCTCGACAGCATGATCGTGCTCTCAAGGTCGATGGCCACCGAAGGCATGTATCCAGCCGTCGATCCCCTCAGCTCATCGTCGATACTGCTGGATCCCACGATCGTGGGAGAGGAGCACTACCGCATCGCCGAGCAGGTGCGCGAGACCATCGCCCAATACAAGGAGCTGCAGGACATCATCTCGCTTCTGGGAATAGAGGAATTGAGCACGCGCGACCGAGTGACTGTGGCTCGGGCCCGCCGCCTGCAGCGCTTTCTGACGCAACCTTTCTCGGTTACGGAGGCCTATACCGGCAAACCCGGTCGCTCGGTGCCTTTGACGGAGACGCTGAAAGGGTGTCGGGACATCCTCGACGGGCGCTCCGACAAGTGGGCGGAGAGCTCTCTCTACATGGTCGGCGCCATCGACGAGGCGGAGGAGCGGGAAACGGGGGCGGTTCGAGAGGCGCGCGCTTCATGAGGCTTCTCATCACGACCCCGACTGCGGTAGTCATTGACGATCCGGACGTGGTCAGTCTTCGCGCCGAGGACGAGAGCGGCAGCTTCGGCATTCTCGATGGCCATGCAGATTTTCTCACCGCTCTGACGGTGTCGGTAGTGAGCTGGCGAAAGCCGGATGCCCGGCAGCGGTTCTGCGCGGTACGCCACGGCGTCATGTCGGTGACGAGCGGAAGTGAAGTTGCGATTGCCACGCGCGAGGCAATCGTGGGCGACGACCTCGAGCACCTCGAGCAGGTGGTTCTGGCGCAATTCCGCGACGCAATCGAAGCCGAGCGGACGGCAAGGGTCGACAACCTGGGACTTCAGATGAAGGCCATGAGACAGATCCTGCGCTACCTGCGACCTGAGCGTCCCAGACCGTTCGGGGGCGGATCGTGAGCGACAAGTCGGCGAGACCCGACCGGAGCGTCCCGGATGGCATGGCCCTCGCGGTTCGAAAGCAACGCGAACGTCGGCAGCGGTGGATACGGGAGGGAGAGCCGTCCGTGCTGCGGTTCGTCGGCCAAATCGGTGTGCTTGGCTGGATCATTGTGACGCCGACCTTGATTGCCATGTTCATCGGACGCTGGCTCGACCACCGGTTTGACAGCGGCATCTTCTGGAGCGCGCCACTTTTGCTGTTGGGCCTGGTAGTTGGATGTTGGTCGGCGTGGCGATGGATACAAAGGCAATGACAACGCTCTATGTCGATAGCGGGGCTCTTCTGTCTGCGCTCGGCGTCGGGACTTGGCTTGCCGCCGGCGTGGTGATCGGCGGATTTCATTTTCTGACGCTGCGATGGAATGTGCAGAAGCTTGCGACAGGTCAATCTCCGGTGCTCGCATTGGCAATTCAGCTCATTCGGCTCGTTGTCGTCGCCGGCGTCCTGGTCTTCATCGTCCGCCGCTTCGGCGCAATGCCTCTGCTCGTCGCCACGGCCGGCATCCTGGCAGCGCGGTCTGCCGTTCTTCGCTGGGGGGCGCAGCAGCCGTGATCCGATCGCCCCTCGCGACCAAGACGCTGTTCACGCTCGGGCCGGTATCGGTCAGCGAGACCGTCGTCGTGACCTGGGGCATCATGGCTGCGCTGGCGCTCGGCGGCTGGCTCCTCACCCGATCGTTGCAGCTCAGGCCGACGCGAGCCCAAGCCGCCGTCGAGCTGGTCGTGGCGACGATCGAGGACCAGATACACAGCACGATGCGCGTCGCATCAGGACGTTACGTCCCCATGATCGGCACGTTGTTCCTCTTCATCCTGGCGGCCAACTGGTCCTCGCTGCTTCCAGGGATCGAGCCGCCGACGGCCCACATCGAGACCGATGCCGCGCTCGGCCTGGTCGTGTTCTTCGCAATCATCTATTTCGGCATCAGGGCCCGCGGTATCGGCGGATACCTCAAGACGTTCGCCGAGCCGACCATCGCCATGATCCCGCTCAACCTGGTCGAGACCTTCACCAGGACGTTCTCGCTCATCGTTCGCCTGTTCGGCAACATCATGAGCGGCGTGTTCATCGTCGGCATCATCCTCTCGCTCGCCGGGCTGCTGGTGCCGATCCCGCTGATGGCGCTCGACCTGCTGACGGGAGCGGTGCAGGCCTACATCTTCACGATACTTGCCGCGGTGTTCATCGGCAGCGCGGTCAGCGAGGGACGCAGTGACGGGCGCGAGGAAGAAGGCACGCCATGAACTGGATCGAGATCGTAAGCATCGTTTCCGCCGCGTTCGCCGTCTCCTTCGGTGCGCTGGGCCCGGCCCTCGCCGAAGGCCGATCGGTGGCAGCAGCAATGGATGCGATCGCCCGGCAGCCGGAAGCCGCGGGCACACTCTCACGCACGTTGTTCGTCGGCCTCGCGATGATCGAAACGACGGCGATCTACTGTCTCGTGGTGGCCCTGCTGCTGCTGTTCGCCAACCCGTTTGTCCACTGAGCGCATGCACATCGACTGGTGGACGCTGGCGCTCCAGACCGTCAATGTCCTGGTTCTCATCTGGATCCTTGCCCGGTTCTTCTTTCGACCGGTCGCCGGTATCATCGCCGCGCGGCAGGAGCAGGCGAACAAGCTGTTGGCTGACGCCGCGGCAACGCGCCAGGCGGCTGCGGATTTGCGCGCCGAAGTGGACAAAGCGCATGCGTTGATCGACGCGGAGCGAAACCGTCTCCTCGCAGAGGCCCAAAAATCAGCGCAACTGGAGAGGGCCGACGTGCTGGCGCAGGCCACCCAGGAGATCGCCAAGCTCCGCCGCGATGCCGATACGGCCATCGCGCTCGATCGCACGGCGGCGCAGGAGGCGGTCATCGCCCGAGCGAGCGAGCTTTCCGAGCAAATAGCCAAGCGTCTCCTTGCGCGCCTTCCGCCACAGGTTGGCCTGTTCGCATTTCTCGATGGGCTCTGCAAGGAGTTGCGGGCGTTGCCGCCCGAGGTCAGGGCAGGCCTGGCATCGGAGAAGTCGGCGAACTCCGCCATCGAGGTGGTGACGGCGGAAACACTCTCGAAGGAGGAGGTTGGGCATGTCGGTACTGCGCTCGAGGACGCACTTGGATTGGAGATGCCGATAAAGTTCCGCAGTGACCCGGGCATAGTTGCCGGAATCGAATTCCGCAGCCGCAACATTATCGTGCGCAACAGCTGGGGAGCGGATCTAGAACGCATCCGAGAGGAATTGACCCGTGCCGAGCACCCCCGCGAAACTTGACGCGTGGCTGAGTGACGCAAGCGCGCGCGTGAAAGGCAAAGCGCTCGCGCCCGTGACGAAGCAGGTGGGTCGCGTAGAGTTCGATCGCCGATGGCATCGCGCTCGTGTCGGGGCTGCCGAATGCACGGCTGGACGAGCTTTTGCGCTTCCAACAGGGCCAGGCCGGCTTCGCCATCACCCTGGATCGCGACGTGCTCGGCTGCGTCTTGCTCGATGGCACCGGAGGCATCGAGGCGGGACATCGGGTCAGCGGCACCGGCGAGGTGGTCCGGGTGCCGGTGGGGCCAAATCTGCTCGGGCGTGTCGTCGACCCGCTGGGCCGCCCCCTCGACGAGGGTGGCACGATCGATCCCGAAAGCTACGAGCCGGTGGAGCGGCCCGCTCCCACGATTATCGATCGGGATTTTGTGAGTGAACCCGTACAGACTGGGCTGTTGGTCGTCGATTCCATGTTCGCGCTGGGGCGCGGACAGCGCGAGCTGATCATAGGAGATCGCGCCATCGGCAAGACGGCCGTCGCCGTCGATTGCATCATCAATCAGAAGACCAGCGACATTATCTGCGTCTACGTCGCCGTGGGCCAGAAGTCGTCCACGATCAAGCGGGTCATTGGTGCAATCCAGACCCATGGCGCGCCGCAACGCTGCCTGTTCGTCATCGCCGGCGCGTCGGCGCCTCCAGGGCTGCAGTGGATCGCGCCATTCTCCGCATTCACGATGGCCGAATACTTCCGCGATCGCGGCCAGCACGCCTTGGTTGTGATCGACGACATGACCAAGCACGCCGCAACGCATCGCGAGATCGCCCTTTTGACGCGCCAGCCTCCCGGACGAGAGGCTTACCCCGGCGACGTGTTCTACGTCCATGCGCGGCTGCTTGAACGCGCCGCCAAGCTTTCCAAGGCCCGCGGCGGCGGTTCGCTGTCTGCGCTTCCCATAGCCGAACTGGATGCCGGCAACTTGAGCGCATACATCCCCACCAACCTGATTTCGATCACCGACGGCCAGATCGTCCTCGATGCGCGGCTGTTCCACGAGGGCCACAAGCCGGCCGTCGATGTGGGAACCAGCGTCAGCCGTGTCGGCGGCAAGACGCAGGCCCCTGCCTTGCGCGAGGCGGCGGAGACGCTGCGGCTCGACTATGCGCAGTTCCTGGAACTGGAGATGTTCACGCGGTTCGGCGGGGTGACGGACGTCCACGTCAAGGACAAGATCGCGCGAGGGCGACGCATCCGCGCAATCCTTTCGCAACCGCAGTACGCGCCCGAGCGGCTCGCAGACGAGGTAGCGCTCGTGGTCGCATTGCAGGCCGGCCTGCTCGATCAGTTGCCTCTGGAAGAGATGGCAAAGTTTCGTTCCGGCCTTCCGGGCTGGCTCGATCGTACCGCCACTGCGACGGTCGAGAAGATCCATCGTTCCGGACGCCTCGACGCCGCCGAGCGAGCCGATCTGGAAAGGAGCATCTCCGCGCTGGTGAGGGATCTGGCACCACCGACGACAGCATCCGAGCCAAAGAGCAAGTAATGGCCGAGCGACTTGCCGACATCATCGCGCAGACGCAGAACGTGCGCCAGCTCGGGGCGGTGGTCACTGCCATCCGCGGGATTGCCGCCTCCCGAGCCCAGAAGGGGCGATCGCTTCTCGCCGGCATCGATGCTTACGCAGATGTGGTCTCACGTGCGATAGGGCAGGCACTGACGCTGCTGCCATCCGACGTCACAACAAGTCTCGCCCCCGAGCATGCGAGGCCGGGCCTCATCCTGTTTTGTGCGGAGCAGGGCTTTGTCGGCGCCTTCAACGAGCGCGTGCTCGATACGGTAGCGGGTGAGCTCGGCGGGGCAATGAGCCTGATCGTCGGCACTCGGGGGGCACTCGTCGCCAACGAGCGCGGGATAAAGCCGGCCTGGTCCGGGCCGATGGCCGCCCACGTCGAAGCCGTACCGAATTTCGCCAACCTTCTGGCCGAGATCTTGTATGGCCACGTTGCCGGCGGTCGCATCGCAACGGTCGACATCGTCTATTCGCGCGCAGTCCCCGGCAGCGGCATCCGAGTTGAGCGCCACTCCCTACTCCCCATCGACTTCAAGCGTTTTGCTCGACCCGTCGAGAGGTTCGCTCCGCTGACGACACTCGCGCCCGATCTTCTGCTCCAGCATCTTGCCGCGGAATACGTCTACGCCCAGCTCTGCCAAGCCGCGATGCACGCCTTCGAGGCCGAGAATGAAGCTCGCATGATGGCCATGGCGTCCGCCAAGACGAACGTAGAGACGAAGCTCACGGCCCTGCTACAACGCGAGCGGCAGCTTCGCCAGGAGGAGATCACAACGGAGATTGTCGAGCTCGCGGCTGGAGCCGAAGCTTCACAGAGCAATCGCAGGTGACCGGGATGGAGGGCGAGGAGCCGGCGCTCCGGGCGCGAAGGCGAGCGGCACTGAAATAGAGCGATGCAGCAGTCCTTCTCAAGCGAGGCGCCGATCGAGCTGGCGCACGGCCTCGAGCATGGCGCGCACGCCGAGGTCGGCGTCGGCAACCGTGATCGACTCTGCGGGGTTGTGGCTGACGCCGCGCTTGCAGCGCAGGAAGATCATCCCCGACGGGCAGAGCTTGGCCATGATGCCGGCGTCGTGGCCAGCCCCCGAGGAGAGCCGCAAAGGCTCCTGCCCGCAGGCGGCGATCGCCTCGTCCGCGGCCTCGACGACACTGGCATCGAGCGCGGTCGCGGCGTTCTCCTGGAAGGTATCGACCTCCACCTTGACCCCCCGCCCCTTTGCGATCGCCCGCAACTCGCCAAGCAGCGCCGCATGTGCGCGCTTGCGCACCGCGTCGGAGGGGCTGCGCATGTCGATGGAGAACTCGACGCGGCCGGGGATCACGTTCTGGGCGCCGGGCAGGACCTGCATCCGGCCGACGGTGGCGACCAGATCGGTCTCGGCGCCGGCAAGCCGCTCGATGGCGAGCACCATCTCGCTGGCAGCCGCAAGGGCGTCCTGTCGCGAGCCCATGGGTACGGTGCCGGCATGGCCGGCAAAGCCGGCCACGGCCACCCTCGAGCGCACGGAGCCGTTGATGGCCGTGACCGCGGCGAGCGCCAGGCCTTTCGTCTCCAGCACCGGGCCCTGTTCGATGTGCAGCTCGAGGTAGGCGGCGATCTGGCCCTTCTTGCGCACGCAGTCGCGGTAGGCCTTGGCGTCGCCCCCGCAGGCCGCGAGCGCCTCGCGGATGCTGATGCCGTCCGCGTCCTTGGTATCGAGGAGGGCTGGCTTGACGGCGCCGATCAATGCCGAAGACGTGAAGATATGCGCGGAGAACCGCGAGCCCTCCTCCTCGCCGAAGCCCGCCACCTCGATGGGGTGGCCGAGCCGCTCGCCGGTGCGGGCAAGCTCGGCGACCACGGCGACGGCGGCGAGCACGCCGAGCGCGCCGTCGTAGCGGCCCGCATCGACCACGGTGTCGATGTGGGAGCCGATCATGATGGCGGGGCGGCCGGGCTTGGCTCCTTCGTAGCGCCCGAACACGCTCAGGAGCGGGTCGACGCGCGTCGTCATGCCGGCTTCTTTCATCCAGGCTTCGACCTGGTGCATGGCGGCGAGGTAGGGCGCTCCCCCCAGATAGCGGCGTGTGAGCTGGCCGGGAACCTCGGTGTGCCTCGCCAAGGCGTCGAGCCGGGCCATCAGCTCCGGACCGAATTTGAGGGCCTTGCCCCGGACGTGCCCGCTGCGTGGGGTTGCCTGCCTGTGCGCCATGCTGCCCAACCGCCGTGTCTTGCCCCGAGCATACGAACGCCTTGTCATACCGGGGCTTGCATCGGGTATCCAGCCATCTGCGCGCGTCGAGATGTCGGTTCGACAGACCCCGAGCCCAAAGCCCGGGAGGCTGCGTCAGCCCTTCCCGAACTTCGCTTCCAGCGCGGCGATATCGGCCGATGTGAGCAGGCGCAAGCGCTGGCCGCGGGTGAGGACGAGCAGCTTGGCGTTCTCCTCCAATTCCTCGGCATTGAAGACGGCGTCCTCGAAGGTCTTGCCGGCGACGACGAAGCCGTGGTTGGCCATCAGCACGGCGCGGTGCGCGCCAGCCTTCGCGCGCACGGCTTCCGCCAGCGCATCGCTGCCCGGCGGATGATAGGGCACTATCGGCACGCGGCCGACGCGCATCATCAGATAGGGCGTGACGGGCGCCATGGCGTCGCTGGCGTCGGTCTCGGCGAGACAGGAGAGAACGGTAGCGTAGGTGGAGTGGAGGTGCACGACAGCGCCGGCATCGGGGCGCTCTTTGTAGATGCCCAGATGCAGGGGCGCCTCCTTGGAGGGCTTGTCGCCGCCGACGTGCCGGCCGGGCAGCGTCAGCTTGGAAATGCGCGCGGGGTCGAGCCGGCCGAGGCAGCTGTTGGTGGGGCTGACCAGCACGTGATCGCCGACGCGGGCGGAGACGTTGCCGGCGCTGCCGTGCGCAAGCCCGCGCTCGAACAGGCTGCGGCAGAGCTCCGCCATCTCGTGGCGCAGCGCGCTCTCCTCGGTCATGCGATCAGGCTCCAGGCCCGGGTGAAGAAGTCGTCCTTGCCGAAGTTGCCGGATTTCAGTGCGAGCGCGATGGGCGGTCCGTCGACCACCCGGGTCCAGGGCGCGCCGGGGTCGATCTCCGGGCCGATGGCGAGCGCCCGGGCGCCGAGCGCCTGCACCACCGCGCCCGAGGTCTCGCCGCCCGCCACGATCAGCCGCCTCGCGCCGCGCTTGACGGCGACGGCGGCGATCTCGGCCATCGCCTCCTCGACCAGCGCGCCGGCCTTGTCCATGCCGAGCGCGGCCTGCGCCTTGCGTACGGCGGCGGGTTCGGCGGTGGCGTAAATGAGCGCCGCCTTGTCGTCGGGTTGCTCGGCGAGCCAGCGCGCGGCGGCAGAGGCATCCTGCGTGCCGTCGGCGAGCCGCTCCGGCTCGAGCTTCAGGGCGGGCAGCCCCGCGGCGATGGCGTGCGCCACCTGGCGCCGCGTCGCCTCCGAGCAGCTGCCCGAGAGCACGAGACGCCGCCCTTTCGCGATTGCGCCAATCGAGGGGGCGCGGCCCTCGGCGGGGCGGATGCCGAAGTTGGCGGGCAGGCCCATGGCGATGCCCGACCCGCCGGTGACGAGCGGCGCGCCGGCCAGCGCCTTGCCGAGCGCGAGAAGGTGCTGGTCGGCAATGGCATCGGCGACGACGAACGGCCGACCCTCGGCGGCCTCCTTCGCGATCGCCGCGCGGATCGCCTCGGGCCCCGCCTCGATGATGGGCAGCGCTACGAGGCCGACGCCGCGCCTGGTCTGGCGGCCGAGCACGCGCACGAGGTCGGGATCGCGCATGGGGGTGAGCGGATGGTCGCGCATGGAGCTTTCGCTCAGCAGGCGCCCGCCGACGAAGAGGTGGCCTTGGTAGATGGTGCGGGCGTTGGCCGGAAAGGCCGGGCAGAATATGGCGGATTGCGCACTGAGCTCGTCCATCAGCGCCTCGGCGACGGGGCCGATGTTGCCGGCGTCGGTGGAATCGAAGGTCGAGCAGTACTTGAAGAGGATCTGCCTGGCGCCGCGCTCCTTCAAGGCTTTGGCGCTCGCCAGCGACTGCGCCACGGCCTCGTCCGGCGCACAGGTGCGCGACTTGAGCGACACGACGACGGCATCGGCCTCCGGCAGCGCGGCCGCAGAGACCGGCGCGCCGATCGTCTGCACCACGCTCATGCCGGCGCGTTGCAGCATCAGGGCGACATCGGTCGCGCCGGTCAGATCGTCCGCTACGACGCCAATCAGCATGGGCGGCACCCGCAGAGCAAAGGGAGTCGCAGGGTACGCGAGCCGAACGTGGGCGCCAAGCTGGCGCGTCAACCACGCTTGGCCCAATCCCCGCGGGTCGGGGTGCGCGTATCCTGCCTGCACCTCGGCCCAACGAGGGGCGCCATCGCGAGGCGTCTCGATTGGTGCGGGCCGGGGGCCGCAGCGAGGCCCGGCCGCAGCCGGGACTTGGGGTATCCGAGGCCGGTTGGGTCACTCACCGGAGCCGTTCCCTGAAGCTCGATGCGGCGCTGGGCGCTGATGTCAGCTTGCCCTTTGAACTACCCGAGCCAGGCATCCGCGCCCAGCTCCCTCTCTCTTCTTAGAGCTGACATGCGCAGCACGCGCTCGTCAGGAAGAAACTGCGTGTGAGCGAGTGGATGGCCGGCGACACGCGTCGCCGACGGTATGCCGCACCCCCAAGCAGCAGGCTCCGCACCGGCGTCGTCATTCCCGCGAGCGCGCAACGCGTCAGCGCGAATCCAGAAGCGAGCATTGGCGGCGGAGTTTGGGGCTGGATCCCCGCACTGCGCTGCGCTTGGCGGGGATGACAGCGGAGGGCCATGCCTTCGGAACCGAGGTTTCGCAGGCCACCCGGATCTGTTTTCCCTGGGACCTCGACCTCCGCTATGTTGAGCCGATCCGGGACGGCGGCCGTTCCACGGGCGGTGAACAATCGTGACGCGAGGAGAGACACCATGAAGGCAGCAGCCATCGGCGAGCACGGCGTCGAGGTGCGCGATGTGGCCAAGCCTGCGCCCGCGCCCAATCAGGTGCTCGTGCGCGTGCGAGCGGCCGGGCTCAACCGTGCCGACCTCATCATGGCGTCGGGGCGCATGCACGGCAGCGCCGGAGGCGCGGGAACGGTGCTCGGACTCGAGTTTGCCGGCGAGGTCGAGGCGGTCGGGGCCGACGTCAAGGGCGTCAAGGCGGGCGACCGGGTCATGTGCTCGGGCAACGGCGGCTATGCCGAGTACGCCGTCACCGACTGGGGGCGCGTGGCGAAGATCCCCGCCAACAACATGAGCTGGGAGCAGGCCGCGACGCTGCCGGTGGCGCTGCAGACCATGCACAACGCGGTCGTCACGGCCGGCCGGCTGAAGGCCGGCGAGAGCGTGCTGATCCAAGGCGCCAGCTCCGGCGTCGGCCTGATGGGCCTGCAGATCGCCAAGCTCAAGGGCGCGCGGCTCGTCATGGGCAGCTCCACCAATGCCAAGCGCCGCGAGCGGCTGAAGGAGTTCGGCGCGGACCTCGCGATCGACACTACGCAGCCCGAGTGGTCGGAGGTGGTGCTGGCGGCCACCGACAAGAAGGGCGTCGACCTGATCGTCGACCAGGTCTCGGCCAGCGTCGCCAACCAGAACCTCAAGGCGGCTGCCGTGCTCGGCCGCATCGTCAACGTCGGCCGCCTCGGCGGCTTCAAGGGCGAGTTCGACTTCGACCTGCATGCCATGAAGCGCATCGACTACATCGGCGTCACCTTCCGCACGCGCTCGGTGGAGGAGGTGCGCGAGATCAACCGGCTGGTGCGCGCCGACCTGTGGGGCTGGGTGGAGGAGGGCAAGCTGAGATTGCCGATCGACAAGACCTTCCCGCTCGCCGAGGCGGCGGCGGCGCTGGCGCACATGCGCGCCAACGCCCATTTCGGCAAGATCGTGCTGGTGGTGTGAGCGGGCGTCATCCCGGCGCCGCGAGTGCGTGCCGGCGCGCTCGCGGGAGCAGGCCGGGATGACGCGTGAGCTCGGGGGACCGCTCGTGACTCTGCCCCTCAAAGAGCGGCTCACCATGCGGCTGGTGCCGTCGGCGCTCTACTACCGCCGGCGGCTGGCCGACGAGGCGGAGTGGGGCGAGCACGAGCTCGACATTCTCGCTGCGATCGTGGCGCCGGGCGGGACCGCCGTCGACGTCGGCGCCAACCAGGGCTTCTTCGCCTACGCCTTCTCCGGCATCGCGGCCCGCGTCGAGGCGTTCGAGCCCAACCCGGACTACGCCGCGTTTGCGCGGGCGATGCTGGGGAAGCGCGCCAGGGTGCACACCGTTGCGCTGTCGAACGCGAGCGGGGACGCCGAGTTCGTCGTGCCGCTCTCCGAAGAGGGAAAGGCCTTGCATCTCGGCGGGAGCCTGAAGCCGGCCGCCGAGCAGCAAAGTCGCACCCAGCGCTTTCAAGTCGAGGTGCGCACGCTCGACAGCTACGCGCTCCGCGACGTGCACGCCATCAAGGTCGATGTCGAGGGCAGCGAGATGGAGGTTCTGGAGGGCGGCCGCGAGACCATCCGGCGCGACCGGCCCACGCTCATCGTCGAGTTGCTGACGGGCGCCCATACCGATCCTGTTGCGGCGACCGAGACGATCTGCGCCATCTACGGCTACACGGCCTGGCTCGCCACCAAGGACCGTGAGCGGGTCGAGGCGCTGCCCGTGCTGCGCACGCTCGGCAGCAACACCACCTGGGGCTCGCCCATCCGCAACCGCAACGTGCTGTTCCTGCCGCGGCGCTAGAGACGCGGCGCGCGTCCCCCAAGAGCAGGACTACTGGCTAGGCCAGCGCGATCTCGCGGTAGCCTTGCGCCGCCACCTCGTCGCAGCGCTCGCGGTAGGCCGGGCGCGCTGCCGCTGTAGCGGGCGACGATGCGGGTCTGCTTGCCCTCGACGTTGCGGTTGATGCCGGTCATCCAGGAATCGATCTCGTTGGACAGGAGGCCCTCGCCCAGCGCCTTCACGTGGTCGGTCCACGACGCCACGGCCTCGGGCCTGGCCTCCGATGCGCGTCAGGTCGTGCTCGCGCACGTGGCCGATCAGGCCCGTCACCCATTCGACGTTGTACTCGATGCTGCGCGGGATGTTGCCGAGCGCCGTGTGCGGCCCGATCAGCATCATCATGTTGGGGAAGCCCTCGACCAGCACGCCGAGATAGGTCTGCGGCCCGCCCTTCCACTTGTCCTTGAGCCTGCAGCCCGTCCAGCGCCGCGGATGTCGATGCGGTCGAAGCTGCCGGTGATGGCGTCGAAGCCGGTGGCGTAGATGATGATGTCGAACTCGTACTCGGCGTCGCTGGTCTTGATGCCCTTCGGCGTGATGCGCTCGATCGGCGTTTCCTTGATGTCGACCAGCTCGACGTTGGGCTGGTTGTAGACCTCGTAGTACCTGGTCTCCAGCGGCACGCGGCGCGTGCCGAAGCCGTGGTTCTTGGGGATCAGCTTCTCGGCGACCGCCTGGTCCTTGACGCGCTGGCGGATCTTGCGCGCGACGAAGTCGCTGATGACCGCGTTGGCCTCGCGGTCGATGAGCATGTCGCGGAAGTTGCCCTGCCACATGCCGAAGCCGGGCGTCGGCGTAGAGCTTCTCCCAGAACGCCTCGCGCTCCTCGGGCGTCACCTCGAATGTGCCGCGCGGATCGGGCGTGTGCAGGAAGCAGGCGAAGGTCTCCTGGCAGCGCTCGAAGATCTCGGGATAGTTGGCCTTGATCCCGGCCTGTCCTCCTCGTCGATCTGGCCGTTGTGCAGCGGCGCGCACCAGTTGGGCGTGCGCTGGAACACGGTGAGGTGGCCCGCGGTCTTGGCGACCTCCTGGATGGTCTGCACGCCGGTGGCGCCGGTGCCGATCACGGCCACGCGCTTGCCCTCGAAGCTCACCGGCTCCTTCGGCCAGCGCGCGGTGTGGAACGACTGGCCCTTGAACTGTCGACGCCCTCGATCCTCGGCATGGTCGGCGCCGACAGCGGGCCGATGGCGGTGATCAGGAAGCGCGCGCGGTAGCGGCTGCCGTCCTCGCAGGGTAACGTCCCAGCTCCGCGTCTCCTCGTCGTAGTGCGCCGCGGTCACACGCGGCTGCTGAACTGGATGTCGCGGCGCAGGTCGAACTTGTCGGCGACGTAGTTGAGGTAGCGCAGCGTCTCCGGCTGCCGCGCGAAGTGCTCCGACCAGCTCCATTCGTCCAGCAGTTCCTGCGAGAAGGAGTAGCCGTAGGAATAGCTTTCCGAATCGAAGCGCGCGCCGGGATAGCGGTTCCAGTACCAGGTGCCGCCGACGCCGGTGCCGGCCTCGAACACGCGGACCCGCATGCCGAGCTCGCGCAGGCGGTAGAGCTGGTAGAGGCCGGAGATGCCGGCCCCGATGATGATGGCGTCGTAGTCCATGGCCGGCGCCGCCCGAGTGCGTCCGTTTGTGGTCTGCGCGGCGGTCATTCGCTGTCACCTCCTCCATCGCGTCGCGGAGAGGTTATCTCCGGAATCGGGATCGCTGCAAAGACCGGACTGCTGGGGGCTGATATGCACGACCCCCGCTTGGGGGTGAGCTTGCGCGCGCCATTGAAAGCACTACCCTGAATACCCGCTGCTTCTTTTGGGAAGCGCTCGACGAGCCGAGCAGTACGAACCGGGGAAGCTTCCGTGCCGACAAGCTTGCCGCACTACGAGGTCTACGCGCTCCGCTACGCCACGCGCGAGGCCCAGCGCCGCGACCACTTCATCGGCGGCGACCCGCACGACGGGCCGATGCCCATGGACTACTACGTCTGGCTGGCGGTGGGGCCGGCCGGCGCCTACGTCATCGACACGGGCTTCACGGCCGAGATGGCCAAGGAGAGGAAGCGCACGTTCCTGCGCTGCCCGATCGACAGCCTGTCGCTGCTGGGGGTCGACGCCGGCGCCGTGCGCGACGTGATCCTCACCCACATGCACTACGACCACGTCGGCAACTTCCACAAGTTTCCGAACGCGCGCTTCCATCTGCAGGAGCGCGAGATGGCCTACGCGACGGGCAAGTACATGCGCTACCCGCGCATCGGCCACAGCTTCCATGTCGAGGACGTGGTCGGCATGGTGCGGCTCAACTTCAAGGGCCGGGTGGAGATGTACGCGGGCGAGGTGGAGATCGCACCGGGCATCACGCTGCATCCAACCTACGGGCATTCCGACGGCCTGCAGTCCGTGCGCGTGCACACGAAGCGCGGCTGGCTGGTGCTGGCGTCGGACGCCACCCACTACTACGAGAACATGGGCACCAACCGGCCCTTCACCACGGCCTTCCACATCGGCCAGATGCTCGATGCCTATCGCACGCTGGAGCGGCTGGCGCCGACGCCCGCGCCATATCGTGCCGGGCCACGACCCCTACGTGATGAAGGAGTATCCGGCGCCCAAGCCGGCGCTCGAAGGCATCGCCGTGCGGCTCGACGTGGAGCCGATCGCGCCGCCGCCGACCTTCCCGGGCGCGGCGGAGCATTGAGGGACCGATGCCGCCGCCGTGCCGCGGTTCGGCCCGTTGGTCAGGAATACTGCGGCACCAGCGTCGGGGCGGGCTCGAGCACCTCGGGCCGCGCGGGCGCAATCTTGCGCGCAGGCCGCAGATAGATCTGATCGCTGAAGCGCCAGCCCGCGGGCTCGCCCCATCCCAAGCGTCATGCGCAGGATGAAATCGGTGACGCGCTCGCCACCCATCATGTCGGCTGCGTTGGCACGCGCCTTCTCGGCCATGCCGCGCCAGCGGTGATCGGCCGCGACGGCCCAGCCGATGCGGTCGGCCAGCTCCTCGGCGTCGTCGAAGAACAGCATCTCGTCGTCGCCGAAATAGGCCTGGTAGCCGGAGCGGCGCGAGGTGGCGAGCAGGACGCCATTGCCCAGGTATTGGGCCATGCGGTCGGAGGCGTAGAGGTCGCCCTCCTCGCGGTTGAAGTTGAGCCCGATCTTGGACTGGCTGATCACGCGGAAGTAGGCGTCGCCATAGAGCCGGTTCTCCTTGTTGCGGCCGAAGAGCGCGTAGCGGAGGGCGGGCTTGAGCCGGCGCAGCTCGTCGATCAGCACCCAGCGGTCGGCCGCGCCGCCGACGCCGCAGGCGCAGAACACGTCGACACTCTTGCGCGGCACCGTGAAAGCGCTCGCATTGTCGATCGAGAGGTCGACCGGATTGGGAATGAAGGCGACGGGGCAGGCATCGGCAAAAGCGGCCAGCGAGGCCCCCGCCGTGGTGGCGAAGCCGAAGTCGGCGAGCTCCAGGAAGCGGCGGAAGCGGTCAGCGGAGGAGGGCTCGAACACGTTGTCGTAGTAGACGACGGCAATGCGCGTGCGCGGCAGCATCTCGCGGATGCGGTGGATCGTGGCGGGCGAGATCTGGTCGCAGTGCTGCAGGCAGAGGAGGTCGGGACGCAGCTCGCGGGCGACCTGCAGCAACCTGCGGTCGGCGAGCCATGTGCCGGCCGCACGCCAGCCCAGCACCTGCTTGCGAAAGTCGCGGTCGTCGAGGGAGAAGACGAAGTGCCCGTTGCGGATGAACCCGTTCGCGAGCCGATGCGCGAAGGAATAGAACATGAGGCCGCTGCGGGCAGCGGGCCACATGCCGTAGCTCGGCTTGAAGCTGAACCTCGGGCCTACGATGAGGACGCGCCTGGCCGGCGTCTCTCTCGCTGGTGTCGCCATGCGGGCCCTGCGGTCCTATCATTGTGCAATCCCCACAAGTCCATGATGTTCCCCATGATTCGAGCTGTAGTGTGGTCCAACCACGGCAATATTGTGCGCTTGTGCGCGCGCTTCGCCGCAATCGCCCTTCACGGGGCGCCGATCAGCACTTTGAGCTTGGCCGCAAGCAGGGAGATTGTCGCTGACGTTGCGGCTGCGCCGCCGAAGCAGAAGTAGTCGTGGAGCCCCCGCCAGCTTGCCTGGCGACAGCCCCGATGGCATAAGGCGCGCAAGGGGTTGTCCGCGATGGCCCCGTGAGGCGCCAGCCCAACGATCGCGTCCGTGCTCCCCTCGAGGCTCGAGGCGGAGCCGACCCAGGGGCGATGGCGTGAACATCCTCCAGACCTTGCGTACTCTCGATTCGCCCGGGCAGCGAAGCTCCGTCGCCAGCTATCTCTACGGCGCCCGCGCGTTGCGCGACTTCGGCGACGGCTTCGTCGCCGTGCTGCTGCCGGTGTACCTGACGGCACTGGGGCTCGGACCGGTGGAGGTGGGCGTCGTTGCCACGGCGGCGCTGCTGGGCTCGGCGCTCATGACGCTGGGCATAGGCGTGCTGGGCGCGAGGCTCGATCAGCGCCATCTCCTGCTCGCGGCCTCGGCGCTGATGCTGATGACGGGCGTTCTGTTTGCGCTGTCCAGCACCTATACCGTGGTTCTGCTCGTCGCCCTCGCCGGCACGATCAATCCTTCCGCCGGCAGCGTCAGCATCTTCGTCCCGCTCGAGCACGCGCTGCTCGCGCGCAGCGCTCCGGACGCGGACCGCACCGCCATGTTCGCCCGCTACAGCCTGATCGGCGCGCTGGCGGCCGCATTCGGCTCGCTCGCGGCGGCCAGCCCCGAGGTGATGGCGAGGCTCGGCATCGCGCAGACGACGGCGCTGCGGGCGATGTTCGTCCTCTATGCGCTCCTGGGGCTCGCCGGCGGTCTGCTCTACGCACGCATTCCCCGCGCGCGGGACCAGGACACTGGTCCCCGCCCGGCGCCCAGCGTGCTCGGCCCCTCGCGCGGCATCGTCTACAAGCTGGCGGCCCTGTTCAGCATCGACGCGTTCGCCGGCGGCTTTGCGGTGCAGTCGCTGCTGGCGCTGTGGCTGTTCGAGAAGTTCGGCCTGTCGCTGGCGACGGCCGCGCTGTTCTTCTTCTGGTCGGGGGTGTTTGCGGCATTCTCCTTCCCGGTCGCGGCGTGGCTCGCGCGGCGTATCGGCCTCGTCAAGACGATGGTGTACACGCACATCCCCTCGAGCCTGTGCCTGATGCTGGCCGCGGTGGCGCCGAACGTGGAGGCTGCCCTGGCCTTCCTGCTTCTTCGCGCGGCCTTGTCGCAGATGGACGTGCCGACGCGCTCGTCCTACGTGATGGCGGTGGTGACGCCGGCCGAGCGTCCGGCCGCGGCGAGCTTCACCTCGGTGCCGCGCAGCCTCGCAGCGGCAGCGAGCCCAGCCCTCGCTGGCGCGCTGTTCGCGGCGGGCCTGCAGGCCTGGCCGCTGATTCTCTGCGGGGTTCTCAAGATCGCCTACGACTTCGCCCTGCTCTGGGCCTTCCGCCACATCAAGCCGCCGGAGGAGGGCGGCTGAAGAGGCTCATTGTCGATTGCCGGCAAGAGTGCAAACATTGCCCGAGCGTCACCCGGGAGGCCTTGGCCCATGATCTACGAGTTCCGCACCTACACGCTGCGTCCGCGCACGCTGCCCGAATTCCTCAAGCGCTGGACCGACGCGCTCGAGCCACGCCTGAAGCTCTCGCCTCTCGCGGCCTTCTGGTACACCGAGATCGGGCCACTCAATCAGATCATCCACGTGTGGCCCTACGAGAACACGCTGGAGCGCTCCAAAATCCGCGCCGAGGCCGTCAAGAGCGGCGTGTGGCCGCCCAAGACCTCCGAGTTCATCACCGACATGAAGTCGGAGATCTTCGAGCCGCTGCCCTACTCGCCACCGCTCGCTCCCTCAAACAATGGCCCTTATTTCGAGATGCGCAGCTATGTGCTCAAGCCCGGCGGCATCCCGGACATGGCAAAGCGGTGGGGCGAATACCTGCCCGGCCGCGTCAAGCTTTCGCCGCTGACCGGCGTCTTCACTGCCGACATCGGCGGGCTCAACCAGTGGATGCACATCTGGGCCTACAAGAGCCTCGACGAGCGCCTCGCCATTCGCAAGAAGGCCGCGGCAGACGGCATCTGGCCGCCACCGGGCGACAGCCCCGTCGTCAGGCAGGAGACCAAGATCCTGCTGGCTGCCCCGTTCTCGCCGATCAAGTAGGCTCCGGCGCATCGCCATGGGCGGCGGTTTTTTCCGCCGCCGTGGTGAGGCACGTCATACCGCCTCGGCTCCAAGCTCGGGCCATCGAGCGCTTGGCGGCCGCGCGAGCGGCGTGCCGATGAGGGGGAGGATGCAAGGTCGGCTCGTGGCTTTGACCCAGCGCAAATACGAAGCAGCGTGCGGCGCGCTATGGCCGGCCCTGCCCATAGTGCCGGTCGTGGGGACCAATCGGGCGGAGGCCTTCGCCATGAAACGTGCAACACGCAGAGCCCTTACGGTCGGCATCCTCATCGCAGTTGCCGGCCTGATTGCGATATTGTCGGCGGTCTCGCTGCCGGCGGCGGCACAGACCGCGGCGCCGCCCACCAAAGGGGAGTCCGGCGTCGACTATTGGCAGCCGCTGTGGATGCAGCGCGAGCTGTGGGGGCCCGGGCAGATGCCGCCGGGCATGCGAGCCCGGCTGCTGCGCCACTACACCTACATGCACTATGGCGTGCAGAAGCAGTATGAGGGTGCCCGCTCGCCCGTAGGGACCTCCAAGGAGGTGATCGCCGCCGGCCGCGAGCTCTATGTGGCCAAATGCGCGACGTGCCACGGCAAGGAGGGCTTGGGCGAGGGCGACGCGCCGAGATCGCTGCTGCCCTCGCCGGCGCTGCTGGCCTTCATGGTGCAGCGTCCCATTGCCGTCGACGAGTACCTGCTGTGGTGCATCTCCGAGGGCGGCAAGCAATTCGACACCGAGATGCCGGCCTTCAAGGACGCGCTGACGCGCGAGGACATCTGGAAGATCATCGCCTACATGCGGGCCGGCTTTCCCGGCAGCGCGTCCATCCCGTCCCGCAAGTGACACGCGGGAACCTGGACGCGGCCGGCATGCTGTCGTAGGTCCTTGTGGGGCAGCGCTCCGATATCCGCGGAGGCAGCCGCGCCGACAGGGACCGATCGATGACCGCGCCCGCAAAGCCTGCTGGAAATGGCGATTTTGGAGCGGAAATGCTGCAGGCCGCGCTGCAGAGCGCAGTCGGGGCGGTCATCATCATTGACGATGCGGGCATCATCTGCAGCCTCAATCCGGCGGCTCTGCGGATGTTCGGTTTCTCCGAGACCGAGCTGATCGGCCAGAACGTGAACGTGCTGATGCCGGAGCCCTACCGCAGTCGGCACGACGGCTATATCCGCCATCACCTCGAGACCGGCGAGCGTCGGATCATCGGCATCGGACGCCAGGTGATGGCGCGCCAGAAGAGCGGGGCGATCTTTCCAGCGCACCTGTCGGTGAGCGCCTTCGAGGCCGACGGCCGGCGCTATTTCACCGGCATCATCCACGACCTCTCCGAGCAGCGCGAGAAGGACGTTCTGCGCGAGCAGATGTTGTTCCAGGCGGTCTTCAACCAGATTCCCGATGCGCTGTTCATCATTGATCCCGCCAACAGGATCGTGCTGTGCAACCCGGCCGTCACGGGCGTGTTCGGCTACACGCCCGAGGAGATCATCGGCCAGGATTGCGCGATTCTCTATGAGAGCGGAGCCGAGTACACGCGCATGCAGGCCGTCAAGGAGATCTTGCGCGAGCGGCAGCTCGACGGCGCCGCTGACCGTCCGTTACCGGCGCAAGTCGGGCGAGGCGTTCCCCGCCGAGACCGTGGCCTCGGTGCTGCGCGACCAGGGCGACAGCCTGGTCGGCTTTCTCACGCTCAACCGCGACATCAGCCAGCAGGTGGTGCAGAGCGAGGCGCTGCGCAAGTCGCAGCGCATGGAGGCGATCGGCCAGCTCACGGGCGGCATCGCCCACGACTTCAACAATCTCCTCACCATCATCACCGGCAATCACGAGCTGCTGGAGATGGAGCTCGAGGACGAGGGGCAGAGAGACCTGCTGGCGCGGGCCAACAACGCCGCGCTGATGGGGGCGCGGCTCACGAACCGGCTTCTCACCTTCGCGCGCCGGCGTCGTCTCGAGCCGGTCGTGCTCGACCTCAACGAGCAGGTGCTCGGCATGGCCGAGCTGTTGCGGCGCACGCTCGGCGAGACGGTCGCGCTCGGCACGCTGCTGGCGCCGCGGCTGTGGCCCACGCGCGCGGACCCGAGCGAGGTCGAGAACGCAGTGCTCAACCTCGCCATCAATGCCCGCGACGCCATGCCCACGGGCGGCAAATTGGTGATCGAGACGCGCAACGTCGTGCTCGACGAGGCGACCGTCGCCAACGAGGTGGGGGTGATGCCGGGCGACTACGTGCGACTGTCCGTATCGGACACCGGCGTCGGCATGACGCCTGCGGTGCTCGCCCGCGTGTTCGAGCCGTTCTTCACCACCAAGGAGACGGGCAAGGGCACCGGTCTCGGCCTGAGCGTCATCTACGGCTTCGTCAAGCAGTCGGGCGGCCACGTGACGGTCTACAGCGAGCAGCGCAAGGGCACGACGGTCAACCTTTACCTTCCGCGCGTCGCAGGCGACGCCGGGCACGAGGCGAGCGGCGCAAGCAGCGCGAAGCGCGCGACCGCGGTGGCCGGCGAGACCATCCTGCTGGTGGAGGACAACGCCCAGGTACGCAACGTCACGGCGCGGCGCCTCAAGAACCTCGGCTACGCGGTGATCGAGGCGGAGAATGCGGCTGGTGCCATCGAGCACCTGCGCGGCAACAGCGGCATCGACCTCGTCTTCAGCGACGTCGTCATGCCGGGCGGCATGTCCGGCTTCGACCTGGCGCAGTGGGTGCGCCAGAACGCGCCGGCCATCCCGGTTCTCCTGACGTCGGGTTTTGCCGAGGATGTGGCCCGTGCCGGCGAGGCGCCCGCCTCGGATCTGGAGATCCTGCGCAAGCCCTATTCGGGCACCGATCTGGCGCGCGCGCTGCGCAAGGCGCTTGAAGCATGCTAGAGCAAGATCGTTTCTGATCGAAGCGCTCCGCTTCGATCATGGAACGTGAATCTTGCTCTGAAGTCTATGATGTAGAGCAGGATTCACGCTTCGGCCGCCACGTCCCAATTGGGGCAAAGTAATTCCGTCCGAAGCGATCCTGCTCTAGAGCAAGATCGCTTCAGCCGCCACGCTGAGACTGAGGTAAGGTGATTCCATCCGAAGCGATCCTACTCTAGCGGGCAGCGGCGCTACTGGCGAGCCCGGCCCACCTTGCGGCCCGCCAGCGGCGCCGGCGTCCCCTCAGGGCCGCCCTCGCCGACCGGGCGCGGCGGAAACCGACCCAGGCATCGCACCCGGTCGTACATGACGATCGCGCCCGCCATCGCCACGTTGATGCAGAAGCTCGAGGGAATGCGCACGGTGTAGTCGCAGCGCGCGAGGAGCGCAGGCGACAGGCTGCCCTGCTCTGGCCCCAGCACGTAGGCGGCCCGCAGCGGATGGCGAAAGCTCGGCAGGTCGATGGCCTCGTCGAGCAGCTCGATGCCGACGAGCCGGCAGCCCTCGGGCAGCGCGAGCTCCGCGGCGCTCGCCCAGCTGTAGTGCGGCAAGTGCTGGCGGCTCTTGGAGGTGTCGGCCCGCGCCTCCAGCGCCTGATAGCTGGCGCCGATGGTGAACGTGAAGGCCGCGCCGAAGCCGTGCGCGGAGCGCATCATGTTGCCGAGATTGAGGGCCTTGGACATGCGCTCCGCGCCGATGGCGAAATAGCCGCGCGGGAGCTTGGGCAGCGCAGGTTGGGACATGGGGGTCCTGCCTCGTAATCTTCTGTCCCTTAAGCTCGCATTGCCGCGTGGGCAAGACCGGTCAGGGCGGCGCTCGAGCCTTTACCTCAGCGCCGCCCGCTACTAGTGTCTGCAGCCACCGGCAGGATCGGCACGCTTACCTTCACGCAGGGGGTCGGAGATATGCAGCTCGGCAAAGACATAGCCGCCGTCGTGACCGGCGGCGCATCCGGCCTCGGCGCGGCGACCGCGAGAGCGCTCGCCGGCAAGGGCGTGAAGGTCGCGATCCTCGACCTCAATGCGGAGGCCGGCGACAAGCTCGCCAAGGAGATCGGCGGCGCTTTTGCCAAGTGCGACGTCACCAACGAAGGAAGCGTCGATGCAGCACTGGCGGCAGCACGCAAGGCGCACGGGCAGGAGCGCATCCTCGTCAATTGCGCGGGCATCGGGATCGCCAAGCGGATCTCGCGCCGCGTCAAGGAGACCAACGCGATCGAGCCGCACGATCTCGCCACCTTCACCAAGGTGATCCAGGTCAACCTGATCGGCACCTTCCTGATGATGGCCAAGTCAGCGATCGGCATGCAGGCGACCCAACCCGTCAACAAGGACGGGGAGCGCGGGGTCATGATCTGCACCTCCTCGGTGGCAGCCCAGGACGGCCAGATCGGCCAGGTGGCCTATTCCGCCTCCAAGGGCGGCGTCGCCTCCATGACCCTGCCGGTGGCGCGCGACCTCTCCCGCGACGGCGTCCGCGTCTGCACCATCATGCCGGGCCTGTTCCTGACGCCGATGTTCGCGGGCCTGTCGGAGGAGGCGCAGAAGTCGCTTGCGGCCTCAGTGCCGTTTCCCTCGCGGCTGGGCGATCCCACCGAGTATGCCGCGCTCGCCGTGCACATTTGCGAGAACCCCATGCTCAACGGCGAGTGCATCCGTCTCGACGGCGCGCTCAGGATGGCGCCGCGCTAGAGCTGCTGAGGTCCGCCCGCTGCGCCTTCGCGGTTGCCGAGGGCGCAGGCGTTCGCGCGCGTCTACCCAATCCTGATCTTACTGGCCGTGAGGAAGTCATACGGCGGTATTGGTAGGTTGGTGCGCGCCGGCCCGGCGCGCACGCGCCCGGCGGTGTCGAACCGTGCCGCATGGCACCGACAGAACCAGGTCTCGGCCAGATCGCGCTTGGGGTTTGACGTCAATATGCAGCCCAAGTGCGTGCACAGGCCGATGACGACCAGCCACTCCTCGTGGCCCGCCAGCGTGCGATTGCGGTCGAGCGCCGGCGCCTTCTGCGGAAGCTTGGCGTTGCGCGCAAGCGGATCGGGCAGGCTTGAAAGTGGCGTGCTGCGGGCCTCTTGCACTTCCTCTCGCGTGCGATGACGGACGAATATAGGCTTGCCTCTCCACCCCACGAGCTTCGTGGCAGCTGGCGGTATCGCGTGCAGGTCGACGTCCGTGACTTCCGGCGGGGGTGTCGCAGCATTCGGGTTCATCTGGTCGAGGAACGGCCAGCCTGCCGTCACGAGGCCCACGCCACCGAAGGCTGCCGCGGCTTGCACGACAAAATCCCGCCGCCCCAAGTCCCCGTTGTCCGCGTGTCCCGCCATGCGATCCATCCAGTATCGCTCTGCGGCTGACATAGCCGCCTGCGAGGCCGCGACGGTGGCGAAGACCTGCGACCGGCTGTCACTGGCTCGGGTAGGGAGCCCGCCGATCAGCCAACGCGACAGGCCGTCAGGTCGCGGCCGCGCCCGTTTCCTCGGGTTGCTCGACGCATTCGAACAGATGCACTCCGGTTGGACGCATGACGAGGAACAGGAGGGCGCCGGCAATCAACCCGCCGCCGTGCGCGACGTACGCGACGCCATCATTGGTCTGGTTGGCGATCTGATAGAGCTGCAGGAGCACCCAACCGCCGATCACCCAGTAGGCACGCACGCGCACGACGAAGCGCAGCACGAACACCGACACCTTGGCGCACGGCCGCAGCAGCAAGTAGGCGGCGAGAATGCCCGAGATCGCGCCCGAAGCCCCCACCAACGGCATCGTCGATTTGCGGTTCAGGAACGCGAAGAACAGGCCGGCCGCGATGCCGGTCAGGAGATAGAACGCAAGAAAGCGCAACGGTCCGAGCGCGTCCTCGATGTCGTCGCCGAACACCCAAAGGTAGATCATGTTGCCCAGGATGTGCTCCCAGCCGCCGTGCAGGAACATGTAGCTGACCAAGGTGAGCTCGGGCGGCAGCCAGCCGGCGCTCGGCGCCTGGTGGGTAATCGCCGCCGGGGTCGCGGCAAACGAGGCGAACAGCGCCTTCGTCGCATCGTCGGTGGCGCCGAGTTCGAACAGGAAGATGCCGACGTTGAGCAGGATCAGGCCCCACGTGACGTAGGGCACCCGCGCCCGTTTGAACGGGTTGTCGTCATACAGCGGAAAGACCATCGCGCTCCCTCCAACGCCTCCGTGCGCATCGCCCGGCGCTGCCCCCCGCTATCGGGCGCCATCGGCCCTGCCCTGTCAATCGCGACGAGTTGGCTCGCTCTCAGTCTGTCGCTTCCGCGGCACGGCCGCCGGGCGGAGCTGCGTGCGCCGCCATCTTCTCGTCATAGGGACGCGCGCCTAATGCGGGGCGGGCCCAAGCGGGTTTGTTTGCGTGGCGTTCACCCTCTCGTTTCGAATGCCTTCCGCAACCCAATCTGCGCCAGTAGCGTTGTGGGGTCATGTCCTTCCTGTTTCGCCGTTCGGCGCGCACGTCTCTCGCCGTCGGCTTTGCCGTGTATGCCTCTGCGCTCCTCGTCGTCGGTCTGGCGATGGGGCATGCCGTGCAGCGGCTCGGCGCGATCGTGCTGGGCGAGGTCCAACCCGCAGCCGATTCCGCCGGGCGCAAGCGCAAGGAAAGCGCGGCGCCCGAGCTTGCCGCCTCGCCCCTCGTGCTGCGCCGCGTGGCCAACATGACCCCGCTGCAGGGGCTGTGGAGCCCGCAATCGCGCCCACGAGCACGGCCGTCGGCCGGCCTCCCGTTCGGGGGATCCTCGCGTGGTCCCTCCTCGAGATTGCCATGGGGATTGACGGGACGACGACGATGACGACAGCGACCGCCCCGCCGCCGTCGAGACTTATCGCACCCTCTGCGTGCGCCTTTGCGACGGCTACTATTTCCCCATCAATTTCGCCGTGCCGCAGGACCGGCTGCAGCGCGACAGCAGCGTGTGCGCCAGCCGATGCGGCGCGCAGGGGCGCCTGTTCGTCTATCGCAACCCCGGCGGTAGCGTCGAGGCGATGCAGGATCTCAACGGACGCCCCTACAGCCAGTTGAAGACTGCCTTCCTCTACCGCAGCGAGTACGTGGCGAGCTGCAAATGCCAGCCCGATCCCTGGGAGGCCGCGTCGCGGGAGCGCCACCGCGGCTATGCCCTGGCGCAGGCTGCGCGGCAGGGCAACCTGGCTGCCGCCAAGGAGCTGCGGGCTCTGCAGGAGAAGCTGCGCCAAACCGCCAATGCGCCCGATCCGTCCAAGGCCGGTGCCGGCAGCTCGCCGTCTCTCGAGAAGGCCGCAGAGGTCGCGCGACGCGAGGATGGAACCCTCATGGGCCTTGGCGGCAGCGATGCGCCCAAGGCGCGTCCAGATGCAAAGCCCCAGCCGACGGCGCCCCGCTCCGACCCCGACTGGATCAAGCGCGCCTTCGGCACGGCCTTTGGCTACTGAAGCGGACCAGGGTCTCGCTTACCATTCAGACAAAATTGGCGAGTTGGCCGGCATAACCCTCGCCTACGATGCTGGGTGCCCTGGCCACGAGCGGCCGGGCGGGATCGGCGGGCGATGGCGTTGCGCGGGCGCGCTGCATTGCTGTTAGAGTCTCCTCGCGCTGGCTATCCAGCCAGGAGAGGCGCAGGAGCCGGTCGAGTTCGATCTTCGGCTACGGCGCGGCCTCGCCGCGCTTCCACCGCTACTCCTCGCCCTATGCGACCCCGTTCAGCCCCTATCAGCCCTATGATGACGAGGACCAGTCGCTGGCGCCGGGCGGCACCTACCGGACGCTGTGCGTGCGGCTGTGCGATGGGTTCTATTTTCCGATCAGCAGCGCCGCGACCCAGGGCAGTCTCGCCCACGATGCCGAGATCTGCAGCGCGAGCTGCGACAGCGAGGCGCGGCTGTTCTACCACTCCAACGTCGGTGGCGACGTGGACACCATGGTCGACCTGACGGGGCTCGCCTACAGCCTGCTTCCCAACGCCTACAAGTACCGCAAGAGGCTGGTCGATGGGTGCCGCTGCCACCCGCCGCCCTGGTCGGAGGCGGAACGCGCCCGCCACCGGGCGTATGCCGAAGGGAGGCCGCCGGCTCAGTCCGGCGGGCGAGCGGCTGCGGTGGACATCCCAAGAGACGCCGAGGTGATCGCCGGCGGCGACAGGCCGTCACCGGGCAACCCCTACCCGCTGCCCGGCATGTTGGACGAGCCTGCCGCGCCGCGCGTGCCTGCCCCCGATGAGGGGGTCCGTGCCATCGCCCGCCCCCCGCCCATCGTGCGCCAGGTCGAGCCACTGTCGCCGGGATGGCCATTCTCTGCAGCGGGTGGCGCGGCCCCCTCGAGGTTCCGCCGCTAGTAGAGCAGGATTCACGCTTCGGCCGCGACGTCGCGTTCGTGGCAAGGCGATTCCATCCGAAGCGATCCTGCTCTCGCTAGCGCTGGGCGATCTTGTCCATCGCCTCGGCGAGCTCGAGGTCGAGCTCGGTGAGGCCGCCGGCCGAGTGTGTCGACAGCGTCACGTCCACCCGGTTCCACACATTGCTCCATTCCGGGTGGTGGTCCATCTTCTCGGCCACCAGCGCAGCCCTACTCATAAAGCCGAAGGCCTCGCTGAAATCCGTGAACTTGAAAGTCTTGTGGATGGCATCGCGGCCGTCCGCCAGCCGCCATCCCGGCAGCCGCGCGGACAGTCCCTTGCGCGCCGTGTCGTCGAGCTTCTGCGCCATCAGCCTCGCTCCCTTGGTTGTGCCAACGTCATCCCTCTGGTGCTCCAGGCTAGACCCATGCAAGCTTGAGCACAAAAAGCCGGAGAAGGAGGAGCAGCCGTGCGTTGGATGAGGTTTTCACTGGCGGGCCGCGAGGCCTACGGCATCGTCGAGGGAGATCGCGTCGTGGAAGTGTCCGGCGACCCCTTCGCCGGCTACGAGCGGACCAAGCAGGTTCACGATCTGCGCGCGGTCAAGATCGAGGTGCCGGTCATCCCGCCGACCTTCTATTGCGTCGGCCTCAACTATGCGGAGCACGTCCAGCACGCCGCGGCCAAGCTCGGCATCAAGGCGGACCTGCCCAAGCAGCCCGACGTCGGCTACCGCGCCGCCAACGCGCTGATCGCGCACGACGAGCCGGTGGTGATCCCGCGCGATGCCAGCAAGGTGCAGTACGAGGGCGAGCTCGCCGTCGTCATCGGCAAGAAGGCCAAGCACCTCTCGCGAAGCCGACGCGCTCTCCTGCGTGCTCGGCTACACCATCGGCAACGACGTCAGCGAACGGGTCTGGCAGAAGTCCGACCGCACGCTGTGGCGCGCCAAGAACACCGACACGTTCAAGCCCATGGGCCCGTGGATCGATACGGACGTCGATCTCGAAGCGCTCGAGACCCGCGTGCGCGTCAACGGCCGCGAGACCACGCGCTTTGCCACCAACGCCATGATCTTCGGGGTGGCCGCCTATATCGCCGCCATCACGCGCTACGTCACGCTCTATCCCGGCGATATCCTCTGGATGGGCACCGACGGCACCTCGCCCGATCTCGTGGCTGGCGACGTGGTCGAGGTCGAGATCACCGGCCTCGGCGTCCTGCGCAACGCATTCGTCGCGGCAGCGCAAGGTTGACAACGTTGCGCTCGGCCGGACGCGCCGGCCCTTGCTTCCGAGCCGCGGGCCGAATGGTCGAGTACCCGATGTCTCGCAGCGTGGAGGGAAATTGCCACTGAGACGGCGCCGGCAGCACAGCGGCCTGCGACGCGAAGAGCGCCTTGTCTACCGCGGAGAGGTAGGGCCGTCAGTGCGAGGAGTTCCCGCAGTACTGCGCGTTGGTTCTGATGAAGCCACTTATGGCGCTCACTACCGTGGGCTCGACGCCATTGTAACCGTGAAAGCCAAAAGCGCTGCATGCACCGACCGCGGGATTGGGCTGTCCTCCGCTCATCGCCTGGCGCACCCTTCTTATCCCGGGTGGCAGGCGGTCGAAGACAGTCATCGCGCCGGTGGCCGGCGAGAAGGGGCAGGTGTCGCTCCCATGCCATATCACCAAGGTGGGTATGGCTATATTGACGAGTCCGGGAGTGGCCGTGAGGACCTCTCCCGTCTCGCCGTTTGGATTGCTTTGCGTGATCGATGAGGTCAGCACAATGCCGTCGGGCCTGAACGAGCTGGTCAAGCGCGCCGCGGCATTGACGGCTGAAAGCGTTCCATTGCTGGTGGCTACCAGCCAGACCGGAGTGTGCGACCAACTCTGGCGAACCGTCCTGACCACCTGGCCAATGAAATCGGCATGGGCCTGTGTCAGACGCTGATTGGTGAGACCGCTGGGCGATGGGAACGCGGGCGCTGCGTCTACTATCGCCACGTTGAGACAGGCCTGGTGGAAGGCCGCTGCTGAGCGGAGCAGGAAATTGCCTTCAAGGTCTGTGATAGCGCCGGCTGCGTTGAGGTTCAGGACCCCGTTGCCGCCTACGAGCAGGATGATTGAATGGCGCGGCGTGCCCGCGGGCGCGGGATACTGAAATGTGTGCTTGATCAGATTGGAATCGATTGTAATCAAGGGCCGCATGTTGGTGTTTTGCGCCCAGCTGGGCACCGCAGCAGAAGCCAGCGCCATAAGGGCAACTGTGATCCCGTACCGATGCATACGGCCCCCTTCAGATATGATTGAGCCGAACAAGACAATCGACAAAGTGCCTAACCGAAATTCAGCATTGCCGCAATCGGGTTTGGCGCCGGCAGTTGGGACCCACAATCAACGCCGCGCCTGCAGCTTCGCTCGTGCGGGTGAGTCCAGCCGGTCGGCGCCATTCGTGGTAGTGGGATGAGGCGGCTAAGCAGCTTCTATGCCTGCTTTGCCAGACAGAATCGGAAGGATTTGCTCAATCACATTTCCTTCCGCATCGGATCGAACCTCTCCGTACAGCCTTTGTGTATCCGGAAGTGGGAAGCCGAAGCCGGACGAGCAGGCAGGGCTGCGCTCGATTGTCAGTCCGCTTGCGGCGGGGCGATCCGCAGCGCATCCCAGATCTGGCTGCGCAGCTTGTCGGCGCGCTCGGCGATCTCCCGCGGCCCCCAAGCGGCGTGGTCGACGACCGAGCCCAGCATGTGGAAGCGCTCGGCCTCCTGCCGCAGGATGGGCAGCTTGCGGGAATAATCCAGATTTTGCATCCGGTCGTTGGCCTCCTTGCTGACGACGGCCAGGTTGCCCAGGGAGAAACAGGCATTGTTGTAGGCCCCGAGATTGCCGCCGAACTCCTGCAAGGACGCGGCCTCTGCGTTACGCGACAAAATGTGCTCGGTGTTGGAGGTGCGGACGAGGTCTGGCAGACCCTTGCGCCATTGCAGGATCTCGATCCACCGCGCGAGCGGTGCCCAGGTCTCCTTCGTCTCGATCTGCCCCCGCAGCGTTCGATCGATCTTCTGGCGATGAGTAGGCGAAAGGGTCAGCGCCCCTCGGCTGACGAGCGGGTCGCGACCGTCCTTGTCCTGGCGCATGGCGTTGGCGAAAATCTTCTGGCGGTCGGCGTCCGAGAAACCCGCCAGCGTGATGGCCATGCAGCGGCGGTGGAGCCAGTCGAAGCGCCGCTCGAATTCCCGGCGCAGCTCTCCGGTGAAGTTGCCGTTCCGCCTGGCAAAGTGCACCTGGTTCCACCAGCGCAGTGCCAGCGGATGCCATTCCGGCCACCAGAAGACGTGCAGCCGCCACACGTCCTGCTCGATCTTGCTGTCGCCCGCGCTCCAGAGCACGCGCTTGCAGTCCTTCCAGCCGTAGGCGTAGCTGCGGAAGCGGCCCATCCACTTCTCCACGCCCCCGGCCGGTGCGACCTCGGAGAGGAATGCGCCCAGATCCGTCGGCCACGTGTCCGTCTGGATCTCGGCTCGCTCGATGCTGTCGAAGGCGCGCAGCGTCTCGATGTGGATGTCGCCGCTGAACTCGCGCACCTCCTCCCACGCCGTTCGGACGAACTCGAGCTCCCCGTCCGTCCTGGCGAGGTCGCCGATCTGGCCCTTCAGCAGCGACACCAGATCGAGCTTCTTGCCGTGCAGGTTGGTGGTGACGAAGATCTGCCGGGCCATGCGCGCATCGTGCACATGCAGGACGGAGAACCACACGGAGTCGAGAAGGAACTCGGCGAAGCGGTCGAGGCGATCCAAACTCCAAGACCGCACGGGATCGAGCAGCGCGCGCTTGACGCGCAGGATGCGGCGGCCGACGTCGCGATGCGCGCGCACGTCGTCTTTTTTGAGCGTGCCCCCAAGCTGCTGGGCGTTTTCGGCGAGCGTCGTGTCCTTGCCGACGGTATGCAGGCGAAAGCTCCTGTCGCTCGCGGCAACGAGCTTGTGCAGACGCTTTGCCAGGGCCGCGTCCTTGGTGAGATCGCGAAGGATCGCGATCAGGATCGTCAGCGTCGTGAAGCGCTGCAGACCGTCATAGATGTCGTAGCGCTCATTGGAGCCGGGGCGCAGCACGATGCTGCCGAGAAAGTAGTTGGGCAGAGGCGGCAGCGGAGGCCGGCGCGAGGCCGGGTCGGCCGTGATCGGCCGATCGTCGAAGGCGAAATCGCCGGTCCCTGCGACGGGAGCGGCATCGGCTGGGGCGGACGTGCTCGCCCGCTCCTCTTCGACGGCCTCTGCCTGCGCGTCGGCGCGGTCGTCGGCGTCCTGCGGGGGCGCGTAGAGGGCAGTGAAGATCTTGTCGAGATCGCCCAGCAGCTGCCGCGTCTCGGGCTCGTCCCATTCGAAGTCACGCTGGACCGCGGCCGGCTGGAAGCTGCCGATGGACAGCAGGTGCTCGAGGTTCACGAGGCTCGGAATTGCGGGGGGTTGTCGTTCCACAATCGCTCTCCCTATCGCTGACAACAGGCGGCTCGACGAGAAATTCGCGCAGAATTTTCAAGTGCTTGAGGAGCCGGGTCGGTCACCGGCCCGTTGACGCGAGCCTGGTTCCGGCATGCAAGGTCGGCACCGGGCATAGGCAGCTCAGAATTGGGCGCGGCTCGGGTGGACCGTATTAATTTTGGGTAATGCCTCGGAGCCTGTGCACAAACACCTTGGGCTGGAGCAGGATCGCTTCGGATGAAATCACCTCACCTCAACCGAGACGTCGAGGCCGAAGCGTGAATCCTGCTCTATTGCTAAGTCTTAGAGCTAAATTCACGTTCCATGATCGATGCTAGCGCTTCGATCAGAAACGATCTTGCTCTAGCGCACTGCTACCCCCTCGAAGGGAAATTCCGCCTCCACCACATAGGGCGGGCCGCCGGTCCCCGGGCGTGCCGACAGCAGCACGAAGCGCTCGGCCACGAACGGCTCGGTGCGCAGGCCCCCGTTCTCGGCGAGAAACCGGGCCACGGCCATCTGGCGGGCGCCGCGCATGCGCGCAAGCGTCACATGCGCCTTGAACGTGCGGCCCTCGGGCTCCAGGCCCGCCGACCGCGCGGCACGGTCGTTGGCGCGATAGAGTGCCTCGAGCGGCTCGCCCCCCGCGACGCCGGCCCACAGCACGCGCGGATCGCGGCCGCCGAAAGCGCCCACATCCCGGATGGTGACCGTGAACGGCCGCGCCCGCACGTCGGCCAGGAAATCCACGAACTCGTCGGCCGTGCGCCCGTCGATGTCGCCGGCAAAGCGCAGCGTAATGTGCATGTTCTCGGGCTCGATCCATTTCGCTCCGTTGAGGGGCGCGCGCATCAGCGACAGGCGCAACCGGATCGCCTCGGGGATCTCGATGGCCGTGAACAGGCGGGGCATGCTCAGCCCTTTGGGCCGGCCGGCTGGCGGGCGCGCGCCCGCTCGATCAGCTGCTCGACGGCCGGCATGATCTTCCTGGTGATCTCGGCAACGCCTCGGCCATTGGGATGCAGCCCATCCTCGAGGTTGAGCTTTGCATCCATCACAACACCGTCAAGGAAAAAGGGGTAGAGGATGAGCCCGTGCTTGGCGGCGAGCGCGGGGTAGATGGCATCGAAGGCGCGCGCATACCCCTCGCCCATGTTGCGCGGCGCCAACATGCCGGCGAGCAGCACTTCGCTGCCGCCCGCCTTGAGGGTGGTGATGATCTTGTCGAGGTTTGCCTTGGCGCGCCCAGGATCGAGCCCGCGCAGGGCATCGTTGGCACCGAGCTCGAGTATGACGGCACCGGTATGTCGAGGCACCGCCCAGGCCACGCGCTCCAGCCCGCCTGCCGTGGTATCGCCAGAAACGCCGGCATTGATCACCTCGACGGCATGCCCCCTGGCTTTCAGGGCGCGCTCGAGCTGCGCGGGGAACGCCTCGGAGGGCTTGATCCCGAAGCCCGCCACCAGGCTGTCGCCCAGCACCACGATGCGCAGCGGCTGGTTGGCTGGAGCCGCGACTGCACCCAAACTAAGCAGAACGAGGAGCCAATTGCAGAGGACAACGCGAAACACCATGTTTGCCAGCGTCGCCATCGGTGGCACCTTCGCCATTATGTGTCGCTTCACTCTGTCGTGACGCGTGGGATCGTCGCGCCTGACGTAGAAACTAACAGAGCCCAAGGCAAGCCCTCGGGCGGGAGCCCATTGCGATCGTGGCCGAACCAATCATCGACCTCAACGATGTTTCGCTCACCCTGTCGAGTCGCGCCGGGCCGGTGGAAATCCTAAGGCGCGTCGATGTCGAGATTGTGCCGGGCGAATCAGTTGCCGTCGTCGGCCCCAGCGGGTCGGGCAAGACTTCGCTGCTGATGATCATCGCCGGCCTGGAGCGGGCCACGTCGGGTCGGGTGCGGGTGGCCGGCCACGACTTCATGGGGCTCAGCGAGGACCAGCTGGCGCTGGTACGCGGTGCCAACATCGGCATCGTGTTCCAGTCCTTCCATCTCGTCGCCACCATGACGGCGCTGGAGAACGTGGCCCTGCCGCTCGAGTTTGCCGGCAAGGCCGACGCCTTCGACATCGCGCAGGCGGCTGCTTGCCGAGGTCGGGCTCGCGCATCGCGCCCATCATTTCCCGGCCCAGCTCTCGGGCGGCGAGCAGCAGCGCGTTGCCATTGCCCGGGCGCTGAGCCCCCGGCCGCAGATCATCCTCGCCGACGAGCCGACCGGCAACCTCGACGGCAAGACCGGCGAGCAGGTGGTCGATCTGCTGTTCGGCCTGCAGCGCCGCCGCCAGGCAACGCTCGTCCTCGTCACCCACGATCTGGCACTGGCGGCGCGCTGCGGGCGCCTCGTGCGCATGGCCGACGGAAAGGTCGCCGGCTCGGAGCTCGCCTCGGCATGACGGTCGCGGTCCCCGACGCCGAGGCCCGGCGCCCGTTCCACGGTAGGCTGCCGCTCGCCTTGAGCCTGGCGTTGCGCGAGCAGCGCAACGGCTTGCGAGGGTTCTACGTGTTCATCGCCTGCGTGGCGCTGGGTGTCGCCGTCATCACCGGCGTCGGCGCCCTGTCGGACGCGCTTCGGTCGAGCTTCGAGCGCCAGGGCGAGGCGCTGCTCGGCGGCGACGTCACCCTCGCGCGCCCGCACCGACCGGCCGAAGGTGCGGAACGGGACTGGCTGTGGACGCAGGGCCGGGTGAGCGAAACCGCCACCATGCGCGCCATGGCGCGGCACCCCGACGGCACCGAGCAGGCGCTGGTCGAGCTCAAGGGCGTGGATGCGGCCTATCCCCTCGTCGGTGCGGTGCGGCTCGCGGGCGACATGTCGCTCGACGAGGCGATCCGCCGCCAGCCGGGAGCGGCCATCGATCCGATCCTGCTCGAGCGCCTGGGGCTCAAGGTCGGGGATCGGCTCGCGCTGGGCAAGATCGAGGTGCCGATCACCGCTACCATCGCCGCCGAGCCCGACAGGTTGGCCGAGCGGCTGACCGTGGGGCCGCGCGTGCTCATCTCGCTTGCCACCATGCGCACGACCGGCCTGATCGAGCCCGGCAGCCTGGTCCGCTGGCGCTACGCGATGAAGCTCCCCAACAACGCCGGGCAGTCCGACAGCGGCCTCCTCGGCTTTCGCGAGCGCGTCAAGCAGGCCGCTGCCGGAATCGGGCTTCACCATCCGCGACCGGCGCGATCCCTCCCCGCAGGTGTCGCGCACGCTCGAGCGGCTGCGGCAGTTCCTGACGCTGGTCGGCCTCACGGCGCTGCTGGTCGGCGGCGTCGGCGTCGCCAACGCGGTCGCCACCTACATCGACCGCCGGCGCAAGGTGATTGCCGCCTTCAGCAGCCTCGGCGCCACCAGCCGGCACGATCCTGTGGGTTCATCTCCTGCAGGTGATGATGATCGCGGGCATCGGCATTGGGCTCGGCATCGGCCTGGGCTCTCTCATTCCCGTCGCGCTGACGGCCATGGTCGGCGACTTGCTGCCGATCAAGGCGGACCTGACGATCGGGGCCCGCAGCCTCTTCACGGCCGTGGGCTATGGCCTGCTCGTGTCGCTGCTGTTCACGCTGTGGCCGCTGGGGCGGGCCGAGCAGGTGCGCGCCGGCGTTCTCTTTCGCGACGAGGTGGCGCCGGAGCGCGTGTGGCCGCGCTGGCCTATCGTCGCCCTGACGGTGGCCGCGGCCCTGACGCTGGCAGCCTTTGCGGTGCTCACCTCGGAAGCTCCCAAGCTCGCGCTCTACTATTGTCTCGGCGTGGTCGGCGTGTTCGCGGTGTTCCTGGGGCTCGGCAGCGCCGTCGTCTGGGGGGCGCGGCGCGTGGCAAGGCCGCGCCAGCCCGAGCTCGCGCTCGCCATCGGCAATCTCGGAGCGCCGGGCGGGCTCACCCGCTCGGTCGTGCTGTCGCTGGGTGCAGGACTGTCGCTGCTCGTCACCGTGGCGCTGGTCGATCCCTCCATCGTCGCCGAGCTGACGGAACGCCTGCCGGAGGAAAGCCCCAACTACTTCGTCCTCGACGTCAAGCGTTCCGAGATCGAGGCGCTGCACGCGCTCGTTGCGCGCGAGGCTCCGGCCGGCAAGGTGCGCGAGGCGCCGATGTTGCGCGGCCGGCTGGTCAAGCTCGGCGACCGCCTGGCCGAGACCGTCAAGGCGCCGCCCGAGGCGCAGTGGGTGCTGAACGGCGACCGCGGCCTCACCTACTCGCATGGCGTGCCCGAGGGCTCCACCATCGTCGCCGGCGAGTGGTGGCCCGGAGACTACGCCGGCGAGCCGCTCGTCTCCTTCGAGGCCGAGATCGCCAAGGGCCTCGGCCTCAAGATCGGCGATACCGTGACGGTCAACGTGCTCGGCCGCAACGTCACTGCGCGCATCGCCAATCTGCGCGAGGTGAGGTGGGAGAGCCTTGCCCTCAACTTCGTGATGGTGTTCTCGCCCAATACGCTCGCCGGCGCCCCCCACAACCTGCTGGCGACGATCACGCTGCCGAAGAGCACCCCGCTTGCCGTCGAGGCCAGGCTCGCCCAGCAGATCGGCCGCGCCTTCCCGGCCGCCACGGCGATCCGCGTGAAGGATGCCCTCGATGCCTTCAACGTCATCTTCGGCCGGGTCATGATGGCGGTGCGGGCCGCGGGCAGCGTAACGCTGTTGGCCGGCGCGTTTGTGCTGGCCGGCGCGCTGGCGACCGCCCAGCGGCGGCGCATCCAGCAAGCGGTGATTCTCAAGGTGCTTGGCGCCACCAGCCGGCGCATTCTCCTGTCGCACCTTGCCGAATATGGCGCACTGGCGCTCTTAACGTCGTTCATTTCGCTGCTGATCGGCAGCCTGGCCGCGTGGATAACGGTCTCCCGCGTCATGGAGGTGACATTCGTCTTCTCGATCGGGGCGGCGCTGCAGGCAATGCTGGTGGCGGTGGTGCTCGTGGCGGTGTTCGGCGGTTTTGGCACCTGGCGCGTGCTGAAGGCCCGGCCCGTGCCTTATCTGCGGTCGGAATGATGCAGTTAACTCTCTGTTAGGACTTGTGGCTCAGCTTCGCCGACACCAAATCTGAGGTGTATGTCGGCCCGGCGGGTCCTTGCAACGGCAGGCCCCAATCGCCATAATTTGCGTGCGGCCCCTGTGGCCCGCACCAAAGTCGAAGGGATGGATGGACCAAATGGCTCAATTCGACAACAGGTCTGCGCAGCAAGCCTACGGCGCGCGCACCGATGTTGCCGTAGATGCAGGTCTGCGCGCATACATGCTGCGCGTGTACAACTACATGGCGGCCGGCGTGGCCCTGACCGGGATCGTCGCCTACGTCATGTACTCGTTTGCCGTGACGACCGATCCGGCGCTTGCCGCGAGCGCCGGCCGCATGCTGCACCGGGGTATGTATCTCACCCCGTTCGGTCAGCTCATTTATGCGAGCCCGCTGATGTACGTACTGATGCTGGCCCCGCTCGGGTTCGTCTTCTTCCTGTCCTGGCGCATCTCCCAGATGAGCGTCGGGGCGGCGCAAATGGCATTCTGGGTATTCGCCGCGGCGATGGGCGCATCGCTGTCCTCGATCTTCCTCGTCTACACGGGGGAGTCGATCACCCAGGTGTTCTTCGTGACTGCGGCCTCCTTCGGTGCCCTCAGCCTGTGGGGCTACACGACCAAGAAGGACCTCTCCGGTTGGGGCTCCTTCCTGATCATGGGCCTGTTCGGCATCATCATCGCCGGGCTGGTCAATCTGTTCCTGCAGTCTGGCGCTCTGCAGTTCGCCATCTCCGTGATCGGCGTGCTGGTATTTGCGGGCCTCACCGCCTACGACACCCAGCGCATCAAGGACACCTACTACGAGGTTGCGGGCAGCATGGAGGCGACCGCCAAGGCCGCCATCATGGGCGCGCTCAACCTCTACCTCGACTTCATCAACATGTTCGTGATGCTGCTCCAGCTGTTCGGCAACCGCGAGTAGTCGGCATCTGACGACGGACCGATCTCCATCGGGCCCCGCCTTGGCGGGGCCCTTTGCTTTCCGGCGGCGGCTCGGGCATTTTCGGCTGCGCGTGAGCCGAATCGAGACCCGCATGATCAAGCCCGTGCTGCGCCCTGCCACTGCCGCCGATATGGGCGCCATCACTGCCATCTACCGCCCCGCCGTCCTCACCGGCACCGCCAGCTTCGAGCTCGAGGCGCCCGACGAGGTCGAGATGCTGCGCCGCTTCAAGGCCGTCACGGAGGCGGGGTATCCCTATTTCGTGGCCGAGCTCGACGGCCGCATCGCGGGCTACGCCTACGTCAGTGCCTACCGCACGCGGCCGGCCTACCGCTTCACGGTGGAGAACTCCGTCTACATTGCGCCCGATGCGCAGGGCAAAGGCGTGGGCCGGGCCCTGCTCGATCGCCTGATTGCCACCTGCCGGGACGACGGCTTCCGCCTGATGATCGCCGTCATCGGCAACTCGGCCAACTTCGCCTCGATCAGCCTGCATCGGCGCGCGGGTTTCCGCTTCTGCGGCACCATCCACTCGGTCGGCTACAAGTTCGGCCGCTGGCTCGACAGCCTCATCATGGAGCTGCCGCTGGGCGAGGGCGATACGTCGGCGCCGGCGGAACGGCCGCCGGCGCGGTAGCGCTTCGCTCGCGGCCGATTGCAGAAATCGCCTGCGCGAGCGATGCTCTGCTTGCCCCATCTTTGAGCGAACCCAATCTCGGTCCTTGGAACATGCTCACGCTCTACTATGCGCCCGACACCTGCTCGCTTGCCTCCCACATTGCGCTCGAAGACGCAGGAGCCAGATACGAGGCAAAGCGGATCGATTTCGGCAAGACCGAGCAGCGGTCACCGGCCTATCTCGAGATCAATCCGAAGGGCCGGGTTCCCGCCATGGTGACGCCGCGCGGCATCCTCACCGAGACGCCGGCCATGCTGGCGTTCATCGCGCAAAGCTTTCCCGACGCCCGGCTCGCGCCGCTGGACGACCCCTTCGCGTTTGCCGAGTTGCAATCGTTCAACAGCTACCTGTGCGCGACGCTTCACGTTGCGCACGCGCACCGCATGCGAGGGCACCGCTGGGCCGACGAGCCGGCGTCGTTTGCGGACATGCAGCGCAAGGTGCCGAAATCCGTCGGTGCCTGCTACGAGATGATCGAGGCGCGCATGCTCCGGGGGCCGTGGGTGATGGGCGAGGCCTACACGGTCGCGGACCCCTATCTGTTCACGCTCGCGCAGTGGTTGGAAGACGACGGCGTCAATCCCGCGAGCATTCCCCGCGTCATCGAGCACCGAGCGCGCATGGCCGCGCGGCCGAATGTAAAGAAGGCGATTGCCGCGGAGCTTGCGGGCTGATCCGCGTCAGCCGAGTGCGTGCCAGGCCACTGCCACCGCACTGCAGACCGCCAGCGTGGTCATGACGCCGCGATGCAGCGCGAACAGCAGCAGGCCGGCAAGCGCGGACAGCGCCAGCGTCTTGTAGCTGAGCGTCGCCGGTTCTGGTGTCAGGAGGTGCAGGGGACCGAGGCGCCATTCGCCGACGCGGGCAAACAGCACCTGCAGCGCGAACCAAACGGTCAGGTTCAAGATCACGCCCACTACGGCTGCTGTCACCGCCGCCAGCGCCGACCGCAACCTAGGCTCGGTATTGAGGCGCTCGATGTAGGGCGCGCCCGTGAAGATCCAGAGGAAACAGGGCGCAAACGTCGCCCACAAGCGTCACGGCCGCCCCCAGCGCCGCCATGGCCCACGGGTTGCCGCCGCCCTGGCGGAATGCGGCGAGGAAGCCCACGAACTCGGTCACCAGGATCAGCGGGCCGGGGGTCGTCTCGGCGAGGCCGAGCCCATCGAGCATCTCGCCGGGGCGCAACCACCCGTAGTGCTCGACCACGTCCTGCGCCATGTAGGCGAGCACCGCATAGGCGCCGCCGAACGTCACCACCGCGAGCTTGGAGAAGAACCAGCCGATCTCGGTGAGCACGTGGCCGCGACCGAACGCGGCGGCGATGAGGAGGAGCGGCACGAGCCAGATGGCGAGCCAGCAAAGCGGCGGTGCGCAGCGTCGCGACCGGCGATATCTGCGCTGGAGGTGAAGCGGCCGACGCCGGCAGGCCGCCGCCACCCCCGCGCCAGAACCCGACCAGGGCGGCCGCCAGCACGATCAGGGGGAACGGCATCTTCAGCAGGAAGATGGCAACGAACGCCGCTCCGGCGATGGCCCACTCGGTGTTGCCTTTGAGGGCGCGCCGCGCCACCCGCAACAGCGCCTCCACCACGATCGCCAGCACGGCCGCCTTGACGCCCACGAACAGCGCCTCGGCGAGAGGCAATTTGCCGAACGCTGCATACCCCACCGAGAGCGCGACGACCACCAGCGCGCCTGGCAACACGAACAGCAAGCCCGCCGCGAGCCCGCCCCTGAGGCCGTGCAGGCGCCAGCCGACGTAGGTTGCAAGCTGCATGGCCTCGGGCCCCGGCAGCAGCATGCAGAAGTTGAGCGCCGAGAGAAAGCGCGGCTCGTCGATCCACCTCTTCTCGTCGACCAGCGTGCGGTGCATGAGCGCGATCTGCCCCGCCGGTCCACCGAAGCTGATGAGCCCGATCCTGGCCCATACCACGAGGGCCTCGGCGAAGGTCGGGCCTTCCATGCCGGCGCTGCCGGCGGAAGCGGCCGCAGTGGCGTGGGTCATCGCGCTACCTCAGCCCGGGCTCTTGGCGGAAGGCCAGTCGTGGGTCTCGGCGGAGGCATCCCGGCACCAGCGATAGAAGGCATCGTAGAGCGACAGGCCGGCCTCCAGCTGGGCCAGGTCGTCGCGGTGCATGCGCGACAGGCCGAGCGAGGCGGCAAGCAGGCCGGCGGATTGGGGTGTCGCATCGAGCCTGGCCGTATCCGCACCGCGCACGATCTTTGCCAACTGCAGCAAGGCGGCCGATCTCAGATCGAGCACCTCGATCATGGTGTCGAAGGTGCATGCCTCGCCGCGGTGGCTCCAGAACACGCCGTCGACGTCGAACGGCGTCGCCTGGAACCGCTCGGCCACGGCCCCCACTTCCGACGGCGCCACGAACAGGAACACGGCGCTTGGGTCGACGAAGCGGCGGATCAGCCAGGGGCATGCGATGCGGTCGACCTTGGGGCGGGCGCGCGTCACCCACACGGTGCGGCCCTTGGCGTCGCGCGATGGCAGCTTTTCGGGGCGGATCAGCAACTCGCCGGCCTTGCGCCAGGCCTCGAGACCGCCCTCCAGCGACTGCGCGTCGATGCCCTCGTGCCGTAGCCAGGCGGCGACGCCCTGGCTGAGCTTGGCTCCCCTCTGGCATACGACGATGACCGATTTACCGGCGTAGTCGGGCGCCCAGGCTTCCACGCTCTGGTAGGGCCGACGCCGAGAGCCGGGCAAGAGCCGCGTGTCGGCGGCGACATCCTCGTCGATGCGCACATCGACGATGGCGGGAGAGGTCGGCAGGCCGACCAGGCGGGAGAGCTGGGATACGGTGATCTCTGTCGTTGACGGCATAGCGTCCATCCTCACATGGGAGCGTGGACGCGATATTTGGGCTGCCGCCTCACGGGGTAATCGCGATCGACCCCTTGCGCCTCCTATGCCATGCGGGCCGAACGATGGTCAAGAATGCCCGACAAAAGAAGGCCCGGTCCAAGGAGAGAAGACTCGGGGGGACTAGGGGGCTAGTACCGAGGCTTGCGATTGGACCGGGCCTAAGTGCGATGTCGAGAGTATAGGGCCCATTGCGGCGCGGCGGGGGTCGCTCCATGGCAGACTCATGGAATTTGTCGCGGCCTGCCCCGGCTCGGCGTGTCCGGTCCCAGCACGAGCGCTTGAAATTGTCGGGAGAAGCGGGGATCATGACGAGAGCTTGAGCCAGGGAGGCGCCATTGAGCGAAGTCGAGCCGATACAGTTGAGCCCGCGTGGCGGCGCGGGCCTTGCGCACAGCAGTGCGTTCGCCAATTCCGCATTTGCCTCCGCGGTGTCCTTCACGCGCCAAGAGCTCGGCGACATCCTCAACCTCTACGGCCGCAAGGTGGCGGCCGGGGAGTGGCGCGACTACGCGATCGACTTCGGGCGCGACAAGGCCGTGTTCTCCGTGTTCCGGCGCGCCAGCGAGGTGCCCCTCTACCGCATCGAGAAATGCCCGCGCCTGGCGCGGCGGCAGGGGGCCTTCAGCGTCGTCGCTGCCACCGGTCTCATTCTCAAGCGTGGCCATGATCTGCGGTTGGTGCTCGCCGTCCTGGAAAAGCGCCTGCGCCTGGCCTCTGGCTAGCCGGCCGGTAAGGCCCACGAGAGACACACGAAAGGACCATTGCCGCCGCTCGGGCGAAAGACTTGCCTTGCCAGCGCGAACTTTGGCGCGGTTTGCGCGTTTGCGTACACGAAGGCAAACGATGAGCGAGCGCAATGAGCCCTGGCCCCACACTCTGGTTCATCATGACCCTGGGAGGCGCCGTCCTGCTGGGCGTGGCGCTCGCCTATGGCATGGTCTCCACGCGACGACGGCGCGAGAACCCGGTCGCGCAGCGCCTGACAAATGCCGCCACGCGCGAGGTCTACGGCGAGGAAGAGGAGCGGCGCCAGCGCATCGAGGGTGATGCCGAGGCCGCGCCTGCGCACCCCGGCGGCGAGGAGGTCACGCTGACGCAAGCCCGCCAGGGGGTGACGGGTCACAATGCGTCGGTGGTGTTGGCGGTCTCGACGCTATTGGCGGCTCTCGCCGGTGTCGCCCTCTTCGGCTATCTCTGGATGTAGTGGCGAACCGCGCTTGGCTCCTTCTTCCCCATAGTCGACGCGCACGAGATAGAGGCCGCGCGCGGGGGCCACCGGCCCGCAGGCGCTTCGGTTGCACGCTTCCAACGCCGCCTCCAGATCGACCGCGTTCCACTTGCCTTCCCCGACCAGCTTCAGCGATCCAACCATCGAGCGCACCTGGTTGTGCAGGAACGAGCGTGCTGCGGCGATCACCTGGATCTCCTCGCCGCTGACGCCGACCTGCAGGCGGTCGAGCGTCTTGACCGGCGATTTGGCCTGGCAGCCGGCGGCGCGGAAGGTCGTGAAGTCGTGCCGTCCGACGAGCACCTGGGCCGCTCGCTGCATGGCCTGCGCATCCATCCGCTGTGGCACCCACCACACGCGGTCGCGGTCGAGCACCGGGGGCGCCGGGCGTGCCAGGATGCGATAGAGGTAGCGGCGACCCCTGGCGCTGAAGCGCGCGTCGAAATCGCCGGCGACGATCCTGCAATCGAGCACGGCGATCGGGTCGGGCTTGAGATGGAAGTTCACCGCGGCGCGTACGGTGTCGATGGGCCATTCGCGCACGAGATCGAAGTGCGCAACCTGGCCGAGCGCGTGCACGCCCGCGTCCGTGCGGCCGGCGCCGCGCGGCATCACCGCCTCGCCGCAGAACTTGGTGATCGCCTCGGCCAGCCGCCCCTGCACCGAGGTGCCGAGCGCCTGAACCTGCCAGCCGACGAACGGCGTGCCGTCATACTCGAGGGTGACGCGGTAGCGCGGCATGCGCCGTCCACTAACGGCTCGCGCCCGTCCCCGCAAGCGCGAAACCCCGGTGCGTGGCGCGCCGGGGTTTGCTCGCGCGCTTGACGCCTTTGGCCTATCGCAGCTAGCGGCGTGAGCCGTCGAGGTAGTAGCGGCGGACGCCAACGCCGCCGACGTCGATGGCGATCGGGGTGGCGTTGCCTGGGTTGATGATCACGCGGTCATGGGGCGGCAGCGGCCTGAATACCCGCACACCCGCCTCTATGGTGACGGTGGCGCCGTAGAACGGGCGCGGCTCGATGCGCGTCGTGGACTGAGCGAAAGCCGGCAAACCGCATAGGGCGATGCCTGCGCCGGCAACGAGGCCGAGAGCCAGAAAACGCATGTGCTACTCCTTGGTATGAGACACGCCTTAAGTGGAAATTTACCTCCTGGCGGACGTCCTGGGTCGGCTAGTTTCGCTGATGCTTAATCGAGGCGCGTGCCGGACCGGAGCGGGAAGCCACGCAGGAAGTCGCCGGCCGACATCGGCCGCCTGCCCGAGCGCTGCACCTCGAGGATCTGCACCGCGCCTTCGCCGCAGGCGACCGTCAGGGCCTGGTCCAGGACGGTGCCGGGGATCCCAGCCGGGCCGCCGCCCGGTGCCAGCCTGGTTCGCAGCACCTTGATGCGCTCGGTCCGACCTTCGTGGGTCGCCTCGAGCCAGGCCCCCGGTGCCGGCGAGAGCCCGCGCACCCGGTTGTGCACGTACCCGGCGGGCAGGGCGAAGTCGATGCGCGTCTCAGCCTTGTCGATCTTGGCCGCATAGGTGGCGCCATCGGCGGGTTGCGGTGCGCAGAGCAGGGTGCCGGCTTCCAGGCTGGCGAGCGCGCGCAGCATCAGCTCGGCGCCGCGCTCGGCCAACAGGTCGTGCAGCTCACCTGCGGTCGTGTCCGCGCCGATCGGGACGCGTACGCTGGCGCAGACGGGACCCGTGTCGAGGCCCTCGTCCATGCGCATGATGGAAGCTGCGGTCTCGGCGTCGCCCGCCATGACGGCGCGCTGGATCGGGGCCGCCCCGCGCCAGCGCGGCAGCGCCGAGGCATGCAGGTTGAGGCAGCCGTGGCGCGGCGCATCGAGCACCGGCTTGGGCAGAAGCAGCCCGTAGGCCACCACGATGCCGATGTCGGCTTGATGGCTCGCAAACGCCTGCTGCTCCGGCTCGCGCTTGAGGCTGCGCGGGGTTTCCACGACCAAACCGTGCTCCTCGGCGAAAAGATGCACGGGCGACTTCTTCTGCGCCATGCCGCGCCCTGCGGGTCGCGGCGGCTGGCTGTAGACCGCAGTCACCCGATGGCCGGCCGAGACGATGCCGGCAAGGGTTGGCAGTGCAAACTCGGGCGTGCCCATGAAGACGACGCGCAGCATGGTCTCGGTTTTCTCTCGATCGGCATGCCCGCCAAGCGAAGCGCTGAGCGGGCATCCAGCCAGAAACTGCGACGCGGAGTTCCGGAATGGGTTCCCGCTGACGCGCTCCGCGCTCGCGGGAATGACGCGTTCGACGTCTACGCCGGCGCCTCGGTCTTGGCCTGCTTCTTGAACTTGCGCACGATGATGTCGCGCTTGAGCCGCGACAGGTAATCGATGATCAGCTTGCCGTTGAGGTGATCGATCTCGTGCTGGATGGCGGTCGCCAACAGCCCTTCCGCCGTCAGCTCCTGCGCCTTGCCCTCGCGGTCGAGGAAGCGCACGGTCACCAACGCGGGCCGCTCGATCTCAACGCGCACGTCGGGGATGGAGAGGCACCCCTCCTCGTGCATGCGCATCTCCGCACCCAGCGATACGATCTCCGGATTGACCAGCACCAGCGGCAGCCGCGCGTCCTCGTCCTTGGACGTATCGAGCACGACGAGGCGCCGCGGCACGCCGACCTGCACGGCCGCCAGTCCCACGCCCGGGGCCGCATACATCGTCTCCAGCATATCGTCGGCGAGCTTGCCAAGCTCCGCGTCGATACGCTCGACCGGTGCCGAGGCCTTGCGCAGGAGGGGATCGGGCAGCGTGATGATCTCGAGCTTCGCCATGCGGCTCACATAGGATGCGGCGCGTTTTCGGTCAATCACGGCTGCGGAATGCGGGCAAGCTGGGCGCTGCCGATGGACGTGCTAGAGCAGGATCGCTTCGGATGGAACCACCTCGCCTCAACCGAGACGTCGAGGCCGAGTCGGGGCCGAAGCATAAATCCTGCTCTATTCCTGAGTTTCAGAGCAAGACACACGTTCCATGATCGAAGTGAAGCGCTTCGATCAGAAACGATCTCTCTCTAGACGATGCTTGCCAGCACAACCTCACGCAACACGCGGGTCGGCGGCATCCACTGGTCGTCGGCGCCGTAGTTGCCGGCAGTGACGGCAACGACGAGCTTCAGGTCCGGCAGGACGAACAGTCTTTGGCCGCCCTCGCCATAGGCGCCCCAGAAGCGCTCGAGGTGCCGCGGCGCCCACCCCTTCGGCTTTCCGAAGGCGATGTCGCCCATGTACCACTGGTAGCCGTAGCGCCGCATCTCGTCGACGGCCACGATCGGCGTCGTGCTTCGCGCGAGCCAATCGGCCGGCACCACGCGGCGGCCTCCCGCCATGCCGCCATTCGCCATCATCACGCCGATGCGTGCCAGGTCGCGTGGCGCCATGCGCAGCCCTGATGCCGCAAAGGGCTCGCCGTTGGCTGCCGCGATCCATTCCGTCGGGCCGAGCCCGATGGGATCGAACAAGGCTTCGCGCGCGAATGCGTGCAGCGGCTTGCCCGTGCCCTCGGCGATCAGCCGGGCAAGCAGCGCCGTGGCCCCACCGCAGTAGGTCCAGCGCCTGCCGGGCTCCATGACCACGCGGCGCTCGAGAATGTAGCGGTAGCGGTCGGGCGCCCGGTCCGTGGCGATCTCGCTGTTGGCGGGATTGGAATAGGGAAGGCTCGAACTCGTCCCAATCGGTCCCCATCGTCATGGTCAGCACGTGGAGGATCGTGAGCTTCTCGCGCCCCTCCTTGGCCAAGTCCGCATAGTCGGGGAAGGAGGCAAACAGCGGCGCCTCGGGCGCGGGTACTTTGCCCTGAGCCAGGGCGATGCCGTAGAGCAAGCCGACGACACCCTTCGATACCGAGCGCAGGTCGTGCAGCGTATCGGGCTTGAAGGCGACCTTGCCCAGCGGGCGGCCGCGGGCGTTGTCCTCGCCCTCGAAATAGCGCTCCAGAACCAGCCGACCGTCGCGCACGACCACGACGCCGTGCAGGTTCCACACGCGCTTGTCGGCGACGGCCTTGTCGAGCCGAGCCGCGAGGTCCGGCGCAAACCCGGCTTCGCGCGGGGCTATGGGTGCCAACTCCTGGGCAGCGGCCGCGCCGCCGATCGAACCAGCCATCAGAGCAGCTCCTGGCCCGACAACACTTGCCGGCGACTGAGGATTGGGCCACGCACGACCGGGGCTGCCAGGAGGGCCACAACAGGTTGCAGCTCCCTATCGCGCAACGATGTTGGCATGCGCAATCCCTCGGGCGCAACACGCGCGCGAGCCCGCGGTGTGCTATCCTGCGGCCGCAACGCTTTGCTGGATCGTCACATGCCGCCCGTGGCCGAGCCGTTCATTCTGGGTTGGGAGGAATGGGTGTCGCTGCCCGAGCTTGGCCTGGTCGCCGTCAAGGCGAAGGTCGACACGGGCGCGCGCACCTCGGCGCTGCACGCCTTCTTCGTCGAGCCGGTCGGCGGTCGGACGCCCAAGGTGCGCTTTGGCGTGCACCCCATTCCCCGCCGCGCCGACGTCGAGGTCGTCTGCACGGCCCGGGTGATCGACCAGCGCAACGTCACCAGCTCCAACGGCGAGCGCGAGACGCGCTATGTCATCTCCACGCCCATCAGGATCGGCGGTCGGGTATGGCCGATCGAGGTGACGCTCACCAACCGCGATGCCATGTCCTACCGCATGCTGCTGGGCCGGCAGGCCATCGGCGACGGCATCCTGGTCGACCCCGGCGCCTCCTTCCGCCAGCCGCGCCTGCGCTACAAGCTCTACCCCCCGCCGCGCCGCTGAGCCGGCCGGCTGTTGCCCTAGAGTCTAGAAGCGATAGCCGTAGCGCAGTCCGAGCGTATCCAGGCCCTGGTTCTTCTCGGCGGTCGAGGCGTTGGAGATGTGCTCGAAGAACAGCGACACGCTGTTGTGTGCGTCGAGCCGATAGCCAAGCTCCATGCTGTCATGGAACAGGACACGGCGGCCGAGTTCTTTGTGCGTCTGGTCGTCTGTGACCGTCTCGCCGTCATGAACGGCCACCGCCAGACCCATGCCAAAGAACGTATTGCAGCTCGGCAGCTCCCATTGCCACCGCGCGCCCGCATAGGCCTTGCTGGTGTAGCCCTCGAAATTGATGGTGGCGCCGATCATCGGGCGGACCGACCCATGCCACAGCATGACATGGGGGCTGAGCTGGGCTTCGAGGTTGAGGTCGACGCTGTAGGGCTCTCGGTGGAAGCCGCTCCACATGTATGGCACATCGTGGGCCTGTGCGCCGATCTTGAGCTCATGGATCAGGCCGTCGGCCGAGCCCAGTTCGCCAGCCGCCGCCGGCAATGCGATCAATGCAAAAGTCATCCCCCAAAACAGGGCGCGAATCATTCGCGTTTTGCCGTGTTTGTCCCCACCGGGCGCGCTGGATAGCCGGTCCGCGCGACAGTGGCGATTGGCGAAGTATCCCGTCGCGGCTTTTGCGTCGAAAGCGTTGCCAAAATGCCATCGGCCCGTTGCGCGGCGTGCATAGCTCGCACGTGTCGATCAAGTCACCACGCTTACGAAGAACTAATTGAGACATCACGAAATTCTTGAATGACCGATTCGGAGCGCCTAGCGTCGTGGGGTCGCTCACCGGCTCTGCTCGGCGCTTGGTTGCTTCGGCCGACACCGACCGTAGTGCTCGACGGGGCGTTGGGGGAAACCGGGATGGCAGGGCTCGAGGCGCTGCTGAGCAATTTCAAGCGCGCCTTCGCACCCGGTTCGGCGGAAGCCCCGCTGGCGTGGCTTCTCGTTGCGTTGCTCCTCCTCGTGGCGGCCGCCGTCTTTTTGCTGTTGCGCCGGCGGACGCCAGTGCACGACGAGGTCGAGCAGTTCTTCCTCGCCTCCGCCGTGGCCACGCGCAGGGCGCGCGAGATCAGCGAGATCGATGCTTTCGCCCGTCGCGCCTCGGCCTCCGCCGAGGAGCTCAAGGCCCGCGTGCGCAAGCTCAGGTCCGGCCACTTCCAGCAGGTCAAGGTCTACATCGATCATTCCAACTTCATCCGCACCTGGACGCAGGTCGTACACAACCGCGAACGGCCGCTCGAGCACGACGTGAGCTGGGCAGTGTTGCCGCAGGTGCTGATGGAGGAAACGAACGAATGGCTGTCGAAGGCGCGCAAGAGCCCGCAGGCTCTGGTCTACCGCGGCACCAACGTCTACGGCACGCTGTTCCAGGAGGACTATTTCAAGCTGCTCGAGAGCATGCTGCGGCTCGAGCAGACGGCGCCCGACAAGCTTCCCCTGCCGATCCGCCTGCGCAAGGAGACCGTGGAGCGCTGGCGCGAGGAGAACGAGGCGCACAAGGTCGAGCTCACGCGCGCCATCCAGCAGGAGCTCGGCTACGTGATGGTGCCGATCTTCCGCCGCACGCCGCGCGAGGACCAGCTGATGTCCTGCAACTTCACGTCGGGCGGCATCCCGATCGCGCCGGAGAAGATGCTCGATACCCATATCGCCACGGACCTGATCGCGATGCCACCTTCGATGTCTACGACATCGCGCTGCTCGTCTCGGAGGACAGCGACTTCGTGCCGGCCGTCGAGTTCGTGCAGGAGATGCGCAACAAGCAGGTGGTGCACGTGGGTTTCGGCAGCCACATGAACGAGCTGCGCAGCAAATGCCGGCACCGCATCGATCTGGGCCGGGACCGGCTTTTCCGCCGCGCCCAGCGGGGGAAGGATCAGCGCCAAGTGTCGGGCGTGAAGGCATCAGCGGGCCCCGAGTAGGGCTCCATCAGCGACACATCCGGGCCTATTGGCTTCCTGGCTTCCTGGGAGCCGTCGCGCCGGTTTCGCGGCGGCAAAAGCTGTGGGAGGAGATGTTCCTGCACTTCCAGCTACGCCGCGCGGATTTTTTGAGCCACTACCACGCCGCAGCAATGTCGAGAGCACCTTCAGCATGATCAAGGCCAAGTTCCGCGATCACGTGCGCAGCAAGACGCCCGTGGCGATGGTCAACGAGGTGCTGTGCAAGCTGATCTGCCACAACATCTGCGTGCTTGTTCAGGAGGCGACAAGAGCTAGGAGCCGCTGTTTTGCGCGCGCCAGCGATCATCGCTCTCTTTGTCTTTCGCAAGTCGCCGTTGGTCTGCCGCGCGGTGCCGCCGGCTTGCGAGCGTCCACGCCATTCGCCAATTGTCTTTACCCAAGCAAGAGCCGCACGCGGATTGGCAAATGAAAGGTCGCGGTAGGTACCCTTGCGCTCACCAGACGTGAGATACGTTGTGATGCAAAAATTGCTCGCGCATGGGAAGTCGTGGCCCGCATTGATCCAAGCATTCTCAAAGTGGTCTGCGCTTATCGGCACTGGTTGGTAGAAGGTCTTTGTCGAACTCCCGGATATTCGACAGAATTGTCGCGTCCTAGAAGCACCAAGCCCCCATTGTCAGCGCCGCGCAATGCCGCGCCGCGCAGGACATTTTGAAAGTCTCTTACTTCATTGCGCTGGAGATCGGTGAAATTCCAGCCAAGGCCAACAGCGACCTTGCCCAAGTCGGAGACGGACAACACGACCGGGGGTCGTGTTAGGTCCCAGCCAAGGGCGAGCGCCGCCCATCCGTAAAATATGACCAGCGCCCACTCCGGCATTGGCCACGCAAGACCTCTTCAACGACGGCGAGCGCGAAAAAGGTCACTGCCAAAGAAAAGGCGAAAATGGTCTTTCCGTTGATCGCCGGTTCGCCCTTCATAAGGTTGAACCCAGCCAGTAGACTAGCTGTGCCGAACCCCGCGAACCCCAAGACAACCGGATCGTTCTCAAACATGCTGGCACTTGTGCCAGATGGCCGGGAGCCCCGCTAGTTTGAGGCTCCCAGAGTTTGGGTTTTTGTGCAGAACTGCCGCCTGCACAAGAAGCGGGTCTATTGAACGTCATTTTGGGCAAA
>CAVTVO010000003.1:0-33026 GCA_963738065.1 uncultured Alphaproteobacteria bacterium
GTAGACCGCGCCCGTGGACATCACCATCTTCATCTCCTGCTACAACGAGGCCCCCTACATCGCGAAGACCATCGACACCGTGCGGGAGGCCTTCGCCGAGGTCGGCGGCATCAACTACGAGATCATCGTCATCGATGACTGCTCGCGCGACGGCTCCGCCGACATCGTCGCGGAATACATTCGCACCCATCCAAGCGAGCAGATCATGCTGCGCCGGAACAAGGTCAACCGCGGGTTGGCGCAGAACTACCTCGACGGCGCGTTCATCGGCAAAGGCAAGTACTACCGGCTGATCTGCGGCGACGACGCGGAGCCCAAGGACACCATGATCACCGTTTTCCGCGCAATCGGCCAGGCCGACATGCTGATCCCCCACTACGTCAGCGCCGAGGGCAAGAGCCTCTCCCGGCGGCTGCTGTCTAATGCCTACTCGAACTTGGTCAACCTGTTCAGCGGCCTGCGCCTGCACTACTACAACGGGCTCGCCGTGCACCTGCGCTACAACGTGATGCGCTGGCATCCCAACACGCGGGGCTTTGGCTTTCAGGCGGATATCATCTGCATGCTCGCCGATCAGGGGTTCAGCTACAAGGAGATCGCCGTCCGCACGATCGAGAGGAAGAAGGGCGATTCGAAAGCCGTCACCTTCAAGAATATGCTGTCCGTCACGCACACGTTGGTCGACATCATCATTCGCCGGTTTTCCAATTATCTGTATAAAAACTAGCGTTCCAAAAAAACTTGGGCAGCGTACCTTCCGTTGCACAATTTAGTCGTTGAAGGGAGCCGCCCAGATAGTAGTATCAACTGGGGACGCTGGCACGAGGACGTACTCGCCCCTTTTTCACGCCGTTCCAAATCCTGCGCTCGAAACCAGAAAAGTTACCAATCCTATCAGTAGGTTAGGTGTGTTCACTATTGACATCCCGGTGCACTTCGCGCTGTGGCGGGTCCACGTCTCGCGATGTCATCATCCTGGCAATCGTGTTCGTTGTGTTTCTCCACTCCCGCTGGGGCACGCCGCGCGCGCAATGATACCCCCGGCAAGCGCTTGCCCTGTTCGCTGCAATCTATCGGGGGAAGACGCACGGGGTCGCTCGCTATGAGGCGTTGCAGAGCGCGAGGTCCCAATTGTTTGTGCTGGAAGGAGCGGATGAGAACGCCGGAGCAAAAATCCCTCAGTGAAGCGGCCGATTTGGTCGGTTGCGCCGGAGTAAAAATCCGGCAGCTGGAAGCCCTGTGCCGCGTTCGGCAGAGGGCGGGGGATGAAGCAGGTGGAGCTCTACGCGCAGGTTCGATACGCAGTTCAGATCGAGGGGTTGAGCGAGCGGGCGGCGGCGCGGCGGTTCGGGATCGATCCCAGGACGGTCGCCAAGATGATGCGGTTCTCGGTGCCGCCGGGCTACCGGCGCACGAAGCCGCCGGTGCGGCCGAAGCTCGATCCGTTCATCGCCGATCATCGACAAGATCCTGAGCCGACGACAAAGGCCGGCCGAAGAAGCAGCAGCACACGGCGAAGCGCATCTTCGAACGTCTGCGGGACGAGCACGGCTTCACGGGTGGCATCACGATCGTGAAGGACTATGTCGCCGGCTGGCGGCAGCGGGCCCGAGAGATGTTCGTGCCGCTGGTGCATCCGCCGGGGCACGCGCAGGCCGACTTCGGCGAGGCGATCGGCATCATCGGCGGCGTGGAGCGCAAGATCCACTTCTTCGCGTTCGATCTGCCGCACTCGGACGCCTGCTTCGTGGTGGCCTATCCGGCCGAGACGACAGAGGCGTTCTGCGATGGCCATGTGCAGGCCTTCGCCTTCTTCGGCGGCATCCCGCAGTCGATCCTCTACGACAACACCAAGATCGCGGTCGCCCGCATCCTGGGCGATGGCAAGCGTCAGCGCACGCGCGTGTTCGCCGAGCTGCAATCGCACTACCTGTTCCAGGATCGCTTCGGCCGACCTGCAAAGGGCAACGACAAGGGCAAGGTCGAGGGGCTGGTCGGCTTCGCGCGCCGCAACTTCATGGTGCCGGTGCCGGCGTTCGAAAGCTTCGAGGCGCTCAACGCCCATCTGGCGGAGTGCTGCCGCAAGCGCATGAGCGAGCGCCTGCGCGGCCACACCGAGACGATCGGCGAGCGTCTGGAGCGGGATCTGGCCGCGATGCGCAGGCCTCTACCGCCGCCCTATGACGCCTGTGAGAAGGTCGGCGACGCGCGTGTCCTCGCTGTCGCTGGTGCGCTACCGGCGCAACGACTACTCGGTGCCGACGAGCTTCGGGCATCGCGAGGTGATCGTGCGCGGCTACGTGCATGAGGTGGTCATCGCCTGCGGCACGGAGATCATCGCGCGGCATCCGCGCTCCTATGAGCGAGAAGACTTCGTGTTCGACCCGCTGCACTACCTGGCGCTGATCGAGCAGAAGATCAATGCGCTCGACCAGGCGGCCCCGCTCGCGGATTGGAAGCTGCCTGAGGAGTTCGCCACCCTGCGCCGCCTGCTCGAGGCGCGCATGGGCAAGAAGGGCAAGCGCGAGTTCGTGCAGGTGCTGCGCCTGATGGAGACGTTCCGGATCGAGGACGTGACGGCTGCCGTGGGCGATGCGATCGCACGTGGTGCCATCGGCTTCGATGCCATCAAGCATCTGGTGCTGTGCCGGATCGAGCGCCGGCCGCCACGCCTCGACATGACGGTCTATCCTTACCTGCCGAAGGCGACGGTCGCGACCACGTCGGCGCGCGCCTACATGGGCCTTCTGGCGGGAGCGGCGTCATGACCGACACCCCGCAAGTCCTGCTCGCCCACCACCTCAAAGCGCTGAAGCTGCCGACGATTCTGCGCGAGTACGACAAGATCGCCCGCCAGTGCGCAGCCGAGGGCGTCGACTATCCCCGCTTCCTGCTGCGGCTCGTCGAGGCCGAGATCATCGAGCGTGAGCGGCGTATGGTCGACCGCCGCATCAAGGCGGCCAAGTTCCCGACCGTGAAGAGCCTCGACAGCTTCGACTTCGCGGCGTTCCCGGATTTGAACAAGGCGCTCGTGATGGAGCTGGCGCGCTCGGAGTACGTCGAGCGCCGCGAGAACGTCATCGCGGTCGGAAACTCCGGCACCGGCAAGAGCCATATCGGGCTGGGGCTCGGTCTCGCCGCTTGCCAGAAGGGCTTGTCGGTGGGCTTCGCCAACGCCGCGGCCGTGGTGCACGAGCTGATCGAGGCCCGCGACGAGAAGCGGCTACTGCGCCTGCAGCGCCAGCTCGCCGCCTACAAGCTTCTGATCATCGACGAGCTCGGCTTCGTGCCACTGTCGCAGACCGGAGCCGAGCTGCTGTTCGAGGTGTTCTCTCAGCGATACGAGCGCGGCAGCACGCTCGTGACGACCAATCTGCCGTTCGAGGAATGGACATCCGTGTTCGGTTCCGAGCGTCTGACCGGCGCCTTGCTCGACCGGCTGACGCACCACGTCCATATCCTGGAGATGAATGGCGAGAGCTACCGGCTCGACCAGTCCAAGCGTCGCCTACGCCGGCCAAAGCCCGACACCCCGCCCGACGACATCGCCCAAAAGTGACGCGCCAAACGCATGAAGGCCCCCGCTCGCGGGGGCCTTCATGCGTTCAAGACTGATGGAATATTGCTCCGGCCCGCCGATGGAAAATCACTCCGGCGTTGACAGCGCGTCTTCTCTGGATGGAGTACCAATGAAAACGTCCTCAGTCGCTCCTGAAGATCGGCCAGGAACCTCTCTGCGTCCTGCCGGTGCTGGAACCCGACCACGGCGTCATCGGCATAGCGTACAATGACCATGTCGCCGGTTGCGTGGCGCACGCGCCATAGTTGAACCCAGAGGTCGTAAACGTAGTGGAGGTACACGTTAGCAAGCAGCGGTGTTGCCACTGATCCCTGCGGTGTGCCCTCCAACGTCTCGATCCAACGGTCTTCTTTCCAGCACTCCAGCCTTCAACCATTTCTGGATCAGGCGGATGATCCTGCGATCGCCGATCCGGTACTCAACGAAGCGTACCAGCCACTCTCGGCTCAGAGAATTGAAAAACCGGGAGATGTCGGCGTCGAGAACCCAGCAGATCATGCGTGCCTTGATCCCATACGCCAGCGCATCCAGCGCATCATGCTGGTTGCGCCCGGGTCGGAACCCATAGCTGAAGCCCAGGAACTCCGCCTCATAGATTGGCGTGAGGATAGCGTCACCGCCGCCTGGACAATTTTGTCCTCCAGGGCTGCGATGCCGAGCGGCCGTTGTTTGCCATCAGCCTTCGGTATGTACCGCCGACGAGAGGGCAGTGCCCGATACGCTCCCGAGTGGACCCTTGCGTGCAGATCAGTGAGGTTTCGGTCAAGGTCTGTCGCGTAGGCCTCCCAAGTCACGCCATCGATCCCCGCTGCAGCCCGCCTCTTCAATCCGAGGAATGCCCAGCGAAGAACATCGACGTCGACGTGGTGCAGGAGCGCTGTCAGCTTCTCCGTCTTGTTCCTGGTAACGGCTTCACGTATGTGGGCCTGCGCTTGTGACACGGTTTGTCGGCTCCGCGTCCGGGCCGTGCTTTGCAGGTCCGCATTCCTCTCGATCCCACCGCTTCCCTCCGCCGGCTCCGCGGCGGTCGCGCCCGCCTTGTTCGCCGACTTCCTCGGTACCATCAGTGGGTCCGACTTCTCCATGCCGTTCGTCATCGGATTTGGCCTTCGCCTTCCCGACGCGGTTTCGACCACGGCTGGCAAGGACGGCGATGGAGATCTCCCGGTTCCCGCGCAAAAGGCTTATGAACATGCCAGGGTCTCTGACGGCGCCAGGGCGATGACGGGCTCGCGATAGCGCCCCCCATCGTGTTGCCTTCTGCTACTATGACAGCATGGGCACCTGGGATTTTACTTTCGCCGCTCAATGGCTGGCCTGCACACACACCCTGTCAACGCTTCGACGTCGCCCTCACGGGCGAAGCCGCATAACTCGGGGCCGGTGTGGATCGCTACTCCTTCACCGTGACGGACTTTCACCATCTACCTCTCGCCGGTCTCCCGGCGCACCACAGTAAGATTAGACAAGTGGGTTGATTTTGCCCGACCACTTGGCCAGCAATTCAACCTTTGCCGGTGAGCCGTAACCCCCATGCACGGGACTGTGCTTGTCCTGATGCCCCACAAGCGCCAGCTCGACGCTATAGGGCACCTCGGCGTTGCGCATGGCCTCGATGAACGTGTGACGAAACGAGTGAAAATTTAGCGTCGGATCGCTCAAGCCAATTTTGTCGAGAAACCGGCCGAAGGCTGAGGAGGCGGCGTTGCCGTAGGTGGCACCCTGCGCGGTCCTGACAAGGCTGAAAGAGGAGAACACCCGGCGCCCAATCGCATTCTCGTCCGTTGCGTATTGCACGAAACCGCGCTCGATCAACACAGGATGAAGCGGCACCAAGCGCCTCGAGAATTCGTTCTTGAGCTTGCGACCGTCGCCATCGTTGATGTCCAGGACCCAGATGCCACGGACTTGGCGAACGTTGTCGCGCGCCAGTTGACACAATTCCTCGAGGCGGCAGCCGCTGTAGCAGGCGAGATGGATCAGCCACAACATGTCACGCTTGCGAGCACGGTGACTGCCGCGGGTGTCGTCATAGTGCGAGACCGCCTCGGCGAAAACCTTGCGCAGCTCGTCTGGTGTGAAGGATCGAACTTTCTTGCGCTTGCCTTTCGCAGCCACGATCCCGGCAGCGACGTTGTCGCCAAACTCCGCGACGTTGGACCGGCACCACTTCAGCATGGCCTTGATGCTGTTCAGGTACCTGCTCACGGTCTCGGGGGTAATGACCGGCAGCCCCTTGGCTTGCGGCACCGACAGCGAACGCGCGCGCTGTTTGCTCGGGAGGCGACGAGTATCGGGGATTTTTTCGCAAATCTCTCTGTATCGAAGCACCTGTGCGCGCGTGATCTCTCTGACCGGGAGGTTGCCGAATGTCTCGACGAAGACGCGCCACGCCAGCCGGTGTCTGTGTGCGGCAGCAGGGCCTTGCCCTTGATGTGCGAGCCACCGCTCCAGGATCGTGTTGACGCGAGGATTGCTCGGGTCTTCGAGTTGCGATTGTGGAGAGCGTAGATCCAATTTCTCCAACACCGCGGTGCGCCTGCGGATGCGCACTGCGTCATCGGCCAACGCGCGCTGCGCCCGCTCGTGCTCCTCTTGCTGAATGAATGCCTCGGCGGGCGTCAAGCTCTCCTCGTTCTCCTGGGGAACATCGTACATCTCGCTCAGTGCATGATTGACCGCAGCTTGGAAGCGCGTCTCCCGCCACAGAGGGGCGAGCCCGCCTCCGGCATCGGCGATCGCCCGCTCGGTGTCTGTGAGAGTCCCTAGTCGCTTTTCGGCCTCGATGAGCATGCTCTTGGCCAGGCGTTCAATTGCCGCTTGCCGCTGATCCCATAGGCGAGCGCGGTGGGCGAGTTGATCGGCTGGAACGGACTCTGCGGCCGCCGCGTCGCGCACATTGGCTTGTTGCAGGCTTTCAAATTCAGCGAGGGTGCGGCGAGACTGCGGCAACCCGCGGTGGTGCTCGATCAAGGCATCGTGCTCGGCAGCGTGCGCTGTCGCCAATCGCCGCGCTTCGGAGGGAAGCGCGGTTTTCAGGCTGATCTTCCACCAGACTTTGCCCACGACCCTCTGGAGGTCATCAGGCACGCGCCTTCTGTACACATATGTTCCGTGTTTTCCGCGTGGGAAGGAATACGGTATGTCCATACCTCTTGACCCAAGGATTGACCCAAACTCGGAACCTGTTTGCGCCAAATTCTCCAGCAATGGAAGGGGTTTATGGCGATGTGGTTACCAAAGAAGCGCTGTATTAACTGGATGCAGACCTATCTCGTGCACACCCGCGAGTTCTCACGCCTGCATCGCGACCTCGGGTTGAGGGCGTCGGTAGGCTTCCACGCGCTGATGGCGGGGCTGATCGTCTCAGCCCTGGTGCAGCCGCTGTTCTACGTGCTGCTGGGGAGCTATTGGCTGGCGGGCGAGCTCCTGTCACCGGCGGAGACGACGGCCGGTACAGTGCTGTGGGTCGTCGCCTGCGCCAATCTGGCGCTGGGCTACCTGGTCTCGATCTTCGTCAGCATGGTCAGCGTGTGGCGACGTGGCCGGCGTGGTCTGGCGATGTTTGCGCTGCTGCTGCCTGTCTACTGGCTGCTGATATCGCTCGCCGCCTACCGCGCGGTCTACCAGCTCGTGCGCGATCCCTTCCGATGGGAGAAGACCGAGCACGGCACGGGCAGAGGGTGAGGCGCCCGCCGATGCGGGAGCCGCCGCGAGCGCGGAGCCAGGCGCAGCCGTTCGGTGGCTTGGGAACTTGCGGCGCCGAGTAGCCCAGCAGCTCGTTGGCCGAGACCCGCAACTTGACGCACATCAAATGTAGCAGCGCCAGACTAGGCTCTGCCTCGGCGCTGCGGCTCTTTTTGCTTGGACCACACCCCCAGATTGCAGCCAAGCGCTGGCCTGAGTAGTCGTCACTAATCCATCCGCCGCTGGAAGCGCTTCAAGGAGACTGCTAGGGTCCGCCAGAGATCGCGGAGATCGTCGCAGCTCAAAAGGAGGGGCATTTGTCTGAGCGGAGTACGGGCAACTCAAGCGTGGTCCGGGAAATCGAACTCATCGAGCGGTTTAGTGACGATTGGCCGGCTAACGCCTCATCTTACCAGCGAACACTTGGCGATCTTCGAAGCGCAGCCCGCCACCTCTTGCCGCTCCTAGTTGAAGCCAGGAGTGACCAATGCGGCTTGCCGTCCAACGTTATGGACAGGCTGCTTCCACTAGAAAAGCATATTCCCTGTCTGGCGCGGCAACCGCTGTTCTTCCCCGAGATGTTTCATGGCGTAGAAATGTTGCCGGACGGCAACTTCAAGGCGCTTCCGTGGACACCTAGCGTCTTGTTTCGGGTCAACGGGCTTCTCGGTATCGAGGACCGGGTCGCCATCACGCAAATCTACGAGCGGCTGTGGCGAGAGGCCGACGGGCGTCCCCTGCGCGTTGCTGAGATCGGCAGCGCCGCAGGTCGCGGTAGCACGCAGATTGTCGGCGACATTATCAAGCGGACCGGCGGCACGCTCTATTGCGTGGATGTCTGGGAGGACACGCTCTACTTTGGGTTCCTCGCCAACATGTGTATTTTTGATCTTGAAAACACGGTGTTCCCGATCCGCTCGCCTTCAACCAAAGCAGCACCGCTGTTCGAAGACGGGTCACTAGATGCAGTGTTTGTGGACGGATGTCACATCTATCCAGACGCACTCGCCGACATCGATGCTTATCTTCCCAAAGTCCGCAAAGGTGGCTTGTTGCTGGGGCATGATCTGACTGATCTGCCGAGCCGTTTTGATCGAGCCGAGCTTTTGAGCGTAGCGCACCTCAACAACACCGACGTGAACTACAAGAATGCTAAGGGTGACGTTGAGCGCATTGACGCACACGTGGGCGTTATCCTAGCGGTACAGGATAGGTTTGGCGACGACGTCGAACAATTCCCAGGGAGCGTTGTCTGGGCGAAGCGCGTGTAGCGACGCGCGCACTCGAGGGTGAGGCGCCCGCCGATCCGGCAGCCGCCGCAAGCGCGGAGCCAGGCGCAGCGCAGCGCCTGTTTGCCAACGCAACCGCGAACACGTATGGGAGTTGACACTGGGGCTCCCGCCCCATGGCCCCCCAGAACGAGGATCGCGACGAGGCAATGATCGACTGGCTCCAGCTCAACTTCGTCGCGCTCGTCAATGTCATCGTCATCGACGTAGTGCTGGCGGGCGACAATGCAATCATAGTCGGCCTCGCGGCCTCGCGCGTGAAGGAAGAGCTGAGGACGCGCGTGATCTTCTGGGGCATGGTGGGCGCCGTCATCCTGCGCGTCGCCTTTGCCGCCGTGACCGTCCAACTCCTCGCCATCATCGGCCTGACGCTTGCCGGCGGCATCCTGCTCCTGTGGGTGTGCTGGAAGATGTATCGCGAGCTCGTCCGCGGCCATGCCGCGGGAACGGGTTCCAAGCCAGCCGGCGACCCCGTCGTGCCGATGCGCTTTGGCACCGCCGTTATGCAGATCGTGCTTGCCGACGTGTCGATGTCGCTCGACAACGTGCTGGCTGTCGCTGGAGCGTCGAAGGGCTCAGGCTGGGTGCTCGTCGTTGGCCTCGGTGTCGCCGTCGTGCTGATGGCGGTCGCGGCCAATTTTATCGCCGGCCTGCTGGCGCGCTATCCGTGGATCACGTGGATCGGCCTTCTCATCATCGTCTGGGTGGCACTCGACATGATCTTCGATGGCTCCCGCGAGGTGGCCTGCGCGGCTTGGAAGGGTGCGTGGTGCGCGCCCGACCTGCCGAGCCTCATCAAGCAGCTGGCGCACTGACGAGCGGCATCGCGATGGAATTTCGTGTAAGCTCGATTGCCGGAGGTCTTCGTGCCCCACGGCCCTCGCCACGGTTCCGTAGCTCAACTGGATAGAGCGCCGCGCTTCGAACGCGGAGGTTGCGGGTTCAAGCCCTGCCGGGACCGCCAAGCCAAACCCAAGCTGTCTTTCCGTCCTTTTCTGCGCGAATTCCCAACCCTTCGAAGCGGTTGAATAGTCGCCCGGCCGAGCTTGGGGCAGTTCGGCGCTAGCCTCCGATCACCTCCGCACCCATCCGTGCCATCAGCGGCACTCGCTCGCCGGACTTGAGTGCCTTCTCGGGGTTGGAGGCGTTGCCTTCGAGGCCGCGCTTCTTGACGCCCTGGACGATGGCGGCGAGGCGGAAGAAAGAGAAGGCGAGGCAGAACTTCCAGTGCGGGATCTCGGCGAGCCCCATGCGCTCGCAATATTTCGCGACGTACTCCTCCTCGGTGGGGATGCCGAGCGTCTTGCGGTCGACGTTGGCGAGGCCGCGCATGGTCTCGTGGTTGGGAAAGCGCCACTGCATGCACTGGTAGGCGAGGTCGGAGAAGGGGTGGCCGATGGTCGAGAGCTCCCAGTCGATCACGGCCAGCAGGCGCGAGCCGTCCGGTTTGAAGATCATGTTGTCGAGCCGGTAGTCGCCGTGCACCAGGCTCGAGCGGCCGTCATCGGGCGGCTCGTTCTGCTCGAGCCACTTGATCAGCGTCTCCATGTCCTCCAGGTGCTCGGTCTCGGAGGCGCGATACTGCTTGGTCCAGCGGTCGCGCTGGCGGGCGAAATAGCTGCCGGCCCTGCCGAAATCGGCGAGCCCGACCTTGGCCGGGTCGACCGAATGCAACGCGGCAAGCGCGCGGTTCTGCTCGTCGTAGAGCTTGGTGCGCTGCACCTTCTCCAGTTCGGGCAGGGATGGGTCCCAGAACACGGTGCCGTTCACGAACTCCATGACGAAGAACGCGGTGCCGATGATCCCGTCGTCCTCGCATAGAATCAGCATGCGCGGCACCGGCACGTCCGTGCCCTCCAGCGCCTTCATGACGCGGTGCTCGCGGTCGACCGCATGCGCCGATTTCAGGAGCTGGCCGGGCGGCTTCTTGCGCAGCACGTAGCGGCCGCTGGGCGAGGCGAGCAGGAACGTCGGGTTGGATTGGCCGGTCGGCGTCTTCTCGGCCGTGATCGGTCCCTTGAAGCCGTGCAGGCGCGCTTCGAGATATTTCGAGAGCGCGCCTGTGTCGATCTGCGCGGCCTGGTGCGCGAAAGAGGTCATGGGAGATCATCCTGCGCGTATTCCCTCTCCCCATACTTCCATGGGGAGAGGGATAGGGTGAGGGGCAGCCACAGGCTCCAGCGTTGGAGTGGGCCGCAGCCCCTCACCCCGACCCTCTCCCCGCGAGCGGGGAGAGGGAGCACCTCAAGTCTTCTGGTTGGTGTAGCGCTTGAGCTCGGCGCGGGCGACCTGGCGGCGGTGCACGGCGTCGGGGCCGTCGGCGAGGCGCAGGGTGCGCAGGTGCGTCCACATGTGGGCGAGCGGGGTGTCCTGGGTGATGCCCATGGCACCGTGCATCTGCACGGCCTCGTCGGTAATCTCGAGGGCGATGCGCGGAGCGACCACCTTGATCTGCGAGATCCACGGCGCCGCCTCGCGCGGGGACGCCGTGTCCATCATGTAGGCCGCCTTGAGACACAGCAGGCGCGCCATCTCGATCTTCATGCGGCTCTCGGCGATGATGTCGTAGTTGGCGCCCAGCTGGGCCAGCGGCTTGCCGAACGCCTCGCGCGACAGCGACCGGCGGCACAGGGCCTCCAGCGCCCGCTCGGACTGGCCCACCGCGCGCATGCAGTGATGGATGCGACCCGGGCCGAGGCGGCCCTGCGACACCTCGAAGCCGCGGCCGACGCCAAGGATCAGGTTGTCCTTCGGCACGCGCACGTTGGTGAACTTGATGTGCATGTGGCCGTGCGGAGCATCGTCGTCGCCGTAGACCTTCATGCCGCGCAGTATCTCCACGCCCTTGGTGCCGGCCGGCACCAGGATCTGCGAGTGCCGCTTGTGCTTGTCTGCCTTCGCGTCGGTGCACACCATGACGATGTAGATCTTGCAGCGCGGGTCGCCGGCGCCGGAGGCGAACCATTTCTCGCCGTTCAACACCCATTCGTTGCCGTCGAGCTTGGCGTCGAGCGCGATGTTGGTGGCATCGGAGGAGGCGACGCCCGGCTCGGTCATAACGAAGGCGGAGCGGATCTTGCCCTCGAGCAGGGGCTTGAGCCATTTCTCCTTGTGCTCGGGCGAGCCGTAGCGCTCCAGCACCTCCATGTTGCCAGTGTCGGGAGCGGCGCAGTTGAAGGTCTCGGGCGCCAGGCGGGACCAGCCCATCTCCTCGGCAAGATACGCATATTCGACCGTAGTCAGCCCGTAGCCTTCCTTGCTCTTCGTCAGCCAGAAGTTCCACAGGCCACGCTCGCGCGCCTTGGCTTTCAAACCTTCGCGGATCTCCTCCTGGCGTTTGGTATAGGTCCAGCGGTTGCCGCTCTTGCCGATCTCAGCCTCGTACTCGGCCTCCAGCGGCATGATCTCCTCGCGCACCATGGCGCGTACCTTCTCCACCAGCGGCTTCACCTTGGGCGTCATGCCGAGGTCCATGAGCTTCCTCCGTTCCCGTCTGTGGGCAGTTGCCCCAATTGAAGCATGCCAGTGGGCGCGAGAGAAGGCGGTCCTGGCGCCGGGCTGCAGCACTTGCCGAGCAGAAGTGCCGCAGCGCCTCCCCGGAAGCCGGTGCTTGAAGCTCCAGGAGCCATGCGATACGAAGGCCCAGACTCAATTGCCCCAGCAGCGAGGGAAGCTTCTATGGCCATCGACCCCGCAGGCGGCCATCCCGCGATGGACTACCCCGAGCACGTCCGCACCTATGCGGGCTTCCTGAAGGCGACCGTGATCTTGATCGCTCTGGTCGTCGTGATCTTGCTGTTCCTGCTGTCGCTCGTGCCCTAGTCCCCGCGCGACCGGGCCGCGGTCGCGCGAGCGGCGCCGCCTGGCTAGCGGCCACCCAGGAAAGCGCCCATGGTCACGATTGCCGTAACGGCCGAGCGCGAGGGCGAGCCTCGCGTGGCGGTGTCGCCGGAGACGGTCAAGAAGCTGTCGGCGCTGGGCTGCCAGGTGAAGGTCGAGGCGGGCGCCGGCGCGCAGTCGCGCTTTTCCGACGAGGCCTTGAGGACTGCAGGCGCGACGGTGGCCCCGAGCGCTGCCGAGGCACTGTCCGGCGCCGATATCCTGCTCAAGGTGCGCCGACCCTCGCCCGACGAGGTGAAGGCCCTCAAGCCGGGGGCGATCGTGGCTGCCATCTTGGCTCCTTTCGATGACCGGCCGGGGCTCGATGCGCTGGCCGCCACCGGCGCGGCGCTGATGGCCATGGAGTTCATGCCGCGCATCACCCGCGCCCAGTCGATGGACGTGCTCTCGAGCCAGGCCAACCTCGCCGGCTACAAGGCCGTGATCGACGCGGCGGCCGTATTCGGGCAGGCCATGCCCATGATGATGACAGCGGCGGGCACGGTGCCGGCGGCCCGCGTGTTCATCATGGGCGTCGGTGTGGCCGGGCTGCAGGCGATCGCCACCGCGCGCCGGCTCGGCGCCATCGTCTCGGCCACCGACGTCCGGCCCGCGACCAAAGAGCAGGTGGCCTCGCTGGGCGCCAAATTCATCGCGGTGGAGGACGAGGAGTTCAAGCAGGCCCAGACGGCCGCCGGCTACGCCAAGCCGATGTCGGCCGAGTACCAGAAAAAACAGGCCGAGCTGGTGGCCACCCACATCAAGGGCCAGGACATCGTCATCACCACCGCGCTGATCCCGGGCCGGCCCGCGCCGCGGCTGATCACGGCGGCGATGGTGGAAAGCATGAAACCGGGGTCGGTGATCTTCGATCTTGCGGCCGAGCGCGGCGGCAACTGCGAGCTGACCAAGCCGGGCGAGACCGTCGAGCACAACGGCGTCAGGATCGTGGGGCCGCTGAACCTGGCGGGCGAGGTGCCGGTCAACGCCTCGAGCCTCTATGCCAAGAACCTGCTCGCCTTCCTGGAGACCATGATCGACAAGAAGGAGAAGACGCTCAAGGTCGACTGGGACGATGACATCGTCAAAGGCACGCTGGTGGCCAAGGACGGCAAGATCGTCCACCCGAGCCTGCTGCCAAAGGGGACGTGAATGCAGACGCGCGCCACAACCTCGACGGCATCTCCCTCCCCCTTGTGGGGGAGGGAAGGGGAGGGGGGGAACTCACTACGGTCCTGGAATCCCCCCACCCCTAACCCCTCCCCACAAGGGGGAGGGGAATGCGCGCGTCATTTGCGGCGTGCGATCCTCGCGTTTCTGATCGTTTTGGCGCTTCCCAGTGCCGCACTCGCCTCGGCCGGCGGCGCGGACGTGAGCCCGCTCGTCTATCAGTTGATGGTCTTCGTGATCGCCATCTTCGTCGGCTACTACGTGGTGTGGGCCGTCACGCCGGCGCTGCACACCCCCCTGATGTCGGTGACCAACGCCATCTCCTCGGTGATCGTGGTCGGCGCGCTGCTGGCCGTCGGCGTGGCGCTCGTCGCTTCCGGCAGCGCGCTTGCCAAGGTGTTCGGTTTCCTCGCGCTGACGATGGCCTCGGTCAACATCTTCGGCGGCTTCCTCGTCACCCAGCGCATGCTCGCCATGTACCGCAAGCGGGAGCCGAAGAAATGAGGCATGGAAGGGGTCAGACCCCTGACGCAATCGGTCGAATTTCAACTCTAACGTCGAGGTCAGGGGTCTGACCCCTTCAAACGCTCATGTCCCCCAACGTCGTCGCGCTGCTCTATCTGGCCTCGGGCGTGCTGTTCATCCTCGCTCTGCGCGGGCTGTCGAGCCCGGAAAGCTCGCGGCGCGGCAATCGGCTGGGCATGGCCGGCATGACGATTGCCGTGCTGACCACGCTCGGCCAGATCGGCGATTCCAGCTCGCAGCTGACCTGGGCGCTGATCATCGGCGGCTTGGCGGTCGGTGGCGGCATCGGCGCCTACATCGCCCGGCGCATCCCGATGACGTCGATGCCGGAGCTGGTGGCGGCGTTCCACTCTCTGGTCGGCCTGGCGGCGGTGTTCGTGGCGGCGGGCGCGCTCTACGCCCCGGAGGCCTTCCATATCGGCACGCCCGGCAACATAGCGGCCGGCGAGCCTGATCGAGATGTCGCTCGGCGTCGCCATCGGTGCCATCACCTTCACCGGCTCGGTGATCGCCTTCGCCAAGCTGTCGGGGCGCATGTCGGGCAAGCCGATCATTCTCCCGGCGCGCCATCTCATCAATCTGGCGCTGGCGGTGCTGCTGGTGCTGCTGATCTACCGGTTCTGCCAGTCGGGCGGCTCGGCGCTGCTGTTCTGGGCCATCACCGCGGCGGCGCTGGCTTTCGGCGTGCTCATCATCGTGCCGATCGGCGGCGCCGACATGCCGGTCGTCATCTCGATGCTCAACTCCTACTCGGGCTGGGCGGCGGCGGGCATCGGCTTCACGCTGGGCAACATCGCACTGATCGTCACCGGCGCGCTGGTCGGCTCCTCCGGCGCGATCCTCTCCTACATCATGTGCAAGGGCATGAACCGCTCGTTCGTGTCGGTGATCCTCGGGCGGTTTCGGCGGCGAGACGGCAGGCCCGGCGGCCGGCGCGGAGCAGAAGCCCGTCAAGATCGGCTCGGCGGAGGACGCCGCCTTCCTGCTCAAGAACTCGGGCAAGGTCATCATCGTGCCGGGCTATGGCATGGCGGTGGCGCAGGCCCAGCACGCGCTTCGCGAGATGGCCGACCACCTGAAGAAGGCGGGCGTGGAGGTGAAATACGCCATCCACCCGGTGGCGGGCCGCATGCCGGGGCACATGAACGTGCTGCTGGCCGAGGCCAACGTGCCCTACGACGAGGTGTTCGAGCTGGAGGACATCAACAACGAGTTCGCCCAGGCCGATGTCGCCTACGTGATCGGCGCCAACGACGTGACGAATCCGGCCGCCGAGGACGACAAGAGCTCGCCGATCTACGGCATGCCGGTGCTGCAGGTGTGGAAGGCCGGCACCGTCATGTTCAACAAGCGCTCGTTGGCGAGCGGATATGCCGGCATCGACAATCCGCTGTTCTACCGCGACAACACGATGATGCTGCTCGGCGACGCCAAGAAGATGACCGAGGAGATCGGCAAGTCCATGGGGTAGGGAGGCGATCGCTGGATCGCCTCCGCCGTGTGGCGCCCGGTCCCCGGAACTCCGGCCGTCAGAAGTTGAACGAGCTCATGACCATGAGGCCCCAGCTGCCGACCTCGGTGGTGCGCAGAATGGTCTCGCCGGCCGGCAGCGGCTGGTTGGCGACGATGCCGTTGCCCAGTACTTTGACAGACGGGTCGTAGAGCGCGCCGATGCCGATGTTCCAGCTCAGGTTGGAGACCGGCACCATCCCGGAGCCCAGCTGCCTGAAGCCCACCATCATGCCGAAACCGAGTCCCGACAGCGCCTTCTCGCTGCCGGCCTGGATGGCGACGAACGGCCCGTAGCCCCAGTTGCCCGGCGTCAGGTTCAGGAACGGCCGATCGGGGACGAAGAAGTAGTGCGCCTCCAGCAGATATCCAATCGTGCTGTCCTCTTCCTTGGTGATGCGCACGACCCGGTTGGTGTCGACCACCGCATCGCGGATCGCGTTCTTCCTGTGGCCAGTCGTGACGGACACGCCGACGCCGAACTTGAAGCCGAACAAACTCTCCAGCGCATCCTGGCGCAGGAACTCATCGGCAAGGCGCTTGTAGACGGTCTCAAATTCGCTCTGGGTCACATTCGTCAAGAATTTCATTGCGGCGCTTATGCGCGCATCCAGGTCGTAGGCCACCCCGGAGGCCGTCGCCACGCCTGGCGTCATCATGCTCTCTCCGTTGCGCACAATCCTGACGGCGCGCACGATGTCGGCGTCGGTCGGCATCTCCGCCAGCGCCTCCAAGGAGCACAGGCAAGCGGCGAGGAGGATCAGGAGGCCGACCGGAATGCTTCGCTGCGGTCGTCCAATGAAACTGGCGTTGCGGCAGCATCTCAGCGCCATCTTGCGTGCGAAATTGATGAAGGCAGTCATCGCGACAATCTCCCTGTTGAGCTACCGGCGACGGGAGATCACGAAAACGCGAACCAAATCAGATCATTATCAGTGACGCCACAGCACAGAAGTTAGCCGTCGTCGGATAGTATGTCCAACTGCATTTCGGCTGCGATTCTCGCAATGGGACATGCAACTTTTCAACAAAACGTCGTAGTGGAAAAGGTTGCGTATACGCAACGAGGGGCTCGGACTCCTCTTGCATGCGCCTTGGCGCAAGCGATTCGAAGCGCCGGACGGAAGCTTGACCCTCCTCGCAGGGCGGGCGAGAAGGCCGCCATGTCGCTGCTCGTCAAGCTCATCGTGGCTGCGCTTTGCCTCTATGGCGTGGTCGGGCTCGCCGCCTACCTGGGCCAGCGCCGGCTCATGTATTTCCCCGACCGAGCCCGCACGACGCCGGCGCAGGTGGGGCTTGCTGGCGTCGAGGAGCGGGAACTCGAGACGCCCGATGGTGCACGCGTCATCGCCTGGTACGGCAAGGCGCGGTCCGGCCAGCCGACCCTGCTCTATTTCCACGGCAACGCCGGCAGCCTGGCCGCCCGGGCCCCGCGCATCGAGCGCTTCATGGGCGAAGGCTGGGGCGTCTACATGATGACCTATCGCGGCTATGGCGGCGGCACGGGCAGCCCGACAGAGGCGGCCAACGTCGCCGACGCGCGCCTGGCCTACGAGGCGCTCTTGCGCGAGGGCGTGAAGCCGACCTCGATCATCGTCTATGGCGAGTCGCTGGGCTCAGGAGTTGCGGTGCGGCTCGCCACGGAGCGGCAGGTTGCGGGCGTTGTTCTGGACGCGCCCTACACCTCGATCGTAGATGTCGCTGCAAGAGCCTATCCGTTCCTGCCGGTGAGGTTTCTGCTCGCCGACCGCTACGAGTTGAGCAAGTACATTGCCCAGGTGCGGGCACCGCTCCTGATCCTGCACGGGGAGCGCGATGCGGTGATCCCCGTGGCCATGGGGCGCGAGCTGTTTGAGCGCGCCAATCAGCCCAAGCGCCTGGCCATCTTCCCGGCCGGCGGCCACAGCGACCTCTACCTCAATGGCAACGGCGCGCTCGAGGCGATGCGGGCGTGGGTCGGCCGACCTCACGCGCCCGACGCCGCGCTGAGCGTGTTTGGATTAGCTTGCAGAGGATTGAGTCGACGGAGCGGGCTTGGGCAGCGAACCCGCTACCTCGACCCGCCGAATCCGCCACCGCCAAAACCGCCGCCGCCGCCGAAACCGCCACTGCGAGGCGGACCGCCGCTACCGCTGCGGGGAGGGCCACCCGGGCGTCCGCCCGGTTTGGCGCCCGGCTTGACGGCGGCCTTGCCGGGCAGCAGGCCTTCGCGCTGCGCGCGCTTGCGCGCGAGCTTGCGGGCGCGCCGCACGGCCTCGGCCTGCTCGCGTACGCGCTTCTCGGAAGGCTTCTCGTAATAGTTCCGCAGCTTCATCTCGCGGAAAATGCCCTCGCGCTGCATCTTTTTCTTGAGCGCCTTCAGGGCCTGATCGACGTTGTTGTCTCTGACTTGAACCAGCAAGTGGTGTCTTCCTCGGGTTAGGTCTGCCGCATTTCGAAGAGTAGATGGGGCTTGCACAACACAAACCGCCGCCTGGAGGCCCACCTCCACGCGTTGGTGAGCTTTTAGCAAACGGCGGTTAAGATGTCCACCGGCTCGGGCGCGTCGGCTGAGGCCGACGGCCGATCATCTGGCGCTGCGAGACCCGGGGATCGCTGACAGCCGCGTCACGTGCCCCATCTTGCGGCCCGGGCGCGCCTCGCGCTTGCCGTAGAGGTGGAGGCAGACGCCGGGCTCGCCGGCGAGCTGCAGCCAATCGTGCGCGTCCTTGCCGATCAGGTTCGTCATCTCGGCGTCCGAGTGCCGCTCGGTCGTGCCCAGCGGCCAGCCCGCAACCGCGCGCATGTGGTTTTCGAACTGGCTCACGCTGCAGGCCTCGATGGTCCAATGGCCAGAATTGTGCACGCGGGGCGCGATCTCGTTGACGATCAGCCGCTCGGACGCCGGTGCGTCGGCACCAAGGTGGAACATCTCCACCGCCAGCACTCCAACGTAGTCGAGCGCGGCGGCGATTGCGCCGGCGATGTCGCGGGCGCGGGCGAGATCGGCTTCCGGCAGGCCGGAGGGCACGACCGAGCGGCGCAGGATGCCGCCCTCGTGCGTGTTGCGGGGGCACTCGTAGAAGGCCATCTCGCCGGCGGCGCTGCGCACCACGAGCGCGGACAGCTCCAGCGCAAAGCTTATGCGGCCCTCCAGGATGGCGGGTTGCGCGCCGATCGCCTCCCAGGCTGCGGCCGCATCCCCGCCGTGCGCGATGTTGGCCTGGCCCTTCCCGTCGTAGCCCAGCCGGCGCGTCTTGAGGATGGCGGGGCCTGCGAGGGCGGCGAGCGCGGCCGGCAGATCGGCCGGCCCGTCGACGGCTCGGAACGGAGCAACCACGATGCCGAGCCCGGCGATGAACTCCTTCTCTGCCAGGCGGTCCTGCGCCACCTCCAGCGCACGCGCGCCGGGGCGCACGGGCACGAGAGTAGCGAGATGGCGCGCGGTGTCGACGGCGACGTTCTCGAACTCGTAGGTGACGGCGTCGACCTCGGCCGCGAACTCGGAGAGGGCGGCCTTGTCGGTGAAACTGCCCTTGCTGGTGCGCGTCGCCACGTCGAAGGCCGGCCCTCTCTCCTCGCAATAGATGTGCGTCTTGAGGCCGAGGCGCGCCGCGGCGAGCGCCAGCATGCGGCCGAGCTGGCCGCTGCCGAGGATGCCGATCGTGGAGCCCGGAGGCAGCGGCTGACGCAGCAGGGCCTCACGCATTGTCCTTCGGCGCCTCTGGAACGGAAGCCGTCTGCTTGGCGCGCAGGGCCTCGAGCCGCTTGGCCAACTCCTCGTCCTCCAACGCCAGGATCTGGGCGGCAAGCAGCCCGGCGTTGGTGGCGCCCGCCTCGCCGATGGCGAGCGTGCCGACCGGCACGCCGGCGGGCATCTGTACGATCGACAGCAGGCTGTCCTGGCCGGAGAGCGCCTTGGTGGCGATTGGCACACCGAGCACGGGCAGCTGGGTGATGGCGGCCGTCATGCCGGGCAGATGGGCAGCCCCGCCGGCACCGGCGATGATCACCTTGAGGCCGCGCGCCTTGGCGCCTTCCGCGTACTCGTAGAGGCGCTTGGGCGTGCGGTGGGCCGAGACCACCTTGGCCTCGTAGGCTACGCCGAGCTCCTCGAGCACGTCGGCAGCCCGCTTCATGGTGGGCCAGTCCGACAGGCTGCCCATGATGATGCCGATCTTTGCCGGCCCGGTCTTTGTTTGTCCGGCCATGACGATGGGCTCCGCACGAAGGCGACGAGTTAAATGGGAGAGCGCGGCCGAACGCAAGGCCAAGCCTGCCTGTCAACCTGCCTTCCAAGCGGAGCAGGTGGGGATGTCACGCGATGATGTCCGGCAGCAGCTGGTCCTCGATGGCCTTGATGCGGTCCTTGAGGGCGAGCTTGCGCTTCTTGAGGCGTTTGATCTGCAGCTGGTCGGCGAGCGGCGACATCTCCTCCGCCACGATCTGGCTATCCAGATCGCGGTGCTCGCCTCTCAGCCGCGCCAATTGCTCGCGGAGCTCGCGCTCGTCCGGTCGCTGCATCGGCCCTTTGGGCCCTCCGCCGGGAACCGCCTGCACTCGCGCATTACTATCGCCGCCGACGAGCGGCCGCAAGCCTGCCCGGGCGGTCTGACATAAGTTATTGCTGTGACATGAAAAATGAACTGCAAACCATCCCCAGGAAATAGTCGTGCACAGCGATTCGCCGGTTAGACAAAGCGTCACTTCCGTGTCACACTGCGCCTCCCTTCAACCCGCAAACGGAGGGCATAATGACGCTTGCCGGACATCTCGCAGAGCTATCCGAGAAGCACCGCATGCTGGAGATGAAGATTCAAGAAGAAATGGCCCGACCTGGCGGAGATGACCTGCAGATTAGTCGGCTGAAGAAAGAAAAACTGAGAATAAAGGAAGAGATGACAAAGCTGCAAGACAATAGTCAGCACTGAAGACCAACAGGTCTTCGCAGCGTAGAGTGAATTCTATTGTGTCGCTGGCCCGATTTCGGTCCGGCATCTTACTTTTTTGCGCGGGCGACTACGCCCAATTCGCGCTTCCGGCGCCCCGAACTAACGCTTTCCAATTGCCTGCTCCTCGCCGGACTTGGCGGTTGTCGCCGAGTTGGTCCGGTCCGCCTCATATCCCTCGCAGTGCCCTCCAAATCATCCGCTGTGCCATCTGCCGCCCCTCGTTGCAGAATCGAAGAACCTGTCCGTCTGCGACCCATGCGGCTGCTCGGGGGGTGCGACCCCCGTTTGCGAGGGGTTCACAAACCATCGCAAGCTGCTATAAGGACGCGGCCGCGGGAGCCGTATTGCCGTCCGACTAGCCTGGATCGGCAGTACTGTGTCGCGGCTTTGCGATTTCGTGCCGCCCTCGCCCATTCCCCGATGCCGTCGCGGCGTCGGCATGGAGAGGATGGGCGAAGTCCAGTGACGCGGGGTGGAGCAGCCCGGTAGCTCGTCAGGCTCATAACCTGAAGGTCGTAGGTTCAAATCCTACCCCCGCAACCAATCTTTTCTCTATCTAAATCAGACCTTTGCTGAGGATGTACCGATCGGCCGATCAGCTGCGCCGATGGGCTGTGGTACGCCAGTGGTACGCAAAGCCTGCCGCCGCGATGCGGCGATGGAGCCTGCAAGCTTGAGCGATGCCCCACCCTCACGTGGCTGCGACCGCGACGTGGTCGTAGGCCTGCGCGGAGCCTCCGCAGAACTCGAGGCGCACTTCGATCGCGCCGCGGATGGAATGAGGCCGATCGCCTCATCGACGCTCGGCGTGCGGGCTAGGTGAGAACCTTCTTGTCGAGGCTGCCCCCGGGTACGCGCTCGCACCCCGCGCCTGTGGCATAAACATGCACATGACGGAGCACATCGGCGATGCGCTGGTGAGCCGCCAGTTTTGAAAGACGCGGCGACAATCACATGAGCCTGCTCACCGCCTGCCGGCAGACCGCGCGCCGGACGTTCCGCATCCAGAGCCTGCGTCCCGAGCAGGAATCGGCGATGCTCGCCGTTCTCAACGGGCGCGATGCGCTCGTGTCGCTGCCCACCGGCTTTGGCAAGTCGCTGATCTACCAGGTTCCGGCGATGATCGTTGAGCGGCCGACAATCGTCATCTCGCCGCTCATTGCCCTCATGACGGATCAGGAGCGCGCTCTGAAGAAGCGCGGCGTTCCTGTGGTCGCGCTTCACAGCCGGCTGCGGGCCGCCGAGCGACGCGCCGCGCTTGAGCGGCTCAAGAAGGGCGGCCGCCTGGTCGTTCTCACGACGCCCGAGACGCTCGAGTCGGCCGCGACCGCGCCCTTGTTCGAACGCGCGCGGCCGGCGCTTCTGTGCATCGATGAGGCCCACTGCATCTCCGAATGGGGGCACGACTTCCGGCCCTCCTACCTGCGTCTCGGCAACGCCGCGGAAGCGCCTGGGAAATCCGCCGGTGCTTGCCCTCACGGCAACAGCAACGCCGCGAGTCCGCGAGGACATCGCCGAACGGCTTCGGCTGGACAACCCGCGGGTGCTCGTAGCACCGGCGCACCGCGAGAACCTTGGCCTCACCGTCGATATTGTGCCTGGCGCGGCGAAGTTCCCCGCTGCTGCCCGGCGCATCAAGCGCCTGCAGCGCCCCGGCATCATCTATTGCGCCACCACCACCGCGGTGGACGAAGTCTCGGGCGCCCTCGGGCGCGCGCGCATCCCGGTCACGCGCTATCACGGGAAGATGCGTGCTGCCGATCGTGACGCGGCACAGCGCCAGTTCATGAAGCCGTCCCGGCGCCTCATCATGGTCGCAACGACCGCCTTCGGCATGGGCATCGACAAGCCGAACATCCGCTACATCCTGCATTACCAGGCTCCGGGATCCCTGGAGCAGTATGTTCAGGAGATCGGTCGCGCGGGACGCGACGGCCGCCCGGCGCAATGCATTCTCCTGTTCGACCCCGCCGACCTTGAAATCCACGAGCACCTTCAGGCGCAAAGCCGCCCAAGCGTGCGGCATCTGGAGCGGCTTGAGGCCGCGCTCACCGCCTGGACGGGCGAGGAACGCGCCCCGACCGCCGAGACGCTCGCCTACTCCGCCGGCGTACCGGCACGGATCTGCGAGGTGCTGCTGTCGGATCTTGAGGAGGCGGGAGCTCGTTGAGCGGGACCAGGACGGCGGCATCGAAATCGTCGTGCCGCCGGCAGACGTTCAAAGCCGGCGTCCGCGATCTCGTGACGAAACTCAAGACCTTCCGCTACGAGGGCGAACGGCGTCTTCGACTGATTGCCGACTATGCCCAGTCCGAGGAATGCCGCAGCGTCTTCATCCGGCGGTATTTCGGGGAGGAGTATCCACCGCGCTGCGGGACGTGCGACCGCTGTCGCGCCGACCGTGTTGTGGCCGAACACGCGAGCCCTGCACCGACTGAGCCAGCCAAAAAGTGGAGCGCCCGCACAGGACCCGCGACGCCGGTCACGTGGCAAAAACGCGCCGCGACGTCGACGGCAAAGTGCTCGCTCTTAATGACGAATGCCGGACGCCGCTGCCGCCACGATCTCCGCGCGGCCCTGATTGCGATTGACGCGATTGCCAAATCTTCGAAGCCAGACTGGGGGACTGGGGGACTGGGGGTCGGGAGTTCAAATCTCCCCGCTCCGACCAATTAAATCAAGGACTTAGATTGAACGCCCGCTGAATTATCCGCACTATATCCACACAGCTGCACGGGTAGGGACGGTGCAGGGTGGCGCAGTTAGCGCGCGGCAAGCCTCAGCGGACACGCCTCTAACCCGCGGTGGGAAGCAGATGTGCACTGCATCCGTTCGTCGGGAATCGGAGGTTCATCTGCCGCGCGCCCGCCAACGCTGCCAGGCGAACTCGTGTCGAGTCGCCCGGAGGAATTTCACCCCCGGGCGCTCCCAGAACCGTGCATGACCCTCTCGAGTCACACGGCTCCCGATGTTCGGCCGTTGCCATGACATAGCGGCCAATGAGCAAAGAGCTTCGGCGTCTTCCGGCGCAGCCGGTCGAACCAATCCCTTCCCCCCTTGGTCTGATGGACCATCCGCTTGTACTTGCGGCGGGCCCACCGAATGACATAGGCGTCGATCCGCTTCAGGGTCGGCCGCAACTGCGTCCGATAGAAGTGGCTGTAGTAGGTGATCCAGCCGCGGATGGTTGGATTGTACATCCGGGCCAGCTCGTCCAGGGATTTGTCACTGCGGTGGTGCAGCGCCCATCGGCGGATCTCCCGGCCGATGCGCATGAGCGCCTTCGGACTGGCGGCAGGCTGGAAGCTGTGCGTGAAGATGCGCTGACCCTTCACGACCCACATCGTCTTCCGGGCGCGGAATTGAAAGCCCAGAAAGTCGAAGTGGATGTCGGGGTAGTCGCCCTTCCGGTTCACATCCTTGCAGTAGACGATACGCGTCTTCTCGGGATGCAGCGTCAGCTTGCACTCGGCCAATCGGGCGGCGAGCGCGTCCTGCAGGACACGCGCCTCCGCCTCGCTTCGGCAGTGACAGATCGCATCGTCGGCATACCGCTCGAACGGGATATGCGGGAACTCCCGCGCCATCCACATGTCGAAGGCATAATGCAGAAACAGGTTGGCCAGCAGCGGCGAGATCACCCCGCCCTGTGGCGTCCCCGTCGTGCGCGCGACGATCGAGCCATCCTCCATCTGCACGGGTGCCTTCAGCCAGCGCTCGATGTAGAGCAGCACCCACGGGCTGTTCGTATGACGACGAACGGCCGCGAGCATGAGCTCCCAATCAAGACTGTCAAAGAAGGCCTTGATGTCGAGGTCGAGAACCCAGTCCGAGCGCCAGCAGCGCTCGCGGGCCTTGGCCACGGCATCGATGGCAGACTTGCCGGGTCTATAGCCGTAGGAGTCGGCGTGGAACACCGGCTCCAGGTTCGGCTCCAGCGCGCGCCGGACGACCTCCTGAGCGATGCGATCGGCAACCGTCGGAATGCCCAACGGTCGCGTCCCGCCACTCGCCTTCGGAATATCGACGCGACGCACCGGCGGAGGAAAGTAGCTCCCTGACGACAGCCGATTCCAGAGCTTGTAGAGGTTGCACGAAAGGTTGGCCTCGAAGTCTGCAATCGACTGTCCGTCTACTCCAGCCGCTCCCTGGTTGGCCTTCACACGTTTGAAGGCTTCCCAGACCTCGCGCTTGGCGATCGAGAACGGCTTTGCCTGATCCACGGGCTCCTCCCGTTGGGCCAGAGGCATGCCTCCGGCTTGATCGGTTGGCCCGCAGGCCAGGCTGAACAACGCAGCCCCTTCGCTCCAGCCCCATTACAGAGCCTTCGTCACTACTACGGGCTGCTCCGTCCCTGCGCGCCGCGTCGGTACTCTCACCCTCGCGGTTGCAACCGCTTGCGGCTTCTCCCTTCGCGCTGCCCATCAACGCCGGACAGCACGACGACGCACAGGTTCTCACGTTCCCAACAAGAGCCTGATCGAGGCTCGCGCCGCCTACACGCCGGATGCCGCCCGGTCCGTCTCAGGGCATCGCCCAGGCTTATCCCGCAGGAAGGGTCACCCCGCGGTTCTGACATCGCCTAATCCGCTTTCGACGCTTCTGCAGCGGTTCGCTTGCGCTCGCCTTCCTCGATCTCGCCGGCCGAACTGTTGTCCGAACCTTGACTGCAACGCTCACCACCACGGCTTTTGACCGCAGCAGCTTGCAGTGGCTTGGGCTCTGCTCCTGATCGCCGAGCCCGAAGGGCCCTCCTTCATCTCTCGTTGAGTTGCGCGCAACCGTGTGGACCGGCTATGCTTCGTGACACACGACCCGATCCAGACTCTGCTTTTTGAGGGCCCCAATAGGCTGAGGCTGCGAATTGGCCCGCGACAGAGGGAGCATCTGATTGGCTCGCTGCGCCAAAGCTAGTTTGATAGCGCGCGGAACGCCTCCTTCAGTCTAGGCGCAGCGTGGTCCAGAAACCTACGAGTTCTTCAGCGGGAGGTATGCGGCCTGCTCATAAATCAAGTGCACGGGCTTTGGCGGAGTTCCGAAGGCCTCCAGAACCACAGTGAGGTTGCCCTCGCGGCGCTGCTTGTAAATTTGGTAGTCGAGCATTCGTGTCAGCCCCACGCCCGCGACCGCAGCTTCGACGGCCGCCTCTGCCGTGCTGACAACCAACCGCGAGTGAATCGGGACCGACTTTTGAGTACTGCCTACCATGAAATTCCACGCCTGAGCCGAGAGCGTATTTTCAAAGGTCAGGCAATCGTGATCTTTCAAGTCATCGGGGCTCATCGGGGTGCCACGACGCTCAAGGTACGCGGGGCTAGCGCAGACTACGCGACGAACGGTGCCAACCTTCTTCGCTATCAAGCTATTGTCCAGCAGCTCTCCGACACGTAGTGCGACATCGATATGATCGTCGATCAGATTTAGGCGGCGATCCGCAAGCATCATCCGCACATCTATGCCCGGGTAGTCCCTCAAAAAGTCTACGACGACTGGGAGCAGATAGAGCCGCCCGAGTGCGATAGGCGCAGAAACAATCAATTCACCTCTTGGTATCCTGAGTTCGTTGGCGGCTTCACGTTCGGCCTCATCGACATCCTGAAGAATGCGACGGCAAGCAGTAACAAATGACCTTCCCGCCTCGGTGAGCACCACTTGCCGGTTCGACCTCATCAACAGCTGCACCTTCAGGTGTGCTTCGAGCTCGGAGACCTTGCGACTGACAGTAGCAAGGGGCATGCGAAGCTTCCGCGAGGCGGCTGAAATGCTACCGGCCTCGGCGACCGCGAGTAGTACGGACATCGCTTCAAGCCGGTCCATTCCTAGCTTCCCGAATTTCGGAAGGATGCCTTTCAGTCTGCCATCTTATGGTCGGGAATGGGAACACGTACGTTGCGATCCTGAAGTTCGGGAACGGCCAGTCCGGACCTCTCGGACAGCGGTTCAACGCAGTTTCCGAAGTGAGCATCACCCGGGCGGGATGATCGCGATTTGTGGAAAGTCAATCAGGAGCGCGGCTATGCATTTCACTGCCCCACTTTCTTCAACCGCCGAGCATCGGCTGCGGTCATTCTGGCGCAAAGCCCTTGTATCAGCCGGTGCGACGGCGCTGCTGTCAATCGCAGTTGCGTCGCCCTCGGGTCGGGCAATCGGCCAGCAGAAGACGCTCAAGGATCAGCTCATCGGTGCCTGGACCTATGTGTCCGTTGATACGGTTCGCCCCGATGGCAGCCGCACGGCGATGTACGGTCCCAATCCGCAGGGTATTGCGATATTCGATGCCGGCGGCCACTACGCGCTGATCAACGCGCGCGCTGAACTCGCGAAATTTGCATCAAGCAATCGCATGCAGGGCTCGCCGGAGGAATACAAAGCCGTAGTGCAGGGAACGATTGCTCACTTTGGCAGGTATGTCGTTAACGAGGCCGACAAGACGATCACCTTTCGCATAGAAACGAGCACGTTTCCCAACTGGAACGGGGTCGAGCAGAGGCGACCCTTCACCCTCATAGGGGACACACTAATGTGGACCACCCCGGCTGCGTCGGGCGGTGGCTCGGGCGAGATCGTATTGAAGCGTGCCAAATAGGCAGCCGCAAAACTCGTCCTATGCTCTCGCTTCGTCTGAGAACGATACGTCTGTTAAGATTTCTTGTACGCGATGGTTCTCTATCGGATTCCTGGCTTTCGCTCAGGAGCCCTTCCGAGTTCTGGCGCCCTCCGGCGACGCTCGGAGCCCCGCTGTACTGATTGTTCCCGGATGTTCCGGCTTTGTGGTTCGCAACGGTGTCGATCACTACGAGGAGCGGGGGAAGGAGCTACAGGCGGCCGGATACTTCGTGGTTTTTGTGGACTATCTAAGCCGTCGGCAGCTGACGGATTGTGGTGGCGGCCGCTACGTTACTCATGCTCAGGTCGCCGCCGACATTCATGAAGCAGCCCGGTGGATTCTGAGCAAGTCGGGCGTCGACCCTAACAAGATATTTGTGATCGGTTGGTCGTATGGCGGCGGCGGATGTCCTCGCGGCACTGAAGACTTTACCACCAGGGTCGCCACCACTGCTGGCAAAGGCGGTCATGTACTATCCGACTGCCGTCTTGCGATGCCATGGACGTCGACAAGCGTCTCCGGCTTGATACTCATGGGCGCAATGGATCAGGTTGCCCTTCCTGGCCTTTGTGATCCAGTGATCAAAGCGATGTCTCCCATCCGGTGGCTCTGTTCCGACTCAATGTAGGCGCATGATCTCCGCGTGATTGCTTCGCGGGAGATGATCATGAAGGTCAAGGAATTCAGGGCGTTGCTTGCCGATCTCGGGTCTCTGACGACAGTGCAGCGGAATGCGCTGATGGCAGTGCTGTCGTCGCGGAGATCGGCTGGCGAGGCCGTTGCGCTGATCGAGGCGGAGTTCGCCAAGGCGCCGGCGTGCGGCCACTGCGGGTCGGAAGCGTTCAGCAAGTGGGGCGTTGCGACCGGCATGAAGCGCTACATGTGCAAGGCCTGCGAGCGCACCTTCAACGCGCTCACCGGCACGCCGCTGGCCCACCTGCAGAAGCGGGAGAAGTGGCTCGAGTATGCGCGCGCGATCGTCGACGGGCTGAGCCTGAGGAAGGCTGCAAAGCGCGTCGGCGTGCATCTGGAGACATCGTTTCGTTGGCGACATCGGTTCCTGGCGACCTCGAAGGGCGCGAAGGCGAGGGCTGTCACCGGTATCGTAGAAGCGGACGAGACCTTCATCCTCAAGTCGGCCAAGGGGTCCAAGCGGCTCGTCGGCCGAGCACCGAGAAAGCGCGGCGGCAAGGCGAAGAAGGGGCTCTCGACCGAGGAGCACGACTGCGTCCTGATCGTACGCGATCGCAGCGGTGCCACCACCGACCAGGTGCTCCCCGATCTTCAGGCTCGCACCTTTGCCGGTCACCTCAAGCCGGTCGTTGCCAAGGACGCCGTTCTCGTCAGCGACGGACGCGACGCCTACGGTGCCTTTGCCCACGCCGAGAACATCCTGCACATCCCCATCATCACCAGCCGCGGCGAGCACGCCTACAAAGGCTTCCACATTCAGAACGTCAACGCCTACACCAGCCGTCTCAAGGATTGGCTGCGACCATTCAAGGGCGTCGCATCTTGGTATCTGCCCAGCTACCTTGGCTGGCGCCGTGCCATTGAACGGCTTGGTGAAAGCTTCACGCCCGAGCGCTGTCTTCAGGCCGCGTATCGCTGCTCTTCAACATGAAGGGCGAACAGAGCCCATCCGGTTGCGGAGGGTTCTGTACCCCAATGCGCGTCATGGTTTTGACATGAGGGGCCTGCCAGAGCGGGCCGAATTCGGCAGGCTCGGCTACAACCCGGAAGCGGCCAAGGCGTCCTGGGCTGCCGTTCTCGATTTCCTTCGGTAGGTCTGTTCCTGACACGGACCGACAGTTCGCGGCGGTGCAGCAATTCCGTCAGCAATGTGGGGGTAGAGCAGACGAAGTGTGGACGCAGTTCAGTTCGTCGCCCTTGTGACGGGTTTCGGACGCCGGCCCGTCACGAACGTTGCCACGCGCACCGGGGCCGGCGTTCGAAAGCCGCCAGTGAAGGAAGGCGCGGGATTGGGGCAGCCGGCTCAGCGGGCTCTATGGGGAATTGGTCGGCACTGGGCGTGCAGCAAGGGCCGGTGCGGCGGGCGTTGACGCCGCGCATGAGTGGCGCCGGTGCGATGGTCGGCCAACCAGCGTCGAGAACGCGCTGTCTGAGGCTTTTGGAGGTCTGTTGCGTGGGTGCGATGGAGACTGAGGCCGAGCATCGTCGTTGCCGGACATCGACCAGCAGCACAGCCCAGCAGCATTGTTGCGTGATGGAGGTGCAATCGGCGTCATGACGTGTCGACCCTGATGGCGATCGCCGACGCGGTCGGTCTGTTGCGTGGCGTCGAGCCCGCCTCGAACGTCTCGATGATGATCATGCGACCACCGCAACATGGGCAGGGATGGATCGGCTTGTCTGTCGCCTCGGTGCCGGCGGTCGCTCATCCAGCTTCGCCGGCCGCGGTGGCTGTGGGGGCGCCGCCGCGGCGATCAGCTCGCGCGCCCGCGCCAGCGTATCGGCCTTGGTGCGGCTGCGCGCCAGCAGTCCGTAGTGCCGGATGCGATGGAACCCCTTCGGCAGGACGTGCAGCATGAAGCGCCGGATGAACTCGGCCGGTGCCAGCGTCATGGTTTTGTAGCGGTCCGGCCCCTCGATCCGATAGTCCTTGTAGCGGAACGTCACGCCGGTCTGGTCGGCGGAGATCAGCCGGCTGTTGGAGATGGCGACGCGGTGGGTGTAGCGGGCGAGGTAGGCGAGCACAGCTTCAGGTCCCGCGAACGGGCGCTTGGCGTGGACGTGCCAGTTGGTCGTGTAGAGCGGATCGAGGAACGCCTTGAATGCCGCCTTGTCGGCGAGATCGGCCAAGGCGCCGAAGAGCTGCAGACGGCCGGCCTCGTGCGCCACCTTCAGCATCGCCAGCATCTTGCCTCGGAACATCGCCGCCAGCACTGGCACGGGCAACAGGAAGTCCTCCGAGGCGCTGATCCATCTCGATCCGTCCGGCGTCAGTCCTCCACCCGGCACGATCATGTGCACGTGCGGATGATGCGTCATCGCGCTGGCCCAGGTGTGCAGCACCGACGTGAAGCCGATCCTGACGCCGAGTCGCTTCGGGTCCGCCGCGATCGTCAGCAGCGTCTCCGCACTCGCCTTGAACAGGAGGTCGTAGACCACGGCCTTGTTGTGATACGCGATCGCGCCGATGCGAGGCGGCAGCGTGAACACGACGTGGAAGTACGGCACCTCCAGCAGCTCGGCTTGGCGCGCCTCCAGCCATTCGCGGGCCTGGCTGCCCTGGCACTTCGGGCAATGCCAATTCCGGCAGCTGCAGTAGGAGATCGTCGTGTGTCCACACGCCGGGTTCTCACAACGCGCAACATGCCCGCCGAGGCTCGCCGTGCGGCAGGCCTCGATCGCGCTCATCACCTTCAGCTGCTCGAAGCTGATGTGGCCCCGCATGGCGTGACGCCAAGCGGGGCCGTGGTCGCGGAAGATGTCCGCGACCTCCAGGGCCGGACGAGACACGATTGTCCGCCGGCTACTTCGGCGTGCCCTTCTTGGACGTGAGCGGCGTGAGCTGATCGAGCGGGCTCAGCACATCGCGCAGAACCTTGCTCGCGACATGCGCATAGCGCGCCGTCGTGTCGAGCTTGGAATGCCCCAGAGCCACTTGAATCACGCGAATGTCGGTACCTTGCTCCAGAAGGTGCGTCGCGAAGCTGTGCCTGAGGGTATGTGGCGATACCCGCTTCTCGATCCCCACCGCATCCGCCGTGTCACGCACGACCCGGTAGAGCTGGCGTGCCGTGATCGGCAGCAAGGGATCGCGGCCCGGAAACAGCCACGTCGTCGGCTGTCCGACCAGCCACCACTCCTGCAGCAACTCCAGGAGCCGCGGCGACAGCATGCCGTTGCGGTCCTTGCGACCCTTGCCCTGCTCGACGCGCAGCACCATGCGCTCGCTGTCGATGTCCGACACCTTGAGGTTGGCGACCTCCGACACACGCAGGCCGGCGCCATAGGCAACGCCGAGCGCGGCCTTGTACTTCGGACTGGGTGCTGCCTCCAGGAGCTGGAAGACCTCCTCCGTCGTCAAAACCACGGGCAGCTTCTGCGGTTGCTTCACGAGCCTCAGATGACGGGCCATCTCAGGCCGATTGCAGGTCGTCGTGAAGAAGAACCGCAGTGCCGCCACCGCACCGTTCATGGTCGGCGGCTGCACGCCCTGCTCGCGCTGGTGGAGTTGGAACTTGCGCAGTTCCTCGCCTTCGGCCGTGTCCGGTGAGCGGCCGAGGAAGATTGTGAAGTTCTTAACGTGACGGATGTAATCGCTTTGCGTCTTCTCGCCGAAGCCGCGGACGGTCATGTCCTCGATCATGCGACGGCGCAACGGGCTGATGGGTTTGGCGCTTGCTGTGCTCTGGCTCACTGGGGTGCTCCTGGTCTCGAGGTTGGAGTGACTTCACCCCTCGATCCTCAAGACCGGGCACTTCCCATCACGTTACCGCACCCTATCCTCGCCACCGTCACGCACCGCCCTACCCCGCTCGCCAACAGGCTGGCGCGTAGCGCCTTCGTTCAATGACCCCGAGCCGACATCGAGACGAGGCTGGCAAAGCCTCACTCATTGCGGCGGACCATCGAGTAGACAATGTAGGCAACATAGAGAAATGCCCCCACCGACGAAACAGCACCTGCCACGTAGGTCCAGGCGGCGGCCCCGAGTACTTTCTCAATTCCTTCCACCTGTTGTTCGCCACGAACAATCCCCTGGCTCGCGAGCAGCTGCTGTGCGCGAGCGCTGGCATCGAACTCGACGGGCAAGGTAATGAAGGTGAAGAGGGTCTGCGCCCCGAATAGGATGACTCCTGTCCAGGCCAAACAAAGTTCGCGCCAAGCAGCACTCCGGCGATGAACAACCATGGAGCGATTTTCGCGCTCAATTGGACCGCGGGGACAATCAGCGATCGCGCCTTGAGAGGCAGATACCCGGCGGCATCTTGCAATGCATGGCCAGTTTCATGTGCAGCGATGCCCGCGGCCGCAATGCTTGGCGTGTAGTAGACCTCTGGACTAAGGCATAACGTCTCGAATGCGGATCGTAGTGGTCGCTCAGCATGCCGGGCGTCAATTCAATTCGCACGCTTTGGAGTCCGCTGCGCATCCAGCAATGCTCGCGCCACCTGCGCTCCCGCAATGCCGCGGAGGTGCCGACCCTGGAATAACGCGCATAGTTCGCTTGGATGCGCGCCTGCGCATACAGGCCAAGCAGCAAGCCGGGCGCGACAAACAACCAAAACGTTAGATCTCCAAACATCGCCGCCTTCTTCCCGATTTCCCCTTGAAGCGTTCGCTCTCGCCATCGATGCGCCTCGAACGATCTCTTACATCCGAACGGAGATGCTCTGCTCTCAGACCTATTTGTTCGCGCGCAAGCCTCGGACAATCGACAGAACAGCAGGAACGAGCAGGTGCTCGGCTGTGGTGTCCAACGGGCGATGAAAAAAACCCGCGATGGTATCCTTGGTTTGTCGGATCTGCTGCCCGAGTAAATCGACGGTGTTCTTGATATCGCGGGCGTCAGCTTGAATGGCTTCAATGGCCACTGCAATATCGAATGCGAGCTCGATCTCCGGCCCGGGCCGGATGCTCCGTGCCCAGGAGCGCGACGATCAGGGCGATGGTCAGGCTGGCGACCGCCACAATGCGCTGCCGCCCACACCGGCCCCCAAGTATTGCTGCAAGCCCGTAGAAGCCGGCCACATCGGCCATGCCGAGTCCGAACACCGCAACCAGGCCTCGCAAGCGACGAACAGCCCGAACCGGCGCGCCATGACATTGAGCCAAATCCTCCCGATCAGGGTGTCCGCTCTGCCCAGAACCTGGAGGTC
>CAVTVO010000004.1:0-565216 GCA_963738065.1 uncultured Alphaproteobacteria bacterium
TTTGCATGTACTGGTTCGGTTGGTCTTGCTGCTGGCGCTGACCGACTCGCGTCGCGTGGCCGCCCGCGTGCTCGGGCGCGACCCCGACACGGACATCGCCGTGCTGCGCGCCGAGACCAGCGATCGCCTGCCCGCGGCAAGGCTCGGCAACTCCAAGAAGATCAAGCCCGGCCAGATCGCCATTGCCATCGGCAACCCGCTTGGGTTTCGAGTCGACGGTGACGGCCGGTATCGTCAGCGCGGTCGGGCGCTCGCTGCGCGCGCAGAACGGCCGGCTGATCGGCGACGTGATCCAGACCGATGCCGCGCTCAATCCGGGCAACTCCGGCGGACCGCTGGTCAACTCGCGCGCCGAGGTGATCGGCGTCAACACCGCCGTCATCATGGGCGCGCAGGGCATCTGCTTCTCGGTCGCCTCCAACACGGCGCAGCACGTGCTGACCCAGGTGCTGCAGCATGGCCGTGTGCGGCGCGCGCGGCTCGGCATTGCCGGCGACCAGGTGCACCTGCCGCAGCGGTTGCGCGTGCGCTCGGGGCTGACGCAGGAGTCGGGCGTGCGCGTCGTCGAGGTGCAGCCGGGCAGCCCGGCGATGGCCGGCGGCCTCGAGCCGGGCGACGTGATCGTCGGGCTGGACAAGGAGGCCGTGACGGGCATCGACGACATCGCCCGCATTCTCGACGGCTCCCGCATCGACAGGCGCGTGACCGATCCGCATCTTGCGCGATGGCCGACTGGAGACGGTCGAGATCACCCCCACCGAGCGCATCCCGGAGCGTTGAGCGCATTCCCTCTCCCCGTTTACGGGGAGAGGTGTCCGGGTGAGCGGCAGCCGGAACGTCGGAGCCATCCGCCTCTCACCCGGACCCTCTCCCCACTGAAAAAGGTGGGGTGAGGGAGCCTCAAGCCTTCGCGCCGTGCTTGCCGGCGCCCAGCGCCGGCGTGGCGTCGGGGTCGAGCGGCCAGCGCGCGCGGGCTGCGAAGTCGAGGCCGTCGGTCCAGCCGCGGGCAAGGCGCTCGGCGCCGGCCCAGGCCACCATGGCGGCATTGTCGGTGCACAGCGCCGGCGGCGGGGCGTGCAGCTCGAAGCCGAGCGCGGCGGCGGTTGCGGCAAGCGCAGCGCGCAGGCGCACGTTGGCGGCGACGCCGCCGGCGACCACGAGATGGCGTCCGCCCGCCGCATCGAGGGACCCTGCGGCGATCTCCATCGCCCGCCGCACGCGATCGGCCACGCTCTGCGGCCGCCGCCGCCTCGAAGGCCGCGCACAGGTCGGCGATGTCGCGCATCGTCGCAGCGGGACGAGCGCCTGCGCCTGATGGCGGAGCGCAGTCTTGAGGCCGGCGAAAGAGAAATGCGGCTCCGGCCGGCCCAGCATCGGCCGCGGCAGGGCGAAGCGGTCGGCGTGGCCGGCCGCGGGCCGCCCTCTCAACCGCGGGCCCGCCGGGAAAGCCGAGCCCCAGAAGCTTGGCCGTCTTGTCGAAGGCCTCGCCCAGGGCGTCGTCGATGGTGGTGCCGAGCCGCTGATAGCGGCCGACGTCGTGCACGATCAGGAGCTGGGTGTGCCCGCCCGAGACGAGCAGCAGCAGGTAGGGCGGCACGCAGTCCCTCGGTGAGGCCGACGGTCAGCGCGTGGGCCTCCAGATGATTGACCGCAACCAGCGGCAGCCGGTGCACGAGCGCGAGCGCCTTGGCCGTCGTGACGCCGACCAGCAGGCCGCCGATCAGGCCGGGACCCGCCGTCACCGCGACGGCATCGAGCGTCGGCTAGACCGATGCCGGCCTCGCGCAAGGCCTGCGACGATGATCTCGTCGAGGCATTCCACGTGCGCGCGCGCGGCGATCTCGGGCACCACGCCGCCATAGCGGCGGTGCTGCTCCCACTGCGCGCGCACGACGTTGGAGAGGATGCGGCCGCGGCCCGGTCCTGCGCGCGCGACGACGGCTGCCGCCGTCTCGTCGCAGCTCGTCTCGATGCCGAGCACGAGCGTCTCGGGCGCGTATCCGTTGGCTGTCGGGTGCATCGGGCTTCGTTTGCACCGGCGCCCGGACGGAGGCATAACACGGACGCGGCCTTGATGTCCGGCTCCGCCTAGCATCGGAACAACGAGCGCTTGCAAGCATCGACCATCCGTATCGGCACGCGCGGCTCGCCACTGGCGCTGGCGCAGGCGCACGAGGTGCGCCAGCGCCTGGAGGCAGCGCACGGGCCCGGCCGGCTGGCATTCGAGGTGCGCGCCATCAGGACCTCGGGCGACCGCATCCAGGACCGGCCGCTGGCCGAGGCCGGCGGCAAGGGTCTCTTCACCAAGGAGATCGAGGAGGCGCTGCTGGCCGGCGACGATCGACATCGCCGTGCATTCCATGAAGGACATGCCGACGCTGCTGCCGCCGGGACTGACGATCCAATGCCTGTCTGCCGCGCGAGGACGTGCGCGACGCCTTCATCAGCAGCAAGGCCGCCACGCCTCGCCGACCTGCCGCGCGGCGCCGTGGTCGGCACCTCCTCGCTGCGGCGCCAGGCGCAGGTCAGGCACGCTGCGGCCCGACCTGACGGTCGTGCCCTTGCGCGGCAATGTCGAGACGCGGCTGCGCAAGCTCGCCGAGGGCGCCGCCGATGCGACGCTGCTGGCGTGCGCCGGGCTTGAAGCGGCTGGGCGCTGGCCGACGCGCATCACCTCGCCGGTGCCGCCGGACGAGATGCTGCCGGCCGTGGCGCAGGGCGCCATCGGCATCGAGACGCGGGCCGACGATGTGGCCATGGCCGAGCTGCTCGCGCCCATCAATCACGAGCCGACGGCGCTGGCCATTGCGGCCGAGCGCGCGTTCCTGGCCGAGCTCGACGGCTCCTGCCGCACGCCGATCGCCGGCCTGGCGGAGCTCGTCGGAGGACGCCTCATGTTCCGCGGCGCGATCCTCACGCCCGACGGCAGTCGGTGCCACGCGGCGCGGCGGGAAGGCCGGCCCGAGGAGGCCATCAAGCTGGCCGAGGACGCAGCGGCCGAGCTTCTGGACAAAGCTGGCCCCGACTTCCTCCACGCGCTCTAAGCTGGCGACAATATTCCGCGGCGTTTGGCGTCGTCACGCTCTGGCCCGCCCGGCAACGACCCGTCGCAGCGTCAGGTTGAGTCGCCCACCCTCCGCCAGCAGCGTCGAGGTGCCCGGATGGATGCGGTCGATGCCGTGGTAGGCTATGCGCGACGCCCCGCCGAGCACCACCACGTCCCCGGACCGCAAAACGATTCGCTGCTTGCGGCCGGTCCGCTCGCAGGCCACCGATGTGGAAAGTGGCATCATCCCCGAGCGAGATGGACACCACCGGAGCCAGCCTATCCTCCTCGTCCTCGTCGCGATGCGAGCCCATTCTGGCGCCTGCTGCGTAATAGTTGATCAGGCAAGCCTCGGGCTGCAGGGGATAGCCGGCCACACCTTCCCACAGCTCGAGCAGCAGCTTGGGCATGGGCGGCCACGGCTGGCCCGTCAGCGGGTGCTCGGCCTGGTAGCGGTAGCCTCCAGCCTTGTCGGACACCCACCCGAGGGGGCCGCAATTGGTCATGCGCACGGAGAAGGGCCTGCCCGTGCGGGGCATGGTCGGGCACGTAGTAGGGGGCCTCGGCCAGCACCGACCTGATCCGGCCAGGAGCAGGGCTTGCCGATTCGGGCTGAGACAGCCGCGCAGGTAGCGGAAGCCGTCGGGCCGGTCATCGCCAACCGGTCGGACCCGTGGCCTTTAGACATCGATCAACAGTCTTGAGGGTGAGCCTTGCCGCCAGATCTACTGCAACCATTGCGGCCCCAAAAGCCACTACTATATAAGCGAGCATAACCTGCGCAGCTCTAGGGGACCGTTTCCTGCGGGTCGTTGGGGGCCTCGGGAAAGCCGGACGCCAAGTCATTGGGTTCGGGCGGTCTGCCGCAAAAGAGAGGATCACGGAAATGGCCAAAGTCATCGGCATCGACCTCGGCACCACCAACTCGTGCGTCGCGGTCATGGAGGGCTCCAAGCCCAAGGTGCTCGAGAACGCTGAAGGCGCTAATACCACCCCCTCGATCGTCGCTTTCACGGACGACGGGGAACGACTGGTCGGGCTGCCCGCCAAGCGGCAAGGCGTAACCAACCCGATGAACACTCTGTTTGCCATCAAGCGCCTGATCGGCCGGCGCTACGACGACCCGATGGTGGAGAAGGACAAGAAGCTCGTCCCCTACAAGATCATCAAGGGCCCGAACGGCGACGCCTGGGTCGAGGCGCAAGGCAAGCAGTATTCGCCGGCCCAGGTCTCGGCCTACATCCTGCAGAAGATGAAGGAGACGGCCGAGGCCAAGCTCGGCGAGACCATCACGCAGGCCGTCATCACCGTTCCCGCCTACTTCAACGACGCCCAGCGCCAGGCCACCAAGGACGCCGGCAAGATCGCCGGCCTCGAGGTGCTGCGCATCATCAACGAGCCGACGGCGGCCGCGCTCGCCTACGGCCTCGACAAGAAGAAGGACTCCAAGACCATCGCCGTCTACGACCTCGGCGGCGGCACCTTCGACATCTCGATCCTCGAGATCGGCGACGGCGTGTTCGAGGTGAAGTCGACCAATGGCGACACCTTCCTCGGCGGCGAGGACTTCGACATGCGCCTCGTCGAGTATCTCGCCGGCCGAGTTCAAGAAGGAGAACCAGATCGATCTGAGGGGCGACAAGCTCGCCCTGCAGCGCCTCAAGGAAGCCTCCGAGAAGGCCAAGATCGAGCTCTCCTCCTCGCAGCAGACCGAGATCAACCTGCCCTTCATCTCCATGAACCCGCAGACGCAGTCGCCGCTGCATCTGACGATGAAGCTCACCCGCGCCAAGCTCGAGAGCCTGGTCGACGACCTGATCGAGAAGACCAAGGGCCCCTGCCAGCAGGCGCTGAAGGATGCCGGGCTCAAGGCGGCCGACATCCACGAGGTGGTGCTGGTCGGCGGCATGACGCGCATGCCCAAGGTGCAGCAGCTGGTCAAGGAGCTGTTCGGCAGGGAGCCGCACAAGGGCGTCAACCCGGACGAGGTGGTCGCCGTCGGCGCCGCCATCCAGGCCGGCGTGCTCAAGGGCGACGTCAAGGACGTGCTGCTGCTCGACGTGACCCCGCTGTCGCTCGGCATCGAGACGCTGGGCGGCGTGTTCACGCGCCTGATCGATCGCAACACCACCATCCCGACCAAGAAGAGCCAGGTGTTCTCGACCGCCGAGGACGGCCAGAACGCGGTCACCATCCGCGTCGCCAGGGCGAGCGCGAGATGGCCGCCGACAACAAGCTGCTCGGCCAGTTCGACCTCGTCGGCATCCCGCCGGCGCCGCGCGGCATGCCGCAGGTCGAGGTCACCTTCGACATCGACGCCAACGGCATCGTGCACGTGTCGGCCAAGGACAAGGCGACGAGCAAGGAGCAGTCGATCCGCATCCAGGCTTCGGGCGGCCTCTCCGACGCCGAAATCAAGCGCATGACGGAGGAAGCCGACCGCTTCAAGGACGAGGACAAGAAGAAGCGCGAGCTGGTCGAGGCCAGGAACGGCGCCGACGCCATGATCCACTCGACCGAGAAGTCGATGAAGGATCTGGGCGACAAGGTCTCGGCCGGCGACAAGACCAAGATCGAGGCGGCCATAGCCGAGCTCAAGGAGGCCATGAAGTCGGACGACGTCGACACCATCAAGGCCAAGTCGACGGCGGTGGCGCAGGCTGCGATGAAGCTCGGCGAGGCGCTCTACGGGACGCAGCAGGCCGGCGCCGGCGGCGGATGCGGGCGCAGACGGTGGCGCGGGCGCACAGAAGAAAGACGGCTCCGGCGACAACGTCGTCGATGCCGACTTCGAGGAAGTGAAGGACGACAAGAAAAAGTCTGCCTGAGTCCTGCCTCGATTGGGGGGAGAACGCAGTGTCGGCCCTCGGTCTGCCAGCAACCAAGCCAATCGCAATGGTTGTGGCCGTCCGGGGGCTCATTTTTGTCGCCCGCGGCGACGAGGGCCAGTCCGCGGCGTAGAAGAGATCGGAATTCCGGCTCATGCCCAAGCGCGACTACTACGAGATACTCGGGCTCTCCAGGGGGGCGAGCGAGCAGGACATCAAGTCGGCGTTCAGGCGCCTGGCGAAGGACTGCCACCCCGACCGCAATGCCGACGACAAATCGGCCGAGGCGAAGTTCAAGGAGCTCAACGAGGCCTACGAGGCGCTGCGCGATCCGCAGAAGCGCGCCGCCTATGACCAGTTCGGTCACGCTGCGTTCGACGGTCATGCAGGCCGGGGAGCGCACGGCTTCGGTCCGGACTTTGCTTCGTCGATGTCGGATATTTTCGACGACCTGTTCGGCGAGTTCATGGGCGGTCGGCGTGGCCGCGGCCAGCGCACGGGACGCGAGCGCGGCGCCGACCTGCGCTACAACATGGAGATCACGCTGCCCGAGGCCTTCGCGGGCAAGACGGCGCAGATCCGCGTGCCCACCAGCATCACCTGCGAGGCCTGCACCGGCACTGGCGCAAAGAACGGCGCGCAGCCCGCCACCTGCCCGACCTGCGCGGGCGCCGGCAAGGTGCGCGCGTCGCAGGGCTTCTTCACCATCGAGCGTACCTGCCCCTCCTGCCAGGGACGCGGCGAGATCATCAACGATCCCTGCGGCTCCTGCAGCGGCTCGGGCCGCGTGATGCGCGAGCGCACGCTCTCAGTCAATATCCCGGCAGGCGTAGAGGACGGCACCCGCATCCGTCTTGCCGGCGAGGGCGAGGCCGGCATGCGCGGCGGGCCCGCCGGAGATCTCTATATCTTCCTGTCCATCAAGCCGCATGAGTTCTTCCAGCGCGACGGCGCCGACATCTTCTGCCGCGTGCCGATCTCGATGGTCACGGCTGCGCTCGGCGGCCAGCTCGACGTGCCCACCGTCGAGGGCGGCAAGACGCGCGTCAAGGTTCCGGAGGGCACCGAGACCGGCAAGCAGTTCCGCCTCAAGGGCAAGGGCATGCCGGTGCTGCGCTCCAAGGTGACCGGCGACATGTACATCCAGGTCGAGGTCGAGACGCCCAAGAACCTCACCGCACGCCAGCGCGAGCTGCTGGAAGAGTTCGAGCGCGAGAGCCACAGGCGAGACCTCGCCGCATTCGGCGGGCTTCTTCACCAGATGAAGGAGTTCTTCGAGGGCAAGTCGGACTGAGCGCTGGACCTTGCTGTGGGCGTCTTTGACATGGTCGCAGCGGCCTGCCACATTGGGCGCCTAGGCTGCGGCCCGCCCAACTCTCACAAACAACAACCGGTCGGTCGATAGATGTTCATGGCGAGCAGGCTCTGCGCGCGGCGGCAAGGTGCGGTCCAATTCTGCGTGCTGATGCTGGGCTCGATCTGGCTCGCCGACGCGTCCGCAGCGCCGATCGCGTGGGGCAGCAAGGGCGAGTTCGAAGCCTGCCTGGAGCGCGGCCTGGACAAGTGGCTCGCGGCACAGGCCGAGCTGCAGATCAACGAGAGCCCAGCGGCTGCAGGCCTCGACGATGCCGCCGTAGCAGCCTGGACGGTGCAGACGCTGGCCCAATGCCGCACCGTCGCGCAGGCGGCAGACGCCACCTCCGAGGAACGCTTCTCAAAGCACATGGCGCAGTGGCGCCAGCATATCTATGATCTTGCGACCGACATTCGCAAGAAGGGTCAGTCCGACTAGGGAGACGGCCACTTGGCAAGCAGCATTGCCGCGCGTGACCGGCTGATCGTGGCCCTCGATGTTCCCACCGTGGGGGACGCGCGCAGGCTCGTCAGCTAGGCTGGGCGCGGCCGTCAGCTTCTACAAGATCGGTCTCGAGCTGGTGCTGGCGGGCGGCCTCGACCTTGCGCGCGAGCTGACCGGCGAGGGCAAGCAGGTCTTCCTCGACATGAAGCTGCTCGACATCGAGAACACGGTCGCGCGGGCGGTGCACGCCGCCGCCGCAACCGGCGCCACCTTTCTCACGGTGCACGCCGTGGACGGCAAGACCCTGCGTGCGGCCGTAGCCGGAAAGGCAGGCACGCGCCTCGAGATTCTGGGCGTCACGGTGCTCACCAACCTCGATGCCCGCGACCTCGCGGAGCAGGGGATCGAAAACTCGCCGGGAGATCTCGTCGTCCACCGCGCCCGACTCGCACGTGAGGCGGGTTGCGATGGCGTGGTGGCTTCGGGCCTCGAGGTTGCACCCCTGCGTGCCGTTCTCGGGCCAGACATGACGATCGTGACGCCGGGAATCCGGCTGCCGGGCGGTGCCGCGGGCGACCAGGCGCGCGTTGTCGGCCCCGGGCAGGCAATCGCGGCAGGTGCCGATTACATTGTCGTCGGCCGCCCGATCAGCGAGGCGGCCGATCCGCGCGGCTGCCGCGGCGATCTTCGTGCGCGAGGTCGAGGCGGGGCTGGCCAAGCGCGGCTCCTCGGCTTAGACGGTCGGCGGCAACGTACCCATAGAGGAGAAGAAGCATGCCCAAGGGCTACGTCATCGGCAGGGCCAGCGTCACCAATCCGACGGCATGGGCGGAGTATGCGGCCAAAGCCGGCGAGGCCATGAAGAAATATGGCGGCAACCCGATCGTGCGCGGCGGCAAGAGCGAAACGCTCGAGGGTCAGGGCGTTGCGCGCAATATCGTCATCGAGTTCGCGAGCTTCGAGGCGGCACGCGCGTACGCCCATTCGCCGGAATATGCGGCGGCCAAGAAATTGCGGGAGGGCGCCGGCACGCTCGACCTCGTGATCGTCGAGGGAGCGCCGTAGCTTGGCCAACTCGGCAGCGGCGCAAGGCGGCCCGATTTGGCGGGCAACAGTCCTGACGCTGTTCCCGGAGCTGTTTCCGGGCCCGCTCGCGGTGTCGCTGGCAGGCGAGGCACTGAAGCGGGGCCTCTGGGCGCTCGAGGCAATGTCCATCCGCGAGTTCGGTATTGGCCGGCATCGCGCCGTGGACGACACGCCGGCGGGAGGCGGCGCTGGCATGGTCATGCGCGCCGACGTTCTGGCTGCTGCCATCGACGCGGCAAGCGCCGCCAATCCCGGTGTCCCTCGCATCTATCTCTCGCCGCGCGGCGAGCTCCTCTCCCAGCCGCTCGTGCGCGAGCTGGCCGCAGGCTCCGGCGCCCTGCTGCTGGCTGGCCGCTTCGAAGGCATCGACGAGCGCATCATCGCGGCCCGCGGCCTGCGAGAGATCTCGATCGGTGACTATGTGCTGGCCGGCGGCGACGTCGCGGCGATGGTGCTGATCGAGGCCGTGGTTCGGCTCCTTCCCGGCGTTGTCGGCGAAGCTGCATCGCTGCAAGAGGAGAGCTTCGAGGCGGGGCTGCTGGAATACCCGCAGTACACCCGCCCGCGCGAGTGGGAGGGCACCAGCATCCCCGAGGTGCTGCTGTCGGGCGACCACAAGAAGATTGCGGAGTGGCGCCGACGCGAGGCCGAACGGATAACACGCCAACGCCGCCCGGACCTGTGGCGCGTCCGCGGCAAGGGCGAATAGGCATAGACGCCAGATTTCCGCCGCGACACGACCTCCGACTGAGCGTCCCAAGCCGAGGCGATGGACAACGGTAAATCATTCATACAAGGTTCATGTCCCCACCGCGATCATGAACGGATCGGAGTACGTCTGGACCGCAAGCCGGAAGACCAGCCCCTGTCCCGGGGCACAACGCCGAGAGTGGCGCCGGTCAGGACCTGCTCCGTGGATCTTAAATAGAAATGGAGCCTAGAATAACTCGTACACTGCTACTGTCTTTGGCAGGCGCCGCAACGGCCGTTCTCCTGGCCTACGGCACCGCCCAGGCCGCACCCGCGAGCTCGTCGCTGGACGGCCTCAGGACGCTCGGCGCCGAGCAGACCACCATTGACCAGGTCCGCCGCCGCTGCCATCGCCGCTGCTGGCGCACCCGTTGGGGCTGGCGGTGCCGTCGCCACTGCTGGTAAGCGCAGTCTGACATTCAGGCCGGCTCCACAGCCCTCTCGCTTTGTGCAGAGGCTTGTGGGGCCGGTTTGATGAATTGGGCGCTAGGCCCTCCGCCGAACTGCATCTTGAATAGTTTTCCGCCCTGCCCATTTTATCGTAGCAACAGCAGCCCGCCACGCATCAAGAGCCTTCCTGCGGCGCACGCAGCTCGAGCGCCAGGGCGTGGACCTTACCCTTGAGTTCGGCTGCCAGTGTCTCGTTGACGAGGCGGTGTCGCTGCACGCGCGACATGCCGACGAACAGCTCGGATACGATCAAAACGCGAAAGTGGCTGTCGCCTGTGCCGGGCGAACTGCGATGTCCAGCGTGCAGATGCAATTCATTAATCACCTCGAGACGGACCGGCCGGAACGCCTGATCGAGCTTTTCGCGGATGGTTGCCTCGAGGGGCGTTTGCGCACTATTCATGGGCCCATGACATCATCGGGAGCGTTATGGCTCGGGTACAACGGTCGCGGCATTCGTGCAACGGCGATCTTGTGCGTGCCGCAGCTTGCGCACATACTTGGCGGACCATGAAGTTTGACTCGAAATACTTCGACTGCGTCCGTGTCAAGCAGGACCAAGGACGGATCGTGCGCGAGGAGGCGCCGGCCTGCCAGTGGAAGGGCTGCACGGCCGCAGGCCTGCACCGTGCGCCGAGAGGGCGCGGACGGGAAGGCGAATATTACCTGCTCTGCCTTGATCACGTGCGCCAATTCAATGCCTCCTACAATTACTTCGCCGGCATGAGCAATGCCGATATCGAGGCCTACCAGAAGGACAGCGTCACCGGGCACCGGCCAACCTGGAAGGCGGGCGCCAACTCATGGGCGCACGGCACACGTGATGGCATGGGACATCCGGGCTACGGGGGGCGCTTCTCCGACCCGCACGGCTTTTTCTCGTGGCGCTCGGGGGGCGGCGAGCCGCGCCGCACGCTCAAGCCGCTGGAGCTCAAGTCCCTCGAATCGCTCGATTTGAGCCCCACGGCGGCCCGCGAGGAGATCAAGGCGCGCTTCAAGCAGCTGGTCAAGCGCCACCACCCCGATGCGAATGGCGGGGACAAAAGGTCCGAAGACAAGTTGCGCGAAATCATCCAAGCTTATAACTATCTCAAACAGGCCGGGCTCGCCTAAGGGCGCGCGGCCATCTTCAAGCGAGCAGCCGACACGGTGCGGCAGACGTCGCCGAGCACCGCCCAGGACATCATCCGGAAACCACGCGATATGCCAGCCCAAGCCCAAGCCGGGGTGCCCGGCCTGCCTGACATGAAAGTGTCCGTGCGCCAGTTGTTCGGGATCGATACCGATCTCGAGGTGCCCGCCTACGCCAAGGCGGACGACCACGTGCCGGACGTCGACAACGACTATGTGTTCAACCGGGAGGTGACGCTCGCCATCCTCGCCGGCTTCAAGCACAACCGGCGCGTGATGATCCAGGGCTATCACGGCACCGGCAAGTCGACCCACATCGAGCAGGTGGCAGCCAGGCTCAACTGGCCCTGCATCCGCATCAACCTCGATAGCCACGTGAGCCGCATCGACCTCGTCGGCAAGGACGCGATCGTGCTCAAGGAAGGCAAGCAGGTTACCGAGTTCCGCGAGGGTATTCTGCCCTACTGCTTGCAGACCAACACGGCGCTGTGCTTCGACGAGTACGACGCCGGCCGCCCCGACGTGATGTTCGTCATCCAGCGCGTGCTGGAGCAATCGGGCAGGCTCACGCTGCTCGATCAGTCGAAGGTGATACGGCCGCATCCGGCCTTCCGGCTGTTCTCGACTACAAATACCATCGGCCTCGGCGACACCTCCGGCCTCTATCATGGCACGCAACAGATCAATCAGGGACAGATGGACCGCTGGTCTATCGTTTCCACCCTCAATTATCTGCCGCACGACGAGGAGGTTCGCATCGTCCTCGCCAAGGCCAAGGCCTTCAACAAGAGCGAAGCGAAGCGCAAGATCGTCTCCAACATGGTGCGCGTGGCCGATCTCACGCGATCGGCCTTCATGAACGGCGACCTTTCCACCGTCATGAGCCCACGTACGGTGCTCACCTGGGCCGAGAATGCCGAGATCTTCGGCGACCTCGGGTTCGCCTTCCGCGTCACGTTTGTCAACAAGTGCGACGAGTTGGAGCGGCCGCTGGTTGCCGAATTCTACCAGCGCTGCCTGGGCGAGGAGCTGCCCGAGAGCGCGATCAACGTGGCGCTGAACTGATGCGGCGCCGCCGGCGGCAAACCAATGCGCCAAGCAATGTTGGAAGCCGCGATCGCTTCTCACTCGCAACAATCCCGCCCGCGATCGGACGCAGCAGACAACATGCAGCGCAACGCTGCGAGCACTAGACAATCGACAGGCTGCGGACGGGCATGTCTTACGTTGAAGTGAAGAAGACCATTGGATGCGACGGCGTGCTGGATTTCCAGAGCCAGGGATAAGCCGGGTTCAAAACGGTAATGTACTTGTGGTCTGGCGATCGGCATGCTCGGGGCCGAACATGCAATGGGACGCTGCAGTCCAAGATCAATCGGCTTGGCATCGCCATGCAAGATCAACAGTTTGGGACTGAAGTCGGCATATGGCCTCCTCGTCCAAGAAAGAGTCACCGGCGGAGCCCTTCAAGCGGGTGTTGGGGCTGTGCGTGCGCGCCATTGCCGGCGACGACGAGGTGCAGGTCAGCTATGCGCCAGGCAAGCCCGAGATCGACGGCAAGCTTGTGCAGCTGCCTGAGCCCTCGCGCGTTCCCTCACGACGCGAGGTGGCCGTCGTGCGCGGATGGGCCGATAGCCTGGCGCTTACGGCCGCCTGCCATGACGTCAAACTGCATACACGCCTGGCGCCGAGGGCAGGGCCGGCGCGCGCCGTCTTCGAAGCCGTCGAGCGGGCCCGCGTCGAGGCGCTGGGCGCCAACCGCATGCCCGGCATGGCCGCCAACCTCACGGCTCGGGTGGAAGACCAGTACGGCCACGGGCGCTACGCCGAGATCACCGAGCGTGCGGACGCCCCTTTGGAGGACGCGCTCTCGTTGATCGTGCGCGAGCGCCTGACCGGCGCGGCACCCCCGGATACCGCAAAGGCCATGGTCGACCTGTGGCGCCCCTGGATCGAGGAGCGGGCCGGCCGCACGCTGGCGCGCATGGACAAGCTCGCCGAGGATCAGGCGACTTTTGGCCGCCAGCTGCGCGACCTGCTGAAGACCCTCGATCTCTCCGAGGAGCTCTCCGAAGGCGAGAAGGAGGAGGGCGAGGACGACGAGCAGGACCCCGAGAGCGGCGAGCAGAACGCGGAGGAACTCCAGCGAGGGCCAGGACAGCCAGGAGGCCTCGAGCGAGGAGCAGCGCGGCGAAGGCGAGGAAGGCGAGACCACCGAAACTTCCCAGGACGCCGACGCCGACCAGTTCGATGCCGATGCCGACGGCGAGGAGATGGCCGACGCGCGCGAGCCGTGGCGGCCCAACTACAACGTCCTCGATAACCCGGAAGCCTTCGGCTACAAGATTTTCAACAGGACCCACGACGAGGAGACCGCCGCCGAGAGCCTGTCGACGCCCGACGAGCTGGAGCGGCTCAGAACCTTCCTCGACAAGGAGCTGCGCAATCTGTCGGGAGCCGTGGCGCGTCTCGCCAACCGGCTGCAGCGCAAGCTGCTGGCGCAGCAGAACCGAGCCTGGGACTTCGATCTCGAGGAGGGCACGCTCGACGTGGCGCGACTCACGCGCGTCATCACCGATCCGCTGCACCCCCTCTCCTTCAAGCACGAGCGCGACGCCGACTTCCGCGACACGGTGGTGACGCTGCTGCTCGACAATTCGGGCAGCATGCGAGGGCGGCCGATCATGGTGGCGGCCTGCTGCGCCGACATCCTCGCGCGCACCCTCGAGCGCTGCGGCGTGAAGGTTGAGATCCTGGGCTTCACCACCCGGGCCTGGAAGGGCGGACAGGCGCGCGAGGCCTGGCTCGCAGCCGGCAAGCCGGCCAACCCCGGCCGCCTCAACGACCTGCGCCACATCATCTACAAGCCGGCGGACGCGCCCTGGCGACGCGCCAAGCGCTCGCTGGCGCTGATGATGCGCGAGGGCCTGCTCAAGGAGAATATCGACGGCGAGGCGCTGGCCTGGGCGCACCGGCGCCTGCAGGCGCGGCCCGAGAAGCGCCGCATCTTGATGATGATCTCCGACGGCGCGCCGGTCGACGATTCGACGCTGTCGGTGAACACGGGCTGCTATCTGGAGCGCCATCTGCGCCAGGTGATCGAGGAGATCGAGACGCGCTCCTCCGTCGAGCTCATTGCCATCGGCATCGGGCACGACGTGACGCGCTACTATCGCCGTGCCGTTACCATCACCGACCCCTCGGAGCTCGCCGGCGCCATGACCGACAAGCTCGTCGAGCTGTTCGAGGAAGACGCGCCGACGCAGCAGGCTCCGCGCGTGCCCAAGCCTTCGGCGCGCCGCAAACTGCAGGGCACCTCGAAAAATCGCGCTGGCCGGGCGCCCGCGAATTCTGACTCGTCGACCGCATTGGGCAACGGCGGGATGGAGCGGACGGGCGGGCCATGGGTCAGACGGGCTTTTTCGATCTGGAGCGGCGGCTCGATGCGTTGAGCGCCAAGGGTGATCCGCTGGAGACGATCAAGACGACGGTGCCGTGGGAGACTTTCCGCGCCGACATCGAGGCCGTGACGGAGACCAGGCCCGAGGAGCGCAAGAGCAACGCCGGCCGCAAGCCCTACGATGCGATCCTGAAGTTCAAGATCGTGGTGCTGCAGAGCCTGTACAATCTCTCCGACGAGCAGACCGAGTTCCTGATCCGCGATCGGCTGTCGTTCATGCGCTTCCTCGATCTGGGGCTGGAGGACACGGTGCCGGACGCCACCACCCTGTGGCTGTTCCGCGAGGCCCTCGTCGAGGCCAAGCTGATCGACACGCTGTTTGACCGCTTTGGACAGCACTTGGCCGCCAAGGGCTACATCGCGCGCGGCGGCCAGATCGTGGACGCGACCATCGTGTCGGCACCCAAGCAGCGCAACACGCGCGAGGAGAATGATACGGTCAAGAACGGGCACACGCCCGAGGACTGGGAGAAGAAGCCGGCCAAGAACCGGCAGAAGGATAAGGAGGCACGCTGGACCAAGAAGGGTGGCCAGAGCTTCTACGGCTACAAGAACCACGTCGGCGTGGACAAGACGCACAAGCTGATCCGCAAGTGGGATGCAACCGATGCCTCCCCGCACGACAGCCAGAAGCTCGACGACGTGCTGGATCCGACGAACACCTGCAAGGAGGTGTGGGCCGACAGTGCCTACCGCTCGGCCGAGATCGAGGCCAAGCTCGCGGCGAAGGGCCTGAAGAGCCGCATCCATCGGCGCGCAGCGCGTAATCGACCGCTGTCGCCGACGCAGGAAGCCGCGAACACGACGCGCTCGAGGGTGCGCGCGCGTGTCGAGCACGTGTTCGGTCACCAGGAGAACTCGATGGGCCGCAAGATCGTGCGCACCATCGGCATGGCGCGGGCGAGGTTCAAGATCGGGATGATGAACCTCGGCTACAACATCCGCCGACTGATGCAGCTCGAGCGGCTGGCGGCGGCGCCCGCCTGAGTACGTGTGCGCGGGTGGAGTCTGTGTTGCGTCGCTTAAATTGGTCCCGCCGCGGCATGCGGGCCATCAAAACACGGGCCCGCCCTTCACCTCAGCTCGACCCGGAAATCACCGCGACGCCCGGCTACAGTGAGTATTGCTCTCCCGGGCACGCCTCCTTTCGAGGCCTTGAGCGCGCGAGCGCAGTCTCCTATGACCGACAGGATCCGCGCGGACCGCCTTGATCGGCGGGCCGTATTGGGTGGCTTGCTCGCAGGCACAAGCTGGGCATTCCTTCCCGCGACCGGGCGAGCGGAGGACAATGACCCTCCGCCACCCTCGCACATCGAGAGCATCGACATCACCGCCCGCCCGATCACGCATTTCGAGCGCAGCAACCCTCTGGCCAAGCGCTTCGGGCAGCTCGAGTTCCGCGGCGGACTGGTGCTCAGCTCGCCCGCCGAGAGCTTCGGCGGCTGGTCGGGCCTCGTCATGGACGCAAGCGGCAAGAGTTTGCTGGCCATATCCGATGTCGGCAGTTGGATGACGGCCGAGATCGCTTACGACGGCAGCCGGCCCACCAGCCTCAAGGCCGCTCGGCTGGGGCCCTTACTCGCCACTCACGGCCGCCCGCTCAAGAACAAGCGCGAGCAGGATGCAGAAGGGCTTACGCTGCTCGAGGGCAACCTTCGGCACGGCACCGTGCTCATCAGCTTCGAGCGCCTGCACCGCATCGGCCGTTTTCCCGTACGCAAGGGCGAGGTCGGCGCGCCACTCGGCTATCTCAAGCTGCCGGCCGACGCCAAGGGCATGCGCGCCAACCAAGGCATCGAAGCGGTTGCGGTGCTCCAAGGCGGGCCCCGCAAGGGGTCGATCGTTGCCTTTGCCGAACGGCTGACGCGTGGCAGCGGCTATCACACCGGCTGGATCTGGATCGGCAGCGAGGCCCACAAGTTCCAGCTGCAGGACATCGACGGGTTCAACATCACGGACGCGGCAAGTCTGGCGGACGGCAGCCTGCTGGTTCTCGAGCGCTACTTCCGCTGGAGCGAGGGCGTGAAGATGCGCCTGCGCCACATTGCAGCGGGCGAGATCACACCGGGCGCGCGCATCGCCGGCCGCATCCTGTTCCAGGGCAACTCCAGCTACGACATCGACAATATGGAGGGGCTGTCCGTGCACAAGGGCGCCCGCGGTGAGACTGTCGTCTCGCTCATCTCAGACGACAACTTCAACCATCTGCTGCAGCGCACGGTGTTCCTGCAGTTCACGCTCCTCGATGAAGCCCCGAGGAACGCCAGACGCCAGTGACAGCACAATGGAGGCGCGTTCGGGCGTCGGACGTCAAGCGACCGCCTGCTCGCTCTGCACTTTGCGCACTTCGCGCTTGAGCTTCTGGCAGCGCTCGGAAAGCTCCTCGTCTTTGGCCTTCATCAGGAAGGCGTCGAGGCCGCCTCGGCGCTCCAGCGTCTTGAGCGCGTGCGCGCTGATGCGCAAGCGCACCTTGCGCTGCAGGCTATCGGATATCAGGGTGACGTCGCACAGGTTGGGCCGGAAGGTGCGCTTGGTTTTGTTTTCTGCATGGCTGCGCAACTGTCCGGACATGGGCAGCTTGCCTGTCAGCTCGCATCGCCGGGTCATGGGAACAGCTCCTTATCGCCGGCCGCTTGTAAAGATACGGACATATCGGCGCTCGCGGGCCGTTCTATACGAGCGGCAGAGGACGTCAAGCGGCGGCCAACCCTATTCTCGTGCCATTCCGGGGCGGGCATGATCGAATTCTTTACTCCTTTGGCTCTAGGGTGGGCGGGACACAGAATTGACGTAAAACCGGGTAGCTTTGCAGCGGGGAAACGCCGTTGCGCGTTGTGAGGGATAGTGAGGCCAAGGGTTATGATTAGGGCCGCGTCGGTTGCCGCAATCGTGCGCTTTCTCCTCCTCGGATTGTCGCTGTCGCTTTTAGCCACGGCCGCTGCCAGCTGCAGGGCGACGGCGGCGGACTGCCTGGCCCGCCAACGTTCGCGCGGTCTACGACATCAATTTCAACGGCTTCAACGTCGGCACTTTCGAGTTTCAGTCGCAGGCAGAGCATCAGAGCTACACGCTCCTCGGCAACGCGAAACTCTCGGTGCTGCTGGGCGCCTTCAGCTGGGACGCCGAAACGCGCAGCTTCGGCCTAATCGTCAACCAGGCCCCCCGGCCGGCGTCCTTCACCTTCGATTTCAAGAGCAACCTTCGCGCCGGATCTACCAAGCTCGGCTTCGCCAACGGCGCCGTCACCAACATCTCGCACCTGCCCCCCGAATTACCCAAGGCGGACATCGTCCCGGTGCGCGAGCAGCACCTCAGGGGCGTCGTCGATCCGCTCAGCGCCATCATGGTCCTCTCGCGCGGCTCCAACGCCAATCCTTGCGACCGGCGCATCCCCATCTTCGACGGCAAGGAGCGCTTCGACCTCGTTTTCACCTACAAGGGCGAACGAAAGATCACCGAGCAGACGCCGAGCGGGCAGCCGAGCCTGGCGCACGTGTGCCGCGTGAAGTACTTGCCGATCGCCGGCCACAAGGTCGACAGCGAGACGAGCTTCATGGCCGCCAACAACGAGATCGAAGTTGCGCTGCGGCCGGTACCGAGCGCCAACGTGCTCATCCCCTATGAGGTCAACATTCCGACCATGGCCGGCTCCGCCACCATCATCTCAAAACGCGTGGAGATCGAATCTCCCGGCAAGCCGCAGATCGCGCTCCTGCACTGATTGCGCTCGCTCCGTTCTGAAACCCGGACCCTGCTTATGGATCCGGGCTCGTGGAGCTGGTCGCAGGCGCTCTCGGTTTCCGCACGGTAGCGCGCTGGGATACCGCCGCACGCTCCTCCCGAACCCGGGTTCGTCTGCGACCGGGCGCGGGCGATTACTTGGCGCTGCCCAGCATGGCCTCGACGTGCTCCCAATTGACCAGGTTGTCGAACCAAGCCTCAAGGTACTTGGGCCGCGCATTGCGGTAGTCAATGTAGTAGCTGTGCTCCCATACGTCGACGCCGAGTATCGGCGAGGCGCCGGGCATCAGCGGGTTCTCGCCGTTGGGGGTCTTGCTGATCTGCAGCTTGCCGTCCTTCACAACGAGCCACGCCCAACCCGAGCCGAATTGCGTGACGCCCGCCTGCACGAAGTCGGCGCGCATCTTGTCGAAGCCGCCCAGGTCCTTGTCGACCATGGCCTGCAGCTTGCCTGGCAGCTTCTTGCCGCCGCCGCCCTTCTTCATCCACTGCCAGAAATGGACGTGGTTGTAGTGCTGACCGATGTTGTTGACGACCGGCGCGTCCTTGGCAGCAAAAGCCTGCTTGCAGATGTCCTCGAGCGATTTGCCCTCGTACTTCGTGCCGGGGCCCGCCATCTTGTTGCCGTTGTCGACATAGGCCTGATGGTGTTTGTCGTGGTGGAACTCGAGCGTCTCCTTGGACATGTGCGGAGCGAGGGCGTCGTAGGCATAGGGGAGCGGTGGGAGCTTGAACGTCACGGGGGTTCTCCGTTGCACTTGAGCTGCGACCAATGAACGGAATGCGGCTCACGGTATCGGCTTGGGTAACGCAACACAAGCCGAGACGTTGCACGCGGTCCTGCCGCTCCGTCCGATCTTCGCGACGCCCCAACACCTGCTTCCGGATCGCACCCGTCGCGACCTTCCTCAATGTGCCGGCAACGTCTCCGCACTGGCCTTGCCGCGGCGGCATCGACCCGCCATGTTCGGCGCATCGACAGCCCAGGGTGCCTCGAACGTGGATGCAGCAAGCCCGAAGCCGGCCGAGTACTGGCGCGAGCAGATAGAGCGTGCGCTGCTGGCGCCGATACGCGCCATGCGCCGCGAATACCTGCCGCTGCTGATGGTCTATTTCGCTTACGGCGCCATGGGACTCACCGCCGTTGCCGAGGCGTTTTGGATCAAGAAGGGGCTCACGTGGACGCCGGCTGAGCTTTCCGCGCTGGCGGTCTGGCTTACCCTGCCGTGGACCGTGAAGATGGTGTTTGGCGAGCTCGTCGACACCGTGCCGATCTTCGGCTCGCAACGGCGCATCTACGTGTTCATCGGCGCCGGCATGGTCGCCGTCAGCTTTGTGCTGATGTCGGGCGCTGCGGGCGGCTGGATCGCCACGCTGCCCCCCGGGCAGCTCTACGTCGTCGCTGCGCTTCTCTCTGTAACCGGGCTGGTGCTGCAGGACGTGGTGGCCGATGCCATGAGCACCGAGGTGGTGGCGCGCACCAATCCCGACGGCAGTCCGCGCCCCAAGGCCGAGATCGACCACGACCTCGGCATGGTTCAGGTGCTGGGCCGGCTGGCGCTGGCGTTTGGCATCTTCGCCGTCGCCGGGCTGTCGGGCTGGCTGGCGCAGTGGCTCCCCTACGAGATCGTGTTCCTGCTGGGGCTCGTCGTGCCGATGATCTCGGTGTCCGGGGCCATATTCGTACGCCTGGAGACGAGCGAGCAGCGGCCGACCGATTGGCGCATCCTCGGCGGGGGCCTCGTCTTCGGCACCTTCGTGGTGGTGCTGGCGCTGAGTGGCCTGGAATTCAGCCAGGAAATCGTGTGGATCGTTTCCATGGCCGTCGTGATCTGGATGCTGGCACGGGTCACGAGCGAGATCGATCACGCTACTCGCATGCGCATCGTCTATGCCGCCATCATAATTTTCGCGTTCCGCGCCACCCCGGGTGTCGGCGAGGGCTTTCGCTGGTTCGAGATCGACGTGCTGGGTTTCGACGAGGCCTTTTTCGGCGTCCTGCAGCAGCTCGGTGCTGCCATCGCCATCGTCGCCACCTGGTTCCTGTCCGACCTGATCACGCGCAAGCCGGCGGCCACCGTCCTCCTTTGGATCACCATTCTCGGCACCCTCCTGGCGCTGCCGAGTGTTGCGCTCGTGTTCCGGCTCGACCTCGCGACCGAGCGGCTGATGGGCATCGACGCGCGCGGCATCGCGCTCATCGAATTCGGCCGCGGCCTCGCCACTCGTGCAACTCAGCATCATTCCGCTGCTCACCCTCATTGCCGTCTATGCCCCATCGGGCCATCGCGCCACGTGGTTTGCCCTGATGGCCTCGTTGATGAACCTGGCGCTGACGGCGGGAGCACTGGGCACCAAGTACCTCAACATGATCTTCCTGGTGAACCGCGGCGAATACAGCCAGCTGCCGGCGCTGGTGATTGCCGCGATCGTCATCAGTTTCGTGCTGCCGTTGGCCGCAATCCTGGTGTTTGGGCGCCGCGTGCATTGACTTGGGGAGCACGTGCGCCTGCCCGGCTGTCGCATCCGCGCCACAGCCGGGGGCGAGAACCGACACGGCTGGGCGCCGGCCGCTTCCCGTTGCCTTGACGGCGCCCAAGTGATCCCTTCCAACATGCTGCGGCGGGCGGGGTGTCCAAGCGCGGCATGAGGGAGGTTTAGTCTTGTCGTCTCCGTCCACGGCTCCTGACATGCTGCCCAATTCCCAGCTGCCGCCACAGCTGCCGTCGTTGCGCTGGGCCTTGCGCCGCGCCGCGTTGTGGCTGTTCATGATATTCGCTCTGGTAGTCGTCCTTGGCTGGCTGTTCTACGCCGGGATCGACCCTGACGAGGCCTCGGCAGGTATTTCCGCTGCGGCGGAGCAGGCCCCGCCGCGCAAGTGAGCGGCCTTTGGCATCCTCTGCAGGACCGGGGATTATCGACGCAGCGCGCCGGCCGGTCTTGGCCGCGGGCGGGGAATTGACTATTTCAAGCACAACGCTGGATGCGGGTCGGCCGGCAACGCGAGTTGCGCGCCGACCGAGCGGAAGGGCCCGTCCAAGGCATGGAGATGCTCGCGAGAACTGCGGCCGCCCTGCATGGGCGGCATAGGGCCCAGGAGACGGGGCCGTGAAGCTCATCCTGCTCGCCCGCAATCCGAGCCTCTACTCGCACCGCCGGATCGTCGAGTCGGCTCATGCGCGCGGCCACGACATCGACGTCATCAATACGCTGCACGTGCATATGAACATCACGTCGAGCCGGCCCACGCTATGGCACGGCGGCCGACAGTTGCCGCAGTACGATGCCGTGATCCCGCGCATCGGCGCCTCGATCACCCACTACGGGCTCGCCGTGTTGCGCCAGTTCGAGGTGCAGGGCGTCTTTCCCCTCAATGAGAGTGTGGCGATCGGCCGCTCGCGCGACAAGCTGCGCGCGCTGCAGCTGCTGGCACGCGATGGAATCGGTCTGCCGGTGACGGCGTTCGCGCACGGGCCGCGCCGAGCCGAGGACGTCATCAAGGAGGTCGGCGGCACACCCTGCGTGATCAAGCTGGTGGAAGGCGCACAGGGGCGCGGCGTGATCCTGGCGGAGACCGCGGCTTCGGCCAAGTCGATCATCGAGGCCTTCAGCGCCACCAACACCAACATCCTCGTGCAGGAGTACATCAAGGAGGCCGGCGGGAACGACATCCGCGTCCTTGTCGTCGGCGGCAAGGTGGTGGCCAGCATGCTGCGGTCGGGCAAGATGGGCGAGTTCCGGGCCAACCTGCATCGCGGCGGCAAGGCGGAGCCCGTCGTGATCTCTCCCGACGAGGCGCGCACGGCGTTGCGCTCCGCCGAGGTGCTCGGCCTCAACGTCGCTGGCGTCGACCTGCTGCGGTCCAACCGCGGGCCGGTAGTGGTGGAGGTCAACTCGTCTCCCGGCATCGAGGGCATGGAGCAGGCGAGCGGCGCCGACGTGGCCGGCGCCATGATAGAGTTTCTGGAGCGTCACGCACGCCGCGGCGAAACCAAGACCCGCGGCGCGGGATGACGAGGTCCCCTCTCCTCTCCCCACAAAGGAGTGGGGAGAGGGAGAAGAGGCGAATGGCCATGCCAGCCGATATCATCATCGCCCCCTCGATCCTGTCGGCTGACTTCGCCAAGCTGGGCGAGGAGGTGCGGGCGATCGACAAGGCGGGCTGCGATTGGGTGCACGTCGACGTCATGGACGGCCATTTCGTGCCCAACATCTCGATCGGACCAGCGGTCGTGCAGGCGATCCGGCCGCATACTGGCAAGCTGCTCGACGTGCATCTCATGATCGCCCCCGTCGACCCCTACATCGAGGCGTTCGCCAAGGCCGGCTCCGACATCATCACGGTGCATGCCGAGGCGGGCCCGCACCTCGATCGGTCGCTGCAGCTGATCCGTAGCCTCGGCAAGAAGGCCGGCGTCTCGCTCACGCCGCAGACGCCTGAGAGCGCGATCGAGTACGTGCTCGACCGGCTCGACCTGATCTTGGTGATGAGCGTCAACCCCGGCTTCGGCGGGCAGGCGTTCATTCCCGCCATGCTCGACAAGATCCACCGTATCCGCGCCATGATCGGGCCGCGGCCGGTCCATCTCGAGGTGGACGGCGGCGTGACGCCCGACAACGCCGGCTCTTGCACGGGCGCCGGCGCCGACGCGCTGGTGGCGGGCTCGGCCGTGTTCAAGGGGGGCAAGTACGCCGAGAATATCGCCGCCATCCGCGCCGCGGCCAAGGCGTCGGCGGCACGGAGCTAACCGAGCGACGCCCCAAAAGCCAAAGGGCCCGGCGACCCTGAGCGCCGAGCCCCCTTGGATCACGCCGGGGAAGATAGAGTTACAGGGTAAGGGGAGCTTAGGGCGCGGTCGTTGAACTCATTCTGAATGGGATGTTCATCGCCGGTTCATCCTGGAACCATCGATCAACATGCTGGAAAATAACGATTTTCTCTATCATCGGATACGGGTGGGCTCCGTTTCGTGCCCGGGGCCCAGCGGTTTTGGGCCAGAACGCCCATCCCAAAATCGGCACACTGCTTAGCGGCGCATTAACGCGCTGATGCTTCACTAGAGCAGGATCGCTTCGGATGAAATCACCTCACCTCAACCGAAACGTTGAGGCCGAAGCGTGAATCCTGCTCTTTACCTCAGTTTTAGAGCAAAATTCACGTTCCCTGATCGAAGCGAAGCGCTTCGATCAGAAACGATCTTGCTCTAGCGGATGCGTGTGGTGAGAGGCGTTGGCTCATGCGTCGGTTGTGTCGTGTTGTCCTCGGAGGACGGGGCCTGCCGCTGGCTGTGCTCGGACCTGTTGCGCTTGCCGTTGCGCTCGGCGGCTGCGCCATCTCCTTGGCCGAGACGACGCCGCCGTCCCAGACCTTCCTGCAGGCGGACCGCAGCGCGGTCGAAGACGATGGTCTCCCCGCGCTGGTCGCGCCGTCCGCCCGCGTTCGCCAGATGCCCGATGACCCAAGCGAGCCCTTCAGCCCCAGCTACGGACCGCAGCCGCCACGCCCCCTGTCGCAGGCCGAAGCCGACGCGGTGATGGCGCAGGCGATCACGGCGCACGAGATCCGCCGGCCATAGCGCCCCTCAGAAGAACGCCTGCAGGCCGGTCTGCGCGCGGCCGAGGATCAGCGCGTGCACGTCGTGCGTGCCCTCGTAGGTGTTGACGGTCTCGAGATTCGCAGCGTGGCGCATGACGTGGTATTCGATCTGGATACCGTTGCCGCCATGCATGTCGCGGGCAACACGCGCTACATCGAGCGCCTTGCCGCAGTTGTTGCGCTTGACCAGCGAGATCATCTCCGGGGCGATCCTGCCTTCGTCGAACAGGCGGCCGACGCGCAGCGCGCCCTGCAGGCCCAGCGAGATCTCGGTCTGCATGTCGGCGAGCTTCTTCTGCACCAGCTGGGTGGCGGCGAGCGGGCGGCCAAACTGCTTGCGCTCGAGCGTGTATTGGCGGGCGCGATGCCAGCAGTCTTCGGCAGCGCCCATGGAGCCCCAGGCGATCCCGTAACGCGCCCGGTTGAGGCAGCCGAACGGCCCCGCGAGTCCCGACACGTTGGGCAGCAGGTTCTCTTCCGGCACCACCACTCCGTCCATGACGATCTCGCCGGTGATCGAGCAGCGCAAGGACAGCTTGCCGCCGATCTTGGGCGCAGTGAGCCCCTTCATACCCTTCTCGAGCACGAAGCCCCTGATCTTGCCCCCATGCGCCGCCGACTTGGCCCACACCACGAACACGTCGGCGATCGGCGCGTTGGAGATCCACATCTTGGTGCCGGTGAGCCGGTAGCCGTCGGCGACCTTCTCGGCCCGCGTCGTCATCGAGCCGGGGTCTGAGCCGGCATCGGGCTCGGTGAGACCGAAGCAGCCGACCCATTCGCCCGACGCCAGCTTCGGCAGGTATTTCTGGCGCTGATCCTCCGAGCCGTAGGCGTAGATGGGATACATAACCAGGGAGGACTGCACGCTGTTCATGGAGCGGTAGCCGCTATCCACGCGCTCGATCTCCCGGGCGACGAGGCCGTAGGAGACATAGTTGGCGCCGGCGCAGCCGTATTTCTCCGGGATTGTGACGCCGATCAGGCCGAGTTCCCCCATCTCGCTGAAGATTGCCCGATCCGTCTTCTCCTGCAGATAGGCCTCGATCACGCGCGGCAGCAGCTTTTCCTGCGCGTAGGCCCGCGCCGTGTCGCGGACGGCACGCTCGTCTCCGGAGAGCTGATCCTCAAGCAGGAACGGATCCTCCCAGTCAAATGAGGCGCCGGCCTTGGCCGCAACCGTCTTGTCCTGCATATGAGCGCCTCCTTGGGGCAAGTCTCGCGGTGGCTGAGTTTAGCACCTAGCATAGGCCCAGCGTAGCTGGGCAGCCTCCGCGAGCGGCGCATTTCCACGCGACGGGCAGGAAAAGAATCAACCATCGGCCCCTAGGAACTTTCCGGCAATGGTCTTAACTGCATTGTGAGGATCGCGCCCCGGAAAACACGGAGGTTTCAAGATGATGCTCAATCGGTTGGTCGGATCGGCTGTGGTCGCCATGGCTTTGCTGGTAGTGGCCGCCACGTTTGATGCCGCGGACGCGCGCGGCAGAGGTGGCGCCAGGGCCTTTCACGGCGGAAGCTACGCGCGCTCTTACTCGGGCAGGGCCTTCTCGGGGCGCGCGGTTCATGCCCATCGCTTTCGCGGTGGCCGCTTCGTGCGCCGAGGCGATCGGCCTCGGCGTAGTCGGCGTGCCACTCGCCTATGGCGCGTACTACTACGGCTATGGCGACAGCTGCGGTTGGCTTCGGCACAGGGCGCTCGCCACCGGCAGCGGCTACTGGTGGAACCGCTACTACGCCTGCCGCGACGACTACGGCTACTGACGGTCACAACTCTCTGGGGCGAACCGCGCGGCGCGCGAGTTGCGCGATCGCGCGTCGTCAGGTTGCGACTGGGCCCGCGCTTGATGCCAGGCGGCGGCGGGCAAGCTCGATGTGCTGGCGCAATTGGTAAAGCCGGTCGGCAAACCCGAGCGGCACGGGAATGTTGTCGACAGCTGCTTCGATCTGATCGAGTTCCCTGAGCTTCTCGGCCCGCTCGGCCTGGTTGGGCGCGCTCCTGGCGGCAGCCTCCAAGCGTTTGAGCGCGCCGTACCAGTACATGATCCGGCGGCGGACGCTCCAGTTGTAGATCTGGGGCGCAAAACGCAGCAGCGGGATGAAGATCGGCAGCAGCACCACCAGCGAGACGACCAGACGATCAGCCATGGTGGCCACCCAGAACGGCACGTAGCGCTGCAGGAACGGCGGGCCCGCCCGGTAGACCCGCCGCGCCTCGTCCGCCATGGCGAACTCGGGATCGTTGGCCATTGGAAATTCACCGGCGCGCTGGAACAGCCGCAGCTCGTCGGCCGGCTCCGCCGTCGGCTGCCCGTGCGCCTCCTGCAGCGCCTGGGCCAGCAGGTTGACCAGTGCGCGATGCGCGTCCGCCCGTACCAAGACCGCCGTCGTGGTCGCGATCAAGGTGGTGTCGCTCGGCGGCAGGTTGGCGGCAAAATCGACGACGCCCTCTCGCAGCACCAGGGGTGAGAGAAACGGGAAGCGCTGATTGTAGGCATCCGCGTTGGCAAAGCTCATCAACCGCACGTTGGGAGTCTTGAAGAGGCGCTGGATGGTGCGCGCCTCGGGCGCAAGCACGAGGAAGCCGGCGTCCGCCTCTCCTTTTGCCAGCAGATCGACGTAGTCGGGCAGCTCGCGGTTGATGAGAGTCGCAGTGGCCTCGGTGACGCCGTTGGCGGCCAGCAAACGCAAGGCGAGGCTCGCGGTGCCGCTGCCGGTGGGACCGACCAGGATGCGCTTGCCTCTAAGGCTTGTGAGACGGTCGAGCCGAGCAGCGCCGCCGTAGAAGACCCACAGCGGCTCGTAGGCGATGCGGCCGACCGAGACCAGCCCGGGTGCGCTCTTGCTCGAGGCGAGGCCGCCCTGGACGAAGCCCGCATGCACGCCCGAAGCCGGGTCCGAGAGCGCCTCGAGGTTGGCGAACGAGCCCGCCAACTCGCGGATCTCGAGCTTCACGCCATTGCGTTTGAAGGTTGCCCTGTAGCGCTCGGCGTAACGGAAGTAGGGGCTGCCGGCGCTCGCCGCAGAGACGACGAAGACGCTCGGCGGCGCCGGATCGACGAGGCGCCGCGCAAACCAGACCGTGCCGCCAGCGATCAGCAGCACTGGAAGCACGATGAGCAAGAACTCGCGAGGCTGGAACAGCGCAAATCTGGATCGCATGGGTCTCCCCTCGGTGCCTCGGCAGGTCGACGGTCGATCGGCGCAACGCCGGCCGCGTCCATCTCAGCCCCGCGCTGCCATCGGCACGTACGGCCGCGGTTCCGGTCCGGAATAGAGCGTCAAGGGCCGGATCAGGATGTTGTTGTCGAGCTGCTCGAGGATCTGCACGGTCCAGCCTGGCACGCGGCCGACGGCGAAGATTGGGACGAACAGGTCCTTGGGTATGCCGTGCAGGTGATAGATCACTCCCGAGTAGAAATCGACGTTGACGTTGACCCCGTGGCGGGCGTAGGGCGCCATCTCGGCCACCAGCGCCTCCAGGATCGCGTACCACCTGGGCTGGCCCATCTCCCGCGACAGGCGCTTGACGCCTTCGCGCATGTGCCGCGCGCGCGGGTCCTCGGCGCGATAGACGCGGTGGCCGAAGCCGGTGATGGCCTCCTTGGCCTCGCGCTTTTTTCGCACATAGGCGGCAACGTTGGCCGGCTCGCCGATCTCCTCCGCCATCGCCAGCACATCCTCGGCCGCACCGCCGTGCGCGGGGCCGGAAAGCGCTGCGACCGCGGCCGTGACCGCCGCGTGGATGTCGGCTTGCGTGCCGATCACGACACGGGCCGCGAACGAGGAGGCGTTGGAGCCGTGCTCGGCATGCAGCACGAGATCCGTGTCCAGCAGCTTGGCCGCATCCGCCGGAGGGCTTCTCGGCTTTCAGCATCCACAGGAAGTTGGCGGCATGCGGCAGGCTCGCATCGGGCGCGACCGGTGCCTTGCCGTTGCGAATGCGCTCATGTGCCGCAACGATCATCGGCACCTGGCTCGTCAGTCGCACGCCCTTGCGCAGGGTCGCCGCGCGCGACTTGTCGTGCGCCTCCGGATCGAATGCGGCGAGGGCCGAGACGGCCGTGCGCAGCACGTCCATGGGGTGGGCTCCCTTGACCGCCGATACGATGTCGAGGATCGGCACCGGCAGCTGGCGGGCGCTCTTGAGGTCGCCATCGAAGCGGGCAAGCTCAGAGGCGCTCGGCAGCTCGCCATGTAGCAGCAGGTAGGCGGTCTCCTCGAAGGCGGAGTTCCGTGCCAGGTCGTGGATGGAGTAGCCGCGGTACCTGAGCTCGCCTGCCCTGCCGTCGATGAATGTCGTCTCGGACCGCTCGAAGTAGACGTCCTTGAGGCCGCGATGGATCTTCGGTGTGTTCGACGGCTCTGCCATGGCATGCCCTCCCTGGGGACCCGGTCGGCCCCATGCTACAAAGCCATTGCATGGCATGAAACCGGCAGGAAGCGGGAGAGGCGAGCCTTGGACATCCTCGAGGCCAGCAAGGCGGCAATTGCGGGGCGCGGGCTCAGGGTGGCGTTGCCCGAAACGGAGGACGAGCGAATTCTGCACGCCGCGCAGCGTTTGAGCGAGGCGAGCCTGGCCCGCCCCGTACTCATCGGCAAGCCCGAGGATGTGCGGGCGCGCGCGACGGCGGCGGGCGCGCAGCTCGGGGGCTGCGAGGTGCGCGATCCACACAGCGACTCCGCGCTCGCCGCCTACGCCGCCCAGATCACGGCGGGCCGGGAGAAGCTGAGCGCCGGCATGGCGGAGCGCATGCTGCGCCGTCCGCTCTACTTTGCCGGCGCCATGACGGCGGCGGGCGACGCCGCAGCCATGGTGGCGGGCGCGGCCAGCCCCACCAAGCGCGTGATCGAGGCCGGGCTGATGACCATCGGCCTGGCGCCGGGCATCACGACGCCATCGAGCTTCTTCCTCATGATCGCACATGGCGGCGATGGGGACCCGCGTCCTTACATCTTTGCCGATTGTGCCATCAATGCCGAGCCCACGGCGGAGGAGCTGGCGGCCATCGCCATTGCCTCGGCGGACAGCGCCAGAAGCCTGCTTCGCGCCGAGCCGCGGGTGGCGCTGTTGTCCTTCTCGACCCACGGCAGTGCGAGCCATGCCAGGGTCGACAAGGTGCTCGCGGCGCTGGCGGCGGCGAGGAAGCTGCGGCCTGATCTCGCCATCGACGGCGAGCTGCAGGGCGATGCCGCCGTCACACCGGCGGTTGCTGCCAAGAAGGTGCGCGGCGAAAGCGCCGTCGCCGGCCGCGCCAATGTGCTGATCTTCCCGGACCTCGACTCCGGCAACATCGCCTACAAGCTGGTGCAGCATCTGGGCGGCGCCACCGCCATCGGCCCGTTCCTGCAAGGCTTCGCCAAGCCGATCTCCGATCTCTCCCGTGGCGCCACCGTCGACGACATCGTCGCCACCGCGAGCGTCACTCTCGCGCGCTCGTTGGGGTGACTCGGCCTAGCTATGGCCCCGACGACGTTGATGTAGTCGCGCTGAGTGCGTGATGTAGATCGAGCTGTGAGGATTGGTGCCGCCTGCATTGGCGGGCAACGCGTAGATGGCTCTTCAGGGCGTGCCCATGACCAGGTGCGGCAGCCACAGGGCGATATTCGGCCAAATCATCAGCAGCACGAGGAGTGCGAACATGGACGCCACGAATGGCGCCGCGCCGATGATCACGTCGCCGACGGTCCCGCCCCTCTCGCGCACGCCGTGAACGACATAGAGGTTGACGCCGACCGGCGGCGTAATCAGTGCCGTCTCCATCAGGATGGTCAGCACGATCCCGAACCAGACCGCATCGTAGCCGAGCGACTGTACGATAGGGAACACCAGCGGCGTCGTCGTCAGCATCATGGAGAGCGTTTCCATGAAGCAGCCGAGGACGACGTAGAAGACAATGATCGCAATCATCGTCTCGACCCGCGACAAGCCAAGCTCCAGCACGAAGCCGGTGAGCTGCTTGGTGAGCCCGATCTGCGCAAGCGCAAAATTCAGGAACACGGCGGCGAGGATGATCAGCATCACCATCGCAGTCGTCTTCATGGTCCCCTCGAATACCTCGCCGAACATCTTCCATGAGAGCGCGCCGTTGAAGGCCGCCAACCCCAGCGAAGCCACGACGCCGAGCGAGGCCGCCTCCGTCGGGGTGGCCCAGCCCGCGTAGATCGATCCGACCACCACCATGAAGATCAGCACAGGCGGCAGCAGGTCGGGTAGCGAGCGCGATGCAGGCCTTCAAGTCGAAGCCAAGTGGCTCGCCACCCCATTTGGGCCGCAGGATGCACGCCACCAGCACGGTCAGGCTGAACAGCGCGGCTAGAATGGCGCCGGGGATGAAGCCAGCCAGATAGAGCTGGGGCACCGAGCTGTTGGTCAACAACCCGTAGATGATCAGGTTGATCGACGGCGGAATGAGGATTCCGAGCGTGCCGCCCGCCGCGATGGTGCCAAGGAACAGCCGCTCGTTGTAGCCCCGCCGCTCGATCTCCGGCGTGGCGACCACACCAACCGTGGCAGCGGTGGCGACCGACGATCCGCTCGAGGCGGCGAAGAGGGCGCAAGAGCCGATGTTGGCGTGCATGTTGCCGCCAGGGAGCCATGCAAGCCACTTCGACATGGCGCCATACATGCGGTCGGCGATGCCGGCCCTGAGCAGGATCTCGCCGAGCATGATGAACATCGGCACGGCAACCAGTATGGACGAGGTGCTGTTCTGCCAGACCGTGTCGCCCATGCCGATCAGCAGGCGCCCATCGGCATAGATCTGGTCGAGGGCTATTCCGAGCACGCCAAGCGTCGCCGCTACGGGCACCGCCAGTACGAGCAGCAGGAGCAGGATCCCAAGTGAGGTGCCGAGCATCTAGTCGCTCTCCTGGCGCCGTTGCCGGTGCCCGCGCTCGTGCGACACCTCCCTGATCGCGTGCGAGACCTCGGCCTTGACCTCCTCCTCGAGCGTCCTGACGCCGGCGATCGCCACGACATCCTCGGGTCTGCCCTTCAGGATGGCCAGAATGCAGCGCAGCAGGACCAGGACGAGCACTGCGGCGAACCAAAGCCAGCCGAGCAACCAGGCAGCCTGCGGATAGGCAAGGGGCGTGCGCCACGACGTGATCGACGTGGCCCCGTAGGTATAGCTGTCGAGCCACATGTACCAACCGCTCCACAGCATGCACACGAGGAACAAGCCGAGCGCCGATAGCGCGACGAAATCGAGGAAAGCTCTGATTCCGGTGGAGGCCAGCAGATAGATCCCGTCGATGCGCACGTTTGCTCGCTGCAGAAGACCGAGCGAAAAGGCCCAGGCGGTGGCGATCGCAAACGCGTATCCGGACAGTTCGTCGGCGCCTTCGAGCGAGAACCCTGCCAGCTTGCGAACGACGACGTCGAACGTGACGACAAATGCCGTCGCCATCATCATGGCGCCGCCAAGCCACGTAGCCATGCGCGAGAGGGCGGTGGCCCTCCCGAGAAGTTTGTCGAGCATGCAAAGCTCCGTCTGCCAGGCGCCGCCATCAGGCAGGCGCCTGGCAAGTTGACGTCAATTCATTGCGACAGGGTACGCTGACTAGTTCGCCTTGGCCTTCAGATCGACAACCTTCCCAACCGTGTCGTTCCACTCCTTGACGCAAGGCTCACCGCAGCGTTTGGCCCAGGAGGCAAGCACGTAGTTTTCGGCGATCTCCTTGATCTTCTTCTTGTCCGCCGCGCTCGGCTCGACCAGCGTCATCTTGCCCGGCTCGCCGAAGCGGCACTTGCCGCCCTTGCCGGTATTGCAAATGAAGCCCTGCTCATCGTTCTCCTTGACGCCAACCCAGGCCTTCGCCTCGAAAGCGGCAAACTGCTTGGTAAGGAATTCCTGCGTCGGCTTGTCGAGACCATCCCACCGCTTCTTGTTCATCGCAACGAAGCTCGGCGCCCATCCCAGACCCGCCTTGTAGATGTGCGTGACAACCTCGCGCCACTTGGCGTCATAGGCGGGCAGCGTTCCCGTGATGCCGCAGTCTGCTACGCCCTTCTGCAACGCCGGCACCACCTCGCCAAATGCGATGGTCACGGGTACGCCACCGACGCCCTTGACGAAATCACCAAGCGAGGAGCCGTAGACGCGAATCCGCAGGCCCTTCAGGTCGGCGAGTGAATTGACCGGCTTCGAGCACCAGAACTGCTGACTGGGGTAGCCGAACATGCCAAGCAGCTTGACGCCGTACTTTGTCTCGAATTCGCGCGCGACGACGCTGCGGTAGACCTCGGTGGCCTTCTTGGCCTCGTCGAACTCCGGCATGACGCCGGCAAGATCGATGGCCTCGAGCGCCGGGGACTTCGATGCGACGTAGGCGATAACGCCGGCCACGATGTCATAGACGCCTTTGCGCGTGAGATCGACGACTTCGAAGCCGGAGAGACTGAGCTCTGTGATGGACTTGATGTCGACTTTGACCTTGCCCCCGGAAGCCTCGGTGATGGACTTGGCGAAGAACGGCTGCTCGATCTCCTTGTAGTGGGTCGTGAAGTTCCAGGTGCCCACCATCTTGAAATCCTGCTTCGAGGGGCCTTGGGCATGAGCGGGCGCGCACACTACCAGGGCGCCGAGCGCCAACGCCGCGCCTTTTGTAAGCATCGCCTGTGTCACTGTCTTCCTCCCTTGTCTTACTTTTCTTCGGGCGTCGGCTGTCTCGCATGCCGCCATTGGCAGCAAACTGCAGATCGCACCGTTGCCGATTATAGCCGTAAAGAGCGCCTTGGCGAGCCTCGCACTGATTGCCCAAGGATGTCGGCTCTTAGCTCCGATCGCGTGCAAGGGCGCGCCGCAACCGCCGCGCGAAGCCCAGAACCGGATCGGGTCAACAGTCTGCATTCGCTGCCGACGCTGGGACCGTTTGATAGAGCTGCGCACTGATCGCCGTCTGATCTCGCGGCGCAGCGTCCGTACATCTCCAGGCTTTGCGGCGATTGGCTGCATCGATACCGCTCCGCAGGTGCTGGTCCGGCGGGATCGGCTTGGGCTAAGCTGCCGCCGCCCGCCGCACCGCTTCGGCGGAGATCGACAACCCGCAATGCCCAAGGGCCGGCGCCTGCCATGATCGACAGCAAACAGCAGCGCATCAACATGGTGGAGAGCCAGGTGCGCCCGAGCGACGTGACCGACCGCCGCATCATCCGGGCGATGCTGGAGGTGCCGCGCGAGGCGTTCGTGCCGGGGGGCCTGCACGCGCTCGCCTACATGGACGAGGCCGTGCCGGTGGTGCACCGCGCCGAGGGCCGACCGGGGCGCGCGCTACTGGCGCCGCGCACCTTCGCCAAGCTTGTGCAACTCGCCGAAATAGAGGCCGGCGATACGGTGCTGGATGTGGGCTGCGCCACCGGCTACTCGACGGCGGTGCTGGCGAGGCTTGCCAAGTCGGTCGTCGCCCTCGAGGTCGACGCCGCGTTGGCGGCCCGGGCCGCGGAGGCCCTGCGCCAGCTGCACGTGAGCAATGCCCAGGTGATGCGCGGGCCGCTCGAGGTCGGAGCGCCCTCGCAGACGCCGTTTGACGCCATCCTGCTGGAAGGCGCCGTGCCCGAGGCGCCGCAGGCGCTGCTCGAGCAGCTCAAGGACGGCGGCCGGCTCGTGGGCGTGCTGGCGGATGGCGCCTTCGGCCGCGCCCAGGTATGGCGCCGCACCGGCAAAGTCATCGACGCGCGCCCCGCCTTCGACGCCGGCGCCGAGCCGCTGCCCGGGTTCGCCCGCAGGGCCGAGTTCTCGCTCTGATCTTTCGCGCGGATGGCATGCGTCGGCGTTCGAGCTGACGGCGCAGGCGCATGCATTAATAGTTGTGGATACCTGCGAACACTGCTTCCAGTGTTGAAAATGCGCAACGCCAGGGGAAAATCGCCAGCCGTAAGCGTTTGATTTATCCGATCCAACACGTTGATCGTGAAATAAACGAAGGGATCGTGCGAATCACCGAATGTAACCCCGTCGCGACCGAGGAGAGCCCCGCAAGGGGACGAGCGTGCGGCGGGAGGGAGAGGTGTGTGCTCTGGACAGGCAGATCGGGGGAAACTCGTGAAGATGTGGGACATGGGGTTGTTGCGCGTGACCAGACTGGGCATTAGCGCGGCGGCTCTGGCCACTATGCTGGCCTGCACGCTGCCGGGCCACGCTCGCGCCGAGACGCTGCGCGAGGCGCTGGCTGCATCCTACAAGTTCAACCCGCGCCTGGATGCGGCCCGCTCAACCCAGCGCGCGACCGACGAGGAGGTGCCCCGCGCGCTGTCGGGCTATCGCCCCTCCATCACGGGCTCGGCCGATACCAGCTACCAGAAATCGATCACGGACAGCCCAGCCCTACATAGTAATACCGAGTTCAATCCGCGCGGCTACACGGTGGGGGCCGTGCAGCCGCTGTTTCGCGGCTTTCGCACCGTAAGCGCGGTCAGCGCCGCGGAGGCGACGGTGCGGGCCGGCTGGGAGACGCTGCGCATCACCGAGGCCTCGGTCCTGCTCGAGGCGGTCACGGCCTTCGGCGACGTGGTGCGTGATACGGCCATCGTGCGCTTGCGCGAGAACAACGTGACGGTGCTGACCCGCGACCTGCGGGCAACCCAGGACCGCTTCAACGTCGGCGAGGTCACGCGCACGGACGTGGCGCAGGCGCAGGCCCGCCGCGCCGCCTCCGTGGCCGCGCTCGATCTGGCCAGAGCCAACCTCAAGACCAGCCGCGCCACCTTCGAGCGCGTGGTCGGCCATCCTCCAAGCAATCTGGTGGAGGCGCGGGCCAGCAAGCTCGTGCCGAAGAATGTCCAGGAGAACGTGGAGATCTCGGCCCGCGAGAGCCCCAACGTGGTGGCGGCGCTCTACCGCGAGCAGGCCGCGCGCTTCAACATCGACCTGATCAGAGGTGAGTTGCTGCCGACCGTGCAGCTCGAGGCCAACTACACCAAGCGCTTCGATCCGTCGGCCTCGATCGACGAGACGGAGACCACGCTGTTGACGGGCCGCGTCACGGTGCCCTTCTACACCGGCGGCGAGGTGCAGGCCCGCGTGCGGCAAGCCAAGCACACCCACATTCAGCGCCTGCAGGAGATCGAGCAGGCGCGCACGGAGGTGCAGGCGCAGGTAGTGACGGCCTGGTCGCAGCTGGAGGCGGCCAAGGCGGCGGTGGAGTCCGACAACACCGCGGTGGAGGCCAACCGCATCGCGCTGGCTGGCGTGCGTGAGGAGGAGCGGGTAGGCCAGCGCACGCTGCTCGACGTGCTGAACGCCGAGCAGGAGCTGCTCAACTCGGAGGTGAACCTGGCCACCGACCGGCGCAACCTGATGGTGGCCTCCTACACGCTGCTGTCGACCATCGGCCGCCTCAATGCGCAGGAGCTGGGCGTCGCCAATCTCGTGTACGACCCGGAGGCGCACTATCAGGACGTGCGCCGCAAGTGGTTCGATATCTCCATCACGCATGGCGACGGCCGCCGCGAGGTGATTGAGGCCGCGCCACCACCGCCCGTAAAATAGGCGCCCACGCCGCGATCTACAGGTTGCTGCGCGGCCGCCGCCGCGGCACGCTGGTGCCGTGCGCCGGCCTCCGCTATAGAGGGGCGGGACCGGGGCCATATAGCCGTCGAAGTGCTCATGTCGAGTCGGGCCGGGTGTGGAGAGCCGGCTCTAACGGCGGCGTCGCAGCGAGGTGCGGAGATGAGCAAGCCGGAATCGACTGGCGCCAAGAGCCTGGAGGAGATCCTCGCGTCGATCCGCAAAAGCCTCGCGGACGAGGCCGGCGGGCGCCTGCCAGAGCCGCGCCCGGCTCCGGCAAGAGCCGCCCAGCCGCTGCCTCAGCCGCAGCCGCAGCCAAAACCGGCGGCCCCCACGCCAGCTCCCGCCAGGACGACCAATGTGCCTGCCAAGGGTGTCGGGCCGCTTGCCGCCAAGCTGGCGGGAGCCGTCAATGGCGCCGCGGGCGGGCCCTCGCTCGATGCCGATCTGAGCGAGCTCCTGGCCTCCGACCCCAAGAAGCCCACGCTGTCCATGCCGGACGATGCAGGCAAGCCCAGCACCGAGAGCGACGGAGACAGCAAGGACCCGCTGTGGTTTCTGACGCGCCTGTCCGCAGCGGCGGCAGGGCCCCCAGCGGCAGGCGCCGCGCCGACAGGACCAGCCGCACGCGCACGCGACGCGGCCAAGGCCACGCAAGCTCCGAAGGTGGAGGAGGTCAAGCTTTCCCGGCCCGAGACCTTGCGCCCATCGCTGCCTCCGCTGTTCGACACCAAGGCGGAATCTGCGCCGGGCAGCAGCCCCGCACCGAGCGAGAAGCCTGCCGACGTCGTCAGCAAGACCGAGCGAACGCAGCCGCAAGTCCTGCGGCCCCCCGCCGAGGACGCGGTCACGGGCAAAGACGCGGCTGAGGACGCCGCCGGGGATGGCCTGCCAAGGTGGAGCCGACAGTCGCTACGCCGAGAAGACATCGCAGGCGGCCACCCCTTGGTCGCCGCGAGCTTCGCCGGCAGGAGGCAGCGCCCCCGCCGCAGCACCGGCCGAGCCCAAGCCCGAAACTGCTCTTGAGGCCTTGCCGGCGCTGGCCACAGACACGCCCCCGGCAGACACCGCCTCGGCGACGGGCGCTCTGCCGACGCGCGGCCTCGATCAGATGGTGGCCGAGCTGCTGGAGCCTGTCATCCGCCAGTGGCTGCAGACCAACCTGCCGCGCATGATCGAAAAGGTAGTGCGCGAGGAGGTGGCGCGGGTGGTCGCGGCGGAGCGCGACGCCGCCAAGCACTGAGGCCAGCTGCCGCAAGTGCCGGCCGTTCTTGGCCAACGCACCGCGCGCCGGTTGACAGCCATCGCCCGCCAGCCGTAGAGCGGCGCCCTGCCCCACAGTCACACGACCCCGCACCGATGCTCGAGAAGACCTATCAGCCCGCCGACGATCGAGGCGCGCATCCACGCGGAGTGGGTGCGGGCCGAGGCCTTCAAGGCCGGCCGGCCGGAGCGCGCCAAGGCCGAGCCCTACTGCATCGTCATCCCGCCGCCCAACGTGACGGGCTCGCTGCACATGGGGCATGCGCTCAACAACACGCTGCAGGACGTGCTGTGCCGCTTCGAGCGCATGCGCGGCAAGGACGTGCTGTGGCAGCCGGGCACCGATCACGCCGGCATCGCCACGCAGATGGTGGTCGAGCGCCAGATGATGGAGCGCCAGGAGCCGGACCGGCGCAAGATCGGGCGCGAGAAGTTCGTCGAGAAGGTGTGGGCGTGGAAGGCCGAGAGCGGCGGCACCATCCTCAACCAGCTGAAACGCCTGGGCGCCTCCTGCGACTGGGGCCGCGAGCGCTTCACCATGGACGAGGGGCTGTCGAAGGCCGTCGTCAAGGTGTTCGTCGATCTCTACAACGCAGGGGCTGATCTACAAGGACAAGCGCCTCGTCAACTGGGACCCGGAGTTCCAGACGGCGATCTCCGACCTCGAGGTCGAGCAGATCGAGGTCAAGGGCACGCTTCAACTGGACGGCGGGCGATCCGGAGAAGCCGTTCGACGCGGAGGCGCTGGCCAAGGCGCTCGAAGCGCGATCCGTCGGGCCACATGTACACTTCCGCTATCCGCTGACAGCGAAGGTGCCGGGCTACGCCAAGGACTACATCGTCGTCGCCACGACGCGGCCGGAGACGATGCTGGGCGACACGGCCGTCGCCGTGCACCCGAGGACGAGCGCTACGCGGCGCTCGTCGGCAAGGCGAAGGTGAAGCTGCCGCTGGTCGGGCGCGAGATCCCGATCATCGCCGACGAGTACTCCGATCCCGAGAAGGGCACGGGCGCGGTCAAGATCACGCCGGCGCACGACTTCAACGACTTCGAGGTCGGCAAGCGGCACCGAGTCTGCGCGCAGATCAACATCTTCGATGCCGCAAGCGCGCAGCTCGAACGACGAACGCGTGCCGCGAGGAACCTATCGCGGGCTCGACCGCTTCGAGGCGCGCAAGCGCGTCGTCGCCGATCTGCGAGGCGCTGGGCTTCGTCGAGAAGATCGAGCCGACGACGCACACCGTGCCGCACGCGCGACCGCGCGAACGTCGTCATCGAGCCGTAGCTCACCGACCAGTGGTACGTCAACGCCGCGGAGCTGGCCAAGCCGGCGATCGAGGCGGTCGAGGACGGCAAGACCGAGTTCGTGCCGAAGAACTGGGAGAAGACCTACTTCGAGTGGATGCGCAACATCCAGCCCTGGTGCATCTCGCGCCAGCTCTGGTGGGGCCATCAGATCCCGGCGTGGTACGGGCCTCAGACGGCGAGCAGATCTTTCGTCGCTCGAGGAGCGAGCGACGAAGCGATGCGACAAAGCTGCCGCTACGCTACGAAGAGAGGTCGCAGCATGCTATCCCAGGACGGAATCTGGACGTCGTTTACGAGCGAACTTGAGACAGTCAGGAACTTAGCGCGACGAGGACGTGCTCGACACCTGGTTCTCCTCGGCGCTGTGGCCGTTCTCGACGCTGGCTGGCCCGAGCAAGACGCCGGAGCTCGACGCGCTACTACCCACCAGCGTGCTCGTCACCGGCTTCGACATCATCTTCTTCTGGGTCGCGCGCATGATGATGATGGGCACTGCACTTCATGAAGGAGGTGCCGTTCCACGACGTCTACATCCACGCCCTGGTGCGCGACGAGAAGGGGCAGAAGATGTCCAAGTCCAAGGGCAACGTCATGGACCCCTTGGGGCTGATCGACGAGTACGGCGCCGACGCGCTGCGCTTCACGCTCGCCGCCATGGCGGCGCAGGGCCGCGACATCAAGCTCTCCGACGCAGCGCGTCGAGGGCTACCGCAACTTCGCGACCAAGCTGTGGAACGCCGCGCGCTTCGCCGAGATGAACGAGTGCGTGCGCCGACGCGACTTCGACCCCAAGGCCGTCAAGGAGACGCTCAACCGCTGGATCGCGGGCGAGGCCGAGCGCACGGCGCGCGCCGTCACCGCGGGCATCGAGGCCTACAAGTTCAACGAGGCGGCGACCGCCATCTACGAGTTCATCTGGGGCATCTTCTGCGACTGGTACCTGGAGCTGGTCAAGCCGATCCTCAACGGGCGACGACGACGCAGGCCAAGGCCGAGACGCGCGCCACCGCCGCCTGGGTGCTCGACCAGGTCCTGAAGCTGCTGCACCCGTTCATGCCCTTCATCACCGAGGAGCTGTGGGCGCGCCTGGTCGAGGTCGGCGTCGAGCGCGAGAACCTGCTGGCGCTCTCGACCTGGCCGGTGTTCGAGGGGCTCGCCGACGCGGATGCCGACGAGGAGATCGGCTGGGTCGTCAAGCTCGTCGAGCGAGGTCCGCTCGGTGCGCACCGAGATGAACGTGCCGGCCGGCGCCAAGGTGCCGCTGGCGCTGGCCGGCGCCAGCAAGGCGACGCGCGCGCGCGCCGAGCAGCCACGAGGAGACGATCAAGCGGCTCGCGCGGCTCGACACCATCTCGTTTGCCAAGGTGCCGCCCAAGGGCTCCGCCCAGATCGTGGTCGGCGAGACGACCGCGGCACTGCCGCTGGCGGGCGTCATCGACATGGGCGCGGAGCGGGCGCGCCTCTCCCGCGAGATCGACAAGGCCAAGGTCGAGATCGAGAAGATCGACGCCAAGCTCGACAATGCCGGCTTCCTCGCCAAGGCTCCGCCCGAGGTGGTCGAGGAGAACCGCGAGCGTCGCAGCGATTTCGAGGCGACGCTCGTCAAGCTGCAGGCCGCGCTCAAGCGCGTGGAGGCCGTAACCTAGTTCCCTCTCCCCGCATGTGGGCGGAGGGCGATGCGGAGCACCCATGTATACCCCCGAGCAGTTCAAGATCGAGGACCTGAGCGAGGTGCGCGCACTGATGCGCGCCCGGCCGTTTGCGGTGCTCGTCACGCACGGCAGCGAGGGCCTTGTCGCCACGCACCTGCCGACCGTGCTCAAGACCGACGCCGCTTCCCCGCTCGGGCGCATCGAGTGCCACCTCGCGCGCCCCAATCTGCAGTGGAAGACGTTTCAAGCCGACGCGGACGCCCTCATGGTCTTCCAGGGGCCAGAGGCCTACGTCCGGCCGGGCTGGTACGCCTCCAAGGCCGAGCACGGCAAGGTGGTGCCGACCTGGAACTATGCGGTGGTGCACGCCTACGGGCGGCTAGAGGTGGTCCAGGACCAAACCTGGCTGCTGGCCCATGTCTCAGAACTCACCCGCCAGCAGGAGGATCCCCACGCGGCGCCCTGGAAGGTAACCGACGCACCGGAGAGCTACCTTGGCGTCATGACACGCGGCATCGTCGGCTTGAAGCTCGCCATCACCCGGCTCGAGGGCAAGGCAAAGATGAGCCAGAACCGGGAAGATCGCGACCGCGTCGGCGTCGTTCAGGGCTTGAGCGCGCGTGCGCACGGCGAGGACGCCGAGGTCGCAGGCCTCGTCGAGAAGCTGAGGCGCTGACGCGGCACAGAGATGCTCGGGATTTCTCTCGAGTTTGAGCAACAAGCATTGATTCTTTTGTACGTTGTTGTGCACAAGACCGGCGTAAAGCTTAACGCGGCTTTCAGCCGTGGCCTCTACACTGCGAACCCTGATCTCAACGAGCCAGGGAAAGAGCGTCATGGCCACCATCACCAAACGCAGGAGCTATTCGGAAAGCAAGCCGTCCGGTGTTGGACCGTTTCTTGTGATCGCGGCAACCATTGCCGGCTTGCTGGTGTTCGTGCCCGGGACCACAGCCGCGCTCGAGAACGCGCTGACGTCGATGATTGCGCTGCCGAGGTTCTAGAGCAGGATCGCTTCGGATGGAATCACCTCACCCCAACCGAGACGTCGAGGCCGAAGCGTGAATCCTGCTCTATTCCTAGAGTTAGAGCAAGATTCACGTTCCATGATCGAAGCGAAGCGCTTCGATCAGAAACGATCTTGCTCTAGCAGCGGCCCGGGTCATGCCGGCGAGCGGTAATAGACGTCGACGAGCTTCCAGCTCACGCCCTCGAGCGCAAAGACGCTCACGACCCGCTTGGCGGGCTCCGCCACGTCGGCGACCTCGATCCGGAAGCGGGTCGGCAACTCGAAGAACGCCCAGCGCAAGCGCCGTGGCGAGAGCGGATCGTTGGCGGCGATCTGGGCCGCTTCGGCAGGGTCTTCGGCGTCCGCACCCCCTCCGGTCACGTCGCGCTTGATCTCGCTGGTGAGGAGACGGCCTGCCAGCACGTGCGCCAGCGTGCGCGGCGTCACCGTGACGTCGATAAGCTGATTGGCGACGAGCGGTCCGAGCGTGCGCTTGACGGTACGGGCTAGAAAGCCGTCGTCCTGGCCTTTCTTGTCGTCTTTGAGGTTGGCGGCGATCGTGCGCTTGAGGTTCTCGCGCAGCTGCGGCCAGTCGACCCTGCGCTCGATGGCGGGGAGATCGCGCGCCTTGACGGCCGCGCGCAACTGCCAGGCCGACCAGACGGGCCAGGCGGCATACGCGAGCCCCACCAGGAGCACGGCGAGGATCAGCAGAAGGGTCTTGCGCATGGCAATGGGCCGGGGTCAGGGGGCAGAGCCCGCGAATTCAGAAGCCGCCGCCGGTAACGGCGAGGCCGGTGAGCTTCCACTCCCAACCCCTGAGCTCGAGCGTGCCGACATAGCGCCGACCGGGCCGGTACCTGTCCTCGACCTCGAGAATGAAACGGGATGGTGAATAGAACGTTGCGCGGCGGATCCTGGTCCAGAAGCTCGTGAAACGGTCGAGCCCACTGCCGCCAAGCCATGTTCCGGCCATCACCGTCGGCGGCTCCTTGAGGCCGAGCGCGGGCTGAACCGTGCCGCGATAGACACGGCGGTAGCCGAGCAGTACGGGCAGATTCTCCGGCGTCACGTAGCGGTCGATGATGCCCTCGGCCATGCTCGGGGCGACCACGGCTTTGATGCGCTGCCACAACGACGGCTTGGGCGAGTCGGGCTCTTGCGCCAGGCGGGCCAGGGTCTCGGGGCTGATCGAGGACTTGAGAGAAGCGCGCAAAGCGTCCCAGTCGATCTTGCGGCTCAGCGTGGCGGTGTCGCCGGCGATGATGGCCTCGCGGATCTCGAGCGCCGTGCGCACCGGCCAGGCCAGGTAGGCCAACACCAACGGCACGGCAATGAGGACCAGGAACTTGAGCAGCCGGCGCATGCAACCCCGCAAGTCTCCGAGAGCGGAGGGAGATGACCCGAAAATTGGGGCAAAGCCGGGGCCGTGACGTTGGTCTTCCCCTGCATGGCGCCGGCGGCGGACGTGCTAGAATGGCCCATCAACAGATGCGACAAGGCCATGACAGTCTGCCAAAGCCCACGCCGGATCTCGATACCCGTCAAAGTCGGCGGCGTCGCCATCGGCGGCGATGCACCCATCGTCGTCCAGTCGATGACCAACACCGATACCGCCGACGCGGAAGCGACCGCGCGGCAGTCGGCCGACCTGGCGCGCGCGGGCTCCGAGATCGTGCGCATCACGGTCGACCGCGACGAGGCGGCCAAGGCCGTGCCGCACATCCGCGACCGGCTGGCGCGCATGGGAGTGCCTGTGCCGTTGGTCGGCGACTTCCACTACAACGGCCACACCCTGCTCGCCGACAACCCCGCCTGCGCCGAGGCTCTCGACAAGTACCGCATCAACCCGGGCAACGTCGGCTTCAAGGCCAAGCGTGACAGGCAGTTCTCGGCCATCATCGAGCTGGCGCTGAAATACGCCAAGCCGGTGCGTATCGGCGTCAACTGGGGCAGCCTCGACCAGGAGCTACTCACGCGGCTGATGGACGAGAACGCGGCCGCGGCCCAGCCCAAGGATGCGCGCGCCGTCATGCACGAGGCGATCGTGCAGTCGGGGCTGCTGTCGGCCGAGCGGGCCGAGGAGCTGGGGCTCGGGGCGGACAGGATCATCATCTCCGCCAAGGTCAGCGCCGTGCAGGACCTGGTCAGCGTCTACACCCTGCTGGCCGCGCGCTGCCGCTACGCCCTGCACCTCGGCCTCACCGAGGCGGGCATGGGCTCCAAGGGCATCGTCGCCTCCACCGCCGCCATGGGCATCCTGCTGCAGCAGGGCATCGGCGACACCATCCGCGTGTCGCTGACGCCCGAGCCCGGCGGCGACCGCACGCAGGAGGTGCGGGTGGCGCAGGAGATCCTGCAGACCATGGGGCTGCGATCCTTCGTGCCGATCGTGGCGGCGTGCCCGGGCTGCGGGCGCACGACGTCGACCGTGTTCCAGGAGCTGGCGAGCGACATCCAGGGCCATGTGCGCGCCCGCATGCCGGAGTGGCGCGACAAATATCCGGGCGTGGAAAGCCTCAACCTCGCGGTCATGGGCTGCATCGTCAACGGCCCGGGCGAATCCAAGCACGCCGACATCGGCATTTCCCTGCCCGGCACCGGCGAGGCCCCGACCGCACCCGTGTTCATCGACGGCAAGAAGGCGATGACCTTGCGCGGCCCCAACATCGCCGCCGAGTTCAAGGCGATCGTGGAGGACTACGTGGCGCGGCGATATGGTGCGCGCACCAGGGAAAGCGAGCCGGCGGAGTGATCGTCACGCCGGCTCGGCGTCGCGTTTGGCCCACATGGCCTTGAAGGCGGGGCGGGCCTGGCAGGCAGCGAGCCAGGCCTTCACGCGCGGGGCGGCCTCGAACAGCTCGGGCGCGGCCGTGGCGTAGCGGACGACCTCGGCGGTATTGATGTCGGCCACCGTGAAGCGGCCGCCGACGATGTAGCCCGAAGCGCCAAGCGTCTTGTCGAGCACGGCGAACGGGGCGCGCAGGGCCTCGACGGCGGCTGCGGCCAGCTTGGGGGCGCGCTCAGCCGGTGGCTTGGCGACGCGGTGGCTCATGACCGTCAGCGCGCTGGTCTCGACCTCGGTGGCGGCCCACAGCGCCCACATGGTCATCTGCGCGTCCTCGGCGAGGTTGGCCGGCGCCAGCGGCCCGCCGTGCTTCTTGGCGAGGTAGAGATTGATGGCCAGCAACTCGTTGAGCACGAGGCCATCGTCCTCGATGCAGGGGACGTGGCCGTTGGGATTGACCTTCAGGAACTCCGGCGACTTGGTGTGCAGCACGCTCTTGGCGGCCTCGGGGCTCAGCCGGTAGAGCTGCATCACCGGCACGTGCTTGAAGGGGATGCCGAGCTCGCCGGCAAGCCAGATGTTGCGCGAGGCGCGCGAGCGATAGACGCCGTAGATGGTGAGCATGGCGGGACCCCCAGGTTGGTGCGGGCCCGGTTTCGCACGTATTGGGGTGGAGCGGAAGTCGGTTGCGCATCCCTTCTCCCCGCGCGCGGGGAGAAGGGGCCTACTCGCTGGAGAGGATCATGTTGCGCACCATCGGGTAGACCTGCTCCTCCCAGCGTCTGCCGGAAAACACGCCGTAGTGGCCCACGCCCGCCTGCATGTGATGACGGCGCAGGTAGGGCTTGATGCCCGTGCACAGGTCGTGCGCGGCGGCCGTCTGCCCGAGCGCGCAGATGTCGTCGCGCTCGCCTTCAACGGTGAGCAGCGCCGTGCGCCGGATCGCGCGCGGGGTGACGCGCTCGCCACGCACGCTGAGCTCGCCCTTCGCGAGCCGCGCCTCCTGGAACACCCAGGCCACCGTCTCCAGGTAGAACTCGGCGGTGAGGTCGAGCACGGCGAAATATTCGTCGTAGAACGCCTTCACGGTCCTGGCCTTCTCGATCTCGCCGCGCGCCAGCTGCTCGTAGAGGTCGAGATGCGCCTTGCGGTGGCGGTCGATGTTCATGGACATGAAGGCGGCGAGCTGGACGAATCCCGGGTAAACGCGACGACCGGCGCCGGCATGGCGCATCGGCACACGCGCGATCAGGTTCTGCTCGAACCACTCCATCGGCTTGCTCATGGCAAGCTCGTTGACCTTGGTCGGGTTGATGCGCGTGTCGATGGGGCCCGCCATCAGCGTCATGCTGCGCGGCTGGGCAGGGTTGCCGGCCTGGGCCATCAGCGCCGCCGCAGCGAGCACCTGCACGCATGGCTGGCATACCGCGACGACGTGGGTCGGCGAGCCCAACTCCTCGAGCCAGCCGATGAGGTGGTGCACATAGTCGTCGAAGCCAAACCGGCCGTGCTCCATGCTCACATCGCGGGCATTGTGCCAGTCTGTTATGCAAACGTCGTGCTCCGGCAGCATCGTCCGCACGAGGCTGCGCAACAGCGTGGCAAAATGCCCTGACAGGGGCGCAACCACGAGCACGCGCGGCTGCGCAACAGTGACGTCTTTCCGGAACCGCAGCAGCGTACCGAACGGAGTGACGGCGACCGGCTCCTCGCGCACGGCAACCTCGCGGTTGCCGACGCGCACGCTGTCGATGCCGTACGGCGGCCGCTCGTGCGTGAGTCCAGCGCGCGTTATGAGCTCGTAGGCGGCAGTGAGGTTGCGCAGGACCTTGAGGTCCTCGGAGGCGGCCCACGGCGCCAGCGCGGACAGGCCGGCTTCCGCGAAGATGCGCACGGGCACCATGATGTCGGTGTGAGTCTGATAGGCGAGATAGAGCATCGTTCGTGCGTGCGCCCCGGCGGCGTGAAGGTGTGGAACGAAAGTTGCAATCGGCAGCCGCGCGGCGATTGCGGAAATCGCCGCAGAAGCGGTTGGGATGCAACTTTTGCACCACCCCCAACGAGGACCGCCGAATGCCCAAGGCCGTGCTTACGATAAGCAGCAAGAACTACTCGTCCTGGTGCCTGCGCGGCTGGCTGCTGTGCAAGCTGGCCGGCCTCGAGTTCGAGGAAGAAGCTGTCTCGCTCGACGATCCTTCCGCGCGCGCCGAGCTGCTGCTGCTGTCGCCCTCGTTCCTGGTGCCGCGACTGACGCACGATGGCGTCAAGGTCTGGGATACGCTGGCGATCGCCAACTATCTGGCCGAGACCTTCCCAGACGCAGGGTTGCTGCCAAAAGACCGCATTGCGCGCGCACATTGCCGAGCGATCAGCGGCGAGATGCATTCGGGCTTCTACAATCTGCGCTCGGCGCTGCCGATGAACCTCCAGGCCCATCACCCTGGCTTCAAGGTGTTTGCCGGCGCGCAACCCGACATCGACCGCGTGACGGCCATCTGGCGCGAATGCTTGGAGGCCTTCGGCGGGCCATACCTGTTCGGCAGCCTCACCATGGCGGACGCCATGTATGCGCCGGTGTGCACGCGCTTTCTCACCTACGATGTCAAGCTCGATCCCAAGAGTGCTGCCTACTGCCGCAGTATCATGGAGTGGCCGGCCATGGCCGAGTGGGTTGCCGATGCGCTCGCCGAGCCCGCCGAGCTCGAGGAGCTCGACGTGGAGTTTTGAGCCGGGCCCCGGTCCTAGGGGATTCCCGTAACCACCATTTTGCTTGACAGCTTTGGGCCGGTCGCGCGCGCGTGCCGCACGGCCGACAGTGCGCGTGCCGCCCGCGGCAGCTTGTGTGCCGCAACGTCTGCACCTAAACTCGTCGTACAAATTTTGCACACCAACAACGCATAAACATCGGAGGAAGCAAAGATGGCTCGCGTCACTCGCCGCAAGTTCATGAAGGTGTCGGGCGCCGGCGCGCTCGCCGCAAGGACAGGCGGCATGGCCGGCATCCTGGCGGCCAGCAGAGCGCCCGCCTACGCACAGGCCACGACCGTGCATTGGCTGCGCTGGAACGACTTCGTGCCGGCCTCAGACCAGCTGCTGCGCAAGGAGATCCTTCCCGCCGGGGAGAAGGCCCTTGGCATCAAGATCAATTTGGAAACGGTGAACGGCAACGATCTGCAGCCGCGCATCACTGCGGCGATCCAGTCGGGATCCGGTCCCGACCTCGTCATGCTCTTCAACAATCACCCGCAGCTCTATGCTGCAAGCTGTGTCGATGTGAGCGACGTTGCGGAGCCGCAGAGCAAGGCCGAGGGCGGCTACTACCCCCTCGTCAAATCGAATTCGTACGACGGCAAGAAGTGGCTCTCGATGCCGTGGACGATTGTGGGCGGCATGATCGCCTATCGCAAGTCGTGGTTCGACGAGGTCGGCGCCACCACCTTTCCCGACACATGGGAGAAGTATCACGAGGTCGGCAAGAAGCTCAAAGCCAAGGGCCGGCCGCTCGGGCAGACGCTCGGCCACACCTTCGGTGACGCCCCGACCTTCACCTATCCCTACATGTGGTCGTGGGGCGGCAAGGAGGTCGAAGCCGACGGCAAGACGGTGGTCATCAACAGCAAGGAGAGCATCGCCTCCGTCAAGTTCATGAGCGCATTCTGGAAGGATGCATTCGACGAGGGCGGCTTGGCGTGGGACGATACCAACAACAACCGCGCATTCCTGTCGCAGAGCATATCAGCCACGCTCAACGGCGCCTCGATCTATATCGAGTCGTTGCGCAACCCCGACAAGTACATCACTGAGAAGGGTGCGAAGCTGAATACGGACATCCTGCACGCGCCGCTGCCAAAGGGCCCGGCCGGCCAGTTCTCCATGCACACCTACTTTTCGCACGTGCTGCCGACCTACTCCAAGAACCAGAAGGCAGCCAAGGACTTCCTGAAGTGGGTGCATTCCAAGGACGTGTACGAGAAGTGGTTCGTGTCGCAGAAGGGCTTCGCTACTCCGCCGACTCCGATATGGGAGAAGCACAAGCTGTGGGACGAGGACAAGGTCATGCTGCCCTACAAGGTGGCGGGCCGTCTGGGTCGCACGCCCGGCTTTGCTGGTCCCGCGAACGCAAAATCGGCCGAGGTGCTCTCCAAATACATCGTCACCGACATGTACGCGAAGGCGGTGCAGGGCATGTCGGCCGAGGAAGCCGTCAAGTGGGCCGAAAGCGAGCTCAAGAAGGTGTACGCTTGAGGCACTGAACGGTTAACTCGGCAAGCTGCGCCGAGATTAGACAAAAAAAGCGCTTCCGCGAGTTGCTGCCGGCCGGTGCCGCTGGCACGACTTGCGGAAGCCGATAGCGGCGACAGGAAACGACCATGGCGATAAGCGCGGTCTCAACCACGCTCAACGAGGCTCCCCAGCCGCGGAGGCAGCGACTGCTCGAGGACGAGCGTTGGCTGGCATTCGTGCTGCTGGTGCCGACCATGGTGCTGCTCGGCATGTTCATCGCCTACCCGTTCGTGCGCGGCATCCTGCTGTCGGTGACCAACTCGCGCGTGGGTGTGCCCGGCGACTTCGTGGGGCTGGCAAACTTCTACAAGATCTGGAACGACTCGATCTTCCGCACCTCCGTCTACAACACCTTCCTCTATACGGGGGTCACCACCGTCTTCAAGCTGGCGCTCGGCCTGTGGCTCGCCATGCTCCTCAACCGCAATTTCCGCGGCAAGGCCTTCACCCGCGCCTTCATCCTGCTGCCCTTCATCATCCCGACGGTGCTCTCATGCTTCGCTTGGAAATGGATGTTCGACCCCACGTTCAGCGTCCTCAATTGGCTTCTCTACCACTTCGGCGCGATCACCGGCCGGATCAATTGGCTGGGTGATCCCGACTTGGCCATGATCTCCATCATCGTCGTCAACATCTGGCGCGGCGTGCCGTTCTTCGCCATCAGCTTGCTGGCCGGACTGCAGACCATCAGTCCGGAGCTGAACGAGGCCGCAGCCATCGACGGCGCCAAGCCCTGGCAGCGGTTCTGGCACGTCACCTGGCCGCTGCTGCTGCCCGTAACCATGGTGGTGGTGCTGTTCTCGGTGATCCAGACCTTTGCCGACTTCCAGATCGTCTACGTGATGACGGGAGGCGGGCCCGCCAACGCCACGCATCTCTTCGCCACCTACGCCTATCAGATCGGCATCGGCACCGGGCTGCTTAGCGAGGGCGCCGCCATCTCGCTCGCCATGTTCCCGATCCTGTTCCTGGTCGTGATCGTCCAGCTCCTCTACATCCGCCGCGTGGAGACCCGCTGAGCCATGATCGAAGGCGCCAAGTGGAGACGGTGGGTCTTCTTCTACCTGCCGATGGCGTTTCTTCCTGCTGTTCCTGCTGTTCCCCTTCTACTGGATGATCATCACCAGCTTCCGGCCGGACGGCGAGCTCTACCGTCCCTGGAACTCGATCAACTACAACCCGTTCTGGACGTGGAAACCAACGTGGGAGCACTTCCACTATCTGTTCGAGGAGACGCTGTTTCCGGCCTGGCTGTGGAACACGATGTTCATCGCGCTCGTGTCCACGGCCATCTCGCTAGTGTGCGGCGTGTTCGCCGGCTACGCCCTGTCGCGGCTCAACTTCCCATTCGCCGGCAGCCTCGGCACCGGCATCTTCGTCACCTACTTGGTGCCGCAGACCCTGCTGTTCATCCCGCTCGCCGAGATCATCCGCAACTACAAGCTGGGCGACACGCCCTGGTCGCTGATCCTGACCTATCCGACCTTCCTGATCCCGTTCTGCACCTGGCTGATGATGGGCTACTTCAAGGCGGTGCCCAAGGAGCTCGAGGAGTGCGCGCGCATCGACGGCGCCTCGCGCTGGCAGGCCATGCTCTACATCATCATTCCGGTCGCCATTCCCGGCATCCTGTCGGCCGGCATCTTCGCCTTCACGCTGTCCTGGAACGAGTTCATCTACGCGCTGGTGTTCCTGTCCTCGCCCCAGCAGAAGACGGTGCCGGTCGGCGTGACCTCCGAGCTGATCCGCGGCGACGTCTTCTTCTGGGGACCGCTGATGGCGGGCGCGCTGCTGGGCTCGATCCCGGTGGCGATCGCCTACTCCTTCTTCGTGGAGCACTACGTGGCGGGCCTGACGGGCTCCGTGAAGGGCTGATGGAGTTCCCTCTCCGCATCGCTCTTCGCGATGGGGAGAGGGTTAGGGTGAGGGGCAGACACAAGCTGCACGTCGAGTTTGCCGCTGCCCCTCACCCCAGCCCTCTCCCCGTAGGCACGGGGAGAGGGAGAGAGAAAGAGGAAAGCGCATGGGGCAGGTCGTCCTCAAGGACATCAACAAGTTCTATGACAGCGTGCACGCCGTCAAAGACGTGAACCTGCAGATCCGCGACAAGGAGTTCGTCGTGTTCGTGGGGCCGTCGGGTTGCGGCAAGACCACGACGCTGCGGATGATCGCCGGGCTCGAGGCCATCAGCTCGGGCGACATCTCCATCGATGGCACGGTGGTGAACAACCTGGCGCCGATGGACCGCGACATCGCCATGGTGTTCCAGAACTACGCGCTCTACCCGCACATGAGCGTGTTCGACAACATGGCGTTCGGCCTCAAGATGCGCAAATTCGCGCGTCCCGAGATCGGCAAGCGCGTGAAGGAGGCGGCCGACATCCTCGGCATCGCCGACTACCTCAAGCGCAAGCCGCGCCAGCTCTCGGGCGGCCAGCGCCAGCGCGTGGCGCTTGGCCGCGCCATCGTGCGTCATCCCAGGGTCTTCCTGTTCGACGAGCCGCTATCCAACCTCGACGCCAAGCTGAGGGTGCAGATGCGCGTCGAGCTCAAGAAGCTGCACCAGCGTCTCGGCACCACGGCCATCTATGTCACGCACGACCAGGTCGAGGCGATGACGCTCGGCGACCGCGTCGTCGTCATGAAGGACGGCCTGGTGCAGCAGGTGGGCGAGCCGCTGGAGCTCTACAACACGCCTGCCAACAAGTTCGTGGCAGGCTTCATCGGCTCGCCGGCGATGAACTTCGCGACCGTGACGATGACCGACGGCGACGGCCGCCTGACCGCGAAGAACTCCGGGCTCGAGATCGAGGTGCCGGCGGCGCACGCGGGACGCCTGCGGGCGCACGTCGGCCGGCAACTGACGCTGGGCGTGCGGCCGGAGGACCTGCACGTGGCGGGCGCCGGCGATCCCGCCGGCCTGACGTTTCCCTCCAAGGTCGAGGTGGTCGAGCAGCTGGGCTCGGAGATCCTGCTCGACGTGCGCGTCGGCGACGACACCATGGTGGCGGCCGTCGAGCCGACCACGCGCGCGCGGGTGCAGGAGACGCTGCGCCTCGCCATCAATCCCGAGCGGCTGCACTTCTTCGACGCCAAGACCGAGGCTGCACTCTGAGTCTCCTCTAGCGCGCAGACGTTCGAGCCGTGGCAAACCGGATCAATCGCGCCATCGAGCTGCTGGCACAGGACCAGGCGATCTACTATGTGGGGCTGCACACAGGCCACGTGTTGACCTACGCGCAAGGATTGGAGGATGCCCACACCTGGGCAGACTACATCAATGTCGGCATGGAGCATGGGGCCTTCGACATGGCGGGCCTTGCCGAATATGTGCGGGGTCTCGTCGACGGTGGGCCAACCCATTCAGGCCATCGCACGCCAACGGTGATCGTCGAGCCTCCGGTGCGCGGCACCGACGAAGCGAGCGTGCGGAACAACACCTGGCAGTTGCGCCAGATCCTGGCCCGCGGCGTGCACGGCATGATCCTGTGCCAGGCCGAGTCAGCTGATGCCGTCCGCGCCTTTGTCGAGGCCAGCCGATATCCTCACCACACCCTCGGCGTCGATCCCGCCCTGCCTTCGCCGCTCGATCGGATGCGGGGCGTCGGCGCGACGGCACGGACCAGCCAAGAGGACGGACGGCTGATGCTCGGCATCGGCACGCGCGGTCGCGGCTCCGAAGCGACGGCTGCAGCCGTCTGGGGGCTCGCGAGCCACGACTATATGGAGCGCAGCGACCCGTGGCCCCTCAACCCGAGGGGCGAGCTGCTACTCGGCGTCAAGATCGAAAGCCCCGAGGGCGTCGCCAATTGCGAACGGATCCTCGCCGTGCCTGGGCTCGGCTATGCGGAGATGGGGCCGGGCGATCTTGGATTAGCGCTGGGGTACCTGAGGCTCCAGCTCGACCCCTATCCGCCCGAGATGCAGGAGGCGCGCGACCGGGTGTTTGCTGCCTGCAGAGAGAATGGTCTGGCGTTCTTGGAGAGTTGCTCGCCGGCCAACATCGTCCGCCGGCTCGACGAAGGCGTACGGGTGATCGCCGGACAGCGACAGGAGACGGCCGTTCTGGGGCGGGCGCACCAGAAGCGCGCGATGCCGGTTTAGGCGCCAGCTCTTGATTGCCACCCTACCTCTGACGCTTCACGACGAAGGCCGCCGCCTCGCGCAGTACGTTGGCGCGTTCACCGAATAGGGCGAGCGCGGCGAGCGCCTCCCCCCCGACGGCGGCCAGCCGCGTCTTGGCCTCGCGCGCACCGAGCACCGACACAAACGTGGCCTTGCCCGCATCCTTGCGAGCGGCCTTGCCCATGGCGGCAGCTTCGCCCTCTGCATCGAGGAGATCGTCGGCGATCTGGAACGCTGCCCCCAGGCGCTCGCCGTAGAGCACCAGCGCACGCCGCTCGCTGGAGCCGGCGCGACCGAGGATGGCGCCCGCCTCGCAGGCATAGCGGAAGAGCGCGCCCGTCTTCATGCCCTGCAGGCGCTCGACGTGGGCAAGGTCAGGTCGAGCAGGCAAGCCGAGCTTGTCGGCCTCGAGGTCGAGGCACTGGCCCCCGAGCATGCCCGCGGCCCCCGCGGCCTGCGCCAGGCCTGCGATCAGCTCTCCCCGTACAGCGGGATCGCCATGCGCCGCCTCGCGCGCCAGGACGGCGAAGGCCAGCGTCAGCAGCGCATCGCCGGCGAGGATCGCGGTCCACTCGTCGAAGGCCTTGTGCACGGTCGGACGGCCGCGGCGCAGGTCATCGTCGTCCATGGCGGGCAGATCATCGTGCACGAGCGAGTAGCAGTGCACGCACTCGAGCGCGGCCGCGGCGGGCAGCGCCGCCTCGCGCCCCACGCCGAACAGGCCGGCGCACTCGAGCAGGAGGAAGGGGCGCACCCGCTTTCCACCCCCGAGCGCCGCATGCCGCATGGCCGCCAGCAACCGCGGCGGGACACCTTCGGCAGCGGGCTCGTTCGAGCATCCCGGCCAAATGCCCTTCGACAAGCTCGGCCGCCTGCGCTAGCCGTTGGCTGAAAGTCATGCTGTCTTCCATGTCTGGCTGGTCATGCACAGCCTGGGCCGGCCATGCCGCCGGAGCGCCTTTTTTTAGCGGTCCGGTGCAACAGGGGAAAGGCAATCCGGCTGGAAAGGGACCGGGAGGTGGATGAGCGCGCTTACGAGGGCGAGCAAGGGCCGCCCGAAGCGGACGCCAGCAGTCCGCCCGCGCAACCGCCTGAGCCCGCCCGCGATGAGCCGCGGACCGAGCGCCCCACGGAGCCCGGCGCCACACCAGCGAGCGAGCTGTGGCCCCTCGCCGCCGGAGGAGGTGCCGGCGCGGTCGGGGTGCCTGCCGTGCGCATGGGGCCCGCGCTCATCGAGCCCGACCCATTTACGATGCCCGACCCTGTCCCAGCGGCGGCGAACCCCGACGCACCCGTCCCGGAGCCGACACCTCCTGCACCGGAAGTTGCATCGGCCGAGGACGACACGATCGTTGAGGAGCGCGCGGCCGCGCCAGTCCCGGCGGACACTGCCTGTCACGGGGCGGTTGCGGAGGCTGCTCCGCCTCCACGCGACCCTGTCGAAGCCTCCGCCGTCGCCGGCACCCAGAGCGAGCACAATCCGCCCTCGGCTCCGCATTCTGCTGACGTACCGGCGACGGTGGAACCGCTGTTGCGGGACCCTTACCCAGTCCCCCAGCTGCCGCAGGTCGAGCCGACCCCGATCCGCGCACCTGTGCCGCCAGCAGCCCCACCGCGGCCGCTCCCAGAAATCTGGCACACCGAGACAGCGCCTCCTACTCCACGGACCCGTGCGCTGCCGCGGCCGTCCCGCACCGAGGTAGAGCACTATCTGCGCCTGGCGCTCAGGTGGGCTGCGACGGGATCGCTCGCATTGGCCGGACTGGTGCTCGTCCTCGTGGTGCTCTACCGCTGGGTCGATCCGCCAGCCTCGACCCTGATACTGGGCCAGCGCCTCACCGGTACGACGATCACGCAACACTGGGTGCCGCTAGAGCGCATCTCGCCGAACCTACGCACGGCCGTGATCGTCTCGGAGGACGGCCAGTTCTGCCGCCATCACGGGGTCGACTGGGGCGAGTTGAAAGAAGCTATCGACAGCGCCAGCGACGGCATCGCCCGCGGCGGCAGCACCATCTCCATGCAGGTCGTCAAGAACCTTTTCCTGTGGCCGTCGCGGAGCTACGTCCGCAAGGCCATCGAGATCCCGCTCGCCTACATCGTAGAGGTGGTTTGGTCCAAGCGCCGCATCCTCGAGATCTACCTCAACATCGCGGAATGGGGTCCCGGCGTGTTCGGCGCCGAGGCGGCCGCCCGCTACCACTTCAGAAAGCCGGCCACGCAGCTCGGGCCCCGCGAGTCCGCCCTGCTGGCGGTGTCGCTGCCCAATCCCTTCGAGCGCCGGGCGGGCAGGCCCGGGCCCGGAACGGCTCGCCTTGCCGACAACCTGCTGTCGCGTATGCGCGCAGGACAGGCAAGTGCCGTCTGCGTGGTCCGGCGGCCGTCGGGGGAATGAGCTGGCCGGCGCGGCACCCCATTCAGCGGGCCCAATAGCATCCCTGGCGGGCGGGGCCGGACGAAACAGTTTGGGCGATAAAGTCTGGCCATGGCCCGTGCAAGCCGCTATAAGCCCGGCGCTGACAGCCTCCGGGGGCCACGCACCCCGATTGCATGTGAGGAGAAGACGATGGCCGTCCCCAGGAAGAAGGTTTCGCGCATGAAGCGGGGGACCCGCCGCTCCGCGGATGCGCTGGTCGCGCCGATCTATGTCGAGGACAAGGACTCGGGCGAGCGGCGACGGCCCCACCACATCGACCTGAAATCGGGCAAATACCGTGGCCGCCAGATCCTGGCCCCCAAGGCCGAGGTCTGAGATAGTGGGCGCCGGCTCGTGAAGGCTGGCCCGCCCCAATGGTGCCCCAGGCGTCCCGCACCGTAGGGACAGCGTCACTGGACGCCGACTGTGCTGGAGGATGGAATGTCGTTAGGCGCCCTACCGCTGCTGGTCGTCCCCCTCATCATTTACAATATCGTCGTGGTGTTTGCCGGGGGCGGGCCGGCGAGCGGCCCACTCGGCGCCACCATCTTCAGGCTGCCGATGCTCAGCGGGGCCACCTGGACGTTCGCCTGGAGCGATTTCATCCTCTTCGTCACCATGCTGGTGCTGTTTGCCGAGCTCGTGAAGGCGACCTACACGTCGACCATCTCGCTCGTCGATCACGGCCTGTCGATGCTGGTGTTCGTGGCCTGCCTCGTCGAGTTCATCGTGGTCGGCGCCGCGGCCACCTCCACCTTCTTCTTCATCATGCTGGCATCGATGATCGACGTGGTGGCGGGTTTCACCATCGGCATCCGCGTCGCCAGGCGCGATCTCACGATCGGCGCGGCCAGCTGACAAGGCAGCATCGAGCCTCTTGCGGGGTCAATCCGCGCAGCGCCGCGGCCGGCCTATTGCCGGTCGTTGGACAGCTTCTCGATCTTCGGCTGCATGCTGGCGAGCTGCGCCTTGAGCTCGGCGATCTCGTCGGGCTCGTGACCTGGCGGCCGCTTCGCCGGCTTGTCCGTCTTCTCGGGCTTCTCGGCCTTCTTGCTCGGCGCTTGGCTGCCGCCGCGCTCTTGGGCGCGCCGAAGGGAGTGAACATGGACATCGCCTGCTCGAACATGGCCAGGTTCTTGCGCGCCTGCTCCTGGTAGGCCTCGAAGGCGCCGGCCGGGTTAGTGAAGGCGCCGGCGAACAGCTTGCGGAACTTCTCCTGCTCCTTGGCGAGGTTCTCCAGGCTGAACTGCAGGTAGCTCGGCACCATGCGCCCGATGCTGTCGCCGTAGAAGCGGATGAGCTGGCGCAGGAAGGGAATGGGCAGCAGCGTCTGGCTGCCCTTCCGGTTCTCCTGCTCGACGATGATCTGCGTCAGCACCGAATGGGTCAGGTCGTCGCCGGTCTTGGCGTCGAAGACGACGAAATCCCGCTCGGAGCTCACCATCGTCGCCAGATCATCGAGGGTGACGTAGGTGCTGGTCTCGGTATTGTAGAGCCGCCGGTTGGCATACTTCTTTATGACAACCGGCTTCTTTCTTGTCGCGGGCGCGTCAGATTTGTTGAGCATGAGTCGATCGAGCCGCTGCGGCAGTTGTTGCAGCTGCATCAGCGTAACACGCCCGCGCACTGCAGGAGCCAGCCGTTTGTGTTGACCGTGAATTCGGCCAGATGTCGCCAGAGCCTTGCAGGCCTGGCAAGCCGCAGTACTGCTCATCGTTGCCTGCGAAGCGGGGCCTGCTATCGTGGCCCTGAGTTGCGCACCTCCGCCGCTGCGCAGCCGCGCCGGACGCTGCGTGCCCGCGTAATCCTGACACAGCTAACCGACGACCCGAACGACGCAACTGGAGCAACCGATGAGCAAGGACAACGCGACCATCGTCATTGCCAGCGCCGCGCGGACGCCGGTCGGCTCCTTCAACGGCTCGCTGGCGAGCCTGCCCGCCCACGAGCTCGGCAAGATCGCCATCAAGGCGGCGCTGGAGCGCGCCGGCGTGCAGCCGGGCGACGTCTCCGAGGTCATCATGGGCCAGATCCTCGCCGCCGGCGAGGGCCAGAACCCGGCCCGGCAGGCCTCCATCGGCGCCGGCATCCCCGTCGATGCGCCGGCCTGGCGCATTAACCAGCTCTGCGGCTCGGGCCTGCGCGCGGTGGCGCTCGGCATGCAGCAGATCCGACGGCTCGGTCCTCCAGATCGTCGTCGCCGGCGGCCAGGAGAGCATGAGCCAGGCGCCGCACGCCGCCCACCTGCGCAACGGCATGAAGATGGGCGACGTGGAGCTCATCGACACCATGATCAAGGACGGCCTGTGGGACGCCTTCAACGGCTACCACATGGGCACCACGGCCGAGAACGTCGCGCGCCAGTGGCAGATCACGCGCGAGGAGCAGGACCGCTTCGCCGTCGCCTCGCAGAACAAGGCGGAGGCGGCCAAGAAGGCCGGCAAGTTCAAGGACGAGATCGTCGCCCGTCACCATCAAGACGCGCAAGGGCGACGATCGTCGTCGCCGACGACGAGTACATCCGCGACGGCGTGCACCTACGAATTGCATCGCCAAGCTGCGGCCCGCCTTCGAGAAGGACGGCACCGTGACGGCCGCCAACGCCTCCGGCATCAACGACGGCGCCGCCGCCGTGGTGCTCATGACGCTCGAGGAGGCGAAGAAGCGCGGCATCGAGCCGCTCGCCCGCATCGTCTCCTGGGCGCACGCCGGCGTCGACCCCTCGATCATGGGCACGGGCCCGATCCCCGCCTCCAAGAAGGCGCTGGAGAAGGCCGGCTGGACCGTCAAGGACCTCGACCTCATCGAGGCCAACGAGGCCTTCGCCGCGCAGGCCTGCGCCGTCAACAAGGGGCTCGGCTGGGACACCGACAAGGTCAACGTCAACGGCGGCGCCATCGCCATCGGCCACCCGATCGGCGCCTCCGGCGCGCGCGTGCTCACCACGCTGCTGTACGAGATGAAGCGCCGCAACGCCAAGAAGGGGCTCGCCACGCTGTGCATCGGCGGCGGCATGGGCATCGCCATGTGCGTCGAGCGCGAGTGACAAGCGTCACGCTTTGCGATTTAACATTCTCCCCGGCCGGCATATGCCCGGCCGGGGAATTCTTTTAGCGTTGATGCCAACAAGAGATGGAGAGGAAGCGAACATGGCTCGGGTTGCGGTCGTCACCGGGGGCACGCGTGGCATCGGCCACGCGATCTCGATCGCGCTCAAGAGCAAGGGCTGCCGCGTGGCGGCGACCTACGCCGGCAACGACGCCGCCGCCCGCCAGTTCCAGGCCGAGACCGGCATCCCCGTCTACAAGTGGGACGTCGGCGACTACGCCGCCTGCCAGGAGGGCGTGACGCCGGCATCACGCGCGACCTCGGCCCCATCGACATCCTGGTCAACAACGCCGGCATCACCCGCGATGCCATGCTGCACCGCATGACCAAGGAGAACTGGGACGCGGTGATCCGCACCAACCTCGACTTCGGTCTTCAACATGACGCGGCTGGTGATCGAGGGCATGCGCGCGCGCAGCTTCGGGCGCATCGTCAACATCTCCTCCATCAACGGCCGCAAGGGCCAGATGGGCCAGGCCAACTACTCCGCCGCCAAGGCCGGCCTGCTCGGCTTCACCAAGGCGGTGGCGCAGGAGGGTGCAGCGCGCGGCATCACCGTCAACGTCATCGCGCCCGGCTACATCGCCACCGAGATGGTGCAGGCCGTGCCCAAGGAGATCCTGGATACCAAGATCATGCCGCTCATTCCGGTGGGTCGGCTCGGCACCGCCGAGGAGATCGCGCGCTGCGTCACCTTCCTGGCGGCCGACGAGGCCGGGTTCATCACCGGCGCCTGCCTCGACGCCAACGGCGGCCAGTACATGGCTTGATATTGCTTTCTCCCAGCGCAGCTGAGCGCGCGGCGAGGTCGGCGAGGCGCCGGGAGAAGGGAACACTTGGTGGCTACCGCACAGCTCGACCAAGCCGATGTGCAGAAGCTCGAGGAGCAGCTCGATCCCGAGATGCGCTTTCGCCCGCTGCTGCCCACTGCGGGGTGGCTGGTGGCGGGGCTGCTCTTCTGCCTCTCCTGCTTCCACTACTACACGGCGGGCTTCGGCCTCCTGCCCGAGACCACGCATCGCGGCATCCACATCGCCTTCGTCCTGGGGCTCATTTTCCTCGTCTTCTCGACGCGCAAGGCCGACAACGCCAAGCCTCCGGCGGCCAGCCTGTTGCGGCCTCTCGGCATCGGGCTGCACGACTGGCTGTTTGCCGTCGCCGCGGCGGTCTCGAGCCTCTATGTGCCGTGGGTGTTCCACGATCTGCAGTTCCGCGTCGGCAACCCGCTGACCCTGGACTGGGTGATGGGCACGATCATGGTCGTGCTGCTTCTCGACGCCACCCGCCGCAGCGTCGGCTGGCCGCTGCCCATCATTGCCGTCGTGCTGATCCTCTATGCCCTCTACGGCCGCTATTTCCCGGGCATCTTTGTACATCCCGGCAACAACTGGTCCGGCGTGGTCAACCACCTCTACCTGACGAGTCAGGGCATCTTCGGCGTCGCGCTGGGGGTGGTTGCGACCTACGTGTTCCACTACGTGCTGTTCGGCGTGCTGGCGACGCGGGTGGGCCTGGGGCGCTTTTTCATCGATCTTGCCACAGCCTTGACCGGGCGCTTCTCTGGCGGTCCCGCCAAGGTTTCGATCTTCGGCTCGGCGCTGTTTGGCATGATCTCCGGCAGCTCGGTCGCCAATACGGTCACGGTTGGCTCGCTCACCATCCCCGCCATGATCCGGATCGGCTATCCGCGGCATTTTGCAGGAGCGGTCGAGGCGACGGCAGCAACCGGCGGACAGATCACGCCGCCGATCATGGGCGCGGCAGCCTTCCTCATGGTCGAGTATCTGGCCCTGCCCTACCAGACCATCATCCTGGCGGCGATCGTGCCGGCCGCCATGCACTTCTTCGGCGTGTTCTGCCAGATCCACTTCGAGGCCAAGAAGAACGGGCTCAAGGGCTTGCCGGCGGAGGAGCTTCCCAAGGCACGCGAGGTGATCCGGCGCGACTGGGCGACGGCCATGCCGCTCGTCATCCTTCTGGTCGTGCTCTTCTCGGGCTTCACGCCCTATCTCGCGGCGTTCTGGGGCATCACGTCGTGCATCGTGCTCGGCCTGACGAACCGCAGCCCGGTCGCGGCGGTCGGCCTCGCGGCGGCAATCGTGCTCGCGATCCGCGTCGATATCCTGACCACCTGGCCGGGTCATCTCGGCATCATCGCCGGCTGCGCAGGCGTCTCGGCCTGGTATGCGACGCGCGATGCGGCGGGCAAGGCGCGGCTCGTCGACATCCTCGATGGCTTCGTGGTCGGTGCCAAATACGCCATTGCCGTCGGCGCAGCGGCGGCGACGGTTGGCATCATCGTCGGCGTCGTGACGCTGACCGGGGTGGGCTTCAAGCTCTCCAGTATCGTCACAAGCTCGGCGGCCGACCTCGCCGCGCTCAGCGGCCAGTTCCTGCCGGCGATGCTGTTCGACGCCAAGTCGCTGACGCTCTTCTACACGCTCATCATGACGGCGATCGTGTGCATCCTCCTGGGCTGCGGCGTGCCGACGACCGCCAACTACATCATCATGGTGACGATCGCCGCGCCGGCGCTGGGCATGCTGGGCGTGGCGCCGCTCGTTGCCCACTTCTTCGTGTTCTACTACGGCGTGCTCGCCGACATCACGCCGCCGGTGGCGCTGGCTGCCTACGCCGGGGCGAGCATGGCCGGCGCCGATCCCTTCAAGACCGGCAACACCGCCTTCCGGCTCGGCATGGCCAAGGCGATGGTGCCGTTCGTGTTCGTCTACAGCCCGGCCATGCTGATCGTGACCAAGGGCGCGACCTGGGCCGAGTTCGCCGAGACGACGGCGGGCTGCATCGTCGGCATCGTCATGCTGGCGGTGGCGCTCACGGGCTACGGGCTTGCGCGCCTGCCGGCGTGGGAGCGCTGCCTGCTGGGTGCCGCTTCGGTGCTGGTGATCACGCCGAGCCGCGCGGCGACCTTCGTCGGCCTGTTGCTGGCGGTGCCGGTGCTGCTGCGCCAGGTCGCGCAGGCTCGCGCATCTCCACTGGCACCGCAGGCGTAGCGCCGCGCGGGGAGCTCAGGCGATGAAGGGGTTGGTCTGCCGCTCCTCGCCGATCGAGCTCATGGGCCCGTGGCCGCAGATGAAGACGAGGTCGTCGCCCAGCGGCAGGAGCTTGGTCTTGATCGCGGAGATGAGCGCCGCGTGGTCGCCGTAGGGGAAATCCGTGCGGCCAATGGAGCCGCGGAACAGCACGTCTCCCACCAACGCGAAGTGCTGCGGGCGATTGACCAGCACCACCGAGCCCGGCGAATGCCCGGGGCAGTGCAGCACGGCGAAGGTGGCGCCGGCCGCGGCCACCGTGTCGCCTTCCTCGAGCCAACGGTCGGGCATGACGTTGCGCATCCCCATGATGCCCATGCCGAGGCCCTGCGCGGCGAGGCCGTCGAGCAGGAACTTGTCGGCCTGGTGCGGACCCTCGATGGGGATGCCGCCCAGCTTCGCTTTGAGCTCGGCGGCGCCACCGGCGTGATCGAGGTGGCCGTGGGTGAGGAGGATCTTCTCAGGCACCATGCCGGTCTTCTCGATGCCGGCCTCGATGCGGGCGAGGTCACCACCGGGGTCGACCACGGCGCCGACCTTGCTCGCCTCGTCCCACAGCAGCGTGCAGTTCTGCTGAAACGGCGTGACGGGAACGATGGCGGCTTTGAGCGGCATGGGTGGATCGTCTCGGGCTGCGCGGAGGCGCAGTCCTAGCGCATCGAAACGAGCCGGTCCACGCGCGTCCGCGGACTGCGCCTATGGTGGACTGGCAAGCCGGAGATGGCTGGCGACCGCGGCATAGCAGTCGCCAGCGTTTGCGCGTGCGCTCGCTATCGCCTAGTTCGTGTACTTGGCCACTTCAGACTTGACGAAGTTCAAGATCTCTCTGCCCGGCCTGCCTGCGGCCTCCTGGTCCTTGACCCAAGTCTCCCAGATTTCGCTGGCGCCCGCGACCAGCTTCGCCCGTTCGGCTGGCGGGAATTTCGTTACTTCCAGCTTCTCGTGGAAAATCGGGATCCACTTGTCGTCTGCTTCCTTGTACGCCTTGAGCAGCGCCTCGCGGGCGATCTCCTGGGCGTGCGGCAGCTTGGCCTTGATGCTGTCGGGCAGCTTGTTCCACGCCGAAAGGCTTACGCCCTGGAAGCACATGAAACCGCTCATGGCCATGCCCTCGGTCACGTACTTGGAGACCTCGTAGAGCTTGTAGGCGCCGAAGGTATAGGAGTAGGGGAAGCCGAAGCTGTCGACCAAGCCGCGCTCCAGGGCCTGATAGCCTTCCGGGGCGGTTACCATCGTCGGCACCGCGCCGAACTTCTGCAGCGCCTTGGCGTTGAGCCCGGCGATGCGCATCTTCACGCCCTTCATGTCCTCGACCGAGGCAATGCGCTTGTTGCCCATGAACTCGAACGCCGGAAGGAAGGTTGGTCCGAAGTACTTGATGTTCCAGCGGTCGGCCATCTCCTTGACGATCAGCGGATGATTGAGGACCGCCTGATTCACCTTGGCGTTGTCCTTGATGTCCCGAGGCGGCAGGAACGGAAGCTCCATCACGGTCAGCAGCGGGAATTTGTTGGGATAATAGCCGGCGCACATGAGGCCGCCCTCGTAGCCGCCGGATTTTATCAACTCGGGGATTTGCCGCTCAGGGCCGAGCGCTGCACCGTACGAGATCTTGACGTCGACCGTACCATTCAACTCCTTCTTGAAGTACTCGGACATGGCCTCGATCCCCCGGGTAACCGCTCGGGGCGGGCCAAAGATGTTGAAGTTCAAGACCGTGGTCTCGCAGGACGCGGGCGTCGCGAAGAGCCCAACGCCGATTGCTGCCGCAGCCAATGGAATAGCAGTGCGTGCCACTTTGTTTCTCCCTTGTGACGGACTGGATGACGGACGTTTTTTCTTATCGTGTCAGCTTGCACCATCCCGTCACCATCGACAAGGATCGCCCTCGAAGGGCTCGTAAAAAAGTGCCAGGTTCTTGCGATCACACGGCGCCTGGAGGAGACGAATATTAGGAATGATCTTATTGTCGGAATACTGCGTCCCTTAAGCCCGAGACTGCGCTTTTCACTTGGGATCGCCGAGAAGATCGTCGTCGGCGCGCGCCGGGATCGAGCGTGTCTTGGCTGGATGTCGAGAATTGCGCTGGGAACACAAAAAGTGGTTCGGCTACATTTCGCGCAACCCGTGGGCAATAATCTTGCGCATGACGCTCGGGAGCGCGGCGCGGTCGAGGTCGCGGCGAGCGACCCATTGGCAGCGCTGCGCATCGGCCCAGAACGTGAGGGAACAATCGGCCGGCACCAGTGCGCGGTAGACCAGGGACTCGAGCTTGAAGTGGGTGAAGGTATGGCTCACCACGCCTGGGACCGCCCACCACTCCCCGCGCACCGGCGCCCCGCGCAGCGCCTCGTCCAACCCCGGCAGCGTCTCCGCCCATTCGGTCGAGGGTACCTCGAGCATGCCGCCCAGTAGCCCGGCCTCCGGGCGTCGCCGCAACAGCAGGCTGCCGTCTTCGCGCAGCACCAGAAAGGCGAGCCCGACGCGCACGGGGCGCTCGGCCTTGGCCGCTCGCGCCGGCAGCGCGCTCTCGAGGCCACGATGATAGGCAGCGCAATCGCCCTGCAGAGGGCACATCAGGCAGGAGGGGCGTTTGGGCGTGCAGATGCCTGCGCCGAGGTCCATCAGCGCCTGGGCGAAATCGCCCGCGCGTCTCGCTGGCGTCAAGGTGGCGGCAAGGCGCCGGAGCTCCGCCTTGGCCTCCGGCAACGGCGTGCCGATGGCGAACAGCCGCGCCACCACACGCTCGATGTTGCCGTCGACCGGGGTGGTGCGCGCGCCGAAGGCAATGGCCGCAATCGCGGCTGCCGTGTAGGGGCCGATGCCCGGCAGCTCGCGCAAGCCCTCCTCGGTCCCGGGGAAGCGCCCCGCCATCTCGCCGGCCACGATCCTCGCGCATTTGTGGAGGTTGCGCGCGCGGCTGTAGTAGCCAAGCCCTGCCCAGGCCGCCAAAACGTCGTCGAGGGCTGCGGCTGCCAGCGCCTCCACCGTCGCCCAGCGCGCGAGGAAGGCTTCGTAGTAGGGGATGACGGCTTTGACGGTCGTTTGCTGCAGCATCACCTCTGACAGCCAAACCCGATAGGGGTCGGGGGCGCCGCCCTTGTGCACCCGCCACGGCAGATCGCGGCGCTCGCTGTCGTACCAGCCGAGTAGCGTCGCAGCGGCTTGTCGGGCCGGCGAAGCGGAATTGTAGTTGCTTTCTTGCCACAGTCGGCATGGGTCTGCGGGGCCTCGTTCCGGCCTCAGCACGAATCGTTTAGGCGATGGTAAGGCCCGCGGGACCCGCTGGAAACCAGCGGAGCGGGCCTGCGGGGATCCATCTGTGACTTCAGCGCCAAATCAAATGTCTGCAACGTCCGCGAGAAGCGGTTGGCTTTGCACGCAAACGCGCCAATTCTCTCTTCGGGGTCAAGGCGGTGGGCAGCTTCCTGCCGGGGCTGACCCGCAAAGCCTTCGAAAAATACGGGTTCTCTACAGCCAGCCTGGTCACTGACTGGGCTGCGATCGCCGGCACCGAGCTTGCTGCCTACACAGCGCCGGAGCGCCTCAAATGGCCGCGCAGGGGCGACCGTGCGGAGGATGACGCGCCTGCAACAGCCGGCGCCAAGTCGCGCCAGGGGGCAACGCTGGTGCTGCGGGTCGACGGTGCGCGCGCCCTCGATGTGCAATACAAGGCTCGCCAGATCATCGAGCGCATCAATGCCTACTTCGGCTATGCGGCGATTGCCGAGTTGCGGATCATTCAGGCGCCTGTTGGTGGCGGGCCGGCGACGGCGCTGCCTGCAAACCGCCCCTCGCTGGCGCCGCTGACGCACGAGGTCGCCAATATTGCCGATCCGGGGCTGCGCAGCGCGCTGGCCCGGCTCGGCGCCGGCGTGCGGGCCGGCCGCTAGGCCGCACAGCGGGAAGACGTGGAGCGGGCAGCGGCTCACGCCAATTTGCCTTATTCACCGCCGAACCTATGTTATCTGATGCGCGCCCAGGCGGCGCGACAGAGCCTTGCGATGCGAGCCGAAACCTACAAGGACCCGATTCCCGTGACCGATCGAGCAACCCCCATTTCACGCCGCCACGTCTTGCATCTGACGTTGGGCGCTGCCGCCCTCGGCTTGGCTGCGAGTTGGGGGCTCGGATGGCCCGCGCACGCCCAGCGCAAGAAGCCTGCCCCCTCGGAAGTGTCCATGGAAGAGCTGTTGAAGCCGGGGCCGTTCCCGGACCTCGTGCTCGGCAAGAGCGACGCACCGATCACGATGGTGGAGTATGCCTCCATGACCTGCGGGCACTGCGCCAACTTCCACAACAAGGTGTTTCCCGCCCTCAAGGAGAAGTACATCGATACGGGCAAGGTGCGCCTGATCTTCCGCGAGTTCCCGCTCGACAACCTGGCAGCTGGCGCCTCGATGCTGGCGCGTTGCGCCGGCGGCGACAAGACTTTCCCACTGATCGCGGCGCTGTTCCACACCCAGGAGACCTGGGCGTTCGTGCGCGGGGACCCGCGGCCGGAGCTGTTCAAGGTCGTAAAGCAGGCTGGGTTTACCCAGGAAAGCTTCGACAAATGCCTGGCCGACCAGAAGCTGCTCGACGACGTCGCGGCCGTCCGCACGCGCGCCTCCGAGCAGTTCGGGGTCAACTCGACGCCGACCTTCTTCATCAACGGCAAGAAGCTCGACGCCGCAGCGACAATGGAAGAGTTCGACAAGGCCTTCGCGCCGATCCTGAAGAGCTAGACCCGAGGGCGCGTTTGCCGGGACGACATCACCTGACGGCCTTGGTGCTGGGAGCTGCCCTCGCCGGCTGCACCGGGGAAGGCCTGCCGGCTCTCGGCAATCTACCCACGATCGAGCCACCGGCAACGGCCGCGACGGCTTCCCTGCAGGAAGGAGCCACCGCCGATACGCCCGGGCTACAACCCGTTCAGCGAGCACCCGCCTACCGCGATCGGCCGCCGTGAGGTGATCGCCAACCCTTCGGTGGCCGAGATCATGCAGCCGGGCGCATTGCCGGAGATGGCGCTCGGCCGCGCCGACGCTCCCGTCACGATCGTGCAGTACGCCTCGATGACCTGCCCCTACTGTCGGCGGTTCCAGCGCGAGGCATTTCCCGTCCTCAAGCGCGAGTACATCGACACCGGCAAGGTGCGCTACATCCTGCGCGAGTTCCCCATCGGCCATCAGTCCGGGCTCGCCACCATTGCGCTGCGCTGCGCTCCCCCCGAGAAATACTTCGCGCTCTACGCCAAGCTGATGGAGCAGCAGCCATCCTGGGTCAGCCAGGAGGTACGCCCGGATCCCATTTTCAAGGTGGCGGCGCAGGTGGGGATGACGCGCGCGCAGTTTGACAGCTGCCGCCAGAATCGCGGCATGATCAACGCGCTCAATCAAGTCAAGGAGCGCGGGCGCACGCTGGGCGTGATCGGCACGCCCAACTTCTTTGTCGACGGCAAGCTGGTGAAGTCCGTGATCGGGATGAAAGAGATTCGCGAGATGGTGGACCCGATTATCGCGAGCCGCGTGGCCGTTTCAGCTCCCGCCGCCAAGGGCCGTTGACTTCGGCCCCCGGTTCGCGTTCGCGTTCGGCGAGCCACTTGTCATACCGGGGCTTGTTTCCGGTATCCATCGATCCACACGTTCCAGCGGCTGAGAGTTGCGGCCCGCTGGATCCCGGGAATGGATCCCGGGATGACAGCGAGGCGTTCGAGGGCAGCTTATGTACATCAACCGGCTCCGGCTGCTGGGCTTCAAGTCCTTTGTGGAGCCCACCGAGCTCGTGGTCGAGCGGGGATTGACGGGCGTCGTCGGCCCCAACGGCTGCGGCAAGTCGAACCTGCTCGAGGCGCTGCGCTGGGTGATGGGCGAGACCTCGCACAAGAGCATGCGCGCGGCCGCCATGGACGACGTGATCTTCTCCGGCACCGCCATCAGGCCCGCCCGCAATACCGCGGAAGTCACGATCTTCATCGACAATTCCGCCCGCCAGGCCCCCGCCGAGTTCAACGCCAACGACACGCTGGAGGTGACGCGCCGCATCGAGCGCGAGGCGGGCTCGGCCTACCGCATCAACGGCCGCGAGGTGCGCGCCCGCGACGTGCGCATCCTGTTTGAGGATGCCGCCACGGGCGCACGCTCGCCCGCGCTGGTGCGCCAGGGACAGATCGGCGAGCTGGTCAACGCCAAGCCGGAGCAGCGCCGGCGCATTCTCGAGGACGCTGCCGGCATTGCCGGCCTGCACAGCCGCCGCCACGAAGCAGAGCTGCGCCTGCGCGCGGCCGAGGGCAACCTTGCTCGCATCAGCGATATCCTGGGCCAGCTTGCCTCGCAGATCGAGAGCCTGAAGCGGCAGGCGCGGGCCGCGCGCCGCTACAAGGAGATCTCCGCGGAGATCCGCAAGCTCGACGCCGTCGTCTTCCATCTGCGCTGGCGGGACGCCCAGGCCCAGGTCGACGCCGAGGAGGCCGAGCTTGCCGCAGCGCTCGAAAAAGTCGGGCGCGCCACCGAGGCCGAGGCCAAGGCGCTCCGCGCCGAGGCGGATGCCGCAGGGCAGCTGCAGCCCCTGCGCGAGGCGGAAGCCGCCAAGGGGGCCGTCCTTGCCCGCTTTCGCATCGAGCAGGACAACCTCGAGCGCGAGGCGCAACGCACCGCCGAGCGGCAGAAGGAGCTGCAGGCTCGCGTCGAGCAGCTCGCCCGCGACAAGGCCCGCGAGCAGACCCTGATCGCCGAGGCCAAGGAGACCATCGCGCGGCTCGAGGCCGAGACGGCGTCGCTCACCAACACCGCACGGCTGGCGGCTGACTTCGAGCAGAAGGCGCTGGTCGCCCACGACGAGGCCGAAACGGCGCTCAAGGGTGCCGAGGCACGCCTCACCGCGCTCACAACCGCAGTAGCCGAGGCACGAGCCCGGCGGCAAAGCCTCGAAACGCAAAAGAGCGAGCGCGGCGACCAGATTGGCAAGCTCGAGCGCCAGCTCACCGCGTTGGAGGTCCAGACCCGCGAAATCGTCGGCCGCGCGCCCGACGCCTCCAAGCTCAAGTCGGCGGCGGAGCTCGGCCAGCGCCTGATGGCCGAGATTGCCAACATCGAGGCCGAGACGCTGGCGGCCGAGGAAGCCGTGCAGACAGCGGCTGCCGATGCCAAGGCAAAGAGCGCGGCGGGCGCCGAGGCGAGCCTCGCCGCCGGCCAGCTCAAGACCGAGGTCGAGACGCTCGCCAAGCTTCTCACGCCCGCCGGAGACAGCGGCCTGCCGCCGGTGCTCGACCAGATCAAGGTCGAGGCGGGCTACGAGATGGCGCTAGCCGCCGCCCTGGGCGACGACCTCGATGCGCCGGTTGCGGGTGAAGCGCCGCGGCATTGGCTGCTCAACGCCGCGCGCGAGACGGACCCGCCATTGCCCGCCGGCATCGCCCCGCTGGCGCCCCATGTCGAAGGTCCGCCCGAGCTGACGCGGCGCATGGGGCAGATCGGCGTCGTGGCGGCCGCAGACGGCGCACGCCTGCAGAGGGCCCTGAAGCCCGGCCAGCGGCTCGTCTCGACCGAAGGGCACCTGTGGCGCTGGGATGGCTTCGTCGCGGCAGCGCAGATATCGACGGCCGCCGCGACGCGGCTTGCCGAGCGCAGCCGGCTCGGCGCGCTCGCGCGCGAGGAGGAGAAGGCGCGCGAGCACGCGGAGGCTGCCCGTGGGCAAGCCGAGGCCGCCACCGCCCTGCTCGGCGCCGCTCACACCGAGGAGAAGCGCTTGCGCCAGCTCTGGCGCGAGGCCCAGACCAGGATGGCCCAGACCCGCGACGTGCTGACTGCCATGGAGCGGCAGGCGCGCGAGACGGAGGTCAAGATTGCGGCCGTGTCCGATGCGAGGACCCGCGCCGAGGAGGCGCTGGCGGAGTCGCACGACCTGCTTGCGCAGACCGAGACGGCGATTGCCGCGCTCGCCGGCATGGAGGCCCTGGAGGCCGACCTGGTGACGGCCCAAGGCGAGGCCGCGAGCCTGCGGGCACGCGTCGCCAACTCCCGCACCGAGCTCATCACGCTGGAACGCGAGCACCGCGCCCGCACCGAGCGTGAGGCAGCCATTGCGCTCGAGCGGGAGCGCTGGACGACGCGCTCGGCCGGTGCCGATCAGCAGATCGCCACGCTGAAGGAGCGCAGCTCCGAGGCCGAGGCGGAGATCTCCAAGCTCGCCGGGCTGCCCGCCGAGATCGAGCAGAGACGCCAGCTGCTCATGAGCGAGCTCGCCGATGCCGAGCGCGAGCGTCAGACCGCGGCAGATGCGCTCGCCTCCGCCGACACCTACCATCGCCAGACGGCGCAGGAGCTGCGCGCCGCGCAGGCGGCCGTCGCCGACGAACGCGAGGCCCGCGCCCGCACCGAAGCCAGGCTCGAGAACGCGCGAGAGCGCCGGGCCGAGGAAGCGCGTCGCATCCGCGAGCAGTTGAATTGCGCCCCCGACGGCTGCCTGGCGCTGGCCGGGCTCGCGCAGGGAGCGGACCTGCCGACGCTCGAGAGCGCGGACAGCCAGCTCACCCGGTTCAAGGCCGACCGCGAGCGTCTGGGCGGGGTGAACCTGCAGGCCGACGAGGACCTCACGGGGCTCAGCCAGCAGTTCGATGGGCTCGACAAGGAGAAAACCGACGTCGAGGCGGCGATCGCCAAGCTGCGGGCCGGCATTGCCCAGATCAACGGCGAGGGCCGCAGCCGGCTGCAGGCGGCCTTCGATACGGTCAACGCCCACTTCCAGAACCTATTCACCACCCTGTTCGGCGGTGGCGAGGCCCGTCTCGAGATGATCGAGGGCGAGGACCCGCTGGAGGGCGGGCTGGAAATCGTGGCCAAGCCGCCCGGCAAGAAGCCGGCGACGCTGTCTTTGCTGTCGGGCGGCGAGCAGTCTTTGACTGCCCTGGCGCTGATCTTTGCCGTGTTCTTGACAAATCCCTCGCCGATCTGCGTGCTCGACGAGGTGGACGCGCCGCTCGACGACGCCAACGTCGACCGTTTCTGTACCCTGATGGAGAAGATGGCCACCGATACGGCGACCCGCTTCCTCGTGATAACGCACCACCCCATGACCATGGCGCGCATGAACCGGCTGTTCGGCGTCACCATGGGCGAGAAGGGTGTGAGCCAGCTCGTGTCCGTCGACCTCGAGACGGCGCAGAAGTTCACCGTCGCGGCTTGAGCGCCTGCGCTGTCATCCCCGCCAAGCAAAGCGCAGAGCGGGGATCCAGACACACGCGCTCACGGAACTTGGGGCTGGATTCGCGCTGACGCGTTGCGCGCTTGCGGGAATGACGCGCGTGCAGGTGGTGCAAGCATGGACGTCCTCGTCGATCTCGACGGTACGCTGGTCGATCCCAAGCAGGGACTGATCGGCTCCGTGCAGTACGCGCTGCGCAGGCTGGGGCGACCCGTTCCCGCAGCTGACGACCTGCTGTGGATGATCGGCCCGCCGCTGCGCGTCTCCTTCCCCAAGCTGCTCGGGAGCGCACGATCTCACCGAGGCGGCGCTCGCGCACTATCGCGAGCACTATCGCCATGGCGCCATGTACGAGGCTATCGTCTACGACGGCATCGTCGATGCCCTCGATGCGCTGGCCGCCGCCGGCAACCGTCTGATCGTCGCCACCTCCAAGCCGCACCGCTATGCGCGCCCGATCCTCGAGCATTTCGATCTCGCCCGACACTTTGCCGCCATTCATGGTCCCGAGCTCGACGGCACCAACGATCGAAAATCCGATCTCATAGCGTCCATCGTTGCCCGCGAGAACGTCGACCCGGCGCAGGCAGTCATGATCGGCGATCGCGAGTTCGACGTGATCGCGGCTGTCGGCAACAACATGCCGGCGGTCGGCGTCACCTGGGGCTACGGCAGCGCCGAGGAGCTGCAAGCGGCCGGCGCCGCAATCTTGTGCGACCGGCCGTCGGCGCTGGCGCGGACGGTGCTTTCTCTCTCGCGCACCGGCAAATCCCGTCGTTAGGGGTGCACTCGCTCTGGCCGGCTCTCGGGAAAGCTTCGGTCCAATTGTCGCATGGCGGAGCAACGCTGTACTCAGCCGCGGCTCTGCAATATTCACTACCGGGCTCGGCAGGGTTCCCCATTCCTTGACACCCCGAGGCCTCGTCCCTAAGGTGCCGCCGCGTTTGATGGGCCCCCCGGGGGAGTCGGGTCTCAGACCGCCTCCACCGAGGATGTGAGTGCATGCCCGATCCAGCCAAGGACCGAAGCTCTGGCAGCAGCCAGATGTCGCCTGAGGAGCGGGCTGCGTTCGAGCACCGGGTCTCCGATCTCGGTGAGCGCCTGGACAAGGTCAAGGCGCACCAGCAGGCCGACGCGCAAGCCGATCTCGATGCCGAGATGCGCGGGCGCGGCATGGCCTATGGCATGCGCATGGCCGCCGAGCTCGTCGGCGCAGTGATCGTCGGTGGCCTCATCGGCATCGGCTTGGACTGGGTCTTGGGCACGAAGCCCTGGTTGTTCTTGCTGTTCTTCGTGCTGGGGTTTGCCGCAGGCGTGCTCAACGTGGTGAGAGCCTACGAGCGGATGCAGAAGGAAATTGTCGCCAGGACCGGCGGCAAGATTGGGCACGCGGTGCCCGACGACGAGGACTGAGGGGTAAGGACGTGGCAGCGCAGCATGGGGGCAGTCAGGGCGCCAGCATGCCCGATCCCATCCATCAGTTCGAGATTCATCCCCTGATCCCCATCAAGCTTTTCGGCTGGGATGTCTCCTTCACCAACTCCTCGGCGTTCATGCTGCTGGCCGTGGTGCTGACGGCCTCCTTCTTCCTGCTGTCGACGCGTGCGCGATCGCTGGTCCCGACCCGGCTGCAGTCGCTGGCCGAGGTGACTTACGAGTTCGTGGCCGGCATGCTGCGCGACAGCGCCGGCGAGAGCGCCATGAAGTACTTGCCGCTCGTCTTCACGATCTTCATGTTCGTCTTCGTCTGCAACATGATGGGCATCATCCCGGGCTTCTTCACCGTGACGAGCCACATCGTGGTCACGGCCGCGCTGGCCGGAATGGTGTTCCTGACCGTGCTCGTGGTGGGCTTCGCCAAGAACGGGCTGAAGTTCCTCAAGCTGTTCGTGCCCGACGGCGTACCCATCCTCATCCTGCCGCTGGTCGTCTTGATCGAGGTCATCTCGTTCTTTGCGCGACCCGTAAGCCATTCGGTGCGGCTGTTCGCCAACATGCTGGCGGGCCATATCACCCTCAAGGTGTTTGGCGGCTTCGTCGTCATGCTGCTCGGCGCCGGCACTTTTGCCGCCCTGTCGCCGCTGCCGCTGCTGATGGCGGTGGCGCTCACCGCGCTCGAGACGCTGGTCGCGTTCCTGCAGGCCTACGTTTTCACCATGCTCACTTGCATGTACCTCAACGACGCGCTTCATCCGGGACACTGATTATCGACGCGCTCGCCGCGCTTCTAGCCTCCAACCCACGACAAGGGAGAAGATATCCATGGATCCCGCCTCCGCGAAGCTCATCGGCGCCGGCCTTGCCGCCATCGGCACGGGAGCTGCCGCCATCGGCGTCGGCAACCTGTTCGGCCAGTTCCTGCAGGGCGCGCTGCGCAATCCCTCGGCCGCCGACGGCCAGTTCGGCCGGCTGATTTTCGGCTTCGCCGTGACCGAGGCCCTTGGTATCTTCGCGCTGCTCATCGCCTTCCTGCTGCTCTTCACCTGATCGGAGCAACCGGCAAAGCGGACCCCCTCCCATGGCGCAGAAAGCTGGCACCGCCGTCTCCGAGAGCGCGGGACACGCCAAGGTGTTTCCGCCGCTCGACCCGGGCACCTTCGCACCCCAACTCGTCTGGCTGGCGCTGACCTTCGGTCTGCTCTACCTGCTGTTGAAGCGGGCGGCGCTGCCGCGGGTCGGCGAGGTGATCGAGGAGCGTTCCGAGCGCATCAAGCGCGATCTTGGTCAGGCCGAGGCGCTCAAGGCCGAGACCGAGACCGCCCTTGCCGAATACGAGCAGGCCCTCGCCGAGGCGCGTACCAAGGCCAATGCCATCGCCAAGCTGATGCGCGATCGGCTCACCGCCGAGGTCGACAAGGAGCGGGCCAAGGTGGAGGCGCAGATCGCTGCCAAGCTCGCCGAGGCGGAGCGGCGCATCGCCGACACGAAGACGAAGGCTCTCTCCAACGTCAGCGACGTTGCCGGCGAGGTTGCAGGCGCCATCGTCGCCCGGCTGATCGGCCGCGAGGTGAGCAGGGACGAGGTCGAGAAGGCGCTGGTCAGGCCGGCGGCCGAGTAGGAGCGTCAGCGATGCTGGAAATGGCGGAGTTCTGGGTCGCGATCGCCTTCGTCGTGTTCGTGGTGATCCTCCTCTACTACAAGGTGCCGGGCCTCATCGCCAAGGCGCTCGACGAGCGCGCCGAGGCCATCCGCAAGGAGCTCGACGAGGCCCGCCTCCTGCGCGAGGAGGCGCAGAAGCTGCTCGCCGACTACCAGGGAAAGCACCGCAACGTCGCCGCCGAGACCGAAGCCATCGTCGACCTGGCGCGGCGCGAGGCCGAGGCCCTGGCGCAGGAGACGCGGGTCTCGCTGAAGGACACGCTGGAGCGGCGTACCAGGCTTGCCGAGGAGAAGATCGCCCGCGCCGAGGCCCAGGCCCTCGACGAGGTGCGCGCCTCCGCCATCGACGCGGCCGTGGCAGCCGCGGAGAGGATCCTGCGCGAGAAGACGGCCGGCGCCGGTGGGGCTGCCCTCATCGACCAGAGCATTCGCGACCTCAAGGGGCGGCTGAACTGACGGACCAGGATGAACGGAGTGCCGGCGGCTACTCCGTGGCTTACAGCCGCGACGACACCCACTTTCCCGTGTATGTTACGGGGGCCACGGCGGCGATGTTCTTTGCGACCGCCTGGTTTACAGGCTCCGTCGTCTGGCTGGCCGTCTCGGTGGCAGCGGCGGGCTTCACCTACTACAACCTTCCCCTGTTGGAAACCGGGCGGCCGACGATCGGCGCCAATCAATACGGCATATTCATCCAGGCCTTCGGCTTGATCCGCTGGCGATCCATCGCGCGGATCGATCTCGTGCCGATCGCCGAGCGCGCGATGACGGTGCACGAGCTGCAGATTGGGCTCAATGGGCCTCTCGGCAGCGCGCTAGTCGCCGACTGGCGCAAGCAGCCCATCTATCGCTCGCTGATGCGCTTGCCATGGCGCATGGACCACAACGGCACGATACGAGTAAACGTCGAGCCGTTCGACCAGCCGCCCGATGAGATCCATCGGACCCTCCTGAGAATGTGGCGCTACTACAGGAGCTAGCCGGCGTTTGAGCACTTGCGATGACGGCGTCATATTGGCCGCCAAGGCTGGCTCACGTCCTGATGACGAGGCGCGCATAGACATCCGCGGTCAGGCCATAGGTCCAAGCGACCGCCTCCCGGGCCGTTCTCATGTTGGCGGGAACCTGCAGGAAGAAATGCTTGCGCGTGCCGTCGGTCTCGGGCGTTGCGTTGATCACCTCGACGGCAGCCCAAACGTCGGATGCCCACCAGGCCTTTCGCCACAGGACGCCGGCCTCGTCCTCGGCCACGCGAACAGCGCCGCCCAGCGCCACGAAGCGCTGCGGCGTCAGGATCTCGATCATGCAACGGCGAACCTGAACGTCGGGCTCTGCGTCGATCGCGGCAAGCGTTATCTTCTCCGGCTGCTCGATCATCCAGGAGGGAACCTCAATGCCCTTCCAGGCATAGACGCACCAGCCGTCGGGGTATCGTAGCGCTGGACCGCTCGCGTTGTGCAGCCGGTCGCGGTTGTCGCCGCGAAGAATGTTGGGGCGCTCGACGAGCCAGCACTTCTGCTCATGAGGCTGTACCCAGCCCAGGCTTCCCGCCAGCTGCCATAGACCGAGCAAGGGCTCAGTCTCTGCTCGCAGGCCCAGCACGTTGCGGAGAAAGTCGTAAGCTCCGAGCCAGGACAGCTCGCGCTGACCGGCAGCGCTGCGGCGAAATCCACCGAGCCGAAACAGGCCGCGCAGGCTCCCGTCTCCTTGGCGCATTCGCTCCACCAAGGACGCGGTTCCGTGCGCTGCGCCGCGCATGACCGCGTCATAGGCGGACGCAACCAGCGCGTCGGCATGGCTCACGCCGTGCTCCACAGCGCTCCGCACGCGCTTGTGCACGCGCTGCGCGACGCGGGAGGCGACGCTGCGGCGAACGCGATGGATGACGGCTGCCTTGACGTTGGCGCCATCGGCCCCAGACATGCGCCGCGTGAGATGGGAGAGGGCGACGGGGCCTTCGCACCAAACGATGCGCAATGGAGGCTCCAACGCCGCCGCGCGGTAGGCAAGGCGCACGCCTTCTTCGGCGGCAATGTGGTCGGCAGGCTCGGTCGAGCGCCCGATTGCAGCCCACCGGGCGCGATAGGCTCCCAGCGCAGCCGTCTGTTCTGGCGTCAGTGCCTGGTCCTTAGTCGGCAACGATGCGTGCGTCCCGCGGTTCGAGCTCGCGCTGCCGGCGAACGCGATAGGTTCCACGCGGCAGGGTCAGCGGCGCATGCTCGTCGTGCGTCAATCTCGCGGACGGCCCGTCGACCTGGACGTGTCCCACGTAGAGGCCAGCAGGTATATCCCGTGCGAGGCTATCGTCGCGGAACGAGGTGACACGATCCCATATCGCGTGGCGGTGGCCGGTGGCCTCTCCTTCCGCCAGCACCAATGCTGCGCCGTGGAGGTTCTGATTCATCGCGCCTGACGGCGGAACGTCGGGCACCCGCTCGAGCAACAGATCGCCTTGTGCGAAGATCTCGGTCATCAAGACACCTCCTTGCGCTCAAGCACCCTTCTAGGCCTTGAGTGGGTGCTTGGATTGCTTCCACCCTATTGCTGCGACCGTCGCGATTGGACTCGATCAGGATGGGGAGGGTGCCGGGCACCGGCACGCCTCCCCTCGATGCCGACTATTGCACCGCTTCGCCGTGCAACGCGAGATCGAGGCCTTCGCGCTCCGTCTCCTCCGTCACGCGCAGGCCCACAAATATCCGGACCACGACGAGGATGATCAAGCTGGCGATGGCGTCGTAGACGAAGATGATGGCGACGCCGATGCATTGATTGAAGAACTGACCGACGTTGCCCTCCAGAACGCCCGCCGTCCCGCCATATTGCTCGACCGCGAAGACGCCAGTCAGCAGCGCGCCGACGATGCCGCCCACCGCATGCACGCCGAAGCAATCGAGCGCGTCGTCGTAGCCGAACATGCGCTTCAGGCCGGTGACGCCCCAGTAGCAGAAGACGCCCGCACCTATGCCGATCGCGATTGCACCGATGGGGCCGACGAAGCCCGAAGCCGGCGTAATCGCAACGAGGCCGGCGACCGCACCCGAGCAGATGCCGACGACCGTAGGTTTGCCCCGCAGCGCCCACTCCACCAGCATCCAGGTGAAGCCTGCGACGGCAGTGGCAATCTGAGTCACGAGCATGGCCATTCCGGCCTGCATGCCCGCCGTGACTGCGGACCCGGCGTTGAACCCGAACCAGCCGACCCAAAGGAGAGAAGCGCCGATGAAGGTGAGCACCATGTTGTGCGCCGGGCCCGTATCGCTGCGCTTGCCGAGCATGATGGCGCACATCAGCCCGGCCACGCCGGCGTTGATATGCACGACGGTGCCACCGGCGAAGTCGAGCACTTTCACATACGCTGCGTCGTTTCCGGCCGCCAGGAAGCCATCAGGTCCCCAGACCCAATGCGCAATCGGCGCATAGACAAAAATCGCCCACAGGCCGATGAACCAGAGCATGGCCGAGAATTTCATGCGCTCGGCGAACGCGCCGGCGATGAGAGCCGGCGTAATGATGGCAAACGTCATCTGGAAGCAGATGTACACGCTTTCCGGTATGGTCGCGGCAAGGGGATTGGGATTGCCGATGCCTCCCTTGCCGATGTCGCTCAGTATGTCCTTGAGAAGCATGCGATCCAACCCGCCGACAAAGGGTGTGCCGGCGCGGAACGCCATGCTGTAGGTGAGAACCGCGAATAGAATCGTGACGAGGCACGTGACGGCAAAGCTCGTCATCACGGTGTCGCCGACATTCTTCTTGCGCACCATGCCCCCGTAGAAGAGACCGAGACCGGGGACCGTCATCATCAGCACGAGCGCGACCGATGTCAGCATCCACGCGGTGTCGCCGGAATTGGGCGTGCACTTCTCCAGGATCTTGCCGCCACACGCCGGGGGTGCCGGTGGCGCTGCGCCTTGTGCAAACGCAACATCGCCGAACGCGAGGCAGAGGACGGCAACTCCCAAAAGAATGCCGACGAACACCACAAGTCTTTCACGCGCAGATGTACCGGGCCCCATAGTCTCCCTCCTCGTTCAAACGAAATCCGTCGCGGCTTACACAGCTGCTTCGTCGGTTTCTCCGGTGCGGATGCGAACGGTTCGATCGATTGGCGAGACGAAGATCTTGCCGTCGCCAATCTGTCCGGTTTTCGCGGTCTCTTGTATGGCGGCGACCACCTTGTCCGCCTGCTCGGAGGTTACGACGACGTCGATCCTGACCTTCGGCACAAAGTTGACGGCGTACTCGGCGCCGCGATAGATCTCCGTGTGCCCCTTTTGTCGGCCGAACCCCTTGACCTCGGTCACGGTCATGCCCTGAACGCCAATAGCCGTCAGGGCGCTGCGCACTTCCTCCAGCTTGAAGGGCTTGATGACGGCGGTGATGAGCTGCATGGGCTACCTGCCTTTCCCCGCTACGCGGCTAGGGTTGGCGAACGCCAATGGCGATTCCCGCGGCTACAATTAATCAAGATTTATGCCATTGACGTGCGGTGAGAGAAGCCTCTGATTTTGAAGACCAAATCGTTACTTGGCAAAAGGGCGACCGAGCTCCCTGCCCTGTTCGCGGGCATATTTTTGCCTATAGATTAGGCAGTTCCAGCTCGACGAACCCCGTGAGCGCTACCAGATGTGGAAGTCACGACGAGCCCACGAGACCAATAGCCAACAGCAAGAATGGAGACCCGTTCAGCGTTGGCGTAAGTCACGCAAGCGTAGGCGCGACCGCAACGACCGCCCTATCGACGCGCTCGCCGGCTCGGGCACTTCCCAAATCCGGGTTCGGCACTATTGTCCGAGACTTCGGAGATTATCCAACTGGTTGACGTCTTAGGGGAGAGCACCATGTTCCTCACGAACGCTCTTGCTCAGGCCGTGATGGCGCTCGCGCTGCTATCAGCCGCGTCGGGCTCTGTCCAGGCACAGCCGATGAATGAGACGATTACCGTCGAGTGCGACGCGTTCCACAGGAATGCCGACGGGTCCTGGTCGCTTAGTCGTCAGACGGATGTCAACGATGGCATCTACAGCGAGATTCTCAAGCCGCGCACCTATCGAAAAAACGAGATCAACGTCTTCGGTTTCGATCTCACCCGGGTTCTCGAGCAAGACTGCTCGCGGTCGCCTCACAAGAAGTAGCCGAAGACGTCCGGCCCACTATCCCCCAAGTCGGCCTTTGCTGCATGCGCCACGGGTGCATGCACCAATCCCACTCAGCGCTTGTACAAGCCGATGCGAATGGTCTCGTTCTCATTGATCGGCTTGGCCTGTGTCATGTCCCAGGTCGGAGCTGCGTCGAACGCCTTGCGTGGCATGTCGAGGGCGGCAAGCTGGCGCCCTGCAATGGCGACCACTTCGATCGGCACGGCCACCAGCCGCTGGTTCCACCCCAGCACGCCGCCGTATGGCACGATGAGCAGGATCTTGCCTGCCGCAGTCCGCACCACAGTCTTGACGTAGCCAATCGTGCGGTCATCGTCGTCGAGCAGCGGCAATCCGATCAGATCACCGACCCTGATCGGTTGCGGAAAGCGCCGCTGCATTTTCTCTTCGGGGGTCCGCGCCTCCGGCTTCGGCTGGGCCGGTGTCTTCTCGGTTGCCGCTGCGATCGCGGTCTGCTCGAGGCCGAGATAGCCGCCCGAAAACAACAGCGCGCCAGCTATGAGCGCTGTTGCCATGCCACTGTGCATTCGCTGGATCTGCATGTTGTTGCACCGATGGACCGCGACGCGAGCAAGCGGCTAGATGCCGCTGAACCAGTTGAAGCCGCGATCCTCCCAATAGCCGCCCCTGTAGGTGTTGGTCACCTCCATGGCAGTGATCCACTTGGGGTTCTTGAAGCCCAGCTTGACGGCGGTGCGCAGTCGCAGAGGAAAGCCGAACGGATCGGCGATAGGCTCACCCGCGTACTTGGTCGCAAGCAACGTCTGCGGGTGCAGCGCCGAGGGCATGTCGATGCTGCCGTAGTAGTCGTCGGCACAGCGGAAGGAGACGTACTTGGCGGTCAAATCGGCGCCGATCCGCTGCAGAAACGCGCGCAGGTTCACGCCGGACCATTGACCGATGTAGTCCCATCCCTCGACGCAGATGTGCCGGATGATGATTTCCTGCTCGGGCAGGTCGTAGAGCTGCCGCGCGGTCCAGGGTCGCTTGTCCTTGATGAGGCCGCCAAGCTCGAGCTTCCAGGTCGCCACATCGACGGGTGCCACCTCTTCGACGTCGTAGAAGGCGTTGAAGCGGGGAGGTTTCACGACGCGCGCGGCGGAGAACGTCGGAGCGAGATGGTTGGGTCGGAACAGGGCCGCTTGCGCGCGATCGTTCCACTGCGACACCTTGCGCAGCACGCTTTGCACCTGATCGCGGCTCGTCACATCGCATCCGGTCAGCATGGTCAGCGCGCCCAGGCTGATGGCGCCCCCCAGGACCTTCCGCCGGTTGATGCTTTCCACAAGCGCCTTGCTTTCCTCCAGCACGCTCTGATCGACGGCCTGCTTGGGTCGGAAGACGGACTTTGAGGGGGAGCGGAGCGACATGGCCCTATCCTCTGGCGATCAGGGTTCTTGCGATACATCTGCCGTGGCCGCGGACGCAGTGGCCACGGACGGTGGCGCCTCTTGCTTGGGCACGCGCGGACCGCCGCGCAGCATGGCAACGATCGTCTGCGGCACAATCAGCGCCAGCGCGACGTGCACGAGCAGGAACCCGACGATGGCGGCCATGCCGATGAAGTGGAAGAGCCGGGCTCCCTGGAAGTTGTAGAAGAGAAAGGACAGCTCCGAGAACTGAACCGGCTTCCAGATGATCAATCCGGTGAGCACCTGGAGCGCAATCACGACGAGGATGCCGATGTAGAGAATGCGCTGAACCGCGTTGTAGTGCGTCAGGTCATCGTGCCTGAGATCGAGGCGAAGGGCCTTGCGCACCTCTGCCACGACTTCGGCGATGCGGACCGGAAGCAGCATGCGGCGGAAGCGGCCGCTCCTGAAGCCATATGCTACGTAGGCCAGGCCATTGATGACGAGAACCCACATCGCCAGAAAGTGCCATTGCAGCGCACCCTCGGCTCCCCCGCCGATGGTCATCCATTCAGGAAAATGCAGCCAGCCAAAGAGCACCTCGTCATTGTAGATCTGCCATCCGCTGGCGATCATGACCAGCATCGCCACGGCATTGATCCAATGCATTGTGCGCAGCGGCAATGGATGCAGCGGACGGGTGCCTTCTCTCTGCGCGTCGACCCTCTCGTCCGTCATCGTGCGATCCGTTGTCCGTCCTGCCCGCTCCTTGCGACACCGCAAGCCTATCAGGGACGCCGCGTCGCCACCGATCACAAACGGCTCCGCAGGATCACTCTTGGTTGATGGACGCAGCAGCAAGAGCGGAAACTGGCCGATGGCGGAGTTGTTGCCCCATCGATCATCTTCAACCTTTGCGACAACGTCGACTATGCATGACCGTCTCTGCCCGGATGGACGACCGGCGTCCCTTGCGCGCGACGGATTTTCCAGCCCCCGTCACCGCTTCCAGCCAAGCCATTCGCAAATCGCCTCGCCCATGATCAGCTTCTTGTCGGCTTCCGGAATCCAATCGATTTCCTGGAAGTGGGTGACGCATTGCCGCCAGGAGCACGGCATCTTGGTGATGTCGGTGCCCCAGAACAGCCGACGCGGACCGAAGGCGTCGTACATGGCGCGATAGTGCTTGTGGAGGCTTCTGAACGGATAGGCGTCATCGGCATAGAAGGGGCCGCCCGTCAGCTTGACGGCAACGTTGGGATAGCGTGCGAGTGCCGTGAGCTCCTTCATGTTCGGGAACGCCGCCTCGCCCTTGGCCCCCCTGAGTGCGCCCATGTGGTCCACAGCCAGCTTCAACCCGGGATGACGGTCCGCGATCTGCCCGAGCAACGGCAGCCAGTCGCCTGCGAGCAGCGCCAACGGCAACTGCGCCTTCTCGGCGGCTGGCCAGAGCCAGTCCAACGTGCCGTCCATGGGCCAAGACTGGTTGTGCGGCCGGTTGAAATAGAGCCGCAGGCCCAGCATGCCCGGTCGCTGTTTCCAGGTGGCGATCAGTGAGCGGCTCTCCGGTTTGTCGACCGGCGGGTAGCCGAGAATCGCAAAACGCTTCGGGTGCGCCAGGACTGCCTCCACCGCCTGCTCGTTGGAATCCGGATCCCAGCTTGCGGGAGGATGCAGGATGGCGCCGTCGACGCCCGCCTCGTCCATGCCGCGGATCGCATCCTCGACCAGATAGGGCGTTGCGAGATGGGGCGGCGAGGGAGTGCCCTTGCGCCAGAGGTGGACTTGCGCGTCGATGATCATTCGAGGTCTCCGCTTCGCGGCCGTTTCCGACGGGGCAATGATACCTATACCAGCAAGTGCAACCGCACACTGCCGCAGGAGGCCCGGACTTGCGGTTGCTCGACTGGAGCGTATCTTGTGCCACAGACCCTTCATGCCCAAGTGAGCTTCATGCCCAACTTTCTCGTGCAGTTCCTCAGCCGCCTCGCCGTCATGCTGCCGGTCGTCCTCATCCTGGTCGCGGTTGTTTGGCTGATCTTCAACAGGCGCCGCCTCGCCAACAGTGCCCCCTCGTTCAGCCCCTCCGATCTGCGTACCTGGTCGATCCGCTTTGCTCTTCTCGACGGCACCGTTTTCGCGGTCGTCTTTGCCCTCCTCTCTGCGTGGATGGCGGACAGCCAGCTCAGCGCCGGGGTCGCGGGCGGGCTCGCGGCCGTCGTCGCCGTGGGCGTCATGCCCTGGCTTGCGGCTCGCTATCCGCGACCATCCAACAAATGACGCTACCGCCACCAGCCTGCCGCTTTCCAGCGCTCCCGTAGGCGGGTAAAGTCTCCGCTCGACAAGGAAAGGTTTGATCCCATGGCGAATTACGTACCAAGTCCGCGAGATTGGGTGCGGGAGCAGGTCGAGCTGTACGAGAGCAGCGGCGGCACCAAGGGCACCACCCTGCGCGATACCGGCTTGCCGGTGATCATCGTGACCCACACGGGGAACAAGACCGGCGCCGTGCGCAAGACGCCGTTGATGCGGGTCAAGGATGGCGATGGCTACGTCCTCGTCGGCTCCCAGGGCGGTGCGCCGAAAGACCCCGTCTGGGTCCACAATCTGCGCGCCAATCCGAACGTCGAGCTTCGCGATCTGACCGTCGTGCGTCCGATGAAGGTGCGCGAGGTCAAGGACAAGGCGGAGCGGGAGCGCGTTTGGAAGCTGGCCGTTGCGGCATTCCCGCCATATGCCGAATACCAGGCGAAGACCACCCGCCAGATACCCGTCTTTGTCGCCGCGCCGTAGGGCGGTGTTCCCGGTGCCGTTGCGAGCCTGATTGCTAGCGGGCCGTTCCCCACGGCATGATCGGCACGGTCGAGATCGAGTTCTGCGGCGAGCCATCGATGAGCTTGTCGCTGATGGCGAGATAGACCAGCGTGTTCCGCTTCTTGTCGAACATGCGGTAGACGTGGGTGCGCTTGAAGAAGATCGACGTCCGCGCCGAGTAGACCTCTTCGCCGTCGGCCAGCGTCGCCTGCGTCGACCGTAATGGCGCCGATCTGGCGGCAGGCGATCGAGAACCGCGACGGGTCTTCCGCCAGGCCGATTGTGCCGCTGATGCCGCCCGTTCGCGCCTGGCTCACATGGCAGGCCACGCCTGGCACCTTGGGATCATCGAAGGCGCTGACACAAACCCGGTCGTTCTTGCCGATGAACCGAAACGTCGTGCTCACGCAGGCCAAGTCGTCGGCGCGGGCCGTGTCCACCATTCCGGTCGCGAAGAAGGCAGCGGCAAACATCAGCAGCCCAGGCTTGAGCATCGCATCCTCCGTTTCGCCGTAACGTGGTGATCGCATGGATCGTGGACAAGCGCAGGCCGCCGAAGCCTTGCACGGATGAGTACGACCGCTCCGGGATTTGAACGGCCGCCTGCACGTATTTGAGCTGGTCCGACCGCTCGGCCAACGCGACAGCGGCGCGCCAAACCGCCCGCGCAGGCGATGTCCCTTGGCGTCAATCGTACCAGTGGGTCTCGAGCAGGAGGCAGCCGGTCTCCGACTTGAAGGGGCCGTGCGTGACGCCGGGCGGGCGCACGGCATGGGTATAGGCGCGGAACGCCTCGCCGCCCTTGCCCTGCGCGTCGTTGCCGACGATGAAGTCGCCCGCCAGCAAGAACACCTCCTCCCAATAGTCGTGCACCACCGGCGCGGTGCTGTACGTGCCGGGATCGAGCCGGAATAGGCGCGTGCGGTTGCCCCGCTTTGCCGTCTCATCGAGCGCGCCGGCGATGATCTTCTGCTTGAAGCCTGGCGGGTAGCCTGCCGGCGTGTGCCACCCGGTCTCCATGTCGAGCGTGTGGAACTCGCGGTGGCCCTTGTCGAAACCCATGCCCATTTTCTCCTGCCGATCGCCCGGCGTGACCCCGAGGCAGAGGCAAAGATGATCACGCCCAGAGCATCACGGGCAAGGCCATCGCCGCCCGGATCGGCGCTCAGATCAGCTTCGCCAGGCGGGCGATGCCGGCCTCGATCTCGGCCTCCGAGGCCAGGGAGTAGCTCAGGCGCAGGGCGTTGCGGCCGCGGCCATCGAAGAAGAAAGCGGCACCGGGCACGAAGGCGACACCCGCCTCGGCAACCGAGCGCTCGAGCAGGCGCGCTCGCGTCCATGCCCTGCGGCAGCCGCACCCACACGAACAGGCCGCCTTGGGGCTGCGTCCAGCTCACGCCGTTCGGGCATGTGCCGCGCGAGGGCCGACAGCATGGCATCCCGGCGGCGCGTGTAGGCCGCGCAACCTGCCTCCACGCGGTCTGCGTAGGCGGCCTCCGCCAGACGGTGCATGACCATCTGGTTGATGGTGGCGCTGTTGAGGTCGGAGGCCTGCTTGATGAGGACGAGGCGGCGGATCAGTGCCTTGGAGGCCGCGATCCAGCCCACGCGCAGGCCGGGCGAGAGCACCTTGGAGAACGTGCCGCAATAGATGGCCCGGGCCTCCTCGATGCTGCCGCGCCGCCCAACCTCGAGCGCCAGGACCGAGGGGAGGGCCTCGCCCTCGAAGCGCAGCGCCCGGTAGGCAGCATCCTCGATGACGGGGATGTCGAGGTCGGCGGCAAGGTCGAGCAGGCGCTCGCGTGCGGCGAGCGACAGCGTCTCGCCCGTGGGGTTGGCGAAGTCGGGCACGACGTAGGCGAACTTGACGCGCCCGCCCGCTGCCGCGGCCTCCTCGGCATAGGACTTGGGCGTGCGGTTGCCGTGCTCGGGGCGAAGCTCGTCATAGCGCGGCTCGTAGGCCGAGAAGGCCTGCAGCGCGCCAAGGTAGGTCGGCGCCATGGCGAGCGCGGTGTCGCCGGGCGACAGCAGCAGCCGGCCAAGAAACTCGAGGCCCTGCTGGGAGCCCGAGGTGATGACGATATTGTCCTCTGTGCAGGGCACGCCGATGCCGCCCATGTGCCGCACGATCCACTGGCGCAGCGGCAGATAGCCCTCGCTGACGGAGTACTGCAGGGCGCTGCCGGCGCTGGCGGTATCGGCAAGCACGCTGGCGTAGGCAGCTTGCGCCTGCCGGACGGGAAACAGCCCCGGGTCGGGAATGCCGCCGGCAAAGGAGATGATCCCCGGGCGCTCCAGCAGCTTCAGAAGCTCGCGGATCTCGGAGGCGCGCATGCGCTCCGCCCGGGCCGCATACGTCGGCTCCCATTCTGCCGCTTGCATATGGGCGGTCATGGCTTGGCTCCATCAGGGTCCCCGGAGCCGATTATGTCAGCATTGCTGACCTATTTGCAAGTCGCACGTTTTTGGACCTATCGGGCGGTGGATGAGATGCCGGCAGGGCTGCGGGGTGGAGATTTCACCGACCGCGCTTCGCAGGCTTGCCGGCCTTTCGTTTGGGCGGCGGCTTGCACACCATGCCCTCGAGCTTGAGCCCGTCGGGGTCGAGGAAGAACACGGCGTAGTAGCCCTCGCCGTAGTCGGGATAGTCGGCGGGCGGATCGACGACGGTGATCTTGTGCTGCCTGAGCACCCCGTAGAGGTCATCGACATCGCGTCGCGAGGAGAGCTCGAAGGCGTAGTGATGGAAGCCGATGTTGCCGATGCGGTGCTTGTGCTTCTTGCCCTCGGCGTCGGCCTCGCCGATCCAGTAGAGCGTCTTGCCGTTGCTCCAGCCGGCGGTCTTGCCGAAGGTGTACTTGCGCTCGAAGCCGAGGCAGCCCAGCACCGCGTCGTAGAAGGCCTTCGAGCGCTCGAAGTTGCTGACGCGGACAACCAGATGGTCGATGCCGACGACGCGGGCCATGGCTGTGCTCCCGGCAGGGGGTCAGACCCCTTGCCTCCATGTCAAACATCTTCGCCGCCGGTCACGCAAGGGGTCTGACCCCGCTACTCCGCCGCCTCCTTGCGCTCCACCGGTGGCGTCCACCTGAGCCTGGGCTCACGCGCGGCCTTGGTCTCGTCGAGCCGCCGGCGGGGGGCGAAGCGCGGGGCGTCCTTGAAGCGGGCGGCGTCTCCGGCCTTGGCAGCCCCGGCAAGGGCACGCAGCGTGGCGATGAACTGATCGAGGCTCTGCTTGGATTCCGACTCGGTTGGCTCGATCAGCATGGCGCCGTGCACGACCAGGGGGAAGTACACGGTCATGGGGTGATAGCCCTCGTCGATCATGGCCTTGGCGAAATCGAGCGTGGTGATGCCGGTGCCTTCGAGCCAGCGGTCGTCGAACAGCACCTCGTGCATGCAGGGCCGGTTGCCAAAGGGAAGCGACATCAAGTCGGCGAGGGTGGCGCGCACATAGTTGGCGTTGAGCACGGCGTCCTCGCTGGCCTGCCGCATGCCGTCGGCGCCGTGCGAGAGCATGTAGGCCATGGCCCGCACGTACATGCCCATCTGGCCGTGGAAGGCGCACATGCGGCCGAGCGGTCGGGTGCCAACCTGTCCCCCTCCCCCTCGTGGGGGAGGGTTAGGGAGGGGGGGATTGCAGAACGGCTGCCGATCGGCGATTCCCCCCACCCCTAACCCCTCCCCACAAGGGGGAGGGGAGACACGTCGGCGGATGAGGCGCCGGCGTGCTCCACGTAACGCACGCCATCGGCATCGGCGACCACGTAGGGCACCGGCATGAAGGGCGCCAGGGCGGCGGAGAGCGCCACCGGGCCGGCGCCGGGACCGCCGCCGCCGTGCGGCGTGGAGAAGGTCTTGTGCAGGTTGATGTGCATGGCATCGACGCCGAGGTCGCCGGGGCGGACCTTGCCGACGATGGCATTGAAGTTGGCGCCGTCGGCATAGAAATAGGCGCCGGCCGCGTGCACGGCGTCGGCAATCGCCACCACGTCGCGCTCGAACAGCCCGCAGGTGTTGGGGTTGGTGAGCATGATCGCGGCGACCTCGGAAGACAGCCGCTTCTTGACCTCCTCGGGATCGACGGTACCGTCCTTGCGCGCCGGCACCGGCTCGATGCGATAGCCGAGCAGGGCAGCCGTCGCCGGGTTGGTGCCATGCGCCGACTCCGGCACCAGCACGACCGAGCGCGTCTCGCCGCGCGCCGCGAGCGCCGCCTTGATCGCCATCATGCCGCACAGCTCGCCGTGGGCGCCGGCCTTGGGCGTCATGGCGACGGCGGGCATGCCGGTGAGCGCCGAGAGCCAGCGCGACAATTCGCCGATCAGCGCGATGGCGCCGGGGACGGTGGACAGCGGCTGCAGCGGGTGGATGTCGCCGAAGCCCGGCAGCCGCGCCATGCGCTCGTTGAGACGCGGGTTGTGCTTCATGGTGCAGGAGCCGAGCGGGAACAGCCCCGTGTCGATGCCGAAGTTCTTCTGCGACAGGCGCACATAATGGCGCATGGCCTCGGGCTCGGAGAGACCCGGCAGTCCGATCGGCTCGGTGCGCTCGAGCGCACCGAGGCGGGGGGCGAATTTCGCGGGCTCCTCGAGGTCGACGCCCGACGTGTCGGTGCGGCCGATCTCGAAGATCAGCGCCTCCTCGATGGCGAGGCCGCGATTGCCGCTGAAAGTGTCGGCGCTCGTCTCTACGGCCTCGCCCGGCGCCGTGGGCCGTCCCTGTCGATTCAGCATGGCGATCTCCCTCTCCCTGCTTGCCCTCGGGCTCTCCGCAATCTCGACTCGTCCACGCGCTTCCCGAGGGCATGCGGGGAGAGGGTCGGGGTGAGGGGCAGCTGCAAACGCCGGAGCAAGCGTCTGCCCCTCACCCTGACCCTCTCCCCGTGAAGTACGGGGAGAGGGGATGTGTTGCAGCTCATTTCAGCACCGCCTTCAGCGCCTTGACGTAGGCGGCGCGGTCCGCGTCGGTGTTGACCTCGGTGGCGGCGACGACGATGAGGTCGGCAAGCTCCGGGCCGCCCGGGCTCGAGCCGGGATGCGGGGACGCCGCCGAGCACACCCTTCCTGGCCAGCTTCTCGACCACTTCGGCCGCATTGCCGGGCACGCGGATCGTGAACTCGTTGAAGAACGTCTCGTTCAGAACCTCTACGCCCTTGATCTTGGCAAGCGCGCCGGCAAGCGCCACGGCATTGGCGTGGTTGATGCGCGCGAGGCGCCGCAAGCCCGCCTCACCCAGCAGCGTCATGTGGATGGTGAAGGCCAGCACGCACAGCCCCGAGTTGGTGCAGATGTTGGAGGTGGCCTTCTCGCGGCGGATGTGCTGCTCGCGGGTCGACAGCGTCAGCACGAAGCCGCGCCGGCCCTCCTTGTCGACGGTCTCGCCGCACAGCCGGCCCGGCATCTGGCGCACGTACTTCTGGCGCGTGGCGAACAGGCCGACATAGGGCCCGCCGAAGGAGAGGGCATTGCCGATGCCCTGGCCCTCGCCGACGACGATGTCGGCCCCCATCGCGCCCGGCGCCTTGACGAGGCCGAGCGAGACCACCTCCGTCACGACGACGATCAGCAGCGCGCCTGCGGCATGCGCCTTCTCCGCGAGCGGGGTAAGGTCATGGAGATGCCCGTAGAAGTCCGGCGTTTGCACCACAACGCACGACACGGTGTCGTCGATGCGCGCCGCCAGCGCCTCCGTGCCCGCCGGCGCCGGCTCCAGCGCGACGATCTTGTGATCGGCGAGCCGCGCCACGGTCTCGATGGTCTCGCGGTACTGCGGATGCAGGTTGCCGGCCAGCACCGCCTTGTCCCGCCGGGTGATGCGGTGCGCCATCAGCACGGCCTCCGACGCGGCCGTCGAGCCGTCGTACATGGAAGCGTTCGCCACCTCCATGCCGGTGAGCATGGCGACTTGGGTCTGGAACTCGAACAGGTACTGCAGCGTGCCCTGGGCGATCTCGGGCTGGTAGGGCGTGTAGGAGGTCAGGAACTCGGAGCGCTGGATCAGGTGGTCGACCGTCGCGGGTACGTGGTGCTTGTAGGCGCCGGCGCCGACGAAGAAGGGCACCGAGCCTGCCGGCGTGTTGCGGGCTGCCAGCTGCCCAAGCTCCCGCTCCACCTCCATCTCGCCCTTGGCCGTCGGCAGATCGAGAAGGCCAGCCAGCCGCTTGTCCTTGGGGACGTCGGCAAACAGCGCATCGATGTCGGCGACCCCGATGCGCGCCAGCATGGCCCGGCGGTCGGCCTCTGTCAGCGGCAGGTAGCGCATCAGGACGATTCCTTGACGAAGGCATCGTAGGCGGCGCGGTCCATCAGCGCGTCGAGCTCGGCGGGATTGGCGATTTTGATCTTGAAGAACCAGGCGCGACCCTCGGCGTCCTCGTTGACGAGCGCGGGCTGACCCGCGAGGTCGGCGTTGGCCTCCACCACCTCGCCTGAAATTGGCGCGAACACGTCGCTGGCCGCCTTGACGCTCTCGACTACGGCGACAGCGTCCCCTTGCTTGGCCTTGCGACCCGCCTCCGGCACGTCGACGAACACCACGTCGCCCAGCTGCCCCTGCGCGTAGACGGTAATGCCCACGGTGCCGATGCCGCCCTCGACGCGGATCCACTCGTGGTCCTTGGTGAAGCGCTCGGTCGCCATGGAGTCTCCTTGTGATCAGCTCTTGCGGGCGTAGCGATGGGGCACGAATGGGAGGGGCGCGACGGCGGCTGCGAGTGCCTTGCCGCGCACCATGAGATCGACGCGCGTGCCGGTCTTGGCATGCGCCGCCTCGACGTAGCCCATGGCGACGGGGCCGTTGACGCTGGGTCCGAAGCCGCCCGACGTGATGGTGCCGATGGGCTGGCCTTCAGGCGACAGCACCTGCGTGCCCTCCCGCGCCGGGGCGCGCCCCTCGGGCTTGATGCCGACCAGTCGACGCCTGGCGCCCTTGGCAAGCTCGTCCTGGATGCGCCGGGCGCCAGGGAAGCCGCCCTCGGCACGCCGACGCTTCTGGATCGACCACGCGAGCCCCGCCTCGATGGGGCTCGTGGCCTCGTCGATGTCGTGGCCGTAAAGGCAGAGGCCGGCTTCGAGGCGCAGCGAGTCGCGGGCACCGAGGCCGATTGGGGCGAGCGCCTCGTCCCGCAGCAGCTGCAGCCATAGCCCCTCGGCGTCGGCGGCTGCCACGGAGATCTCGAAGCCGTCCTCGCCGGTGTAGCCCGAGCGCGAGAGGTGGCAGTCGAGCCCACCGATGCGCGCGCTTGCTGCCTCCATGAAGCCGAGCTGCGCGGACGGCGGACAGAGCGCACCGACAATACGCGCCGCAGCAGGCCCCTGCACGGCGAGCAGTGCCCGCTCCGGCTCCGGCGCGAGCCTGACGCCCGCGGGCAGGCGGCTTGCCATGTGCGCGTAGTCCACCTCTTTGCGCGAGGCGTTGACCACCAGCATCAGCCGGCCGTCTTCCTCCCTCGCTGCGGGCCGCGCGACCATCAGGTCGTCGATGATCCCGCCGGCATCGGTGAGCAGCTGCGTGTAGCGCTGCCGGCCGGGCGCGAGATTGAGAATATCGGCGGGCACCAGGGCCTCGAGCGCGGCTGCTGTGGTCGCGTGGTCGGGCCCGATCAGGATCGCCTGGCCCATGTGCGAGACGTCGAACAGGCCGGCCTGGGCGCGGGTGTGCAGGTGCTCCTTGAGGATGCCCAGCGGGTATTGCACGGGCATCTCGTAGCCGGCGAACGGCACCATCTTGGCGCCGAGCGCCAGATGCTGCGCGTGTAGCGGCGTGCGTTTCAGAGGCTCGCTGGAAGCCGCACCGGCGCTCATTGGAGAATCACACCCCTCATGGTCCCACAGGCTTGCCCCCCGCGCCGGATCGGTGCGGGTTCAAGCCCCCTCTGTCACGGGACCTGAGAGATTTCGGCGGGAGCCCGCCTTACCCCTTCGGTGAGCCGGCAATCGGGCCGGCTGCTTTCCAGAGTGCCATCAACCTGCGGTCCATTTTGCCTGAGAGGTTCCGGGGCGGTTGCTCCTTCGGCGCCCCGCCGGCTTCCTGGAGAAGCGGCGGGGTCTCTTCCGCAAGTCTCGTTTGGACGCGGCGGATGATACGCTGAGCCTTCGCGAAGTCAACGCGAGCGGCGGGGCTGCCTCGCCGTGCCGGTGGACGACCGCCTCACTTGTTGTTGGTGGTGGCTATGAAATCGGGGTCTTCCTGCGCTCGCCGCTCGAAGGCCAGGAAATCATAGTAGCCGCATCGGCCACCTGGAAAGCTGCGGCAGAGCGAGGGCCGGGCCTCATAGACGGTGCAGCGGCGCTTCTCGGTGTCGAAGAAACGGCACACGCCACCGAAAATCTTGTCCTTCTTGCGCCGCATCGAGTACTTGCGCCCCCAGCGTTCCACCGTGAATTTCGCCTTCGCCTGCCGGAACGAGAGGCCGAAATGCTTGGCCAACCGCTCGACATCGCGCTTATCGAGGGCGATCAGCGGGTAGGAGCAGCAATAGCCGGGACATTTCTTGCAATCGTACATGGCGTGGAAGCTGCGCTGCGACGAGGATTAACCTAGATGGAACGGTTACCACGGATTTGTCGGGCGCACACAGTGCGAGATACCGACATTCGTGTATGATGCGATGTGCACGCCGAGACGCTCGACATATCGAGCGCAAGCCTCTTGACATTATCGAGCGCCAACTGGCGGAGCCGTTTGTAGTCGGTCACATTGAGCGGAGACAAGTGTTGTGACAACGCTTTTCAGAGTCGAAGGCAAGATGTCGACCTTCGGGGGCCCGAAAGACACCGGCATGAGCCCCAGCGAAGGCCTAAGCCTCTTCAGCAGCGAGCAGGACATGATCAATCATGGTGTGGGCGATTTCCTGCTATCAAGCCACGAGGCCGGAGCAACCGGCCTCGGCCGCCGCCTCAATCCGAAGAAATACTATCTGGCCTGCCGCTGGTGGGAAACGAACCTCTCGACAAGCCTACTCAAGAACACATGGGCCTGGGTCGAGAACTCCAAGTCGGGCACGCGCCTCAAGGCCAGACCAGTCGATTCAGGACCTGCCGATTGGACAAACCGGGTCGCCGATCTCTCTCCGGGGCTCGCCGATGCTCTAAAGCTGAAGACCAACGATGTTTGCAGCGTGACGATCGCCGATGAGACCAGCGAATTCGGCGCCACGTTCGATCACACGCCGAGCAACGCCTCGCCGCTGACGAGCGGCCCTCGCATCTTCACCACCGCAGAGTGGGGTGCGCGCCCACCAAAGGTGTCCTACTTTCAGAAGAAGGCCGCGGTCGGCATCGTGGTGCACAACACGGAGGGCACCAACCGAACTGGATACGCCGATGCGGACCAGGAACGAGAGGCTGCCTTTGCGAACGCACGGAGCATCCAGAATTCGCACATGGACCGGCGGGGATGGTCCGACACCGGTCAGCACTTCACCATCAGCCAGGGGGGCGTCATCACCGAGGGTCGACACGGCACGATCGATGCGGCCAAATCCGGCCTCGTTGTGCGAGGAGCGCATGCCCCGGGCGCCAACGACGAATGGTGGGGCATCGAACTCGCCGGCGACAATCGCAACGACTACGTCGTGACCACGGAGCAATGGAACGTGCTCGTAGCATTGTGCGTGTGGCTAACCCGTCTTGCCGGCGGTTCGCTGGAGATCGAGCCGCACGACCACTTTGTCGACACCACATGCCCCGGAAAAATCAAGGATCGGCTGGAAGCTCTGCGCGTGGCAGTGCGTAACGGAGCCTAGGTCAATAGTCGGCTGACACCGCTCAGCGCCCGCCCTCCTCGGCGGCTCCCAAATCGACGCGCGGACTGGCTCTCGCGCGGGCCTCGTACTTGGCGAGCACGGCCCGCGCCTTTTCCACCACGGCGTCGGCGATCACCGCCTGCCCCTCGGCGGAGGGGTGGAAAGCGCCCGAGTAGACGCTCGCCAGCAGCAGCTGCAGCCAGGCGTAGCCCTGCGTGTTGAGCGCCTTCTGCATCAGCGACTGGGCGACGTGGAAGTTGCCGGTCATGAACGCGTCGTTTGGCGTGCGGAACAGGCGCTGGCGCGGGGCGTAGGCGCGCCACTCGGAGGGGTTGAAGGGCTCCCAGCCGCCGTTGATCTTGCGCGGGATGCGCAGCTCGTCGGCCATGGTCCAAGGGCCCCCGCCCTGGCCGGCGCACAGCCCGCGACCACTGAAGGCGGCGCGGTGAGCATCGACGAACGACCAGGAATGCTGGTGCGCGCTCTCGCGCATGATGGCGTTGAGCCGCTCCGCCGCGGTGACGCCCTCGCGGGCCTTGGCCTGGCTCAGTGCAAACTCCGGCAGCACCGTCATGCCGGCCTGCCCGTCCGGGCACACGCTCTTGCCATCGTCGAGAATGGCCATGGGCGGATAGGCGGCCAGAATGATGCGGTCCGATTCCGGCCACGGCACGTGCAGCAGGTTGTGCAGCGCGCGGTTGACCGACTTCAGGCGGTCGTCGAGGGCGTCGAGCTGGGAGGCTGCCTCGGCGAAGCCGTGCACCTGCCCGAACCAGCCGCCGAGCTTGCGCAGGATCGACTTGTCGGCCAACACCGCGTTGGCGACGAGCCGTGAGAAGCCAATGTCGTTGCCGCCAAGCGAGAGCAGCAGCAGATCGATCTTGCGCGCCCGCTCGGCATCGCATTTCTTGAGCACCAGGCCGCCCTTCAGCTCGGGGATCTTGTTGTTGATGTGGTAGGCCTCCGGCAGATCGTAGTCGCGCGCGCCACTGCCGCCGCACTGGGCCTCGGCGACGGCCGAGATCTGGGGCAGATCGGGCGGATTGGGCACCCATTCGTTGCCCTTGTACTCGAGGAACAGGCCAAACGTCGTCTCCGCGCCCGAGCAGGCCACGCCGACGAACGTCACGGCGCGGTGCGGGTCCTCGACCGCGAGCTGAAGCGCCGTCCGCAGCTGATGGGAATAGAGCGAGCGGTGACAGGCCTGGTCCTGCCAGCGGGCATTCTCCTCGATGAACTTCCTGTCGCCGATCTGGCGCCAATCCCCGATGCGGGCGGGATAGCCCGACAGGGGCAGGTTGTTGGAGCCGATCCCATAGTCGGTCGTGCGGTCATGTGAGAAGCGCACGGGCACATCGGGATTGCCCTCGCCGGAGGCGAAGCTGTCGCCCATGCCGACGATGAAGAGATCGGTGACGCGCGCGGCTACCTCCGCAACCTGCCGGCCGCCGATCTCGACGCTGATCCAGGCCCCGGCGGGATAAGGTATGTCGAGCTGCACCGGCGTGTCGCAGGGCAACGTGATCGCCTCGCCCCGCGGGCCCTTCCCCCGCGGCGAGGTGAACCAGGCGCAATCGACGGTCTGGGAATCGTCGAGCCCCTCGAGCCGTACCAGAACCACGTGGCTCTTGGGGTTGAGATAGTCGCGGCGGTCGCTGCAGGCGTAACGGTTGGTCACGGGGTTCCAGCAGGTGTTGGCGAACACCGTGGCGGCCCAGCCGTCGGGATGGCGCTCACCCAATATCCGCTCCGCGGCGGACACGGGATGTGTGCGCTCGGCCTCCGAAAGGCTCGCCCACGTGGCGCGGTGCACATGCGTATCGGCCGGATCGAGGAAGAAGCGAAACGGGTTCTCGACGTGCCACACGATGCGCGGTTCGGCCACCGCGCCCGCGGCCTGCGTCAGCGTCACCGCCAAGGCCAGACAGAGACCGGCAACGATCCGCATCGGGCTCATCCCTCAAAGCTGCGGCTCACGCTGCGAGCTTGGCTTACCACGGGGCCGCTTCAGATGCGGCCGAGCCAATGCGCCCTGATAATCCGGTACACTCGCGTGAGCGGCACAATTTCGGCTGCACCGCGCAGGAGGTCGCGGCCGGGCCGTTCCAACGCCCGCAAATAGGGCTCGACCAAGGCCAAAGGAAGGAAAGCCGTGCGAATCGCGCGGGGCAGACTGGCCACATGTTGCCGGCTCGTGACAAGGCCGCTGCGAACCTCGGCCCGCAGGTCCGCCAGCAGACGGGCGATCGCGGCGCTGGCCTCGCCGGCCAGAAGCTCCTCGGGCCTCACCCCCGCGGCATCGAGCCGCGATTGCGGCAAAGGCATCCGCCCCAGGGACAGCGCACGCGGCAGCCCCAGCAGCAGGCGCGCCAGACCGTAGGCGTGGCCGCACGCGGTCGCGGCCCTGCCCGTGTCACTGGTCACGCTCGGGGCAATGATGCGCACGGCGAGGGCAAACGGCGCGCCCTCGCTCTTCCACAAGTAGTCGCGCAGCGACGCTTCGTCTGCAACGAACCCGCCAGCGAGCTCGAAGGAACGCGCCTCGACCATGTCGCCGAGCAACGCACGAGGGAGCGCGTGGCGTTCGACTGCGCAACGGAGGGCGTCGGCGACCGGCGAACCCGTGCGCCCCGTGCTCCCGTTCGGCTCGAGCGCGTCGCGCCACCACTGCAGGCGGATTTCGCCGATAGCCGGTTCGCTCGCAGCGACGAAGGGCACACGCGCGATCTCGGCCGCGAAGGCCGCCAGCGCGAGCAGGCCGGCACGCACCTGCGAGGGGGCGAGCAGAGCAGCAAGGTAGCGATCGGGCTCGCCTTCGCGCGCCGCCGCGGCAACGGCTGCGGCGTCGCCGCTATCGGCGTCCGCGCGCTCGGCCACGTCAGTAGAGGTGCGCTGCCGCCACCATGGCGAGCGTCACGGGCACGGCGAGGATGAGATTGAGCCTGGCGAAGATGACGACCCGCGCGCGTGCGCGCGCTTTGGCATCGGCATCGCCCGCACGCAGGCCGAGCACGACCTGCATGCTGGGCCAGATGAACATGTGCACGAACATCAGCATGGCGAGCCCGCCAAGCACACCGGAGCCGATCAGCCAGGCGCGCGATGGCGGCACGTACACGCCCGCGCCGTAGACGAGATTGGGCAGGAGGTAGCCGGTCGCCACCAGCAGGATAGCCCCGGAGGCGACGGTCAGGCTCGAGGCGTGCCGGAACCACCAAGCCACCCTTGGGACGATGGCCTGGTGCAGGAACTCGCGGCCCTGCTCGTCTGTCGACTGCAGCGCCGCGAGCTGCACGAAATTGACGAAGACGACAAGGCCGATCCAGACCATGGCCGCAAGCACGTGCGCAAGGCGCATCAGAAAGGAGAAGAGGCCGAAGCCGTCAACGCCAGCCGCGACTATCCAGATCAGAAGTATCGCCGCGGCAACAGCGAGGCCGACGCCCAGACTTGCCCGCGGATTGGCAAAGATCGGCTGCATGGCTCACCTGCCCGTCTTGCTAGTCCACCGCCAGCAGTGCCGCGCCAGCGGGCCGTCCTTCCGCCAGCAGCACGTTGTAGGTGCGGCAGGCGGCGCCGGTATCCATCACCTCTAGGCCGATTCGGGCTTCGGCGAAGACACGCCGGACCTCGGCGCCCGGCATATGCTGGCGCGGCCCGGTGCCCAGGAGCAGCAGGCTCAGCGCCTCCTTCTCGGCCAGCACCGGCGCGAAGGCGCCAGGATTGAGCTCGCTCGGACGCGTCGGCAGCCAGGCATAGATCCCGCTCGGCAGGCACAGGATCGAGCCCCGGTGGCTCATGTCGGCAAACCTGAAGCCGCCGTTGCCGTAGGCATCGATCGGCGCCCGCCCGGGGAAGTGCGCCGCAGCGGGGCTCATTTGGACGATACGTTCTCGCGCCTTGCCGCTCTTCGCGACACCGCCTTCGTCGGCTTTGCGGCGCCGCCGCTCCATTCGCGCTTGACGCCGACCAGCAGCAGGAACGGCGACGCAACGAAGATCGACGACCACGTGCCGATGACGATGCCAAACAGCATGGCAAACGAGAACCCACGGATGACTTCGGTTCCGAAAATGTAGAGGGAGAGGACCGCGAGAAAGGTGGTGGTGGCCGTCAGCACGGTTCGCGAAAGCGTCTCGTTGATCGACAAGTTCATCAGGTCGATCAGGGGCATGGTCTTGTACTTGCGCAGATTTTCACGGATGCGGTCGAACACCACCACCGTGTCATTGATGGAGTAGCCGGCCAGGGTCAGCAGAGCCGCCACCTCCGACAGGCCGAACTCGTAGCCGAGCAGGCTGAACATCCCGATCGTGATGAAGATGTCGTGAACGAGGGCAAGGATGGCGGCGATGCCGAATTGCCATTCGAAGCGGAACCAGATGTAGGCCAGGATCCCCACCACCGCGAACGACACGGCGATGACGCCCGCCTGCTTCAATTCCCCGGAAACCGCAGGCCCCACCACCTCGATCCGGCGGATCTCGACGCCGGAACCCAGGGTCTCCTGCACCTTCTTGGCCGCATCCTGCTGGGCCTTTTCGCCGCCGGGCTGCTGTTCGAAGCGGATCAGCGCCTCGTTGGTCTTGTCGAGCCCCTGGATCTGGGGCGACCCCAGGCCCAGGCGGCCGAGCCGGTCGCGCAGATCGGCGACATCGATGGCGCCGGCCTTGTTCTGAATCTCGACGAGGGTCCCACCCTTGAAGTCGATCCCGAAGTTGAGGCCCTTGGTGAACAGCAGCACCGCCGCCAACAGCGCGCCCGCCCAAGATATGGCGATGCAATAGCGGCGCAGCTCCATGATCGGCAGCTTGGTGCCGTGAGGAAAGAAATCCACGCCGCGGAAGATCATCTTGGTTCTCGTGTCCGAGGGTTACAGCGGCGCAGGGATCTTACGCCCTCTCTGTGTGGAGACCCACCATGCCACGAGCAGCCGCGTGACCGTGAAGGCCGTGAAGACCGTAGTCATAATGCCAAACGAGAGGGTCACTGCAAAACCGCGCACCGGGCCGGACCCCAGCCAGAACATGACGAGGCCGGCGATCAGGGTCGTCAAGTTGGAGTCCATGATTGTGCCAAAGGCGCGGCTGAAGCCGGAATCGATCGCCGCGATGGATGTCCGGCCGGAGCGCAGCTCCTCGCGGATGCGTTCATAGATCAGCACGTTGGCGTCGACGGCCATGCCAACGGTGAGCACCAGGCCGGCAATTCCCGGCAGCGTCAGCGTCGAGCCCAGCGCCGACATGATTGCAACGATGAGTGCGATGTTGAACATCACCGCCACAACCGCAAATACCCCGAGAAGCCCGTACGCAAAGACCATGAAGGCGATCACGGCGAGGGTGCCAACGGCCGCGGCGATCTTGCCCGACTCGATGGAATCGGCACCGAGCGAGGGGCCGACGGTGCGCTCCTCGACGATCGTGAGCTTGGCGGGAAGTGCGCCGGAGCGAAGCTGAATGGCAAGCCGATTGGCGGTCTCGACCGAGAAGTTGCCGCTGATCTGGCCGGTTCCGCCGAGGATCGGCTCGCGGATCACCGGTGCCGAAATGATCTTGTCGTCGAGCAGGATCGCGAACGGCAGGCCGACGTGGTCCTTGGTGAAAGTGCCGAACTTGCGCGCCCCGGCGTTGTTGAAGCGGAAGGTTATGATGGGCTCGTTGGTGCGGTGATCGAACGCGGGCTGGGCATCGACCAGCTCATCGCCTCGCACGACCGGTGTCTCGTTGAGAAGAAGCGCCCCTTCTTCACGGTCCTCCGGCTCGTACACCTTGTATCCGCTGGGAGGACGCTGGCGCGCCTCCTCCACGCTCATGGTCGGGTGCACCTCGTGGAAGCTCAACCGTGCCGTCTTGCCGATCAGCTCCTTGAGCTGGGCCGTGTCCTGCAGGCCCGGCACCTGCACGAGGATGCGCGAGCTGCCCTGGCGCACGATGTTGGGCTCGGTGTTGCCCATCGCGTCGACGCGGCGGCGCACCGTCTCGATAGCAGCGGCGATGGCGCTGGAGATGCGGTGCTGCAGGCCGGCCTCGGTAGGGGTCAGCCGGATCACGCCACCCTCGCCCTTGGTCACCTCCAGATCGGTGACGCCGGTGCCGAGAATGATGTTGCCGGTCTGCTGGATCAGGCCGCGCAACGTCTTCAGAGCGGCGTCGGCGTCCTCGGCCTTGGCGAGGCGGACCTGCACCGCGTTGTTGGCGATACCCACCCCGGCGACTGGAATCTTGGCCTCTCGCAGTCGTTTGCGCGCATCCTCACGCAACGTGTTGAGCCAGTCCTTGCGCACGTCGGCCACTTCCATGGCCAGCAGCAGGTGTGCGCCGCCGCGGAGGTCGAGACCGAGGTTGAGCTGCGTCTTTGGGATCCAGCGCGGCCAGCTCGCCAGCGTCTCCTTGGAGACGAAATTGGGCACGTCCAGAAGCACGCCCAATAGACAGATGAGGATGATCGCAACCTGCTTCCACCTCGAGAACTGCAGCATGGATACTCCGCCTCGCCAGGCTCTAACGCTTCATGCGAGCATCGCCACGCCGGCACCGGAGCCAGCGAAATGGGGCTCACGCGCTCTCTTTGACGGGCTCGCCCTTGGTACGCACCTCCGACACGGTGGCCTTCACCACCCGCACCCGCGTGTTGTCGGCGATCTCGACCTCGATCTCGTTTTCGTCGCGCACCTTGGTGACCTTGCCAACGATGCCGCCTGCTGTGACCACGGTGTCGCCGCGGCGCAGATTGGCGACCATCTCACGGTGCAGCCTCACCTTCTGTTGCTGGGGCCGCAGAAGCAGGAGGTAGAAAATGACGAACATCAGCAGGATCGGGACGAGCTGGATGAGGAAATCACTGCCCCCACCAATTCCCTGAGCATAGGCAGGCGAGATCAGCATCAGTCGTGTCCTGGAGATGTACAACGAGCCGAGCCGGCGGCCACCAAAGCACGCGCCGCCCTGCCCGAACTTGGCGGGACTATAGTGTGCCGGCCCCCGATTGCAACCACTTCCGGGTGGGCCAACTGGGCGCCGAAAGCCCTGGGATGGCGCGGTCGGAATCCGCGGTGGCTGGTGCCAAACCGGTCGCGGTGACGGACGCACCTGGCTCGTCTATAGAACCCAGGCGCCGGGACAGGTTCGCGCCGGCATCGGAGGGCCGGAAACCAAAGATGAGCGACCAGAAGGCCATTCTCGAGCACCTCGAGCGCCTCGCTGCCGCGCTCGACCGGCTGGCGCCGCCGCCGCCGCCCAAGCTCGATTTTGCCCGCAGCGAGGCGTTCGTCTGGCAAGCCAGCCCCGAGGCCTTCCTGGCGGTGGCGCAGGTCAACCGCCAGCCGCTCGGGCTTCTCAAGGGCATCGACCGGGCGGCCGAGCAGCTCCTCGACAATACGCGCCGGTTCGCGCTGGGCCTTCCCGCCAACAACGCGCTGTTGTGGGGCGCGCGCGGCATGGGCAAGTCGTCGCTGGTGAAGGCCGCCCACGCGGAGGTGCGGCGCGAAGTTGCGGCTCGAACGAAGGAGCGCCTCGACCTCAAGCTCGTCGAGATCCATCGCGAGGACATCGCCTCACTGCCAGCCTGCCTCATGCACCTGCGCCAATCCGACTGTCGTTTCATCGTGTTCTGCGACGATCTCTCTTTCGACAAGGACGACACGTCCTACAAGTCGCTGAAAGCGGTCCTGGAGGGCGGCATCGAGGGCAGGCCTGGCAACGTCGTCTTCTACGCCACCTCCAATCGCCGCCACCTGATGCCGCGCGAGATGATGGAGAACGAGCGCTCGACCGCCATCAACCCGTCCGAGGCGGTGGAGGAGAAGGTGTCGCTGTCGGACCGGTTCGGGTTGTGGCTGGGCTTCCACAACGCGACCCAGGACGAGTATCTCGACATGGTCAAGAGCTACGCCGCCCACCACAAGCTCGAGGTCAGGAAGGACGCCCTGCAGCGCGAGGCGCTGGAGTGGTCGATGACGCGCGGCGCCCGCTCGGGCCGCGTGGCCTGGCAGTTCATCCAGGACCTGGCGGGCCGACTGGGGCACAAGCTGCAGTAAGGATGTCGGACCCGGGAGGGTCCGACATCAATCCTACTTCTCCAGGTGCGGCGTAGGATCGACCGGCTTGGCGCCCTGGCGCAGCTCGAAGTGCAGCTGAGGCTGATCGACCGTGCCGGTCTTGCCGGCCCTGGCGATCACCTGGCCACGGCGGACGAGGTCGTCGCGCTTGACCAGGATCTGGTCGGCGTGGGCATAGGCCGACACCCAGCCGTTGTCATGCCGGATCAGCACGAGGTTGCCGTAGCCCTTGAGCTCGTTGCCGGCGTATGCCACGCGCCCGCTCTCGGCCGCATGGATCTCCGTCCCCTGCGGAACGGCAATGTTGATGCCGTCGTTGTGGGTGCCGTCGGGCCGCTTGCCGAAGGCGGCAATCACCCGCCCCCTGGCCGGCCAACGGAACTTGCCCGAGGTTGCCGCGGGCTCGATGGCGTCGTTGCGCTGGGTGCCGATCGAGGCGGTCCTCTGCTCGCCCGTCGCATTGATGAGCCGGGTCGGTGCCACCGCGCGCGGGGGCGCCGCGGGCATGGGGGCACGAGACGGACCCGCGTCCGCACTCGCAGTGCGCGCTGGAACCGACAGCACCGTGCCGGCACGGATCGAGGTCGGCGACTTGATGCCGTTGATACGCTGCAGCTCCGCGAGCGACACGCCGTACTTGCGCGATATGCCGTAGAGCGACTCGCCCGACTTCATGGTGTGGCGGCCCTCCCAGCCTGGCTTGGCCGCGAGCGCAGTGCGGGGCGGTGCCGGCGGCGGGCTCTTGGCAGCGGTGGTCGCGTGCGAGGCCTCGCGCTGTTGCTCGCGAGCGATCCTGCTGGCCGGCACTCCCGCTGGCAGCAGAAGTTGCTGGCCTGGCTTGATGGAAGCGCCGCTCTTGAGGCCATTGAGCTCGATTAGCGCCGAGATCGACACGCCGTAGCGCTTGGCAATGCCATAGAGGGTGTCGCCCTGTTGCACCTGGATGCTCTCGCCGGCAGCCGGCGCGCGGCCCGGCGGCGTGCGATCGTAGCGCCGTGCGACGGGCCGGTCGGGGGCCGGGTTGTAGCCAGCATTGGGTGGCGGGCCATAGTCGTGGGTGGTGGCGACCCTGTCGCCGGGTCGACCGTAGGGCTGGCTCGCGTCGCCGCGGCCGGCGTCGTAGAGGCCTGCGCCGCGCGGGGGGGCGCCGGGCGCATCGTCGTAGCCGCGGTCGCGGCGGGCAACGGGCTCAGGGGGCGTCGGGAGAGCTCCGGTCTCGTTGCCTTTGGTGAGGCCGAAGGCGGGGAAGTCGAACCGCGTCACGTCGGCACTACAGCCACCGACCAAAACGGTCAACGCGATAACCATCCCGTGCGCGACGTGAGCGTCGGCAGAGGCGGTGCAGATACGCTTGCAACTCAACATAGGGCACACCTCGTACTCTCACGTTTCATTAACGGTTAAGAGGTTAAGGCTCCGTTAAGAACGTCGAGTCCCCGGTCGTGGCTGGCCCAAGGCAAGGCGCGTTCACGAGCGCCTCGCTCCGTCCCCGTGCTGAGGGTGTAGGCGGCGATTGTGGGGGCATGACGGCGCGATATGGGCGGGATTTGGAACGGAAGCGGTGTCATTCCCGCGAGCGCGTAAGCGCGTCAGCGGGAATCCAGCCGCGAAGTCGGAGCTTGCGGGTGGATTCCCGCTCAGCGCTTCGCTTGGCGGGAATGACGCATCGCTACTGCCTAAGAGCTCGTGTCAGCGTCTTGCTCATGCCCTGCATGCGTGAGGTCGAGGAACAGCGGCGTCACCGAGATGCGGCCCGAATAGACCGCCCACAGGTCGGTGCCTTCCTCGGTGGCGGAGCGGCGGCGCGTCGAACGCCAGCCAGTAGTAGGGATTGCCCCAGGTGTCGTGGCGCTCGTCGATGGCGAGCAGCCCCGGGATCGCGCCGGCCTTGCCGCGTGACGACGGTACCCTCGACATCGTCGGGCTCGCGGTCGGGAAAGTTGATGTTCATGAGGGTGGAGGGCGCCCACTCGATCGCCAGCAGCTTCCTGATGAGGCCCGGCCCGTGCGCGAGCGCCGTCTGCCACTTGATGCTGCTTGACGCCGTCGACACCGTAGGACTGCGACAGCGCCATCGAGCGGATGCCCAGGATGGTGCCCTCGAAGGCGCCCGCGATCGTGCCCGAGTAGGTCACGTCCTCGGCCATGTTGGCGCCGCGGTTGATGCCCGACAGCACGAGGTCGGGCAGCTTGTCCTTGAGGACATGACGCACGCCCATGATGACGCTGTCGGTCGGCGTGCCGCGCACGGCGAAGGCGCGCTCGTCGATGGCACGCATGCGCAAAGGCTCGTGCAGGGAGAGCGAGTGGCTGGCGCCCGACTGGTTGGTCTCCGGCGCCACCACCCAGACGTCGTCGGAGAGCTGGCGCGCAATCTCGCGCAGCGCGTGCAGGCCGGGCGAATCGATGCCGTCGTCGTTGGTGAGGAGGATGCGCATGGCCGCACTCTATAGGGGCACTGGAGCGATGCAACGTGCCATCCGCGCGCACGCCGGCCTTCAGCAAGCCCATCAACAGGCATGACACCGATGCACGCCCGGCACCTTTCCCCGACCTGCAACAAGGCCTACATCGATCTGTCACAGTGAAGCCCGAGCCATTCGGCCCAGGACGCCGCATGCCCAAAGTCACCATCTACACGACGCGCTTTTGTCCCTACTGCCACCGCGCCAAGCGGCTGCTGGCGCAGAAGGGCGTGGCGTTCGAGGAGATCGACGTGACCGGCGACTGGGAGGCGCGTGACCGCCTCATGGAGAAGGCGAGTGGCCGCACCACCGTGCCGCAAATCTGGATCGGCGACACCCACGTCGGCGGCTCCGACGAGCTGGCCGCGCTGGAGCACGCCGGCAAGCTCGACCCGCTGCTGGCGGGATAGGGCGCTTCCCCCTCTCCCCATTGCCTTCAATGGGGAGAGGGTCGGGGTGAGGGGCAGCAACACACGCCGGAGCAAGCGTCTGCCCCTCACCCTAACCCTCTCCCCGTGAAAACGGGGAGAGGGAACACGCGGTCACATGATCTGCGCCACCTCGCCCGGCTTCAGGCGGAGCACGACGCTTACAGTGCGCTTCGAGAGCATGCTGACCGCCCCGATGCGCGCGCCTTCCGCACCCGCGACGCGCCGTCGAACCGCGCTGACGGCTTCGACCCGGTTGCGCACGGCGACGTGGTAGCGCCTCGTCCCGGCGTCGTCGGCGACCTCGACGATCCAGCCGAATGCTTGCTCGCTCATGCGCGAAGGGTGGCACTGTTCGCGGGCCGGTTCAACCTAGCGGCCCCGACTGCGTTACCCGGCATCTACGCCTTCGCGATGCGGGTGAGGCCGCCCATGTAGGGCACGAGCTTGTCGGGGATGGCGACGGAGCCGTCGGCCTGCTGGTAGTTCTCCAGGATCGCGATCAGCGTGCGCCCGACCGCGAGGCCGGAGCCGTTGAGCGTGTGCACGTAGCGCGTCTCCTTGGCGCCCTTGCGGCCGGTAGCGGGCCTGCATGCGCCGCGCCTGGAAGTCGCCGCACACCGAGCACGAGGAGATCTCGCGATAGGTGTCCTGGCCCGGCAGCCACACCTCGATGTCGTAGGTCTTCTGCGAGGCAAAGCCCATGTCGCCGGTGCACAGCAGCATCGTGCGATAGGCGAGGCCGAGACGCTTCAAGACCTCCTCGGCGCACGCCGTCATGCGCTCGTGCTCGGCGAGGCTCTGCTCCGGCGTGGTGATGGAGACGAGCTCGACCTTGGAGAACTGGTGCTGGCGGATCATGCCGCGCGTGTCCTTGCCGGCCGCACCGGCCTCGGCGCGGAAGCAGGGCGTATAGGCGGTCACGCGCATCGGCAGCTCGTCCTCGCTGCGGATCGACTCGCGCACGAGGTTGGTGAGCGGGACTTCGGCGGTGGGGATGAGCCAGAGTCGACCCGGCAGTTGCAGCCTCCTCTAGCTCACGTCGTGCAGTTCTCGCGCTTCGTACAGCTCTTGCAATACAGCAATCGCGCCAGCTTTCCGTAGCTCGGTCTGCCTGGTCACAGCTGAGTTCAGCATACGAGATCTGGCTTCCAACGTCGGCGCGCTGCCGCTCGAATGCTCTCGTTTGTCAGCCTGCCTCTGACGAAGTCGAGAACAGATCCTCTTCGAACTTCGGCAGGTTGCCGGTGCCGTACATCGCGTCGTCGCGCACGAGATACGGCGGCATGATCTCCGTGTAGCCGCAATGCCGCCCTTCTCGGCGGTGTGGAGGTCGAGCATGAAGGCCGCCAGCGCGCGCTCGAGCCGCGCCAGCTGGCCCTTCAGCACGACGAAGCGCGAGCCCGAAATCTTCGCCGCCGTCTCGAAGTCCATGAGGCCCAGCGCCTCGCCGATCTCGAAGTGCTGCTTGGGCTTGTTGATCGCGAACTTCGGCGGCTCGCCGACCTGGCGGATCTCCTTGTTGTCCTTCTCGTCCTTGCCGAGCGGCACGTCTTCGGGCGGCAGGTTGGGAATGACGGAGAGCGCGTCGTGCAGCGCCTTGTCGGCTTCCGCTGCTTCTTCTCGCCCTGCTGGCTCCTCCTTGAGCGCGGCCACCTCGGCCATCAGCGCCTGCGCCTTGGCCTCGTCCTTGGCGGCCTTGGCCTTGCCGATCTCCTTGGACGCCGCATTGCGCCGCGCCTGCGCCTCCTGCAGCCGCGTGACGACCCTGCGGCGGGCCTCGTCGAGCGCGACGAGCTGCTCGGCCGAGCCAGTCCTTGCCCGGCTCCAGCCCGCGCTTCCTCAACCCCGCATCGAACGCATCGGCGTTGTCGCGTATCCACCTGATGTCGAACACGGCTGCTCGGCCTCTCGCTCCGACGTCATCCCCGCGCAGGCCGGGACCCAGGCCGCGTCTCCGCAGCGGATGCGTCCACGGCGCACGTCGGCCGGTGCACTGGGTCCGGCCTGCGCCGGGATGACGTTCCAATTGTTGCGCGTGCTATACGGCGCCGGACGCGATAGGTCCAGCCGAGCGCCAGCTCGGCGCCGTGCCGCTTGCGGCTGCGGCCTCTTTGGCGAGGCGCTGCTTCTCCACCCAGTCCACCCGCAGATGCCGGCCTCGTAGAGCAGCAGGGTCGGCAGCGCCATGGCGATCATGCTGAAGGGGTCGGGCGGCGACAGCACGCCCGCCACCGCCGTGATTGCGACGATGGCGTAGCGGCGAAAGCCGCGCAGGCTCTGGGCCGTGATCATGCCGGCTTGCGCCAGCAGGCTCAGCACGACCGGCAGCTGGAACATGATGCCGAAGCCGATGATGAGCGTCATGATCAGGGAGAGATATTCGCTCACGCGCGCCTGCAGATGGATCTCCACCTGTCCTCCCGTCTGCTCCATCGACAGGAAGAACTTCATGGCGAGCGGCATGACGATGAAATAGACGACGGCGGCGCCCGAGATGAACAGCAGGAAGGTCCACAGCAGGTAGGGCCGGAAGGCGTTGCGCTCGTTCTTGTAGAGGCCCGGAGCCACGAACTTGTAGGCCTGATAGGCGATGAGCGGGAAAGGCCAGGCACACCGCGCCGAACAGGGCGAGCTTGATCTGGGTGAAGAAGAACTCGTGCGGGGCGGTGTAGATCATCTCGATCTTGTGCCCCTCCCCGCGGGCCACCTGATAGGGCCGCACGAGCAGGTTGTAGATGCGGGTGGCGAAGGCAAAGCAGATGAAGAAACCGACGCCGACGCCCATCAGCGCATAGATCAGGCGCTGGCGCAGCTCGATCAGGTGGTCGATCAGCGGCGCCTTGGAGGCCTCGATCTCGTCGTGCCCCTCGGGCGTTTCGGTCGGCACGTCCTGCATGAGGGCCTATGCGCCGGGCTTGATATCGGCTTGCGGGACGGCGGACGAAGCGTCCTCGGCCGGCTGCGGATCGGATGTGGCGCTGTCCCCGGTGTGCGAGGCTCCGTTGAGCGCGGGCTGCGTCCCCGACGGGATGTCTGTCTCCGTCGCCGTCGCCGGCAGCTCGCCTGCGTCGTGCGCCAAAGGATCGGCGGCAGGCTTGGCGTCGTCCTGCATCAGCCGATCGACGTCCTGGTGTGCGGCCGTCATCTCCTTGTCGATGGACACCTCGGCCGAGCGCAGCGTGGCCTCGGTCTCGCTGCCGACCTTCTCGACCTCCTTTCTGAGCTCGGCCAGCTCGCTTTCGCGCATGGCCTCGTCGAACTGGGCTCGGAAATCCGCAGCGTGTCGCTTGATGATGCCGACGTACTTGCCGATCGTGCGCAGCAACGCCGGTAGATCCTTGGGACCGATGACGAGCAACGCCACGATGCCCAGGATCAAAAGCTTGCTGGAGGTGATGTCGAACATCAGCTCAACCCAACGGCGTGCTCAACTGCAAATCGGCGCCGCAACGCCGGCTGCCAGCGCGTGTGCGCGTATTCCCGGGGCGGCGTTGCGTCAGGCCTTGGAGCTCCAGCCGGACTTGTTGGCCTCCACGCCGGAATGCTGCTCGACCGGCTTGGCAGCAGTGCTCTCCACGGCCTTGGGCGCCTCGTCCTTCTTGGGCTCCTCGTCGTCCTCGGCCATGCCCTTCTTGAAGCTCTTAATGCCCTTGGCCACGTCGCCCATGATCGAGGAAATCTTGCCGCTGCCGCCAAACATCAGCAGCGCCACAGCCAAGAACAGGAGCCAATGCCAGATGCTCAAGCTACCCATTTCGTTCCGCTCCATTTGCGGCCGCTGCCGCAGGCTCGCGCGTTTCGTTCACTATTGCAGAAAGGCCCTCGAGGGGCAAGGTTGCCACACCTTCTTTAGCGCGGCCTAAACGATTGAATCTCGGCACTTTCCAAGGTTGCGCATTGGACTTGGCATGATCGTCAGGCGGGTTCCGGCCGCGAAGGACCAGTCGCGCTCTCAGGATCGCCCCCCGGCCCGACTTGCCGTTGCCACGCTTCCAAGACAGCTTAGGGCTGCCGGCGGGGGCGTTCAACTCGGGCACCGGTCGTCCTGCAGGTGCGGCTGCCGGACGGGCGCCCCGCAAGGACGGGCGTCATGGACTGGCGAGCGCGAGTTTCAAGTCTCATCGAGCATCTCGAGCGGATGCAGCACCCAAAATGGCTGGGTCTTGCTTCCACGCTAGCGGCTCTCTTCCTTCTGCTGGCGCTGATCGCCACATCGATGCGCAACCTGACACTGCGGCAACGGCTCGCCGAGCACACGGGGCGCGCGCCCGGCGACCTGCGCTCTCAGGTCGCCGGCTGGGAGGACGATCTGCCGCCCATATCCCTGGAGGCCGATGGCCGCGCATTGATCGACCGCGTGATGCCGCGCTATCCACGCGGCTTTCTCATCGCGGTAGCGGTCGTGGCAATAGGCTGCTGGGCGGTCGGGCTTGCGCTCACCGATGACGTTGGAGCCTTCCTGACCAATCGCGAATGGCAATTGCAGCCGTTCTATCTTGCCGCCCACTTCATCACGTTGCGCCTGTTCGCCACCATGTTCAGCCGCAACTTCCTCGCCGGCATCGTGCATCTCGATATGCCGCCGACCAATGCCAGGCGGGGGGTGAACCTCGTGCTCGGCCCAGTCGGCGCGCTCGTCGCTCTCCTCGTGGCGGCTCCTTTCTGCCTCTATGACTACCAGGCGCGGGGCGCAGCGGGCTTGAGCCAGGACGTCGACCGGCTGCTCTACGGCATGTGGTGCCTGGAGTGGTTCATGATGGCGTTCATCTGGGTGCAGATGCTGGGTTTTCTGTTCCTGACGCGCTGGGCGGTCGGCGAGCACGATTTCCGTTCGCCGATCGAGGTGGTCCTGCTCGAGAGGCAGTATCGCCCTTTCCTGCAGATGAGTGCGCAGGGAGCGACGATCGTGCTGGGCTTCTTCCTGGTGAATGCGGTCTACGTGCTCTACACGCAGTCGGAACTCTCCGACTACATCGGTGTCGGCATCACTCTGTTTCTGCTCATCGTCGGCTTCGTGCCGCCGTGGATGCAGCTCACCGCAAAGGTGGACCGTGCCGTCAAGGCGGAGATGTCGGCGCTGCGTCGGCGCCTCGCCGGTGCCGAGGCGCAGGCGGCACTGGCCGCGGCGGAGGCCGGCCGGCCGCAGGTCGTACGCGGCATAGAGGAACATCTGGCCGAGGCCCTGGTGATGCTGCGCATCTCCTATCTGGAGCGGCTGCATCGCGATCTCGGCCGCATGGAGGCCAAGAGCATCGTGTTGAAGATCTTGGTGCCGGCGACGACCGTCGGCTACTACGTGCTTACCTACTTCAAGTGATGCATAGGTAGGCTGGGCCCGCGCTATCGGCGTCCTCAACCGCGGAGGAAGTCGCGCGCAAGGGTAAGGAACTCGGACAGCCGGTCGTGGTGCACCCAATGGCCGGCGCCGTCGACGGTGACGACCTTGGCATTCGCGAAATGCCGCACGCGGCCGTCGGCTTGCGGGTTCGACGCCCAGCTCTCGCGGCCGTAGACGAGCAGCGTCGGGCACACGATGCGGCCCCACAACGCCTCCACCTCCTCCTTCGTCATGTCGTAGGGCGGCCAGGAGCGCACGTAGTTGTCGAACTTCCAGCTGTAGGTGCCGTCCTCGTTCTGGTTGACGCCGTGCACCGTGAGGTGGCGCGCCTGCCCGGGGCGCAGGTGCTTGTTCTCCTCCTGCATGCGCTTGAAGGCGTCCTCGATCGAGGCGTAGCGGCGCGGCAAACGCCCGGAGAGACCGCGCTGCTCGTCGATCCAGGCGCGCATGCGCTCCGGAAAGGGTTGTGCGTCACGCTGAGCCTGACGCCGCGGCGAGGGCCCCAGGCCTTCGATGGCGACGAGCTTGGCGACGTTCTCCGGGTAGAGCCCCGCGTAGCGCAGCGCGATATTGCCGCCCAGAGAATGAGCGATGATGGTAACGGGCGCGACGCGCAGCTGATGGATGAGCTGGGCCAGATCGTAGATGTAGCCCGCCATCATGTAGGTGCCGGTCCGCGACCATTCGCTGTCGCCATGGCCGCGCAGGTCGGGGGCGATGATGTGCCAGTCGCGGCGCAGCTCCTCAGCCAGCCAGTCCCAGTTGCGGCAATGATCGCGCCCACCGTGCACGAGCAGGAGGGGCGGGGCGGCCGCGTTGCCCCAATCGACGTAGTGGAGACGCAGACGCTGGGAGAAGTAGATACGCGAGGTCGGGCCGGGGCCTGGATCGGACATGTGCGCTGTATCGGCTTGCAGGGTCGCAAGTTGCGGAACCTAGCCTTCCCGACAGCCGGCAGGAAGGGCCTTGGCGCGCGAGCCGTGGGATATCTGCGCCTCCTCGCCCGACACCACGACCCGACCGGCGGCAACAGCAATCTTGCATTCCCAGCCACGCTCGGATGAAGTTGCGCCCAAGAGCCGGCCGTGGCCGGACCATGCCCAGCGCTGGGGAGGCATACCCGTGTCGAGCCGCTATCAAGAGATCTATGCCGCCTGGAAGAAGGACCCGGAGATCTTCTGGGGCGTGGCCGCGCGCGACATCGACTGGTACAAGCCCTGGGACAAGGTGCTCGATCCCTATGCCGGGCAGTACGGCCGCTGGTTCGTGGGCGCGGAGTGCAATACCGCCTACAATTGCCTCGATCGGCACGTCGAGCGCGGCCGCGGCGCACAGAAGGCGCTGATCTACGACAGCCCCGTCACCAAGACGACTCGCGCCTATACCTACGCCGAGCTGCGCGACGAGGTGGCGACACTGGGCGGGGTCCTGCAGGACCTCGGCGTGGCCAAGGGCGACCGCGTCATCATCTACATGCCGATGGTGCCCGAGGCGGTGATCGCGATGCTGGCCTGCGCGCGCATCGGGGCAATTCACTCGGTGGTCTTCGGCGGATTTGCGGCGCCGGAGCTTGCGACCCGCATCGAGGATTCCAAGCCCGTGGCCATCCTGTCCGCTTCCTGCGGCATCGAGCCCGGCCGCGTCGTCGCCTACAAGCCCCTGCTCGATGCGGCCATCGAGCTGTCCAAGTACAAGCCGCAGGCCGTGCTCATGCTGCAGCGGCCGATGGCCGAGGCGACGATGGTCGCCGGGCGCGACCACGACTGGGAGCGCGCCATGGCCGACGCCAAGGCGCGCGGCCGCAAGGCCGGCTGCGTCTCCGTGTTGGCCACCGACCCGCTCTACATCCTCTACACGTCGGGCACCACCGGCCAGCCCAAGGGCGTGGTCCGCGACAACGGCGGCCACATGGTGGCGCTCAAGTGGACCATGAAGAACCACTACGGCATCGAGCCCGGCGAGACGTTCTGGGCGGCCTCCGACGTGGGCTGGGTGGTGGGGCATTCCTACATCTGCTACGCGCCGCTGCTGCACGGCTGCACGAGCATCATCTTCGAGGGCAAGCCGGTGGGTACACCCGACGCCGGTACCTTCTGGCGCGTGATTGCCGAGCACGGGGTGGCCGCCATGTTCACGGCGCCGACCGCCTTCCGCGCCATCAAGAAGGAGGATCCCAAGGGCGAGCACATCGGCCGCTACGACCTGCGCGCCTTCCGCACGCTGTTCCTGGCCGGCGAGCGCGCCGACCCCGAGACCATCAAGTGGGCCGAGGCCAACCTCAAGGTGCCGGTCTACGACCACTGGTGGCAGACCGAGACCGGCTGGCCCATCTGCGGCAACCCGGTGGGGCTCGGTGCGCTGCCGGTCAAATACGGCTCGCCGACGGTGCCGATGCCGGGCTACGACCTGCAGGTGCTCGACGCCTCGGCCCAGCCGGTGAAGACCGGCGAGACCGGCACGCTGGCCATCAAGCTGCCGCTGCCGCCATCGTGCCTCCCCACGCTGTGGAACAACGACGAACGCTTTCGCGCGAGCTACCTTGCGGAGTTTCCCGGCTACTACACGACATCGGATGCCGGCTATATGGACGCCGACGGGTACGCCTACGTGATGGCGCGCACCGACGACGTCATCAACGTGGCGGGGCACCGCCTCTCCACCGGCCAGATGGAAGAGGTGGTGGCGCGCCACAAGGACGTGGCCGAGTGCGCCGTGGTCGGCGTCGCCGACACCATGAAGGGCCAGATTCCCGCGGGCTTCATCGTGCTCAACGCCGGCGTCAACCGCCCGCACACCGAGATCGAGGGCGAGGTCGTGAAGCTGGTGCGCGAGGAGATCGGCCCCGTTGCCGCCTTCAAGACCGTCATGACGGTACAGCGGCTGCCCAAGACCCGCTCGGGCAAGATCCTGCGCGGCACCATGCGCCAAATCGCCGACGGCGAGACCTGGAAGATGCCCGCCACCATCGACGACCCGGCCATCCTCGACGAGATCACCGGCGTGATGAGCGAGCGGGGGATGGTGAAGAACTAGCCCGCTCGCGCGAGCGGCCGCAGCCTCTGACTTGGCTCGTCGCTACGCCACCAGCCGGTTGATCTCCTTCTCGACGTGAGCTGCGCGCCACACGTTCTTGAGGAAGTAGACCTTCTGGCCGGCGCCAGGCGTGCTGAAGCGTACCTCGATATCGCCGGTGCCGAAGCCCAGGAACCACAATCCCAACAGCCGATGCACGAAGATGTCATCGCTCTGGCGGGACGTCTGCACCTGAGGCGACGTGAAGCTCTCGGCCCCCTCGCTGAACCTGTACTTCATGGCGATCGAGTTGGGGCCGAACTCCCAGCGCACGGCATGGTCCGCGCCGAAGATGACGAGCAGCCAGGCGGCCAGCAACACGACGGAGAACAGCAGGTAGAAGGCCAGGTTCATGTGCACCAGGAGCAGCGGGAACACCTGCAGGATCTCGGTCCAACCGACGGTCATCTGCACTGCGAGACCGATCACCAGGAGGAGCAGAAACAGCACGAGCGATTTCACGCCGCGGGCCCGCGCATTGGTGAAGACCAGAACGAACAGCACGAGCATGACGAAGGAAATGCCCATCCACGCGCCGGCGTAGAACAGTACGGGCTTGTGGCCCGGCCGCAACCGTGACCAGGGTTCCGCGCAGCGCCGTCCAAAGCGCGCAGAACAGGCCGTAGGCCCACACCACCCACCAGTAGAGCAGGTCGGAATGCTGATAGACGACGAGCCGCTCCTGGTTTTCGAGGGATGCAGGCGTCTGCTTCTGCTCGTTGACAGCTGCTGACATGGGGGCCTTCCCGTTCGTGGCGTCCGCCAATCGCCGCGCACCTTGCCGCGTCTTGCTGGTCGCTTCAAGGCGGGCTGGGGCAGGTTGGCGACGCGCAGACCAATATCACATTCGTGAGATCGAGGCGGCGGCGTTGACGATGTCGTATTCGCAACGCACCATTCCGGCGTGCCGGCTCGTGGCCTGGTCCGCCGTCAAGAGAAGGTAGGGGTTGCGGTAGCGCGCATTCCAGAGGGCGTTGTCGATCTGCCAAGGGTACACGTCGAGCGTTCTCTTGCCGATCACCAACTTGACCGTCTTGGGGTTGGCCCACGCCTGCTGGCCCAGCCCGAGTGCGTGACCCTTGGTGTCATTCTGGCAGGCCTGCACCGCGTGCTCCCTGTAGGCGCCAATGATCGCGTCCCGGGTTGCGGTGCGGAACAGATACTCCTGATAGCCGAGCTTGGCGGCGGCCAGCAGCAGCAGGAAGATTACGATCGCCCGCATGGCAGCATCTCGATGTCCTCGCCTGGCGCCCTCCAACACGCCGGGGCCGCGCAGAAGCAGGCCCTGGCCCACCACCGCGACGGACCGCCAGGGGTGGAAAAAGTGTCCGCCGATAGGGTGAACAAAAGGTTTCCGTGCAACCCGATCCCCGGACTAGGCTGGGGCAATTCTCCCCGGGCTCGAGCGGGGAGTGGCAGGTTTACGAAGGGGAGGGGCGCATGGCGACCATCGGCTTCATCGGGCTCGGCAACATGGGCGTTCCCATGGCCGGCAACCTCGTCAAGAAGGGGCACGAGGTCAAAGGCTTCGACCTCGTCGCCGCCAATATGGAGAAGGCGGTCGCCCGCGGCCTGCGCAAGGCGGCAGTCGGCAGCGGATGCCGCAGACAAGGTCGATGCCGTCGTGACGATGCTGCCGGCAGGCAAGGATACGCTTGCCGTGTGGGGCGGAGGGATGCTCGCGGCGGCCGCGCCGGAGACCCTGTTCATCGATAGCTCCACCATCGATGTTGCCTCCGCGCGCGCTGCCCACAAGCTCGCGGGCACGGCGCGCATGCTCTCGCTCGACGCCCCGGTATCAGGGCGGCGTCGGCGGCGCGGAAGCCGCGACGCTCACCTTCATGGTCGGCGGCGCCAAGCAGGGCGTTCGACCGGGCCAAGCCAATCCTGGAGTGCATGGGCAAGCGCGTCGTGCACTGCGGCGAGGCCGGCGCCGGCCAGGCCGCCAAGATATGCAACAACATGATGCTGGGGATCAGCATGATCGGCGTGTGCGAGGCGTTCGTGCTGGCCGAGAAGCTCGGGCTGTCGCACCAGGCGCTGTTCGATGTAGCCTCCACCTCGTCGGGACAGTGCTGGTCGCTGACCAGCTACTGCCCCGTGCCGGGCCCCGTGCCCACCGCGCCCTCCAACAACGGCTACAAGGCGGGCTTTGCCTCCGCGCTCATGCTCAAGGACCTGAAGCTGGCGCAGGAGGCTGCCTCCGCTGCCGGCGCCACGACCCCGCTCGGCGCCGCCGCCGCCCAGGTCTATGGGCTGCACAACGCCTGGGGCGAGGGTGGCGCGGACTTCTCTGGCATCATCCATCTGATCCGCGGCAAGCAGGGCTGACGTCCGCAACACGCAGGTGCAAGATGATCGATCATGTCTCCGTCGCCGTGCGGGATCTTGCACGCTCCGCCGCCTTCTACGAGCGCCTGCTGGCGCCACTCGGCTACGCCAAGCTGGTCGAGCGCCCGTCCAGCATCGGGTTCGGCAAGAAGTACCCGGAGTTGTGGCTCAATCTGCGCGCCAACTCGGGCGCGGCGCCCTCCGATCCCGGGGCGCATATCGCGTTACGGGCAGCGAGCGAGGACGCGGTCAGGGCATTCCACGCCGCCGCGCTGGCCGGCGGCGGCGCCAGCGACGGAGAACCGGGTCCGCGGCAGGCAGCCATGACGACCTACTTCGGCGCCTTCGTGCTCGACCCCGACGGCAACAAGCTGGAAGCTGTGTCGTTCCCGATGAGCTAGCGGCGCGATGCACGGGTAACCCAGAAATGGCTGCGCAGGACCGACGCAAGAGAACGGCGCCGCATGGACGAGCCTGAAATCGAACCCGTGCTCGCGCTGCTCGACCCGCTGCTGCGCGCGTTCGAGATGCTCACGTTCGTCTCCCGCCGTCTCCATCCCCCGGATTTCGCCGATCTCATGTCGAGCGTGGGCGCGCCCGATGCTGATCTCCTGTCGGCCCGGGCGAGGCAAGTGGAATGGCCCGCGCACGTCTCGGGTATCAGGTCCGCGCTCGATGCGGCAAGCGACGCGGCGCTCGAGGCCTTCGCCGGCCTTCGCGAGGCGCTGACGGATGCCGGCGATATTCGCCGCGCCTACCGCGCGCTGCGCCTCCTGCCCAGGGGACTGGAGGCACTCTATCCCCTCGCCGGCATCCTTCCGCCGGTCAACCGGTTCTTCCTCGATCCTTCATTGCGATCGAACGATGCGTTGCAGCGACCTCTTCTTGCCTGGCCGCGCTCACGACAAAACCGGTGTCATGCGATTTGGTGCGGGCGAGGGCGAGAGGGGCGGGTTCTGGCTCTATGTTCCGGAGCACTACGCGCCCGACCGCGCCTGGCCGCTCGTGATGGCACTCCATGGCGGCAGCGGTACCGGGCGCCAGTTTCTCTGGAGCTGGCTGCGCGATGCGCGCAGCCGCGGCGCCATCCTGGCAGCTCCGACATCGGTCGGGAGCACCTGGGCCTTGACCGGACCCGATGCGGACACCCCAAACATCGCCCGCATCCTGGAGTTCATCCGTTCGGAGTGGAACGTGGATGCCGCGCGCCTCCTCCTGACCGGCATGAGTGACGGCGGCACGTTCACCTACGTGTCCGGGCTGGAGGCAGGGTCGCCATTCACGCATCTCGCGCCGGTCTCCGCCGCATTTCACCCGCTGCTGGCACAGATGGCCGACGCGGATCGAACCCGCGGGTTGCCCATCCACATCATCCATGGGTCCCTCGACTGGATGTTTCCCGTCGAGTTGGCCCGGCAAGCGCACGCGGCGCTGTCGGCGGCGGGCGCTGCCGTCACCTATCGGGAGGTCGACGACCTCAGCCACTGCTATCCGCGCGAGCTGAACGCAACGCTCCTGAGCTGGCTGGAATCGGCGCCGGCGGGCCGTGCCGCCCCGGCAGGGTGAGAGGGGTTACAGCCCCCTGGGCTTCGCTCTACCGCAAGGGCACCCCGGCCGCGCGCGCCAGTCGCTGATAGACCTCCGCGTCACGCCGCTCCATGTAGCGCTGGGGTGCGGCGAGGGAGGCAAAGCCGTGGCGGGCATACAAGCCATGCGCGTCAGCCGTCGCCAGCACCCAGAGTTGGAGGTCCTGCAGCTCGCGATGGGCCACGACTGCCGCCATGATGGCCTTGCCGATGCCTTGCCCGCGACGCGCCGGATCGACGAACACATCGGACACATAGGCAAAGGTTGCCCGATCCGAGATCACTCGGGCAAACCCGACCGTCGCGCCCCGCTCGATAGCGGCAAAGCACAGCGAGCCGCGCACCGCGCGATCAAACACGGCACGCGGCATCTCAGCCGCCCAGTAGCTATCGCGCGCCAACCAACCGTGCACGCGGTCGAGGTCGATGCGTGAAAGCTCTGTCGTGATCTCGAGCAGGGACTCGTCGTTGGACTGCGCGGGCGCCACCATGGCCATTTCTCTCGGGAGAGGGAGTTCAGAAACAAAAAAGCCGCGCATCTGGGCGCGGCTTGCGGATGAACGCCATCAACGGAGCGTCATCGCACTCGCGCCCGGTTCGGCGTGAGCATGTGGCGACGTCGCAGGATCATCCTGTGTTTCATGGCGGGCGATCTAGTACGGTCTCGACGTTTGGATGTCAACGGGCTGCCGGCAATCGCCGAACCCCAACTGCGGAATGCCGACGCCGGGGTCGCTCCGAGCGTGAAGCTCGATTGACAGGGATCGGAGGTGGCTGTGAACTGAGATCTCGAGCCCGGGCCAGTGGAGCAATCGAATGAAGATCGGCATATCGACGTTCGTGACGGACTACAGCATCATGCCGGGCGAGCTTGGACGGGCCGTGGAGGAACGCGGCTTGGAATTGCTCTGGTTCCCCGAGCACACGCACATTCCGACCAGTCGCAAGTCGCCGTGGCCCGGCGGGCCCAACCTGCCCGATGTCTACAAGCAGACGCTCGACCCCTTCATCGCGCTGACCGCCGCAGCTGCGGAGACCAAGCGCATCAAGCTGGCCACGGGCATCTGTCTCGTCGTCGAACGCGATCCGATCCACACGGCCAAGAACGTTGCCACGATCGACTACTTGAGCGGTGGTCGCTTCATCTTCGGCATCGGTGGCGGATGGAACGCCGAGGAGATGGCCAATCATGGCACCGCCTTCAAGACGCGTTTCGCGCTGATGCGGGAGCGCATCGAGGCGATGAAGACAATCTGGGCAAACGACGTGGCCGAATACCACGGAGAGCATGTCAACTTCGAGCCGCTGTGGGCGTGGCCCAAGCCGGTGCAGAAGCCCCATCCGCCGATCCTCGTGGGCGGCGAGTTCCCGCACGGAGCAAAGCGTGCGATCGCCTTCGGCGACGGCTGGATGCCCATCGGTGGTCGCGGTCTCGATGCGCTGGACATCCTGCCCCGCTTCCGGCAACTGGCGGCGGAAGCCGGCCGCAATCCAGACGATGTGCCCATGAGCGTGTTCGGCGCCCGGCAGGATGTGGAACAACTGAAGCGTTACCGGGATGCCGGTATCGATCATGCCGTCTTCCTGCTGCCGACAGGCGCGCGAGATGCAACGCTGAAGAACCTCGACGCGTGTGCCGCCGTGGCCCGCGCCGTGACCTAGCAAATAGTGCTGACCAACCGTCGCGGGGAGATTGCGACCATGCCACACGAAGCCCTGCGCGCGATCCTGCCGGTTGCCGGGTGGTCCCACAGACAGGCTGCGGCCGTCGGGTTCACCGGGGGCACCGATCCCGTGCTGCCGACGCCATTCCGCATCGGCGTGGCGGCCGCCGCGACCGTGGCTGCAACCGGCCTCGCGGTTGCTGATTTGTGGGAGGCTCGTACCGGGCGGCGTCAGCAGGTGACGGTGGACCTCCGCCAGGCCACGGCGTCGCTGCGCAGCGGGCACTACATGAGTCTCGGCAGCGGGGAAATTTCGCCGCGCGCGCAACAGCATCATGGGGGTCTATCCCACCCGTGACGGGCGCTGGAGCTATCTGCACTGCAACTTCCCCAACCATCGTGCGGCGGCCCTCGGCGTGCTGGGCGTGGCCGAGACTCGCGAGGCAGTGGCTGCGGCGGTCGCCACCTGGAATGCCGCCGATCTCGAAGAGGCGATCATCGCCGCAAAGGGCGCCGGCGGCATGGCGCGAACACGGGCGGAATGGGCGAACCATCCACAGGCCGCTGCTGTCGCGGCGTTGCCGCTGTTAGAGATCATCCGCATTGGCGACAGCGCCCCGGAGGGGCTGCGACCCGGCGATCGGCCGCTCTCGGGCATCCGCGTACTCGACCTCACGCGCGTGCTTGCGGGACCCACGTGCGCGCGCACGCTCGCCGAGCATGGCGCCGACGTGATGAAGATCACCGGCGCGCATCTGCCCAATCTTGGATACCAGGAATGGGATACCGGCCATGGCAAGCTCTCGGCGCAGCTCGATCTGCGCGTGCCTGGCGATGTCGATATCCTGCGTGGGCTGGTGCGCCAGGCCGATGTCTTCTCGCAGGGCTACCGTCCCGGCACTTTGGCCAACCGCGGCTTGTCGCCAGAGGAGCTGGCCGAGATCCGCCCGGGGCTCGTCTACGTATCGCTCTCCGCCTTCGGGCACACCGGTCCCTGGGCATCGCGGCGCGGCTTCGACACGGTAGTGCAGACAGTCAGCGGCATGACGCTACGTCAGGCTGAGAGCGTGCCGAGCAAGACGCCCGGGCCGCAGTTCTATCCGGTCTCGGCGATCGACTACTGCACCGGCTACCTGATGGCGTTTGGCGCGATGGTGGCCTTGGCGCGCCGCGCGCGGGAAGGCGGCAGCTGGCTGGTCCGCATCTCCCTCGCTCAGGTCGGCAAGTGGATCGTCGATCTCGGCGAAGTGCCGGCCGCAGCACTCAGGGATGTACCTCCTGAGTTCACCGCGGCCGAGCTGGACCGCTGGTCGACAGTGAGCCAAACGCCATCGGGCCCGCTGCGCCACCTGAAGCCCGTCGTGCAACTGTCGGAAACCCCGCCATACTGGGTCCGTCCATCGGTTCCGCTCGGCTATCATCGCCCCGAGTGGCCAGCCGCGAGCTGAGGCCTCGGGATTTCCCGATCGCCAGCGCCGGTCTCGTTCACACGATGCCCTCCTGACGCAGCGCCCCTAGCTCCTTGGCGTCCATGCCGAGCCAGGAGCCGAGCACGTCGTCGACATGCTGGCCGAGCAACGGCGACGGCTTGACCTTCGAGGGCGCGCCATCGAAGCGCACCGGCCAGGCCGGGATCTTGACCTTGCCGGTCGTGGGGTGGTCGATCGTCTGCATGATGCCGCGCTCGGCGAGCGAGGGATCGTTGATCAGCTCCAGGGTGTCGAACACCGCGCCCGCCGGTACGCCGGCCACGCCGAACAGCTGCATCGCCTCTTCCTTGCCGTGCTGCCGGGTCCAGGCGGCGATGATCTCGTCGACCTCCGCGCCGCGCTGGCTACGCGCAGCCTGCGTGTCGTAACGCTCATCACCCCTCAGATCCTCGCGGCCGATGACTTTGAGGAGGCGCTGCCAGTGCTCGGGGTTGGCACGGCTGCAGAAGACGTAGACGTAGTCGTTCGGCCCACCCGGGCTGCATGGATACAGCGCATTGGGCGTGAGCCCGCCGGGGGTCGACCGGCTGGTGCCGTCGCGCATCACGGCCTTGCCGGATAGTTGGGTGCGGGAGAACGGCACCCGCATATAGTGGAGCATCGCATCCTGCATGGCCACCTGCAGGAGGCGGCCCTTGCCGGTCCTGGTGCGCTTGTAGAGGGCGCCCAGGATGCTGACTGCCATCAGCATGCCGGTTCCGGTGTCGCCGAGGGAGGGTCCCGGCTTGACCGGCGCCCGGTCGGCATCGCCCGTGACGCTGATGGTGCCGCCCGCAGCCTGCGCGATCATGTCGAAGGCGAGGCTCTTCTCGTAGGGGCTGCCGGCGCCGAAGCCCTTGACCTGGCAATAGATGATGCCGGGGTTGATCTTCTTCACCTCGTCATATCCAAGCCCCAGTCGCTCGATCGTGCCCGGCGCCATGTTCTCGATCGTGACGTCGGCCTTCTGCAGCAACTTGCGGACGATCTCGAGTCCGCGCGGCGACTTGAGGTTCAATGTCACCGATCTCTTGTTGGCGTTGAACTGATGGAAATACCACGGGTCGTTGTCGGGTTTGCCGGGTTGCAGCCGCCGGCCGGGATCGCCCGTGCGCGGGTTCTCGATCTTCACCACCTCGGCGCCAAGCCAGGCGAGGGCTTCGGTGCACGAAGGCCCGGCCTCGAACTGGCTGAAGTCCACGACGCGAATGCCTGCGAGACAATCAAGCTCGACGCCATGCTCCATCGTTTGGCCCTCCCGGTGCCAACCCATGCCGATCGTCATGCTTATCATTCCGACTGTGCCGGCACCACTCGGGCGGCGTACGGCATCGGCGTTGGTGCGGCACCGCCAGTCGGTGCCGTTCATGCAGAGCGCCGGTCCCTGCGAACGCGCATACATAACGCGCACGACATCGTGCATAGTGCAGGCCCGAGGACAGACAGACCGGGCGAAGAGCCATGGCCAGTGCAGCAGAGATGATCGAGGCGTCGATGCCGGAGCTTCAGGCCTGGATCGGCCGCCGCGATGTGGTCGAGGATGAAATCTGCCTCTCGGCCGTGCGGCGCATCGCGGCAATGCTCGACCTCGAGCCCAGCCTGTTCATTTCGGGGACGGAGTTGCCGCCGCACTGGTTTTCCATGTTCTTCCACAACAATGCGATGCAACGCGACATCGGTTCTGATGGACATCCCAACAAGGGCATCTTCCTGCCTCCCATTCCTCTGCCCCGCCGCATGGGGGCAGGCCGGCGCGTGAGGATAGTGGGCGCTCTCAGGGCCAACGAGCCGGCAAGACGCATCACAGAGGTGATCGCCATCACGCCAAAAGTGGCGCGAACCGGCTCGCTCGTCGTGTTGACAATGCGCCATACCGTCGAGGCCAAAGGCAAGACGATTGCGGTCGAGGACTTCGACGCGGTCTATCGCGAGGGCCTCGCGCCGGGTGAGAAGAACCCGCTGCCCAAGCCGGCCGCTCCGCCCGGCGACGCGGCCTGGTCCAAGACGTTCGAGCTCAGCAACGCTTTGGTCTTCCGGTACTCGGCGATCACGTGGAACGCGCATCGCATCCACTACGACGCCGACTATGCACGCCGCGAGGAAGGCTACCCCGAGGCCGTGCAGAACGGTGGGCTCACGATGCAGCTCATCGTCGATGCGGCTTTGCCTCGACTTCCGGGCCGGCTCACCGGCTTTGAGGCGCGGCTCACGCGGCCGCTTTGGGTCGGCGATCGCTTCACCGTGCAGGGTGGCGTCGCCTGCAATGGCCGAATGTCATGCTGGGGTGTCGACAAGGACGGCTGTCAGTGCGCTGCGGTCGACTTGGAGTATGGCGAATGAGGGGTGGGCCGCTCGCAGGTGTTCGTGTTGTCGACCAAACCTCCGTGGTGGTCGGACCGATCTGCTCGCGCACCCTCGCCGACCAGGGCGCAGACGTGGTCAAGATCGAGCCGCCGGGCGGCGATCTCCTGCGTACCCTGGCTCAAGGGGCGCGCCACGCCGGCATGTCCGGCAAGTTCCTCAACTTCAACCGCAACAAGCGGTCCGTCTGCCTCGACCTCAAGCACGCCGATGGCATGGCGGCCCTGCGCCGCCTGATCGCCGGCGCCGACGTGTTCGTCTCCAACGTGCGCCCCAGGGCGCTGGAGCGGGCAGAACTCGACTTCCGGAGCCTGGCCGCAGCAAATCCTCGGCTCATTCACTGCTCGATCCTCGCGTTCGGCCGCGGCGGGCGCTATTTCGATCGCCCCGCCTACGACCCGATCATTCAGAGCCTCTCGGGCGTCGCCGGCACCTTCGAGCGCGCGATCGGCGAGCCCCGCTTCGTGCCGATGGTGATGAGCGATCACATCACCGGGCTGATCGCGGCCCAGGCCATCGGCTTTGCGCTCTATCGGCGAGAGAAGACCGGGCTTGGCGAGGCGATCGATGTGCCGATGCTCGAGAACATGGCATCCTTCGTGACCAGCGAGCACATGGCGGCCGCCACCTTCGATCCGCCGATTGGCCCGACGGGCGACAACCGTCTGCTGAGCCCCGACTACCGTCCGCTGCCGACGAAGGACGGCTACATCACGGTCGGCCCCAACACCAACGCCCAGGCCTTCGCCTTCTTCGACGCCATCGGTCGGCCAGAGCTCAAGACCGATCCGCGCTTCGACAGCCCGTCGTCGCGGACCAACAACGCCGCGGCTTATTTCGCAGTGCGGGCCGCTGGGCTGGCGCAACGGACGACCGCCGAGTGGCTCGCGGTCTTCGAGGCGCTCGATGTCCCGGCCGCGTGCTATAACTCCATCGATGATCTGTTCGTCGATCCGCATCTGGCCGACATCGGCTTCTTCGAGCGGGAGGAGCACCCCAGCGAAGGGCCGATCCGGCGCACGAAGGTGGCGAATACATTCTACGGCGGCATGCGCGAGAACCACTTGCCGGCGCCTCGGCTTGGCGAGCACACGCGCGCAGAGCTGGCGGCGATCGGCTACAGCACCGCCGAGATCGAAGAGATGATCGCATCGGGAGCGGCAAGCGAGGCTGGCTGAACGGCACCGAACGGCACCCTCTCCCTCGACGGTGCGGGCATCCACGCGTGGCGACGATCTGGAGGAGTGAAGGCATGTCAGACGTGACGATCCTTGCGACAGGACTGGGCTTTCCGGAAGGTCCTGTAGTGTGCGCCGACGGCTCAGTGGTGCTGACGGAGATCCGCAACCGGCGCTGCTCACGCGTGACGGCGGACGGCAAGGTCAGCCTGTTCTCCGATTGCGGGGGCGGACCGAATGGGTTGGCAATCGGCCCGGACGGCTACTTCTATCTTTGCAACAACGGCGGTAGCCGATACGTCGAGGGCCATTCCATGGGTCTTGGGCCTCACCCCGACTACAAGTTCGGCACCATCCAGCGGATTGACCCGAAGTCCGGCGAAGCGAAGCTGCTCTACAAGGATGTGAACGGCCATCCGCTGTCGGCGCCCAATGATCTGGTGTTCGACAAGGACGGCGGCTTCTATTTCACCGATCTGGGCAAACGCCATCCGCGTCACCGTGACAACGGCGGCGTCTACTACGCGCTACCCGACGGTTCGAAAATCGTCGAGGTAGCCTACCCCATCCTGAGCCCCAACGGCTGCGGGCTGTCGCCGGACGGCAAGACGCTCTATGTCGCCGACACCGAAGGGGCGCGTCTGTGGGCGTTCGAAGTTCAAGGCCCCGGCAAGGTCAGGCCCAAGAAGGAATTTCTCCCGCATAGCGGCCGGATCGTGGCGGGCCTCAGCGGCAGCGCGCGCTTCGACAGCCTCAAGGTCATGGCCAGCGGCAACATCACCGTCGCCACCTTGAATACCGGCTTCATCACCGAGATTTCTCCAGCCGGCGATGTCGTTCGTGCCGTGAAGGTGCCGGACCGCTATCCGACCAACATCTGCTTCGGCGGCGCTGACATGCGCACGGCCTACATCACCCTGTCCGACAGCGGTCGATTGGGTGTGATGCAGTGGCCCGAGCCGGGGTTGAAGCTCAACTTCAATTGAGGCGACACAAGCTGCGGAAAATGATGCCACCGCCATCAGCTGGTGGCGTCATCGGCCGGCGGACGATCAAACAAGCCGAGGCCTACAGCCGCGCGGCGGAACGCGGCCACCTCACCGGTGAAGCAATGCACCTCTTGGGAACGAACCGTGTCCAAAACGTTTCCCACCTGGAACGCGCAGACACGGCAAAAAAAGTGAGCCAAATCAACAACCAATTTTCCGAGTGGTGCCCAGGAGAGGACTCGAACCTCCACGCCTGTTACAGCGCTAGTACCTGAAACTAGTGCGTCTACCAATTCCGCCACCTGGGCAGGCTCGCGGGGTGGCTGTGGGCAGCCACGGGCGATGAGTTAGAGGCGGTGGGCGGGCTTGTCAATTGAGGTGCAAGCGAGCACGCCGCGGATGCTCGCTGGCTCAGGCTCGGCATTCCATGGGAACGCCACAACCGCTTCACAGACGCTCCCCGCAGCGCTATTGCTCCCCCTCGGGTTTGAAGTGGAGTGACGGGGGAGCATGGTCTCGCGGCTGGAGCAGGGAAGGCTGGTGACGGTGTTCGGTGGGGCTGGCTTCGTCGGCCGCCACACGGTGCGCGCGCTCGCCGCCGACGGCTGGCGCATCCGCGCCGCTGTGCGCCGCCCCGATCTTGCCGGCTACCTGCAGCCAATGGGGGCGGTCGGCCAGATTTTCCCCGTGCAGGCCAACGTGCGCTTTCCCGACAGCGTGCGCCGCGCGGTGGAGGGTGCCGATGCGGTCGTCAACCTGGTCGGCATCCTCGCCAAATCCGGACGGCAGACCTTCCAGGCCGTGCACGTGGAGGGCGCTCGCACGATTGCCGAAGCCGCCCGCGCGGCCGCGGCCAAGACGCTCGTGCATATCTCCGCCATCGGCGCCGACAAGAGCGGCAAGTCCGTTTACGCGCGCAGCAAGTGGGAAGGCGAGGCCGCGGTGCGCGAGCGCTTCCCCGACGGCGTGGTCCTGCGACCCTCGCTGGTGTTCGGTCCGGAAGACCAGCTCTTCAACCGGTTCGCCACGATGGCGGGCATGTCGCCGGCGCTGCCGCTGATCGGCGGTGGGCGCACGCGGCTGCAGCCGGTCTATGTCGGCGACGTGGCGGCGGCGATCGCGGCCGCCCTTGGCGGAAAGGCCAAGCCCCGCACCGTCTACGAGCTGGGAGGCCCCGAGGTCACGACCTTCCGCGAGCTTCTCGATCGCGTCATGACCTGGTCAGGGCAGAAGCGCTTCTATCTGCGCCTCCCCTTCTGGGCGGCCAAGCTCGGCGCGCTGCTGACCCTGCCACTGCCGAATAGCCTTCGCCCGCTCACCGTCGATCAGGTGCGCTTGCTGCAGACGGACAACGTGGTGAGCAAGGTCGCCGAGGCCGAGGGACGCACACTGGCCGGGCTCGGCGTTGGGCCCCTGCACACCATGGAAACGGTGGTGCCTGGCTATCTCGAGCGCTTCCAGCCGCACGGCCAGTTCGCGCACTATCGCGGCTAAGGCCGTCCGTGCGGTCCGTCACAGGCCCAACCTGTATGTCCTGAAGGAGATGCCGCATGAAGCTCGATACCGCCCAGAAGATGCTCGCCGCCGCCCTCGCCGACGCCAGGAAGCGCAACTTCAAGCCGCTGGCCGTCGCCGTGCTCGATGCCCGCGGCGCGCTCAAGGCGTTCGTCGCCGAGGACGGCACCAGCCTCAAGCGCGCGGAGATCGCCACGGGCAAGGCTGCTGGCGCCCTCGCCATGGGGCTGGGCTCGCGCACGCTTGGCAAAATGGCGTCCGAGCGCCCCTACTTCGTGGCCGCGGTCACGCATGCGGTCGGCGGCATGCTGATCCCGGTGGCAGGCGGCGTACTTGTCCGTGACGGCGCGGGCGCGCTGCTCGGTGCCGTCGGCGTGTCAGGGGACACCTCCGACAACGACGAGATGGCGGCGGTGGCCGGAATCGAGGTCGCGGGGCTGAAGGCCGATCCCGGCGCCTGAGGCTGCATGCCCGAGCTTCCCGAGGTCGAGACCGTCCGCCTTGGGCTTGAGCCTGTCCTTCGCGGACATCGGTTCGTGCGCGTGGAGCAGCGCCGCAAGGACCTGCGCTTTCCGCTTCCGGCCCGCTTCGCCGAGCGGCTCACGGGTCGCACGGTCGAGCGGCTCGAGCGACGCGCCAAGTATATCCTCGTCCATCTCGATGACGGCGAGGTGCTGGCCGTTCATCTCGGCATGACCGGGCGGTTCAGCGTGCAGCTGCCACACGCGACGCGCGCCGCGCGAGCTCCCTCTCTCCGCTTGCGGGGAGAGGGTCGGGGTGAGAGGCAGCAACAAACGCCGGAGCAAGCGTCTGCCCCTCACCCTAGCCCTCTCCCCGCGAAGAGCGGGGAGAGGGAACCCAACTCGGCGAGTACGCCCACGAGCACGGACGCGACGCCAAGCACGACCATCTGGTATTCACCATGTCGGGCGGGGCCGTCGTCACCTATAACGATGCGCGCCGCTTCGGCTACATGGACGCTCATTGCCGGAAAGCGGGCTTGCTGCCCACCCTTGCTTCGCCGGGCTCGGTGTCGAGCCGCTGAGCGAGGCACTGAGCCCCGGCTATCTGGCGGGACGCGCGCGCGGCAAGAAGGTCGACCTCAAGGCACTGCTGATGGACCAGCGCATCATCGCCGGGCTCGGCAACATCTACGTGTGCGAGGCGCTGTTCCGCGCGGGCCTCTCTCCCTTCAAGCCGGCCGCGCGGCTGGCGACGAAGACCGGCAAGCCGACGCCCGCCGCCGTGCGCCTGGTGGCGGCAATCAAGGCGGTGCTGCTCGAGGCCATCCGCGCCGGCGGCTCGACACTGCGCGACTACAAGCAGGCCGACGGCTCGCATCGGCAGCTTCCAGAACGAGTTTCAGGTCTACGGCCGCGAAGGCGAGCCGTGCGCGAGGCGCGGGGTGCCGCGGCCGGGTGCATCGCAAGACACAAGGGGGACGCTCGACTTTCTATTGTCCGGCCTGCCAGCGCTGACCTCCCGTCATCGGCAAGGGAAACATATGGAGCACGCCATGGCGTACGAAACCATCATCGTCGAGACCAAGGGCCGCGTCGGCATTCTCCGGCTCAACCGGCCCAACGCGCTCAACGCGCTCAACGCCCAGGTGATCGACGAGCTCTCCGCCGCGCTCGATGGCTTCGAGGCCGACGATGGCATCGGCTGCATCGTCATCACGGGCAGCGAGAAGGCCTTCGCGGCCGGCGCCGACATCAAGGAGATGCAGCCCAAGACCTACATGTCGGCCTACAAGGAGGATTTCATTTCCCGGTGGTACCGCGTCGCCGATGCCCGCAAGCCGATCGTCGCCGCGGTCGCCGGCTTCGCGCTGGGCGGGGGCTGCGAACTCGCCATGATGTGCGACATCATCATCGCCGCCGACACCGCCAAGTTCGGCCAGCCGGAGATCAAGCTCGGCGTCATGCCGGGCTCGGGCGGCACGCAGCGGCTGGTCCGCCAGGTCGGCAAGGCCAAGGCCATGGAGATGTGCCTGACGGGGCGCATGATGGACGCGGCGGAGGCCGAGCGGGCCAATCTGGTCGCCCGCGTGGTGCCGGCGGCCTCGCTGATGGAAGAGGCCATGAAGACGGCCGAGACGATCGCCTCCATGTCGCTGCCCATCGCCATGATGGCCAAGGAGACCATCAACCGCGCCTACGAGACGACCGCTGGCCGAGGGCATCCGCTTCGAGCGCCGCGTGTTCCATTCCCAGTTCGCCATCGCCGACCAGAAGGAGGGCATGGGCGCGTTCGTGGAGAAGCGGAAGCCCAAGTTCGAGCACAAATAGACGCTGCCGCGGCCCTTCGCGCCCTGGATGCCGGGCGCTCCCGCCCTCATTGACCCTGGGGAGGCCGCCAGTCTATTAGATGCGCCAAACCTGCCGCCGGAAGCGCTCCGGCGGCTTCCCAGTTCCCACCCATTCAAGGAGCCGCCATGGCCAACACCTCATCGGCCAAGAAGGCCGCTCGCAAGATATGCGCCGCACCGAGATCAACAAGTCGCGGCCCTCGCAGGCTCAAATCCTACGTCCGCAAGGTGGAGGAGGCGTTGGCGTCGGGCGACAAGACCGCCGCCAAGAGCGCGCTGGCTGCCGCCGAGCCGATTCTCATGCGAACGGCCCAGAAGGGCGTCATCCACAAGGAGTCGGCCTCGCGCAAGGTTTCGAGGCTTGCTGCCCGCGTCAAGGCGCTGGCTTGAACGAGGTTCGCAACCCCGTGCAGTCGAAATGCCCCCCTGTGGCACAAAAGCCGCAACCGGCTACACGAGGCGGGCCGATTCTGGGGCGCTGAAGTGATAAAGGCTCAAAGCAAACCAACGTGTTGAGACCCTCCTCGATGAGGATCCGAATGCGGAGGGGTTGTGTGCGAGACTCGCATGCCAAACAAAATCTTCACATGAACGTCGCTCAACATCGCCTGTTCATCAGTAGGTGGGCAAGGGGCGGACCATCTGTGGAATCCCGGCGCAGACTCTGGCGCTTCTCCCCAACTTTCACTGCCCATGACCCAGCTTTTCCACACCTCCTGTGCAAATTCGGGTCGATGCATTGCACGGGCCGCTCGCGCCGCCCGCTGTTGCCAGCCTGCTCAGGGTCCGTTAAGACTAGTGGCAGGCGAGCTGTCGAGAAAGAACTCGCCAAGTCGGGCTGCGTAGATAACCTGAGATTTGGCCGAGTATGTGTCTCTCAGGGTCTTTGCCTGTTGATCGCGAAGCTTGGAGTATAGGGCGTACTCTCTAGGTTCAACCTGAGATAGAGCTATCCTTTATCTTGGGTTATTCAGAGGGCCTACGCTTGCGCTCGGCCAACATTGCGGCGACGCAGGTGGAGAGCAACGTGGGTGAAGTCCACATCGAAGCGGTATCGGTTGAGGAGGCGTGGGCGCGGCTGAAGGGCGATGCAGGGTCTGCGCTGATCGACGTGCGAACGATCGCGGAATGGGCCTACGTGGGTCTTCCAGATCTGTCGCCGATCGGCAAGCGGCCGGTGCTTGGTCGAATGGCAGGGGTTTCCTGACGACCGTCTCAACACAGCCTTCGTCGAGCGCGTCACCGAAGCGCTCAATCCCATCGGCGCCAATCGCGAAAGCGAATTGTTGTTCATCTGTCGCTCGGGGCAGCGAAGCTTGAAGGCTGCCCAGGCGATGGCGGCGGCAGGCTTCAGCGCGCTGCCGCAACGTGGCGAACGGGTTCGAAGGGCCACTCGATCCCAACCGCCACAGAGGCCAGCTCAGCGGCTGGAAGGCCAAAGGGCTGCCCTGGACGCAGGGATAGCGGCGTCCATAGTAGGCGTGACTTGAGCGTGCAGGCTGGCGGTCTGCGTTCCGGGATGTGTGGGCGGACGGAGGAGACCATCGCAGCAGCGTAAATGCGGCAGTGAATTCAAGTGCGGGGGTTTGCCATGCAACATATCGATCGGCGCAGCGGATTCGTCCGAGGACACCGATCGCGTCGACAAGTCCGATGCGTCGTCCCTGGCGGCGGTGCCAAGGGAGAGAAGGTGCGCGCGATGTTGCGCGCACGGCTCGGCGAGGAGATCTACTCGAGCTGGTTTGCGTCCATGGAGTTCGAGGACTTCGACGGGCGCGTGGTGCGTGCCACGGTGCCCGTGAAGTTCCTCAAGAACTGGATACAGAACCACTACTCCGACGATCTGCTGCAATGCTGCGCGGAGGAGTTCACTGGCGTCGAGCGCGTCGACGTGGCGCTGCGCCAGCCGGGGTTCGCCAATGCGCGCGCGGGCGGCATGCCGGCGGGAGCCCTGCAGTCGCGCGGGAAATCAGGCCCGCCGCCCGAGCCGGTGACGGCCGAGACGCGGCGCGTGGCGCTCCAGCCGGCCCGTGCCATCATGGGGCGCACGAATGTCAACGGCTTCGAAGGCTCGCCGCTCGATCCGCGCTACACCTTCGACAGCTTCGTGGTCGGCCCTGCCAATCGCATGGCGCATGCGGCTGCGACCCAGGTCGCCGACACCGTGTTCGCCGAGGAGCGCGGCTTCAATCCGCTCTACCTCCACGCCAGCGTCGGGCTCGGCAAGACCCATCTCCAGCACGCCATCGCCTGGGAGGTGCGGCGGCGCACGCCCAAGGCCAACGTGCTCTATCTGACGGCCGAGCGCTTCCGCTACCAGTTCGTCGAGGCCATCAAGAGCCAGGACGCGATGGCCTTCAAGGACAAGTTCCGCTCGATCGATATTCTTCTGATCGACGATCTCGAGTTCATGCGCGGCGAGAAGACCGAGCAGGAGTTCGAGCACATCATCAACTCGCTGCTCGACGGCGGGCGTCAGGTGGTAGTGGCCTCGGCCCGTCCGCCGGTGCAACTTGATGGACTCAACGATCGCATGCGCTCGCGCCTCCAGCGCGGGCTCGATCAGCGAGATCGCGCCGATGGACGCGGGCCTGCGGCTCAAGGTCCTGCAGAAGCGGGCGCAGGAGAAACGGGCAACCGACCCCTCCTTCGAGCTGTCGGAGGACGTGTTGGCGCTGCTCGCCGACAGGCTGACCGAGAGTGGGCGCGAGCTCGAGGGTGCCATCAACCGCCTCTACCTCACTTGGCAGATGACGCGCGTGCCCGTCACGCTCGACATCGCCGAGACCACATCCGCGATCTGGTGCAGGGCATCGAGCCGCGGCGCATCAAGATCGAGGACATCCTGCGCATCGTGTCCCGGCATTTCGCGGTGTCGAAGCAGGACATCCTTTCGCAGCGCCGCCATCGCTCGGTGGTGCGTCCGCGGCAGATCGGCATGTACCTTGCCAAGCACCTCACCTCGCGCTCGCTGCCCGAGATCGGCCGACGCTTTGGCGATCGCGACCACACCACCGTGCTGCATGCCATCCGCAAGATCGACAAGGAGGTGGGCGAGAACCCCCGCCTCAAGGACGAGATCGAGGAGCTGAAACGGCAGCTCAGCCGCTAGTCGCAAGGCAACGTCCAATCCGTCCGCCCGAGGGGGCCTTGTGGGGGGCGGATGCAGCGGGGAGGAGCGGCGCTGGAGCGCCGCTCCTGCGCCCGGGCGCGCGATCCCCGGAAATCGCGTCCCCTGGGCCTTGCAAACGCGGCCGTCGCGGTCCACCCTGCCGGCATGCGAATCCTTCAAGCAGATCCAGGGCTTTCTTGATCTTGCGAAGACGTCGGAACGGCGCACCGGGGAGGCAGCAGCGCCCAGGCGGGAAGCAATCGGCGAGGCAGGTTTATGAAGCTGGTGATCGAACGCGGCGAGCTTCTCCGAGCTCTGGGTCATGTGACGAGCGTGGTGGAGCGGCGCACCACAATCCCGATCCTGTCCAACGTCTTGCTCAAGGCGACGGATCGAGCGCTGCAATTCAAGGCCACCGACCTCGAGCGCGAGGTGTCGGACGAGGCGCCGGCTGACGTATCTCAGCCCGGCGCCGTGACCGTGCCCGCGCACATTCTGCACGATATTGTGCGCAAGCTTCCCGACGGCGCCCAGGTGGAGTTGACGCGTGATGCCGAAAAGGAGCGCCTTGCGCTTCGCTCCGGACATTCCCGCTTCACGCTGCAGACGCTCGCGCCGGAGGATTTTCCCGATCTGGCCGCGGGTGAGTTCGGCCACAAGTTCGAGATCGCAAGCCAAGGACCTGAAGCGCCTCATCGACAAGACGCGGTTTGCCATCTCCACCGAGGAGACGCGCTACTATCTCAACGGCATCTACCTGCACACGGCGCAGCGCGGCAAGGAGCAGACCCTGCGCGCCGTGGCGACCGACGGCCATCGCCTGGCGCAGGCGGAGCTGCCAGCCCCCAAGGGCGCGCAGGGCATGCCCGGCATCATCTTGCCGCGCAAGACGGTGCACGAGTTGCAGCGCCTGATCGAGGGCAGCGAGGGCATGATCACAGTCGGCGTCTCACCAGCCAAGGCGCGCTTCGAGATCGGCACCACCACGCTCACCACCAAGCTGATCGACGGCACCTTCCCCGACTACGCGCGGGTGATCCCGAAGGCCAACGACAAGAGGCTCAAAGTCTCCAACGCCGAGTTCATGAACGCCGTCGACCGAGTGTCGACGATCGCCAGCGAGCGCGGCCGCGCCGTCAAGCTCAACATCAGCGGAGACAAGCTCGTCTTGTCCGTCAACAACCCGGAGGGAGGCAGCGCCACTGAGGAGATCGGCGTCGACTACGACTCGTCTCCGCTCGAGATCGGCTTCAATGCCCGATATCTCCTCGACATCGCTGGCCAGCTTGAAAGCGACACCGCCCAGTTCCAGCTCGCAGACCCGGGCTCGCCGACGATGGTCCAGGATGAAAGCGACGAAGGCGCGCTCTACGTGCTGATGCCGATGCGTGTCTAATGGATGCGAGTGTTTCGGGCGGAAATGAGAGGCAGGGTGCCGGCGTCGCTGTGCCCTCAACGCAAGAGGCCGGCGTCGAAGTTGCACACCGCCTCTGGGTAGAGCGCCTGCAACTCACCGACTTTCGCAACTATGCCGCTCTTTCCCTGACTGTCGGTCCCGCGCCCGTTGTGCTGACGGGCACCAACGGCTCGGGCAAGACCAACCTGCTCGAGGCCCTGTCCCTGCTGACAGCGGGCCAGGGCCTGCGCCGGGCACCTTACCCGGAGCTGGCACACCTAGGGCAAACCGGGCGTCGAGCCGGCCGCCCGTTGGGCTGGGCGGTGGCGGCGCGCCTGATCACGCCGCTCGGAGCCGTCGACATCGGCACTGGCCTTGCCGCCGACAGAGACCCCGCGAGCAACACCGCTCGCAACGGCGGTCGCATCGTGCGCATCGACGGCGGGACTCATTCCGGCTCGGGCGCCCTCTCCGACCATGTCGAGATGATCTGGCTGACGCCCGCCATGGACGGCCTCTTCACGGGACCGGCCTCCGACCGCCGCCGCTTCCTCGACCGGCTGATCGGAGCGCTCGACCCCGGCTATCGCCCCCAGCTCAGCCAGTTCGAGCGGGCAATGCAGCAGCGCAACCGGCTGCTGGCGGACGATGTGCGCGACCCTTCGCGATTTGAAGGTTTCGAGCGCATCATGGCGGAGACTGGCGTAGCGGTTGCGGCCGCTCGATCGGTCGCGCTTGCCGAGCTCGCAGCCGCCATCGCCGCACGCCGCGATGCCGCGCACGCTGCGCCCTTCCCATGGGCCGAGCTTGCCCTCGTTGGCAGCCTCGAAGCAGGCCTTGCGGTGCGGCCGGCCGTCGACGTGGAGGACGACTACGTCGCGCAGCTCGCCGCATTGCGTGAGCGCGACCGTGCGGCCGGGCGCACGCTGGAGGGCCCGCACCGCTCCGACCTCGTGGTCGGCCATGGCCCCAAGGAGATGCCGGCGAAAGTGTGCTCGACGGGCGAGCAGAAGGCCCTGTTGATCGGCTTGGTGCTGGCGCATTGCGACCTCGCCCGGCGTCGCCGCGACGGATCCGCGCCGATCCTGCTACTCGATGAGATTGCCGCCCACCTGGACCCACTGCGCCGCGCCGCGCTGTTTGAGGAGATCGTCGCTTTGGGCAGCCAGACCTGGATGTCGGGGACCGATTCCGAGGCCTTCGCGGCGCTCGGGGAGCGGGCGCAATTTTACCGGGTCGAGGACGGTCGCGTCGGGCCGTTGCCGCAAGCTTCCGGCAACCCCTGATCGACCCCTGTAACAATATGAAATAGAAAGATTTTTCCTGCCCGCATGGGAATGCATTTCGCGTGCGTCGCGACCGCTGTTGGTGTATTCTTTTCGCGCTGCAAGAAACCCCTGAAAGGACGACCCGCGAATGAGCCGTGACAATGGCCGCCGCGACGAGAACGGACGCGCGGAACCCGCCAAAAAAACCAATGGCGCGGAGCGGTACGGGGCTGAATCCATCAAGGTCCTCAAGGGCCTCGACGCCGTGCGCAAACGGCCCGGCATGTACATTGGCGACACCGACGACGGCTCGGGCTTACACCACATGGTCTATGAGGTCGTCGACAATGCGGTCGACGAGGCGCTGGCGGGGTTTGCCAGCGAGGTCGTCGTCATCCTCAACCCGGACGGGTCGTGCACGGTGCGCGACAACGGCCGCGGCATCCCGACCGACATCCACGAGGGAGAGGGCATCTCCGCCGCCGAGGTGGTGATGACCCAGCTGCACGCCGGCGGCAAGTTCGGCGACGGCGAGGACGAGAACCCCTACAAGGTTTCCGGTGGCCTGCATGGCGTGGGCGTGTCCGTGGTCAATGCCCTCTCCACGGTGCTGGAGCTCAAGATCTGGCGCGAGGGCAAGGAGCATTTCGTGCGCTTCCGCAATGGCGTGACGGAAGCGCCGTTGAAGGTGATCGGCGATGCCGAGGGCCGGCAGGGCACCGAGGTGACGTTCTGGCCCAGTCCCGAGACCTTCCACAACGTCACCGAGTTCGACTACGCCACGCTCGAGCATCGGCTGCGGGAGCTTGCCTTCCTCAACTCGGGCGTACACGTGATCCTCAAGGACGAGCGGCACGCCGACAAGAAGTCCGAGGAGATGCGCTACGAGGGCGGCCTTGCCGAGTTCGTTCGCTACATCGACCGATCCAAGACGGCACTGATCGAGGCGCCGATCATGCTGCGCGCGGACAAGGAAGGCATCGGCGTCGAGGTGGCGCTGTGGTGGAACGACACCTACCACGAGCAGATGCTCATCTTCACCAACAACATTCCACAGCGCGACGGCGGCACGCATCTCGCCGGCTTTCGCGCTGCACTGACACGCGCAATAAACAAGCAAGCGGACGAGACCGGCATCGCCAAGAAGGAGAAGGTCCAGCTCACCGGCGACGATGCGCGCGAGGGATTGACCGCGGTGCTGTCGGTCAAGGTTGCCGATCCCAAGTTCTCGAGCCAGACCAAGGACAAGCTCGTGTCCTCGGAGGTCAAGCCGGTGGTCGAGAGCGTGGTCGGCGACCAGCTCTCGGCCTGGTTCGAGGAGCACCCCAGGGACGGCAAGATCATCCTCACCAAGGTGGTGGAGGCCGCGGCCGCGCGCGAGGCTGCGCGCAAAGCACGCGAGCTCACCCGTCGCAAGGGCGCGCTCGACATCAATTCGCTGCCAGGCAAGCTTGCCGAGTGCCAGGACCGCGATCCCGCCAATACCGAGCTCTTCATCGTCGAGGGCGATTCGGCCGGGGGCTCGGCCAAGCAAGGTCGCAATCGCGAGTTCCAGGCGGTCCTGCCGTTGCGCGGCAAGATCCTCAACGTCGAGCGCGCGCGCTTCGACAAGATGCTGTCGAGCCAGGAGATCGGCACGCTGATCACGGCGCTCGGCACCGGCATCGGCCGTGACGACTTCGATCTGTCGAAGTTGCGCTACCACAAGATCATCATCATGACGGACGCCGACGTCGACGGTGCCCACATCCGCACGCTGCTGCTCACCTTCTTCTATCGCCAGATGCGCGACCTGATCGACAAAGGCCACCTCTACATTGCGCAGCCGCCGCTCTACAAGGTGAACAAGGGGAAGTCCGAGACCTACCTCAAGGACCAGCGCGCATTCGAGGAGTACCTCATCGATGCGGGCCTGGAGGAAGCTGCGCTGGCGCTGGGCTCCGGCGAGGTGCGCGCCGGCCGGGACCTGCGCGACATCGTCGAGCAGGCTCGCGGGGTCGCCAAGGTGATCGAGGACGTGCACTCCCGCTACGCCCGCTTCGTCGTCGAGCAGGCCGCGATCGGCGGCGCCTTCGATCCGACGCTGTTGCGTTCGGCCGGGGAGGCCAACCATGCCGCGGAGGAGATCGCCAAGCGGCTCGATGCCTTGTCTGAGGAGACCGAGCGCGGCTGGAGCGGGCGCTTTGGCAACGACGGTTTCGTGTTCCGGCGCGAGGTGCGTGGGGTGATCGAGGCGCATACGCTCGACCGTGCCCTGCTGGGCTCGCTGGAGGCGCGCCGCCTGAACGAGCGGGGGTCGCATCTGCAGGAGGTGTACGGTTCCCCCGCCAAGCTCAAGCGGAAGGATGCGGAGACACCGGTATTCGGCCCCCGCACCCTGCTCGAGGCCGTCTACGAGACCGGCCGCAAGGGCATCACCCTGCAGCGCTACAAAGGCCTCGGCGAGATGAACCCCGAGCAGCTGTGGGAAACGACGCTCAACCGCGACGTGCGCACGCTGCTGCAGGTCAGGGTCGGCGAAGGCGACGAGGCCAACGAGATCTTCTCGCGCCTGATGGGCGATATCGTCGAGCCACGGCGCGAGTTCATTCAGGCCAATGCATTGGCGGTCGCGAATTTGGATGTGTGACGCGCCGCCGTCGGCGCGTCCAATCGAATGAGGTCGCGGAGTGCGACCTCAATTCGATAGGGACCTGAAGGCCGTGGGAACCCGAACCTGCGACAGGTCCAGGTTGTTGATGAGCCACACGCCGCCCATGGCGATGAGGCCGGCGATTACCACCTGAGGCAGCGTCCTCACGAAGGCGCCAAGCAGGGCAGCAAAGGCGGCAAGCACGCGCTCGCCGGCCTCCCAAAGCTCCCTGGCGACCTTGAACAGGGCAAAGACGACCGCCGCCAGGACCAGGGCCAGCAGTGCCTGCTTCCAGAACGGCCAGCTTTGCCAGGGCGAATGCACGACCTGCGTGATCTGGCTGATCGACCACGTCCAGACGAGCTGGATGAACTTGAAAATGGCGGCGATGCCCTGCTGCAGAAACTGAATGAGCTGATTGAGATACTGCATGGTGATCGAGCCTCCTTCGGCGCGCGGACGTGCCCGTGGCGGTCGTTCTCGGCCGGATATGTCGATGCGGATGCGACGGCCTTGCGTGTCCAAGTGCGGAAACGCTGCCTTGGCCGTTCGGTTCCAACAGCATGCGCCAGCCTCACAATCCTGAGCTGCGGCGCAAGGGCCCCTCCAGATTGGCGCTTTGTGGCCGAGTGCGCGCATCTGCTAAGCTCTCCCCCCGCAATCGGCAGGGAGGGAGCGAGCCCATGGATTTCGGCGTAGCCACGGTGACGCGCGGGGAATGCGCCACGCGCGAGGGATATATTGCCGTCGCGGAGGCCGCCGAGGGCTTGGGCTTCGGTTTCGTCAGCGTCAATGACCACGTCGTGGTGCCGCGCGCCATCGCCTCGCGCTACCCCTACAGCGACTTCGGGCGAATGGGCGGCGCGGACCGCGGGCGAATGCCTCGACCAGCTCGCAACGCTGGCCTTCCTCGCCGCCCGCACCGAGCGCGTCAACCTTTTGACATCCGTCATGGTCGTGCCGCAGCGCCACCCCGTGCTGGCGGCCAAGATGCTGGCGACGGTCGACTTGCTCTCCAAGGGCCGGCTGATCGTGGGCTGCGGCGCCGGCTGGATGAAGGAGGAGTTCGAGGCTCTCGGTGCCCCGCCTTTCGCCGAGCGCGGACGCGCAACGGATGAATATCTCGACGCGTTCAAGGCCTTGTGGACCAAGGATGCGCCGGCATTCACGGGCAAGCATGTGCAATTCGGCGATGTGATTTTCGCCCCCAAGCCCGCACGCAAGCCGCATCCGCCGATCTGGATCGGCGGGGAGAGCGGCGTGGCGCTGAAACGCGCCGTGCGCGTAGGCGACGGCTGGTATCCCGCCTCCAACAATCCGCAGGTGCGGCTCGACACGCCCGAGCGGCTCGCGGCCGCAATCGCCGAGCTGCACACGCTCGCTCGTGCCGCCGGCCGCGATCCCGCCTCGATCGACATCGGCTACCTCGTGTTGTGGCCCGCCGATTGGACGCCGCAGAGATCGCCCGAAGGCGCCCGCCGCCTGTTTACCGGCAGCTCCGCCGACATGGCTGCCGACGCAGCGGCGCTGGCAAAGGTCGGGGTGCGCCATGTGGCCCTCACGTTCCAGGCTGCGACCATTGCCGAGACGCTCGCGCGGATGCACAAGTTTGCCTCCGAGGTGATGGTGCTGGTGCGCTGACGCGAGCGGTCATGCGCTGAGACTCCAACCAAGCGGAAGCGTCGAGCGCGAGAGGGTCGTTCCCATGAAACCTGCGAAGCCTGCCCCGCCTGCCTTCGATCCGGCCGACGTCGCGGAGAGCAACGCCACCACCTATCCCGAGCCGCTGCGGGCGCCCAACCAGAAGCGCTACAATCGCCGCCTCGGCAACCACGCCGGGCTCACGAACTTCGGCGTCAACCTCACGCGCATCGTCCCCGGCGGTCAGTCCTCCTACCGCCACGCGCACAGCACGCAGGACGAGTTCATCTGGGTGCTCGAGGGCGAGGTGGTGATGGAGACCAATGCCGGCGCCCAGGTGCTCAAGCCGGGAATGTGCGCCGGCTTCCCGGCCGGCACAGGCGATGCACACCGTTTCGTCAATCGCTCCAATGCCGACGTCCTGCTGCTCGTCGTCGGCGACCGCAGCGCCGATGACGAGGTCACTTACCCGGAGGTCGATCTGCATGCCCGGCTCGGGGCCGACGGCAAATATGCCTTCACACGCAAGGATGGCTACGGCATTTTGAATGCGCCAGCTTCAGTGCCCCCGGGGTCGCCGATGCCGGGCGTCTGCGCGTTGATTGCACAGGCGAAAGCACTGCGGCAGCTGTGCCGAACCGCTCCTCGCAACCCTCGCGTGCGCTCTCCCGGGGTCCGCCCCTCCGCCTTCTGAGCAGGTCGAAGCGAATCGGGTTGCTTTGGCAACCGGCTCACCTGATGTAGTCTCTCCCCAATCGGGGGGCATATCAGGTCCGGCAATCGCAAGTGCAGGGAGCGCAAGCGTGACAGGCATTTCCACCCGCTTCTTTCTCTCTCTCGGCAACGTGTTCTTCTCGCTGATCCTCGGTGCGGTCGCGCTCGGCTTCTTCTGGTTCTACTTTCCCGATTGGACCCTCCTGCTCTTCAAATGGGCCGGCTCGATCCGCGAGAGCCTGATCTCGGGTACTTGGCCCGCCCGCTACGAGGTGGTGCTGCGCGCCTTGGTGGACGAGCGCCAGATCGTCTACATGGGCTTCGTGCTGGCTACCCGTATCATCGTCGGTCTTCTGATCATGCTCGACCTACAAGCTCATCGGGCGGCGGCCGCAGGAGGAGTTCCCGATCTAGCGCCGGCACTCCCTGCGCTCATAGTTAACCCGATCTTAAGCGGCCCGTTCCTAGCCTGCGCTCGACGCGCCGGGGATGCCGTCCCCTGCGCGGGCGTAGCGTCCAAGGAACGGCCCGCACCGCGGTGAGCCAGCTTCGTCCGTCACAGCCCGGTGAGACCCGCGGGCCCAAGCGCAAGTTCTTGCAGGGCTGGCCGTGGGAGGTCCGGCTCGTCGCCCTCCTGGCGGTCTATGTTCGCGCCACCCCTGGGGCTCGCGCTGGCCGCCGCCATGGCCTACTACACGCTCACCATCCCCGACCCCATGGGCATGCGCGTCAAAGAGCGCGCCCCGCTCGTGCGGGTGCTGGCGCGCGACGGGGCGGTGCTGAGCGAGCGCGGCGGGGACGGTGCCTACGTGCCGATCGACCTGCTGCCGCGCCACCTCGTCGATGCGGTGGTGGCCACCGAGGATCGGCGCTTCTTCAAGCACTGGGGGCTCGACCCCAGCGGCCTGGTGCGCGCCGCGTTCACCAATCTGCGCGCGGGTCGCGTCGAGCAGGGCGGCTCCACGCTGACGCAGCAACTCGCCAAGAACCTGTTCCTGGGCTCGGAACGCACGCTGGCGCGCAAGCTCGAGGAGCTGGTTCTTGCGCTCTGGCTCGAGGCACGGCTCGGCAAGCGCAACATACTGGAGCTCTATCTCAACCGGGTCTATTTCGGCGCCGGCGCCTATGGCGTGGAGATGGCGGCACGGCGCTTCTTCGGCAAATCGGCACGTGAGGTCACCCTGCTGGAGGCGGCGGCGCTGGCAGGCTTGCTGAAGGCGCCCTCGCGCTATTCGCCCGCCTCCAATCGGGAAATCGCGCGCGCGCGCGCACTGAACGTGTTGGCCAAGATGGTGGAGGCTGGCCTGCTGTCGGCGGAGGAAGGCGCCAAGGCCGGTCGCTCCACCCTGCATTTCGCCGAGTCGCTGCATAGGGCGCAGTCGGGCCTGGACTACGCGGTCGACGCCGTGCTGGACCATCTGCCGCCGCTCGTCGATCTCGCCCGATAGCGACATCATTGTCGAAAGCACCATCGACGGCGACCTGCAACGCAAGGTGCAGGCGCAGGTGAGCGCCGCGCTGGCGAGCGAGGGGACGAGCGCCAGGGTGAGCCAGGTCGGGCTGGTGCTGATGGACCTGAGGGGCGGCATCAGGGCTGTCGTGGGCGGCCGCTCCTACGCCGAGAGCCAATTCAACCGTGCGATCAAGGCCAAGCGCCAGCCGGGGTCGGCCTTCAAGACGTTCGTCTACCTCGCCGCCCTCGAGAGCGGCATGACGCCGGACAGCACTGTCCTGGACCTGCCGATCCTTGGTTCGGGATGGAGCCCACGCAACCACGGGGAGGGATACCGTGGCGCCGTGACGCTGCGCGAGGCGCTGGCCCATTCAATGAATGCTGCCGCCGCGCGCCTCAACATGTCGGTGGGACCGGCCAAGACCGCGGCCGTGGCGCGGCGCCTTGGTATACGATCGGCTCTACGTGTGGATGGCTCGCTTGCGCTCGGCACCTCGGAGGTGACCCTTCTGGAACTCACGGGCGCCTACGGCGTGCTCGCCAACGGTGGCAGGGCACTCACGCCGCATCTCATCCAGTGCGTGCGCACCGGCTCCGGGCGAGTCTTGTTCGCGCGGCAGGAGGATCACGCCAGGACTTTGGTGACCGCGGTCCACGTTGCCGCCATGACGGACATGCTGGGCGCCGTGGTGACCTCGGGCACGGCCAAGCGTGCGGCTCTCCCTCATCACCCTGCCGCCGGCAAGACCGGCACATCGCAGGATTTTCGCGACGCCTGGTTCGTCGGCTACACGGATGAATACGTTGCCGGCGTCTGGGTCGGCAACGACGATGGGAGCCCCATGAACAGGGTGATGGGCGGCAACCTGCCGGCGCGGCTGTGGCATGAGGCCGTGCTGGCCGCCTATGACAATCGGGTGCCGGCGACCGCGTCGCTCTCAGCGCGTGCCGATCGGCTGGCTCAAGGGAGCGCGCAACCGCTCCTCCCACGCGAGCAGATCGGGTCTGAGTTCATCGAGCGCGTCATCGGCGAGGACAGCGCAGCAGGTGCGGCGCCTGCCGCGCACGATCCCAGTCGGCGCCCAAACGCTGGCTGCGCGCCGCCAAAGACCTCGTGCGCGAGTGGATGCCGTAAGGGCTACTGCGAGCCGGTCGCGCAGATATTTGATCGAGCTCCCGATTGGCCGCGCCGCGTGCTCAGGCGTAGCGGTGCAGGTCCGTCCCCTCGAGGCGCAGCCAGTTCTTGGCCTCATCAAGCAGCGGCACGGCGCCGGCAACCAGCTTCCAGAAGCGGGCGCCGTGGTTCATCTCGAGGAGGTGGGCCACCTCGTGGGCGGCGACATAGTCGAGTACGAGCGGTGGCGCCAGGATGAGGCGCCAGGAGAACGACAAACAGCCGTTGGCCGAGCACGATCCCCAGCGGGTCGTCTGGTCGCGCAGGCTGATGCGCCGCACGCGCACGCCGAGCTGCACAGCGTGCCAGGCGACGCGTGCGCCGAGATCCTTGTGCGCTTGCGCGACCAGCCAATCCTTGAGCCGCCGCGGTGCGTGCTCGACGCGCCCCGCCACCTCCAGGCGTGGGGTCGCGCCTTCCGGGTTTTCGAGCCTTACGATGGCTGCGCCGAGCACGGGCCCAAGGAAGAGGATGCGGTGCAACCGCCCGCGGAACGGCAGCCTCTCACCGTCAGCCAACGGCACCGGCGCCGGCACGCGGCCCAACCGGTCGCGCACCCACTCGACGTTGGTGCGCAGGAACTTGTCGGCCTCCTCGAGCCGGCATCCCGGCGGAACGGTTACAACCACGGCGCGCCGCGTCTTGCTCACCCGCAATGTGAGCCGCCGCGCCCCCGCGTGGCGCCGCACCTCGACCGGCACGCCGATGCCTTGAACCTGCAGCGCGGCGGACTTTGTTCTATTGCCGTTGCCCGATGGCACTGTGTCGACCCCCTCTCACGCAAAAAATCGACCCGTGCGTTACGCGATGCGAAGCACGCGCAACTGCACGGGGTACCGAATGCTGCGTAGCAAATAATTGTGGTGCGTCCAGAGCCGATTGCATGCGAGCTTGCACGAATGTCGCGCTGTGGCCCAGCAGCGACAGGCGGCTTGACAAGCCGACGAGTCTCACTTCGTGAAGTTGAAGGCGAGCAACTCCAAATCCTGGCGCTTGCCGCGCCGCGGGGTGGCCGCCATGTGCTCGAGCTGAGCGATCGTGAGCGCGGGCGACGAGCAGGGATCGTGCGCGCGCATGAACTTGGCCATGCGCGGAGCAATTTCGCTACGGAAGCGCGAGCCATTGAAGACGCCGTAGTGGCCAACCCTGGGGCATTCGAAATGGAGCTTTTGGTCGGTCGGCACGTTGACGCACAGATCTAGCGCAGCCCGGCACTGGCCGGCGCCGGTGATGTCGTCTTTCTCACCCTCGATGGTCATCAGCGCAGGCCGCCGGATGGCGGACAGGTCGATTGGTCGTCCGCGCGAGGTCATCAAACCGCGCGGCATCAGGTGCTGGACGAACACCGTGTCGACCGTCTGCAGGTAGAATTCGGCGGTCAGGTCCATTACGGCCAGGTATTCATCGTAGAATTCACGGTGCTTGTCGGCGGAGTCGCCGTCGCCGCGCACCAAATGCATGAACATGTCCTTGTGGGCCTGCATGTGCCGGTCGAGGTTCATGGTCATGAACCCCGACAGCTGCAGGAACCCCGGATAGACTTGGCGGCCACGTCCCGGATAGGGCCAGGGTACGTTGGTGATGACATTGCGGCGGAACCAGTCGGTGCCGCGCTTCTCGGCCAACGTATTGACCACGGTCTGCCCGACACGCGTGTCGATGGGGCCGCCGGCGAGGATCAGCGTCTGGGGCACCGCCGGCTCGCCATCAGCCTCCATGATTGCGGCTGGCTGCAAGCACCGGCACGGACGGCTGGCAGACGGCGAACACATGCACGTCTCCGCCGAAGAAGCGGAAGATTGCGGCCATCGTGTCGATGTAGTCGTCGAGGTCGAAGGAGCCATCGAGCAGGGGCACGTAGCGCGCGTCCTGCCAGTCGGTGATGTAGACCTCGTGATCGGGCAAGAAGGTCTCGACCGTGCCGCGCAGCAGGGTCGCGAAATGCCCCGACATGGGTGCCACGAGCAGGAGCCGTGGATCCTGGGCCGCATGCTTGGGGTCGATATCGCGCTTGAAGTGGAGGAGGCGGCAGAACGGCGTCTCCCACACCACCTGCTCGCTCACGCTGACGGTGCGGCCTCCGATCCTGGTGCCGGCGATGCCGTAGTCGGGCTTCGAGTAGCGTCTGGTGGCACGCTCGAACACCTCGCATGCGGCCACTGCGCTGCGCCCAAGGGGCGTGTGCGATAGCGGATTGAACGGGTTGAAGAACAGCCGGCAAGAGTCCGCCGCCGCCCGCGCCGGCCTGAAGGCGGCGCGGCCCAGCTCATACCAGTGGTAGAGCACGCGAATGTTCCCCGGTCTTGGTCCCAAGTGCGAACCCGTGAGCCGGGACACCATTCAAGTGGGCGCCGTCTCGAAACTCGCGGGCTAGTCGGATTTTGGCACTCCTCGGCACGTCAGACTGCACTGATTCGCCAATTGGTTAAAGGTCGTCACCCTAGGGCAACACTTTCGCCAGCCGCTCCGCCATGGTGTCGACGGGAGTCGCGTGGGTGAAGTGCGTGACATAGGTGCCGTCTGGGCCCATGAGGTAGATGAACGTCGAATGGTCGATCGTGTATCCAGCCGTCGACTTCGGATCGGGCACTTTCTTGGCATAGACGCGGTAGGCCTTGGCGACCGCATCGATCTCGGCCTGCGTTCCCGTGAGGCCGACGAGCCTTGGGTGGAAGCTCTTGACGTAGCTGGCGAGCTGGGCTGGCGTGTCGCGCTCCGGGTCGAGGGTGATGAGGATGGGCGTCACGCTCTTGGCCTTGGGTCCGAGCTTGTCGAGCGCCGCCGCAATGACCTGCAGCCCCGATGGGCATGCGTCCGGGCAGAACGTGAAGCCGAAAAAGACGAGCATGAACCGACCGCGAAAGTCCTGGTCGGTGACGCGCTTGCCGGTGTGGTCGGTGAGCGAGAATGGCCCGCCGATCATCGCTTTGCCAACCGAGCTCACAGCCGCAACCTGAGGCAACAGCTTCTCGCGCGCGGCCGGAAGCAACAGCATTGCCACGCTCCCCCCGACCGCAAAGCCTGCGAGGATGAAAAGCACAAGCCTCACTCTGGCCAGTGTCACGATTGGGGTCCCGACTATTCACCCATCTGCACGAGCGTGCCGTTTATGCGGGCGCTCTGCAGAAAATAGGCGAAGATGGCAAAACCGGCCGCGAAGTACACGACGTTGAGGGCCAAGGCCTTGGCCATCAGCTGGCCAACGAAGGCGCCCTCGAGCACGACCGCGCGCAGGCCCTCGAATACGTAGGTTGGCGGCAGCGCCAGCGCAATGGGCTGAAGCCAGTGGGGCAGCGTCGCAACCGGATAGTAGACGCAGCAGATCGGCAGGAAAATGAACACGACAAGCCAGGCGAAGCTCTCCGCGCCGAGCCCCCAGCGCAGCACGACACCGGTGGAAACGAGCCCCAGAGACCAGCTCATGATGACGAGGTTGGCAAAGAATGCCGCGAAGGCGAACCCGAGGCTCAAAACATTGAACCCAAAGAAGAAATAGGCAAGCGTGGCGACCGGAACCATTGCCACCATGAGCTTGATGAGGCTGACCGTCACGAGCGCGGCGATGAGCTCGTAAGGCCTGAGCGGGCTCATCATGAGGTGGCCGAGGTTGCGCGACCAGATCTCCTCCAGGAACGCCACGGCGAAACCGAGCTGGCTGCGCACGAGGATGTCCCACAGCAGCACGGCGCCGATGAAGAGACCTGCTGCCTTGGCGGCAAAGCTCGAGGTCTGCGCGAGGTAGCTCTGCAAGAAGCCCCACATGAGCATCTGCACCAGCGGCCAGTACACGAGCTCGGCCGTGCGCGGCCAGGACGAGCGGATCACATACCAGTAGCGCAGCACCAGGCCATGGATGCGGGCCAGGGAGGCGGCCAAAGTCGCCTGCTCACGCAGCGGCGATGATCGGCGGATGGGAGCAGCGGTCATGTCATGTCTCCCCCTTGCGCTTCCTCGTTTCCGCGGCGGGCTATCGCGAGGAATACCTCCTCCAGGTTGGCGCGGCCGAAGCGCTTGATGAGCGCGGATGGAGTCTCGTCGGCAATGATGCGGCCCTTTTCCAGCATGATGACGCGGTCGGCGAGCCGCTCCACCTCCGCCATGTTGTGCGAGGCCAGGACGATCGTCGCGGCATGGCCGCGGCAGTAGAGCTCGAGCTTGGTGCGCACCCAGTCGGCGGTGTCGGGATCGAGCGAGGCGGTCGGCTCGTCCAAGAGCAGGAGCTCGGGCTCGTTGAGAAGCGCCTTGGCGAGGCTCACCCGCGTCTTCTGCCCGGCCGACAGTCTGCCGTAGGGACGGTCGAGCAGGCTGGCCAGCCTGAACTCCTGGGCGAGCTCGGCAATGCGCCCTTGGCGGTCGATCACTCCATAGAGCCTGGCGAACACCTCGAGGTTCTGACGCACGGTGAGGCGCATCGGCACATCGACGTAGGGGCTCTCGAAATTCATCCGGTGCAGCACGTTGTGGCGCTCTCGCGCCATATCGGCGCCTAGCACCCGCGCCTCCCCCGAGGTCGGCACGACAAGCCCCATCAGCATGCAAATCGTGGTGGTCTTGCCGGCACCGTTGCCGCCGAGCAGGGCCGTGATGGCTCCGCTATCCAGGGTAAAGCTGATGCCGTCGACGGCGGTAACGTCGCGATAGACCTTGCGCAGCTCCCGCACGGCGACGGGGGGCGGCGAGGCGCCGTTCTTCTGCGACATCGGTTTTTGCATCGGACGTGGTAGCCTGAGCATCGACGGTGCGGATGAGCCGGACACGGCCGGGCGCGCCCCAGCCCTATCTGGGACAAGGGCGAACGCAAGGCAAGCTTCCCGGCCTGACCCGCCGCCGTCGCCCGCAACCCGTGGAGTTCATGTCGAGTAGAGGCATGGCATTGGCTGAACGGCACTTGAAGGAAGGAAGCGAAAGCCGGCTGCGGCTGCAGACTGCCGTACGCTTGCGCTGGTTTGGCGTGTTGGGCCAGCTGGTGACGGTCTGCTTCGTACATCTGGGGCTCGGCTTTCCGCTCCCGTTCGGAATTTGCCTTGGCTTCATCGCCTTGTCGGCCTGGCTCAACGTCTTCCTGCGCATCCGCTATCCCGCACGCACCCGCCTCGGCGCGCCGTTCGCCACCGCGTTGTTGGCCTATGACATTCTCCAGCTCTCTGCGCTGCTCTATCTGACGGGCGGCATCGAGAACCCCTTCACCTTCCTGCTGGTCGCGCCCGTCACCGTTTCGGCAGCCACGCTGCCGCCGCGCAACACCGTCGCGTTGGGCCTATTGGGTGCCGCCGTCACGGTGCTGTTGGCCCTCTACCACCTGCGACTGCCGTGGTTCCCCGGACAGGACTTCGACGTGAACGCGATCTACACCGTGGGTCTGCTGGCCTCCGTGCTGTCGGGGATGATCTTCCTGGCGCTCTACGCGTGGAGGCTCGCCAAGGAGTCGCGGCAGATGGCGGACGCGCTCGCCGCGACCGAGATGGTGCTGGCGCGCGAGCAGCAGCTGCACGCGCTCGATGGCCTTGCGGCGGCGGCAGCGCATGAGCTCGGCACTCCCCTTTCCACCATCACGGTCGTCGCCAAGGAGCTTGCAAGGGATGCACCGACGGGCACGCAACTCGCCGAGGACCTCGCCTTGCTGCAAACCCAGGCCGCACGCTGCCGGGAAATCTTGAAGAAGCTCACGCGCACCCCGAGCGAGCCCGACCTCCTGCACGCACGCATGAGCGTGACGCAACTGATCGAGGAGGCAGCGGACCCCTATCGTGGGTTCAGCGCCGAGCTGGTGGTGGCGGCGGCGCCGGAGGCCGGTATCGATGGTGCGCCGTCGCCGGAGCCGATCGGCGAGCGGCGGCCGGGCGTCATCTATGGACTTGGCAACCTTGTCGAAAACGCTGTCGACTTCGCCAGCAGCCGTGTCGAGATCATCGCAAGCTGGTCGGCTCGGGATGTGACGATCACCATCGCCGACGACGGCCCCGGGGTGCCCGCCGATGTCATGGATGCGCTCGGTGAACCCTACGTCACGACACGGCCGGCGCGGCCGCGCAATCCTACAACGGATGGAGAACCGTCCGGCCTGGGGCTCGGTTTCTTCATCGCCAAGACCCTTCTCGAGCGCTCGGGCGCCAGCGTCAGCCTCGACAACCGTGAACGGCCTCAGCGGGGGGCCGTCGTCAAGATCAGCTGGCAGCGCGAGATGTTCGAGCGCAAACAGCCGGCTTCGCCGGCCATCGGAGGGCAAGCGTCCCGGCTGCAGCCCGCCGGACTGGCAGGCGGCGTCCATTAATGAGTTGGCAGCGGTCCAGCGCCTCGAGGCTTGGGCTCGAGCTTGGAGCCCGCTATACTGGTATTAGCTGGAGGCAGCGACGTGGCTGAAGACTTCGCATTCAAACCCGACGAGTTGCCGGAAGACCGCTCCCTCGTTCTGGTGGACGACGACCGGGCATTCGTGTTGCGGCTTGCGCGCGCCATGGAGATGCGCGGCTTCGAGGTGCGAACGGCACATTCCGTGGCCGAGGGCTTGGACCTGATCCGGCAGAAGGCGCCGGCCTTCGCCGTAGTCGATATGCGGCTGGAAGACGGCAACGGTCTCGACGTCGTGGCCGAGCTGGCGAAGGTCAAGCCGGACGCGCGCACCATCGTGCTTACCGGCTACGGCAATATCGCCACCGCCGTCTCGGCCGTGAAGCTCGGCGCTGTCGACTATCTGGCGAAGCCAGCCGACGCCGACGACGTGACGGATGCGCTGCTCGCCCCGGTCAACGAGAAGGCTCAGCCGCCCGAGAACCCCATGTCGGCCGACCGCGTGCGCTGGGAGCATATTCAACGCGTCTATGAGCTCTGCAACCGCAATGTGTCGGAGACGGCCCGGCGTCTCAACATGCATCGCCGCACGTTGCAGCGAATATTGGCCAAGCGCGCGCCGAAGTAGCCAGGCGCTTTCCCAGCTCGGACCATGCCGAGCCGCAATCAGCAATCCTGAGCGCAACACGTGGTCAGCACGCGCACCACGACCCGCGTCGCTGTTAACGGAACATTAGTCTTCCTCGCAGGCGACGCGGAACGACCGACACGCAAGCTGGGCCCCGGAACGCATCTGGCACGCGAGGTGCTACGGCAGCCGTTAAGCAGCCAAATCAAGACAAGGCTTAACGCTCATGCCCGCAGGTCCGGCCGTCGCAGAGGCCACATGGGAAGCCCCCGCGCCGGCCGCCGACAAGACGCGGGGCGTGGCCGGCTCCGTATCGCGCAGGAGCAACAGGGTAAAGGCGGCGCGGCTGGCAGCCCAATCCCGCTCGACGTTCGGCGCTTCGGCGCTTCCTGTGGAGGACAGGAAGACGCGCGTATCGCCACGAGTCTTCGCGGGCCTCGTGCGTATCGGCGAATTTGCCCTTCTCTCGGGCCTCGGCTTCCTCATTGCGTATTTCTACGTTGCCGAATTCTTCCGCCAGTATGCCGCAGCGCTGGCGCTCACCGGGCTTGTTTCAGTCGCCGTATTCCAGGCGCTCGGCCTCTACACCATCCCGGCGTTCTCGAGCCCTCACAGCCGGCTCGCGCGCCTGCTCACGGGCTGGACTGCGACTGTGGGCGTGCTGCTCGCGGCGGTATTCTTTCTCAAGCTCGCGCCCGAGTTCTCTCGGGTCTGGCTGGCCCTGTGGTACGCCGGGGGCGCCGCCGCCCTCATCGCCTACCGCGCTGGCGTCGCGGCACTGACCAGGCGCGGCCTCGTCAACGGCAGCCTGACGCGCCGGGCCATCGTCTACGGCACCGGTCCGGCCTCCGAGAGCCTGCTCGAGGCGCTCGAACTCCGATCCCACCAGCGACATCCGCGTCTGCGGCGTGTTCGACGACCGCGGGGTCGACCGGGCGGGACGCACGATTGCCGGCTATCCCAACCTCGGCAATGCTGACGCACTCATGCACTACTGCCGCCGCTCGTGCATCGACATGCTGGTGGTAGCTTTGCCGGTCAGCGCGGAGACGCGCGTACTCCAGCTCATCAAAAAGCTTTGGGTGCTGCCCGTCGACATTCGCCTCGCCGCGGAAGCCTCCAGGCTCAGGTTCTCGCCGCGGACATATTCGTTCGCCGGCACCGTGCCCCTGCTCGACATCATCGACCGGCCGATCGCCGACTGGAGCGTGCTTGCCAAGTGGCTGTTCGACAAGAGCGTGGCCGCGCTCGCGCTGGTGGCGCTGGCCCCTGTCATGGGGGTGGTCGCTGCGGCGATGAAACTCGACAGCAAGGGCCCAGTGCTGTTTCGCCAGAAGCGCTACGGCTTCAACAACGAGCTGATCGAGATCTTCAAGTTTCGCTCGATGTTCGTCGATCAGGCCGACGCCAACGCAGCCAGGCTCGTCACCAAGGGCGATCCGCGCGTCACCCGTGTCGGCCGCTTCATCCGCAAGACCAGTCTCGATGAGCTGCCGCAGCTCTTCAACGTGATCAAGGGCGAGCTCTCGCTCGTCGGCCCGCGTCCGCATGCGCTCCAGGCCAAGGCCGCCGACCGGCTCTACCAGGATGTCGTCGACGGCTACTTCGCGCGCCACAGGGTGAAGCCCGGCATCACCGGCTGGGCACAGGTCAACGGCTGGCGCGGCGAGACCGATACGGCCGAAAAGACCCAGAAGCGGGTCGAGCACGACCTCTACTACATCGACAACTGGTCGGTGCTGTTCGACCTCTACATCCTCCTCAAGACGCCGTTCGCGCTGCTGCACGGCGAGAACGCCTACTGAGGCGCGACCTCCATGACCGACGCTCGCCCTCTCGCTGCATCCCTCAACGCTCGCCGCGCGCCGCAGCGCCGTCCACAGGCTGGCCCTTGCCCTGGTGTGGCTGACAGTTGCCTCCGGCGGCGTCGTGTTCTCCGAGCCGGCACCCGTCGACGCGCTGACCATCGGTCTCGTCGTGCTGCTGCCCGTGATCGGCCTCGTCGCGATCTCGCCGACACTGCTTGGACTTCTGGCGCTGATGCTGGTGGCGGCGGCCGCCGCATTCGTGGCCGCAACAGGGGCCGCCGACGTCGGCCTTGCCGTCGCGCACACGGGCGTCACCCTCTATCTCTACGTCGCCACCTTCGTGCTTCGCGGCCTTCGTGGCCAAGCGCCCGGAGGCCCACGCGCGCCTCATCCTGGGCGCCTACACGTGGGCGGCCATGCTGGCCGCACTCGCCGGGATCGCGGGGTATTTCGACCTACTCGCCGGGGCACACGAGCTCATGACGCGTTTTGACCGCGCCACCGGCCTCTTCAAGGACCCCAACGTGTTCGGGCCGTTCCTCATCCCCGCGCTGGTCTTCGCGCTGAGCCGGCTCGCCCGCTCACCGCTGCGTCGAGCGCTTTTGCCGCTCGTCGTGCTCGGCATCGCCGGTTTTGCCATCCTGCTCAGCTTCTCGCGCGGCGCCTGGATCAATCTGGCCATGGCGGCTGCGATCTTCGGCGCGCTCCATGTCCTGACCGCCCGCAGCAACTGGGTGCGGTTCAAGTTCGCAGCGTTGGCACTGATCGCCGTGGCGGCTGTCGGGGGCGTTGTCGCAGTGGGCCTGCAAATCGACACGGTTGCCAACCTGCTCGAGGAGCGGGCGGCATTGACCCAGAGCTACGACGAAGGCCCGGATGGCCGTTTCGGCGGCCAGGAGAAGGCGGCCAATCTCATCATCGATCACCCCCTGGGCATCGGCGCCCAGCAATTCGCCCCGCACTACCACCACGAGGAGCCGCACAACGTCTATCTGGCGATGTTCCTCAACGCAGGCTGGCTCGGCGGTCTCATTTTCATGGGCCTGGTCGGCTCGACCAGCCTGTTGGGGCTCCGCCATGCGCTGGCGCGCGGGGCCGCACAGCCGCTGTTCCTGGTTGTCTATGCCTGCTTCATCGGCAACGTCTGCGAAGGCCTGATCATCGACATCGACCACTGGCGCCACTTCTACCTGCTGATGGCGATGGTGTGGGGCATGATGGCGAGCAGCGAGGGGATCAGACCTCTTGGCCCGATCGGTTCGCGCAAGCTCCACGCGTTGATGCCGGCGGTCTGCCCCCGTCACGTCGCGCGGGCGATCTCCTCCAGCCGCATCAGCTCGGCCAACGGATCGGGATGATCGTCGACCCTGATGTTGAGGAGTGCCCACTCCTTGTCGCCATGGATCAGCAGCGCGGCCGACTGGCGCCCGCGCTTGTCGCCGCCGGTGGCCTCGGCTGCCTTCAACGCCGCGATGAGCCGCTGGACGAACGGCATCTCGGCGCCCGCCTCGTAGGCTGCGGCCATGTCGTCGAGCACATTGGCGCCGGCTAGGATGTTGCCGGCGAGCGAGAAGCTCGGCATCACCAGGTGCCCGCACCATTCGGGACACTCTTCCCCGGTATGTGCGGCGAAGCGGCCCTGTCGGTCCATGACATGTAGCTGCCGGATGTCCTGGTCCTCGTCGGCCGCGATCAGGAGGCGCACGGTGTCCGCCGCAGAAGCGCCGGCCGCCAACAGCGCGAGGCCGCGCGGCCCGTAGTGCTGGTTGCCCTTGGCTTGGCTGGCGATGGCACCCACACCGGTCCTGATGAACGGCACGCGTGCGCCCACGGCAAAGGCCTTGCCGGCCACCGCGATGCCAACTCTGCCCGTCTGGTCGTCGCAGGCGATGATCGAGAAGGTCATGGGGGCACCTCCCCTTGTTGCCGGCTGGGTTTCGATGGCGAGCATGCCGCTTGCACTGCGGCTTGTGCAAGATGCGCTCGAGCCTGCCACCGTGTCTGGGCCAAGCGCGATGCTCCTCAGCCAAAAGCGAACGCGGTCAGGCGTTGCGGCCGCGGGCGCGCGCACCCGCCGTGCTGCCGGCTATGCGGCCAAACACGGAGCCGTTGGTCAGCCCCGTTCCGCCCGGATAGTTGAAATAGAAGATGCCGCCGACCATCTCGCCCGCCGCATGGAGGCCGGGGATCGGCATGCCGTCCGTATCGATGACGCGTGCGCTGGTGTCGATCTTGACGCCGCCGAACGTGAATGTGAGGCCGCAGGTGACGGCATAGGCTTCGAAGGGCGGCTCCTCGATGGTGATGGCCCAGTTGGACTTGGGGATCGGCAGCCCCACCGTGCAGCGGCCGTCCTTGACGTTGGGATTGAAGGGCACCTCGCGCTTCACGGCCGCGTTGAAGGCCTTGATGGTCTCGAGCGCCTTGCCGGCATTGACGCCCTCGAGCTTCTCGCAGAGCTCAGGCAGCGTCTCGGCGGACACCTTGGTGATGCGCTTGATGCGGTACTCGTCGCGCAGCAGATGCAGGACCTTCTTGTCGAACACCTGCCAGCAGAACTGGCCCGGCTGCATTAAGATCACGCGGCCGTACTTGGCATATGTGTAGTTGCGGAAGTCGGCACCCTCGTCGACGAAGCGCTCGCCGTTGGCGTTGATCATGAGACTGAAGGGGTAGTTGTGCTTCTGGAAGTTGTCGCCGACCGAGAGATCGCCGAACTCGGGCGCGTTGCGGTCCCAGGCGACCGCGTGGCCGCCCGACCAGTTGCCGGTCGGCATGGCGTTGGCATCGAGCGCCATCTTGATGCCGTCGCCGGTGTTGAAGCGGGTGCCGCGCACCTTGGCGAGCTCCCAGCCTGGACCCATGTAGCGCGTGCGCCATTCGGCGTTGGCCTGAAATCCGCCCGCGGCGAGCACGACGTTGTGGGTTTTGATCGTGCCGGTCTTGCCCTCGTGTCGGACGCGCAGCCCCTGCACGCCGTCGTCGTCTGCGACCAACCCGACGGCGCGCGTGTCGTAGAGAATCGGTATGCCGTTCTTCTCGGCTGCAGCGGTGAGCGCGGCGACCAGGCCCGGCCCGCCGCCATGGCTCTCGATGGTGAGGCCGCCCCAGAACTTGAACCGGCCGTCGACCTTGAAGGCCTGCCGGCCCCAGATCGGCGCGAAGCGCACACCCTTGGTGCGCATCCAGCGCAGCGTCTCGCGGCTGCTTTTGACGAGGATCTCCACGAGGTCGGGGTCGGTGCGATACTCGGTGACTCGGTACATGTCGTCGAAGAACTGATCCTCGGTATAGGTGCCGAAGTCGGTCTGGGCGATCTCCTGCTCGGTGAGGTCCGGCATCAGCGCTTTGAGATCCTCGACCCCGTCGTAGACGCAGCGCATGGCGCCCGCCGTGAAGCGGCTGTTGCCGCCGGCCTCCTCGCGTGGCGCGCGCTCGAGAACGAGCACAGAAACGCCATGCTCTCGCGCCGCGAGCGCCGCGCACATGGCGGCATTGCCCCCGCCCACCACCACCACATCCGCCGAGGCTGGAAGCATCCTTGGTCAACTCCTGGTTCGCGCGTCACGCCAGACTTTGACTGACACTATACGAGTCCGGCCGCGCATATCCAGGAGCCGAATGCGACGGACCGTGCCGTCGTTGTCGCGGGGGAAGCAGCATGCGATCTTTCGCGGCTGTGTGTCGTGCCTGCGCAAAGGAGGAGCATTCATGTATGCCCGCGTCACCACCTTCAAGGTGGACCCTGCGCGCATCCACGAGTTGCCGGCAAAAATCGCGGAGATGGGCCCTCGCGCCAAGGCCTTGCCCGGCATGATCGATACCTATGCGCTCTGGCGCAGCGACGGCCAGGGCGTGGTGGTGGCCATCTACAGCAGCAAAGAGGATGCGGACAGGGCCGTTGCCCGCATTCAAGCGCTGTGGGGCAACCTTGTCGGCCTCTTGAGCGCCGCTCCCAGGACCGATGCCTACGAGAGCGCAGCTCACGTCACAGCGTGACAGGGGGTTTGCGATCCACCCCGTCAGGCGGCGCGATCCGCGGCTGTCCTCTCTGTGCCCGATTGCGGAGTGCGCCTTGTCAGCAGCAGCTGCTCGATCTCGCTGGCGGGCATTGGCTGGCTGAAGAGAAAACCCTGCATCTCGGTGCAGCCTTCGGCCCGCACGGTCTCGAGCTGCTCCTTGGTCTCGACGCCCTCGGCCGTGGTCTCCATGCCGAGGCCTCTGGCCATCGCCGTCACCGCCCGCACGATGTTGAGCGAGCCGACGCCCTCGGCGATGTCCTTGATGAAGGAGCGGTCGATCTTGATCTTGTCGAAGGGAAAGCTCTGCAGGTAGCTGAGCGAGGAGTAGCCGGTGCCGAAATCGTCCATGGCGATGCGCACGCCGAGCGCGCGCAGCTGGTAGAGGGTGGAGAGCGTGGCTTCGCTGTCCTGCAGCAGCGTGCTCTCGGTGATCTCGAGCTCGAGCCGGTCGGCGGCCAGGCCCGACGCCGCCAGCGCGCTGACCACCACCTGGACGAAGTCCCGGTTGCGGAACTGCGCGGGGGAGAGATTGACCGCGACCCTGGTCTCGCCGACCCAACGGCTGGCTGTCAGACAGGCCTGCCGGATCGTCCACTCGCCGAGCGGAATGATGAAACCGATCTCCTCGGCCACCGGGATGAATGCGCCGGGCAGAATAATGCCCTTGTCCGGATGGCGCCAACGGATCAAGGCCTCGACCCCGCTGATCTCGTCTCGGCGCAGATCTATCACCGGTTGGTAGTAAAGCTCGAACTGGCCGGCCGGGAGGGCTTTCCGCAGGTCGTGCTCCATGACGCGGCGCGTGTGCATCTGCGCGTCCATCTCGGGGCCAAAAAATCGGTATGTGCCGCGCCCGTCTCCCTTGGCGCGGTAGAGCGCCAAGTCCGCGTTGCGAATGAGCTGGTCGGGGCTGTCGCCGTCGGTTGGCCCTACGGCCAGGCCGATGCTGGCGCCAATGATGACCTGGTGGCCGTCGATGTCGTAGGGGGCGCTTGCCGCCTCGATGACGCGCAATGCCAGCGCGGTGGCATCTGCTGGATGGCTGATGGCGACCTGCAGGATGGCGAACTCATCCCCGCCCATGCGGGCAATGGTATCGGTCTCGCGCACGAGGGCGTGCAGGCGCTGCGTCACCATCTTCAGGAGCTTGTCGCCGGCGGAATGACCGAGCGTGTCGTTGACGGTCTTGAAGTGGTCGAGATCGAGGAGATGAACCGCCACCACCTCGCCGCGCCTGACGCGGGTGAGCGCGTGCTCGAGGCGCTCGTTGAACAGCACGCGGTTGGGCAGATCGGTCAGGGCGTCGTGCAGCGCCATATGCACGATCTTGGCCTCCGAGCGCCGGCGCTCGGTGATGTCCTCGTGCGTGAAGACGCGCCAGCCATTGGCCATGAACCGTTGCGAGACGTTGACGATGCGACCATCGGCGAGCTCATGCACCTGGGAGTCGATCCTGCCGTAGTTGGCAATGAACGCGTCCGCCAGCTGTTGCGGCTCGCCCGTAGCGTAGCAGCCGTTGGCAATGCGGTGCTCCACGATCTCGCGCACGGTCGTGCCTGGCTGCACTTGCTCCGGCAAGAGGCCGTACATATCCGCATAAAGCCTGTTGCAGACGACGAGCCGCTGCTCGTCGTCGAACATGGCCAGTCCCTGCGACATGTTGTTCATGGCGGCGTCGAGCTGCTGGTTCTGCTGCTCGAGGCGGACCTGGAGCTGCTGGCGCTCGGTAATGTCCTCGTGCGTCGTCACCCAGCCCCCCTCCGACATCGGCTGGCGGCGAACACAAATGGCGCGCCCGTCGCTGAGACGATGCACGGCGGTGGATGCGTCGCGGAACCTCGTCAGCCGCTCCTTGAGGTAGTCCTCGGGGTTGTCGCCGGCGAACAGGCCCCTGGCGATGCGATGCTCGATAATCTGGCGCAGCGTAGTGCCTGGCCGCATCTGCCCCGGCGCCAGACCGTAGATCTCCGCGTAGCGCTCGTTTGCCATCACCACGCGTTGCTCGGAATCGAACATGCACACGCCGTGCGACATGTTGCGGAGCGCCGTCTCGAACCGCTCGTTCTGGGCCCGCAGCTCTGCTTCTTGCTGCAGCAGCAGGTCGTTTTGGGCAGCCAGGCGTGCCGAGAGCATCTCGCGCTCGGTGACATCCTGATGCGTCACCACCCATCCCCCGTCGTCGCGCGGACGCACAGCAGCGGAGATCATCCTGCCGTCGGAGAGCTTGTTGACGAGATGCCGCACGCCGCCCGCTCTGGCCTGCTGCAGCAGCACCGTCACGATCGCGTCGGGGGGTTGGCCTGCGTAAAGTCCCTTGGCGATGCGACAGTCGACCACCTCGCGTAGCGTTGTGCCGGGCTTCACCTGATCCGGCGCGAGGCCGTAGAGCTCGGCGTAAGGCGCATTGGCGAGAACGATGCGTGCGTCCGCATCGAACATTGCCAACCCCTCCACCATGGTGTTGAGCGCGGTATCGAGCTGCTGGTTCTGCACCCGCAGCCTCTCCTCCTGCTCCTTGAGCAGCCGGTTCTGCTCCTCGAGCCGCGCGTTGAGCTTTTCGCGCTCGGAGATGTCGGTATGGGTCGATACCCAGCCGCCGCCGGGGCGCGGATGGATCGCGACCGATATGATGCGTCCGTCGTCCAGCCTGCTCGTGATGTGGCTGACCACCCCACGCGCCACGCGCTGGCGTATCACCTTGGTGATGTCATCGGCACCGGCGCGCTTGTAGATGCCTTTGGCGACGCCCGTTGCCGCGAGCTCGTGCAGCGTCCTGCCTGGTTGCAGCCAACCGGGCGCAAGTCCGTACATCTCCTGAAAGCGCTCGTTGGCGAAGACGACGCGCTCGTTGGCATCGTACATCACCAGGCCTTGGGCCATGTTGTCCAAGGCCGTATCGAGCAGCACGTTCTGCTGCTCCAGCTTGTCGTTCGCGGTCCCGAGCTTCTCGAGTGTCCCGTCGATGATGCCGAGCGGCAGGACCGCGAACGCGAAGTAGGCCGCCACGCCGAGCGCCAGCGCAACAAGCCCGACCAAACCGACCTCGATCAGCAGCGGGCGCATGCTGGCGGACACCTGCACCGTGCCGATCATGGCCCCGGAGGCCAAGATCGGCGCCGCGCGGGCAAATGTCGGCCAGGGCAGGGAGCTGCCCTTTTGCAGCATCGTCTCGCCCCGCTTGTCGATGATGCGCTGGATGACTGGGAAGGCGGCGGGGGGCAACATCTCCGCGATGGCGGCCAGCAGGTCCGCATCAGTTTGCCGCGAGCCCTCGCGTTCCGGCATGTATGCGGCTGCGCGCGTTGCGGTCAGCTCGGCCTCGTAGGCGAGTGACTGGGCGCTCTTGAGATGGGCAACAATTCCGTAGCCAAGGGGCAGCGACACAGTAGTGAGGAGAGCGACGATGAAACCGAGTGCGCTGACGAGCCTGCGCACCGGCTGCGGCCGCGATGGCACGAGGCCTATGCGGGCCGCGAGGCCGGGTCGCGGCGAAGGGCGCGATGCGCCGGCTCCCGTGCATTGCCGACCGACGTTGGGCATGCCGGCTCCCCCGAGCACTGTCCTTGCAGGCTGGGGATTATCGAGATCGCGCCCTAACAGTTTCTTCAGGTGGGGAAATCTGCGAGAAACGCAGCAATCACGGGAAAAAATTGGTAAAGATGCCCCGGGTTGGGGCTGCGGGGAACCCTGCGGCAACCATGACGGATGCGACCCGGGCAAGACACCGCGCACATAGAGCTCGCAGATGGACAGCAAGAAGCTCGAGAACCTGCGCGCCCGCTATGCGGACAATGCGCCAGGCCAGTCGCACCATCCGGAATTCCGCAAGGTCATCGAGAAAGTCTTTGCCGGCGATCGCCGGCCCAAGCCCTACGAGGGTGTTTCGACGCTCCTTGGCGCCCCGATGCGGCTCGACGCCTTGCAGCGTGCCGATCTCGGCAGCCTCGATGTGGCGCTCGTCGGCCTGCCGATGGACCTTGGCGTCACCAACAGAGCGGGCGCGCGGCTGGGGCCCCGTGCCGTGCGCGCGGTGGAGCGCATCGGCCCCTTCCATCACGTCCACCGGCTGGCGCCGCTCTCGGAGTGCAGGATCGCCGATGTCGGCGATGTCCCCTTCCGTAGCCGATTCAGCCTGGAAGAGAGTCACGCGGATATCCAGGCCTGCTATGCCAGGATCGCCGCAGCCGGCGTGGCGCCGGTGAGCGTCGGCGGCGACCACTCCGTTACCTTGCCGATACTCAAGGCGCTTGGCGCTGAACGCCCGCTCGGGCTCGTGCATATCGACGCGCACTGCGATACCAGCGGGCCCTACGAGGGCTCCAAGTTCCATCACGGCGGGCCGTTCCGGGAGGCGGTGCTGGCCGGCGTGCTGGACCCGGATCGCACGATCCAGATCGGCATCCGCGGCGGGGCGGAATACCTGTGGGAGTTCTCCTACGATAGCGGCATGACCGTCATCCACGCCGAGGAGGTTCCGCGCCTGGGTACGGCGCAGATCATCGAGCAAATTCGGGAGGTGGTGGGCGAAGGGCCGACCTACGTGTCCTTCGATGTCGACAGCCTCGACCCTGCGTTCGCGCCAGGCACCGGCACCCCCGAGGTCGGAGGACTGAGCACCCGCGAGGCCATGGAGCTCGTACGCGGCTGTGCCGAAATCGACATAGTCGGCGGCGACGTGGTGGAGGTGGCGCCCCAGTACGATGCCACCACCAACACGGCGCAGGCCGCGGCTCAGATGCTGTTCGAGATCCTGTCTGTGGTCGTGCTTGCTCGCGTACGCCGAGCTTCGAGTCGAGCCTGAGCCCGGTTCGGCCATTAACGATCCGAGATCCTCTGCCCTTGCCAAGGCATGCTGCTTGCGAGCAATGCCAACGACGGGGTGCGCGCGAGCCGCAGGGTCGGGCCGCGGCGGCAACTCAATTGCGGTGGCGACAAGGAGACGGCGATGAAGATCCTGGTGGCAGGCGGCCAAGGTCAGCTCGCCCGCGCGCTCGTCGCTGCCGCCCGGGACCGGCGCAGCCTTGGCCTCGTCGCGCTCGGTCGTCCGCAACTCGATATTGCCGACCATGCCTCGATCGCTCGCGCCATCGAGGCCGCCGAGCCGGACCTCATCGTCAATGCGGCAGCCTATACGGCGGTCGACAAAGCGGCGAGTGAGAGCGAGCAGGCCTTCGCCGTCAACCGCGACGGGGCTGGCCTCGCTGGCGGCGGCGGCAAGGCTGCGTGGCATCCCGATCGTGCACGTCTCGACCGACTACGTGTTCGACGGCACCAAGCCTGCCCCCTATGTGGAGAGCGACGCGACGAGCCCTCTCGGTGCCTACGGCCGCTCCAAGCTCGAAGGCGAGGTTGCGGTCGCGGCGGCCAATCCGCAGCACCTCGTTCTGCGCACGGCCTGGGTCTATGCGCCCTACGGACAGAACTTCCTGCGCACCATGCTGCGTCTGGCGCGCGAGCGCCCCGAGCTGCGGGTCGTCGCCGACCAGCAGGGCTGCCCGACCTATGCGCCGCATCTGGCCGAAGCCATTCTCGACATCGCCGCTCGGCTCGCCCCCGGGCAGGCGGCGTCGGCCTGGGGCACCTATCACGCAACCGCCGCCGGCGAGACCACCTGGCACGGATTTGCCGATGCCATCGTGTGCGCGGCTGCGCGCCTCGGTATCCCGCAAGTGCCGGTCATCCCAATCACGACGGCCGACTACCCCACGCCCGCCCGCCGGCCCGCCAACTCACGCCTCGATTGCAGCAAGCTGGAGCGCACGTTCGGCGTACGCCTGCCGCCTTGGCAGGACGGCGTGGAAGCATGCATCCGCGCGCTCGAGAGCGTGCCCGTCGGTTAGACCGCAAGCCATAAAGATTCCACCCGAAGCGATCCTGCTCTAGTCTGCGCCCGCAGCGACTCTCGCGAGGCGGAGGCAGAGCAACAGATGGCAAACATCAACGCGGGGCCCTTCACAACCCGGCCCGAGATCGATGGCACCTTCGGGGTCGTCGCCTCTACGCATTGGATCGGCACCGCGGTCGGCATGTCGATCCTGGAGCGAGGCGGCAACGCCTTCGACGCTGGGGTGGCCACCGCTTTCACCCTGCAGGTGGTGGAGCCGCACCTGTGCGGGCCGGGTGGCGACATTCCCGCCATGCTCTACGATGCCAAGGCGAAGAAGCCCTTCGTCGTTTGTGGCCAAGGTTCCGCTCCCGCCGGGGCTACGATTGCGCACTACCGCGATCACCTCGGCCTCGACATCGTTCCCGGCACCGGCCTGCTGCCCGCGTGCGTGCCGGGCACCTTCGAGACCTACATGCTGATCCTGCGCGACTTCGGCACCATGCGCCTGCGCGACGTGCTGGAGACGGCGATCGGCTATGCCCGCAACGGCTATCCCCTGGTCGAGCGCGGCTGCTCCACCATTGCCACGGTCGCCGATCTCTTCCGCAAGCACTGGCCGACCTCGGCAGCCGTGTATCTGCCGGGCGGCAAGGTGCCGGAAGCAAACTCCCTCTTCACCAACGTCAGGCACGCCGAAACCTACGAGCGCATCCTCAAAGAAGCGGAGGCGGGCGGCGGCGGCCGCGTCAAGGAGATCGAACGCGCTCGGCGGGCCTGGAGTCAGGGGTTCGTCGCCGAGACGATCGACGCAGTTCTGCCGCACCAACGAGGTGATGGACGTGAGCGGGCGGCCGCACAAGGGCGTGCTCACCGCCCATGACATGGCGACATGGCTGCCGACCATCGAGGAGCCCGATCCATCTCGACTACGGCAACTATCGCGTCATGAAGCCTCACGCGTGGACGCAGGGGCCGGTTCTGCTGCAGATGCTGGCGCTGCTCAAGGGCTTCGACGTCGACAAGCTCGGGCCCACCGATGCCGACTTCATCCATACCTGGGTGGAGTGCGCCAAGCTCGCCTACGCCGACCGCGAGGCCTTCTATGGCGATCCCAAGTTCGTCGATGTGCCCATGGAGACGCTGCTGTCGGAGCCCTACAACGCCGAGCGCCGCAAGCTCGTCGGCAAGGAGGCGTCCATGGATCAGCGCCCCGGCACGATCGAGGGCCATGGCGGCCGCGTCATCGTCAAGGGCGCGCGCGAGGCCGCGGCCGGCGCCGGCGAGCCGACTTTCGCACGCCTCCACACCGGCCACGGTGCCGGCGAGCAGCAGGTCTCCGCGAGCGGCAAGGTGATCGGCGATACCGTGCATATCGACATCATCGACAAGGCCGGAAACATGTTCACGGCCACGCCGTCCGGCGGCTGGCTGCAATCCTCGCCGGTGATCCCGGAACTCGGCTGGCCGCTCGGCTCGCGCGGGCAAATGTTCTGGCTCGAGGATGGCCTGCCCGGCTCGCTGGCGCCCGGCAAACGCCCCCGCTCCTCGCTCTCGGTCGGCATGGCGTTCAGGGACGGCAAGCCCTACATGAGCTTCGGCACACCCGGCGGTGACCAGCAGGATCAATGGAGCTGCCTGTTCTTCCTGCGCCACGCCAGCAAGTCGAGCGCGAGCCCCAAGATGAACTTGCAAGAGGCGATCGATGCGCCGGCCTGGCACACCGAGCATTTCCCGCTATCGTTCTGGCCGCGCACGGCCCGCCCCGGCGTGCTGGTCGTGGAAGGCCGCGTGCCCAAGGCCACCATCAAGGAGCTCGAACGCCGCGGCCACAAGGTCGAGGTCGGACCCGATTGGTCGGAGGGACGCCTCAGCGCTGCCTCCCAGGAGGGCGTGCGGCGCAAGGCCGGCGCCAATGCGCGCGGCATGCAAGGCTACGCAGCGGGAAGGTAGGGGGCACGCAGCTCTCGCCGAGGCGCCGTATCCGGCGGCGTGAGCCGCTCGCGCCATGCCCCTGCCGCGTGCAACTCGGACGGCCAGGAAGCTCGGGGCGTCGTCGGCATCGGAGCAACAGCGGTGGATGCAAGGCTGCATCGGATCGTCATTGTCGGCGGCGGTGCCGGTGGGCTCGAGCTCGCCACCCGCCTGGGCAACAAGCTCGGGCGACGCGGCAAGGCCGCCGTCACTCTGGTCGAGGCCAAGCGTACCCACCTGTGGAAGCCGCTGCTGCACGAGGTCGCCGCCGGCAGCATGGACCAAGGCGTCAACGAGATCGACTATCTCGCCCAGGCCTATTGGCACGGCTTCACCTATCGCGCCGGGAAGATGACGGGCGTCGATCGGCAGCGTCGCATCGTGTACGTGGGCCCTTTCGTCGATGACGAGGGGCGCGAGGTCACGCCTGCGCAGGAGATCGTCTATGACACGCTCGTCATTGCCATCGGCAGCCTGACCAACGATTTCGGCACGCCCGGCGTCAAAGAGCACGCCATCGCGCTGGAGACCGCCGATGAGGCGGCGCGCTTCCACCGCCGCCTCGTCAACGCGTGCATCCGTGCTCACGTCCAGACGGAGCCGCTGCGGCCCGAGCAGCTGCAGGTCGCCATCATCGGCGCCGGTGCGACAGGCACCGAGCTCGCCGCCGAGCTGCACAAGACGACGCGCCAGCTCGTCGCCTACGGCCTCGACAACATCGATCCCGACATGGACATCAAGATCAACCTCATCGAGGCCGCACCAAGGATCCTGCCGCAGCTGCCCGAAAGGCTGTCGAAGGCGGCGGGCAAGCTGCTCGAGGGCTTGAAAGTGCGCATCCACACGGGTGCACCCGTGGCGGAAGTTCTGGCCGGCGGGGTGCGGCTCGCCAACGGCGCCCTGATCCCCGCCGAGCTCGTCGTGTGGGCTGCCGGCGTCAAGGCGCCCGACGTGCTCGAGGACATTGCGGGCCTCGAGACCAACCGACTGAACCAACTGGTGGTGCGCTCATCCCTGCAGACCACGCGTGATGACGACATCTTCGCCATCGGCGACTGCGCCGCCTGCCCCTGGCCCGGCCACGCCACCCCGGTGCCACCGCGCGCCCAGGCTGCGCACCAGCAGGCCTCGCATCTGGCCCGGACCCTGCCCAGGCGTTTGCAGGGTCAGCCGCCGGCAGACTGGCGCTACCGCGACTTCGGCTCGCTGGTATCGCTCGGCACCTATTCGACGGTCGGCAACCTGATGGGCAAGCTCGTCGGCGGCAATCTCTTCATCGAGGGCCTCTTCGCCGGCCTGATGTACAAGTCGCTCTACAAGTTGCACCAGCTTGCGCTGCACGGACCAACCAAGGTGGCACTGGATACGCTTGCCCGCGTCATCACCCGGCGCACCGAGCCGCATGTGAAGCTGCATTGATTGATGCCCGCCCGCCGCCGGGCCTATTGCCGTCGCGGATCCGGCGCCAAGGCCTGCGAGAGTCCGACCGGCGCCCGCGCGTCGCTTGCCGGTCAGGGCCCATCCATAGCGGCGTTGTCAGCCCCACGAGCCTGCGGTTCCTCGAGTCACCCTGAAGATGACCTGGTCGACGGCCGACATTGGACCGCTCAAAAAGTCAATTGAGCTCGCTGAGCCGGGCCGGGTCGGGTTTGCGGCCTGTGACGCGCTCCAGCGCGATGGCCGAGAGGACCTTGGAGGCCAGGGTCTGCTTGCTGGGGTCGCGCGAGAGATCCTGGTCGGCTTGAGCCGCCTGCGCCTCGAGCCCGGTGGAGAACGGCTGGCTATTGGCACAGCCCGCCAGCAATGCACCCGCGAGGACAACAATCGCTCCCCGCAACAGCATGAAAGCCCCCCTCTGGCCCGGACCCGACAGAAGAAGCTTAGCGGCTCGAAGGCGCATGGCAAGCCTGAAATTCTCCGCGCGCACTGCCAAAAAGTGTTGCGCCCGATGCAAAAGGCACGGCGGCGCGCGAGCCATGCGGCGGGCTGCGATCTGCCGCTTCGGTTAGCCGATGGTGCACAAGGTTTTGTGCGCGCCTTAACCGGCATGCCAGATCGGGAGGATTGTCTCGCAGTGAATGCCCACGAGGTGACCCCTTAACGCTGATGCTCGCCCGATCCCTCGGCAATTGCTTCGAAATTTACGAGATTTCATCCACGACTTGAGATGGTTTTTCGCAACTCGGCAGGGGCGTGCTAGCTCGCAATTCGGCGGGAGGTCGACCCCCGGTCCACCGACCGCGCACAGCGGGAGAGACAACAGACAGCAGGGGTAAGGTGTCATGGCTCGCTTGGAATTGAGCACGCACGAGGTTCTCGAGATCGCGACCGCAGGAGGCACGCCGGACGCGCTGTTCGAGCTCGGATTGATGTATTGCGCCGGTCGCGACGTCGATCTCGACCTGGTGAGCGCGCACAAGTGGTTCAATCTCGCCGCCATGCGCGGCAACGAGGACGCCAAGCGCTATCGCATGGAGATTGCCGGCGAGCTGTCCAAGGCGGAGATTGCCGAGGCGCAGCGCCAGGCGCGCGAGTGGCTGGCGCGGCACTGACCGCCGCGTTCTCGCTCAGCAGTGGGTGAAGAACGAGACCACGCAATCCCAGGTCTTCTTGGTGGCCTTCTTCACGGTCTCGCCGGCCTTCTGCATCGTCTCACCGGCCTTCTTCATCTGCTTGGCCGTGTCCTCGTTGGCGCGCTTGGCGAGCTCCAGCACGGTTGCCGGCGGCTGGTCGGGCGACGGCGCAGGCGGAGGCGGGGGTGCCGGCACAGCCGGGGCAGGCGCCGCTGCGGCCGGCTCGGGCTTCGCTGGCGGCTGGGCCGCCCAGGGAAGAGGTTGGGCCGCATCGGGCGCGTGCGGGGCCTCGACTGCGGCCCACGGGATGCGCTTTACCGCGCCGTCGCAGTCGAACACGGTGCCGCGTTTCACCCCGCAGGTGGCGTGCCCGCCCTGCTTGGCCATGGTTGTGATGCAGAGCATCTGCAGCGACTGGCCGCCGCCGGGCTTGGCCCCCTCGATGATGCAGCGGTAGAGCGCATTGGGCTCGCTGCAGGCGACGCAATACTCCTGCGCTTGGGCTTGGCCTGCCAGCCAGCAGGTCAGCACCGTCGCACTCACGCCGATCTGCCGGGCGATGCGCTCCATCGCACCTCGTCTCCTCCCCATGGCAGCGGCCGAGCGCCGGCAGATGGCCCGTGGCCACCTTGCGAGCCGCTCAAGGCGTGCCGTTGCGGCCATGCGCCCTGTAGCCGGGCCGTTGGCCTAGTCGCTCGTGCCCCCAATCCTCACGCTGGTACTTGATGCCGATCTCGTCGAGCATCCACAGCACCTTGCGGACATTGATGGAGTTGGCGCGCCCATAGACCCTGAGCATCACAATTCTCCCTGGCGGCGGCTGCGGCCCATCCTAGACCGCAGATGATGGCTCAGGCACAACAAAATGCCGGCGGCACTCTCAGGCCTGCCGCAACGCCGCTGCGACGCCGTTGGGCGTGGGGCATACAGTGACGCCAGCGGCCTCGAGCGCCCGCTTCTTGCCGGCGTAGCTGCCCTTGTCGCCCATGACGATGGCGCCAGCATGACCCATGCGCTTGCCCGGCGGCGAGGCAGCGCCGGCGATGAAAGCCGCGATCGGCTTTTTCATGGTCTTGGCGTACTCGGCCGCCTCCTCCTCCATGGCACCGCCGATCTCGCCGACCAGCGCAATCGCTTTTGTTCCTGCGTGGGCGTCAAGCGCAATCAGGGCGTCCCTGGTGGTGGTGCCGATGACCGGGTCGCCGCCGATGCCGATGAAGGCGGAAATGCCGAGGCCTGCCTGGACGAGATTGAGGCACAGCAGCGTGCCGAGCGAGCCTGAGCGTGAGATGACGCCGACGCTGCCCGGCTGGAACACGCGCGCGTTGAAGGCCGGCATGAAGCCCGCAAAGCACTCCCCGACCGTGACGAGGCCGGCGGTGTTGGGCCCGATTACCTGCGCGCCGCGCTCGCGGGCGGCCGCCAGGACATACATGGTGTCGTGCACCGGCACGTGCTCGGTCAGGCACACGATCTTGCCGATGCCGGCGCCGATGGCGTCGAGCGCCGCCTCCTTCACGCCGAACGGCGGGATGAACATCACGGCAGCATCGATCTTGGTGTCGCGGGCAGCGTCCTGCGCCGTGGCCCACACCGGCAGGCCCAGATGCGTCTCTCCGGCACGCCTGGGGTTCACGCCGCCGATAATCTTCGTGCCGTAGTCGCGCATGCGCTCCGACCAGAACGTGCCCTGCTTGCCGGTGATGCCGAGCACCAGCACCGTGTCGCTGCCCGAGAGGATCATCGCGCGGCCTCGACGGCGGCTTTGACCGCGTCGTCCATCAGATCGAACGGGGTGATGCCGAGCCGGCCCTTCACCATGGCGATCGCCTCGTCCTCGTTGGTGCCGTGGATGGTGAAGAAGATGGGAATGCTCGGCTGGAGCTCGGCCCAGGCGGTGATCACGCCCTCGGTCATCACGTCGGTACGCGCGAATGCGCCGCAGAAATTCACCAGCAGGCACTTCACGCGCGGGTTGGAGAGCACCAGCTCCAGCGCCGGCTTGGCCTTGGTGTAGCTCTCGCCGCCGATCTCCAGGAAGTTGGCCGGCGCGCCACCGTAGTGGCGCACTGCGTCCATGGTGGTCATGGTGAGGCCCGCGCCATTGGCAAGCACGCCGACGTTGCCGTCGAGCTCGATGAACTTGAGGCCCAGCGTCTTGGCCTGCGCCTCGAGCCCGGTCAGCGCCTCGGGGGTGCCCGTTTTGGCCAGCGCCTCGTGCCGCGGCACGCCGCTGTCGTCCATCGCGAGCTTGCAGTCGAGCGCCACGAGCGCGCCGTTCTTGGTCAGAACCAGAGGGTTGATCTCGACCAGCTCGGCATCCGTGTCCGCGTAGACGGCATACAGGCGCTGCAGCAGATCGGCGAGCGTCTCGGTCGGGAGCCCCGCGATCTGAGGCAGTGCGCGTCGCAGCGCCACGCCATCGACACCATTGCGGATGTCCACCGCCATCCGCACCAGCGAGCCCGGGTGCTTGGCGGCAATCTCCTCGATGTCCATGCCCCCCTCGGCCGAGAACAGCAGCAGGGGCCCCTTGCTTGCCGGATCGTTGAGGACAGCGGCATACATCTCGCGCGCGATTCCCACCTGCGCCTCGACCAGCACGGTGCCAACGCGATGCTCGCCGATGGTCATGCCCAGCATGCCGCGGGCGGCAGCCTTGGCCGCCTCGGGGTCAGCCGCCAGTTTGATGCCGCCGGCTTTGCCGCGCTTGCCGGTCGGCACTTGCGCCTTGACCACGCAGGGCCCAATCGTGCGTGCCACCGCGGCGGCCTCGTCGGGCGTGCGCGCCAGCGCGCCCTCCGGCGTGGCGATGCCCGCCGCCCGCAACAGCGGCTTGGCCGCGTGCTCCTCGAAGTTCAAGCAGAGCCTCCATCCGGCTGGGGCAGATCGGCGAGCCAACCGACGGCGGAGCTAGCCGCCGCTCGTGCCCGCACGAGGCTCGCATAGCTCAGGCCCGAAGCAAACCCCACCGGAGTCCACACGCCTCTGTCTTCGGGATCGCGCCGAAACTCCTCGTAGCCGAACGTACCGTCGGGCCGGCGGAAGAGATCGACGCAGCGCAAGCCATCCTCCGTCTCGAGACTGGCGAGCACGACCCATGATTTGTCGATGCGTTGCGACACACCGGCCCCCGAGCGAACTTCACTTGCCGTATTTTGCCCAGTAGGCGCCGAACAACGCTTCCTCGCTCGGCTTGTCCTCGGGGATGGTCGTGACGAGATGCGTGATGTTGACGAAGCAGCGCCAGTTGAGGTTCTCCGACAGCGAGTTGCCCTGCCACGTGCCGCACCCCATCGACAGCGTGAAGGGCAGGCCGTTGTCGAAGCCGCCGCCGTTGCCGAAGGTGTGCGCCTGGTTGACGAGGACGCGCACCACGTCGATATCGCGCGCGAGCTCGGCGGCATGGCTCTCGTCCTTGGTGTGGATGCCGCAGGAATGACCCTTGCCCTGATACTCCAGAAGGTCGCGGACGATCCTCTTGGCGTGTGCAAAATCCTTGGCGCGGTAGACGGTGAGCACCAGCGACAGCTTCTCCCCCGAGAGGGGGAAGTTCCTGCCCGTGCCGGTCTCGGGCACCATGACGAACTTGCAGCCCTGCGCCTTGGGGCCAAGCTCGAACACGTCGATCAGCGCCTGCGGGCCTTGCGCGATGACGGCGCGGTTGAGCTTGCCGTCCTGCCAAAGCCTCTCGACGATGCGGCCCTTCTCGGCGGTGCTAGCCAAGTAGCCGCCTTCCTTCTCGAGCGCGGCGATGGCTGCGTCGTAGACCTCATCGACGATAACGACCGCGTTCTCCGAGGAGCAGGAGGTGGCGTGATCGAAGGTCTTCGACTGCATGATCTTGTGGGCGGCGTCGGCCAAATCGGCTGACGCATCGATGACGACGGGGGCGTTGCCGAGACCGACGCCGATGGCGGGCTTGCCGGACTTGTATGCCGAGCGCACGTTCACCTGGCTTCCGGTCACGACCACGAGGTCGGCGAGCTCCATGAGCCGCGTCGTCGTTTCGCGGGTTACCGGATTGTGGAGAATCTGTACCAGGTCAGCCGGCAGCCCGATCTTCTCGAGCTCGGCCCGCATGCCGTCCACGGCGGGCTCGGTTGCCGCCCATGCGGTCGGCGGAGGCGCGATGATGATGGCGTTGCCGCCTTTGAGCGCCATCATCGCCTTGTTCACGGGCGTTGCCGAAGGATTGGTGGATGGCGTGATCGCGGCGACCACACCGACCGGCTTGGCGTACTTGACGACGCCCTTCTCGGGGATCTCCTCGATGATGCCCGTCGACTTGGCCCTGAGCAGGTCTCGCAGGGTCCCGAACGTCTTGCGCTGGTTCTTGATGACCTTGCTTTCCACCTCGCCGATGCCGGTGACGTCGACGGCGATCTCGGCCAGCCGGCGCGCGTTGTCGGGCTTGTAGATTGACCAGGCAAGTGCAGTTACGGCCTCGTCGATCCGCGGCTGCCCGTGCGCCTCGATGTCCGCGGCGTAGCGGGCCATGGCGGCACGCGCCTTGACGAGCAGCGCAGTGATGTGGTCGTCTGTCGCGGTCTTGTCCGCGCGCGATTTGCGCGCAGCCACCTGGGCGTTATGCATGAAGAGATATTCCTTTGAGCGCGTTGCGTAACTTGGACGCCTCGTCTCATAAATCCGAGCCAGCCCGACATTGTCAACCGCCTGCGTTGAGCATCTCCAGGCGCAACGCAGGCATGCCCGACGTGGTGACCGGCTTGACGCAGGACCGGCATGCCGCGGCCTTGCGTCGGGGTGTCCGGCCAGCGGATCGGGTGCCTTTGGTCGAGCCCCACAACATCTCCGTGACGGATGTCAGAGAAGCGTCGCTCGTCCGCCCTTGAGAAGGCGCAGGCGGTGCTCGAGGCAATCCTCGAGCACCCGCAGCCGGTGGGTCTGCCCGACCTGGCCGTGCGGCTCAAGCTGCCCAGGCAGACCGTGCATCGCCTGCTCGCGCAGCTCGAGCGCGCCGGCATGGTGTTGCGCGACCCCTCCAGGGAGCGCTACTCGGTCGGCCCGAAGTTGTCGACGCTTGCCTTCGGCACGCTGCGATCGCTCAACCAGTCCGCTCCAGTCAGGTCGATCCTCAGAGAGCTGGTCGAGGACATCGGCGAGACTTGCAACGTCGGCGTCCTCGATGGCTTCGACTACGTCTATCTGCAACGCGTCGAATGCCATTGGGCGCTGCGGCTGCACATGGAGATAGGCAGCCGCATGGATGCCCATACCGTCTCCGGCGGCAAAGTGCTGCTCGCCCATCTCGATCCGGTTCTGTGCCGGCGTCTGCTGCGCAGCCAGAAGCTGAAGGCCAACACGTCGCATACATTCACGCGCGTCGCAGAGCTCGAAGCCGAGCTGGAACGGGTCCGCGCGCAGGGATACGCCTTGAACAACCAGGAGCGCATGGACGGCATCGTCGGCGCCGCCGTTCCGATCATCGACCCTGACGGAAACGTGACGGCCGCGGTAGGTGTGCAGGGCCCGCTGCCGCGCCTCACGCTCAAGGCCTGCGAGTGCCATGTCCCGCGCATGCGCCAGGCTGCCGGGCGCATCGCCCGCGTCTGGTTCGAGTGACGGTCCTTCAGAAAAGAAAGAAGTAGCCGAGCCAGTAGACGGGCCAGGCGAGGGACCACGCGAGGCCCTTCGCCAAGCTCGCGGTGCAGAACGCGAAGCCCTGGCATTGGTGCAAGCGGATGAAAGCTTGGAACAGAAAGGCTTGCAGGCTGAAGACCGCATAGATGGCAACGAGCGTGGGATGCCGGCCGATCGCTTTGAGGCATTCGCGCACCATGCAGCGATCGTCCTTTGCTCTCCGGTGGTCGACGATACGTGGGGTCGCGGCGTTCGGCAATCGCGCCGCCCGGCCACCCCCTGGCCACCCCGACAATCCCGAAGCGGTGATAGGTGGTGGATTGTTCCCGCTGTTGCCGGGTGTTTGTCTCCGCCGCCACGACGCCGGCCCAGCGCGTCATCCCCACTGCACGTTGGCCGACCGCCTCTGCCTGCGGCGCGGGGGTGCGGCCAGCTTGGCGTGCACCATGCCGAGGAACGGGCCGATGAAAGAGGCGATCATTCCGACCACGGCCAGCGGCGTTTCCGCCGCGACCAAGGGCTCCAGCGCCGCGCCGAGCGCCATCGTCGCCAGCAGGCCCGCCGCGAACCCCACCAGATAGGCAACCGCACTGCGCGCCCGGCCAGGCATTCCCTTGCGTAGCGTCCAGTATGCGGGCAGCGCGGAGACGATCGCGACGACGACCACAACGGCGGCCGGCGGTAGCTCTGACAGCGGGATCGAGTTGTACATCGTTAGATTTCCAGACCGATTTCGGATCGAGATGTAAGCTGCGATCTTGGTAACAGCGAGGCCTTTCTATGATCGTCACGACACCATTGTGGTGGGAGGCCGCGCCGCCGGTGGCGCTGCCGCACAGGGACGTTGCGCCCAGGTGTGACGTCGTCATTGTCGGAGCCGGCTATACGGGGCTCAGTGCCGGCCTGACGCTGGCGAGAGCCGGCCGGCACGTGCAGATCTTCGACCGGCAGCGGCCGGGCGACGGCGCCTCGACGCGCAACGGCGGCATTGCCAGCGGCAACTTGCGGCCGAGCTACAAGCAGATGGTCGCCAAGTTTGGAGAGGCTCGCGCCAACGCGCTGCAATTGGAGGCGAAGGCCGCCCGGGAAGATCTGGCCGAGTTCATCAACCGCGAGGCCATAGACTGCGATTTCCAACTGACCGGCCGGTTCACCGGCGCGGCCAAGGTCTCGCAATACGAGGACCTCGCGCGCGAGGCCGACGTGCTGCGCGCCAGGCTCGGCATCGAGGCCCACGCCATCCCGCGCACGGAGCAGCGCAGCGTGCTCGGCACCGACTTCTATTGCGGCGGCATGGTGCGCGGCGACATCGGCGGCCTGCATCCGGCAAAGCTCCATCGCGGCATGCTGCTGGCGGCCGAGAAGGCAGGCGCGACCGTCCACGGTGACACGCCAGTGCTTGCGCTCGCCGCGCGCAATCGCGGCCTCGAAGCGGAGACGACACGGGGAAAGGTTGAGGCCGACCACGTCATCGTCGCCACCAACGGCTACAGCGACAACGCCGACCGCTGGCTGCGTCGCCGGCTCGTTCCCGTGCGCAGCCGCATCATCGCCACCGCGCCGCTGTCGAACAATCTCATGGCGCAGCTGATGCCCAAGGGCGTGATGTGCGCGGAGACGCGCAAGCTCCACTACTACTACCGCCCATCGCCGGACGGCACGCGCATCCTGTTCGGGGGCCGCGACGGCACCATCGCCGGGGAGCCCACCTGGCCAACCGACAGCCTCAAGCGGGCGCTCGCCGACATCTTCCCGGTGCTCGAGGGTGTCGACATCACGCACAGCTGGCACGGCAACGTCGCCATGAACCGCGACATGATCCCGCGCATCTTCTCGCGCGACGGCAATCGCTATGCCGTCGGCTACTGCGGCTCGGGCGTGGTATGGGCGCGCTGGGCCGGCCAGAAGGCTGCCTGGCAGATTCTGGGCGACGAGCGGGGCCGATCCGCGCTCGACTTCCGCCCACCTGCCGCCGTGCCGCTCTACGACGGAAGACCTTGGTTTCTCCCGGCGGTTTTCGCCTGGCTCAGCCTGCAGGACCGGCTCAGTCGGATCTCCCGTCGCTGATCGGTGGGCGCTCGGCTCCCAGGGGGACGGCGCAGACCAGCCAGAGCCTGCGGCCGCGTGCTTCTGGGGCAAAATTGGGTTATCAGGGTGGCGCGGCTGTGCTAAGTGCCAACGCTGCCTAGACGGAGACGTGGCCGAGTGGCTGAAGGCGGCGGTTTGCTAAACCGTATGCATAGGTCCCAGAGCGTCCCTTACCCTGCCCTAACGTACGGTTTTGTTGGGTTTCACCGCATGCAGTCTACCCAACCGTAACTTATTATCCCGCTTGATATCGCAGAGTCCGGTGCCAATTCCGGTGCCAATTTCTAACGAATGCTGGACCGCATTCTACGGTGCGGGTATTGCCGTCAGCTTCTGAATATTTGTAACGATTTTCTCGGTTCGCCGCTTTTTTCATATTGACGCAGTCGACGGGTTGGACTATGATTTTCTGCTATGGTTGGAATTCCGTCCCGGAGCGCTCTGCGCTGCCCGGGATTTTTGTTGGCTGCGCGAGAGCAGCTGCCCCCCCCCAGACACCCACACCCATCTACAATGAACTGCGCGCGCCCTCGTGCGTCGCATGGAGGAGCCGAATGGCAAGAAAGCAGAATGATGATCAGCCAGAACTGATTAGCCTGGCCCGCGCCTGCCGGCGCGCCGGCCTCTCGGTACAGACGGCTGTGAAATTGCCACCCGAGGAGTGGCCGGTCGGATGGAGCTGGCTCGGAGGCAAGCGCGTCGTCGCACGCCGGCGCTTCGAAGAGTGGCTGGCTGAGAAAATCGCCCCCGCGGCCTAACTACGTATTCACATCGACGTTTCGTCGCAAGCCGCCCAGAGGCGGCTTTTTTGTTGGGAAAATCGCATGCTCGCCGATGCCCCGTCTCAAATCTTCGCCAACGACGCGCTAGCCGTCATCTGGCCGGCCGCCAACCTGCAATTTCAGCCTCGACCTCGGTACAGAACCAGTGCTTGCCCTTGCTCAGGTCCATCTTGACCTTCCCGTAATCGCGTCCCCACGGCATGTGATAGATCTTGTCGCCTTGCCGGTTCACGTTCCCCTTGATCGGACAGCCCTCGGGCGCAGTCTTGTCGTACTCGGCCCAGCGCGTTGCTCGGTAGTCCCAGGCCGTCTGAGTCTCAGCTTGCCAAATGCCGCGATGTGCCGCGCGCGCCTCTGCCTCTTCACCCACATAGTCGGTCGAGTATTTCACGAAGGCCCAGGCATAGCCCTGGCGCACCATCTCGGCCTCGATGTCCGCTGCCCCGACGAAGCAACGCGCGATGGTGCGGCCATAGCGGTCGAGTGTGAGCGGCTGACAGACGACCTCGCGGTCCGCAACGATGGAGCGTAGTGCGCGCGTGGCCGCCGTCCCACAGGCCCAGGTGCCTCCACCGGCCGCATTGCAAGATTGCGCCGCCTCCGGTGCATCGATGCCGTGAAGCCGGATGCGCGTATCGCCCAAGCGGATTGTGTCACCGTCGATGATGAAGGCTTGCCCTGCGATCAGGTCGCTTGCGACCGCAGGTGTACAGCCGAGCCAGACGAGCAATACAGCGCCGACGACACGCACACGCACAACGCGCACCTCGATACTCGAACGAGATCATCCGCATAACGGGCAAGGATTTGGGCGTGCGAGAGGCGGCGCGTGCCGTCCTTGTCGAGTTGCCTAGGCGAAACGTCGGCGCGGTGGGCTTCTCCCCTCGGGAGCGTCGCTGGGCGGCGCGATCGCGTTGGAGGGCAGCGGATGCAGCCCTAGCTACAGCGCGTTGGGCTGAAGCGTTCGCCACCACCGATAGAAAGCACCGCTTCAACCAGTGCCTCGGTAGGGTCCATTGGATCACTCGGCGCAATGCGTTGGCCGCCGGGTAACTCGCGAAGCCCTCGTTTGTGAGCTATGTGCTGCCAACTGATCTCGGCAAGTTCCACAATGTGCGTCCAGGTCGCGGGAGGCCGAGCCACAACCTGCTCAACCAGGGGGTGATAGTGGTTACGCATGAGGTCTCGCCACGCCATTCCATAGGCGTCGATGCTGGGATAGTCGTGCTGGCCCTCGTAGCAGGCACGCAACTCGCGCCTGATTTGGCGGAGCTGTAGGCATTCAGACGAGAACGGCATCGGTGCTGCCGTCACCGGCAACTGCGCGGCCTTGCCGAGATCAGCCGGCAGAGCCAGCGCGCCTTTTCCGGCCCATGGCAGCAGCAAGCCGCCCGCGCCAAGTGCCTTGCCGAGCGTTCCGAGGAATTGTCGACGGCTAGACATTGCGCACCTCCGCGAACTGGAGGACCGCGTCGATCAGCCGTGCTGCAACTCTCTCCTCGGGGTCAACCCACTCGTCCGTCGAAAGCGCCGCGAGGCGACCGCTGGTGGTTTTTTCAGCGACGCAAAATGCGATTTCGGCCCGCAAGACGATGTCGGCGATCGAGTGTGGCGGGCTCGGAAGCTGCCACAGCCGGGGACATGGTAGATGCCTTCGTGAGGCCAAGCGCGAAGGCCGTACTTGCCCTTGATCTCGCAGCCTGGCGGCATTGCAGGATCATCAGGGAAGAGCTTGGCGCGAGCATCTTCCGGGCAGTTCGCGCCGAGCAACGTAGCCTTGCGCTTGTTCCACCGCCGAAAGTCTTGCGGGGCAACGAAGCATCCCTTCCAGAGGCCGAAATGACCAACCCGCGCGTCGTCTTCGTCTATCTTGAAGCGCCGTTTCGCATACGGCTCAAAGTTGAGCGCCCAACCTTGCTGGACGAGCCAATGATTTAGATCGGTGCCGCCTGCAGAGCATTGTCCGATGCGGCGCTTGGGGTAAGCCGAGTTAGCACCGAGGTCAGTGCATTGGATCGACCGTCCTGCGATGAGCTTTTTGAGCTCCTCGAGAGCCCCTCGACCACAAGGATAAAGCGCCCCTTCCCCGTCGAGGCAATTCTGGTCGATCTCGGGGGCGTCGATCCCGTCGAGGCGGTAGGTCTTCCCGTCGACCTTCAGCGTATCAGCGTCTTCGGCTCGAACGATCCCTAACGGCGACGCGGCAACCAACGCAAACACCAGTGCGGCTATGCGCGTGCGTCGCAGATCCTTCTTCCAGGTGACGACCGAGAGAACGCACATTGGGAAGTCTCCCGGCCGCGTGCGGTTGAGGACCAGAGCTCACCGACCCACCGATCCCCTATTTCTTCTGATCATGCGGCTTGTCTGCCGTCGGTATCTTCATTCTCGGCTCGGCAGTTTCCGACGGCTCGGCCTTCTTGGCTTTCGCATTGTCACGCGGTGGCTGCACTTCCTCCTTGCCGTTCTTGGGCGGGTCAGCGGCCATCGTGAATGCCGTACTCGCTATCAGGATGATCAGGACTGACGCAGTGCGCTTCATAGTTGTCTCCTTCGTTCTAATCGCGTCCCGCTAGCGAACGAGATGGAAGAAGCGGGACCAGCGAATGTCGACGGGCCACGTCCAGGGGCTTGTCAGTTGGAAGGCATGTGGATCATCTGTGGCGGCGGAGAAGAAGATGATATCCGCGCGACCGACCAGATTTTGCATCGGCACGAAGCCGACGCCACGCTGCCACGGTGGCACGCGACTGTCGATCGAGTTGTCCCTGTTGTCGCCCATCATGAAGTAGTGGCCCTCTGGCACGTCGAAGGGCCCGGCGTTGTCGAGGTCTCCCTGGCGCTCCCAATGCAGCACGTAGTGTTTGAGTTCGTTGGGCAAGGTCTCCTCGTAACGCGGCTTTGGCCTAGTCTCCTCTGGGCCAAGGTATTCACCCGCGGGCGTTTGCGGTGCGGCCTGCCCATTGATGTAGACGATGCCGTTGCGCACTTCGATGCGATCGCCAGGCAGACCGATCACGCGCTTGATGTAGTCGGTGGAGGTGTCTCGGGGCAGCCTGAAGACCACCACGTCGCCGCGCTTCGGCTGGCTGGCGAAGACGCGGCCGTCGAACGGGATGACGCCCCACGGGAACGAGTAGCGGCTGTAGCCGTAGGCCATCTTGGAGACGAAGAGGTAGTCGCCGACCAGCAGCGTCTGCTTCATCGAGCCCGAGGGGATGTTGAAGGGCTGATAGAAGAAAACGCGCACGACCATCGCCAGAATGAGCGCCTGGGCGATGACTCTCGCGGTTTCCCGCCAAGAGCCCTCCCTCGCCTTTGCGACAACTTCACTCACAGCCGGCCTCCGTTCGAGAATATAGGTGGTCGAGGGTCGAACCCCCAGTCCCTTGTCATCTCTCGGCGGGGCTGCCCTATATCGGTGCGCCCTCTTGTCGAGCAGGGAGATCACCATGAAAAGCGCCGCCACCACATCACGCCACGCAGCGCAGCCCGTCCTGATCCCGGCTGGCACGCCCATCACCTGCGAGGAAGGCCACACGGTCTGCGTGACCGCAACCGATCTCCTGGTGAACGACCTCCTAGCTGCCGAGATGTTCACGTCCTGGCAGATTGCGCCACCTCGTGGCGGCGACATGTTCCCACGCTGCGGGATTTGCGGCCGCGTAGCGCACCGTGAGGGCCGCGACGGCGTGACGCTCCACACGCCGGATGGGTGGCGCTAGCATGGCCGAGAGAGCCGACCAAAAATCGGGCTGAAGCGCGACGGCAGCAACCCGCTCAGGCTGGAACTACGGCCCAGCACTCGCCGCCACGATAATCGCCATCATTGCCCCAAATGCGCGACTTGTGCGCAGGGGCTTCCGCTTTGCCTCGGTCTGTTGCTCTAATAGCGCAACAAGTGTTGCAGGGAGGAAGACGATGGGAACCAAGATCACGTTCAAGCGGCCGGACGGCAAGGAGGCGTCGGGGTATCTGGCGAAGGCAGGGCGGGCCAAGGCCCCGGGCATCGTCGTCATTCAGGAATGGTGGGGGCTACAGGACCAGATCAAGGGCATCTGCGACCGCTTTGCGCTGGCCGGCTACGAGGCCCTCGCGCCGGACCTCTACGCCGGCACGGTCGTGCCCTATCACGACACGGCCGCAGCGGGCCGGGAGATGAACTCGCTCAATTTCCTCGAGGCGACGGACCAGGTGGTACGCGGGGCCGCGCAGCTTCTGAAGCGCACAGGCGTGAAGGTCGGGCTCACTGGCTTCTGCCTCGGCGGGGCGGTGACGATCCTTGGTGCGTGCCGGGTGCCGGAGTTCGCGGCCGCGGTCTGTTTTTACGGGCTGCCGCCGGAAACGGTGGCCAAGCCCGCCGACATCAAGGTGCCGCTGCAGGCGCATTTCGCCAACCGCGACGACTGGTGCACGCCGGAGGCGGTCAACAAATTCGAGGGGGGACTGAAAGCGGCAGGCAAGGCCGCCGAAGTCTTCCGCTATGACGCCGACCACGGCTTCGTGAACGAGCAGCGCGATGCGCATGATCGTGCCGCGGCCGAGCTTTCCTGGGAACGGATGCTGGCGTTCTGGGCCAAGCATCTCGGCCAGTGAATGCGATGGCGGCAACGCACGATGAGCTGATCCGGCTCACCGCGACAGAAGCGGTGGCGCGGCTCAAACGCGGCGACATCACGCCGCTCGACCTGATCGATGCTTCCGAGCGGCGCATCGCTGAGGTGGAGCCTGCCCTCAACGCGCTGCCGACCCTGTGCTTCGAGCGCGGGCGCGAGCATGCGCGGCGCCTGATGCGCGGGGATGGCTGCGAGGCGGAGAGGGAGCCTGGATGGCTCGCCGGCCTGCCTGTTGCTATCAAGGACCTGGCCGACGTCGCCGGCGTGCGCGCCACCTACGGCTCGCCGATCTTCAGGGATCATGTCCCCTCGACCTCGCATCCCCTCGTGGAGCGCATCGAGAAGAAGGGCGGAATTGTCATTGCCAAGTCGAACACGCCGGAGTTCGGGGCCGGTGGCTCCACCTTCAACGAGGTGTTCGGGCGCACGCGCAACCCCTGGAACACGGTGCTCACCCTGGCGGCTCGACCGGCGGCGGCGCGGCGGCTCTGGCGGCAGGCGAAGTGTGGCTGGCGCATGGCAGCGACCACGCCGGCAGCCTGCGCCGGCCGGCGACCTATTGCTCCGTAGTGGGCCTGCGGCCTTCGGCGGGGCGAGTCACACGCGGGACATCCAACAACCTATTCGCGCCGCTGTCGGTGCAGGGACCGATGGCGCGCAACGTTGCGGACGTGGCGCTGTTCCTCGATGCCATGGTCGGCTTGTGTCCGCGTGATCCGTTGACCTTCGAGGCGCCAGGCGTGTCGTTTGCGAGCGCGGTGGCGGCGCCGGTGGCGCCGAAGCGCGTTGCGTTCACGGCAAATTTCAGTGGCAAGGTGCCGGTCGACCGCGAGATGCGTGAGATCTGCGCCGCCGCGGTGTGCCGTTTCGAGGACCTCGGCGCCGTCGTCGAGGAGGCAAGTCCCGATCTCGGCAACATCGGCGAGGCGTTCCTGACGCTGCGCTCGCAGCACTATGTGGTCGATCGCGAGCTGATGCTTCAGACGCACCGCGGCATGATCAAGCCGGACATTGTCTGGAATACGGAACTTGGCCTCAAGCAGAGCGCAAGCCAGATCGCCGCCGCGGAGCGCGAGCGCGCGGCGCTGTTCCGGCGTTGCGCGCAGTTCTTCGCCACTTGGGACCTGCTGGTGACGCCGGGCGCGTCGACGCCGGCGTTTGACGTGAACCTGCGCATGCCCGCGGCCATCGATGGGAAAAAGCTCGAGCATTATCTGGGCGCCTCGCTTATCACGGCGGCGACCACCATGATGGGCCTGCCGTCGATTGCGGTGCCGTGCGGCTTCGACCAATGGGGCCGGCCGGTCGGCCTGCAAATCGTCGGCCGCCACCGGGGTGAGGCGGCGCTGCTCCAGGCCGCGGTGCTGTTTGAGGGCATGATGGGCTTGGCCCAGCGCGTACCGATTGACCCGCGGTCGGGGACGGTGCCGCCCTTGGCGTGAGCGGTGCATGCCTACGAACGCGGCCTTCCAGGGCGGGCCTTGGGCGGCCGTACTGTTGTTTGCACCGGACTGATCGACAACGCCCAGAGTTCCTCTCCGCCAGCGCCCGTATCGACTTGAAACACCGATATCGTGGCGCCTGCCACGCTCTCGTAGTAGGGGTGCTGCTGACGCCTCATGGCGTCTCTGATGCGATAGAGACGGCTTCGAAATCTGATCGCCTCAATGCGCGACATGGCTGGCAGCAGGACACTGTCGTCAGTTCCGGCCGCATGCCATATTTCAAGGCAGCGCTCATAGTCTTCGATGATGTCCGTCAACTGAGCTAGCGCTCTCGGTGCGGGAGTGGTTGCAGCGGCGCCAAGCGCCGCAGCCCTAACTGCTTTACGCTTTTCTAGAGCCGGCGCGCTTGGCGTGCTCAGATGCTGCGACCTCGTGCCAATGGCGGGTCAGCTGATAGAATTTCTGAAGAGTTGGGTCGTCAGCGCTTTGAACGGCCCTCAACGTCAAGCGATCGAGCGCTGCCGTTGCCGACTTCAATTCAGTGTTCTCCGTTGTTGCGGTCATCGGTGTCCTCCGAGGGCAGAGCTGCGATGCCATCTTTCAGCTTTTGGGCCGGGCGCGAAGTCGGATGGATGGCTGTTCCCTGTCGCGTCGAGTTAGCGCCTGCGCGGGCGATGTTCTGAATTCAGGCGTTGTCGGTTTCGATGGCGTCGACATCCTCAAGCAAACTGATCACAAGCCGCACAACGATGTCCTTGTGCTTGGGATCGCTCTCCGCAATCAAGAGCGCCAGCGCAACAAGAGCGTTGTCGTCGAGCAGCTTCCTACCGTTCTTGCTGAGGTAGTGGAGAAACAGCAGGCTGCCGATGCGCTTGTTGCCATCGAAGAACGGATGATCCTTGATCACCAGATAGAGCAGGTTGGCAGCGCGCGTCTCAACGTTGGGGTAAAGCGGCACTCCACCCCACGTCTGCTCCAGATTTCCGAGGATGCTTGCCAGCGCATCGTCGCGCACCTTGCCGAACAGGTCCGTGGCCTGGCCCGTCTGGCCCAGGGACTTCTTGAACCGCTCGATGACCTTGTTCGCTTGAATGAGCGTCAACCTCGCCATGCGCTTGGTGGGCTGCGTAGGGGGCTGCGGCAACCGGTTTTCGTCGTATTGCAGGAGGAGGCGCCAGGAGCGGGCATAGCGCTCGATCAGCGCGAGAACGGCCGCGGCATCGGTATCGGCGTGGTGGGCAAGGAGCTCGATATTCTTGAGCCCTGCCAAGTACCTTTCCGCTGCTTCGATACGTTTCCTATGGTCGGCTATGAGGCGCTGTTTGAGCACACGCGTCGCCCACTGCCGGAAGGCGGTTGCGGTCTTGGAGTTGACGCGATATCCGACCGATATTATGGCGTCGAGATCGTATATGAGGGTCTTGCGGCGAACCTGGCGCCCGCCTTCGGTGCGAACTTGTAAATTTTCCTTACAGGTTGCCTCCTGATCCAGCTCGCCGTCCCGGTATATGCCGGTGAGATGGATGTTGATGTTCTCGCGCGTGACGTCGAAGAGCTTGGCAATCTGTGCTTGCGTAAGCCAGACAGTCTCGCTTGCGATACGGACATCGATCTCCGCGCCGTCGTCTGGGACGATGAAGACGGCCTGCTCGCTGCTGGTCGGCGTCAGCCCGGTGGCCATAACTCCTCCTTCGTCACCATAGCATGGACCGTTACGAAGGGCGCCGCCCCGAGGCCCCCCATCTCAGCTGGCTCATCGAGGAGCCTGAAAACAGGAACCAGGCTCCGCGTCGCTGCATCAGTGAAGTTGTTCGCCCTTTTTTCTGGTCATCAAATTGAACGGTCGCGTGCCGCTGCGTTCGCCGTCACGAGTTGCACATCTATTAGGTAGCTCCTGTCGCCTTCCACCACGATGCGGATGCTGAACCTCCTGCACAGCGCCTCCATGGCATCGACGAACTCGAGCACGCTCATAGTCCGCAGGGACTTGGCCTTGCACCAAGCTGCGTATCCGATGAAGGCGTCCGCCATTTCGGTAAACTGCCCGGTCACGATCTTGAGCCCGTCATGCAGGAAATCGAGCGCGCTACCGATAGGCTGCTTCGTGGCCACGGCCAACTTGGGTCGTGGCCTGTCGGGCACGTGCGGCCGCACCTCGGGCGACGGCTCCGGCGCTGGGGTCACGTCGGCAGTTTCGGGCTTCGTCGACATATTCTCGGAATGTGGCGTCGCCGATGACACGTTGCGCAGCTCGGCCGTCAGAAGCGCGATGACGGCGCCCATGTCCAGGGCGAACGAGCATAGGATCGAGAACAGCGCGTTGCCCTGCGCTTGGTCCAGGCTGATGCTCATCCACTCAGCAATTGCGACCAGTATGGCACCCGGGCCACCGCCCTTGGTTGGCCGACCGTTGCCGACGATGGTTTCGTGCGGCTTCTTAAGCGCGTCGAGCCGCTCGTCCTCGACGGCCGCGGCCAGCTCAGTCTCAAGCGCTCGGTAGCCAGTGCAGAAGGTGCGGGTCTCCTCCAGAGTGATCTTCGCCGGCTTGCAACTGCCAGACACTTTGAACTTCGGGTCGCCCTCGGCTGTCGTGATCAAGGGCGCGATCTCGCCCTTGCTGCGGTGTTTGGTAAGGGCTCGCTGCTTGGCCTCGATGCCCTTGATGGTTGCATCGGCACGTTCGTAGGCGACTGTGCCGCGCTCGGCCGCGGCCTCGTTTTCGGTGGCTGCCCTGTAGAACGAGCCAGCACCGCCAACGAGCGTCACCAGCATGGCAATGCTCAGGATGGCATAGGACGCCACGCCCCAGCCTTTGTGCCCGTCCTTGGCGATCCTAGCGGCCCACGCCCAACCGTGACAGCCGAGCATGGCGATCACGAACATGATCAGGCCCTTGATGGTGGCGTCGATGTAGCCATCGGATGCGCGCACGCCGGACCATGCTGCAGAGTCCGGCACTCAACCCGACGGCAATATAAGCCACGGTCCAGTGCGCGATCTTACGCATCGGTTTCCGCCTCCCGGTAGTAAGCAAGCAGCAGTTCCATCGCTTCCTCCATGAGCGCCGCGATCGAAACCTTGGCGCGCGGCTGAGACAACTCCTCAGCAAGCCGCTTCACGTTTTTGATCAGGTCGGGGCGCGCGAGGATCGTCCAGCGCTCGTCGCGGCCTGCGCCCGGATTGCCGCTCAGCAAGGTGTGGTTCACGCGGCCCTTACGCTGTCTTTGCTCGGCAGCTCGGCGGTCCTTGGTGCCGCGCTTTAGGTCAGCGGCGTCCTTTTTTGCCTTCGCCGCTGCGATCTGCGCGCGAATCTCGTCGGCGGTAGGGGGGCGATCCTCGGCGATCTCAGCCACGGCCACCTCCTACAGATTTGAGGGCGGGCTCGATGCCAGCGAGGATCTTGGCGTCAGTCCACAAGGAGTCGATCTCCTTGGCCAGCCCTTTGTCGAGCTCGGCCCCGGTTTTCCCCTCGATTTGCGCGAGGCGGTGCCGCGGGTGGTAGCTCATGGGGGTCTTCATGATCGGGCCGCGCCCGTCCAGCATGGCCATCGGGACGGCGTTGGCAGCGGTGAATATTTTCCGGTCGTCGTACTCGTTGATCACGAAGGCGAACGGCTTCTTGCGGCGCTGGCACATGCCCAGGACGCTGTCGATGGCGCTGGCATCAAAGTAGGCCAGCTTGACGGGGATCAGCACAGCATCGGCCACGATGACCGACATCTCGATCAGGTCTTGCTCGTAGGGCGGCCCGTCGATGAAGCAAAAGGTCCAGTCGTCGGCGCGCAGGGCGTCGACCACTTGGTCGAGGGTGCCGCCGTCCTCGTACAGGTAGGGGTTCACCGTGCGGCCGCGCAGAGTCCACCACTCCGTCAAGGTGCCCTGATCCTCGTTGAGATCCACCATGGCAACTTTGCCCGTCTCATGCGTCGCACGCACTGAAAGGGCCGACGTAACGGTCGACTTGCCGCAGCCACCTTTGGGTCCTGCAATCGTAAAAACATTCATTTCGACCCCTGCATGGATTGTCCAAGCCGACCCCACTACGGAGGTCCACTGTGGAGGTTCACATTTGCGCCATGTGGAGGGTGGAGGTACGCATCCACGGTGGAGGTACGCATCCACGGTGGAGGTCCACATGAAAAGGTGAGCGGCCACACGCAGTTGCTCGCCTCTCAACTGCTTTCCGCCTCGATGAGTCGCCGGATCACTTCCGCTTGCTCTCGCACCAGGTGCTCTCAGCTGCGTACGGAACACGTGGCGTCACTCACTATTTCCCGGACGGCGACGGTCCGGTCTCGCCGCGCAACAACCGTTCGAGCGCTGCCACCGGCACGAGGATCCTCTTGCCGATGCGTATGTAGGGGATCTCGCCTCTACGCACAGCCTCGTAAGCCGCGTTCTTGCCGATACCCAGCCTCTTTGCCGTCTCAGCTACGGTGGCCGTCACGCGAGCCTGTTCGATCTCCTCACTCATTTTGCGTCCCATGTGATGGCGTTTTCAACCGGTTCAAAACATACCGTCCCACCCTGACGTTGACAAGATATTTTTTAACCCGTTAAAAATAGGGACAAGAGGGGAGAAAACGGGGACATGGCAAATACAAAGGGATCGCGGCCGAAGAAGTTTGGTGGACGCCCAAGGCGAGAACCCGATCCCGGTGAGCGCGTGCACCTGGGCATCCGGGTGACGCCAGAGATGAAGCAACGGCTTGAGGCAGGCGCCGCCGCAAATGGTCGGTCGCAGAGCCAGGAGGCCGAGATGCGACTTGCGCGCTCCTTTGATCATCAAGATCTGCTCCCCGAAGTACTTTCGCTCGCGTACGGGCGAGAAATGGCAGGCATTGTCATCATGTTGGCAACGGCAATGAACTGGATCGGCTACTACAGCTACATGATTAAGTCAGGCCGTATAGTCCGGTTGAGCCGAGGGGAAATCGGCCACTGGACCTCCGATGCGTATGCTTTCGACCAAGCCGTTCAGGCTGCCGTCACGCTTCTGAATTCGGTCCGGCCAGAAGAGGCGCACAAAGGCAAACCACCCAATACCCAAGTGGCCTTGCAGAATGATTCGCGCGGTTCGGGGCGAGCCTGGCCAACCCTTTGCGGCCACGGCGGAAACGATTAGAACTCTGCTTGGGTCTATCGCAGAGCGTATTGCGGAGCCAAAACCATGAGCCGAGGCAACATAACGCGTCGCGGCAAGCGGAGCTGGCGTATCAAATTCGACCTCGGCACCGACGATGCCGGCAAGCGCGTGACGCGGTTCGTGACTGTCAAAGGCAAGCTCCAGGATGCCCAGAAAGAGCTGACGCGGCTCCTCTCGGCGGCTGACGCAGGCACGCTACCCGAGCCGACCACCACGACCCTTGCGGAGCACCTACGCGCCTGGCTCGCCGGCCGACATGAGCTGTCGGCAAAGACGGCAGAACGATATCGCCAACTGGCCGAGCTCCAGATCATTCCAAGCCTCGGCTCCGTACGCCTGCAAAGACTCACAGTAAAGCATATTCGAGACTGGCATGCCGACCTGCTAACGCCCGATCCCGCCGGCCGGATCCTGGCCGCCCGGACAGTTGGCCACGCACACCGCGTCCTCCACCGAGCACTCGCGCTCGCCGTCGAAGATGAGACGTTGGCTCGCAACGTGGCCACCATCGCCAGGCCGCCAAAGGTCGAGCAGGGCGAGGTTGAGATTCTGACGGCGGAGCAAATCGCCCTCGTGCTCGAGAAGCTTCAGGGGCATCAACTCTACCCAATTGCGGCGCTTGCATTGGCAACCGGCACGCGCCGGGGCGAGCTGCTCGGCCTCCACCTCGGCGATCTCGATCTTGACGCAGCCACGTTGCGCATCGAGCGCAGCCTCGAGGAAACGGCCGCAGGGCTCCGCTTCAAACCACCCAAGACGAAGCGCGGCCGACGCACGATTTCGCTGCCAGCGCACGCCGTAGCAGTCCTGCGCGCGCATTGGCGCCAGCAGCTCGAATATCGCATGGCGCTGGGGCTCGGGAAGCCGGACGCGGCCACGCTGCTATTCAGCCGGCCGGACGGCTCGCCGCTGTCGCCGGATAACCTGTCCCGCGACTGGCGCCGGGTCTGCCGGTCACTCGGCCTGCCCCTCGTGACCTTCCATGCCCTGCGGCACACGCATGCGTCCGCGCTGATCGCTAGCGGCTTGGACGTAGTACAGATCGCGCACCGCCTGGGACACGGCTCGCCGGTCGTAACGCTGAAGACGTACGCACATCTTTTTGACAAGTCGGACAGCGCCGCAGCGGCTGCAATCGAGAACGTGTTGCGCACGCCACGCGAACGATGATCGGAACGTCCGGTGCCAATCCGGTGCCAATTTTGGGTTTCGCGCCCGCTGCCGATCTGCTAAGTGCCTGACCTGCCTGACCGGAGACGTGGCCGAGTGGCTGAAGGCGGCGGTTTGCTAAACCGTTATACGCTGTCAAGGCGTATCGAGGGTTCGAATCCCTCCGTCTCCGCCAAAATCTGGGCCCATGCGGTACGGTGTAGGAAGACACAATCATCTAGAGGGTGCGCTGCGAGACGCAACGGGGCCAGCAGACTTGCTCGGCTTGCCGTGCGGGTTGCGGACGAGCGGCGTGACGCTTCGATAGCGTTGCGCCCATCTGGAAGCTCCCCTCACGTTGCGCTTTGCCAGTTGGGCGGGAGATCCAACCGCACGCATGACGGGAGGTGAGAGCTCCCGGATGGCACGGATCGAGCGGGGCCCTTGCACCAAGTCGGCACCTCGCGCCACTCTGTCCCGCGCTCCTTTGCCGTCAGGCTTCGGCGAGGCGAGCGCCGAGCGCGCCGCACAAACATCGGAGGGAAAGCCGTTGAGCAACCAACCGCTGGCAGGGAAGACCGCCCTGGTGACAGGTGCTTCCCGCAATATCGGCCGTGCCATCGCGCTGAAACTCGCCGCCGCCGGGGCCGACATCGTCGTCAACACGTTGCAGGATGCTGCGGCCGCCGAGCGCGTCGCCGAGGAGGTTGCGGCCCTGGGGCGCAGGAGCCTGGTGCAGGTCGCAGACATCGTCGACCGCGAGGCCGTGCGGCGGATGGTGGCCCAGGCCCAGACGTCGCTTGGCGGGGTCGACATCCTCGTATGCAATGCCTCGAGCCGGGGGCAGATCGATTTCCTCGAAATGGACCATGCGACCTGGCGACGCGTGATCGACATCTCGCTCGACGGCACATTCCACTGCGCCCAGGCGGCGCTGCCCGGCATGATTGCCAAGGGCTGGGGCCGTATCATCACGCTGGGCGGCATCTCCTGGCATGCAGGCCTCAAGCGGCGGGCGCATAACCTAGCCGGCAAGTCGGGCCTGACCGGGTTGACGCGGGCGCTGGCGGTCGAGTTCGGCGACCGCGGCATCACCGCCAACGTGATCTCACCGGGTGCGATCCAGACGGTGCGGCCGGCCTCCGCAGGCACCTCGGCCGCCGCCGGCATGGTGCCGCCGGTGCCGCGTCACGGCCATGTCGACGAGATCGCCTCCGCCGCGCTGTTCCTTGCCCACCCGGACCAGGGCTACGTCACCGGGCAGATCATTCACGTCAACGGCGGCGCGTATCTGGGAACCTGAGGCGGCACCGTCGGGAGGGCCCCCGCGCCGACATCAGGCGCTCGCTCCCCGCACCGGCCTCGTGTGCAGCACGCGGTACTGCACGAGCATGACGGTTGCGAAGATCAGCATCGCTCCGGCGAACCACATGGGCGCGGCCGCGCTGCCCGTGACGTCGCGGGTGTAGCCGGCAATTGCCGACAACAGGCCGATGCCGCCGTAGTGGCAGGTGAAGTAGATGCCCATGGCGACGGCAAGGCGCTCGCGCCGCACCGATTTGCCTGGAAGCGCCATGATCAGGCCAGCCGGTAGCGCCAGCAGCAGCCCGATGACGGTGAATGCGGGGACGGAAGGGCTAATCGCCGGCACGAACCAGATGGCAACCGCGGCTGCCAGGAAGCATCGGATCATCGTGCGGTAAGGCCGACCGATGCGCTCGACGAGCAGGGAGCCAAGCGGCAACGCCGGGATCACAACCCAGCTCACCGTGCTGATCATGGCGTTGGCAGTCGCCGCGCTCAGTCCGGACGCGACGATGAAGTCGGACCCGAACGCCATGATCACGATGAAGCCGACATTGTAGAAGGTCCACACAAGGCCGGCGAGGACGGTCAGTCCGAACTCGCGCGGCGTGAGGTCGAGCTCGAAGCTGGCCCCTTGCGTCGTCGGCGCGGCTGCGGGCGCGCGATAGACGAACAAGGTCAGCAGGAGGGCCACGGCGCTGAAGCCGGCGGTCAGGTTCATGGCGCCGGCCCATGAGTAGACCTCCGCAACGGGAGGCAGGACCAGCAAGGCGAGCGCGATCCCCAGGGGCCAACTCGTGACCAGGATACCGAGCGCCGAGACGATCTCGCGGCCCTGGAACCAATCGGTCACCATCTTGGTCACGAGCACATTGAAGAAGATCGCCCCCGAGCCGGAGAGCACGCGCCCGAGGGTGAGGGCCGCGGCGCCCTGGGCCTCGGCCATCAGCAGCCCGCCGAGCGTCATGGCGCCGAGGCCGATGCAGGCGACCGTCTTGTCGCCGTAGCGCTGGCCGAAGATGCCGCCCGGCAGCGCGACGGCAATACCGGGAAAGAGATAGATGCCGATCAGCGTGCCGAGTGCCGCATAGCTCATCGCGAACTGATCGAGCAGATAGGGCGAGAGGGCTGCAACCGATTGGAATTGGAACCCGATGGCGGCCCTGGCGAACGTCAGGATGGCGAGAATGAGCCAGCGTTGCGACATCGGCACCTCGCGAGAGAATCGCGCATACGCAACGCAATCTATGGGCGCGGCAGATGCGGGGCAAACCGCCCATCTGCCGCAGTGAACAAGCTGTGGAGCACTCGAGCGTGCGCTTTCATTGCGGCAGCGTGTGCCGGCTCAGCCCTGGCTACCGCCGCGCGAGTTCGACCGTCGTGCGTCAAGCCGGAGGCGGGTTGCGCCGGATGGCGTATAGATGGTCGACCGGGCCGTTGCCGCGTCCGATACCGAGCCCTTTGCCCGCTTCCAGCGCCTGCCACACGAAATCCTTGGCGCGGCCGATCGCGTCACGCAGACCTACGCCCTCGGCCAACAGAGCCGTGATCGCCGCGGAGAGCGTGCAACCCGTGCCATGCGTGTTGCGGGTGGCGACGCGCGGCCGCTCGTAGCGCGCGATGCCGGCGTGATCGCACAAGATGTCGGTGGCCGCTTGCCCGCCGGCGTGCCCGCCTTTGAGCAGGACCGCGCCGCAGCCCAGGAACCGCAGCGCCTTGGCCTGCGCGACGGCCTCCGCTTCGCTCGCGGCCGGGCTTGCTCCCAGCAGGCGCGCGGCCTCGGGCAGGTTGGGCGTGATCAGCGTGGCAAGCGGGATCAGCTCGCGCTTGATGGCCTCGATCGCATCGGACTCCAGCAGCACGTCGCCGCTGGTTGCGACCATCACCGGATCGACGACAAGAGCCCGACGCCGACCCTGCGCAAGCCTGTCCGCCACCGTCTCGACGATGGCGGCATTCGCCAGCATGCCCGTCTTGATGGCGCCGACGTCGAGGTCGGACAGCACGGCCTCGATCTGTGCGCCAACGAAGGGGGAGGCCACCGGCTCGATGGCCGACACGCCGCGCGTGTTCTGCGCGGTGAGCGCCGTGATGACGCTAGCGCCATAGACGCCGAACGCCGAGAAGGTCTTGAGGTCGGCCTGGATGCCGGCTCCTCCCGAGCTGTCGGAGCCCGCAATGGTGAGCGCGATCGCGCCCCTCTGGGCGGTGGACGCGGTCGCGGCGCTCATCGGCCGCCCTCCTTGAGGATCTCGGTCTGCAGCCGCTCCGGCGTCAGCACCTCCTCGACGCGCGAGAGCACCGGCACGTTGTCGATCAGCCATTGGCCGAACCAGTTGAGCGAGCCCGTCAGCATCAGCACGCCGGTGGCGACGAGCAGCACTCCCATCGCCTTCTCGACCCTTGGAATGTGGCGCCTGAAGCGCTGCAGGAAGGCGATGAAGGGACCGATCGCCACCGCCGCCAGAATGAACGGAATGCCGAGGCCGAGCGAGTAGACGAGCAGCAGCCTGACGCCGGCGCCGAGGCTCGCCTCGCTGGCTGCCAGCGTCAGCACGGTGGCGAGCACGGGCCCGATGCAGGGCGTCCAGCCGAAGGCGAAGGCAAGTCCCATGACGAAGGCGCCGGCCAGGCTCGCGCCTTCCACGCGGGCCTTGAAGCGCGCCTGGCGATACAGCAGCGGCACTTTCAGGAGGCCGAGGAAATGCAGGCCGAAGCCGATGATGACGAGGCCCGCGACGATGGCGAGCTGGCCCTTGTGCTCCTGCACCCACTGCCCCAGCACCGAGGCGCCGGCCCCCAGCGCCACGAACACGGTCGTGAACCCCAGCACGAAGCACACCGAGGCCAGCACCACGCGCCGCCAGACCTGGTCGCTGATGCCGCCGCGGTCGGTCAGCTGCTCGAGGGTGGTGCCGCCGAGATAGCCGAGGTAGGGCGGCACCAGCGGCAGCACGCACGGCGACAGGAAGCTCGCGAGGCCCGCCAGCGCCACCCCGAGGTGGATGTAGATTTGGGTGAGCATGCCCACTGGGTCCCCAAAGACGAGTGTTCTGCTCAGGTGGGGTGCCGCGACGCGCTCGTCCAGCCGCCGCGGCATGCGACCTCAGCGGCTCGCGCGCACGATCTTGACCGATTTGCGCGGCTGCGGCGACAGCAGCTGCCGGTGGCCGAGATAGGTGGCCACGACCTGCCAGATTGGCGGCCCCTGCGCGCCCTCGTTGACCGAGCCCCAGCCTGCCACCACGTACTCTTTTTCAGGCTCGATCGGCGCGCCGGAGCCCTGGAGATGCAAGCCGGTGATGCGGCCGCCGATGGCAGCATCCACATCGATGGTGTAGCCCATGCCGCCAACGCGCACCATGTCGCCCCCCTGCTGCAGATAGGGATCGGGGTTGAAGGCGTTGTCGGCGACCTCCTCCAGGATCTGCTTGATGGTCGCGCCCTTCATGAGCGTGCGATAGGCCGCCGGATAGGTAATCGCGGTGGCATTGTAGATGTCCTCCCAGGTCACAGGCTCGCCGGCCATCAACGTGCCGCCCCAGCGGAAGCCGGGCGAGAGGGCGATCTCGGCGTCCCGCACCGCGAGGAGCGCGTCGCAGATCAGGTCGTCGAGCGTGCCGCCGAACGTGCCGCGGCGGTAGAGCGTACCCTCGGTGCGGGCAAGCTCGGTCCTGAGCATGGCTTCGTGCGGTGCGCGGATGCGGGCGATCAGCGCCTGCATCTCCGGGTCGGGCGCAATGGCGTCCGCCAGCACGGGGATAAGACCGTGGGACACGTCGCTAACGCGTCCCGCGCTCACCTCGATGTCGAGCCGCGAGAGGAACTTGCCGTGCGAGCCCGAGGCCACGAGCAGCGTGCTGCCCACCCTGACGGGATGGGTCAGCGCATCGTGCGTATGAGCGGTGAGGATGATGTCGATACCCTCCACCCGGCTCGCGAGCTTGGCATCGACGTCGAAGCCGTTGTGGGAGAGCAGCACCACGACCTGGGCACCCTGCCGTCGCGCCCGCGCCACTGACCGCCTCACCTCCCATTCGCGGATGCCGAACGACCAGGCAGGGATCATCCAGCGCGGGTTGGCGATCGGCGTGTAGGGAAATGCCTGGCCGATCACGGCCACCTTCACGCCGCCCTTCTCGAACAGGCCCATGGCGGGAAACACCGGATCCTCGAAATCGGTGTCGCGCACGTTGCCGGCAAGAAAGTCGAGCCCCGAAGAGCCCGGACGGCCGAGGCCACCGAAGATTTCAGCGACACGCCCCGCACCCAGCGTGAACTCCCAGTGCCCCGTCATCGCTTCGACGCCGAGCTTCTGCAGCACGGCGACCATGTCACCGCCGTTGGTCGCGAGCGCCGTGTAGGAGCCTTGCAGCGCATCGCCGCCGTCGAGCAGCAGCACGTGGTCGGCTCCGCGCTCGGCCCGGATCGCCTTGATGAGGGTAGCGAGGCGATCCATGCCGCCGACGCGGCCGTAGGCCTTGGCCAGCGCCTCGAAGTCCTGCGAGCTCAGCATGTAGGCGTTGGGCGAGCCCTCCGGGATGCCGAGCGCAGCCAACAGGTCCAGCCCCGTGAGGTGCGGCAGGCGGCCCCGGGCATCCCCCACGCCGATGTTGAGGGAAGGCTCGCGGTAGAACAGGGGCTTGAGCTGCGCGTGGGTGTCTGCCATGTGCAGGATGGTGAGCTGGCCCTTGGCGGCAAACCTCAGCAGCTGCTCCTGGCCGATTGCCTGCTGGGCAGCGACGCGGCCGAGCCGGCCGCCGTAGCCGGTGACGGCAGCGGTGGCAGCAGCGACCTGCAGGAAGCTTCGGCGCGTGATCATGCTTTTCCCATTCTAGCGCACAACGCCCCGCACCCGCATCCGGCGCCGCCTCACACGACGGTGCCTGCGAATCTTTCGGCCTATTTGTTGACCGGGCTTTCCGGCGACATCACGAACGCCACCAAGTCCTTTATCTGATCGATGGTCAGGACCTTGGCGGCACCCAGCCGCGGCATGTTTGCACAGGGGACGGCGGCTTGCGGGTTGTAGATCCGCTCGTAGACCGCCCTGACCGTCTCGGCCGCATACTTGTGATTCTTGCCGTACTCGCGCAGCGAGGGCCCCAGCGTGCCGAAGCTCAGCTCATCGCCACCCATCTGGTGACAGGCGTAGCAGTTGCCCCCGTTCTGGGCCCTTGGCGGATAGTCGGTGAAGCGGCCGCCGTAGCCGCTCTGGGCAAGCCGCTCGCCCTTCTTCCAGTCCCCCATCAGCTTGCCGTCGGCGGGGTAACGGATGGTGACTTTCTCGCGCGCGAGGATGGCGTCGGCCACGGCCTTGGGCAGGGCGTTGCGATGCTGGCTGCAGACCTTCTGCGTCTCGTCCTGGACGAGGCGGGCCTGCCACGCGGGCGTCGCGCTCGCCCAGCTCGACTTGATGACGCGGTCGACGGAGGCCGCCCTCTGCCTGGGGGACAGCAGCAAGTAGGCACAAACAGGAAGCACTACGACAGCAGCAGCAAACACGACGAGACGGTTCATGGCGCGGGCACCGTCTAGTGGTGTGACGCGTTCACAGGAGTTGCTGAAGGGGCGCAACGGCTCATGCCATATGCATGAGAGCAGGGATCAGGGTCGCTGTCACGCCCGGGATTGGCCCCGGGATTGGCTTCGGCTGGGTGTCGTCGTCTGGGTCGCAGCGCCAAACAGAAGCTGGCGGGAGCGCTTTGCGCACAAGGGCGAGCGCGCCAACAACGTCAAGACGGCCTGGCGGGGTTGCCCAGCAGTTGGGCCAGCGAAAGCCGGGCACCACGGGCGTTTACACGGAGTACGACCCGGGGTATCTGAAAGCGGCCTGCGCGACCCTCGATAGGCTGACGCAGGCGATACGTCCCCGGAAGCTTCCCCGTCGGCCGAGGCGGCGAGCGGGAAAAAATGACGAAGGAAAGTCTTGCTGCCGTAGCTCAGTGGTAGAGCACTCCCTTGGTAAGGGAGAGGTCGAGAGTTCAATCCCCTCCGGCAGCACCACTCCTCTCCTCTGCAATCATTGGGCTCGTTCTCCGTTAGAAATCTTTCAACGTCACGCCCGAGCGCGGCTGGCGTGTGGCCTGGGCGAGACTGCGCCCGTCAAGCCGCAAACGCCGCAAACAGTTCCTCTATCGCCGCCAGCTGATTGCCCGTGGCCGAGGACGGCACGACGATGGGCGTGCGGATGCCGGCGGCGTACCAGGCCTCGAGCTCCTCGCGCACGCGTTTGACCGGCCCGAACAGCGTGCAATCGGCGAGCCATGTGTCGGTCAGATATTTCGGCACGTCCTCGAGGCGCTTCTCGGCGACCGCCTTCTCGACGGCCTCCATCTCCTCGACGTAGCCCGCCTCCTTCCAATAGTTGCGATAGTTGGGGAGCAGCGCGTAGCGCGTGAGCGTCTTGCGGTTGACGGCCTTGGCCGCCGCGATGTCGTCGCTGATGCAGGTCGGGATCATGTTGCCGATGAAGAAGCCAGGATCGCCGCGCTTGTGTGCCGGGAGCGCCGCGAGCGAGGCGCCCATGTGCGAGCGCGCGCCGTTGGCGAACACCATGCCGTCGGCGATCTCGCCGGCCAGCGCGATCATCTGCTTGCGCAAGGTGGCCAGGATCACGGGCGGCAGCGCACCGATGTCCTCGTGCGCGCGCAGCCTGGCGAGGAAGCTGCGGATGTCGGCCAGCGGCTTGCCCGGCGTCACACCCATGCGCACGTGCATGGGCGCATGGCTCACCCCGATGCCGAAGCGGAAGCGGCCCCCGGAGACCTCGTGCAGGAAGGCGGCGCTCTGCGCGAAATCGCCCACGGTGCGTGCGTAGATCGGCGCGATCGAGGTGCCGAACGCGATGCGCTCGGTGGCGTGCGACAGCGCCTCGCACAGCGACATGTTGCTGAACACGCTTGGCGCATAGATGCCGGCAAAGCCGCGCCGCTCGATCTCGCGCGCGGCCTCGATGGTGGCGCGCCGCCGACCGGGGACGGCGACCAGGCTGACGGCCGGAAGCTGATGTGGCATTGTCCTCTCCTCTGTGCGACGGCGTTGCCCCGTCAGCATAGCCCCAGCATAGCGCACGATCGCCGAGACGTTGCCCATGACCCATTCGCCCCCACCAGCACGCTTCCGCGACCAGGACATCGCCTTCGCCAACGGCAGCGCGGGGCGCAATCTCGACATCCCCTCGGCAAACCCGATCAACTACCATCAGGTCATCAGCCCGCCGGCGGAGATGGCCCGCGTCACCATCGACGGCAAGCTGTTCCTGCCCCCGGCGCCAGCCCACAACGGCCGCGCGCCGCTCGTCATCGTCACCCCCGGCAGCCTGGGCGTCGCGCCCTCGCATGTGGCGCATGCCGAGGCCCTGACCGCCATCGGCGTGGCCGCCTTCGTGCTCGACCCGTTCGGCGCGCGCGGCGTCGGCTCCACGGTGGCCAACCAGACGCAGTACTCGTTCGCGGCCAGCGCCTACGACGTGCTGGCGGCCTGGAAGGTGCTGAGCGCGCGCAGCGACGTCGACCCCGGGCGCATCGGCGCACAGGGCCACAGCCGCGGCGGCTCGGCCGTGCTGATCGCGGCGACGCGGCGCTTCGCCGATGCCGTGGTTGGGCCGGGGCGCGGGCTTCGTGCCGTGCTCGCAGCCTATCCCTGGAGTGGGCAGCAGTTCCTCGATCCCAGCGTCGGATCGACCAAGGTGCGCGTGCTGATGGGCGACCGCGACGAGTGGTGCTCGGCCCAGCAGGTGCAGGGCCACGTGCAGGCGATCCGGCTTGCCGGCGGCGATGCCACGCTGCGCCTCTTTGCCGGCGCCGCGCACAGCTTCGACCGCGGCACGGGCCTGCAGCGGATTGCCGAGGCCTCCGTGTCGCCCGGCGCGCCGACCTCCTACATCGCCGACGACGGGGCCTTCATCCATCCGCTGGAGGGGACGCCGCGCGCCGGAGCTCGTCGATCGCGACCTGATGGTGTACGGCCTCAAGGCCGGCTACGGCGTCAAGGGCGCCAGCATCGGCAGCAAGGGCGACGACGCCAGCCTGTTCCGCGCCGACATGCTCGACTTCTGGCGGCGCACGCTGCTGGGCTGACGGTAGCTAGGCCGCATCCTCCTCCGGGCCGTTGCCGGCGGTGCCGATGATGCGGTCGATCTCGAACACGAGGTCGCTGCGCGCCTTCTGCACCGAGTTGATGAGCTTCTTGCGCTGGTCCCACAGGCGCCGGTGGGCCTCCTGCTCCTTGCTGTCGAGCTCCAGCATGCGGCCGGCTTGCGTCTCGACCTGGTCGAGCAGGGCCTTGCAGTGCTCGGAGGTGATGAAGGCGTAGATCTCGAGCGACTTCTGCTCGCGGCCTTCCTTGCTGACGCGCAGCTCGTGCATGCGCATCACCTGGTCGCGGAGCAGCTGCACGATCGCCACCACGCGCGCCGGGCTGGCGACGATCACGCCGTCCTGGTAGTGCACGTGCGCGGTGTCCTTCGGAAACTTGTTGCTCGACAGGATCGCATGATCGGCCGCCTGCGCGATCTTGTCGGCGCGCAGCTTGGTGACGAACTCGTTCTGCCAGGCGTTGCGGTTCTTGGCGTCGTAGACGATCTTGCCGCAGACCTTGCCGTTGTGGATCACCTCGTGGATCACGTCGGCGCCGTTGACGCCCTTGGGCACGCGCTGGATCCGATCCCCCGCGAACGTCTCCCTCAGCTGCTCGAAGAGGTCGATCTCGGAGCCTTCGCCCAGCTCGTTGGCCGACTTGCCCTCGAGCTTGCGCTGCATGTCCTGAAGATCCGACTGGAGCTTGAGGACCCTTGCCTTCTCCGCCAGGATCGCCGCGTCCTTCTCCCGTTGAAGGTCCTCGCTCTTGCGCTGCAATCCCTCCTGCATCTCGGCAACACGCTGCGCGATCGCGGCCTCTTGCGCCGCTTTCAGGGTCGCGATTTCGCCAATCGCAGCGGCTTTCGCCTGCTCGATCTGCGCCAGCTTGGTCTGGAACTCGGCAAGTTTGGCCGTCGTCGCCGTCTCTGCGGCGAGCTTGGCTTCCGCGCGCGCAGCAGCCACCTTCTGCTCAACCGCCGCACCCGCCTCCGCTCGGGCCTGCTCCAGGGCCGCCTGGTACTGCTCGCGCCTCTTGCCCTCGATCCGGCGCACGACGTCCTGCGCCACGGGCTGCTCGCACAAGGGACAGCGATCGTCGGCTTCATGCACGTGGGGCTTGAAGGCATTGCCCTTCGACGGTTGGAACAAGCTCATGCAGTAGCCTCCCCTTCAACATGCGGCTGCGTCGACAACCCGAGATGCAAAACTTCTAACGCGAGTCGCCCGGAACATTTGTGCCTATTATGTTCTTTTAATGTTCCATGGCGATGGGCCGCAATGAAGGTGACGAACACCTGGGATTCATGCGATCTGACCCATATATGGCGTTCACATCCGCCAAGAGCCTCAACGTGCGCACAGCCCTGCAGCAACTGCTCTCCGATTTTCTGTCGGCAATCGCCTTCCTGGCGGTTTACGGCCTCAGCGGCAGCGTCACGCTGGCAACCAGCCTGGCCGTCGCGGTGGGCATCGGCCAACTCGCCTTCATGAAGCTCACGGGGCGCGCCATCGATGCCATGCAGTGGCTGGCGCTGGGCCTCGTCATCGTGCTGGGGGCCGCCACGCTCGTCACCCAGGACAGCCGCTTCATTATGGTGAAGCCCTCCATCATTCATTGGGCGATCGGCGCTTTGATGCTGCGACACGGCTGGATGACGCGCTACCTGCCGCCGATCGCGCGCGACAACCTTCCGCTCAATGTGATGGTGGGCGCCGGGTACGGCTGGTCGGCGCTCATGTTCCTGCTCGGCGCCATCAACGTCTTCGTCGCTCTGACCATGAGCTTCGCGGCGTGGGCGTGGTTCATCACATTTGGTGCCGTGGGCGCCAAGGTCGTCGCGTTCCTGGTACAGTATTGGGCCTTCAGGTCGATCATCCGCACCAAGCTGCGCACTGAGGGGCCCGCGCCCGCGCCGCTGCCACGTGAATCGGGCGTCACGACCTGAAGCGATCCGCTGGCCTGGTTCATCTCCCACGGAGCCCCTTGCGATACATGACGGCTGACATCGAAACCATCGTCGTCGGCGCCGGCGCGGTCGGCCTCGCCGTTGCCCGGGCGCTGGCGCTCGCCGGCCACGAGGTGATGGTGCTGGAGCAGCACGAGCTGATCGGATCGGAGACCTCCTCGCGCAACAGCGAGGTGATCCACGCCGGCATTTACTATCCGCCGGGCAGCCTGCGCGCGAAGTTGTGCGTGCGCGGCAAGGAGCTGCTCTACGCCTTCTGCGCCGACAACAACGTGGCCCATGCCCGCTGCGGCAAGCTGCTGGTGGCCACCCACGAGAACCAGCTGCCGAAGCTCGCGGCCATCAGGGAAACGGCGATCAAGAACGGCGTGACCGACCTCGAGCCGGTCGGAGCCAATGCGGCCAAGGCACTGGAGCCCGAGATTGCCTGCGTGGCCGCGCTGATCTCGCCCTCGACCGGCGTCATCGACAGCCACGGCTTCATGCTGGCACTGGAGGGCCATATCGAGGCCAACGGCGGCTCGGTGGTGCTGCGCTGCCCGGTGGAGCGCATCGAGCGGGATGCGGGCGGGCTGTTTTGCCTCACGACCGGCGGGGACAACCCCGGCGCCATCACGGCCAAGCACCTCGTCAACTCCGCCGGCCTGCACGCCTCCAAGCTGGCGCGCACGCTTGCCCATGGCGGACGCTATGCACCCCCCGAGACCTATTACGCCAAGGGCCAGTACTATGCGCTTTCGGGCCGCTCGCCGTTCAAGCGCCACATCTATCCCATGCCCGACGGCGCCTGGCTCGGCCTGCACGCCACCGTCGACATCGGCGGGCGCTGCAAGTTCGGCCCCGATATCGAGTGGACACCCGGCATCGACTACAGCTTCGAGCCCCAGAAGCTGGCCAAGTTCCTCGACTTCATCCGCAGCTACTACCCGGGCCTGGAGGTGGACCGCCTGCATCCCGACTACACGGGCGTGCGGCCCAAGCTCTACCGCGAGGGCGAGCCGGTGCCCGACTTCGCCATCCACGGCCCGCAAATCCATGGTGTGCCCGGCCTCGTCGCACTCTACGGCATCGAGAGCCCGGGGCTGACGGCGGCACTCGCGATCGGCGAGGTGGTGGCGCAGATGCTGGCGCGGCGGGGATAGACTACTCGTAGCGCGCCGGGGCGGGGCCGAATTTCAGCTGGATCTTGCGGCACGCCAGGTTCTTGAGCATGTGCTGCTCGCCGCGGCCGTCGGGCAGGCTGTCGAGGTAGCGGGCGAGTTCCTCCCGCGCCTGGCTCATGAGGTGGGGGCGCGTCAGGAAATGCATTTCCAGGACGGCCCAGGTTTCCTGAAAGATCGTATCCATGGCTCTCGTGTCACTCGTCTGCATCGCCTGTCCGACCCAAGCATGCCGCACGATAGCGCCGTTTCAGGGCGCGGCTCAGTTACCCGCGTCACATGACGCGGTGATGTCGCGGCGTGCTCGGCTTGGCGGGTAACAAAGAGTTGCGGGTGAAGGTGTGGCGAGCCCTGCGCACGCAGTCGGCCAATGGACGACCGCTTCATCGACGGGAGGCGCGGCGGGTCAGGGCTTGCAGTTGGGGCAAATCACCAGCCGACAGGCGCTGTCAGCCGATTCCTTCTCTTGCAGCGTCTCGGGACGCTTGCCGTCGAGGTGCTGCCGATACCGGTCCCAGCACCGGGCTGCCAGCACATCCTTGTCCGGCTCGGCCTCGGCCTTGGGCACGGCCATGGCCGGCGTGGGAGCCTCGGGCAGGGTCCCAGTTGTGGCCGGCGGCGCAATCGGCACGGGTGCGGCCACGGCGGGCATCGGCGCTGCCGGAGTGATCGCCGCAGGCTTGGCGGCCGCCGGCGCTGGTGGTGGCGGCGCATAGTCCTTCAGCGATCGATAGCGCTGTGGCGCCTCGGAGCGGCATCCGGCCAGGGCTGCCAGAAGTGCGCAAACCAAAGCGACTCGGGTTGGGACCATGAAGGCCGCTTAGCCCGATTCGAAGAGCCGCTTCCAGGCGGGCCGACGTGCATCCCCAACTCTCGCGATGACCGTAGGCGCTACCGCACTATCCGGATCGCGATCGGAGGCGGTCGCGCAGGACCGCGCAACTCAGGCGAAAACCAGCGCCGGGTCCAAGCCGAGCAGGTAGGCGCCGACGTCCTGCAGGTGCGATTTGCGGCCCTGCACCTGCTGGGTCATGGTGCGCAGATCGCGGTAGCGACGTTCAAACGCACTCGATTTGAAGATCGCGGTGGCGCCGGCGACCTCCCAGGCGACGTCGGCAACCGTCTTGGCCTCGCCGATGGCAAAGGTCGTGGCCATGCGGGTGTCGATGCGCAAAGGCGTCGTCAGCTGGCCGGAAGCGACGACCGTCTGCCACACCCGCTCCGCCGTCGCCTCCACGTAACCGCGGGCAGACCGCAAGCGAGCTTCGGCCTCGCCGATCTGGAATTGCACGAGGTGGTTCTCCGACAGCGCATATTTCGCCGCCCGCGGCTTCTTCTCGGCGAGCGCGATCGCCGCATCGAGCATCGAGCGCGCGAGGCCCAGCGCCACAGCCGAGAAGCCGATCGAGAAGAAGGTATTGAGCGGGAAACTTGTAGAGCGGCGTGTCGATGCGCGTGTCGAGGATGCGCTCGCGATAGGCCGAGAAGCCCTTGGGCACGAACCGGTCCTCCACCTTGAAGCCCCCGCTGTTGGTGGCGTTGAGGCCGATGACGTCCCAGCTGTCGACCCAGGTGACGGCCTCGGCCGGCACGAAGAACGTGCAGGCCGGAGTCGTGCCCGGCGGCGGCGGCACCGGCGCTCCGGTCTTGTCGAACACGGGGGCGGTGAGGCCGATCCAGGTCGCGTGCCGGCTGCCGCTCGACATCTGCCACTCGCCGCTGACGCGGTGGCCGCCGTCGACCTCGTCGGCGCGCGCCTTGATCGGCGGTCCCCAGCTCAGGGCTGCGCGCGGCGGTCCCCACATCTGGCGCGCCACGGCCGGCTCTACGGCGCATGACGTTGCCGCGCAACCGTTGATCTGGCCGACGCACCAGGCCGTGCTGCCGTCGAGCTTGGCCAGCGCCTCCATGGTGCGGAACCACGTGCCGAGGTCCACCTCCTCGCCGTCGTAGGCGCGCGGCAACAGCAGGCGGAAGAGCCGCTGCTCGTGCAGCTTGTCGACGACCTCGGGTGTCAGCCGGCCAAGCGCCTCGTTGGCGGCGCCGGACTTGCCGATGACGTCGGCGATGCGCGCAACCCGCTCGACCGGATCGCGCGCCAGCTCTTTGTCGCTTTTGGTCGTCGGAGCGGATGGTTTCTGCATGGCGCGGCGCTACTTGGTCATGCCGGTGATGCTTTGACTGATGGCGCGCCGATCGCGCATGGGCCAGCGGCCGCACTCGACTTGCGCCAGGAAATCGGCCAGCGCCGCGTTGAAGGCGGCGGGCTCCTCGATGTTGGCGGCATGCCCGCTGTTGGGGATGACGAGCAGGGCGGCCGAGGGGCACGTCCGCTTGATGAATACGCCGGGCAAGAGGCATGGCCAGTCCTCGTCGCCCGTGACGACCAGCATCGGCACCGCGAGCTTTGCCAGCTGCGCCTCGAGGTCGAAGATCGACGGGCGCTCGCGCTGAACGCCAAGCTGCGTGTTGGCTGCGCCTTTGGCCGAATGCTCGGCCAGCATCGCCTTGAACTCGGCAAAGCCTCGCGGGTCCTTGTTCTCGAACTGCACGCGGGTCGGGCCGTAGGCGTAGGCTGCCGCGAAAGCTGGCATCCCCTCCTTCTCGAGCTTGCCGGCGATGAGGACTGCCTCGTTGCGGAACTTCTCGCGCTCGCCCCGCTCCGAGCCGTAGCCCGCCCCGGCCACCAGCAGCGAATGCGCGCGATCGGGATAGGTGAGGCCGAAGTGCAGCGTCGCAAATCCGCCCATCGACAGGCCGACAACGTGCGCCTTGTCGATTCCGAGTTGATCCAACACACAGCGGATATCATCGCAGGCGCGCGCCTGTGAATAGCTTGCCACATCCGCCGGCACCTCGGAGGGCGGCCAGCCCCGCGCGTTGAAGGCGATGCAGCGGTAGCGCCGCGACAGGTAGCGGACTTGCGGCTCCCAGCTGCGGTAGTCACCCGCGAACTCGTGCACGAACACGACCGGAGCGCCGCTCCCGGTGTCCTCATAGTAGAGCTTGACGCCGTCGTCGGTAGCAAGAAGGGGCATCTGAAATTCGCTTCACTCGAGGCTTGCGCGCGCGGATAGGCTCATTGTTGCAGACTCCTTCGGCCAATGCCAGCTTTCGGCACGGCCCACAGCCTCACTCGAGCGGCGAGTGCGTGCCGTATTTGCCGGCGCTGAACACCAGCGGCTCACCCTCGCGATAATCGGCCCGCTCGATGCGGCCGAAGAAGACCACGTGGTCGCCGCTCGTCACGCGCGCATCCTTCCGGCACTCGAAGGTCGCGAGCGCTCCAAACAGCAGCGGGCAGCCGCCGAGCCCGGGTGCATGCACCACGTTGTGGAACTTGTCGGGGGCGCGCCTGGCAAAATGTTGCGACAGGGCGAACTGCCATGCCCCGAGCACATTGACGGCGAAATGGTCGGCGTCCTCGAAGCTCGGCAGGCACGAGGAGGCCTCCCGGAGGCTCCAGAGCACGAGCGGTGGGTCAAGCGATACCGCTGAAAAGGAATTTGCGGTGAGCCCTTCGAGTCTGCCATCGCGCGAGCGCGTGGTGATCACGGTCACTCCCGTCACGAAGCGGCCCAGCGCATTCCTGAGATGACGCTCGTCCATCGCGCTTAGGTCGAGAGCTGTGGGTGCCTTCCCCTGCGTGTTCTGCGCCATGATTGCACCACTGGCCGCGGCCTGCGAGCGGCAACTGTAGCCCTGCTGGTGCCAGTAGCAAACATAATATAGGGTGTTCATAGGAATTAGATTATCTAATGCGCAGGATTCGACCGGTTCGCACCAGTGACGAGCGGCAGCTTTCGCGACATCCGTCTGTTCGTGGCGGCCTACGAGGAGCGCTCGTTCACGGCCGCAGCCAGACGCGAGAACGCCACCCAATCCGGGGTGTCCCAGCACATCCGCAAGCTCGAGGACGGGCTTTCGATCAAGCTGTTCATGCGCAACAAGGGCCGCGTGGTGCCGACCCCGGCAGGCGACAACTACTACCGCCACTGCATCGAGATGCTGCACACGCACGCCAGGGCGGCTATGGAGGTTCGCCGCCACGGCGCCGGCCTCGAGGGCAACATCGTCATCGGGCTTATGCCGACCATGACACGGTGCACGCTCGCCCCGGTGCTGGCGCGCTTCATCGAATGCCATCCCAACGTCGTGGTGCGGGTGATCGAGGGCTACAGCGCAACCCTGACCGAGCAGGTGCTGGCAGGCGAGATCGAATTTGCGGTGGTGCCGGCCTTTGCCGGCGCGCCCGGCCTCAAGAGCCGCCTGTTTCTGCGCACCCCCGAGCTGCTGGTGGCGAGCCGCCGCTGCGAACGGGCGCCGCTTGCGCCGGTGCGGCTCGCCGATTTGGGGCCCCTCAAGCTGGTGGTACCGAGCCAAGCCAACACGAGGCGCCACCTGATCGAGACCTACCTTGCCTCCAACGGCGTAAGGGTTGCGCGCCTGCTCGAGCTCGATGCCATGCTGGGCACGCTCGACTTCGTGGCCCGCACCGACTGGGTCAGCATCCTGCCGGCGCTGATGATGGCGACGGAGACGCGTTCGCGCGTCTTCAGTGTGAACCCCATAGCCTCGCCAGCCTTCAGCCTCGATCTGGTGCTGATCGAGCCGTCCCGGCGACCAATGGCGCCGGCAGCACAAGCGTTCCTGGCAATGCTCGAGAAGGAAAGCCGGCGCATCAACCGTCCTTGGGAGACCCCGCTCGGCTGAGCGGTTGGATCCTGCCTGGGGCCGCGAAAGGGATCATCGGCCGTAAAGAGGGCACGGAGCGCGCATCACCGGATCAGGCTCGCTGGCGGAGCCACCCATCCTACCTTGCTCGCGACTGAATAGCTGCAGAAGATGATGTAGAAGACTACGATCACCACCCCGATGTTTCGTCCGAAGGTTTCCGCAGCCATTTCTTCTACCTCCCCAGCCAGCTGATAGTTGCCAACACGCTACCCGCGTCGGTGATCCGCGCGCTCGGCATCGTCTACGCCAACGTTGGCGTGGTGCGAATAGCGAAAGTCGGACTCGGCCAATGGGCGGCGCAAGTGTTTTTCGCTGACGTGCATGGCATTCATGTGGTGCGCGGCGCGGCGGCCCTTGGGCGGCCTTCTGCGCCAGGAAGCCAGAACCGCATCGCCTCGCGGATGCGATGGCCCAAAAACCAGGCAGTCTTGTACGACACCCCGAAAGCGCGGCGGGCTGGTGCGCGCCGATGCCCTTTTTTGAGGACAGCATCAGGCCAAACGCGAGCAGCCATTTATGCAAGGGCAGTTGGCTGTCCTCCATGACGCTCCCGACCGTCACGGCGAAGGTCTCCTTGCAGCTCTTGCGGTATAGCGGCCGGCGCGGGCCGGCTTATGCCTCTTGCCGGGGGGCTGCCGGCTTGCGGCGCTCGTCGGTCTTCTGCAGAGCCGAGATCGTGTCCCCGAAGACGCTGCAATGGAGGCACAGAGCTCCCTCCGGCCAGCGCGACTTTGCGAGATATGGGTGTGCCGCGGCCTCATCGCTCCAGGTTCCCCACACTGTCGGTCATGGGCTCCCCTTGACCAAAATGTAGGCTAAATCAGCTCTGTCGCGAAGAATGGAATTGCCCAATGATTGGGCAATGGGCAGCGCGCACAGAAATTAGGCAGACAGACCCACCTGAATATTGGTAACTTCTGTCGGCCCGATATAAGAAGCAACAAAATCAATATGTTACTGTCAATTCCAGGCGCTGGCACGCTGGTTGCTGTTAACTAGCGGGGGCCACGGCCTCCACCTAGGTCATCAATCGGAGGTGGTGTTCAACTCATGTCAAGGTCATTCCTGCGCGCCGTGGCAGCGGCCTCGTTCGCTGCGGCCGCGACCATGCCATTGGCCAAAGCGGCCATGGCGCAAGACACGATCAAGGTCGGCATCCTGCATTCGCTCTCGGGCACCATGGCGATCAGCGAGACGACGCTGAAAGACGTCATGCTGATGCTCATCGATGAGCAGAACAAGAAAGGGGGCCTGCTCGGCAAGAAGCTCGAAGCGGTCGTCGTCGACCCCGCCTCGAACTGGCCGCTGTTTGCCGAGAAGGCACGCGAGCTCATCTCCCAGCACAAGGTGGCCGCGGTGTTCGGCTGCTGGACCTCGGTGTCGCGCAAGTCCGTGCTGCCAGTCTTCAAGGAGCTGGACAACATTCTCTTCTACCCCGTGCAGTATGAGGGTGAGGAGAGTGAGCGCAACGTGTTCTACACGGGCGCCGCGCCCAACCAGCAGGCAATTCCCGCCGTCGACTACCTCATGAAAGAGGAGAAGGTGAAGCGCTGGGTGCTGGCCGGCACGGACTACGTCTATCCCCGTACCACCAACAAGATCCTCGAGGCCTACCTGAAGGCGAAAGGCGTCAAGCCCGAGGACATCATGATCAACTACACGCCGTTCGGACATTCCGACTGGCAGACCATCGTTGCCGACATCAAGAAGTTCGGCTCGGCGGGCAAGAAGACGGCGGTGGTGTCCACCATCAACGGTGACGCCAACGTGCCGTTCTACAAGGAGCTGGGCAACCAGGGCATCGCCGCCAAGGACATCCCGGTGGTTGCCTTCTCGGTCGGCGAGGAAGAGCTTGCCGGCATCGACACCAAGCCTCTGCTCGGTCACTTGGCCGCCTGGAACTACTTCGAGTTGATCAAGACGCCGGCGAACGCCGAGTTCATCAAGAAGTGGAAGGCCTACACGAAGAACCCCAAGCGCGTGACCAACGATCCCATGGAAGCGCACTACATCGGGTTCAACATGTGGGTGAAGGCGGTGGAGAAGGTGAAGACCACCAACGCCGACAAGGTCATCGACGCCCTGCCCGGCATCGAGGCGCCCAACCTGACCGGCGGCGTGTCGAAGATGCTGCCCAACCACCACATCACCAAGCCGGTGTTCATCGGCGAGATCAAGGCCGACGGCCAGTTCGACGTGGTGTGGAAGACGAGCGGGCTCGTCCCCGGCGACGCATGGTCCAAGGAGCTCGACGGTTCCAAGGACCTGATCGGCGACTGGGTCGGCAAGAAGTGCGGCAACTTCAATACCAAGACCAACAAGTGCGGCAGCTGACGGCGTTCGCGACGTTGCCAGACTGACTGCAGACAAGCTCGGTAAGACGGCGGCGCAAAGCTGCCGTCTTCCTCCGACCACCGGGGACCTCGAAAGTATGCGGGACTTCTACGCGCGCTGGGCCGTATTTGTTTTGGCGCTCTTGCTTGTCGTCGGCGCGGCGCCCGCTGCGATGGCTCAGGGCTACGAGGCGGCGCTGGCCAAATTTGCCGGCGATTCCTTCGATGATTCCGATGCCGCGATCGCCGGCATCGCCGCCAGCGGCAACCCTCTGGCCATCCGCGTCATCACCGCCCTGCAGGACCGTCGCCTCTTCTTCAACCCCGACGACAAGAAGGTCTACTTCCGCGAGGGAGAGAACGACGCCCTCATCGATGCCGCGACCGGCAAGCCTCTCGCGGGTGCACCGCCCGCCAACCTGAGCCAGGTGCGCATCAACAACCGCCTCCGGCGCGCCATCGAGGCAGCGCTCGGCGGCCTGACGTTGCTGGCGGCCGACCCCGAGAAGCGATTCGATGCGGCGCAGGCCGTCTTCAAGTCCAAGGACACCAATCAGCTGGCCAACCTCAATGCGGCGTTGGCGAAGGAAACCGACGCGCGCGTCAAGCGGGCCCTCATCGAGGCGCGCGCTGCCGTCGTCCTCAATACGGCCGACACGAAAGAATCCGACAAGATCGAAGCCATCGGCATCCTGCGCGACCGTGCCGATCTCGACGCCCGGGCGCACCTGAGCGCGCTGCCCGCCAATCAATCGCCCGCGGTCCAACGCGCCTTGAGCGATGCCGTCAAGGCGATCGACGACAGGCTCGCCATCTGGAGCGTGGCGCAAAACCTCTGGTACGGCATCTCGCTGGGCTCCGTGCTGCTGCTGGCAGCCATCGGGCTCGCCATCACGTTCGGCGTCATGGGCGTGATCAACATGGCGCACGGCGAGATGGTGATGCTGGGTGCCTACACCACCTTCGTGGTGCAGGAGATCATCCGCACCAGGGCGCCGTGGCTGTTCGACTACTCGCTGGCGATCTCGATCCCGCTCGCCTTCCTGGTGGCGGCAGCCGTGGGCATAGCCATCGAGCGCGGCATCATCCAGTTTCTTTACGGGCGGCCTCTCGAGACGCTGCTGGCGACGTGGGGCATCAGCCTCATCCTGCAGCAGGCCGTGCGCACCGCGTTCGGGCCCACCAACCGGGAGGTGGGGGCGCCGCACTTCATGTCGGGAGCCTTCCAGCTCGGCGGATTGACCATCACCTGGAATCGCCTGTGGATCATTGTGTTCGCCGGCTTGGTGCTGGCGGCGCTCTTGGCAGTGCTGCGCTTCACCACGCTTGGCCTGCAGATGCGTGCCGTCACCCAAAACCGCCGCATGGCAAGCTCCATGGCCATCAACACCGGCAGGATCGACGCGCTGACTTTCGCGCTCGGCTCGGGCATAGCGGGGCTCGCAGGCGTGGCACTGTCGCAGATCGACAACGTCTCTCCCAACCTGGGCCAGGGCTACATCATCGATAGCTTCCTGGTGGTGGTGTTCGGCGGCGTCGGCAACCTGTTCGGAACGCTGGTGGGCGCGCTGACGCTGGGCATCGCCAACAAGTTCCTCGAGCCCTATGCCGGCGCCGTGCTGGGCAAGATCTTGCTGCTGGTGCTCGTCATCCTTTTCATCCAGAAGCGCCCGCGCGGACTGTTCGCCCTCAAGGGCCGGGCGGTGGAAGCATGATCGCCAGGAAGCTCTTGGAGGCGCCGGACGCCCGCGGCTGGGTCTTCCTCGCCATCCTGGCGAGCGTGGCCATCATCGTGCCGTGCCTCAACTTGCTGGTGCCACCATCATCCTTCTTCTACGTGTCGACCTCATCGGTGGCGCTGTGGGGCAAATATCTTTGCTACGCCCTCCTGGCACTCTCGCTCGATCTCGTTTGGGGCTATTGCGGCATCCTCTCGCTGGGCCACGGCGCCTTCTTCGCGCTCGGTGGCTACGCCATGGGCATGTACCTGATGCGCCAGATCGGCACCCGCGGCGTCTATGCGCACCCGTTCCTGCCGGATTTCATGGTGTTCCTGAACTGGAAGGAGCTGCCCTTCTTTTGGTACGGCTTCCACTGGTTTCCCTATGCGGCGCTGATGATCTTGGTTGTGCCGGGTGCGCTCGCCTTCGTGTTCGGCTGGTTCGCCTTCCGCAGCCGCGTCACCGGGGTCTATCTCTCGATCATCACCCAGGCGCTCACCTACGCGCTGATGCTGGGCTTCTTCCGCAACAATTTCGGCTTCGGCGGCAACAACGGCCTCACCGATTTCAAGGATATCCTCGGCTTCAACGTGCAGTCCGCCCAGACCCGCGCGGCGCTGTTCGCGCTCTCGGCCCTTGCGCTCGGGCTCGGCTATCTCATCGCCCAGACCGTGGTGCGCTCCAAGGCCGGCAAGGTGCTGATCGCGGTGCGCGACGCCGAAAGCCGCACGCGCTTCCTGGGCTACCGGGTCGAGAACTACAAGACCTACGTGTTCACGCTGTCGGCATGCATGGCAGCGGTCGCCGGCGCGCTGTACGTGCCGCAGGTCGGCATCATCAATCCGAGCGAGTTCGCGCCCGCCAGCTCCATCGAATACGTGATCTGGGTCGCCGTTGGCGGCCGCGGCACGCTGATCGGTGGAGCGCTCGGCGCCCTGCTCGTCAACTACGCCAAGACCACCTTCACGACCGGTCTGCTGGCGCCCTACTGGTTGTTCGCCCTGGGAGCGCTGTTCGTGCTGGTGACGATCTTCCTACCCAAGGGCGTGCTTGGCTTGTTGCAGCGTCGCTCGCCTTCTGTCGTCCCCTCCCCCCTTGTGGGGGAGGGACAGGGAGGGGGGGATGGCAGAACGTCCACCGTCGTGGTTCCCCCCACCCCTAACCCCTCCCCACGAGGGGGAGGGGAACCCACGCGCGCCACCCAGCCGGCCGAGTGAGGCAGCCATGGACGCTTACCTGCCCAAGTCGCCCACGCTCACCAAGAGCCTGCTCTATCTCGACGGCGTGACGGTGAGCTTCGACGGTTTCCGTGCCCTCAACGATCTCTCCCTCGACATCTCGCACGGCGAGATGCGCGCCATCATCGGCCCCAACGGGGCCGGCAAGACCACCATGATGGACGTGGTCACCGGCAAAACCAGGCCTGACAGCGGCGCGGTACTGTTCGACAACGGCAGCGTGGATCTGACGGCACAGGATGAGGCGGCGATCGCCGAGCTCGGCATCGGCCGCAAGTTCCAGCGTCCCACGGTCTTCGACAATCACACCGTCGAGGACAACGTGATGCTCGCGCTCAAGGGGCCGCGCAGCGTGCGCAGCAACCTCTTCTGGCACGGCAACCGCGAGGAGGAGACGCGTATCGGCGAGATCCTCGGCACCATTGGCCTCACTCAGCACCGGCGCCGCTTTGCCGGCTCCTTGTCGCACGGACAGAAGCAGTGGCTCGAGATCGGCATGCTGATCGCGCAGGACCCCAAGCTGCTGCTCGTCGACGAGCCAGTGGCGGGCATGACCGATGCCGAGACCATGACGACGGCGGCGCTGCTCAGGGACATAGCCAAGGATCATACCGTGATCGTCGTGGAGCACGACATGGAGTTCGTGCGCCGGCTCGGGGTCAAGGTGACGGTGCTGCACGAAGGCTCGGTGCTGGCGGAAGGCTCGATCGACGAGGTCAGCGACAACGAGCGCGTCATCGAGGTGTATCTGGGGCGGTAGGGTGAAGCTGTGCTGACCGTTGAGAGCATCGACCTGTACTACGGCGCCGCGCAGGCCTTGCGCCAGGTGTCGGTGGCGGCCGAGCGCGGCAAGATCACCTGCGTGCTGGGCCGCAACGGCGTCGGCAAGAGCTCGCTGCTTCGAGCCATCGTCGGCCATCACGCCGTGCGCGCCGGCCGCGTCCTGCTCGACGGCGAGGACATCACGCGCATGCGCGCCTACGAGCGGGCTCGGCGCGGCATAGCCTACGTCCCGCAGGGCCGCGAGATTTTTCCGCTCCTGACCGTGCGCGAGAACCTCGAAACCGGCTTTGCGCGCCTGCCCCGCGAGAAGCGCCAGATCTCCGACGAGCTTTTCGAGCTGTTCCCCGTCCTGCAGTCCATGCTCGGGCGCCGCGGCGGCGACCTCTCGGGCGGCCAGCAGCAGCAGCTCGCCATTGCCCGGGCGCTCGTCGCGCAGCCCCAGGTGCTCGTGCTCGACGAACCCACAGAAGGCATTCAGCCCTCTATCATCAAGGACATAGGACGCGCCATCACCTACCTGCGCCAGCAGGGTAAGATGGCGATTCTGCTAGTGGAGCAGTATTTCGATTTCGCCCGCGAGCTGGCGGACACCTTTGCCGTGATGGAGCGGGGCGAGGTGGTCCTGGCGGGCGACGGCCCGAGCATGGTCGAGAGCGACGTTCGGCGCTACCTTACCGTCTGACGGCTGCGGGACATTGCGAGCCCTGGGGGTTTGACGTCAGTGCTGCAAGCGCGCTCCTGGCTGCCACGCACCGAAGGCTCGGTTCGGCTCGGCTTTGCGCGCCGCGACCACGCCACCGTGTTGGCCGACTTGCGTCAAGCGGGCGCCGGGCGGGTGCGCTTTCCAAGCTCCGGCGAGGGCTGCGGTCTGCAGGCGGTGCTGCTCAACACCGCGGGCGGGCTCACGGGCGGCGACTGCATGGACGTCGAAGTGCGGCTCGCTGCCGGCGCCGAGGCGACCGTCACCACCGCGGCGGCCGAGAAGATCTACCGCGCGCGGGAGGGCGAGACGGAAGTTGCCGTGACACTGGCGCTGGCCGCGGGCAGCCGCCTGGCCTGGCTGCCGCAGCCGACCATTTTGTTCGACCGGTCCCGGCTGCGCCGGTGCACGACGGTCGAGCTTGCCGCAGATTCAACCCTGGTGGCGGCCGAGACGCTGATTTTCGGGCGCATGGCGATGGGCGAGGATGTTCGCCGCGGCGCTTGCCGCGACATCTGGCGCGTTCGCCGCGAGGGCACGCTGGTGTTGGCCGATGCCCTCCGGGTCGAGGGCGCGATCGCCGACGCGCTCGACCGCCCGGCAACGCTCTGTGGCGCCCGTTGCGTGGCGATGCTCCTGTATGCGGCACCCGATGCGGGGGCGAGGATCGACAAGACGAGGGCGCTGTTGGAAAGTGCGGGCGTGATGGGCGGCGCCAGCACATGGAGCGGAATGCTGGTGGTGCGCGCGATCGCACGCGATGGGCGCACGTTGCAGCAGGCGATGGCGCCGCTGATCGAGTGGTTGAGCGGGCGGCCGCTGCCGCGGGTGTGGCAATGCTGAGCTGGCGAGGCACGTCGGGGATGGCGAAATGAACCTGACCGCACGCGAGAAGGACAAGTTGTTGATCTCCATGGCAGCGATGGTGGCGCGACGCCGGCTCGAGCGCGGCGTCAAGCTCAACTATCCCGAAGCCGTGGCGCTAATCTCCGACTTTGTCGTCGAGGGAGCGCGCGACGGCCGCACGGTTGCCGACCTCATGGAGGCGGGCGCCGGCGTCATCAGCCGCGCCCAGGTCATGGACGGCATTGCCGAGATGATCCACGACGTGCAGGTGGAGGCCACGTTCCCGGACGGGGTCAAGCTCGTCACAGTGCACCAGCCGATCAGGTAGGAGCCCGGCAGAGAGAACATGCGTTGCTTGGTGATACTCGAACGTCCTTGCTATTCCCTCCCCCTGGAGAGGGAAGGCGTGCTTGTGGCGCTCGCTTTGCGAAGTCAATCGAGGAGGGGATGGTAGCGATGCTGGGTAGGATCATCTTTGCGGCTGTGATGGTGATTGGTGCCGCGCTGGCCGGTAGTGATGTGGCGGTGGCCCACACCGGCTTCGAGCATGCCGTGTCGTTCGCGGCCGGCTTCCAGCATCCCTGGACCGGCCTCGACCATATGCTGGCGATGGTGGCGGTCGGGCTGTGGGCAGGCCTCAACGGGGGGCGCGCACTTTGGGCCTGGCCGATCGCATTCGTGAGCGTGATGGTGGTGGGCGGAGCGCTCGGTATGGCCGGCGTGCCGATCCCCATCGTGGAGCCCGGTATTCTCGCCTCCATAGGCGTGCTTGGGCTGCTGGTATTGGCCGCGGCGCGGTTGCCGGTTGCGGTCGGTGCCGCAGTGGTGGCGGCATTCGCGCTTCTGCACGGCCATGCGCACGGCGCCGAGCTGCCCGCCGAGGCGGCTGCCGCCACCTACGCAGCGGGCTTCGCCCTTGCCACTGCCCTGTTGCACGGGCTGGGCTTGGCCATCGCCTATCTGGCCCGGAATGAGGCGGGCAAGCTCGCCGTGCGCGGAGCCGGCGCTCTCGTTGCCGCCGCCGGCATCGCGCTCGCGGTCATTTGAGGGAGACGGCCATGGTTCCCGGCGAGATCATTACCGCATCCGGCGAGATCGAGATCAACGCCGGTCGGGTGGCAATCACCATCACAGTGGCCAACAGCGGCGACCGGCCGATCCAGGTCGGCTCGCACTACCACTTCGCCGAGACCAACCCGGCCCTGCAGTTCGACCGCACTGCCGCCCGCGGTTATCGGCTCGATATTGCCGCCGGCACCGCGGTGCGCTTCGAGCCCGGCCAGACGCGCGAGGTGCGGCTGGTCGCGTTCGGCGGCAGGCGCGAGGTCTACGGCTTCCGCCAGGGCGTGATGGGGAAAGTGTGACGCCAAATATCCTCACGGCATTTGCGGGTATTGTGGCCTCGGCTCTGGTGCTGACGACTGCGCCGATCGATGCCGCTTGGGCGCATCCGCCTTCGATCCTGAGCAAGGAGGCCGAGAAGGCCACCGCCGAGGAGGTCAAGGACTTCCGCAAGAGGGTGGTTGCGGCCATCGAGAAGAAGGACGCGGCCGCCTTGCGCAGGATCTATGCCGACGGCTTCGTGCACACGCACGAGTTGGGCAAGGTCGACGGCAAGGACGTGCGCATTGCCTCGGCGCTGGCCGGCGATCCCCTGATCGAGACGGCACCGGTCAGCGATCTTGTCATTCGCGTGCCCGGGGGCTGGACCGCGATCGCCACCGGCGTCAGCCCGGTCCGGTCGCCGGCCGACGGCAAGACCCACAATCTGCGCTGGATCGCCGTGTACGTGCGCGTGGGCGAGGGCTGGCAGATCGCGGCGAGCCAGGCCACGCGGTTGCCGGAAGGGAAGTAGGGGAAACGTCCATGCCCATGAAACTGTCCCGCGCGGCCTACGCCGATATGTTCGGCCCCACCACGGGCGACAAGGTGCGGCTCGCCGACACCGACCTTATCGTCGAGGTGGAGAAAGACCTCACCACCTACGGCGAGGAGGTCAAGTTCGGCGGCGGCAAGGTGATCCGCGACGGCATGGGGCAATCCCAGGTCGCGCGCGCGGACGGCGCCGTCGACACCGTCATCACCAACGCGCTGATCATCGACCACACCGGCATCGTCAAGGCCGACGTGGGCCTGCGCGATGGTCGTATCACGGCCATCGGCAAGGCCGGGAACCCGGACATCCAGCCTGGCGTCGACATCATCATTGGCCCGGGCACGGAGGCGATTGCAGCCGAGGGCAAGATCCTCACGGCCGGCGGCATGGACGCCCACATCCACTTCATTTGTCCCCAGCAGATCGAGGAGGCGCTGAACTCCGGCATCACCATGATGGTCGGCGGCGGCACCGGCCCGGCCACCGGCACGGCGGCGACGACCTGCACGCCCGGCCCCTGGCACCTTGCCCGCATGATCGAGGCGGCCGATGCCTTCCCCATGAACCTCGCCTTCTCCGGCAAGGGCAACGCCTCACGGCCCAAGGCGCTGGTCGAGATGATCCTGGGCGGCGCCTCCGCGCTCAAGCTGCACGAGGACTGGGGCACGACGCCGGCCGCCATCGATTGCGCGCTGTCGGTGGCCGACGATCACGACGTGCAGGTGATGATCCACACCGACACGCTCAACGAATCGGGCTTCGTGGAGGACACGATTGCCGCCTTCAAAGGTCGCACTATCCACGCCTTCCACACCGAAGGTGCCGGCGGCGGGCATGCGCCAGACATCATCAAGGTGGCGAGCCTCAAGAACGTGCTGCCGTCCTCGACCAACCCGACGCGGCCGTTCACGGTGAATACGCTCGAAGAGCATCTCGACATGCTGATGGTGTGCCATCACCTCGATGCCAATATCCCCGAGGACATCGCTTTCGCCGAGAGCCGCATCCGGCGCGAGACCATCGCTGCCGAGGACATCCTGCACGACCTGGGCGCGCTCTCCATGATCTCCTCCGACAGCCAGGCCATGGGCCGGGTCGGCGAAGTGATCATTCGCTGCTGGCAGACGGCCCACAAGATGAAGGTGCAGCGCGGAAGCCTCAAGGAGGATGCGCCCGGCAACGACAACTTCCGCGTCAAGCGCTACATCGCCAAATACACCATCAACCCCGCAATCGCGCAGGGCGTGGCGCACGAGCTGGGCTCGCTGGAGGTCGGCAAGCGCGCCGATCTCGTGCTGTGGAGCCCGGCATTCTTCGGCGTGAAGCCCGACCTCGTGCTGCTGGGGGGAACCATCGCCGCAGCGCCGATGGGCGATCCCAATGCCTCGATCCCGACGCCGCAACCGGTGCACTACCGGCCCATGTTCGGTGCTTTTGGCCGGGCGATCGCCTCCTCCGCAGTGACGTTCGTGAGCCAGGCCGCAGTCGACGGCTTCCTGGCACAGCGGCTCGGCGTCGCCAAGAAGCTCCTGCCGGTCAAGAACACGCGCGGCGGCATATCCAAGAAATCCATGAAACTCAACGATGCCACACCCGACATCACGGTCGACCCCGAGACCTACGAGGTGCGCGCCGACGGCGAGCTACTGACTTGCGAGCCGGCCAAATCGCTGCCGATGACGCAGCGCTACTTCCTGTTTTGAGGAGGCGTGTCATCCAGCGCGTCGATCGCGACCGATTCCCCTCCCCCTCGTGGGGAGGGGTTAGGGGTGGGGGGAACCCCTACCGCGGATGTTCTGCGATCCCCCCCTCCATAGCCCTCCCCCACGTCGTGTCGAAGACGCGCCTCCGGCACGAGGGGGAGGGGAGAGCGTCGGCAGCGAGCTCCCGCCATGCTGAGGGCGACCGACGTCCTGCTTGCCGGTCTCTGGGGCTCAAAGCCTGCCGACGTCGTGCGCCTCGACTACGACCGGCGCACCCGGCGGCGCATCAGCCTCACCGGCCTCGGCGGCCTGACCTTCCTGCTCGACCTCGCCAAGGCGCCGGTGCTGCGCGACGGTGACGGGATCAGGCTCGAGGACGGCCGCATCGTTGCCGTCCAGGCGGCGCCGGAGCGACTCCTGGAAATTACTTGCGCGGACGCACATCAGCTCGCGCGCGTTGCCTGGCATCTGGGCAACCGCCATCTCGCGACTGAGATAGCTGACCGCGTCATCCACATCCGGGACGACCACGTGATAGCCGACATGGTGCGCGGGCTCGGCGCGGAAACGCGGCGCGTCGAGCGCGCGTTCAATCCCGAGGGTGGAGCCTACGGCGAAGGCGCAGTTCACGGCCACAGCCACGGGCACGGCCACCACCATCATTCCCACGATGCGTCGTAGGTTGGGTCGAGCGAAGCGATGACCCAACACGATGCAAGTTCGTCGACGGGGGTGTTGGGTCTTCCCTCACGCTCGACCCAACCTACGCTCGCGCGGCTCATGCTGTGGCTGTCGCCTGCCTATCCGGTAGGCGCCTACAGCTACTCGCACGGGCTCGAATGGGTGGTCGAAACGGGCGCCGTGAAAGACGCGGGGACGCTGAAGGCCTGGATCGAGGATATCCTGGCGCACGGCGCCGGGCGCAGCGACGCTATTCTCCTGGCCGAGGCATGGCGTGCGTCGGCTGCCGGCGACCTGGTCCAACTCGAGGTCGCGGCGGAGCTGGCCGCCGCGCTCGTCCCATCCGCCGAGCGCCGGCTGGAGACCCTGGCGCAGGGTACCGCGTTCCTTGCCGCCACACTCGCGGCCTGGTCTCTGCCCGGACTGGCGAGGCTGGCGAAGAACGGCCGTGAAATCGCCTATCCGATCGCGGTCGGCGCCTGCGCCGCCGCGCACGGCTTGCCACTCATGGAGACTGCCCAGGCGTTCACGCAAGCCTTCGCCGCCAACCTCGTCTCCGCCGGCGTGCGCTTGATCCCGCTGGGCCAGAGCGACGGACTGCGCGTGCTGGCCGGCCTCGAGCCGCTGATTCCGGATGTGGTCGCGGCTGCGCTCGCCTCGGCGCTGGATGACGTCGGCGGGGTAGCGATCGGCGCCGATATCGCCTCCATGCGCCACGAGACGCAGTACACGCGGCTGTTCCGCTCATGACCACCCTCGCCCTGCTGCTTGTGGCAATCGTGTCCGTGATCGCGGGCCTGCATGCGTACTGGGGCCTGGGCGGACACTGGCCCGCGATCAATGCGGCGCACCTGGCCAGGATGGTCGTGGGGACGCCCGGGATCGACCGGATGCCGAGCCGCGGCTCCTGCTTGCTGGTCGCAGCGATGCTCGCGGGCGTGGCGGCATGGCCGCTGTTCGGTGCCGGGTTGCTGCCGCAGGCCTGGCCCCATTGGCTCACGCTGCTGGCTGGCGCCGGGATCGCGGCGGTCTTTGTCGGTCGAGGCATTGCCGGCTACACTTCGGCGTGGCGGCGGCGGTTCAGCGAGCAACCTTTCGCCAGCCTCGACCGCGGTCTCTATTCGCCCCTATGCCTCGGTCTCGGCATGGGCTTTGTAGCGATTCTGATGTTGGGAGCCATGCAGTGACCAAATCCCCCAACGGCCCGCTGCGGGTGGGCATCGGCGGTCCGGTCGGCTCGGGCAAGACGGCGTTGATGGAGGCCCTGTGCAGGGCCTTCCGCGACCGCTACGACATCTGCGCCATCACCAACGACATCTACACCAAGGAGGATGCGCTGATCCTGATGCGCGCCGGCGCGCTGCCCGAGGAGCGCATCATGGGCGTGGAGACGGGCGGCTGCCCGCACACTGCCATCCGCGAGGACGCCTCCATCAACCTCGCCGCCGTCGCCAGCATGCGTGCCAAATACCCTGGACTGGATTTGATCCTGATCGAGTCCGGCGGCGACAACCTCGCCGCCACCTTCAGCCCCGAGCTCGCCGACCTCACGATCTACGTCATCGACGTGGCGCAGGGCGAGAAGATCCCGAGGAAGGGCGGCCCCGGCATCACCCGCTCCGACCTGCTCGTCATCAACAAGATCGATCTCGCCCCGCACGTTGGCGCCTCGCTGGAGGTGATGGAGCGCGATACGCGGCGCATGCGCGGCGAGCGGCCGTTCGTGTTCACCAACTTGAGGTCCGGCCAGGGCGCAGCCGAGGTATGGCGCTTCGTCGAACGCGAGGGCGGGCTCGGCTAGGCGCCGGTCCTGCTGCCGAACTACTCGGCCGCGGCGGCGCGCCCGGCGATGAAATCCTCGCGCTGGGCATAGAGCCACTGGACGATCATGTGGCAAACGATCGTCTGGGTGTCCTCGGCGATCTGCATGTCGTTGATGGCGAAGTGAATCGCCACATCCGCCATGGCTTTGGCCTTGCCGCCCGAGTAACCCAGGACGGCGTAGCTGCGCACGCCCATGCGCTTGGCCTCCTCGAGCGCCTTGAGGATGTTGGGCGAGTTGCCGCTGCCGGAAAATGCCAGCAGCACGTCGCCTTTCTTGGCCAGGACCGCAAGCTGGTAGGAGAAGATGTTGTCGTAGCCTTCGTCGTTGCCGAGGCAGGTCAGGATGGCCGGGTTCTCGGTCAGCGCGTGCGTGCGGATGCCTACCCCCTTGGTCTTCGACAGTGGATAGATGAAGTCGTTGGCGAGATGGGAGGCGTTGCCCGCGCTGCCGCCGTTGCCGCAAAGGAACAGCTGCCGCCCGTTGCCCCAGCATTCGCGCAGGTCCTCGGCGAGCTTGACCACCGGCGCCCAGTCGAACCCCAGCAGCGTGTCGGACAGGCGCTGTGAATAGGCGCGGAAATGCTCGGCTGGAGCCTTGACGGTTGCCATGGGGGGAGTCCTCTGCATCATTCGGCTCGATGTACCTATCTAGTCCCGTGCTGTCGACCTCGGCGTGCAAGAGCCGCCATTGTCGATACCACAGGAGCGGGCATCTTGCTCGGCAAGTCGGGTATGACGAGCCATAAAATCCCCCATTTGTCGCCGCCGGCGGCGGCGCCCGAAGATTGGAGCCCCAAGCCATGCATCCGCGCGATCGCCTCGCCTTTTCGCCCCTCGACCAGCGTCCGCCCCTGCGGCTTCCCAAGGGAATCCGGCTGGTAGTGTGGCCGGTGTTCTCGCTCGAGGACTGGGACCTGTCGCGGCCCATGGCGCGCACGGTGATCACGCCGCCGCAGGGAACGCCGCAGCTGCCCGATCTGCCGAACTGGAGCTGGCACGAGTACGGCATGCGCGTCGCCTTCTGGCGTTTGCGGGCAATGTTCGAGCGCGTACGCGCCCGGCCCACGGTCGCGATCAACGCGAGGATCTGCGAGAGCTACCCGCAGGTCGTGAAGGCCTGCATGGACAGCGGCTGGGAGCTCAACGCCCACTCCTACGAGCAGATCCCCATGCACAAGCTCGACGACCAGCGCGCCGTCATCGCCCGCACCATGAGCACGATCGAGAGGTTCTCAGGCAGACGCCCGCGCGGTTGGTTCGGCCCCGGCCTGACCCAGACCTTCGACACGGTCGACTACCTGGCGGAGGCCGGCATCGAGTACATCGGCGACTACGTGCTCGACGACGATCCTGTGACCCTGAAGACCAAGCATGGGGACATGGTGGCGCTGCCCTACACCTTCGAGGTGCACGACATCGTCATGATGAACCTGCAGCACCACCCCTCCGAGGCCTTCCACACGCGTGCCATGGATCACTTCCGCTGCCTCTATGCGGAGTCGGCGGAGCGGGCCAAGATCATGGCCATCTCCTGCCATCCCTATCTCTCAGGCGTGCCGCATCGCATTGCCCACGTCGAGCGCGCGTTCGCCGACATCCTGGGACACGACGGCGTGGTGGCGTGGACCGGCGAGGAGATCCTCGACTGGTACAAGACACAGGGCGCAAGAGGTTGAGTAGCGGCTAGAAATGCCGGGTGGGGCACCACTCACGGGATCCTCGGAAATTGGAGCCGTCGGTCCGGCAGCAGGAGCCTCGCTACGGTCGATACCAGGGCAGCGGGAACGAGCGCCAGGGGTGGGGAGTTGCTCGCAGCTTCGCGTAGACTTGCCGCATGGCCTCCAGGGGAAAGCTGGTGACCGTCGTCGAGCTTTCGACCGCCCGGCGATACTCGGCGACCCATGCCGCGTCGAGAGGCGCCACACCCGGCCCCAGCCAGGTGAGCAGGCTCGTGTCCCCGTCGGTCCAGGCAATGCCGAGGTAGCGCGAGATGTTGTCGGGCGCAAACAGGGGCGAGAGCGGCAGCGCGTCGACGATGTGAAGTTTGCGCGCGATCCCCTTGGAAAAGAGAAAGTAGTTGTGCCCCGACCGGCGCAATAGCTCGCGCCCCTCCTCCGGCGTCCCGAACATCAGGCGATCCCAGTCGGGCGTCAGAATGAAGCTTGGAAAGCTCTCGATCCGGCAATTGGGGAGCATGCAATAGCTGTGGATGTGCATGGACCAGATGCGGGTGCCGGCGCCGACAGCTTCATAGGCGCCCCGCGCACCGGGATGGATCGCGCCCCATGCCAACCGGCCGGGCCACCCGCTCTGGTGCGTGTAGGCCGCGTCGATGCTGCTCAAACCGAGAAAGAATCTCCAGGCCTGGCCCTGCACCTTGAAGAAGGAAACAACCGGAAATGTCGCAAATGGAAGGCACGCCACGATCACGGCGAGCGCTCCCAGGCGATTGCGGGCTGAGCGCGCGCGGCTGCGTTCGCCTTGGCCGGACAAGTGCCACATCGTCACTGCCAGCGCTATCGTCATCGGCAGGGCGAAACTGGAATAGCGGAAGAACGAAACCGCCTGCTCCCGCCCGAACACCAAGGCGATGCCGCAGAACACCAGCAGACCCGCCACGAGGACGAGCGGCTGGTTGCCGGTAGGGATCGTGATCGGGCGCTTGCGCATTGCCGCCGCCACGACCCAGACGCCACCGAGAACGAGGGGCAGAAGCAGGTCTACGCGCAGCGCTCTGGCTAGCAGTACGAAGAAGGGGCCCAGTATCGGAACGCTCGCGGCCGTCATCCCCACCGTGCCCCAATGCATGTACATGAGCATCGGCAGGGCACCCCAATCCTGGAGCTTGTCCAGGTCGGCAAATCGCCAGAAGCGAAGTATTCCCTGATCATTGATGAGACCAGTGGCCAGATAGTTGATGGTGGACTGGACGACCAGCATCGATCCGGCAACGGCTGCTAGAGCACAGGAGATCGTGGCGTCCTGCCAGCGGGCGCGCAGCCCCAGATAGACCGCGGTGAGCGCAAATAGCCCGCACAGAAATACCGAGATCGTGGAGTGGATCAGCACGGCCGCGGTCGTTGCCGAGGCCGCCGCAAACACCCAGGCTCGGCGAGCCGGATCTGCCCGGTCCAGAGCCCCTGCGGCGAGATAGATTATCCCGAGCACGAGTGCGGCATTGATCTCGTGCAGCTTCTCGAAATCACCCCAGCCCCCCAACGATCTGTAGTGCGAAATGGTCGGGGAATAGATCAAAATCAGGACGAAGAGCAGCCAGCCGACGTGCGGCCAGGCAGCAGACGGCGCGATGCGCTTCAGGAACAAGAAAAGCGAGGCTGCGGCGACGGAAACGAAGCAGAAGGTGACGAGCTGCGGCGCGAGCGGGTCGGTGAGGAGGATGGCGAGGAAATACAATCCGGCGCCCTTCGAATAGTAGAAATGAAACCACACGTCGTTCGGCCAGAGGCCACCGCGATCAATGACCGTCTGGTAGTAGTAAAAGTAGTGCGTGTAGTAGTCGTGCCCGCCATTGGGGTAGAGGCCCTTCGTCGCCAGCAGGTCCAGCGGCAGCAGCAGCGCGAGCGCAACGAACGCGAGCCGCCACGAGACTGCCGCCAACGGCAAATTGCGCACCCTGCGCAGTGCTCGCAATTGCCGAGATGCTGCGTGGCGCATCGCCACGATCAGCGGGGAGACCTCCTGGAACGAGATGGCGACCAGCGGCAGCGTGATGCCGACAGCGACCGGGACCGTGAAGAGATTGAGGAACCCGACGGCGAGCAGGGCAATGTGCCAAATACCCGTCCCGGCGTAGAAGCGCACCACCGCCGCCTCGAGCGGGCGAGCGCGGGCTAGGTTCGCACCAGGGATGAGGCGCAAGGCGATCGCGCCGGTCCCGTGCACGAGGAAGAACAGGTAGCCGACAAAGGCGATGCGAAACAGATTGTTGACGAGGCCGACCACGCCGGCTGTGGCGAAGTGGCGGTGGTAGACATCGATTTCCTTGAACCACAAGATCAACGCGATGTAGCCGGCCACGAATGCAACGAGGCCGTAGAGACCCCGCTTCCGCGCGGCGGGATCTGTCGGTAGCGGGCGCGATCTCAGGATGCGCGGCAGCATTCACGGCCCTCCAGCAATATCGACGCGATTTCGCAGCTTGCCGGGGGGTCACATCTTCCTGGCCGGGCGCTTGCTCTTGTAGAGGCGATTGGAGATGCGGCGAATGATGATGTCGCTCAGCGTGTGCGTGACCGACAGCATGTTCTTCAACGTGAGGGCTTTCGAATCGCCCTTCTTCCTCTCGATCGTGCGGACGGCGATCTCCTTGTAGCTGAACCCCTGATCGGCGAGCATGCAGATGATATCCGCCTGAAAGCCAAAGCCGCGTGTGTTTGGATGCCAGCGCATCACATTGTAGCGCACGTGCACGGCGAGCCCGTTGTAGTAGTGCAGACGCAGGCCGCTGAACACATTGACCAGGATCGAGTAGGCGTTGGACAGCAGCCGCCGGGAGAGGCTCTTACCCTCCGCGCTGATGTAGTAGGGGATCAGCATATCCGCCTGTCCGATCTCGCGGAACACGGTGATCATGGTGTCCTTGGGCTCCGCGTCGTCGCCGCAGATCAGCCGGTAGTACTTGCCTTTGCCGATGAACGCGCCGTCGAGGTAGTTCTGCGCCAACCCGCGGTTGACCTTGTTCCGGCGCAGCATGATCTGCTCGCTTGGATGGGTGCGGATGTATTCCGCGACGATGTCGGCGGAGCCGTCGCGCGAGCAGTCGTCGATGACGATGATCTCGTAGTTGATGCCCCCGACCTCAGCGAAGGCCTCACGCACGGTCTCGATGGTCTTCGCGATGTAGGAAGCCTCGTCGTAGCAGGAGATGAAGATGGTGATGTCCACTGGTGCCGTCTGCCCGGGAACGAGTATCTCCTGGTCGTCGTGGAGGCGGGCTGCGGCCGGGGTCATCGCAACCTCGACCTCGAACGGCACGGTAAGCATCCAGCCTCCTTTCGATGGGCCGTCCCGATGAGCCCAGGAAGCCGCCGGTGGGCAAGATGGGCTTCGATCCGCTCTATCGTTGCGGGCCCGCTACCGCCGGGGCACGATTGTAAGCCATTCTCGATCTGTAGTGGGCTCGTGCGACCGCAACCGCAGCCAGAATACTGCCCCCGGCAGGGATGCGAGCAACGAAAGAAGTCCGACCTGCACGGAAAGCGCCAGGGCGGCACTGGGGGGAACACCGACGACGGAGAGCAGACCGACCATTGCCGTCTCGCGCACCCCCCAACCGCCGATGGAGATGGGCAGAGCCGTGATCAGCGCGACCGGCGGTATCAGCACGAGGCAGTCGACGAACGTCAGCGGCACGTTCAGGCTCAGCGCGAGCAAATAGGCCGAAATCACTGTCGCTGTCTGAGCTGCGACCGCGAAACCGAGGACGGGCACCAACGCAGCGGGATGCAGGAAGATGGTGCGGGTCGCGTTGCTAAGGGTGTGGAAGCCGCGCAGCAAGCGGCTGCGCTGCCAATCGAAGGGAAGACGGTGGAGGTGCCCCCCCACTGCGATCGCCGCCAACCCTGCCACGGCGATCGCAGCCGGAATCAGAGCGGTGGCCGCATTGTCGACGCGCAGCATGAACAGCGGTGCTCCGATCAGCACCAGCATCGCCACGCCGGCGACGGCAGCCACGCGATCGAGAATTACCGAGCTCACCGCTATCCCCGCCCCCGTGTCGCGCCGGTAGGTCAGCCACGCGCGCACCACGTCACCGCCGACCGCGCCCCACAGGCAAGCGTTGAAAAAAGCGGCGATGTAGAAGAGCTGCACCGAACGGCCGACCTCGGCCGGCGCACCCAGGCGACGCAGGATGCAATACCAGCGCAGCCCTCCAAGGATGATCTGCACCACGATGACGAGGGCCGCAGCAACCACTAGCCAAGGGTTCTGGCCGAGCATCCTCTGCCAAACGGCTGTGAGATCGACGGTGACCGCGAGGAACAGGAAGGCGAGCGCCGAAAGCCCCACCTTGAGCGCGGTGAGCAGCCAGGAGGATTGGGAGGCGCCAGGTTGCGCCACGCCATCACTGGCGTTGTTGCTTGCCTCGCCAGGTGCTCCAACCAGCATGCTGGATTCCATGCACTTCGCCTCGCCACCGCGTTCGAGGGAAGTAGCGCTCGCACGGGCCCCGCCGTGCAACAAGAGACGAGAAGACCTCCCTGCCCCTATAGCGGAACGAAAGGGTGCAGGCTAGTGTAAGCGCCAAGCCCGATTCCGAGAAGTTGCATGGCGTAGCACCCATGGGACGGGCAGTCGATCAAACCCCTGACGAGCCGCCCTGCCTTGCGCCTTTGGCAGGGTCGACCAACTGGAGTGGCGCAATGAAATTCTTCGTTGATACGGCCGATGTGGCCGAAATCAAGGAGCTGGCGGCAACTGGCCTGCTCGACGGCGTCACCACGAACCCCTCCCTGGTTGCCAAGGCCGGACGCGACTTCCGGGAGATCATCGCGGAGATCTGTGCCCTGGTGCCAGGGCCGGTGAGCGCCGAGGTTGCGGCCACCGACTTCGACGGGATGTTGAAGGAAGGCCGCTCACTGGCCAAGATCGCCAAGAACGTCACCGTCAAAGTCCCGCTCACCTGGGCCGGGCTGAACGCCTGCAAGGCGCTCACGGGCGACGGCACCATGGTCAACGTGACGCTGTGCTTCTCGGCCAACCAGGCGTTGCTGGCGGCCAAGGCCGGGGCAACCTTCATCTCACCCTTCATCGGGCGTCTCGACGACACCGGTGCCGACGGCATGGAGGTGGTGCGCGAGATCCGCACGATCTACGACAATTACACCGATCTGACGACGCAGATCCTGGCGGCATCCATCCGCAACGTGCTGCACGTGAAGCAGGCCGCCTTGATCGGTGCGGACGTTGCCACCGTCCCGCCTGCCGTGCTGCGTGCGCTTGTCATGCACCCGCTGACCGACAAGGGGCTGGAGACATTCCTGGCCGACTGGAAGAAGACCGGCCAGCGGATCTGACATGCGCGTCAGCGTCGATCCGGCCGAGCGCGTGGAGTTCACGGTTACACCCTGGTCGTGGCCCTTCACCGAGGAGCGGCGCGCGGAGATCGATGCTTATTTCGCGCACCAGCAGCGGAGCAATCCGGCGCTTTGGAACGGCCGCCTGCTGCTGCTTCGCGATCCGCGGCTAGTCGACCGCGTGCTCCACGGCACCCTGTTCGAAACCGACTATGCGAGTTTGCTGGCAGGCCTCGAGACGGGAGCCATCGGCGATACCGTGAAGGCCTGCTTCGGCGTGGCGGCGCTTGCCTCCTCGGATGGGGCTTACGTAGTGGGCGTCATGGCGCCCCACACACGCAACGCCGGGGAGATCTATTTCCCCTCCGGCTCGCTCGATCCTGGGGACGTGGCCGATGCCCGGGTCGACATGCTGGCGGCGATCCAGCGCGAGTTGACGGAAGAGACGGGGTTGACCGCGCAGGACGTCGAGACCGACCCAAGCTGGATCATCGTCCATGCCGGCCCCCGCCTTCCCGTGCTCAAGACGATGCGTGCCGCAGAGCCGGCCGAAGCGCTCAAGGAGCGCATCCTTGCCAACCTTGGCCGCCAGCAACAGCCGGAGTTCACCGACATCGGCATCGTGCGCAGCCTTGCCGATGTCGATTTACGCATGCCATCGTGGATGCGGGCATTCTTTGCCCACATCTGGTAAGGCGGCCGGAGGGGAGCGAGCCCGCGCGATGTTGCGATCGTCAGGAGTCCTTCGCGGAGAGTGGAGGGCAACCGTGACCGTTCAGGGCGTCGTCCTCGATCAAGCCGCGAGCCAGTCCAGAACGATTGTCAACGCGCGCAACGTGGACGTTCCCGCCCTGACGGGGCTGCGGTTCGTTGCGGCCCTATCGGTGCTCGTCGCGCATGGCGTCTCGACTATCCTGGCGAGCCACGAGACGCCGCTGGGCGCCGTCTATTGGTTGCGACAGGCATCCGGCTTCGGCATGACGTTGTTCTTCGTGCTCAGCGGTTTCGTCATCCATTGCAACTACGCAAACGTGGTGACCGATGGCGGCCCTCGCGGCGTGGCGGCCTATCTCTGGGCCCGCTTCGCACGGCTTTATCCGCTCTTCTTGTTGATGCTGCTCGTCAACATACTCGTAAGCAGCCGTCACCTTGATTTCTGGGCCGGCCATCCGGAGCGCCTCGGCAGCACCCTGCGGGCGCTTCCCTATTTTCTGATGTCCATCCAGAGCTGGGTGTACGTCCCGATCGAAGGCAATGCCCTGATCTCCGCGATCGGTGGCGGCTCTCCTCTCACTTGGTCGATCAGCACCGAGTGGTTTTTCTATTTCGTCTATCCCTTCATCGCCTGGCTGATCCTGCGGGCGCGTCGACCTTCGATCACAGCCGGCGTCGTGGTGTTGTGGTGTCTGGTGTGGATTGGGCTTGCCACCGCGATCTACGATCGGTCCCCGCAGATCGACGCCTGGGCCATCGAGCGATTTGGCTCGGTTGCGGGGGCGCAGGATCATCAGCAGGATTTATTCGTGCGCTGGCTGCTCTACATGTCGCCATACCTGCGTATCGGTGAATTCGGTCTTGGGGCTCTCATCGCTCAACTCTATGTTCTGCTCCGGCCACGTCCTGCCACGGAATTGGAGAGCAGGATCGCAAATGCCGTCCTGATCGCAGCTGGAGCCAGCGTCTTTCTCATCACCTACCTGATGTACAGCCCCACCGTCGGCCAGAATATCTTCCGCAAGATGAACATGAATTTCGCGTTGGCACCGGCTTGCGCCCTCATCATCTTCTGCGCGGCGCGCTACGCCAGCGCGATATCGGCGGCGCTGACCTCGCGTACGGCCATCCTCATGGGGGACGCTAGCTATTCGATCTATCTCGTGCACTACGTCGCATTCACCACGGTGGTGGCGCTCACGGGGCGGGCTGCCCACAGCGTTGCGCTCGATGTCGCAACGCTGGTTGCGGTCACCGCCGCGATCTTTGCGATTTCAGTGACGCTGTTTGCCTATTTCGAGGACCCGTGCCGCCGATGGCTTCGCCGGCAATGGGGTGCTCGCGGCAGGGTAATAGCGCTCGCGGCGGCTCCCGCGGGTCTCGCTACGGTCATTGTGGCTGTGCGGCAGCTACTCTAGGCCCGAGCGGACAATCGGCGAGTTTAGAGCAGGATCGCTTCGGATGGAAATCACCTCACCTCAGGGTAGTGGCAAAGTTTGAAAAGTCTATCAGGCTTTTACCTTCAGCTGGGGCGACTGATTGTACCCGACTGTCGGATCGTTCGCCCGTAGCGAGACGATGAATTGCATTTCCATTGCCATGACTTCAGCAGCGGAAGCTACTTCTGACTCCCACAGAATTTCCTTGCGGATTATGAAGTCCCTGCGCTGCTCTCTTGTGAAGTCGCGGGCGATCAACGCACTGCTAGCGCTCCCGAAGTAGTTGATACTGTCGGTCACGTCCTGACCGACGTAAATTTTTCCGTTTGGGTAGGTGATCTTGTAGATGACTTTCATGCGGCCCTCTCGCGAGCCTACCCCAAATCATGTATCATCCTTGCATGCCCAAGCGCCGGAAGCCGTCGACCCGAGGCAAGGACGCCAGCCAGACAGCCCTCTCTGTAGTAGAAAGGGCCATCGGCGGCAGGCTGGTCGACCAGCCTAGGTCGGCCTCGCCGGCTCCTTCGTCAAAGCCGCGAAAAGCGGCAAAGAAGAGACCGGCTCGGCGGTAAGCTCCAACGTTCGTGGCTTCTCCGGCATGCGTGTTCGATGCATCCGGTAGAATTGTTCCTTGAACTGCTGCTTGTTCTCGGACAACGCCATTACGGTGATGGTCGACGTGATCTGGCGATCCAGATGAACGTTTCCTGTATCGGTGAGAAACCGATGGTTCTGCGTCGCTCGCCAGCCGTATTCCTTCACGGGGTTTAGCTCTTTGAGCTTGTCGAGAACACCAGGTGGCAGGTGCTCATAGATGTACGTATTGATGAATTTACCAACGTACTGCGGCATTTTTCGATTGCCTACGACATAGGGCCAACCGTGAATTCGGTACACCTGTCTGAAAAATTCATCTGGGAAGCGCGGCAACCAAGGCATCAGATGGGGCGCGATGTACTGATCCAAGATTTTGATCAGTTCGTCTCTGACTTGCTGGTCCGCATAGCCGGTGGCGCGGTCGACCAGCGTGACAATGTGCTCTCTGGCCATGCTTCGCATGAGCAAGTCGCACGTTTGTACAAGGCGCTCTTGACTTGGCAATAAGACGGGACGCGCTTCAACATTCTCGCCCCGTTCGCGCCTCACCTGCGCGTCCTTCAGCGCCTTGAGATGTGCATCACGCGCGAGCAGGTAGACCTCACACACCATTGGCAACAAGCGTGCGTCGTAGCCGTACGCCTTGTTCTTGCGGGAGGTTCGAAACACGACAGGCGACGCGGCCTGCCGCAGTTCGTCCGAGATGAAGGGAGCAAGGTTCTCGGCTGCAAGAAATGGCGGCAATCCGCCAACTCGCATCATCTGCTGGCTTCCTTGGCCTCCCTTCGCTTTAGGTGCGCGGCCAAGGGTGGTCAGGAATGTTTCTTGGGTGAGCAGGCGGAGCTTAGTGTCAAGAACGGCGCAGGCGATGCGTCGACCAGCAAAGTCGATCTCGCCTTCGCATAGCGCTTGCGGGATGGTCGTCGACCATTTTGCAAGCGCGGCCTCTCGGCCGATCTCGGATCGGCGGCTTGCCGAAAGCGCTTTCGCGCGCGCCCGGCCACCTTTTGCGCCTCTCGCTTCAGGCGTTTCGTTGCTATCCATCGGAAATCCTTGCGCTTTCATCTCGTCGACCAGGTCCGGTCGACGACTCGTGCGCAAGCATTTAGCACAATAATTTGCTAAGCACCATACATATTTTGCTTGCAAGCATCAACAGCTAAGCATATGGTCGACGCCATGAACAAGCTCAGCGTCGATCAGCGGGTACGTGTCCTTGCCGCCCTGATGGAGGGCAGCGGCGTTAACAGCACTGTTCGGATGACTGGAGTTTCCAAGCCCACCATCCTGAAGTTGATAGCTGACCTAGGGACCATCTGCGCTGCCTATCACGATGAGCATGTTCGCAACGTCGCCTCCAAGCGCGTGCAGGTCGACGAGGTCTGGAGTTTTACGGCGGCAAAGCAGAAGAACGTCGCCCGCATGAAAAGGCCAGTTGATGGCGCTGGCGATACCTGGACGTGGACTGCACTCGATGCCGACAGCAAATTGATTGTACAGTGGTTCGTTGGTGGTCGTGACGGTTACAGCGCCAAGCTGTTCATTGACGATCTAGCCTCGCGGCTGGCGAACCGCGTGCAGCCCACCAGTGACGGGCACCGCGCCTACCTGGATGCCGTGGAGGATGCCTTCGGCGCCGACATTGACTACGCCCAGCTCGTGAAGCTGTACGGCGATAGCCCCGAGGCCGAAAAGCGCTACAGCCCAGCCGAGTGCATCGGGACCAGGACGCGAGTAGTGACCGGCAGGCCCGACGAGAAACACATCTCGACCAGCTATGTCGAGCGCCAGAACCTAACCATGCGTATGCACATGCGCCGGTTCACGAGGCTGACGAATGGCTTCTCCAAGAAGTTCGAGAACCACGTTCACCACGTAGCCATCTACTTCCTCTACTACAATTTTGTGCGCATCCATCAGAGCCTGAGAACGACGCCGGCTATGGCGGCGGGGATCACAACTCGCCTTTGGGAAATTGAGGATGTCGTGCGACTTCTGGACGACTGAATTCAAACTTTACCACTACTCACCTCCGAGACGTCGAGGCCGAAGCGTGAATCCTGCTCTATTCCCAAGCTTTGGAGCAAGGTTCACGTTCCATGATCGAAGCGAAGCGCTTCGATCAGAAACGATCTTGCTCTAGGCCACCTTCAGCAGGACACGGCCGGCGTTGCCGCCGCGCACCACGTCGAGCGCGGTGTTGATCTCATCCAGTGAGAACTCGTGGGTGATGATGCCGTCGAGCGACAGCCGCCCTGCCTGCATCAGGCGCGTGAGGCGCGGAATGTCCACGTGTGGCACGGCATCGCCGCCGTGCGAGCCGGTCAGCACCTTGTTGAAGTGGATCGGCAGCGTGTAGATCGTCACTTTGTCGCTCGGCACGCCGACGAGCACGCAGGTGCCGTCGGGATGCGTGAGGTCGTAGGCCAGCTCGATGATCGCCTTGGCGCCGGTCGTCTCGATGACCTTGTCGGGGCCCTTGGCGCCGACAATCTTGCGGATCTCGGCGTCCATGTCGGCGACCATCTTGCCGTTGAGGCAGTGGGTGGCGCCGCGCGACTTCGCCATGTCGAGCTTGTTGTCGAGGATGTCGACCGCCACGATCGGATGGGCGCCCGCCAATTGAGCGAACTGCACCACGTTGAGGCCGACGCCGCCGACGCCGAACACGACCACCGATTCGCCGATCTTCACGCCGGCATCGTTGTTGATGACGCCCGCCGCGGTCGTCACCGCGCAGCCGAGCAGCGGCGCAATCTTGAGGTCGTCCTTAGGCGAGATGACCGTCAGTCGGTTCTCGGAGATGACCGCATAGTCGTTGAAGGTCGTCACCCACCCGGCATTGAGCTTTTCGCCGCGCCACTTGTAGGCCGGTGGCTGGCACTGGATGCCTTGGCTCGGACGCCAGTGCAGCACCACGGTGTCGCCGGCCTTGACGTTGGTGACGCCGGGCCCGGTCTCGAGCACGGTCGCCGGAGCCTTCGTGACCAAGCAGGTGCGGCAGAAACTTGTCGGGGCCCTTGGCGGCCTCGATCTCGTTGATCTGGGCGCCGCAGATCGTGGTGTAGAGGATCTTGACCAGTACCTGGCCGGCTTGCGAGCGCGTCGGGCAGCGTGAACTCGTCGACCACGAGGGGCTTGCGCGATTGCGCCAGGATCGCGGCCTTGGCTGTCTTGACTTTCATACGTTCAGGAGCCCGTCATTCGAAGTAGATGAATTCGTAGTCGCCGGTATAGCCGAAATGATTGTAGAGCCAGATCCACTCCGAGGTATGCAGGATCTACTCGGCGGTCAGCGCCCAGCACTCGAGATTGAACTGCTCGAGCTCGTTCCGGTAGCCCTCGACCATGATGTACTTGTTCTTGCCGACGCGCTCGACCTCCTTCACCGCGGTTTCCAGCTCGAACAGGCGCAGGTTGTGGAACGTGCCGAGCGTAGATGACGAGGTCGAACGACTTGTCGCCGTAGGGATAGCGGTCCTGGGCGCGATAGCGGAAGAGATACGGCTTGATCTCCTCGCGCGCCTCGCGAAAGCCCGTGCTTGGAAATGTCGAATCCGGCGACCTGCAGGCCGGGCAGGATCTTCTTCATCTCGTAGAGCAGAAAGGCCTTGCCGCAGCCGACGTCGAGCACCTTGGAGCCGTCCTTCAGGCCGTAGATGTCGATCAGCGCCTGCGCCACGGGCGTCCAGCGACCCTCGATGAACTTGTAGCCGCCATAGCCATAGCGGCGGTCGCCGTCCCAATAATCGAACTCGTATTCCTTGGCCTTCATCATGCAATGGACCTTGTCGTCCATCATGCGCGCCAGGTAGTCGCGCTTGGTCGCCTTGTGCAGCGGGGTTACGATCTCCAACAGTCGACCCATCAGATCACCTCACAAAGGCTCAGAAGTTTTTGGATTCAAGTCTGGGCGAAGTCTCTGCGAGAGGTATCAGGCGCGCCGACGCCTTGCCCAATCAGTGGGCAGCACCCAACACGAGCAAGTTTCCGGCCTTCTAGTACCTGCGCCACCCTTTGGCAAGCATCGCTCCTTGCGGCATTTGCGCAGCCGACGCGCCCCCGGAGGAGGTAGGATGGTCAGGCGAAATCGTGTTGCCGCCGACCTTGCGCCGTCGCGGTGCAACGGCGGGCTGCAAGCCTTGTCAAATGCCGGCGCCCTCGTCATAAACCCACGAAAGGATCGGCGACGCGGAGTGTGCACATGACGACCCCACCCAAGACCGTGGAGGCGCAATATTCGCAACTTTTCGACATCACGGAGAAGCACGGCATATCCCGCTTCGGGGTCAAGAGTTACGAATTGTGGAAGCAGGATCCAAAGCGCATACTCTTCACGCTTGCCCGCTACAAATTCATCGCCAAGCTGCTGTCCGGCCGCAAGCATGCCCTCGAGGTGGGCTGTGCCGACGCCTTCGGCACGCGCATCGTTCAGCAGGCGGTCGGCAAGGTGACCGCCGTCGATACCGACCCGGCGCTCGTCGCCGATGCCAACGAGCGCAAGAACCCCAACTGGCCGTTGGAGGTCTTCGTGCATGACGTGCTGGCCGGGCCGGTACCGGGCCGCTTCGATGCCGCGTACGCGCTGGATGTGCTCGATCACATCTCCGAACGCGACGAGGATCAATTCATCAAGAATGTGATCGCATCGATGACGCCGAACGCGGTCGCAATCATCGGGATGCCTTCGCTGGGATCGCAATCCTACGCCTCACCTCAAAGCAAGGCGGGCCGCGTAAACTGCAAGGCGGGCGACGCTCTGAAGCGCACCCTCGAGCGTCATTTCAACACGGTCTTCGTCTTCTCCATGAACGACGAGGTCGTGCACACCGGCTTCTATCCCATGGCGCACTACCTGCTCGGGGTCGCCTGCCACCGGCGGGATATCTGACGTCGGCATCGCGCGCCGTGGACGCTGAGAGGTGCGAGGTGACCGCAGGCCAGCGCAGAACTGCAGGGTCCAAGACGCTGTCGGTGGTGCTGCCCAACTACAACCATGGTGCACTGATCGGACGTGCCCTCGATGCCCTGCTCTCGCAGGAGCTTCCACCAAGCGAGATCATCGTTGTCGATGACGCCTCCACCGACGACAGCCTCGAAGTCATCGAGCGGTTCGCCGCCGAGGCTCCCAGCATGCGCGTGCTGGTCAACCGCAGGAATTGCGGCGCGGTCGCTGCCCTCGAGCGCGGCCTGCTCGCCGCACGCGGCACCTACGTGTATTTTGCCGCCGCCGACGATTGGGTGCTGCCCGGCTTCTTTGCGCTCGCCATCGAAACGCTGGACGCCCATCCGCGAGCGGGACTATTTTGTGGCGATGCGCGCCTGGCCGACAGCCGGACCGGCAAGACGACCGGCTACCGGCCTATTGTGAGGCCGTTCAATCGCGCCGGTTACGTCGGACCGCAATCGGCGCTGCGGCTGCTGGCCCGGATCGACAACTGGATCCTGACGGGGAGCGCGGTATTCCGGCGCGATTGCGTGGCCTGGGCCGGCGGCTTCGACGAGGGGCTTGGCTCGTTTGCAGACGGCTATTTGGCCAGAAAGGTCGCATTGACCTACGGTTTCTGCTATGCGCCACGTGTCGTGGCCGTGTGGTGCGTCAACTCGCGCAGCGTGTCCCGGCAGACCGCACGCGCTCTTGACAGTGCTCGCAAGGTGCTCGACGTCGTCCCGGCAAAGCTCTCCGCCGATCCGGCGTTCCCCAAGTGGTATGCGGAGGCATTTTGCAACCGTTGGTGCTTTGCGACCTCGCGACTTGCACTCGAGGCCAACCCGGTGGATCGCGTGTTCCTGGCCGAGATGGGCGCGCGAACATCCGCCGACCGCGCGGCACTCGGCCGTATTTGGTCGCTTCCGAGCGAGCGGCTGGCCCGGTCGGTGACGCTGGCGTGGTTATGGTGGCGCTTTCGGCCGACGTCGATCCGTGGTGTGGTCAGGACTGCACTGGCGCGCTTGCTCGAGCGGATGACGGGCAGCATACGAGGACGATGAGCCTGGCGGCCCCCCGGGTAGCCAGCGAATTTGACGGAGCTTGCATGACCGACGTGCACATCGACAAACGGCAGAACCTCGCGAGCTCGCCCAAAGACGACCAGGTGCGACCCTTCGCGCATGTGTTCGACGGAGTACGCCCCTGGGCCGGCCAGGTGCTCGAGGGGTTCATCGTGGACTTCCTGGGAACGCTGACCGACATCGAGTTCCGCACCATTTTTGCCTTCGACCCGGCGATGGCCGGGGGCAAGTACGTCGAGACCCGCCTGCCGGTCATTGCCGACGGCGAGGGCTGGTTCGAGGCGGTGAATTGGGTCGAAGCGGCCCGCGAGGCGCGCGACCGTTATGTCATGGTCACGCTCGGCGCCTGTTACGGTGCCCAAGCGGTAGGGGCATACCGCGCGCTCCAACTCCTGAACCCGATGCCTTATAAGCTCGTGGCCGTTGAGGCCGAGCCTGGGAACTACGCCTGGATGCAACGCCACATGCGTGACAACGGCATCGATCCCGAGGATCAGTGGTTGGTGCAGACCGCCATCAGCGACAAGAATGCCCCCGTGCTGTTCCCGGTCGGGTGGCCCGGGATGGGCATCGGCAACTGCTTCTCGACCAACGAGGACGCGGCGCGCAAGGAATACGCGCAGCAGCTGATCGCCGCGGGCGAGGCCGAGCAGGCCGTGCGCAACCTGCTGATCAACAACACGACGGAAGTCGTCAAGAACTTGGTCCCGGGCGAGCACTACGAGGCCGAGATCAAGATGGCCAGCGCGGTGACGCTAAGAGACATCCTGAGCCCGTTCGATGTCGTCGACTTCCTGGAATCCGACATCCAGCAATCGGAGATCCTGGTCTTCCCGCCGTTTATGAAGCTGCTGAAGCGCAAGGTCCGCCGGGTGCTCATCGGCACGCATGGCGGTGACGTTCATTCCGCGCTCGCCACGATGTTCCGCAATGACGGCTGGGAGATCATTTTCGACTATGCGCCGAACGGCTCCTACACCAGCGCGCTTGGCTCCTTCACCACCAACGACGGCGTGCTGACGGCCCGCAATCCAGACCTCTGCGGTGCGCCCCGCCATGGCTAGCGTGACCGAGAGGTTGCCGATCCAGGCGCTGTCGGCCGTGGCTTCGCGTGAGCTGTTGGCCGGCGTCGAAGCCTGGCCGCTGTGGACCATGCTCGGCTGGAACGACATCCGCCTGCGCTATCGGCGGTCCATGATAGGCCCGTTCTGGATCACCCTCAGCATGAGTCTCTTCATCCTGCTGTTGGGCGTGATCTACAGCCGCCTGTTCCACATGGAGATCAGGACCTATCTGCCCTACCTCACCGCTGGGTTCCTCATCTGGGGCTTCATTTCGTCATGCGCCAACGAGGGCTGCGGCGCCTTCCAGGAGGGCGGGCAGATCATGAAGCAGATCAGGCTGCCCTACTCGCTCTACGTCCTGCGCGTGGTGTGGCGCAACTTCATCGTCTTCCTGCATACCGTCGTCGTGTTCCCCGTAATGTGCCTCATATTTGGAATCGTGCCGACCTTTGCCACCCTGCTGCTGCTGCCAGGCCTCGTCCTCGTCTATGTCAACATGGTCTGGGCAGCGATGATTCTCGGCATTCTGAGCACGCGCTTTCGCGACGTCGCCCAGATCGTCTCCACCGGCATTCAGATCCTGCTGTTTTCCACGCCGGTGATGTGGCCCGTGAGCGCGCTCGGCGGATCCGCCTGGATCGCCAACATCAATCCCATCTACCACCTGATCGACATCGTCCGTTCGCCCATGCTCGGGTCCGCACCACACCTCCTCTCGTGGCTCGTGGCGATCGTAATCGCGCTGGTGAATGGGCTCGTAGCGCTGCTGCTGCTCAACCGCGCTTCGCGACGCCTCGTCTTTTGGCTTTGAGGAACAGGGGAATATGACAGCCATCTACGTGCGCGACGTTTCGGTCGACATTCCCGTCTATGACGTGGGTGCGTCCTCGCTGCGGTCGGCCATGCTGACCCGCACCGTCGGCGGCCGCTTCGCCAAGGCCGGCTCGCACGTGATCGTCAATGCGCTCAAGAACGTCAGCTTCGAGGCGCACGACGGGGATCGGGTTGCGCTCGTCGGCAACAACGGCTCGGGCAAGAGCACCCTGCTGCGCGTGCTGTCGGACGTCTATCCGCCTACGCGCGGCGAAGTGCGCGTGGAGGGGCGCGTCTCGCCCATGTTCGACGCCATGCTCGGCATGAGCATGGATGCGACAGGCATTGAGAACATCCGCATCTGCGGCCGCATATGGGGACTCACCGCGGCCGAAACGGAGAACAGCATTGCCGACATCACCGAGTTCACCGAGCTCGGCGACTACCTCGACGTGCCGGTTCGCACGTATTCGACGGGCATGATGTTGCGCCTGGCCTTTGCCATCGCTACGGCCCGCAACCCCGAGATCCTGCTGCTCGACGAGATCATCGGCGTCGGCGACGCAGCCTTCTTCGGCAAGGCCTTCAATCGTCTAAAGAGCGTGGTGCAGCGCTCGCGCATCCTGTTCGTCGCCTCCCACGCGGACGCGATCCTCAAGCTGCTCTGCAACAAGGCCCTCTGGCTGCAGCAAGGCTCGCTGATCGAATTCGGCGACATCGACGACGTCATTGCATCCTACCGGTCGCAGGAGGGCGCCGATGATCCGAGACTGCGCCCACCGCCCCGGCTGGTTCCGGGCGACATGGGTGTGGTAAACTAGAAGTGTTGAGCCCGCCGTATTCGCAACCTGGTGTGGCTCAGCTACACGGACTTTGCCTGGCTCGCCCGCCGCCACGGCATCACCAACCGCGACAAGGAGTTCAAGATGGCGTCGGGCGTGATCGCCTCCATCGCGGCGAGCGCACACGTCAAATAGCGGCGGGGCGCTCCAGAAAAGAGCGGGCCTTCGCGGCCGCTCCCCTCTTGGCGCCCCGGCTCCGCGATCCACGCCGCTATGCCGGCCGACCTCAGCGCGTTGGCGGCGATCTGACCCGGCAAGGTGATCGCACCGGCAGTCCCGCTCGCTCCATCAAGTAGTTGAACAAGAGCACGCCGGACGCGTCAATCATGTGCATTCCGTCCCATCGGTAGAGCGGCAGCGTGGCGTCGGGTGGATCGATGTACTCCACGTCCGGAAGTGCCGTGCGAATGGCGGCCTTGATATCTCGCGCGGGGGACCGCTCCGCAAGCCGTGGATCGATCGGCTGGTACATTATTACCCGCGTGCCACGCCGCTGCAGTGCTCGGACGCGCGGGGCGAGCAAGGCGATAGCAGAGCGAATGTTCCGCTTATTATCGAAATCCTTGAGCATTCCGGCCGAGCGGGGATATACGACGTCTTTGTCCCATTGCGCCAAGGGTTGCCGCGGCAGGTCGAGCGTCAACGGGGGTCGTTGTGCTGCGATCTGCAGGTTCCGCTTACATATATTGCCGATAAAGCAGCACGAACCAATTTCGATTGTGTCGCAGCGGAGGAACAAGCGATCGGACATGCCAGTAGATCGGCCTGAAAACGACATCCAAGACGTCGCGGTCGACACCGGTGGCCAATGTCGCCGTTTCCATGAACACCACCTCTGGCTTGGCTCCCAGCCTGAGGATCGCCTCCAATCCGGTCGCCCCGCTGCGACCCTGGAGATAGATGGCAGCAACATTGTCGGGCCGGCATGTGAAAGGTGGAATCATGGTCTGGATCGATGACCCAACCAGCACGATCGACTTGTGAGAATACTCGTTGGTATATTGCTCGACAATCAACTCGTTGAGTGTTTCGACGCTTATTGCCGGCATTTCGTCAGACGCGAATTTGCCGGGCAAAATCATCCAAGCGATAGCGATCACCGAAACGGCAGCCGCGACTGCTCTGGTCAGCGCCGCTAGGTCAAAATTGGAAGTAGATGAACGCATGTCGGCTTCCGGATGCCATCAGGATCACTGCGGAAAGAAACCCCAGTGCATAGGGTTTTGTCATTTGCATGGTCCCAGCCGATAGGACACGCTCTTTGACGAAGTGCTTCGGGATATGAAATAGTGCAACGATCGCGGCCAACGCATAGATACCCATGAGGTTTGCTCTTCCGGTCATGGTGCTGTCAATGTGTCTGTAAGGCGTCGACAGAGCATCGAACAACAATCCGATGTCGCTGAGATGGGTGAGGCGAAACAGCAACCACCCGAACGTCACGAGTGAGAAGGTGATCAGGATGCGCAGCGGCACTAAAACACCGCTGGCAGGCTCGCCGATGCCCAGAAGGCGTTCGAGCGCGAGCAGTGCGCCGTGCCACAGACCCCACACGGCGAACTTCCAATCTGCACCATGCCAAAGCCCGCCGAGGCCCATCACGATCAGCAGGTTGACATACGTGCGCACTGGCCCCCGTCGGTTGCCCCCGAGCGGGATATACAGATAGTCCCGCAACCACGTCGAGAGCGACATGTGCCAGCGCCGCCAGAAATCCGTGATGGATTGCGCCAGATAGGGTTGGTTGAAGTTGTCCGGAAGCCGATACCCGAACAGCTTCGCCACACCAATGGCGATCAGGGAGTATCCGTAACTACTCACCCCGAATGTGCTGATCACGCGGCGGCTGCTCCGGCCACTGGGGTGGCCAGGGCGAGGCGGATGGCTGTGAGGGCGCTCCGGCCATTGCGGCGGCCGGTCTCCACAATGGAGCAGAGAGCCGCGTAGGCTCGAGCCCCCCACTCGGAACGGAACCCGTTCGTCACTTTGCGGAAGATGACCGAGGGCCGCAGCGCCCGCTCGCTCTCGTTGTTGGTCGGCTCCACGTCGCGACGTTTCAGGAACACGAGGAGCTTGCCGCGGCAGTCGAGATAGACCGCGTCGCGCAGCTTGCGGCCCTCGGCGTCGATGGGCTTCAACGCGAGCAACCGGTCAAGCTCTTTTTCGAGACGGCGGCGATGCGCGGCGATGGTGGCGTCGGCGAGGTCTGGCCGGCGGCGACCGACCGCGCATGCATCCTTGAGCAGCGCCTTGAAGCCGGGCGCGAACACCGTGTCGCCGTGGTCGATGGCATATTGTGCATCGCGGATCAGATGCGCAAGGCAGAACTGGTGCTCCTCGGCGTGCTTGCACTGTGCGGGCAGCCGGTCCGACAGCCACAGCTTGGGCCTGGTGCCGGCGAGAAACGCGGTCGGCACGCATTTGCCGCGGGTGGAGGCCATGACGAAATAGACCGCCGTCGCGCAGCCGAATGTCCATTGCCACCAGGTCTTGCCTTTCACGCGCGCGCTGGTCTCGTCGCTGGCGATCACCTCGCTCGCACGCACCTGAGCCGCGATCCGCTCGACCGGCTTGGCGATTGCCGCGCCGACGCGGGCGAGCATGTTGGCGATGGCGCCCTGCGAGATGGTGAGGCCGAACAGGCCCTGGCAGACCTCGGTCAGCCGCTTGTAGCCCACCATCTGGCAGCCGTGCAGATAGGCGATGACTGACGCGATGCCCGGGCCGAACGGCGTGCCTGCGGGCATGTCGGCGGGCGCGCTTGCCGTCACGCGCACCTTGCAGCAGGGGCAGGTGGCACGGAACAGCTCGATGCGCGTCGTCACCGGCTTGATCGGCGGAATGTCGATGTGATCGTACGCTTTCGCGAGCTCCTGCCCGGCCTCGCCGAGCACGGCACCGCATGCGCAGCGCTCGGCGTAGAAGCGTCGCGTCACGTCGGGGTTCTCGGCGAGCCTGCGCGCCACGCCGGGCCGGCCCTTGCGCGGCGGCTTGACCGCCGGCGGCTCGGCGCTCGCCTTCTGCCCACGCGACGGCGGCAGCGAGGAGTTGTCCGGTGTCTTGGGCGGCTGGCCGAGCTTGGCTTCGAGCTCCGCCACGCGGGCGAGTAGGGCCTTGTTCTGCGCCAACAGATCGTCAATCCGCGTCAGTAGCTGCTGCACCAGCGGCTTCAAGCTGTCGGCATCGGGCGAATTGAGCTGCTCGGGCGCCATCCCGAGCTTGAATCAGCGCGCCGCCCTTCGTTCAATCCGCTACGCGTGAGTCACGCTGCCGCAGAGGGTGAGTAGTTACGAGTATCCCGCAAAGTCGGCGAAGATCTGCGCGGAATAGCCGATCACCATGGCAATCAGCTCGGCTTGAGGGGCCGACATGTACGTGCGCAGAGTTGGTCAATGGGACCGTGAGTTGGTTCAAGTTGTCGGCGACCACGCGCTTCAGAAATAGACCGACAACAATGTCGGCCGCCGCTTCGGCCCAGGGGACGTCGCGCAACCGCTTCGTCACGATTTGCGGGAAGAACATCTTCCCGCGTGTAATCGGGCCCGCCACGAGCTGCGGAAAAAATGAAAGATAGACGGCGGTATCCAGCAGATGCGCCAGGAAGCTGTGGCGGTGCCTCAAAACCTCCGGATTGCGCCAAGCGTCGACCACCAGGCTGATGCCGTGAAAGGTATAAAATGAAATACCGATGGGCAGTCCGAAAGCGAGGAAATCTTGAACCCAGGTGATGCTGGGTTGGCCGTGAAGAGGGGCTAACAGCTGCCTATACTTGAAAGCCGCAAGGATCGCCAGATTGATGACGACACCGCCGGTAACGGCCAACTTGCTGTATCTAGGATTGGAGCTCGCAGCGAAATAGGTGCACACCGAGGTAGAATCAGCGATGTCGTCAGGAGCAGCAGAAACGCCAGACCTTCGGTCGCATACATCGCAAAGCTACCGACGGCCTGTACAAGGCTCTGCATGAACGAGGAGCGACACCAATAAAACAGCACGAAAATAGCCAGCGCGCAGAAATAAAAGCTAACGTCAGTCGACAACATTATGGGCGCTCACTCATTACGATTTTCCCCCCGACCCACGCACGGCGCCCCAGACCAGCGTCGCCCGACAATCTATCGATACCGCGCGCCGACGACAGCGGGACGTGGAATATGCGAACAATATGGGTTTTCATCGCCTCGGGCGTCGCGGTGATTTCCGGGTCGAGCTGAGGTGAAGGGCGGGCCCGTGTTTTGATGGCCCGCATGCCGCGGCGGGACCAATTTAAGCGACGCAACACAGACTCCACCCGCGCACACGTACTCAGGCGGGCGCCGCCGCCAGCCGCTCGAGCTGCATCAGTCGGCGGATGTTGTAGCCGAGGTTCATCATCCCGATCTTGAACCTCGCCCGCGCCATGCCGATGGTGCGCACGATCTTGCGGCCCATCGAGTTCTCCTGGTGACCGAACACGTGCTCGACACGCGCGCGCACCCTCGAGCGCGTCGTGTTCGCGGCTTCCTGCGTCGGCGACAGCGGTCGATTACGCGCTGCGCGCCGATGGATGCGGCTCTTCAGGCCCTTGGCCGCGAGCTTGGCCTCGATCTCGGCCGAGCGGTAGGCACTGTCGGCCCACACCTCCTTGCAGGTGTTCGTCGGATCCAGCACGTCGTCGAGCTTCTGGCTGTCGTGCGGGGAGGCATCGGTTGCATCCCACTTGCGGATCAGCTTGTGCGTCTTGTCCACGCCGACGTGGTTCTTGTAGCCGTAGAAGCTCTGGCCACCCTTCTTGGTCCAGCGTGCCTCCTTATCCTTCTGCCGGTTCTTGGCCGGCTTCTTCTCCCAGTCCTCGGGCGTGTGCCCGTTCTTGACCGTATCATTCTCCTCGCGCGTGTTGCGCTGCTTGGGTGCCGACACGATGGTCGCGTCCACGATCTGGCCGCCGCGCGCGATGTAGCCCTTGGCGGCCAAGTGCTGTCCAAAGCGGTCAAACAGCGTGTCGATCAGCTTGGCCTCGACGAGGGCCTCGCGGAACAGCCACAGGGTGGTGGCGTCCGGCACCGTGTCCTCCAGCCCCAGATCGAGGAAGCGCATGAACGACAGCCGATCGCGGATCAGGAACTCGGTCTGCTCGTCGGAGAGATTGTACAGGCTCTGCAGCACCACGATCTTGAACTTCAGGATCGCATCGTAGGGCTTGCGGCCGGCGTTGCTCTTGCGCTCCTCGGGCCTGGTCTCCGTCACGGCCTCGATGTCGGCGCGGAAAGTCTCCCACGGCACCGTCGTCTTGATCGTCTCCAGCGGATCACCCTTGGCGCTCAACGCATCGAGCCGCCGCTCCAGATCGAAAAAGCCCGTCTGACCCATGGCCCGCCCGTCCGCTCCATCCCGCCGTTGCCCAATGCGGTCAACGAGTCAGATTCGCGGGCGCCCGGCCAGCGCGATTTTTCGAGGTGCCCATCGGTCTCGCCTGCCGAATCAAGGGCGTGGGTGTGGGGTTCGGACGAGAGGTCTAGTCATCCAAACTCTGACCTTGATATCGGGTGCCGGATCGGCAGCCGCATCGCGCGTGCCTACACCGGCACGGCCGTCCGCTGCGCCTTGAGGGCGGCGTAGTAGGCCCACAGGAGCCGCGCCGCCACGCTGCGCCAGGGCCGCCAGCGCTCGGCGAGCTCGAGCATCTCGTCCTTGTCGGGCCGTTCGTCGAGTTCGAAGGCCTTCTGCGCCGCGACCTGCAGAGCCAGGTCGCCCGGCGCCCAGCCGTCGGCACGGCCGAGGCAGAACATGATGTAGATGTCGGCCGTCCACGGTCCGATGCCGGTCACTGCGGTCAGGGCAGCATGCACCTCCTCGGCGCTCGCATGATCGAGACGTGTCAGGTCGAGGTCTCCCGAGCAGGCCGCCGCAATGGCCTTGAGCGTCCTGATCTTGGGGCGCGACAGCCCGGCGGCCGCCAGATGCTTGTCTTTGACCGCCAGCAGCGCGACGGGCTCGAATGGCCGGCAGGCCAGGATCGTGCGCTCCCAGATCGCCGACGCGCTCGCCACCGAGAGCTGCTGGCCGACGATGATGCGGGCCAGCCCCTCGAACCCTGCGGGCCGGCGGCGCAGCGGCGGATGCCCCGCCACGTCATGGACGCGGCGCATGACCGCGCACTTGCGCCGCAGCGCCCGCACGCCATCCTTGATATCGGCATCCGACGCGATGATCCGTGCCAGCTTGGCCGATCGCAATTTCGTGTTCGCCATGGTCCGTTCCGGTTGATCCAAAGCGCGCGCGTTGCCGTTAGCATGCTCAGATTGCAATCAGGGCAACTGGAGTTGTGTCATGGCACGGCGGCTCGGCGTCCTGCTTCTCCTCGGATTGCTCTTGAAGCTATCCGCGCTCCCCACCGCCGCACAAGACTTCGCCACCTACCGCAATACGCGGCACGGCTTCTCGCTGAGCTATCCGGCCGGAGCGTTCAGCGAGCTGCCACCTCCTGCCAATGCCGATGGACGTGTGTTCGTCTCGCGCGACGGCAATGCGCGGCTGCTTGCCGGCGCGCTGCCCAATGAAGGTGGCATGGGCTTGCGCGAGTATCGCGCGCTCGTGCTGCAGCAGAGCTACCCGGGCGCCCGGCTCGACTACGCACCCATGCACGACAACTGGTTCGTGCTGTCCGGCACCCGCGACGGCGTCATGTTCTACGAGCGTGTCACTTTCACCTGCGGTGGGCGGCTCATCAACAGCTGGGCCATGCTCTATCCCATTGCGGACCGAAGCCTCTACGACCGCATCGTCGAGCACGTGGCCCGCACCTACCGTCCCGGGACCGCGAGCTGCGGCTGATTTGGATGCGCAGGGCCAGGCAGGACAAAGTCGGCCCCTGCAGGGGCGTCGCTTGCCTTCGGTTGCCGTTGCGAACTACATCAACCCTTCCGTCGTGGCCTCGTCTCCTATCGGCGGCGACCGCGAGCACATCGGAAAGCGGCGGCGGCCATGCAGGCATACTGGTCTCGACGTCCAGACGAGCTGTTGCAATCTCTGTCGACGACGCCAGCGGGACTTTCCCAGGCGGACGCCGAGGAACGGCTCGGCTCCTTCGGCGAGAACAGAAGTCTCACAGAGCACGCAGGCTGGCGCGGTGCGCCTGCTCCTGCGACAGTATGCGAGCCCTCTCGTCCTGATCCTGATCTTCGGCGCCTGCGTCTCGATCGTGGTCAAGGAATGGACCGACGCCATCATCATCCTTCTGATCGTGATCGGCAGCACGATCCTCGGGTTCACTCAGGAATACCGCGCCTCGGAAGCGATCCGGCGGCTGCGCGAACGGCTCGCCTTGAAAGCAGTGGTGCTGCGTGATGGCCAGCCGCGCGTCGTGGAGGCACGCTACATCGTACCCGGCGATGTGATCCAGCTCAGCGCCGGCAACCTGGTACCGGCCGACGGCACAGTGCTCGAGGCACGCGACTTTCTGGTGTCGCAGGCCGCTCTCACGGGCGAGTCCTTCCCGGTCGAGAAGAGCGCAACGCCCACTCCGGCCGACGCGCCTTTGCCGAAGCGGGGCAACGCGGTGTTCCTGGGAACGTCCGCGCGCAGCGGCACCGCCAAGGTTCTCGTCGTAAGAACCGGAGCAGGCACCGAGCTGTCAGCCATCGCCAAGGTGATCGGGCGCGGCGTCGCCGAGACCGACTTCGAGCGCGGGATCCGCAGGTTTGGATACCTGCTGACCCGCATCATGGTGGTGATCGTGCTGTTCGTGTTCACGATCAATCTTCTCCTCCACAGGCCGCTCATCAACTCGCTGCTGTTTGCGGTCGCCCTTGCGGTCGGCCTCACGCCGGAGCTGCTGCCCGCCATCGTCAGCGTGACGCTGTCGGCGGGTGCTCGGCGCATGGCAGCCCGTGGCGTCATCGTGAGGCGACTCGACGCGATCGAGAACCTCGGCGGGATCGACATCCTGTGCACTGACAAGACGGGGACCCTGACGCAGGGCGTGGTCGTGCTCACCGCGGCCCTCGATGCCGAGGGCAAACCTTCGGACGCCGTGTTCCGGCTGGCGGCGATCAACTCGCAGCTCGAGACGGGGATCGACAACCCGCTCGACACGGCCATCGTCGAAAGCGCCAAGGAGCGTCATCTCGATCTCGGTGCCCTCGGCAAGGTCGACGAGATCCCCTACGACTTTCTTCGCAAGCGGTTGACGATCGTCGTCGACGACCACGCGTCTCCAGGTACGCATCTCATCGTCACCAAGGGCGCATTCGACGCCGTCGTCGACTGCTGCGCATGGAGTGCCGGTACGCAGGGCAGCGTGCCTTTCGATGATGTCCTGAAAGACAAGGCACGCGCCTACTGCGCGGCCAGGGGCTCCGAAGGCTGTCGTGTGCTCGGCGTCGCCACGCGGCGGGTGCCGGCCAAACCTCAATATGACCGCTCCGATGAGACCGAGATGGTCTTCGAAGGGTTCCTGACATTCTTGGACCCGCTCAAGGAGGACATCGAGAAGACGATCGTCGCGTTGTCCCGCCTCGGCATCGCCACCAAGATCATCACGGGCGACAACCGTCATGTCGCGGCTCACGTAGGCGAGGCCGTCGGCCTCGATCCGACAAATCTGCTCACGGGCCGCCAGCTCAACGAGACCCGCGAGGAGGCACTCTGGCTCCTGGCGGAGCGCACGCAGATTTTCGCGGAGGTCGATCCGCAACAGAAGGAGCGCATCGTGCAGGCGCTGCAGCGCCGTGGCCACGTGGTGGCCTACATGGGCGACGGTATCAACGATGCGCCCGCCCTGCACGTCGCCGACGTCGGCGTCTCCGTCGACCAGGCCGTCGACGTCGCCCGCGAGACTGCCGACATCGTGCTGCTGGAGCGCGACCTCGACGTGCTCAGGCAAGGCGTGATCGATGGCCGGCGGACATTCGCCAACACGCTCAAGTATGTGGCCATCACCACCAGCGCCAACTTCGGCAACATGGTCAGCATGGCGCTTGCGACCTTGTTCGTCCCGTTCCTGCCGCTGCTCGCCAAGCAGATCCTGCTCAACAACTTCCTCTCGGATATTCCCTCGATCGCGATCTCTACCGACAATGTCGATCCCGAGACGACGGAGCGGGCGCTGCGATGGGACATCCACAACATCCAGTCCTTCATGGTCGTCTTCGGCCTGATCAGCACCGTGTTCGACCTCGTCACTTTCTTTCTGCTCCTAGAGGTCTTCGGGGCCACGGAGCCGCTATTCCAGAGCACCTGGTTCGTGGTGTCCCTGCTGACGGAGCTGGCAGTGGTGCTGGTGCTCAGGACGCATGGCCCAGCCTGGAAGAGCCGCCCAAGCCAGCTGCTGCTCGTCTCAACGATTGCGGTCACGGTGCTGGCCCTGGCGCTGCCTTACGTCGGCTTTGTCGCGCGCGCGTTCGACTTCGCGCCGATACCGGCTCGCCTGTTCCTGATCGGCCTGGCGGTCGTGGCGCTCTACATCGGGGCCACAGAGCTGGCAAAGTGGTGGTACTACGCACGAACGATAGCCAGGGGTTGACCGGCCCCGAAGATCACGCTCCGGCGAGGCGCGCGGCCTGTTGAAAGATCTGCACCACGTTCGGGTAGGCGCCGAGGATCGCGCTGAGCTCGCCTACGAGCTGGCCGAGCCTGCCGCGGCCAGCGGCGGTGGGCGTGCCGGAGCGCATAAGGTATTCCAACTCGTTCAGTCGCTCGGCGATGTCCTGGGTGTCTTGCCGTTGCGCATAGAAGCGCTGCATATCGACGATCTGCGGCAACACCGACGCGTAGTCGATGTGGGCGCTGGCGCCGGAGTAGTGGCCGTTCGCGAGCTGCGGACCCGGCGCGCCGATCGCCCGCAACTGAGGTTCCGGGGCGCCGATGCGCGCGTGACCACCAAGGGTGAGGCTTGCGGGCCCTGCCGCCAGGGGTGCGCCGATGGGCTCGACCGGACCCACGGCATGCACGATCCCCTTCTCGAAGTTGACGCGAAAGACCGCACTCTCGTCGCCGGCGTTGATCTTGTCCGTCAGCAGCCTGCGCGCCTCCTCCAGGGTCTTGCGCTGGCCGGTGAACAGAAACGCCTGTCCGCCGGCGCTCGTGATCGACAAGCAGACCTGCTCGCTCCGGGCAAGGAGGCCCACGAGGATAGTGCCGCCGAGGAGGCTCGCCCCGCCGAGCCCCAGCATGAGCAGGCCCTTTTGATGATACCCGACAGCCAGGAGGGCCACTCCAGCCGCCAGCAAGGCGAGCCCTAGGCCCAGCGCCAGCTTTCGCACCGGCCTCAGGACACCGACGGAAACGGCAGCAATGCCGGCGATAGGGATCGTGCTGCCAGGCGCTATCAGGACGCGGCGCTCAATCGTCAGCTGCCCGAATGGTCCCGATCTCGACTGCCGATCGCCAGCCAAAAGGCCCGGCATTGCGTCCCCACACGCTCACTGTATAGGTGGCAGCGTATCCCAGCGCGGCGGGTGCAACAACATTGGGGCATCCGCCCGCAACGGTCCCTGCGCCGCCTGCGGGCTGCCCAGGCGCCTGGGGCGGATCGCTCGGAAATCCGGCAGATTCCTCTAGCGGCCTCGAGGTTCTCGTGTCCCCCACCGGCACGCCCAGCGTGTTCCGCTTTGCTCCAAGCCCGAACGGCGAGATGCATTTGGGCCACGCTCTCTCCGCACTGATCGGATTCGAGCGCGCAAAGGCGATGGGCGGCCGCTTCCTGGTGCGCATCGAGGACATCGATCACGGGCGCTCGCGGCCGCAGTTCGTCGCCGGCATCTTTACCGACCTTGCCTGGCTGGGCATCGCCTGGGAGGAGCCGGTCATCTTTCAATCGCAACGCATGCCGGCCTACCGCACAGCCGCAGAGCGGCTAGAGGCCATGGGCCTCCTTTATCCATGCTTTGCCACGCGGGCCGAGATTGCGGAAGCCGCAGCGGGGCCGGTCGATCCCGACGGTGCGCCGCTCTATCCGGGCCTGTTCAGGCACCGCGATCCGGCCGACGTCGACCCGACGACGGGCCGCCGGCGAGACATTCGCGCTGCGTATTGATATGGACGCCGCGATCACCGCTGCGACGGCGAAACTGGACGGCGCGCCGCTCGTCTTCACCGAGCTCAGCGAGGATTGGGTGCCGGAACACGTCGTCGCGCGGCCGGAGCGATGGGGCGATGCTGTCATCATGCGCAAGGACGTGCCGGCAAGCTATCACCTGGCCGTGGTCGTCGACGACGCCTGGCAGGGCATCACCCATGTCACCCGGGGCCGAGACCTCTACGCGGCGACGGACCTCCATCGACTGCTGCAGGTGCTGCTCGGCCTGCCAGTGCCTCTCTACCACCACCATCGCCTCATCACCGGTGAGGACGGCCGCAAGCTCGCCAAGAGCGCCCGCGACACGAGCCTCAGATCGCTGCGCGAGCGCGGCTGCACGCCGGCCGACATTCGCGGCATGGTCGGGCTCTCATAGCCCGGCGGCGACGGGCAGCGGATCGGGGATGCGCCCCTTTCGCGCGCCGCATTGGGAGCGGTGTGCAATCGAGCTCGAGGCTCCAGTCGATGCCGACGGGATCGTGACCGGTATCCTCTTGAGCGGCAACGGAGAAGCCTGTTCGGGGATCTGCAAGTCGAGGAGGTATAGCGCCCACAATTCGGCCGACCTGGTGCAACTCTCGTTCAGGTTCGGTTAATCCCTCGGGCCCACAAGCGTGCCCCTGCCGCCCCATTTTCAACAATGCCCCGGGGCATTCTCATGGTGTACTGGGGATCGCGCAGCGGCGCGGCGGGGAAAGATGGGATGCCTCGACGGCGGGTTCGGATTTTGAATTGCGTCAGCGCGGTATGGCAGCGGCCGCGATCGTCGCGGGTTCCGTTGCGCAGGCGCGCGACCACTCGCGCGTGGGCGCGGGCGACGTCGCCAAGTCCCACTCCGCGCAGCGCAAGGCCGAGCGTCGCTCGCAGCGTGTTCGGCGCCAAGCTCGCGGCCGTGGCGCGCCGGCAGATCTCGCATTTCGTCTTCTACAACCCGGCCTACCAGCAGATCGCCTATCCGATGGGCGATGTGCCGCGCTATTTCGGCGTGTGCACGGACGTGGTCGTGCGCGCCTACCGGGCGCTCGGCATCGACCTGCAGGTGCTCGTGCACAAGTCGGGCGCCGGGTCCGGCGACACCAACATCGACCATCGCCGGGTCGAGGTGCTGCGCCGCTTCTTTGCCCGCGCCGGCACCAGCCTGCCGATCACCGACAACCCCACCGACTATCAGCCCGGCGACATCGTCACCTACTACATGCCCAACGGTTGGCTGTCGAAAACCCACATCGCCATCGTCGCCGCCGAGAAATCGCCGACCGGCGTGCCGCTCGTCGTGCACAACCGCGGCTGGGGCGTGCAGGCCGAGAACTGGCTGTTTGCCGAGAAGATCACCGGCCACTTCCGCTACGCGGGCCCGCGGTAGGAATCACTTCTCCAATGCGGCCAAGGACGGGTTGGCGGTTGCCTGGGGGATCACGCCGCCACAGGACTGCCAGCCAGCTCAGCCCTAAGATTGCGGAGAAAGAGGCGCTCGATCTCGCCGATTGGCAGAGGTCGGCTGAACAGGTATCCCTGCATCTCGTTGCAGCCCTCCGCCTTCACGGCGGCCAACTGCCCGACATTCTCGACGCCCTCGACGGTCGTCTCCATCCCGAAGCTTTGCGCCAGTGCCGCAACCACCCGCACAATCTTGAGCGAGCCCACCTCCTCGGTGATGTCCCTCACGAACGAGCGGTCGATCTTGATCTTGTCGAAGGGGAAACTCTGCAGGTAGTTCAGCGACGAATATCCGGTGCCGAAATCGTCCATCGCGATCCGCACCCCAAGGCCGCGAAGTTGATAGAGGATCGCAAGCGCCGCCTCCACATTTCCCCACAGCGCCATCTCGTTGATCTCGAGTTCCAGCCGGTCGGGAGTCAGGCCCGATGCGTCGAGGGCTCCGGCAACGGCGGAGATCAACCCGGCGTTCCTGAATTGTGCGGGCGAGAGATTGACGGCTACCCGCAACTGCCCGGGCCAATTCGCGGCTGTCGCGCAGGCCTCGCGGATTGTCCATTCTCCCAGGGGAACGATAAAGCCGGTCTCCTCGGCAAGTGCCATGAACTTGTCCGGCATCACCAGGCCGTGCGTGGGATGGTGCCAGCGCAGCAGGGCCTCAAATCCATTGATCTCGCCGTTTTCGAGCTTGACCATCGGCTGGTAGTAGAGCGCGAACTCGCCAGTCCCGAGCGCCTTGCGCATGTCCTTTTCCATGGCATGGCGGGCGAGCATCTGTGCATTCATCTCCGCCTCGAAGAAGCAGAAAGTCCCGCGCCCATCGTTCTTGGCGCGGTAGAGTGCCAGGTCGGCGTTCCTCACAAGCTGCTCGGGAGTGTCACCATCATCGGGCCCCATGGCAATGCCGATGCTGACGCCTATGACCGCCTGGTGCCCGTCGATGTCATAGGGATTGCAGACGGCCTCGATAACGCGCTGCGCAAGCAATTCCGCTTCAGCGGGTTTCGCAACGTCGACCTGGACAATGGCGAATTCATCGCCCCCCATTCGCGCGATCGCGTCGGCGTCATGCACGAGCAAGCGCAGCCGGTCGGCTACCATTTGCAGCAGCTTGTCGCCTGCTGGATGGCCCAACGTGTCGTTGACGGCCTTGAAGCGATCGAGGTCGATCAGGTGAAGTGCAACTTTCTCGCTGCGCTTGGTTCCCTTGAGGGCCTGATCCAGGCATTCGTTGAGCAGAACGCGATTCGAGAGATTCGTCAGGGCGTCGTGTCGCGCCATGTGCGCGATCTTGGCTTCTGAGCGGGTCCGTTCCGTTATATCCATGTACGTCGTAATGAAGCCGCCGCCATCGATCGGCACTCCCCGCACGTCCAGCACGGATCCGTTCGCGTGCTCCCGCTCGAAGTGATAGGTGCTGCGCTCCCTCGCCAATGCCAGCCTTGCTGCGACCTGCTCTTCCACATCGCCGGGACCGTACTCCCCGCGCAAGGCATTGAGGCGCAAGACGTCTTCAAGCGGCGGAGGCCCCTTCGCGAACAACGACTCGGGCAGGCCCAGAATTGCCTTGGCCCTGTCGTTGCAGACGACGACGCGCAGCTCCGAGTCGAAGAAACCGATGCCGCCGGGGAAATTGTCGACGATAGCTTGGAGAAGGGAGGTTCGTTCGCTCAGGAGCTTGTTGTTCTCCTCCAGCTCGGCTTTCAGTCGCTGACGTTCGGTAATGTCGTCGTGAGTGGCAACCCAACCGCCATCCGACATCGGTCTGTGATGTATCTCGAAGATGCGGCCATTTTTGAGCTCGACGATGGTGTCGGACGGCTTGTCGGATACGGCGATCGAATTGCGCCAGGTGTGGTATTGTTCCCTGGACATCGCCGGAAAGCTGCCAACCTCGAAACGCAGATCTATGATCTCGCGCAAAGTTATGCCCGGACGAATTTGCCCGGGTTTGAGGCCGTACATCTCCACGTAGCGATCGTTGCAGACAATCAGTCGTTGTGCGCCGTCGAAGAAGCACAAGCCTTGCGACATATTGTTGATGGCCATGTCGAACTGTAGATTGCGCGTCCGCAGTTGCTCTTCTTGCTGGATCGCGAGTTCATGCTGGTGTTCCAACTGGGCATGCAGCTCCTCGCGATCGGTGACGTCATCGTGGGTCGCAATCCATCCGCCATCCGGCATGAGGCGATTGGAGACTGCAATGAACCGGCCGTCAGCGAGCCGTGTGACCTTGTTCCAAGCCGATCTCCGCCGCAGAGACGCCTCGAGGTCCACCACGTATTCCTCGGGCGTGGACCCGCAAGGAAATGAGCCCTGCTCGAGGCGACTTTGCAAGAGTTGAAGAAATTGCGTCCCAGGCCGCGTCTGTGCCGGTTTCAGGCCGTACATCATCAGATAGCGCGCATTGCACAAGACTAGGCGATGATCGCCGTCGAACACGCATAGGCCTTGTGACATGTTGTTCAAAGCCATGTCGAAGCGTGTGTTCTGCCTACGCAATTCCTCTTCGCGTTGTTGGAACAGCTCGTACTGCTGAGCCAGCGGCATGTTCACCTGGCCACGGACGATCGAGCTCCTCACGCCGGACTTTTCAGCTCTCGCGAACCGCCGGGTTGCGTAGCGAAGTCGTGCAGATGTATGGCGTCTCCCGGCGCCCACAGGATTCGCTCCCAGCCTGACCTAGTCAGACTATGCCTACTAGAGCAGCACTAATGCTTTGTTTGATGCTTCGGATTGCCCGTGGATGAGGCCGCTTAAGGCTAAGAAAGTGTTAGTCTCGCAGCTGGCGTCGCTGGGAACAGCCCACGAGCACGCTCGTGGTGCTGCGCTTCTCAACCCGCACCTAGCCGCGCGAGCCGCTCCGCGGCCTCCGGGGCGCCCAGCTCGCGGGCGCGCTCATACCACTTGCGCGCCTCCTGCAGGTTTGGCAGCACGCCCTGCACGCCCCAGTGCGCAAGCTCGCGCGGATCGTAGGTGGCGGCAAGCAGGAGGGCGCCGCGCGCAAGCCCCGCCTGCGCCGCGCGCAGAAAAAACTGGCGGGCTATGGCGACCTGGCCGTTGGCGATCTCCTGCTCCCCGCGCGCGACGAACCTGTCGGCTGCTTCCCGGTCCGCTGGCGACAAAATGGGTGCACGCGGGCGGACTGGTGGCAGGGTCGGCTGCGAGGCAGCCTTGCTCTCCGGCGCATGAGCGGCCTGGCGCGGAGCCTCCACGACCAGTGTCGCCCTGGTGTTGGCCAGCAGCGTACCATCCTCCCCTACCAAGCTGATGCTGAGCTCGGCGCGGCCTGCAACTCCCACCGGCACGATCATTTGCAGGCTGGAAAGCGCACGCAGCGGAACTGACCAGGCTCCAGGTGCGGTTGCGTATCCCTCCGACAGTGAGACGGCGGGTGGCAGTCCCCGCACGCGCACGAAAGTGTTCTTCGGCAAGGTGTCGGCCGGCACGACGCCAATCCGCAGGGGCGCCTGCGAGGCTGGCCGGGCGGAAAGCGTCGGCGCCACGGCCAAGCTTATGCGCGCGCTGTCGGCCGGGTTCGTCTGCGCCAAGCGGATGGGCAGCGCGCTCCCCTCGCAGCGGGCAGGGGTTGCCAGTACCGACAGCGTCAATGTCAGACTGGAAGCGACGAGCGCCATTCGCGCCCACGACATGAGCCAGCCCATGCAGCGCGTCGACGCGGCAGCGCCACCTCGTCTCCTGTTGCCCCCGATGTCCCCCATCGCGCGCTCTCTTTGCGGCTCCCTCGATGGGACGGCACAGCTCAGCTGCCCGCCGTCATTGCCTCGACTGTTTCCGGTTCCATTCGAGGAACTTCTTGAATAGGCGCTCCTGCTCGGCGGCATCTTGGGGCGCTGCGTGGGCCGCCTGCGTGCGCGCTTGCGCGGGGTCGACGCCGCGCACACCGGCCGCGGCAGCCCGATCGAGCCTTTCCTGCAGGGGTTTGAAACGCTCCCAGCCGGGCACGCTGGCGGCCAGGTTCACGTCCTTCCACTTCTCGTGGTAGCCCGGCTGCTTCTGCAGCTTCTCGAAGCGCTCGAACAAATATTCGACGAGGCGCTCAAGTCGCCTGTAACGATCGGTATTCTTGGGCCAGTCGTAGACGGCGAGCACGGCCGGCACGGAGATCGTGGCGATCTGCTTGCCCTGCGGGATGAGTGCGGGATAGTCGGCATGCTCGAGGTAGGCCGGGGCGTAGTATTCGAGCTTTTCGGAATACTCGATGGGGAGGAACTTGAACCCCTCGGGAAACTTACCCTTGAGGAAAGGTGCCAGCGGCTTGGACGAGATCCAGAAGGTGGCAGCCACCTCCTGGCCCGCCTTCATCTTGCCCATTGCGACACTGTGAGGAATGAACGTCGCCTTCACGTCGATGCCGAGCCGCTTGAAGATGATCGGGCCCGAATAGGCCGCGGCGGTGCCGGCCGTGTTGAAGTTCACGACCTTGCCGACGAGATCCTTGAGCGAGCCGATCTCGGGCCTGACGAAGACGTGGGCCTCGGCGGGGAACAGGTTCACCAGATAGTTGATGCGGTGCCAGGCACTGGCGAACTCGGGCTTGGACTTGAAGTGGTCGAGCACGTCACCGTAGACAATGGCGGCGTCGACTCCGCGCAGGTAAAGCAGGTCGTAGACATTGTCGAAAGGACCACGCGTGACGATCGGCAGCACGCGCATGTTGTCGCCGTCATCGAGCACGCGCGCGAGCTCGGAGGCGAAGAGGATCGGCGCACCCTCTAGGCGGCCGGCGGCGAGCCCCACGGTCCAGGCGTTGATGCGATCCTTGATCGCCTGCTCGCTAGGCGCATGCGCCGGCTGCACAGCGGCCCGCGGCTTGGCCGCCTGCGCCACCTCGATGCTCTGGGACGCTGGCGCCTGGGTGACCAGAGCGCCGACACGGCTGGGGGGCGACTGCGCCCAGGCGCCAAGCGCTCCAGTGACGAAGATGGTCGCGAGACCGGTGACGACGCTCGATGCATGGCGCATTGGACCCCCTTTTGCCTTGCTTGTTCCTACCCGCTCCTTTTCTGGTGTCGCAGCAGCCGCCGCTCGACCCCCTCAGGGCCGGATATAGGCGTAGCCCTGCTTCTGCAGCTCGATCAGCCGCACCACGCCAGAAGGTACGACCTTGGCCTCGCTCATGAGCGTCACGGGCTTGCCTTCGGCCTTGCTCTGGTTGGCTTGGGTGTTGCCACAGGCAATGAAGGCGAGGTGCGGGTTCGCGAGCGCCATCGGCGCGATACGGTCTTTCACCGGGCTCGTATCGGCCCGGAGCATATGCAGGCCGGGGCCGTACGCCACCACCTCGATGGAAACGGTCTCACCCTTGCTCTTGTAGTACTGGATGATGTTGCGCACGTTGTTGAGCGCGAGTTCCATCACGGCCTTGTCGTTCTGATTGACCTGGATGGCGACCTTGTGCGTGGCGGCTGCATCGGCCTTCGTCACCTTCTTCTGGGCGACCTTCTGGGTGCTCTGGGCGACCTTGCGGGCTGCATTGGCGGGCGCTTGCGTCTGTGCGTCGGACGCCATTGCACAGCAGCCCGCCAGGACGACGGCGGCACAGATGAATACCACATGGCTCGAACGGTTTGCTGTCATCTCGGGCTCCAGGTCGGTTTGCACGATCAGTGTCAGGCAACGGCAGGCCCCACCGCAACGAAGCCGGTGCCGCCAAAAGAGGGGCAGGCGCTGACGGCCTCTAAGGACCGCGCCCGAAGCGATGCCAAGGAAGGAGGTTTGCTCCGCCGCCCGCTCGACCAGATATCCGCACACCCCCGCGGCGAATGTCCGGTCACGTCGTGTGCCGCCCCCTTGGAAGTCGCAAGCACGAACAGCGATGGACCACGCGTATGTTGCCAAGCCAAATGGGACATTCTTGAGGCGTGATGGCGCTAGCACACATCCGTTAGCGCACTGACCGTCGCAGCGAGCAGCAAGGGCGCTAACGCCGCTCCAACTCCTTTCGCCGTCGTTCACGGTGGGTAACAGCCCACCATCGGCCGACGCGCCCGGAGTTTGTCACCGCTTCCGCTCGGCGCCCACACTCCGCGGCGGTCGCTGCGCCGCGAGGGATCTGATGGCACGAGGTCCACTCACAGATGCCAAGCCGCGCTCGCTTCCGGTCTGCAAGCCGGTGGGGATGCCCAAGCAGCGGGCGCGCAGCTGTGCGCTCGACTGGCTCTTCCTCGAACATGCGCCGCACGCTCTCGCAACAGTCGGCCGCAGCGCAGATCGCGACAAAGGGGGGGTACGAGCCAATAATTCCGTGTAATCTGCCGTTCATGTGAGACCGGGCCGCAACCGGACGGTTAGGATCGGGCTCGCTGACCCCGGCATGGCGCGCTAAACTCGGCCGCGACAGGCGAAATGGGAACCACCGACACCTAAAGAGATTGAACACTCGTGCAACCGAAGCCGGACGACTACGACTACGAACTCGACGAGGCGCTGGCTTCGGTGGTCGGCATCAGGTCAATCATCCCAGCCGATGCGTTTACCGCGGAGACGCTGGGCACCGAGCGGGCCGGACATGGCGTCCTGATCCGCAAGGACGGCTTGGTGCTCACCATCGGCTATCTTGTGACCGAGGCCGAGACCGTGTGGATCAGCCACAGCGGCGGGCGCGTCGTTCCGGGCCACGTGCTGGCATTCGATCAGGAGACCGGCTTCGGTCTGCTGCAGGCTCTGGCGAGGCTGGACCTGCCAGCTCTGTCGCTCGGCAACTCCGCCGAAACGGAGATCGGCGAGCGCGTGGTAGTGGCCGGTGCCGGCGGCCGGCAACGCGCGGTCGCCGCACGCATTATCGCCAAGCAGGAGTTCGCGGGCTACTGGGAGTATGTGCTGGACGAGGCCATCTTCACGGCGCCGGCGCATCCCAACTGGGGCGGCACGGCGCTGATTGGGCCAGCCGGCGACCTGCTGGGCATCGGCTCGCTGCAGATCCAGCAGGCGGCCCAGGAGCGGCGGCTCGAGGACGTCAACATGATCGTGCCGATCGATCTCCTGAAGCCCATTCTCAACGACCTCCTCACTATCGGCAGGCCCAACCGCCCCTCACGTCCCTGGCTTGGTCTATATGCCACGGAGGTCGGCAGTAACGTGGCGATCCTCGGACTGGCGAGCCGCGGCCCAGCTGCAGATGCGGATCTCCGCGCCGGCGACATCATCCTCGGCGTTGCCGGCACGCGGGTGAAAGATCTTCCCGGACTCTTCCGGCGCGTCTGGGCGCTGGGCCAGGCCGGCGTACCCGTGCCGCTCCTCATCAATCGCGAGGGCAAGACTTTCGAAGTCAGCGTCAAATCATCCGACCGCCGCCGCTTCCTAAAGGGCCCCGTTTTGCACTGATGGGCCGCAGAGCGGCGCCGGCGAGGGATCAATTGGCCCGGCTCTGCCCGCCGCGGCCCTCGCGGTCCATCTGCGACCACCACTGCGACGAGCCGTACGGCAACTTGTCGGCGATCGCCTCCTGATAGTCGCTTGTGGGGCGGCTTTGGCTGCGCTCGACGGGGTGGGGCCTAGCCCTCTTCTTCTTGCCCCGGGCCTCGGCTGCCATCGGTGCAGCCGCAGCAAGTGCGAACGACAGCGCGACGATTGTCGCCACGATCTTCTTCATGAGGGCTCCATCGCCATCGCGCGCAAACTCCGCGCCACGCGCACATCTAGGCGCGTACCGCTCCCCCCACAAGCTCCGCTCGCAGGCCCCCGATCAATCCTTCGTGTCGTCGCTGACCGGCGAGGTGATGACGAGGAACACGAGATCCACGAGCCCGGTGTTGTCGATCGAGTGCTCGATGCCGGGCGGCAGGAAGATCACGTCGTGCTTGCGCACCACGTGCCGTTTGCCATCGATCTCCATCAGGCCCTCGCCCTCGAGCACGTGGTAGACCTGCTCCTGCACCTTGTGCTTGTGCAGCGCCACGCGCGCCATCGGCTGGTACATGGAGATGCGATAGTCGAGGTGCTTGGCGCCCGCCGTCTCCGGCATCACCAGGGGTTTGGACAGGGCCCCGCCGAAGTGGTTGGGGAACTCTCGCCACTCCACCTCGGCGATGTTGCGGATGAAATACTTGCGGCCATCTTGGGCCATATAGGCTGCCTTTCCGCTTGATACTTGGAGATCCTCAGCTCATGAAGCCCAGAATGGCGGCGGCCGCCTCGTCGGGCTTGTCGAGCTCGGCCAGATGGCCGGCACCGGCAATGATCTTGGTCTCGGTCTTGGCCTTGATGGCTTTGGCGATGGCGGCGGCATAGCTCCGCGGGATCATCCGATCCTTCTCGCCCCAAAGCAGCAGGGTCGGCGCCTTGATGAGGGGCAAGCGCCGCTCGAGCTTGGTGTTCCCCAACGGCCAGAAGATGCGGGCGGCGGCCTCCGCGGCGCGCGTCTGCTCGATCGGCCATTCGATCGAGTTGGCGCCGGCCGGCATCTCCTTCAGCTTCTTGTAGGTGTCGGGCAGAACCGTCATGAGGCCCGGAAGCTCGTCTTGCTTTTGCGCCCACGGATCGGTCGCGGGGTCTTTCTCGTCGAACAGGCCGAAGGGAGCGATCAGCGCCAGTCGTTTGACCTTCTCGGGCCAGATCGCCGCAACCTCGGCGGCGAACGAGCCGCCGACCGAGCTGCCGACGAGATCCGCGCCGGCAAGGCCCGCCTTGTCGATGAGGTCGCGCGCCGCCAGCACCCAGTCCAGGTGCGTGTCGAGCACCGCGTGGCCGCGCTCGCCGCCGGGGAAGCCCGGCAACGACGGCACAATCACCGTGCGGGCCTCGGCCAGCCGGTCCAGGAACGGCACCCAGCGCGGAAGGCCGCCATAGCCCGCGAGGAATCCGATCTTGGGTCCGCTGCCCTTGCGCCACACGCGCGTCGCAAACCCGTTGACGTCGATGGTCGAGGTATCAGGCCCGCTCACGCTGCCAGCTCCAGCTTCTGCAATTCGTGGACGGCCGCCACCTCACTCGGCAGCAACCATCGCCGTCGGCGCAAAGGCGGGCAGTGCGGCGCGCTGGCTGCGATCCATCGGCTGCGGCCACCAGCGGTTCTCCCATTCAGCGAACAAGGGCTTGAGCTTCGGCATCACCTTCTCGGCGAACAGTCGCGTGTTGTACTTGGTGGTCTCGCTCGAGAGGTTGCCGAACTGCATCATCAGCATGAGCTGGCCAATATTCAAAGTCGAGGCGAGCTCTTGCAGCTGCTCGACCACCTCGTCAGGCGACCCGATGATGACATAGCCGTTGTCGACGATGCCCTTCATGTCGCGGGCGAGCGATTGCATCTTCGCAGCCGAGGAGGCGTTGGTGGAAGGCCCGGTTCCCGCCTTGCCTTCCGCCGCCATTTTCACTTGGCTCTCGATGCCGGCGCGCTGGGTCGCCTCCGTGACGTAGCCGGGCGGCCCGGCAAAGCGCGGATCGACGTGCAGGCAGCGGCCATAGAAGTACTCGGCGGCCTCGCTGTAGAGATCGAGCGCCTGCTGCCGACTTTCGGCAACGCCGACTACCTGGGCGAAGCCGGCGCGGTAGGGATTGCGGTCCTTGCCGAGCCTGGCCATCTCCTCCCAAAACCCCTTCATGACGTTCTGGGCCATCTTGTAGCCGTAGTAGGAGAGGTAGCAGAACACATAGTCCATCTCCGCCGCCCAACGCCACGTCTCCACCGAGCCTGCGCCCGGGATCCAGATCGGCGGATGCGGCTGCTGGATCGGCCGGGGCCAGATGTTCACGTAGCGCTGCTGGTTGTAGCGGCCGTTGAAGGCGAACGTCTCCTTCTCCTTCCAGGCGCGGAGCACGAGGTCGTGGGCCTCGTAGTAGCGGTCGCGCAGCTGGCTCGGGTTGGTGCCGTAGGCGTAGGTGGTGTCCATCGGCGTGCCGACGGGGAAGCCGGCGATGAGCCGGCCGCCCGAGATGCAGTCGATCATGGCGAACTCCTCGGCCACCCGCGTCGGCGGGTTGTAGAGCGCGAGGCTGTTGCCCAGCACGCAGATCGCGGTGTTGGTCGTACGGCGCGCGAGCGCCGAGGCGATCAGATTCGGCGACGGCATCAAACCGTAGCCGTTCGAGTGGTGCTCGTTGCAGCAGATGGCGTCGAAGCCGCAGACGGCCGCATGCTCGAGCTCGTCGAGGAACTCGTTGTACATGTGGTGCGCGCGCTTGGGGTCGAATAGCGAGGAGTGGATATCGACCCAGACGGAGGGATGCTTGTCCTTGAAATCCTCAGGCAGCTCCTTGTAGGGCATCAGATGGAACCAAAGGAATTTCATGGGCGTCTCCCGTGTGCGGCCCCGGGTGGTCGCGGGCAATCCCGGGGCAGCCAGCCGTCGTCTTGCTCCCTCGCAACACAGTACGGCGATCGCGAGCGCCCGTTCAAGGGCGATATCGCGAGCGCCAGGAGGCGGTGCGGAAAGCCCCGTGGCGCTACTCGCGCGCAGCAGAGACCCGTGACAAGGCGGACCCGTGGCCAGCTAGCGCGGACTCGACCTCCCGGCCCCAAAGACGCCAAGTGGCCCGATCCGCGACGAAATCATGACCGTCTGCACCATAGGGCGGAAGCAGGTGCAGGGAAGCTGTCCCGCCACTTTGCTGCCAGGCATGCACCATCGCGCTGGCGATGTCGGGGCCGAAGTAGGTGTCGTTGGCGGAATAGATCCAGATCGTGGGGACCCGCGCCGTACGCCCATAGTCTCCTGCCGCAGCGATCAGACGGTCCGGGCCGCAGATGGCGTTGGGCAGCCCGTAAGCGTGCCCGCCGCGGCCGCCCGAGAAATTGATGACCAGTTGCACGCCTGGCGGATTGCGCGACGCGAGCGCAAGAGACGCCCATCCTCCCGTGGAGACGCCCGCCACGATCACCCGTGATGCATCGACGAAGGATTGGCCGGCCATGTAGCGAAGGGCAGCCTCGATGTCGTCGGCCGCAGCGTCGCCGCTCGTGCGATGGCGCGGATCGGCGCACGTGTCCCTTCCTTCAGCGAGGTCCCCTCCGGTCGCCCCGTGCCCGCGCCGCTGCGGCAGGAGGACCACATAGCCTCTGTCGACGAACCATTTCGACAGCCAGTAGAACACCGGCATCGAGACAGCCTCGCGGGTGGCGTCGTCGCTGCCGTGATTGATCACTACAAGTGGGCGTCTCGTTGGCTGCCCGCCCAGACGGCCAACTGCCCAACCTGCAGGTGAGTCCTCCGCCGGGCGGAAGACAGTGGCGCGCAAAGGCACGTTGGGGTCCGCACCGGGCACGATCCACAGTTGCTCGCGCAATCTCGGGCCCTGCGGTCCGTAAGGTCCGTAGATGGCGGTGGCCCCGTTGCCCCGCCCGACCAGCCAGTGCGGCGTGAACACCAAGAGCACCATCATCACCAGGAGGAGCCTTCGCGGCCAGGCTTTGCCTCCCAGCGAAAGGCGGATCTTGCCCATTCCCAACCCCCCAACGTTCTGCTTCCCCGGTCCCAAGTTGCAGGCGCGCACCTTCGCTCGCACCGTGCCGACCATCTCGCTCCAAGAATGCTCAGATTGTGGCAATGCAACAAAGAGTTTCGCATTGCGAGACGAGACGAGCCCACTGCGACAGTATGCCTGTCCACAGGAACCGGTCGCCGCACACGACGTTCTCCGCCCATCAGGACTACACAACAAGCGGAGATGCAAAAATGCTCAAGGCGTTCAAAACAGCCGGTAGTGCCGTCACCCTGGGTCTGCTTCTTACTGCAGCGGCCTACGCGCAGACCAGCACCGCCCCGAAGGCCGGAGCCATGAAGATGACGGCAGCGGAGTGCACGTCGCTGTGGAACAAGCTCGACACCGCGAAGTCCGGCAGCGTGACGGAGGCTCAGGCCAAACCTTACGTGACCAACTTCAAGTCCGTCGACGCCAACAACGACGGTAAGTTGTCGCAGACCGAATTCCAGAGTGGGTGCAGCAAGGGTGCGGTGCATAGCTCGGCCACCACCGGAAGCGGCACCGGCACCAGTGGCTCGACGATACCGAAGAAGTAAACGACTGACGCAAAGTTTTGAAGCGAGGGCTTGGCCGTGAACGCGGCCAAGCCTTTCGCACATCCTGAGCTTCCCAGTTGCCGACTGGCCGCCGCGGTTTCCACGACGCGCCGCGACGGCGGCGAGTGGCCCGGTCGCCGCTCTATTTTGCCGGTGTCGGGTTGAAGTCACCCTCCGCCGACGGCTGTTCGCTGCGTGGCCCATTCGGCGGATTGAGTGTCCGCGTCGCGCTTGTACCCCTGAACGCCATACGAAGACCCGTAAGCAGAGTTGGCAGCGTCGCAGGTCCGACGAGCGTCACGTGGAAATTGCGCTGCACGTTGTCGAGAAGGGAATCGCGCCGCGCAATCTCTGCAAAGAGATCATCGCTCGGCGCCATCAACACAGCCAAATTCAGGGTCCGCGGTGGGCAGACGAACTTCGAGCCGAAGTCCTTGGCCGCCGCAAGTATCGCCCGTTCGAATGTCTCGGAGCTCCGCTTGATGCCATCGACATCGCTGTAGACGGTTGCTGCCAGCAGCTCATTGTAGCCTCGCACGACCGGCAACGTTCCTATCGGTAGCCAGACGCGCGTCATAGGGTTGTCCGACAATTTGACGGCGAATGCGACGCGCTGGTTCGTCCCGGGCTCGATCTCAACATCCTGCTCGTACTCGGTCGGCTGCAGCACACGTTGCAAGATCCCATCAACACTGAATGCGTTGCCGCCATCGTCCAGCTTCACGGTAAGCTGGTTCTTGAGCACGTCGATGGCTCGGCTGATCTGGACCAGCGATCTGGTGATCGCGTCGAAATCGCCTTTCAGCTGCCCCCACGAGCTTTCGAGCCTCTCATCGACAGCGAGCAACTGCGCCAGCTGGCTCGAAGCCTCGTCGCGGAACTTCGCGAACTGCAATTCGATAGCGCCCTTCAAGGCGTCCTGCTTTCCCTCGATGGCAGCGTTGAGGACGTCCTGCTTGCGCTCAATGGAGGCGTCCAGAGCTTCCTGCTTGCCCGTGATGGCGGCATTCAGGGCAACCTGCTTGCCCTCGATTGCCGCACTGAGAGCTGCCAGGTTTCCCGAGCTCTCACGCAGCGCGCCTGAGATCATCTGCTCCACGCTGCCGATCTGGGTGCCTTGACCGGCGATCGCTTGCGCAAGCTGTGCCAGCGAAGTGCGAGCCTCGGTCAGGTCTGCCACCACGCGTTCCCGCAGCTCGCCCGCGCTCGAGGCGTAGATGGCCTTCAACTCGGGGCCGATGGCCGCAACGGCCGCCATGGCGCGTTCTTGTCGCCGCTCGCTCTCGGCCCCCAGCGTTGCGATTTGCCCTGACAAGTTGCCGAGCGTGTCGCTCTGCAGTCGTGCGGCCTCGCGCGCGTCTTCGCGGCTGCTCGTCTGGAGGCCGGCAAGAGCGCTCTGCACCTCCTCGCGCACACGTGTGCTCTCCCGCGAGAAATCCAATCTCGCCCCGTTCAGGCGCTCGCTAAAATCCTCGAGGCCCCGGCGAACGGATTGCGCTTGCGTCTCGGAAGCCCGCGCGCCGTCGTCGAGCAGGCGCTTTGCTTCCTTCGCGTTGGCCTCACGATGGCGCTCGAGGGACTGACGGAAGTCCTTTTCCGATCGGGCGACGGCCGCTTCGAGCTCGGCGAACCGCTGCTGAAGAGCGCGCGAGGAGGGAGAGATGGCCTGGCCCACCCGGTGGCTGATGTAAGCGCAGCAGCCGGCGACCACGATGAACGCGACGAGCATGGCGATGCTCGGCAGCATCGCCAGCAGGTCCACCTTAGTGAAGAGAGATGGTGCCATGTCTCAGTATAGCAACCGGCTCTTCCGCCAAAAGTGCGGCAACGCTATTGCGCGGGCTCGCCGGGCACCCAGCGCTTGCCGAACACGGGCTCCTTGTAGGGCGTGGGCGGCAGGTGCCAGCTGCCGGTTGCCGGCGGGCGCACGTCGGCGTCGACGTGCACGTCGAGCAGGAACGGCTTGTTGGCTTTGACCGCGTGCTCCAGCGCGCCCTTGAAGTCCTGCGATTTGGTGACGGTCATCGCATCGACGCCGCTGGCTTTGGCCCAGCCGGCAAAGTCGGGGTTGTAGGGCGTCTTGTTGGCGCCCTCGTGGAACATGGTGCCGTGCTCGCGCCCCCCGAACATGCCGAGCTGGATGTCGCGGATCGAGACCCAGCCGAAGTTGTTCCAGATCACCCACACGACGGGGATGTCGTATTCCACCGCCGTGCACAGTACGTGCGGCACCATCGAGAAGCAGCCGTCGCCGGCAATTGCCACGCACGGCCTGTCGGGTGCCGCGAGCTTGGCACCGAGCACGCCCGCCGCGCCGAAGCCCATGCCGGAGAAGCCCCACGAGTTGAGCATGGTCTGGGGCCGGCGCGCCTTCCAGAACTGCATGTACCAGTTGTGATTGACGCCCACGTCGCAGGCGAGGATGGCATCGTCGGGCAGCACCGCTTGGCAGTCCGCCACCACGCGCTCGGGCCGGATCGGGGTGGCGTGGATGTCGAAGTTGGGCTTGGTGAAGGCCTCCCACTCGGCCTGCCATTTCTTGATGTCGGCGTGCCAGGCCTTCAGCCCGTCGCCGCGCTTGCCTGGGCGACGCTCGAGCTCGGCAAGCAGCTGGCGCAGGAAGGTGCGGGCGTCCGCATAGACCGCCAGGTCAGGCGGATAGTTCCGCCCGAGCTCGTCGTGATCGACATCGACGTGGATCAGCTTGGAGTGTGGGAAGTTCCAGGAGTAGCCGGGCAGCCACGACGACGCCGAGCGGTCATCGAAGCGGGCGCCCAGCGCGATCACCACGTCGGCACGGCGGCCAGCCTCATTGGCCGCGTAGGCGCCGTTGCGGCCGATGAAGCCGAGCGACAGCTCATCGGTCATGTCTAGGCAGCCCATGCCGTTGGGCGATGAGATGACGGGAATGCGCAGCTTGTGGGCGAACTCGGTCAGCTCCTTGCCCGCCTCCGACAGCGTCACGCCATGGCCGATGAAGAGTACCGGGCGCTGTGCCTGCAAGATCATGTCGAGGGCCGCACTCACCTCGTCGGGCGAGGCACCGCTGCGCTGAGTGCCATGCCGCGGTGCCGGCGGCGGCATCTCGACGTCGTCCTCCTCCTGGAAAACATTGAACGGCACGTCGACGTTCACGGGGCCGGGACGCCCCGACAGCATCGTCGTCATGGCCTGGCGGAGGATGAGAGGCAGCATGTCCACGCGGGTCGGCTGGAAGCTGCGCTTGACCACGGGGCGAACGATGTTGGGAAAGTCGGCCTGGTAGTGCTTGTTGATCTCCTGGAACGGGCTGCGGTTGAACTGCTGCGTCGGCACGTTGGCGGTGATCGCGAAAACGGCCGAGGAGTCCGACAGGGCAACCTGCAGCGGCATGACGATATTGCAGGAGCCGGGGCCGCAGGAGGTGAGCGTTGCCACCGGCTCGTGGCGCACGCGGAAATAGGCGTCGGCCATGTGTGCGGCAACCTGCTCATGGCGCGGCGAGACGAGCTTGATGCGGTCGCGGGCCTGGTAGAGGGGGTCGAGCATGCCGACGTTGCCGTGACCGCAGATGCCGAAAACGTAGGGGATCTTGTTCCTGATCAGGTATTCCGTGATCAGCTCGGCACCCTTCATGCGCGCCATCGCAAAGCTCCGTGGAGGGGTAGAGGGTAGGTTGGGTCAAGCGCAGCGCAGACCCAACATCGCTTGTGGGGCGTAGTGTTGGGTCATCGCTTTCGCTCGACCCAACCTACGGCGCAATGTTGCGCGCGTAAACGCACAGCAGCCCGTAGATGCCGACGGTGGCCTTGCCAGAGATCCCGAGCGCGGTCGGCAGGCCCGTCAGGGTCGCAGCGATACGGTCGGCGTCGGTGCGGCGCAGGCACTCGACGACAAATGCGCCGGCGGCCAGCTGGTCTGGCGACCGCTTCTTCATCTCCGCAGTGTCGGCAGGCGTCTGCTTGGCGGAGGCGGCCCACAACTGCACGCGCGCCACACCGGGCTCGGCTGCCAGCCTGGCGACGAGCGTCTCCGCGTCAGGCGTGGGGGCCATCGCCTCGTCGGCGCGCAGCACCACCGCGTGCGCGCCAAGGAGGTCACCCGCGGTCATGCGCAAGTCGCACACGGTGCGCACCATGTTGCGGAAGTATTTCATGGACTTGGTGGTCCACGGCGTCGGGCTCTCCAGGCGCTCGACGTAGGCGCGCGAACTCAGCACGTCGGCGCTCTCCACCTCGTAGAAGGTGAAGAAGCGTCGGTCGCCGCCGCTCAGTCGCTCATAGCGCCGGCCGAAGCGGAAGCCCGCAACGCCGACGCGCTCCTGCATATGCTCGCTCTTGTACCAACGCTCGTAGTGGGCCTCGCCTTCGGGCGCGCAGTCGTTCCAGATAGCGAGGATGCCGGCCATGCCTCTCCTCACGCCGCGTCGCGCGCAGCGTCCTTGCCGATGAGGCCGGCCGCGACCAGGCCGGCGCGGATGCGGGCGATCTCGGGCCGCGTGATCTTCACGAGCGGTGGGCGCACGTGCGCGCGGGGCAGGCGGCCCAGCAGCACCAACGCCTCTTTCATGCGGTTGTGCATGTCGACGAAGGGGTCGGCGTAGAACACGCGCATCAGCGGCTCGATGCGGTCGTTGAGTGCGCGCGCGGTGGCCAGGTCGTTGCGCTGCACGGCCGCAAACAGCTCGGCCTGCAAGTCGGGAATCACGCTGCCGCTGCCCGACAGCAGGCCGTTGCAGCCGAGCACCAGCGACGGGAGCAGCCAGGCGCTGTGGGTGGAGAGCACGTTCACGGGGCGGGGCAGGCTCTGCAGCGTGCGTATGTGCCACTCGTGATGGGGCACGTTGCCGATCCAATCCTTGATGGCGCGGATGGTCGGCACCTCCTCGCACATCTCGAGGAGCGTGTCCTTGGGATAGCCCTGACCGGTGGCGAGCGGGTATTGGAAGGCGATCAGCGGCAGGTCGGTGGCATCCGCGATGCGCTTGAAATGGGCGACCGCCATCTGCGGCGACTGCCCCAGCGTGAAGGGTGCCGGCGGGAAGACGAGGAGCGCGGAGGCACCACCGTCTGCCGCCATGCGGGCAAGTCGTGCGGCCTCGAGGCTGCCGTCGGCCCAGATGCCGTTGATCAAGGGGAGGCGGCCGCCGATTTCGTCCTGAGCGATGGCCAGCACCCGCCGCTGCTCCTCGAAGGTGCAGGAGGCGACCTCGGTCGAGTGCGCGTTGATGGTAATGCCGGTTGTGCCGGGGGTCGAGCCCACGTCGCGCAGGTGCTTGCGGAAGCCCGCTTCGTCGATGGCAAGCTCGGCGTCGAACGGCAGCAGCACCGCCGGGATGACGCCATGGGGGGTGTAGGATTTGTGCCGGGGCATAGGAGAGTCCACCTCGAGCCGTGACCGCCCTCAGCATCGCAGATCGTCCCGGCCAGCGCCAGCTCCGGGCCTCGGTCGCCAGCCGGTTGCGCCGAGGGCGGTGCACCGCTATAACCCGCCGCAAATCGGGCCCCCGCCACGCGGGTGGGCCCATTCCCCGTCAGGAGACCGACTATGGCCCAGCAGGTCAGCGAGCTCAAAGCTCAAGCGCGTGCGCGCTCCGGCACCGGCGGCGCCCGGGCCACCCGTCGCGAGGACAAGGTGCCGGGCGTCGTCTACGGGGACGGGCGCGAACCGGAAAACATCGCCCTCAACGGTCGGGAGCTGAACATCATCATCGGGCCACGGCAAGTTTCTTTCGACCGTTTTCGATCTCGACATCGACGGCAAAAAGTCTCGCGTCATTCCGCGCGAGGTGCAGCTCGATCCGGTCAAGGACTGGCCCATCCACGTGGACTTCCAGCGCGTGGGTACCGGCGCCCGCATCCGCGTCAACGTGCCCGTGCGGTTCATCAACGAGGGGCTGTCGCCAGGCCTCAAGCGCGGCGGCGTACTCAACATCGTGCGCCACGAGGTGGAGGTAACCTGCCCGGCCGACGCCATCCCCGACTATTTCGAGTTCAATCTCGAGGGGCTCGAGATCGGCCGCTCCGTGCACATCTCGGCCATCAAGCTGCCGGAGGGCGTCAGGCCCACAATTCTCAACCGCGACTTCACGGTCGCCACCGTTGCCGGCCACAAGATCGAGGAGGAGCCCACCGCAGGCGCCGAGGTCGCGGCCGTGGAAGGTGCAGCCCCCGCCGAGGGCGAGGAGGGCGCGGGCCCGCCGCCGAAGGTGCCGCAGCAGCAGCCGGCAAGGAGGGCGTGGCTGCCAAGGCGCCTGCCGGCAAGGAGGCTGCCGGTGCCAAGCCTGCCGCCGCCAGGCCGGCTGCAAAGAAATAGGCGCTGGCGACTGGCTCTATAGCCGCGCCGCGAGCATAGGCCCATGAAGCTCTTCGTAGGCCTCGGCAACCCGGGTAGCGAACATGCCCGGCAGCGCCACAACGTCGGCTTCATGGCGCGTCGACCGCATTGCCGAGCGGCATGGGCTCGGGCCCTGGAAGAAACGCTTCCACGGTCTCGTGTGCGACGGCCCGATCGGCGGCAACCGGGTCGTGCTGCTCAAGCCCCAGACCTACATGAACGACAGCGGCCGCTCGGTCGGCGAGGCGCAGCGCTACCTCAAGATCGGCGAAGGCGACGTCTGCGTGTTCCACGACGAGCTCGACCTCGCGCCAGGCAAGGTCAAGGTCAAGACCGGCGGCGGCAATGCCGGCCACAACGGGCTGCGCTCGATCAGCGCGCACGTCGGCAACGAGTATATGCGTGTGCGTATCGGCATCGGCCATCCGGGCTCCAAGGATGCCGTCCTGCACTATGTGCTGCGCGACTTTGCCAAGGCCGACGCGGCCTGGCTCGAGGCGCTGCTCGATGCCATCGCCAACGCGGCACCGCGTCTGGCGGGCGGCGACGATGCGCGCTTTCTCACCGACGTGGCGCGGGCGACAAGGGGCGACGGCAAGTCCGGTTCCCCCGAGCCGAAGACTGAGCCGGCAAGGGCCGCGCGCGAGGTGGTGCCCGCTCCCGCGCCCCGCAGCCATCCCGCCGGCGAGCGGCAGGCCAAGCGCGCGAGCTCGCTCGCCGAGAACCTCAAGAGATGGCTCAAGGGCCACGGCCGGGAAAACTGAGCGATGGGCTTCAAATGCGGCATCGTGGGCCTGCCGAACGTCGGCAAGTCCACGCTCTTCAACGCGCTGACGCAGACGGCAGCGGCGGAGGCGGCCAACTATCCCTTCTGCACCATCGAGCCCAACGTCGGCGACGTCGGCGTGCCCGACCCGCGCCTCGACACCTTGGCCCGGATCGCCAAGTCGGCCGCCACCATCCCGACGCGCCTCACCTTCGTCGACATTGCCGGCCTCGTGCGCGGCGCCTCCAAGGGCGAAGGGCTCGGCAACCAGTTCCTGGCCCACATCCGCGAGGTCGATGCGGTGGCCTACGTGTTGCGTTGCTTCGAGGACGCCGACGTCACCCATGTCGAGGGCCGCATCGATCCCATCGCCGATGCCGAGACGGTCGAGACCGAGCTCATGCTCGCCGATCTCGACAGCCTCGAGCGCCGGCGCGAGCCGCTCTTCAAGAAGGCGCAGGTGGGCGACAAGGAAGCCAAGCTCCAGCTTGCGCTGGTCGACAAGGCCTTGGAGCTGCTGCGCGCGGGCAGGCCGGCGCGGCTCGCGCGCCTGACGGCTGAGGAGGAGCGGGGCTGGCGCCTGTTGCAGCTGCTGACCGCCAAACCGGTGCTCTACGTGTGCAACGTCGCGGAGGGTGCCGTCACCGGCAATGCGCTGACCGAGAAGGTGGCGGCGCGGGCGAAAGTGGAAGGGGCCGGCTGCGTCATCATCTCCGCCAAGATCGAGGCCGAGCTGGCGGGCCTCGAGCCAGAGGAGCGAGCCGACTATCTCCAGCACCTGGGGCTCAAGGAGCCGGGCCTCAACGCGCTGATCCGCGAGGGCTACCGCATCCTCGATCTCATCACCTTCTTCACCGCCGGCCCCAAGGAGGCGCGCGCCTGGACGGTGCCCGCCGGCACCCGGGCTCCCAAGGCCGCCGGCGCAATCCACACCGACTTCGAGAAAGGCTTCATACGGGCCGAAACCATCGCCTACGACGATTACGTCGCGCTCGGCGGCGAGCTCGGCGCCAAGGAAGCCGGCAAGATGCGGCTGGAAGGCAAGGAGTACGTCGTCAAGGACGGCGACGTGATGCACTTCCGGTTTGCGAATTGATCTCTTGATACGCCGGTCCTCGGCCCGCGTTGACAAGGCTGCGAGGCATGCCTCCTGCGCGGGTGCATGCTTGCCATGCGCGCATGCGTGAGGCCGGTGCCGCTGACAAGGCGTGCGGCAGCCTGTATGAGTGCCACCGGCACAACCACCGGGGCAAGCAGACGCGTGCAAGACGATCATTCCAGCGACGCCAAGCTGCATCACGAGGACCTCGAGGCCGGCAAGGCCTATCGACTGCGGCACCAAGCGCGTGAGCAAAGAGGAGATCATGGCCTTCGGCCGCGCCTGGGATCCCCAGCCGCTGCATGTCGACGAGGAAGCGGCGAAGAAGACGCTGGTGGGCGGGCTGTGCGCGTCGGGCTGGCACACCTGCACCATGATGATGCGTCTCGTCGCCGACGGCGTGCTCAACAAGGTGGCCTCGCTGGGCTCGCCGAGCGTGGACGAGGGGCGATGGATGGTGCCGGTGCGCCCCGACGATGTGGTGACTTGCAAGTACACAATCCTCGAGAAGCGCGATTTGGCGTCGCGGCCGGACGTCGGCATATCCAAGGTGCTGGTCGAGCTCATCAACCAGAAGGGCGAGACGACGGCCAACTGGCGCACCAACCAGCTCGTGCGCCGGCGTCGACCCGGCCCTGCACCGATCGATACGGGCGCAAAGCGCGAGCGTACGCCGATCGCCAGCCTTTGGGAGGAGCCCGGCGAGGCGAGCGATGTGCGATCCGACCGCTTCTTCGAAGATCGCCGGATCGGGGAGCTGACGGCCTTCGGGACCCACACCTTCGGCAAGGACGAGATCATCGCCTTCGCGCGCGAGTTCGATCCCCAGCCCTTCCATCTCGACGAGGCGGCGGCGAAGGCATCGCTGTTCGGGGCGCTGTGCGCCTCGGGCTGGCACACGGCCGTCTACGCCATCCGCGGCAACATCTTGTCTCGCCTCAACGGCAACGAGCAGGCCCGGGCACAAGGCATTCGCCTTGCAGCGTATGGACCTTCGCCCGGGTTCCGCAATCTTTCCTGGATGAAGCCTGTCTATGTCGGCGACACGCTGGAGTACCGCGGGCGCCTCGCCCAGAAGATCGACATGAAGTCGCGCCCCGACCGCGGCATCGTCGCCACCGACATTCAGGCGCGCAACCAGAACGGCGAGATCGTGTTCGCCGTCACCTCGCAGATCCTGGCCGAGCGCCGCGAGCCCTACCGGCCGGCGTAGCTCTTCTCCGCGACCTCGAGCGCCTTGCGAACCGCGTCAGGATTGCGCGCGATCACTTTCAGGTAGGAACAAGCGGCCTGGTCGGGCTCGAAGCGGCCTTGCTCCCAATCGCGCAAGGTGCCGACCGGAATTCCAAAAGCCTCTGCGAACGCCTGCTGGCTCAGTCCAACGGCCCAACGCACGTGCTTGGCGAACGGTATTCGCCGCATCCGCTTCAATTGTTTCGCGCTCAGCGGCGGTGCGTCTGGGTCGCTCTTGGCGGCAGCCTTCACCTCCTCGTCGGTCATTTGGTCGAGGCGCGACCAATCGGGGAGCTGCTCCGACAATCGATGCTCGCTGCCGTCGGCACGGACCTCGTACCAGTTGCCGCCCCTACGGCGCCGCTTGACCAAAGTAGCTCCGCTCTTCGCTCTTGGTCGCTTTGCGCGCCGAGATGACTTGTGTGACATCGTTGTCTCGCTCCGTGTAGACGACGAAAAGGACCTGACCGCCAGCCAGTCCAATGATGCGCCAGCGTTCTTCGTTCCGGCGCATGTCGTCGAGTTCGACAAGGGCGGCCGGATCGACAAACACTCCTTTTGGCAACCTCGAAGTCGACACCATGCTTGGCCAGGTTTGCCGCAGCCTTGCTTTCGTCCCACTCGAAGTCCATGGCCATCGTACGGGATACCCGTAGCAAATCAGAACCGTGGTTTGGGTCAAGCGAGGCACGGACCCAATCAATTCCACCATCGCCGAGCGTTTTGGATCATCGCCTTCGCAGATCCGAGGATCCGCCGTAATCGGGCGCGCATACGGTCTGGCCCTGAGACAGGCGCTCCACCACCACCGAGACACCGTAGACGGCGCGCAAACGTTCCGGCGTGAGCACCTCGGCCGGTACGCCTTGCGCGATCAGGCGGCCGCCATCGAGCAACGCTACGCGATGTCCCACGCTGAAGGCGTGGTCGGGGTCGTGCGTGGAGAGCAGCACCGCGAGGCCCTGCTCGGCCAGCCGCTTGACCTCGGAGAGCACCACCACCTGGTTGCCGAAGTCGAGGCTGGCTGTGGGCTCGTCCATGACGATGGCCGGCGCGTCCTGGGCGAGTGCGCGGGCGATGAGCGCGAGCTGGCGCTGGCCGCCGCTGATGCGCGTGTACTCCGCCTCCGCAAGCTCGGCAATGCCGAGGGCTGCGAGGGCATCCAGCGCCCTGCCGCGGTCCTCGCGCGTCGGCGCGGCGAAGAGCCCCAAGTGCGCCGTGCGGCCCATCACCACCATGTCGAGCACGCGGAACGGGAAGTGGGCCGCGTGCGCCTGCGGCACGTAGGCGACGCGGCGTGCGATCTGGGCCCGCGACAGCTCTCCCATCGCCGCGCCGTCGAGGCGCACCTCGCCGGCCTGCGGCGCGAGCAGGCCGAGCATGGTCTTGAACAGCGTGGTCTTGCCCGAGCCGTTGGGCCCCAGGAGGCACAGCACCTCGCCCGCCCGCACCGCGAGGTCGACATCGCGGCCGACGCGCTTTGCGCCATAGCCGAAGCCCAGGCCGTGCGCGGCCAGCAAGGGGTCAGGTGTGCTCATGACCAGCCCTCGCGTCCTCTGGCCAGCAGCCACAGGAAGAACGGCGCACCGATGATGGCGGTGAGAATGCCGATCGGCACCTCGATGCGGGCCATGGTGCGGGCCAGCGTGTCGACCAGGAGCAGGTAGCTGGCGCCCAGCAGCATGGCAGTCGGCAGCAGCCGATCGAAGCTCGGGCCCACCGCCATGCGGGCGATGTGGGGAATGACGAGACCGACCCAGCCGATCACGCCCGAGATGGCGACCACGCTGGCCGTCATCAGCGTGGCGGCGGCGATCACGAAGCATGCGCAAATGCCCGGCCTCCACACCAAGCGCCTTGGCCTCCTCGTCGCCGAGCGAAAGCACGTTGATGCGCCAGCGCAGCAGCACCAGCGGCCCGAGGCCCAGCAGCACGAGAGGCACCGCCGCCCACACCTCCCCCTTGCGGATGGCGGAGAGGCTGCCGAGCAGCCAGAACACGATCGCGGGCAGCTGGTCGTAGGGGTCGGCCAGGATCTTGAGCAGCGAGATGGCGGCGCCCGCGAGCGAGCCCACCACCACACCGGCCAGCACCAGCACCAGTATCGGATCGCGCTCCCGCACGAGGGAGGCAATGCCATAGACGAGACCGACGGTGGCAAGACCCATGGCGAAGGCCGCAAGCTGGATGCCGGCTACGGGGAGCGACAGGAAGATGCCGAGTACGGCGCCGAGGCCCGCCCCCGTAGAGACGCCGAGGATGTCGGGCGACACCAGCGGGTTGCGGAACAGAGTTTGGTAGGCGGCGCCGGCTGCGGCAATCGCTGCGCCCACCACCACGGCGGCGAGAACGCGCGGCAGCCGCACCTCGAACAGCACCGTGTCGACCTGGCCCAGCGGCGACGCACCGGAGAGCCGTCGTCCAACGGCTGCCAGCACGTCGCCGAGCGAGAGGGGGTAGGCACCGACCAGCGCAGCGCCCAGCATGAGAACTGCGAGCAGCAGCGCAAGCCCGCCGGGCACCGTAAGGCGGGCGCCGAGCGATGTGGCGAGCGCACCCCGGAGCGGCGATGCCGATGTGGGGTCAACTGGCATCGAATATCCTGGCGACAATCCTCTCAGGCAGTCACAACACGGGCCGGTGCAGGACCATACTCGCGACAACGACCACAGAACACACCCGGAGTTGCGCCGAAAACAGCCACTTGTTCGCGCACGGCAACGGCTCCGCCGCCGCGCTGACGGTTGCAGCGCGGCGGCTGGAGCTGGTTTCTTCCGTCGTGCGGCTGTGAGCCGGGGCGGATGCTCGGGTGCTGCCGAGCATCCGCCCTGGCAGGGCTATTTCATGCCGAAGGTTGCAACGTCGATCTTGGCGTAGACCTCATTGTAGAGAAGCTCGTCCAGCTTCTTCTGGTCGTTGGCGATCGGCGTCGACGAGCTTTTCCCACTTGTCGTAGAGCTTGCGGTAGTTGGCGACGAACTCGGCCGCGTCAGCCAGGTGCAGGTTTTCCGTCGCGTTCTTGACGGTATGATGCAAGTCGTTCTCGACAAACTCGTTGCGCATGCGCAGCAGCTCGGGATCGGGCTGCACCACCGGAATGTTCTTCTCCTTGGCAACCTGCAGGCCTTCCTCGTCGCCCTTGAGAAAGGCTAGCGTATTGAAGACCATGGCCTTCGACATGGCCCGCAGCATGACCTTGCGCTCGTCGATGCTCAGCGATTTCCAGGTCGTCTTGCTCATCGAGAACAAGGCCGCGGCGCGGAAGGAGCCCGTGTTCAACATAATGACCTGCTTGGCGATGTCGCCGAGGCCGTGCGTCTTCAAGCCGCCAACGGAATAGAGGACGCCGTCAAGCGTGCCGCGCGACATGGCCTCGTACATGCCGGCCGTCGGCATGTTGACGGCAACGGCGCCGACCGAGCGGCAAAAACGGTCCCAAAGCGAGCCGGCCGCCCTCAGCTTCTTGAGCTTGATCTTCTCGGGCGAGTTGAAGTCGCCATTGGCGATGATCACATAGGCCGGCACCGAGATGGCCGAGAAGGGGATCTGATTTTGTTTGCTGAACTCCTCCAGGCAACCCGGGCAATGCAAGAGCTGAAGCTCAGTCACGGACAATGCCGCGGCCAGATCGTTCGTCCCCACCATGGACAGGTCGTTGATCAGCACGCCGTGCGGATAGTAGGCGGGCGTATACGTCATCACCACCTGGCCCATGTCGGCCACTCCGTCGCGGATGCCGTCGGAGATGGCCTTGGCGGCCAGAAGCGATTCACCTGGGAATATGCGTAGCGTCAGATCGCCCTTGGATTCCTTCTTCAACTCTTCCCCAAGGAAGGTGTAGCCCTGTCCAATCGGATGCTTCGGCGAGACGAAATAGGCGGCCTTGAGCTGCTTTGCGAGGGCTGGAGCCGCGGTGCCAAACGAAGCAAGCGCGGCCATGCCGATCATCTGGAGTAAGCGTCGCATATCGAGTGGTCTCCCTGGATGCGTGGTGAGGGGTTTTGTTGGGGTTTGCCCGACTGCTATTTGAGCAGCCGCGGCAGGTAGAGAGATATTTCGGGAAATTTGATGAGCAAAACGACGCACAATATGTCGGCGATCAGGAACCAGAAGATGCCCTTGAAGATCGTCTCCGTGCTCATCAGGTTGCCGACGATGCCCTTTATGACGAAGACGTTGAGGCCGACCGGAGGCGTGATGAGACCGATCTCGAGCAGCTTGGTCATGAGCACGCCGTACCAGATCAGGTTGATCCCGAGCTTCTCGATCGCGGGCAGGAACACCGGCAAGGTGAGCAGCATGATGCCGATGGGGTCGAGGAAGCAGCCGAGGAAGAACAGGACACACATGGTGCCCATGATCAGCAGGAGCTGGCTGGCTTGCCCGGCGACGACCGTTTCGGCAATGAAATCCGTGAAGCCCGACAGAGCCAGGAAACGGGTGAGAAGGATGGCGCCAATGGCGATGACGAAGATGGCCGCTGTCGTGGTCAGCGTCTCGCGCACGGCCAGGCGGATCTTGTCCAGCGTCAGGGTGCGCTGCGCAAAGCCGATGACGAACGACATGAGCGCGCCCGTGGCGCCCGCCTCCGTCGGCGTGAAGACGCCGGTGAACAGACCGCCGAAAACGCCAATGATAAGTGCAACCACGGGCAGGCCGCTGCGGAATGAATGGAACCGGTCGGTCCAGGTGATGGCAACGGGCTCCCGCGGCGCCAACTCGGGTGAGATGGCGACGCGGACCACGATCATCACCGAGTACAGCGCCGCCGTCAGGAGGCCGGGAAATATCCCGGCGATGAAAAGCTGGCTGATCGGCAGCTCGGCATAGATCCCATAGAGCAGCAGCAATATGCTGGGCGGGATCATCGAGCCGATCGTGCCCGCGGCGGCAACCGTGCCGGCGGCCAGGCCCTTGTCGTAGCCGCTGCGCAGCATTTCCGGAACGGCAATCCGCCCCATCGCCGCCGCGCACGCCACCGAGGAGCCGGTTACCGCGGAAAAGCCCGCTGCGGCGCCGACCGAGGCGACGGCCACGCCGCCCGGCATCCAGGACAGCCACGCGCGCGCTATGCGGAAGAGGCCATCAGTCAATTGCGAATGGAAGCAGATGTACCCCATCAGCAGGAACATCGGCACCGAGCTCAAATTCCAGGAGGCCACGAAATCGTAGGGGATCGCTGCAAGGATGCCCCAGGCCGATTTCGCACCGACCATCAGCCAGATGCCAATCAGCGACACGCCACCGAGCGCAACGCCCACCGGCACGCGCAACAGGAGCAGGACAATCAGGGATGCGAGGGCAACGCCGCTCAGAGTGAGATCGTCCATGCGAGGCCTGTGAATTGTTCACATGATGGGGAGGGGACCAGATAGCGAAAGCGGGAGCTATTCGGCCAAGGGGCGATCGCTTGCGTTCTTCAGCACCGAGTCGTCGCCGGCGAACAGACGCCAAGCCTTGTTCAGCAGGATCAGGACGAGAAGGCCGCAGCCGATTGGGAGATAGAAGCGTGTGGGCCAGATCGTGATCTGGGAGTTGCCGAGCGCGATTTCGCCGACCGCGTATTTCTGCAGTGCATCTTCCAGGCTGCGCCACGTGAAGGCGCCGAAATACGCGGCCGAAACGATCGCGACGCACGCGATGAGCAGCTCCGAGGCGCGTCGCGGCAGCAGCTGCGCCACGATCTCCACCGCAATATGCGCGTCCAACACCTCGACCAGCGCCAGCGGCAGAAAGACGATGGCGACAATGTAGTAGGAGGAGACGATCTCGATGGTGTTGGCGAAGGGCGCCGAGAAGATGTAGCGCATTGCCACATCGAGGTTGATGTGAAGCATCATGGCGATGAGCGCGCCACCGGCGACAAGCGCAAGCAGATTAGCAGCCCCGCTCAGGACCCGCCCAATCATGTGTCACCCCCCTCGCACAACTACCGAATTCCCAAGCACGCACGAGGGGTCGGTTGATAAGTGGCGTCAGTGTCTTAGGCTTGTTGTTGGCCAACTGTGTCAGCCGGCATGCGCAGTGTCAATGAGGCCGCCACGGTTGGCGGCGCCATTGATAGTGCTTGGTTGAGACACGCCGAAGGCCGGCGGAATTGTCGAGATCGACGCGCCTATTGTGACCTTCCCGCGACGGTTCAGCCCGCGTGCGGCTTGGCCTTGTCGAAGGCAGCCTTCTGGGAGGGGCTTGCCTCCCTCTGGTGCTTGGCCTGCCACTCCTTGTAGGGCATGCCGTAGATCACCTCGCGCGCACCCTCCTTGCTGAGATCCAGGCCCTTGGCGCCGGCGGCCTCCTGGTACCAGTTGGCCAGGCAGTTGCGGCAGAAGCCCGCGAGATTCATGAGGTCGATGTTCTGCACCTCGCTCCGCTCGCGCAGGTGCTCGACGAGCCGGCGGAAAGCTGCCGCCTCGAGCTCCGTCACAAGCTGATTGTCGATCTTGGTCATGGCCCCAGCTCCATTCGTGTGCTCATGCTGCGGACTGGCAGCGGTGCCGGCCCCGGCCGGCATCTCCAGCTTCAATGTAGCGCGCAGAATGGTTGCGACAATACGGCCGAGCCGTTCGGCCCACGCGGTCTGGCCGGCGGCATCGCGAATCAGGTCCTGACGCACCTCGATCAGCGCATTGACCAGGCCGCGCTGGGTGGCGTGCTGCCACAAGCAATCGCCCTCGAGCTGGCCCGAGTAGGGCTCGTTGTCGCCGACGATCAGGTCGCCCTCGGCCCACAATGCATCGAGCAGCGGCCCGGCCAACCGCCTGTCCCCGTCCCACAGCACGCCGACATGCCATGGCCGGGGACGGTCCTTCCAGCTCTCGGTGAACGAGTGGATCGACAGGATGCAAGGTGTGACGCCGCTGGCGGCGCAGCAGTCTATCACGGCCTTTATGGCGCGATGATAGGGCGCATAGTAGAGGCGCAGGCGCTTGTCGCGCTCGGCCTGGTCGAGGCGACGGTTGCCCGGGACGACCGCGCCGTCGGAGAGGCGCATGATGAGCGTGGGGTCGTCGGCGCCCCGGTTGGGGTCGATCAGCAGCCGCGAGTAGCGCGTGATGACAGCCGGAGCGCCGAGCGCGGCGGCGAGCGAGCGCGTCACCTGCGCTGCACCGATATCGTAGGCAATGTGGCGCGCAAGCTGCTGTGGTGGCAAACCCAGCGTGCCGTATTCGGGTGGCAGGGCGTTGCCGGCGTGGTCGCAGAGCAGGACGATGCCGGCATCGGCGCGGCCCGCGACAATCGAATAGCTGTCGTGGTCCTCGGCGCGGATGCCGCCAGCCCGCACTGCCCCTTGAGCCATGGCGCAAGTATAGGTGTGGCGGCGAGCCCGGCAAAGTGCGATCCGGGCAGGCGCGATCCGGGAAAGCGGCCGCGCCCGGCCAGGCAGGGCGGGGCTTCGGGATCAGATCACTCGACCGAGCAGCTGTCCGCGCGGTCTTCGCGGGCTCGGTCCCCAGGTAGACGCACTGGGCGGCGCGTCCTATGCAAAAAATGGCAAATACATTGAAATGTTGCCAGATTACTGCGTATTTTGCACCAAAGAGCAGCTCGTGCGCAGATTGGGAGGAACGCGATGCCGGACCCGAAGGAAGGCGCGCTGAGCCGGTGGTCGAGGCTGAAGCGTGAATCCGAGGCGACGAGCAAGACCGACGCGCCGAAGTTGGATCAGGCTGCACCGGGGCCGACAGCCGACGCGCAGGCTGAGCCGGTAGAGCGCGAGGGGCACGATGCCATTCGCCTGGAAGACCTGCCGGATGTCGAGACGCTCACCTACGAGTCGGACTTTACTGCCTTCCTGCAGAAGGGAGTGCCGGAGTCCCTGCAGCGGCTGGCGCTCGCCAGGCTCTGGCGGTCGAACCCGGTGCTGGCGAATTTGGACGGTCTCAACGACTACGACTGGGATTTCAACGAGGGTGGACTGACCGACGCCATCAAGGCGCTGACGCCGGAGCAAGGCGACAAAACGCCGGTGCCTCAACGGGAGGAGGTGCTGCCCGGCCGCAGGCCACAGGTGGAAGCGCAGCTGCCAAGACGGGAAGAAGGATCGCACGTAACTGGCGCTTCGGCCGACGCTGCCGAGGGAGCGCCCGAGGCGCAGGTGGTTGGAGGTCCGCCGAGGCGGCGCAAGCTGGTCTAGAGGAGGGCCGCTTCGGATGGGATTACCTCACCTGAACCGAGGCGTCGAGCAGAAGCGTAAATCCTGCTCTGTTCCCAAGTTTTAGAGCAAGATTCACGTTCCATGATCGAAGCGAAGCGCTTCGATCAGAAACGATCTTGCTCCAGGTCTGCGGACCGCGAGCTGGACGCACAGGGGGAGAGGACGGGGACAGGTGTCAACTCGAACGAAGGACATGGTGTCGCCTGTCAGCGAAGAGGACAGGTTCAGGGCGGAGACCTACATCCTGCTGGCCCTGCTTCTCGGTGCGCCGCCAAGGCCGGAAGTGCTCGAGATGGCCAGGGGGCTTGTGGGTGGCGACACCGCCTTCGGCAAAGCAATCACCGCGCTGGCGGCCACCGCCCGAACGGCCAGCGCGTCGGCGCTCGAGGACGAGTATCAACAGCTGTTCGTCGGCATGGAGACGGGCGAGCTGGTACCTTATGCCTCCTACTATTTGACGGGGGCGCTCTACACCAAGCCGCTGGCCAAGCTGCGCGTCGACATGGCCCGACTAGGGATCGTGCGCGCCTCTCAGATCAATGAGCCGGAGGACCATATCGCGGCCATCTGCGAGATGATGGCCGGCCTCATTCTTGGGTCCTTTGCGGATCAGCCCGCGCCTCTGGCCGAGCAAAAGGACTTCTTCCGGAACCATCTGCTCGATTGGGGCCCCCGTTTCTTCGAGGACCTGGAAGGAGCACGCTCTGCCTCCTTCTACATGCCAGTGGGCCGGCTCGGCCATGAGTTCTTGGCCATCGAGCGACAGGCCTTCGAGATCGCGGGTTAGGGGCAAGACGCCTCTTTTTCCAATGACTTGTCGCTGGAGCAAGATCGTTTCTGATGGGGCGCTTCGCTTCGATCAGGGAACGTGATTCCTGCCCTAACACTCAGGTGTAAAACAGGATTCATGCCTCGGCCTCCACGTCTCGATCGAGGCGGGGTGATTCCATCCAAAACGATTCTGCTCTGGCGCGTCCCGGGGCCGTCGTGAGCGGGAGACGGCTGCTGCATTGTTCCGCTGGAGGGCTAGCGGATTATGCAAAAATATGCAATCTTGTCGGCAATAAGAAAAATCAAAGAAGATTCTGCAGCTCCACGAATGATGCTTCGGCCGTCAGGGGCCCCGGGCAGCGTCAGCGGCCCAGGCGGAAAAACAGGAGGAACAGGGGCAATGGACCACAAGTCGAGCAAGGCAGCGGACGTGAGCCGGCGAGGCTTCATGCAGCTCGTGGGTCTGGGCGCAGGAACAGCGAGTGCGGTTGCCGTCGGCGTCACGCCGAGCACTGCAACTGCGGCCAGCGCCAGTGCCAACGCCGAGAAGCCGTCGGCCGGCTATCGCGAGACCGAGCACGTGAAAGCCTACTACGCCCTCGCGCGCATCTGAGGCGAAACGCTCCAAGGGAGGTCCCCACATGCTGAGGAAAAAGAGCGAGCACGCGCCGACCAGGCTGCCATTGACGGCGGGCCTGGGCAGTGCACCCGGCACCGTCGATCGCCGCGCATTCCTGCGCAATTCAGGCATTGCAGCGGCAGGCGTCGGGCTTGCGTCGTTGCCTTTGACGATGGTGCAGAAGATCGACAAGGCCGCGGCCGCAGCGCCGATGGCGGCCAAGTCGCTGCAGACCAAGCTGACCGTGTGCACATTCTGCGCCGTTGGCTGCTCGGTGAAGGCCGAGGTGCAGGGTGGCGTGTGGGTCGGCCAGGAGCCGGCATTCGACAGCCCGATCAACGTCGGCGCGCACTGCGCCAAGGGTGCCGCGATCCGCGACGAGACGATCTCGCCGCGCCGTCTCAAGTATCCGCTCAAGCTCGTGGGCGGGAAATGGACGCGCATCAGCTGGGACCAGGCGATCAACGAGATCGGCGACCAGATGATGAAGATCCGCAAGGAGTCGGGACCCGATTCCGTCTACTGGCTCGGCTCGGCCAAGATGTCCAACGAGCAAGCCTACATGATGCGCAAGTTCGCGGCGTTCTGGGGATCCAACCAAGTCGATCACCAGGCGCGCATCTGCCACTCGAGCACGGTTGCCGGCGTCGCCAACACGTGGGGCTACGGCGCCATGACCAACTCCTTCAACGACATGCACAACTCCAAGTGCATGATCACCTTCGGCGGCAATCCCGCCGAGGCGCATCCCGTGGCGATGCTGCACATCCTCAAGGCCAAGGAGCAGAACCACGCCCCCTACATCGTCGTCGACCCGCGGTTCACGCGCACGGCGGCCCACGCCACCGAGTTCGTGCAACCCCGTCCCGGCACCGACATTGCGGTGATATGGGGCATCCTGTGGCACATCTTCGAGAACGGCTGGGAGGACAAGGAGTACATCCGCCAGCGCGTCTGGGGCATGGACCACATTCGCCTGGAGGTAAAGAAGTGGACGCCCGAGGAGGTGCAGCGCGTCAGCGGCGTGCCGGGCCCGCAGTTGCGGCGCGTCGCCCGCACGCTCGTCACCAACAAGCCGGTCATGCTGACCTGGACGCTGGGCATGACCCAGCACACCATCGGCAACAACAACACGCGCGCGATGCCGATCCTGCAGCTGGCGCTGGGCAGCGTCGGCATGGCCGGCGGCGGCACCAACATCTTCCGCGGCCACGACAACGTGCAGGGCGCCACCGACATGGGCGTGCTGTGCCACGACCTGCCGGGCTACTACGGCATCGCCGAAGGCTCCTGGAAGCATTGGTGCCGGGTCTGGAACGTCGACTACGAGTGGCTCAAGGGCCAGTTCGCCTCCAAGGCGCTGATGGAGAAGCCCGGCACGCCGGTGTCGCGCTGGTACGAGCTGGTCAACATGGACAAAAAGGACCTGGATCAGCCCGACAACATGCGGGCGATGGTCTTCTGGGGCCATTCGGTCAACTCGGTCACCCGCCTGCCGGAGCACTGGAAGGCCTTCAACAAGCTCGAGCTGCTCGTCATCGTCGATCCCTACGTGCCGCTGTCGGCGCTGATGAACGATCGCAAGGACAACATCTACCTGTTGCCCGCGGCGAGCCAGTTCGAGACCTCGGGCTCGGTGACCGCGTCGAACCGCTCGCTGCAGTGGCGCGAGAAGGTGGTCGAGCCGATCTTCGAGGCCAAGCCCGACCACGTCATCATGTACAAGTTCGCGAAGAAGTTCGGCTGGGCCGATCATCTGTTCAAAAACATCAAGGTCAACGGCGAGGAGCCGCTGATCGAGGACATCCTGCGCGAGATCAATCGCGGGATGTGGACCGTCGGCTATACCGGCCAGTCGCCGGAGCGGCTCAAGCTGCACATGGCCAACCAGCAGACCTTCGACAAGACCACGCTGAAGGCCAACGGCGGTCCCTGCGACGGCGAGTACTACGGTCTGCCGTGGCCATGCTGGGGCACGCCGGAAATGAAGCATCCGGGCACGCCCAACCTGTACGACCCGAGCAAGCCGGTGGCGGAAGGCGGGCTGCCGTTCCGCGCCCGCTACGGCGTCCAGGCGCCGGACAAGTGGGGCAAGGGCAACCTGCTCGCCGAAGGCGCGGTGGAGGGCGTCGGCTATACGGTCGGCTCCGAGATGAAGGACGGCTACCCGGAGTTCACCATGGCCATGCTGATGAAGCTTGGCTGGGACAAGGACCTGACGGCGGCCGAGCTCGCGACGATCAAGAAGATCGGCGGCGCCAAGCCGGAAGCGGTGAACTGGAAGACCGACCTGTCGGGCGGCATCCAGCGCGTCGCCATCAAGCACGGCTGCGCGCCCTACGGCAACGCCAAGGCGCGGACGGTGGTGTGGACCTTCCCGGACCCGATCCCGATCCACCGCGAGCCGCTGTACACGCCGCGGCGCGATCTGGTTAAGGACTATCCGACCTACCAGGATCGCAAGATGTACCGGCTGCCGCTCAAGTACGCGAGCGTGCAGGCCATCGACTACGTCAAGGACTATCCGCTGGTGCTGAGCTCCGGCTGCCTGGTGGAGCACGAGGGCGGCGGCGCCAAGTCGTTCGCCAACATCTGGCTCGCCGAGCTGCAGCAGGAGATGTTCGCCCAGATCAACCCCCACGATGCCAACAACATCGGCATCAAGGACGGTGCGCACGTCATGCTGGAAAGTCCGGAGGGCGCAGGCATCAAGGTGAAGGCCTGGGTGACCAGCGCGGTGGCGAAGGGCAACGTGTGGATCCCCTACCACTTCATGGGCCATTTCCAGGGCAAGGACCTGAGCACCAAGCTGCCCGAAGGCACTGGGCCCTACGTGGTCGGCGAGTCGGGCAACATCGCCCTCACCTACGGGTACGACTCGGTCACCAACATCCAGGAAAACAAAGTCTCACTGTGCCGCTTGCGGCCGGCGTGAGGGAGGACATGCCATGGCAAGAATGAAGTTCCTTTGCGACGCGGAACGCTGCATCAACTGCAACGCCTGCGTCACCGCCTGCAAGAACGAGCACGAGGTGCCCTGGGGCATCAACCGCAGGCGCGTCGTCACCATCAACGAAGGCAAGCCCGGGCAGCGCTCGGTCTCGGTCGCCTGCATGCACTGCTCGGATGCGCCCTGCATGGCCGTCTGTCCGGTGGATTGCTTCTACCAGACCGAGGAAGGCGTGGTGCTGCACAACAAGGACCTGTGCATCGGTTGCGGCTACTGCTTCTACGCCTGCCCGTTCGGCGCGCCGCAGTATCCGCAGGTGTCGAACTTCGGCAGTCGCGGCAAGATGGACAAGTGCACCTTCTGCGCCGGCGGGCCGGAGAAGAACCAAGACGTGATGTTCAAGAAGTACGGCCACAACCGACTGGCCGAGGGCAAGCTGCCGCTGTGCGCGGAGATGTGCTCGACCAAGGCGCTGCTGGCCGGCGACGGCAACGTCGTGTCGACCATCTACCGGGAGCGGGTGGTTGCGCGCGGTTTCGGCTCGGGCGCTTGGGGTTGGGGCAAGGCCTACCCGGGCCAAAGCCTCTAGCTTTGGGGGGACTGCGGGGCGGGACGACTGGTCCCGCCCTCTTGCTCTCAACTCTACCCGGTGACGCCCGAAGGCCTGGAAGGTCCGCGGCGCGCTGGGGCTGTTGCAGGACCGGGATTCCATGATCGATGCCCAGTTGGTGAAGGCCTGGACCACCCTCGTCGTGGCCGGTGTGCTGGTGTTGGGTCTGGCGGGCTGCAACGAGACGCAACAGCCGCTGGTTCGGACCAAAGGCACCTACCGTGGCGAGCCTCCCGCCAAGCTATCCGCAAAGCAGATCGAGGCGTTGCGCACGCGCGGGGCCCTGCAGAGCTTCTAGGAGGTCGAACATGCGCGCGGGAACTCTGAGCCGGCGCAGGCTCCTGCTGGCGGCATTGCTCGCCATCGCCACGACACTGGCGGGCGCGCTGACATTCCTCGCGCTGGGGTTTTCGGATGGCGCCATTGCGCAACAGCCTACGCATGGCGCGAAGCAACCCGCCGCGAGCCCGGTGCCGAGCGGCCAATTGCGGCCCGAGAGCGGCGCCGATATGTGGCGCGGCATTCGCCAGGGCATCCGCGGCAGGGTGTCCATCCCCGACGAGAAGGCCGCTCAACTCGTCCAATCGGAGGGCGACAACTGGCGCGACATCCGCAACGGACCGCTGGTGCGGTATGGCGGCTATGCTCTAGGCGGCATCGTCGCCTTGCTGGCGTTGTTCTTCGTCGTGCGCGGCCGCATCCGGGTCGAGAAGGGATTTGCCGGCCGTACCATCACGCGTTTCGGCTTCGTGGAGCGCTTCGCCCATTGGCTTGTTGCGGTCTCCTTCGTCATCCTGGGCCTCACCGGTCTCAACATCACGTTCGGCAGGCTCGTTCTCCTTCCCGTGATCGGCAAGCCAGCTTTCGCGATGCTGAGCCTATGGGGCAAGTACCTCCACAACTATGTGGCCTTCGCCTTTACGGCGGGCCTCCTGCTCGTTTTCCTATTGTGGGTCGCCGACAACATCCCGAACCGCCATGACATCAAATGGCTGGCCCGAGGCGGCGGTCTCTTCGCCAAGGGCTCGCATCCGCCCGCCCGCAAATTCAACGCCGGCCAGAAGATCCTCTTCTGGCTCGTCATCCTTGGCGGGCTTTCGCTCGTGCTGTCGGGGCTCGATCTCCTGTTTCCGTTCGAGATGGCGATGTTCTCCAAGACGTTTGCCCTCATCAATCTGGTCGGCACGCACCTGCCGACTGACATCGCCCCCATCCACGAGATGCAGCTCGCCGCCATCTGGCATGCCGCGATGGCGCTATTCATGATCGTGGTGATCCTCGGCCATATCTACATCGGCACACTCGGCATGGAAGGCGCGTTCGACGCGATGGGCACGGGAGAGGTGGACGTGAACTGGGCCCGCGAGCACCATCCAATCTGGGTCGACGAACTCGAGGCAAAGCCGTCACCCGCACCGGGAAGCATGGCGCCAGCCGAGTGAAATCTGGTGCATCGGCGCTGATGATTCTGCCTCGGGCCGATCGGGCGGGATCAAGACGGGGATCGGAAGGAGCATCGCATGAAAGCCTTTGTCGCCAGCCTCGCGGCCATCGTCGTCATCTCCGTGGGTGCTGCCGTCACCCTCAACTCGGTCGACCGCTCGGCGCAGCATGTCTACTCGGTCGGCTTTGTGCGCCACTAGAGCAATTTCGCATCTGACGGAATCGATTGGGGATTCACAAGGGGCGCGAACAGTAATTCATGCTGTGGGCTGGCAGAGGAGGCCAGCCTGCATGACCAAACCTCTGTCGAGCGACCTTCGTGAGCGACTGATCGAGGCGGTGGCGGCGCGGCATGAGCCGGCGGGCTGCGGCGGATCGGTTCGGGATTGCGGCGTCCACGGCGGTGAAGTGGGTGCGCCGGTGGCGCGACACGGGCAGCAATGCGCCGCGGCCGCAGGGTGGCGACAAGCGCTCCGATCGGATCGAAGCCCATGCCGAGGAGATACTTGGGCTGGTCGCCGAGACGCGCGACATCACGCTGGCGGAGATTGCCAGCCATCTGGCGCGGCGGCACGGCGAGCGGTTCGCGCAAAGCACGGTTTGGCGGTTGCTCGATCGCCACGCCATGACATTCAAAAAAAACCGCGCACGCCAGCGAGCAGGACCGGCCGGACGTCGCCGCGCGAAGACAGGCTTGGCGCGCCGCTCAGGCAGAGCTTGATCCGCAGCGTCTCGTCTTCATCGATGAGACCGGCGCGTCGACCAAGATGGCCCGCGCTGCGGGCGGTCGCCGCGCGGCTCGCGCTGCCTGGCTGCGGTCCCGCACGGTCACTGGAAGACGACGACATTCGTCGGCGGCCTCAGGCTCGGCGGCATGACGGCGCCGATGGTGCTCGATGGTGCTATGGACGGGCCGGCCTTCCTGATGTGGATCGAGCAGATGCTGGCTCCGACACTCGAGCCCGGCGACATCGTCGTGATGGACAACCTGCCCGCCCACAAGCCGGACGCCGTGCGCGCTGGCGATCGAGGCCACAGGCGCCACACTGCGCTATCTGCCGCCATACTCGCCAGATCTCAACCCGATCGAGATGGCATTCTCCAAGTTCAAGGCACTCCTGAAGAAGGTGGCGGCACGCACCATCGAGGACCTCTGGGCCGCCATCGCCCAGGCCCTGCCGCAACTCACCCCGAACGATTGCGCCAACTACTTCGCCGCCGCCGGATACGGGTCCGTGTGATCGGAACCTGCTCTAGCCGCCGATGGTCGCACACCCCCGAGCCGCACGACCCGAGCCTGCCGCGAACGCTCTGCACATAGGTGCCGGCGGGGCGTCCGGATTGCCGGCTGAAGCGGCTGCGTGGGAGTTGCTCACCCTCCTGCGCTCGCGACGCTCGATCGCACCCAAGCGACTGCTGCCCCCGGGGCCGTCAGCCGACGAGCTTGCCGCCATCGTCGCCGCCGGGCTCACCGCGCCCGATCATTGTCTGCTGCGGCCCTGGCGGTTCCTCCGCATTGCCGAGGAGAGGCGGGCTCGGCTCGGCGCGCTCTTCGCGGAGGAAAAGCGGCGCCACCAGCCGTATGCGCTCGAGGTGGAAGTGGAGGCGGAGCGAGTGCGTGCACTCAATGCGCCGACCCTGCTGGCGGCTGTGCTGGAGATTGCCGAGGACCATCCGAAGGTGCCAGTGCACGAGCAATACGTGTCCCTTGGCGCCGCAATCCAGAACGTCCTGCTGGCCGCTCATGCGCTTGGGTACGGCGCCATGCTGACGAGCGGCCGCAAGGCCGCGTCCGCCACGCTGCAGCGCGCATTCTGCAGGGCACCGTCGCAGCGCCTAGGTTTCACCTGTCTGTGGGGTTGTCGCTCGACTGAGATGAGGCGTTGTCGTCTCATTATTGTGTCGATTGGCGATAGGCGACTGTCGCCGCCGCGGCGGGTGGGGCAGGCTGGAGGATTTTCTATGTCGTTGGCGATGGGGTGAGCGGGGTGTCACGCGCGGGGCGGCGTCACAATCGTGCATGCGCGTGCGCGAAGATCGCTCGCGCCGGGCAGGCCGCCGTCATGGCGATGCGGATGCGCCGGACGGACACGGTCACCTGGGCGCCGATCTTGAGAAGCTTCAGCCGGATCGTGGCGAGGTGGCGCGCGCCAGCTCCGTGCCGGCGAGCGCAATGCGGCGCAGCGCACACATCAGCACGTAGGCCATGCTCGCGAACCACAGGCGAAGCTGGTTGGCGCGCATCGTCGCGGTGGGCATGCGGCCCGCGAGCAGGTCGAGCTGGCACTCCTTGATGCGGTTCTCCATCTCGCCGCGCTGGCAGTAGACCTCTCGTAGAGCTTCCCCGCCTCGATCACGTCGGCCGGCAGAGAGGTGACGATGAAGCGCGGGTTGGCCTCACCGTGCGTCATTCTGCTTTCGCGATCACACGCCGGGAGCGGCTCCAGCTGTCCAGCGTCGACCACGCGAAGTCTTTGAAGGCGCGGGCCGGCCGGCCAGTGGCTTCGGCAGCGGCGCGAGCCTCGGCCAGCTCGCCCGCGATCTCGGCCACCAGCCTGGGGTTGCGGGCAAGACAAGCACGAAGTGCACCTCGTTGGCCTCGCACCAGCTCATCAAGTCGTCGCGGCAGAAGCCGCTGTCGGCGCGGACGATGATCGTCGTCTTCGGCCAGCGCGCACGCACCTGCGCCACGATGCGCGCCACCTCCTCAACGCTGCCTGCCGCGGCGTCGACGTTGGCCGGCCGCAGCTTGGCGCTGAGCAGGTGCCTCCCCCAGAACACGAACAGCGGCAGATAGCAGTAGCAGTCGTAATAGCCGTGGAAGAAGCGGCCCTCTTGGTGGCCGTGCAGGGCACTGTCCGTGGCATCGAGATCGATCACCATCGTCGCGGGCGCATGCCGCGTCGAGCGCAGCGCAATGTCGGCGAACGCCCGCTCGATCGCCTCCCCATCGTGGCTGATCTTGTGGTAGCGCGGCGGCGCGTGCACCAGACCTTCCTGCGGCGAATGCTCCAGCCGCGACAGCGTCGACTTGCCGGCCAGAGGTGCGCATTCCTTGCGACGGGGCGTGAGCTTGCCCATCATTGCGGCCATGACGGGATCGTGGCGCAGATCGTCATGGTCGATGAGGTCCTCGTGCCCGAGCGCGATGCCGATGACGCGCTGGCCCACCATCGTGCGCACCGAGTGCTCGATCAGGCCTTGGTTGCGCCCGTCGCCGAAGCAGGCTGCGAAGCTGTCGATGATCCCCATGGCCTGGTTGGCCTTCCCCAGCAGCAAGGCGCCAGCGTTCGACGTGATCGTGCCGCCCGAGAAATCGGCCACAACCGAGCGGCCTTCGACCCTTCCGAAATCGAACGAATCCTGAGTACAGTGTGTCGGCATCGGGGCAATTCTCCGCTCTCGCAAAAGTCGTTGTCGCAAAACAACTTTCGCTGAGTGGAGCCCCGATGCGACCATCAAGCGTGAGAAGAGCGGGCTAGTGGGCTTCATCTCGATCGGCACTGCCGCGGGCCTGCCCAAGATGCGGGCCCCGCCGGCGTTGGGCGACCACTACGCCGATTGGCCCGGCTGAGGCAGGCCTGCCCTGGCGATCAGGTGGTCCCCTGAAAGGCGCGGTCGAGGACGATCCTCCGCCGGTGGGTGAAGACTTCGAAGCCGTCGCTGCGCGCGATGCCGACAAGGGTGATGCCGGCCTCTTCTGCGGTGCGGATGGCAAGAGCCGTGGGGGCGGAGACGGCGACGATGACGGGAGCGCCGAGCACCGCCGCCTTCAGCACCATCTCGACGGAGATGCGGCTGCTGAGCAGCAGGACCCCGTCCCTGCCCGACTCGCCGGCCCGCGCCAGCGCACCGACCAGCTTGTCGAGCGCATTGTGCCTGCCCACGTCCTCGCGCAGCATCACCAGGCCTCGCCCGGGGCGCCAGAACCCTGCCGCGTGGACGGCGCGCGTGGCATCATTCAGGGCTTGGGCCGAGGTGACGTGCTCGAGGGCGGTCATGATCGCAGACGGCTCGAGGCGCAGGTCTCCCTTGATCCGGCGCGGCGCAGGAAGCGCCTCGGCGAGGCTCTCGACGCCGCACAGCCCGCAGCCCGTCGGCCCCGTCAGGCGCCTGCGCCGCTCCCTGATCCGACGCATGCAGCCCTCATCGACCCACAGGCGCAACTCGATCCCCTCCTCGATCTCGTGGACCTCGAGGCTCTCGATCGCGTCGAGACTGTCGACCATGGATTCGGTCAGGCTGAAGCCGCGGGCGAAATCCTCCAGGTCCGCAGGGGTCGCCATCATCACCGCATGCGAGGTGCCATTGTAGGTGAAGGCAACCGGCAGCTCCTCGGGCACCGGGCGGTGGCCCTCTGCCTGGGATTGATCCCGCCACGCGAGGCGGCGCACGAGGCGGACGGGAGCGGGCATGCGGTGTCTCTCGCGACGGCGGTGATCGGGCAGGCAGAGCGCATTCTAACGCAATTTGCTGCAAAGTTTTAGGATTCGTCCGCGGTCAAGCGTAGCCGGAACGCCTGCCGACGACCGTTCAGGGCCTCAATGTCTGGGAGCGTTGAAGTGCACGCGCCAGAGGCCCGCGAAATCGTATCCTTCCAGTGACGCTGTCTTGTCGCGGAACGCCTTCGAGCCGACGAATGCGACCAAACGCTGGAACGGCTCTTCGAACCATTCGCTGCGCTGCACCAGGAGATCGAAGCGCTCGCCGATCACAGGCACGAAGTCGAGCCGGTATTGACGGGCAACGGACAAGAGACCGAAGGCAGCATCGGCTTGTCCCTCGGCAACTGCCAGCGCCGCGTCCGTCTCCGTACGTGCCGCGTGCGCCAGCGCGATGGTCTTCTCAGTCAGGCCGGCCTTGGCGAGCAAGTGGGCGAAGAGGACCTGGCTGCCTGCCTGCGGTTGGCGCGGCACCACCCGCAAGCCGGAGAGGTCCTTCAGGCCCTTGATCTTCTTCGGGTTCCCGGCAGGCACAACGAACCCGCGCTGACGCCAGGCCCACTCGACCAGCACGACATCTTCGCTGCCGAAGCGCTCGGTCACGACGGGCGTGTTCCATTGATCGGCGGCCGGATCGTAGATGTGCAGGCCCGCGGCGATCCCCTCGCCTCGGGCGAGCCGGTCCAGGCCGTCGAGGCTGCCGTCGAAGAACGTCGCAATCCCCGATCCGGCCTCGCGCAATGTCCACTCCAGGAGCGGATCGTGGCTGCCCAGAAACACCCGAGGGAGCCGCGCGGCAGGCGCAGATACGCCTCCAGTCCCGTGGCTCGCCAGCCAGGCATTGATCTGCGATCTCTGAAACAGAAGCTTGCCGAGCGCGCGCGTGCAGGGAATCTCGCCGGACGCGGCGAGGTCGTAGAGCCTGCGCTCCTTGATGCGCAGCAGTTCGGCCACCTCCCTGGTGGTGAGATATTCCGATGTGTGTTTCGTCATCGGCGCGACGGTTTTCCTGGCATTCGCTTTCGGCACAATCTCCCATGCTCGCCCGGGGACTCGCAATCTCGTCATATGCCTGTCGGGCATTCGCGCAAAATTGCATGGAGCATGGCCAATGCGCAAAGCCCACGCCACCTCGTGTCGCAGGCTCGATTGGTGGGCTTTCGTGCTTCGGGCCCCCGCAAGCGATCCAGCGCGCCGGGCAGCGGCGCCAACCCGTCCATGCTAGGAACGATCGGGCGGAATCCTGAGAGAAGGGGAATCGTGCAATGACGCAGAGCCTTTTTGCGGGCCTGAAAGTGATCGATTGCGCGAGCTGGATCGCAGGCCCGGCCGCGGCGACCATCCTTTCCGACTTCGGCGCCGACGTCATCAAGATCGAGCCGCCGGGTGCCGGCGACCCCTGGCGCGCCTCCACGCCGGTGCCAGGCAAGCCGACCGACTACTATTGGCAGTTGACGTCCAGGAACAAGCGCAGCCTCGCCATCGACCTGAAGCATGCCGATGGCCTTGCCGTACTGTATCGGCTCCTTGCCTGCGCCGATGTCTTCATCACCAATTTTCCCCTGCCGGTGCGCGAGCGCCTGAAAATTGCTGCCCGGCACCTGCTGCCGCTCAATCCGCGGCTCGTCTACGCCTCGCTCACTGCCTACGGCGAGGAGGGCGAGGAGGCCGCCAGAACCGGCTTCGACTCCACCGCCTACTGGGCCCGGACGGGCCTGATGGACATGGTGAGGGCCACGGCGGATACCGAGCCCGCGCGCTCCGTGCCGGGCATGGGCGACCACCCCAGTGCAACCGGGCTCTATGCCGCCATCGTGACGGCGCTCTACCGGCGGGAGAAAACCGGCAAGGGCGGTATCGCCCAGTCCTCCCTGCTGCAGAACGGCCTGTGGGCCAATGCCTGCTTTGTCCAGAGCCGGCTGTTTGGCGAGCACGTGCCGCATCGCGCGCCGCGCGCCCAGACGCCCAACCCGCTGGCCAATCACTATCGCTGCCGCGACGGACGCTGGTTCCTCATGGCCCTGTTCAATGAGCAGCGGCAGCTGCGCAGCTTTCTGGACGCGATCGGCTGCACGCATCTGGCCGACGACGCACGCTTTGCGACGACCGCCGCCCGCAAGGAGAACGCGGGCGCGCTCATTGCGATACTGGATGAGGTGTTCGCCCAGCGGGACCTGGCGGATTGGCGCACGATCCTGAGCGCGGCGGGCGTGACGTTCGGCGCGGTGCACACGGTGGATGAGGCTTCGAGCGATGTGCAGTTCCAACAAATCGGTGCGCTCGTCCCGTTTGCCGACCGGCAAGGCCTGACGGTGTCGAGCCCGTTTCATCTGGACGGCGAGACGAAGGTGGCACCCCGAAGGGCGCCCTCGGTTGGGCAACATACGGACGAGACGCTGCAGGAAGCGGGCTACTCGGCAGCCGACATCGCACGGATGCGCGCCCTGGGCGTGCTCGGCTAACCTGTGATGCCGCCGATCCTTCCCTAAAATCAGCAGCCGAGCTCGCGCAGGCCGGTCTTGGCTCGATCAATGTCCAGTTCGGCGCGCCCGAGTTCGACGCGGACGAGAAGCGGAAGTGCTCGCGCGTAGGCCGCGCAAGCGGCGCTCCTGTCTTTCCGGAAGAGCGCAGCCAAACCAAAGCAGATCTCGATCTTGCCGGCCATGTGAGTGTCCTGATCGTAGCGGGCTGCAACCGACCTGGCGGCTGCGCAATTGCTCAGGGCGTCCTTGGGTCGATCATCCCGGGCAGCCGTGTCGGAGACGGCCAAGAGTTTCGAGATCGCTCTCCAGGCGCTATCATCGAGTGGCGCCGCCGAAGCGGTCGCGGCGAAGAGCGCCAGGAACGCCGCGACAATCGCAGGCAATATTCTCATGGACATGAGCAATCTCTGAGACTTGGTGCGAGGACGCTCTTTGGCGCTCGGCGAACGTGTAGGGTATTTCCGCGCGAGGTCGTCAAAGACGTGGATTGTTTCAAAATAGCTACCGCGAATTGCTGCTCGCGGCTCCGTTGCAATCAATTCTCCTGGCTTTTCCCTCCCGCTTTCCATCATTAACGGCCAGCGAGCGGTGACTTGCAACGCAGCGCCCCTTGTGACCAGAGAGGAGCAGGCGATGGACCATGATACCACGCGGGATCGCATCAAGGCGACGATGGAGGCGGATTTTCTGCCAGAGCCGTCTCCCGACACGCTGAGCCAGGTCGATCGACGCATGGCGAATGCCGCCGAGTATGTCGCCTATCATCTCGGTCAGATCGACAAGAAGCTCGATCGCCTCATCACGCTGTTGGAAAGCGCCGCAGACCGAGGCAAGCCGCAAGAAGAGGCGGCGCCGTAGGCGCGTGCGTGCCGGGGCATGCTTGTTGGCAAGATCTCAGGCCAGCCTTTCGCTCCGCGCCAGCCACTCGGGAATCGTCAATTCCACCGTGTTGCCGTCATCATTCACGGTCTGCCCGCCGACGATCTTGGATTTGCGGAGCCAGACGGCCGCGCTGGCGTCGCCGTCGCGCGAAACGAGCAACGAGAGCGCCGTGCGACCGTGCAGTCGCAACTTGAGGGTGATGTTGTCGCCCAAAGTTTCAGCTCCTTGCCGTAGCAGTCGCGCTCTACGCCGGCTCAATGCGGACCGCGCATGCGTCACCCCTCTTTTGGGTCCTCGACCTCGACTTCGACCAAGCCGGTGAAATCGGCATCGTCCCCGTCCTGCTCGACCAATACGGTGTCGTCTTCCGCGGAGGCATTTGCGACCTCCTCGGTGGCCACCTCGAGTTCCTCCGCATCGGCCGTCTCGGCGGGAGCAGCGACCTCGACATCCGGTGCCGGCTCGACCGGTAGGGTCCTCTTGGCGCTGTGCCGCCAGCCTGTCTTTCCGGCCGGCTTATGTGATCCCAATTCGAAAGGTTGCCGAACTTCCGGGACGTGTCGTTCGCCGCACGCCGGGCACAAGATCGGATCGCGCAACAGGTCGTAGAAGCGGACCTGACAGGCATGGCACACGCGCTTGGTTCCGCGCGCGGCCTTGTTGGCTTGGGTAGCGGTCATCGAGCTCATTCCTACCTCCGGGTCGAGGACTTGGGATCAATCGACACGCGCGGCCCCGCCAAAGCGCGTGGAGCCCGCGCGCGTGACCTGACGTCGCGGCGCCAGCTGTCTCGGGCAACGCCCGCTGCCGCTCAGTGGGAGCGACTAGGATTTTTGGATCTCTCCGGCTTGCTTGCCGCGCCCTTTCCTGTCGTCCTCCAAGACGAACGTAAGCTTGTCGCCTTCATTGAGCGCATCGATGCCGGACTTCTCGAGGGCACTTGCATGCACAAACACGTCTTTTGATCCGTCATCGGGAGCTATGAAGCCAAAGCCCTTCGAGGCGTTGTAGAATTTGAGGGTTCCTGAGAGCCGCATGTACGGTTTTCCGTTGCGTGCGCAATGAGCCGGCCTGAGGCCTCACGCTTGCCTCGGGCAACTCAGGTTTCGGGATGGGGCACCTGGCCGGTGATGGCGAGTGTCTCAACCAAAGCATGAGGGGCGCGGCCCACCGTGGATCGCACCGGCTTCCAACATATGGCCCGCGGACCCAGCGAATACAAGGCACAAAGGAACTTGTCCGCCACTTTGCGCCGGCGCGGCGAAGAAGAATGTGGTGACGGCGACCCGCCGAGAGCGTAGGTTGCATTGCGCCTTCGCGGCGCTAAACGCAACGGCGCGTCGCTCGAGGTATAGCGATCAGCCTTCGGCCCTTTCACTTGACGTTGCGTACTCGGGTGTGATCGGGGCTGTAGTCATCGCGGTCGCGATCGCGGCTGACAAACGTCATTGGATCAAGCGTGCCTTCGCCGAATGCGCGTCGCCGCCTGCGGAGGAGGACGACTTGCGCGGCTGCGTTGCGCCGCTGCCCATGCGAAAGACATGCGATATGGATACTTTCGATTTCGACGCCGAGGCTGAGCTCTTCCCCACCCGATCGCGCGCGTCGCGGCGCCAGCCGATCGGCTACAAGCGCTTTGCACGTGCGGCCGACGCCATCCGCTATGCAATCGAGGAAATGCCGGAGGCATTTCTCGTGGGCGCCTTTCTCGAGGTCAATGAGGAGCGGTTCGATGGCCCCGAGATTCGCCGCTTGTATGAGCGCCCCGACTACCCGCTGGAGCGCACTCGGCGGACGACGTCGGCGCCTGCGCAGCCGCGTTCTCGGGAGTCCGGCCGAGTCGATTGGAAGCGATCATGACTGATCGGCCCATAGCGCTGGACCAGCATCGCGGCATGGCGGCCGGGGTAGCCACAGAGACGCGCCATCTGCTGGCCGAAGTCCGCCGCCGACCAGGATTCCCGCTGGCAAAGACCGATCGCGAGCGTGCTCGGGGGTTTCGCTCGCCTCACGGCGGTCGATGCCGCCAGTCAACCACCTATCAGTGACCATCTCAAAGGAGATCTTGCCATGGCAAATCGTGAGCAGAAGGGCAACCGCGAAAAGCGCAAGCCAAAAGCAGAAAAGCCGAAGTCGCCGGCGCAAGCCGCGCCTTTTGCGCGTCCGCAGTCGATGGGCGGTTCCAAAGGCAATCCCGGCAAGAAGGGGCGCTGAGCCATCGTGCGACCGCGGCCTGCCGCGTGACACGCAGAGCCTGATGGCTGGCGGACGCCTACTCCAATCCGCCCGAGCAAATGGCTTGGATGAATGCCCTGCGTGGCGCGCTGGAGCGCCACAAGGCAAATGACTCCCGCAAGCACCGACCCCATTCCGAGGCCTCTGGCACCCTTCGGCGCGCGCTGCTCCCCGATTTAAGGCCTATGCGCCGCGCAGGGCAGCGCGCAGCTCCCGAAACGAGATCAACCGGTGGCGCTTCTCGTCCCACAAAACAAGTCGCACGCAGGCGAGGCTCTGCAGCAGCGTGAGTCGCCCGACCGACTTGAGCTCGGGATGGTCGCGCAGCACGCGTGGCAAGCGATAGTAAGGGATCCGGCTGGAGAGATGGTGCACGTGGTGCACGCCGATGTTGGCGGTAAACCAGCGCAGGATGCCCGGCAGGTCGTAGTGCGAGCTGCCATGCAGAGCCGCCTCGTGCAGGGTCCAGGCCGGGGCCTTGGCCCAATAGGTCTCCTCGAACTGGTGCTGCACATAGAACAGCCACACGCCGATCGAGGAGGCCAGCAGGATAATCGGCAGGTGCACGAGCAGGAACGCTCCCACACCCACAAGCCACATCATCCCGAGGATCGCGGCCGCGATGGCCGCGTTCGTTGCCATGGTGCTGACCCAGGGCAGCAACCCACCGCGCATGGACCCGCTTGGGAACCGGTGTTGCACAAGGAACAGGTAGGCGGGGCCCAGGCCGAACATGACGATGGGGTTGCGGTAGAGGCGATAGCCGAGCCGCTGCCAGCGCGACAAAGCGAGGTATTCGCGCACGGTCAAAGTGTTGATGTCGCCGATGCCGCGGCGATCGAGATCGCCGGAGCTGGCGTGGTGGATGGCATGGCTCCGACGCCAGGCGTCGTAGGGGGTAAACGTCAGTGTTCCGATCGCGCGGCCCACCCAATCGTTGACGGCGCGGCGGCGGAAGAATGCTCCATGGCCGCAATCGTGCTGGATCATGAACAGGCGCACGAGGAAGCCGGCGGCCGGCACGGCCAGCAGCAGGCTCAGCCAATAGCCGAAGCCAAGGGCCGCCCACATCAGCAGCCAGGATACCGCGAACGCGCCGGCGGTTATCGTCAGCTCGAGCACGCTGCGGGAGTGGCTCGGTTCACGGTAGCTGGCGAGGATTTCTGTCCATTCCCGGGCTGCGGGATTCGGGTCGGCAGGGTGTGCATCTTGCAAGGTTAAGATCCATTGGCAGCTGGTCGGGAGGTTGGGAACGCGTGGACAGGGTCGGTCTCCTGTAGCATGCCTAGCGCACAGATGCGTAACATTTCGAACACTCGCGGAATGAACGCGCAGGCGAGGGGAACACCATTGGGTGGCCCAACGCGTGTCATCTCCTCGCTTTGCACGCGTCTTGAGAGTACAGTCGCTCCAATCATTGCCACATCGGTGGCTCCTGGAGATTTCAGTTCATGGCAAACACCATCCGCCTCTACGTCGATGCGTCCTATGCCGTCGCGATCATGGCCGTCGCGGGCATACTTGCGGGGTTCGCCACCGCTGGGATCACAGGGAATACACAGCGCAGTCTGCAGGTTGCACTTGCCATGTTCGCCCTCGCCGGCGCTTTTCTCGCGGTTCGGCTGTGGCGGGTGACACGCGAGCGGCCGACGGCAGAAGCGAAGGAGCCGGAAGCGGACGATTATCGTGCGCCGCACTGAAAATGCGCATGAGGGCCCACAGCTGTCTTTTCTGCGGCAATTGGTGATCTTCGATCCGAAAAGCCGCTCGCCATTTGCGGTAAACACCCGCGAAATCGGCAAAACGCGTCCAAATTGTTGACTTGTGCACCGCGGCATGAGACAAGACATTACCGCTCTATGAGCGATTTGCGGTGCTCCAGCCGCGTGAAGGACGAATGCACGGGCACAGATGCCCAGGTCGTCCTCCTGTTGAGCGCCCCGAGAAATTCATCCGACAGCCCAGGACACGCGGGGTGTCTCAAAGCAACGGGCCGCGTTGCGTTGCGCTTCGACAGGCTTTGTCGGCGCCATCGACCGTGCGCGGCCACGAGAAAGAACGAGAAATTGACAACCTTTTCCGACCTCGGCCTCGCCGCGCCGATCCTCAAGGCGCTGCAAGGCGAAGGCTACCAAGTGCCCACTGCTATCCAGGAAAAAGCCATCCCCGTCGCTCTCGCAGGGCGCGATCTCCTGGGCATCGCCCAGACCGGCACGGGCAAGACCGCCGCCTTCGCGCTGCCGATCATCCACCGCCTGGCAGCCGATCGGCGACCGGCACTACGCAGAGGCTGCCGCGTCCTGGTGCTGAGCCCCACGCGTGAGCTTGCGACCCAGATCGCCGAAAGCTTCCGCACCTACGGTCGCCATCTCAGCCTGACCGTGACGGTCGTGGTCGGCGGCGTCGGGCACCGGCCGCAGACCCAGGCGCTGGCCCGAGGCGTCGACGTGCTGGTGGCCACCCCGGGCCGCCTCCTTGACCATATGGCCGAGCGCAATGTCACGCTGGCGGGCACGGAGATCCTGGTCCTCGACGAGGCCGACCAGATGCTGGATCTGGGCTTCCTGCCCCCGATCCGTCGCATCGTTGCGCAACTCACCGCCAGGCGCCAAAACCTCTTCTTCTCGGCCACCATGCCCTCCGAGATTGCCAAGCTGGCCGACGAATTGCTGCGCGATCCTGTCAAAGTGGCAGTCACCCCCGCGGCATCGACCGTCGAAAGCGTTTCGCAGCGCGTGCTCCACGTTGAAAGCCACAACAAGCGCTTGCTGCTCGTGGAACTGTTCGCGGACCCGCAGATGTCGCGTGCGCTCGTCTTCACGCGCACCAAGCGCGGCGCCGATCGGGTGGCCCACCACCTCGAGGTCGCCGGCATTCGCGTCGCCGCGATCCACGGCAACAAGAGCCAGTCCCAGCGCGAGCACGCGCTCGAGGCGTTTCGCGCCTCGAGAATCCGGGCGCTCGTCGCGACCGACATCGCCGCCCGCGGCATCGACATCGATCAGGTCACGCACGTCGTCAACTACGAGCTCCCAGACGTGCCGGAGAGCTATGTGCACCGCATTGGCCGCACGGCGCGCGCCGGCGCCAAGGGGATCGCCATTTCGCTGTGCGCGGCGGAGGAGCGCGGCCAGCTTCGCGACATCGAGCGCCTGACCCGGCATTCGATCCCCGCGGAGGACCGCCGCCAACATTCCATACCTCCGTCCGACCAGTCGATGGAGCGCAGAGTCTCGGCGCCACGACGCACGCTCGGCCGACCCGGCAGCCGGCAGGCGCACTGGCTCGACGCGCGGAGGGCATCAGGCTGCAGGACGCGGCAACCGCGGCTTTCGTGCAAACAGCGGCGGCGCGAGGCGCTTCGCGCCACCGCGTGGCGCTCACGCATCGCGTGTGGGCACAGACTAGGCAAGTTGGGGGAGGCCGAGGGCAACTGCGACTAGGCGAGAGTGCGGCTCCCTATCGAGCCGCCAAGGCATGGAGACGCGCATGGCACATCACAAGTTCAGGGTCGGCCAGCTCGTCGACTTCGCGCCCTCACGGCCGGGAGTGGCGACGTCGGGTCGACAATACGAAGTCCTTCGGCTGCTGCCGTCCGACGGCGGTGAATTGCAATATCGCGTCAAGTCCAAGTCCGAGCCGTTCGAGCGCGTGGCCAAGGAGAGCGAGCTTTCGCGGCGCGCTGTTGCGTGACGGTGGGCGGCCCGCTGACCAGTGACGAAACGCTTTGCCGCAGCTGCGGCGCCTGCTGCTCGTTCTCGAGCGAATGGCCGCGGTTTACGCTGGAAAGCGACGCCGAGCTCGATCGCATTCCGAGCAAATTCGTCGACGAGCGGATCGCCCGCGTACGCTGTGACGGCGACCGCTGTTCCGCGTTGGCGGGCGAGGTTGGTGTGTCGACCTCTTGCCGAAATCTACTCGGTCCGCCCGCACGTTTGCCGCGCCTGCGAGCCCGGCGACGAAGCCTGCCGCTTGGCGCGCCATCGCTTTGGGTTGCCTCCCGCGCATCATGACGCTGTCGAGCGGGCCGATTCGAGCTGAGCCCCCGCCTTTGATCTCCTGACTTCGATCTCCTTGGCCTGCCACCTCCGATGGCGGTAGGTTAGCGTGCAAGATTGCGTTCAGGATGGGAGGATGGTCATGGCACAGGGCAAGGTGGCGGTGGTCACGGGCGGCGGCAGCGGCATCGGCCGCTCGGCGGCGCTGGCGCTGCAGGGCGACGGTTGGAACGTGGTGGTGGCCGGGCGCCGCAAGGAGGAGCTCGACAAGACCATCGACATCGCCAAAGCGGGCGGCGGCATGATGCACGCGGTGCGCTGTGATGTCGGCAAGCCCGAGGACGTGAAGGCCCTGTTCGCCGAGACCAGGAAGGCGTTCGGCGGACGCCTCGATTTCCTGTTCAACAATGCGGGCTTCGGCGCCCCGGCCGTGCCCATGGAGGATCTGCCCTACGAGACCTGGAAGAGCGTGGTCGACACCATTCTGACAGGCTCCTTCCTGTGTGCCCAGGAGGCGATCAAGATCATGAAGTCGCAAAGCCCGAAGGGCGGCCGCATCGTCAACAACGGCTCCATATCGGCCTACACGCCGCGGCCCAACTCGGTCGCCTACACCTCCTCCAAGCATGCCATCACCGGGCTCACCAAGTGCATCGCGCTCGACGGGCGCAAGCACGACATCGCCTGCGGTCAGCTCGACATCGGCAATGCCGACACCGCCATGGGCGGTCGCATGAAGGCGGGTGTGCCGCAGGCCAGCGGGGAGGTGCGGCCCGAGCCGGTGTTCGACGTGGAGCACTGCGGCTCGGCCATCCGCTACATGGCTAGTCTGCCGCTCGACACCAACGTGCTGTTCATGAACATCAAGGCGACCAAGATGCCCTTCGAGGGCCGCGGCTGACAAACCGGGGGCGGGCTCGGCTCGGCCCCTTCATATCACGCCGTTTTCTTTCAGCCTGGCGATCTCGGACTGGGACATGCCCAGCAGGCGCTCGTAGATCTCGTCGTTGTGGCTACCGAGCTCGGGACCTAGCCACTCGATCGAGCCCGGCGTGTCTGACAGACGCGGGCACACGTTCGGCATGGCGATCTTGCCGGCGCGTTGGTCCTCAATGATCTTGATGTTCTCGCGCGCTTCGTACTGCGGGTCGGTGAAGATCTCGGCGATCGAATTGACCGGCCCGCACGGCACATCGAACCTGTTGCAGAGCGCTATCAGGTCCGCGAGCGTGTGCTTCTCGGTCAAGCGCGTGACCCATGCATCGACCTCGGCGCGGTCGCGATCGCGATCCTTGACCTTGCCCCACTTGCCCTCACCGGCAAGGCCTGGCTCGCCCTGCAGCTCTGCCAGCCGTGCGAAAATCTTGTCGGACGTGCAGGCAATCGCGATCCACTTGCCGTCCTTCGTGGGGTAGTGGCTGTGCGGCACGACATTGACGGTGCCCGGACCCATGCGCTCCCGCACATAGCCCTTGTAGTGATAGGAGGCGGTCAACTCGTCGAGAATACGGAAGATCGGCTCGTAAAGACCGATGTCGATGAACTGCCCGCGCCCCGTCATGTCGCGGGCGCGCAGTGCGTACATCACGCCCAGCGCGCCGTAGAGCCCCGCCATGTAGTCGGGAATCGTGGCGGACCCGGGCGTTACTGGCGGTCGGTCAGGATAGCCCGCAAGATAGGAGAGCCCGCCGAAGGCGTTGCCGATGCGCCCGAACCCGGGACGGCCGCTGTAGGGGCCGGTCTGACCGAAACCCGAGATGCGCACCATCACCAGCTTGTGGTTGTGCGTCTTGAGGGTGTCCCAGCCCAGGCCCCACTTCTCCAGCGTGCCGGGCTGAAAATTCTCGATGAGCACATCGACTTGGCTGACAAGCCGCTTCAGGATGTCGGCGCCTTCGGCCTTCCTCAGATCGAGCGTAGCCGATTTCTTGTTTCGGGATTCCTGCAGCCATGACAATGAATCGCCGCATTCCGTGACAGTGCCGAACTTGCGCAGTGCGTCACCGATCTTGGGCAGCTCGATCTTGATGACCTCCGCGCCGAATTCCCCCAGCTGGGTTGCGCAGAAGGGGCCGGCGAGAAAGCTCGACACGTCGATGACGCGAACGCCCTGCAGTGGTTTGACGTTTGGATGTGCGGCTGCTGTCTCGTGGTCGGCCATGACCGGCAAATCTCCGGGCGCTCTTGTCAGGATTTTCCGCGGGAAGCGATGCGCTGCGTCATCTCCAGCACACGTTGCGCGCGATAGACGATGGGATAGTCGATGAACTTGCCCTCGAGCTGAATTGAGGCGGAGCCGGCCTTCTCGGCCGCCTTGAAGGCGTCGACGACTTTGCGCGCCCACTCCACCTCGTCGGCGGACGGCGACAAGACCTCGTTGGCGACGGCGACCTGATCGGGGTGGATGCACATCTTGCCCTGAAAGCCCAGCGCCTTGATGTGCTGCGTCGATGCCCTGAAGCCCTCGGGGTCCTTGAGGTCCACCCACACCGTGTCGACCGGCGCCTCGATGCCGGCTGCACGCGAGGCGAGCACGCATTCGCTGCGATAGGGCAGAAGCTCGGTCTCGGCTCAACTCCACACGATATTCATGTCGAGCGTGAAATCGCCTGCGCCAAAGGCAATGCGCCGAACGCGAGTGCCGGCCGATGTGATGGCGCGAATGTCGGCCATCCCCTTGCCCGTCTCGATGATGGGGATCATGTCAAACTTGCCCGGCGGCAGGCCACGCTCCCTCTCCAAATTCGAGATCACCCAGTCGACGGCCCTGACTTCATCGGCCGAACTCGACCTTGGGAAGGATGATCCCGTCGACACCCTTCTGCACGACGGCGACGATGTCGCCATATCCGAACTCGGTCGTCGTCGCGTTGACACGGACATGGCCGAGACCTTGGCGGGGGCGCTGGCAGGCAGCAACGACGACAGCGCGTGTCGCCACCTTCTCGGCAATGGGGCAGGCGTCCTCGAGATCGAGGATCACGCCGTCTGCGCCGAGGGACAGCGCCTTCTCGACGCGCCGGGGATGATTGCCGGGAGCAAACAGGAACGAGCGATAGACCGACATCACTTGCTCAAACCCAGCGTCGCCGCCAGGACCTCCTCGGCATGACCCGGCACCTTGACCTTGCGCCAGCTCCTGGCGATGCGGCCCTTGCCGTCGATCAGGAACGTCGAGCGCTCGACGCCCATGTACTTGCGTCCGTACATGGATTTCTCGACCCAGACGCCATAGGCCGTGGCGACAGCCTTGTCCGCGTCGGCGGCAAGTTGGACGCTGAGGTCGTACTTCTTGCGAAATTTGGCGTGGCTCTCCACGCTGTCGGGCGATACGCCGACGACCTCCACGCCGGCCTTGCGGAAGTCAGGCGCAAGTCGCGTGAAATCCTTGGCCTCGGCCGTGCAGCCGGAGGTGTCGTCCTTGGGGTAGAAGTAGAGGACGACCGGCTTGCCCTTGAGACGCGAGAGCTTCAGGGCCTCACCCGCGTCGGTTGGCAGCTCGAAATCGGGGGCCTTGTCTCCGTCCTGCAGCATGACCCTTCCTCCCCTGAATGGCGACTGCCCCACCACATGACACGCGATCGTGTTGGGCGGAAGGGGTTTGAACGCCAAGGGCGGCGTTGACAACTGCGTCGCCCTTGTTGTGACCTCACCCGGATTCCCGTGTGCGCGGGAATGCGACAACGCGAAAGGTGTACGATGCTCAAGTTCTATTTCAGCGGCGCTCCCAATCCCACCAAGGTGGCCCTCTTCCTCGAGGAGGCGGGCCTGCCCTACGAGGCCATCCCCGTCGACACCCGCAAGGGCGACCAGTTCAAGCCGGCGTTCGTAGCGATCAACCCCAACAGCAAGGTGCCGGTCATCGTCGATGGTGACGCCACCGTTTTCGACAGCAATGCCATCCTGCTCTACCTCGGCGAGAAGACGGGCAAGTTCATGCCCCCCAACACGCCGGCCGCGCGGGGTGAGCTGCTCTCCTGGCTGATGTTCGTCGCCACCGGCGTCGGCCCCTACTCCGGCCAGGCCGTGCACTTCAAGCACCACACTCCCGAGAAGATCGCCTACGCCCACAACCGCTATCAGTACGAGGTCGAGCGCCACTACGCCATCCTCAACGACCGTCTCGGCAAGCGCCGCTACATGCTGGGCGACACCTACACCATCGTCGACATGTGCTTGTGGGGCTGGGCGCGCATGGTGCCCTACATTCTGGGTGAAGAGGCCTGGGCAAAATTGCCCAACGTCAAGCGCCTGGTCGACGAGATCAACGCGCGGCCTGCGGCGGCGAAAGCCAACGCCCTCAAGGACAAGTTCACCTTCAAGGCCGAGATGGACGATGAGGCGCGCAGCCACATGTTCAGGCACCTGAAGCGCGCGAGCTGAAGCGAAGCTTTGTCATTCCCGCCGTGCGAAGCGCAAGCGGGAATCCACACCCAAGCTCCGACTGGTGTCCTGGGCCGGATTCCCGCCGACGCGCTGCGCGCTCGCGGGAATGACGTTCTAGGGCGGCTTACATCTCCGCCCAATCGGCGAGCCGGCCGAGGAAGGCCAGACACTTCTCCAGCTCCTCGACGCGGACGAACTCGTTGACGGTGTGGGCCTGGGCGATGTCGCCGGGACCGCAGATGATGGCGGGGGCGCCGCCGTCCTGGAACAGGCCCGCCTCCGTGCAGTAGGAGACGGCGTAGGTCTCGTTCTGCTGGGCCAGCTTCAGCGTCAGCGGGATGATGCCGGACCCCGCGTCCGCGGCGTAGGCCGGCACGTGGTTGGCGACGATCACCTTGATGTCGGATTCGGGTGCGACACGCCGCATCTCCGGCAGGCATTTCTCCTCGGCGAAGGCCCTCAGCCGCCGATCCAGCGTCAGGGGATCGAAGCCCGGCAGCGCCCGCGTCTCCCAGCCGAACCAGCAGGGCACTGGCACTACGTTGGAGGCCGTGCCGCCCTCGATCTGCGTCACCTGCATCGTCGTCCACGGCGGATCGAAGCGCGCGATCTGTGTGGAGGACTTGAGCTCCTCCTCCATGCGCAGCAGCTCGCCGATCATGCGGCCGGCGTAGGCGATGGCATTGACCCCATAGTGCGGCATGCTGGAATGTGCCGCGCGGCCTGTGACTTCGACCCGCCAGCGCACGGGACCCTTGTGCGCATCGACGACGGTCATGTTGCTCGGCTCGCCGACGAACACGTAGCGCGGCCGCGGCAGACTTTTTCCGAGCTCGCGGATCATCGGCCGCACGCCGGTGCAGCCGACCTCCTCGTCGTAGGAGAAGGCGAGGTGGAACGGTATCTTGAGTTTGCGCGCCTCAAGGTCCGGCACCATGGCGAGCGCGCAGGCGAGATACCCCTTCATGTCGCAGGTGCCGCGGCCGTAGAGCTTGCCGTCGCGCTCCACCATCCGGAAGGGGTCGGTGTCCCAGTTCTGCGCGGCCACCGGCACCACGTCGGTATGACCCGACAGCGCGATACCGCCGGCGTCGCCTGCACCGATGGTCGCAAACAGGCTGGCTTTCAGTCCATCTGGTGTCGGCACGCGCTGGCTCGCGATGCCATGCTGCGCGAGGTAGGTCTCGACGAACTCGATCAGGGGGATGTTGGTCTTGGAGCTGGTCGTGTCGAAGGCGACGAGCCGCGCCAGAAGCTCTTTCGCCGTGCTTGCTGTTGCGATCATCTCGTCTTTCTCAGAGCCTTCTTGGCCGCTTCAATTGAGGCTGCGCCTGGCGTGCGGGCTGTCGAGGGAGAATGCCGGGATTGCCACGTTGAAGAGCTCGCCCGACTCCGTCGTCATCTGGTAGGTGCCGACCATGATGCCCGAGGGCGTATCGAGCGGACAGCCCGAAGTGTAGCGGAAGGAGTTGCCGGGCGTCAGCACCGGCGTCTCGCCCACCACGCCGGGTCCCCGTACCTCCTCGGTATGGCCGTCCGCGTCGGTGATGCGCCAGTGGCGCGAGCGCAGCTGCACGGTCTCGCTGCCCTCGTTGGAGATGTCGATGGTGTAGGCCCAGAAGAAGCGGTCGTTCTCGGGCGAGAACTCCTGCTCCAGATACTGCGGCGTGGCGCGCACGCGGATGCCACGGGTCACGGCTTCGTACATGGTCGGACCTTGGGGTGCGCCGGTTGCTGGGCTTGGCGGCTCGGCGAGTTTAAGCAGAGTTGACGCAGGAAGCCAACCGATCAAGCGGGATCGCTTTGACCCCCTGCCGCCTGCTCATGTTGCGGGAGCCGCCGCCCAGGCGCAGACATGGTATCGGGCTCGAACTGCGTCGGCAGCCCGTCGATGCTCCTGGTGTTCTTGAGCCCCCAATACTTCTTCAGGTTCTCCGCGCCCTGCCGGACCCAGTAGCGCACGAGGTTCTGGCGGTCCTCCTTGTAGTCGAACAGCGGCACGCCCATGCCGCACGAGGTCTGCACGAGGTCGACGGCCAGCCGCACGATCTGGCGGGCGCCGGGGATCTCCTCGAAGTGGGGCAGCATGGCGCCATACTCAGGTGTGCCGCGCATCAAGGATTGGCCCTGCCCGTAGAGGCGCAGGATCACGGGGGAGCCTTCGAAGGCGCAGAACATGATCGTGAGGCGCTTGTCCTCGCAAGCCAGCAGGTGCGCGCGGGTCTCGCTGCCGCTGCCCGTGCAGTCGAGGTAGGCCACCTCGTTCGTCCCCAGCACGCGCAGCGTGCCCATGCCCTTGGGCGAGACGTTGACGCGCCCTTTCGGGGCGGCACTGGCAACGAAGAAGATCTTCTGAGCCTCTATGAACGCGCGGTGCTGGTCGTTGATCGCCGGGAATTGCTGGCCCATCGTTCTGTTCCTTGCCTAGAAAAGCTCGCCACCGACCTCAACCCTGCCGAGCCGCGGCCAGCGCCCGATCGATGTCGGCCGCGAGGTCGCCGAGGAACTCGAGGCCAACGGAGAGCCGCAGCATGCCGTCGGAGATGCCGAGCTCGGCGCGCGCCTCGGGCTTGAGGCGCTGGTGCGTGGTGGTGGCGGGGTGGGTAACAAGGCTCTTGGCATCACCCAGGTTGTTGGAGATCTTGACGAGGCGCAGGGCATTGACGAAACGGAATGCCGCCTCCTTGCCGCCGGCGACCTCGAACGTCACGACCTGGCCGAAGCCCGACATCTGCCGTCGCGCCAGCGCCACCTGCGGGTGATCCTCCCGTCCGCAGTAGAGCACGCGGGTGACGCCCTTCTGCGCCGCCAGATGGTCGGCGACACGGGCAGCGCTCTCGCATTGCGCGCGCACCCGCAGGGGGAGAGTTCCGAGTCCCTTGAGCATGACCCACGCATTGAACGGGCTCAACGACGGCCCGGTGTGCTTGAGGTAGTTGTGCAGGTGGTCCTTCACGTAGGCCTGCGATCCCAGCACGATGCCGCCCAGGCACCGGCCCTGACCGTCGACGTGCTTGGTGGCGGAATAGACGACCACGTCGGCGCCGTGCTTGAGCGGCTTCTGCAGCACGGGGGTGGCAAACACGTTGTCGACCACGACGAGCGCGCCGGCCTTGTGGGCGATCTCGGACACGGCGGCGATGTCGACGAGGTCGAGCGTCGGGTTGGCAGGCGTCTCGAAAAACACCATCCTCGTGTTGGGGCGGAAGGCGCGGCGCCAGGCGTCGAGATCGCGGCCGTCGACCAACGTCGAGGCGATGCCGTAGCGCGGGCACAGCTCCTCCACCACGTAACGGCACGAGCCGAACAGGGCGCGCGCGGCGACGACGTGGTCGCCGGCCTTGAGGTAGCACAGCAGCGAGGACGTGACCGCGGCCATGCCCGTGGCGGTGGCGCGTGCGGCCTGGGCGCCTTCCAGGAGCCGCATGCGCTCCTCGAACATGGCCACGGTTGGGTTGGCGTAGCGGCTGTAAATGAACCCGCCCTCGCTCTTGAAGCGCTCCTCGGCCTGCTCGGCGCTGGCGTAGACGTAGCTCTGGGTGAGGTAGAGCGCCTCGGAGGTCTCGGCAAACTGGGAGCGCAGGCTGCCCCCATGCACGAGCCGCGTCTCCAGGCCCCAGGCCTCTTGCTCTTCGCTGGTGGGTGCATTCGTCATTGCGCGAACTCCCTCGCCCGCCCCGCGAGGCCACACGAGAGCCTGCCGGGCAACAAAAAACCGCCCCTGACTGCCGCCTTGTTGATGCCGGGCGCTGTTGGGTCGGTTTGGTCGCGCACGGCCTTTTAGCGATTTGTTTTACGTGGCTGCAAGCCGGCCGGCCAAATCACCACGTGGTAGAGTGGGAATTAGCGCGTCCGCCCATTGCGCGTCAAGTGCAAGAGCGGAAGCGGACCGACCCAGTTCTTGTCGGCCAGTTCTTGTTGGTAAGGCGTTCACGGCCCGTGAACGGAGCCGTGGCAACGTGCTAGGGATGCCGCAGGGAGCTCCCGAGCGAGGTGGCGATGGGCCAGAACGTCATACCGCTGTTCAGGCCGGACACTGTCGCGCCTGGGACCGACGGCAATGCCCTCCCGCGGGTCGAGGTGGCGGGCAAGCCCGGGCTGCTGCCGTCCCAGCAGATCGAGGCTCTGGTCGCGCGCAAGAAGATCGAGGCGCCGAGCGGCATCTCAGCCGACCAGGTCCAGCCAGCAAGCATCGATCTGCGTCTGGGGCGAAAGGCCTACCGCGTGCGGGCAAGCTTTCTCCCCGGCCGGTCGCAGACGGTGCTGCAGCAGCTGGACAAGCTGAAGCAGCACGAGTTCAGCCTCGACGGCGGTGCCGTGCTCGAGCAGGGTTGCGTCTATGTCGTCAAGCTGCAGGAGACGCTCAACCTGCCGCCCAGCATCTCCGCCCTTGCCAACCCCAAGAGCTCGACGGGCCGCATCGATGTCTTCACACGCCTGATCACCGACCGCACGGAGGCGTTCGACTGGGTGGAGGCCAAGTACGAAGGCGAGCTCTATGCCGAGATCTTTCCGCGCACCTTCAGCATCAAGGTGACGACCGGCTCAAAGCTCAACCAGATGCGTTTCCTGCGCCGCTCGGCGAGCCAGGACCGCTACTGGAGACCCGTGCTCAAGGACGCGCAGCTGCGCAAGCTCGACAAGCGGATCCCGCTGGTCGACAGCACCGTCGGCAAGGCCAGCATCCGCAACGGGCTTAATGTCGGCGTCGATCTCGAGGGGGCCGGCGGCAAGGCGCTGATCGGCTACCGCGCGCTGAAGTTCGCCGACGTCCTCGACGTGGAGAAGCGCGGGCACTCCAAGCGCGACTTCTGGGAGCCGATCTACGCGAGCAAGGACAGCCGGCTCATCCTGCAGCCAAATGAATTCTACATCCTGGCCTCGAGCGAGCGCATCCAGGTGCCACCCGAGTTCGCCGCAGAGATGATCCCGATCGACCCGATGATGGGCGAGTTCCGGGCGCACTATGCGGGCTTCTTCGATCCGGGGTTCGGATATGCCGCGGAGGGGGGCTCGGGCTCCAAGGCCGTGCTGGAGGTGCGCACGCTGGAGGTTCCGTTCGTGCTGGAGCACGGCCAGACGATTGCACGCCTCGTCTACGAGGAGCTGGCCGACCGGCCCGCCAAGATCTACGGGCAAGGCATTGCCTCGCACTACCAGGGCCAGGGTCTCAAGCTCTCCAAGCACTTTCGCTAGCTCTCGGGCCCAGGGAGCTGCGCCAGATCCCGCTGTTCGGCGAGGGGCTTGCCATATTCGAGGCCGGCTTGTGCGCTAAGGCACTTGGGCCGGGGCTGGCGGCGGTGCCGGCGGCATGCAAGTCTACGGGCGGCGCACGTTCGAGCCGTCACGGCCGATCGAACAGATGGGGATCATGACCCGGCTTTTGGCTGTCCTTGCAGTGTTGGCGATCATGGCCGGGCTCGGCATCTCGCAGGCCCGCGCGGAGGCGGCCTCGGACTGCTTCGGTGAAGACATCGAACGCCGCATCGAGGGCTGCACGGCCCTGATCGAACGGCGCGACCAGAGCTCAGCGGACCTGAGCTTTGCCTATGCCATGCGCGCGCTCGCCTACTCGCTCAAGGGCCACTACGCCACGGCCATTCGCGACTACGACGTGGCCATCTCCATGAAGCCGGACTTCGCGGTGGCGCTCAACAACCGCGCCTGGGCCTATTTCCGCTGGGGGAAGCCCGCCACCGGGCTCGTCGATGTCGAGAAGTCACTGCAATTGAGCCCGACCAGCCCGCATGCGCTCGATACGCGCGCCCACATCCGCCAGGTGATGGGCGATCCCAAGGGCGCGCTCGGCGACTACGACAAGGCCATGTGGCACGGCGGCGCGCGCATGATCAAGCTCTACCAGTGCGGGCTCACCGAGGCGCGACTCTATACCGGCGAGATCGACGGCACCTGGCGTCCGGAGCTTGCCGCGGCCCTGGAGAAGTGCGTGCACGACAAGGCCTGCGATCCCCTCCCCGCCGACGAGCACTGCCGCGCCGCCACGAGCTGAGCGCGCGCGCTGGCGACACGACGCGGATGATATTGGACGAGGTTCGGCGAGAGGCGCGGTGGCTGGCGACGATCTTTCCGTTCTTGGAGGACGCAATGATCGAGGTTCTGAAGAACTTCCCGGAAAACGTCGTCGCTTTCGCCTGCCACGGGCACGTGACCAGGAACGACTACAGCACCGTTCTGGTGCCCGCTGTCGAAAAAGCACTCGGGCGGCACAGCAAGATCCGCCTCTACTATGAGACAGCGGACGATTTCGCGGGCATTGATCCAGGCGCCGTTTGGGAAGACACAAAAGTCGGCATAGCGCATCTCCCGCGGTGGGAGCGGTTCGCGGTCGTCACCGACGTCGAATGGATCAAGCACGCCGTAAAGTTCTTCAGCTTCCTGATGCCTGGAGAGCTGAGAGTGTATTCAACCGCAGAGGCCGGGCAGGCGCGCAGGTGGATCGCTGCCGATTGATGACAGAAGACAGCGCGGGATTACTGACCGCTTGCGCGCCTGGCTCTTGCCGATCGTGATCGCCTCGGCAAACCGAGCTACTTCACCAGTATGACCGGCAGCTTGGTGAGGTGGATCACCTTGGTTGCGATGGATCCCATGACGAGATTGCCCATCGCGCTCATGCCGCGGGTTCCCATCACGATGGCGTCGCAGCCCCTGTCCTCGGCATCCTTCACGAGAACCTTGGGGACGTCACCGACAAGAATTTCGCTCGTGAACGGGATCCCGCCCGCCTTCGCCTTCTCAAGGGCGGGCCTGAGGATGTCCTCGCCATGCCGCTTTTGCAGCTCTATGGCTTTCTCCTCCGACTCGTAGATGGCGATCTCGCCGTAGATGACGGGTGGCGTGTGCGCGTAGGCGAGGCGCAGCTCGATTTGTCCGCCCTCCTTGGCGAGCCGGATCGCATAGTCCAGCGCACGAATTGCATTGTCGGAGCTATCGATCGGCACGAACAGCTTGCGCATGATGGCCACCTCTGCAGGCTACAGCGGGAGTAGAATACCGATCGGGAAGTCTGTCGATCGAGACGTCTGTCGCGAACGGCTGTGTTGCCGGTCAGTTGGCAGGCAACGGACGCCCCGGGCGAACCTCACTGTAGCAAGAGTAGGACATGTCGCTTGGCGTCGCGTCAAGCAGACGCACGAGCGCTCCGATGATCTGCGACCTCGCGTCGGCAATGCCGCCGCCGTTGATGCGGACGGACTATCTTGCATTGGCATTGCCTAGACCGTCACGCCAGGGGGTTGGCAGGACGGATGCCTGGAAAACTTGCCATCGGGGCTCTACCCTCGCGGCCATTGATGCGGCCGCAAGGATCGCGTGCGCCCGGTTCGGCGAGCAGAGCATGCTGGGAACGATAGCAGTCCTTACGAGCCTTGTGCTCCTGGCCTACCTGATGCAGCCACGACGCATGCGATCCGACGTGTGGCGTGCGACGAGCACCCCGTTGGCCTCGATCATTGGCAGCGGCTTCCTTGTGGCGCTTCCGATCTTGTCTGAGCTTGTCGGCTCGTGGGCCATATTTGCGATCGCAGGGCTGCTAGCGGTCGCCTACCTGATCGGAAGCGCAATTCGCGACAACATCGCCCACATCGAGCCACTCTTGTCGAAGGGCGCAGCACCGCCCCACGCCGTCTCGATAGAGCGGTTGTCCCATTTTGTGCTGACGTTCGCCTATTTCGTCTCGGTCGCTTACTACCTCGTTCTGTTTGCGAGCTTCCTGCTCAAATTCTTGGGCAGCGGCGATGCTGTCCTTGCCAAGGAGATCGTCACTGGGCTGCTGGCGACCATTGGGGCTGTGGGATTCTGGCGCGGATTTCGCGCAGTCGAGGGCATGGAGGTGGTTGCCGTCTCGATAAAGCTGGCGATCATTGCCGGGCTTTTCGCCTCGGTGGCAGCATATGGGGCTTATGGCTTTCTCTTTCTGCCCAATCGGTTCGCGTTCATCCCCGGCCATTTTGAGCTCGCCAGCCTCCCCGGACTCCTGGGTCTGTTGATCGTGGTGCAGGGCTTCGAGACCTCGCGATACCTGGGCGCAAACTACTCCGCCGAACTGCGCGTGCGAACCATGAAGCTGGCACAGCTCTGGTCGGCAGCGATCTATGTCACGTTCTTCCTGTTGATGACCCCGCTGCTGGGGCTCGCGAACTCGAGGGACGGTGTCACTGCGATCGTCGACATGCTGCGTCCCGTCTCCATCGTTCTACCGCTACTCGTGACACTTGGCGCGCTGGCAAGTCAGTCGAGCGCCGCCATCGCCGACGCCTTGGGCGCAGGGGGGCTCTTACACGACATCTCGGGCGGCCGGGTCCCTGTCCACCATACCTATCCGCTGTTGGCTTTGGTGGCCGGGGTCGTGACGTGGCAGACCAACGTCTTTAGCCTCGTCACGTTGGCCTCGCGATGCTTCGCGCTGTACTACGCGCTGCAGTGTCTACAGGCGACAATCAGCGCGACCCGCAGAGGCGACGCGGTTCGCAGCGCCGGCTATGCACTTGCGATGGTTCTTGCAACGATTGTCTTCGTGTTTGGCGCACCGGCCGAAGGTGGATGAGCGCGCAAGGGCCGGGGCCGTGGCGCGTGTCAGTGCACCCAGTACCATGTCGTGAATAGGATCAAGGCGCCCACCAGAAGGAAGATGCCGGCGCCTGCGGCCAGCGCGTCTTTCTCGCCCTTGAGGCCCAGGGTCAGCGCGCCGCCGCCAAGCCCCGCCAGACCCATCACAGTCAGCGCCTTTAAGAGCACCTTGAGGGCGCCGAGCACGCAATAGTAAATCGTCCAGAACATGGCTCTCAACCCAATGACATCATCTCCAACAGGAGACAGTGTAGCGCAAAGTCAGCCCGCAAACAAAGGCCGTGGTCGGCTTTGCGGGCTGCGGCGGTTCGGCTAGCCTGACCGCAAAGCCAGCCGGAGGAGCCGCCCATGCAGGTCAAGAAGCTCGATCACGTCAACGTCCACACCGCCAACCTCGCAATCATGGTGGAGTGGTACGGGCGGGTGCTTGGCATGCGCTCAGGGGAGCGCCCGCCGTTCCCATTCCCCGGCGCCTGGCTCTACTGCGGCGGCGAGCCCACCGTGCACCTGGTCGGCGTCGACGAGCAGCCCGAGAAGCCCGGCAAGCTGCCCCAGCTCGAGCACTTCGCGTTCTCGGCCACGGGGCTGAAGGAGTTCATGGGCCGGCTTGCAGCGCGACAAGGTGAGGTACGAGGCGCGCAAGGTGCCGCGCTCGGGCTCCGTGCAGGTCAACATCTGGGACCCCGACGGCAACCACATCCATGTCGACTTCGCGCCCGAGGAGTTGGCAGGCGTCGAGCTGAAGGAGGTCACGACGGGCGGCATGCGCTAGTGCAGGAGCGCATGCAAACGAACTCGAGCCCTCTCAGCTGACATTTTGGGGACGCATGTCCTCGCGCCGGATCCCGGCCACGACCACTGGCTTCTTCATGGCGTCCCTGCGGAACGGCTCGCCGAGCTCCTGGTTGAGGATCACCTCGATGAAGGTGGTGATGCGCTTCTTCTGGTCCTCGCAGGACTGACGCAGCGCCTCGGTCAGCTCGGCCTGCGTTCTCACCGCGACGCCCTTGAGGCCGCAGGAGACCGCCACCTTGGCGTAGCTCAGGTGCGGATCGAGTTCGGTGCCGACGAAGTTGTTGTCGTACCAGAGGATCGAGTTGCGCTTTTCCGCGCCCCACTGATAGTTGCGGAAAACGACCATGGTGATGCCCGGCCACTCTTCGCGGCCGATCGAGCTCATCTCGCTCATGGAGATGCCGAACGCGCCATCGCCGGCAAAGCCGACGCAGGGCGTGTCCGGATTGCCTATCTTGGCGCCGATGATCGAAGGGAAGCCGTAGCCGCACGGTCCGAACAGGCCGGGGGCCAGATACTTCCGGCCCTGGTCGAAGGTCGGATAGGCGTTGCCGATGGCGCAGTTGTTGCCGATGTCGCTCGAGATGATGGCGTCCTTCGGCAGGCCGGCCTGGATCGCGCGCCAGGCCTGGCGCGGCGACATTCGCTCAGCGTCGCGCTTGCGCGCGTCCGCGTTCCACGTGGTGCCCGGATCGTCCTCCTCGTGGTCCATGCTGGAGAGCGTCTGCAGCCACCGCGACTTGGTGGTGTGGATCAGCCCCTTGCGGTCGGCGCGACCGGCGTCGCCCGCCGTCGGCGCGAGCTGCTTCAGGATGCTCTGCGCCACCAGCCTGGCGTCGCCGCAGATGCCGACGGTGACGGACTTCGTCAGGCCGATCCGGTCCGCATTGATGTCGACCTGGATGATCTTGGCAGCCTTCGGCCAGTAGTCGATGCCGTATCCCGGCAGTGTCGAGAAGGGATTGAGGCGCGTGCCCAGAGCCAACACGACGTCGGCCTTGGCCACCAGCTCCATTGCCGCCTTCGAGCCGTTGTAGCCGAGCGGGCCCACGGCAAGCCGATGGCTGCCGGGGAAGCTGTCGTTGTGCTGGTAGTTGTTGCAGACCGGCGCATCGAGCCTTTCGGCAAGCTCTACGCATTCGGGGATGGCGTTTGCTAGAACGACGCCGGCGCCCGACAGGATGACAGGGAACTTCGCTCCCGACAGGAGCTTGGCCGCCTCGGCGACGGCCTTGGCGCCCCCGGCCGGGCGCTCGAACTCGACGATCGCCGGCAGGGCGATATCGATCACCTGGGTCCAGTAGTCGCGCGGAACGTTGATCTGAGCCGGCGCCGACAGGCGTCTGGCTTTCGAGATGACGCGGTTCAAGACCTCGGCGATGCGCACGGGATCGCGCACCTCCTCCTGGTAGCAGACCATGTCGCGGAACAGCGCCATTTGCTCGACTTCCTGGAAGCCGCCCTGACCGATCGTCCGGTTGGCCGCCTGCGGCGTGACGAGCAGCATCGGCGTATGGTTCCAGTAGGCCGTCTTGACCGGGGTGACGAAGTTGGTGATGCCTGGACCGTTCTGCGCGATTACCATCGCGATCCTGCCGGTGGTGCGGGTGTAGCCGTCGCAAACCAGCGCGCCGTTGCCCTCGTGCGCGACGTCCCAGAACGTGATGCCGGCCTTCGGAAAAAGGTCCGAGATCGGCATGAAGGCCGAGCCGATGATGCCGAAGGCGTGCTCGATGCCGTGCATCTGCAGGACCTTCACAAAAGCCTCTTCCGTCGTCATCTTCATGACTGCTTCCTTCCTCGAGCTCTGGTTTTTTTCCGTGTCATGACAGTGAATTTTCCGCTTCTCGCGGACATCGTCATGGCCCTGCGGCCTGGCTGTATCCGTTCCGTGCTGCGCTACCTGCGGTGAGCCTTCCGTCCAGGGCGCGCTTCGACTTGTGATCGCACTCGCTCCCGCAGCTCGCGCCGCTTCACCCAGCGGAATTGTCCCCCGCTTTTCACTGCGCGGTCAACCGGCCCTCGTTGCGGTCGGCGAGGATCGACCGCCCAAACTATTGCGCTTTGTCGGGTTCCCCTGCCGGCTCGTAGGTCTTGACGGCCGTCGCCTCAGCCAGGCCCTCGCCCAGCAGAGCCAGCACGTCGATGTCGGGAGGCTGGTCGATGCCGCTGCCGGGTACGGCCTTCCTCAGGTCGGCAAGCGAGAAGCCCATGCGCACGTCGTAGGTGCGGTCCGGCTGGTTCCTGAGGCGCTGCTCGGCGTCGTACCAGGCCCGCTTGTCGGCCGCGTCGGAGCAGGTTGCAAGCTCGCCCGCGTCTTTCGCGCCCCACCGGCGCTCGACGCAGTGGTAGGGGTCGAACGAGAGTGCATAGAGCCGCCGCGCCGCCTCGGCGAAGGCAAGCGCCATCTGCCCTGCCGTCGCTGCGGGCATAGGTGATGCTGCAGGCTTGGGCCTCCTGCAGGTAGGCCTGGCGGATGTCGCGCGCCAGGCTCTCGCCGGCGTAGGCCAGCCGCTTGCTGCCCTCCGCCGACAGCGCCAGGAAGCGGGCTACCTCGTCGCGCAGCTCTTTGAAGGAGGTCTTGAGACGCGCGTCGCGAGAGGGCGTGGAGTAGGTCTCCCAGTCGCCATCGGTGCCGTAGATGTTGCTGGGCAGCTTGTCGGGCTGTGGCCGCTTGTCGATGCCGGCCTTGACGGCGACGTCGACCGCATCGACGCGGTACTTGAGGTCCTCGCACAGGGCGCGCACCATCGAGCGCGTCTCCTCGACGGGATCGTACTTGAAGCCGGCGTTGGCGAGCCGCCGCCGCACGTAGTCGTAGTAGTCGAGGGTCTCGCCCTCGAGCACGAACTTGCCCGTCGTCCAGGTTCTGGTGCGGTTGCGCTCGGTGCCGAAGAACTGCTCGTCCGACCAGTCAGGAATGTCCTTGTCGGGGCTGAGCACCACATGGCCGCCGGCGAGGCTGCCGTCGGCGCGCTGTGTGGCGCCGACCAGTGGCTGCGGGCGCCAGCGCTTGAAGCCGGCGCCCATGGCCGGCGTCGCGCGGGCGAAAGCCTTGCCGTAGATGCCGCGCGTGAGCGAGTTGTCGGGGTGGGTGTCGATGTAGTGGATGCGGCCCTCCGGCGTCACCTTGTAGACGACGGCAACGTGGCCGTTGGCATCGTAGATGATGGTGCCGGGCTTGATGCTCTCGCGCGTGATGCGCACGGGGTAGTGGTCGGGCAGCAGCTTGCCCGTGTAGTCGGGCGGATATCGGTAGTGAGCCGAGGAGATGGTGTCGACTACCTGCGGGATGGCCTTGCGCGCGTCGATCGTCGCGTCCGTGAGGTCGCGGCGACTGGTGATGGCGTTGCCGCGCGCGGTGTAGCGGATGTCCCTGGAGAAGCCGAGCGGCGTCACCGCGGTCGAGTAGGAGAAGGGCAGGCCGTTCTTCCAGGCAAAGTAGGCGCGCAACATGTAGGGCAGGTCGGCGCAATCAGCGTAGAAGTGCATGCCGGGCGGGTTGGAGGCGCGGTAGAGCGGGTTGGAGGCGGCGTCCGTGAGGCAGGCGTGCATGTTGCGGCAACCGCTTTCGCCGATCCGCTGCACGAACTCCTCGTAGCCCTTCTCGTCGCGCTCGGTCCAACTGGCGCGCAGGATGCGCCACTGCCAGGGTGCGGGGCCTTTGCCCGCGCCAGCGGTGCTCTCGAACGACGGTCGGCTCGGCGGGGCGGCTTCGGCAGGGGCATGTCCCTGCGCACCGGTCGGGGGCAGCTGCGGATCGAGAGCGGCGGTCGCCGCGGGCTTTGCTTCCTCGCGCGGCGTCGGCAGACGGGGCGGGGTACGCTTGCCGGGGCCCGCCTGCTTGCGCAACGAAGGATAAGACGACCACGGCCAGCCGTCCTGGGCCACGGCAGGAGCCGTCGAGACCGCGAGCGCCAGAACGCAGCCGACAGGCAACAAACGCATTCCGCTGCCCCCTTCCCAGACTGCAACAGCGGAGAGTGATCGACGTTTCTCAGGCAATCGCTGCGGCATGTCGAGGGCTGCGCCCGCCCGCCCGCAACATTCGCGCTGAGCGTGGCCGTTTGGCCAGTGCGGCGGCAAGGCGGGGTGGCCGGGGGCTACGGCGTCCCCAAGGGGTCCCTCACAACCGACTGCATGGCCGGACATGCCAGAGGGCTGCCGGCGTCCGGGTGCCGGCAGAGGCGGGTCCACGCCGCCACGTCGTACTCGAAAGTCAGGCCCTCGTCGGTGAGGACGACCGTGATGGGCAGCGAGCAGACCGGGCAGACGCGGGCCTCACGGCGTATGACGGTCGGCATTGCAGAACCCGGGGCGTTCGGGCCGCTTGCGCGGCCTTCGCGCCGTGGCCTGAAGACTCCGTGCGAGAAAGACAATCCGTCAGCGGGTAAAAACACTCTTTCCCGAAAAAATAAGTCAGGAATTCCAAACCGCTAAATTGTCATGGGCCCGCGGCGGGGAGCGGCGCCGGCAACCGTCGTGTCGGTGACAGGGACGCCGAGCCCGGCCAATGTCGCCCGGTGTTGGTCCGGCGGCGTCTGCATGAGGCTGTCGGCCACGCTCGTGATTTTGGCCAGACCGGGCACAGCCGCCGTGCGCTCGGCCCAGGCGCACGTCTTCGGCCATCGCGTCTTGTCGAGCACCACCCGCGCCCAGGCTAGGTTCTGCAGCATCACGGCAACGGCAATATCGGCAAGCATCGGCGCCCCGAACAGGAAGCCATCGGGCGCGAGGCGCTCCAAATCACCCATCACGGCAGGCAGATCCTCGGCAACAGCGCGCGCAATCTTGTCCTTGTCGCGTGGCCGTTGCCAGATGAAGGGGTTGACCACGGCCTCGTAGAAGATGCGCCAAATGCAAACATCGGCAAGCCTCGTGTCGGCAAACTCCTCGATCCAGCGCGCTCGCGCCTTGTCTGCAGCATTCCTCGGCAGGATCGCGGGCTCCAGATAGCGATCCTCGAGATATTCACACACCACCGTACTGTCGGAAACGGACACGTCCTCGTCGATAAATACGGGGACTTGCCGCAGCGGATTGAGCTGACTGAAGCGTTCATCGCCGAAGAACGGCACGATCGGATCGAGCCGATAGGGCACGCCCTTCATCTCGCACACGGCCAGCACCTTGCGCACGAAGGGCGATACGGGGCCTCCAATGATGATCGCGGGGCTGCGCTTCTCGTCCACGGGTCACTCCAGGTCGCTCCCCAGGGCCGTTTCGCGAGCCGCTATGGCCTGGCGCCTGACAGCGCTGCCCCGGTGCGCCTACACCCCCTCCGCGACGGGATTTCCTTCCGCATCGAGGTAGGCGATGCGCACCATATTGGTTGTGCCCGGTGACCCCAACGGCACGCCCGCCACGATGATGACGCCCTCGCCTGCCTTGGCGAAGCCCTCATCGAACGCAATCCGGCAGCCCTTACGCACCATTGCGGCCTGATTCTCGGGATCGCTGGTCAGGACGCAGTGCACGCCCCAGACGGCCGCGAGCTTGCGCCCCGTGCCCAACACCGGCGACAAGCCGAGCACGGACAGGCCCGGGCGCTCGCGGGCAACGCGCAACGCCGTCGAGCCGGTTGCCGTGTAGCAGATGATGCAGGCAAGCTTGAGGGTGTCAGCCACCGCGTGCGCAGCGGCGGCAATCGCGTCGGCGGCCGTGGCCTGTGGCAGCGTGCGGGTGGCATGCACAAGGGCGCCGTAGCTCGGGTCGTTCTCCACCTCGTTGGCAATGCGGTCCATCATGCGGATGGCTTCGATCGGATACTTGCCGACCGCCGACTCCGCGGACAGCATGACGGCATCCGCCCCGTCGAACACGGCAGTGGCTACGTCCGACACTTCCGCCCGCGTCGGCACCGGCGAGGCAATCATGCTCTCCAGCATCTGCGTTGCCACCACGACTGGCTTGCCGGCGGCGCGAGCCCTGCTGACGATCTGCTTCTGCAGCCCCGGAACGCGCTCGACGGGCAACTCCACGCCGAGATCCCCGCGCGCCACCATCAGGCCGTCGGAGTGGGCAACGATGCTATCGAGGTCGGTAATGGCCGCCGGCTTCTCGATCTTCGACATCAGCCAAGCACCCTGGCCGACCAGCTGGCGCGCCAGCTTCACGTCCTCGCCGCGCTGTACGAACGACAGCGCCACCCAGTCGACGCCGAGGCGCAGGGCGAAATCGAGGTCCTTCTTGTCCTTCTCGGTGAGCGGGCCGACGGGCAGCACGGTGTCCGGCAGGCTGATGCCCTTGCGGCTTGCCAGCGTGCCGCCGACCTGCACGGTCGCCTCGATGCCGGACGCATTCTTCTCCATCACGCGCATGCGCACTTTGCCGTCGTCGAGCAGCAGGGTATGCCCGGGCTCCACGGCCTCGAAGATCTGCGGGTGCGGCAGGAACACGCGCCCCGGCCCGCCGGCGCTCTCCTCCTGGTCGAAGCGGTAGGTGGCGCCCTCCGACAGCGTGACGCTGCCGCCGGCGATCTCGCCGAGCCGGAACTTCGGACCCTGCAAATCGCACAGGATGCCGATCGGGCGACCGAAGTTGGCCTCCGCGGTGCGCACGGCCGCATGCACCTTCTTCACCAAGTCGAAGGAGGAGTGGCTCATGTTGATGCGGAACACGTCGACGCCGGCCTCGAAAAGGCGCGCTATCATTTCCGGTGCGTAGGATGCAGGTCCCAGCGTGGCGACGATCTTGACGCGCCTGGTGCGTCTCATGTGGGTCTAACGCCCCCTTTCGCTGGGGTCAGTCAAGCGGATGGTCCAGTCCTTGGCCTCTTGGGTGTCCACCTCGAAGAAGCCGGTGCCCTTATAGCCGCGTCTGCCGCACTCCTGAACCCCCCGGATCGTGAACGACTTGTCCGTCGTGCACATCACCGATTTGCCGGCCCACTCTCCGCCACGGTCATAGTCGATGGCATGAATGTAGTAGAAACGGCTGGACAGTGCGCCCTTGTAGAGTGTCTCGCAGGTCTGCGGCGACACGTTCCACCAACCTTCGGTGGTCCAGCCGTTGGGGTCCTGGTAGCCGATGGCAACGCCGATGCGGCTCGAGGTGGTATTGCACAGTTTGAGGTCGGCGCGTGCCGCCGACGCCGGCAAAGCCATGCTGACGCCAACCAGGCCGCTTGCGACTGCATGGCGCAGGCGCCGCAGGCTCGCTGAGGACGGCAGAAGACGCATCGGCTCAGGGTCTCGGATCAGATTCTGGGCTCACGCATCGACCAGGATGACACGAAAGTCGTTGACGTTGGTATGGGTGGGACCACGCACGATGAGCCCGCCGGCCGCCTCGAAGAAGCTGGTGGCGTCGTTAGTGTCGAGGAACTTCTGGGCATCCAGGTGGCGCGCACGGGCAAGCATGCCCGAATCAAGCGTGGCGCCCGCCGGATCCGTCACTTGGCCAGTGCCGCCGTCGATGCCATCGGTATCGGCCGCCAGCGCCGAGATGCCGGTCGCGCCGTCGAGGGCGATTGCCAGAGCCAACGCATACTCCTGGTTGCGGCCACCACGCCCGTCGCGGTTGCGCACGGTGACGGAGAGCTCGCCACCGCTGATGATGGCGGCGCGGCGGCCTGCTGCCTTGGCCTCGCGCGCCAGCGCGGCATGCGCCCTTGCCACCTCGCGGGATTCGCCCGTGACTGCATCGCCGAGGTCGACCACCTCATAGCCCTCACGCTTGGCAAGCGCTGCGGCCGCCGCCAGAGACGCGGCCGGCGTAGCGATGATGCGGTACTTGGCGCTGACAAAGTCCGGATCGCCGGGCTTTGGGGTCTCGTTGGCGGGATCGGCGAGAGCTGCGGCAACGGCGCCAGGCACGCTCAGGCCCAGCACCTCCATGGCGGGACGGCGCCGGTCGAGCACCGCGCGCGCATCGGCGAGCGTGGTGGGATCGGGCACGGTCGGACCGGAGCCGATCGTGGCGGGGGCGTCGCCTGGGACATCGGAGATCGCCAGCGTCAGCATGGGCGCTGGCGTGGCCTTGCGCAGACGCCCGCCCTTGATGCGCGAGATGTGGCGACGGACCGTGTTCATCTCGTGGATGTCGGCGCCGCACTTGAGAAGCCCGCGGGTGAGCCCCGTCTTGGCCTCGAGTGTCAGTCCGGCAACCGGTGCCGCCCACAGCGCCGAGGCGCCGCCCGACAGCAGCACGAGGACGAGGTCGCCCGTCCCCGCCGCGGCAACAAGGGCAAGTGTCCGCTCTGCGGCGCGCACGCTCGCCTCGTCGGGCATCGGGTGGCGGGCCGAGATCACTTCGATCACGCCTGGGCGTGCCGTGCCCAGCGCCTCGAGCGTGCCGTGCGGCGCGGTCGTGAAGCCGCTCACTCGGCTAAGACAGCCCAACTTGCGGTAGTGGGCCTCGGCTGCAACTGCCATCGCTGCTGCGGCCTTGCCGGCGCCTACGACATAGAGGCGGCCTTGCGTCGGCGGGGGGGGAAGATGCGCGGGCAAGCACGCGCCTGGATGCGCAGCGGCGACGGCCGCATCATAGAGCGCCATGAGCTTCGCGCGCGCTCCTGCTTGTGCCTCGCCCGCAACCATGACTGCTCGCTCCCAGGGGTGCCGGCCTCATTTGCAGGCTCCCCTAGCGTGCGTCAAGCCGGGCTCCTGCTTCAGGCTTTGTCTGCTCTACGCAATTGGCGCACAATGTCGTCCTATCCTGCCACGGCCACAATCACGCTCCATGCCTTCGACATGCGCATCACGCTCCTTGCCCTTATGCTCGCTGGATGCTCCACGACTTTTCCGGGGGCCGCTGGCTTTGACGGCCGCTGGCACGGCACCTGGGAGATCACCTTCTCGGGCAGCGAATATCAGATGAGAGGCCGCACGGGTCAGTTCGCCTCCGACGCCAACGCCCTGTATTTCACGGAAAGCGGCATGCCTGACACCGCGACCATCAAGTGTGCGTACACGCTGATGGGTGACACACTGACATTGCGCGACTGCCCCTTTGCCGGAGAATACAAGAGATAGCGGCTCGCGCGATTGGCTACGCGGGTCGGGACCGAGGTCCTGCACTGCGCAGCAGTCAGGCGTCGAACTGGATGACGCTGCGGACAACCTTGCCGGCCTTCATGTTGGCGAAGCCCTCGTTGATCTCGGAGAGCTTGATGCGGTCGGAGATCCAATCGTCGAGGTGCAGCTTGCGCTGCTGGTAGAACTGGATCAGCCGCGGCATGTCGACCCGGAAGCGGTTGGACCCCATCGATGAGCCTTGTATCTTGCGCTCGCGCAGGAAGTCGAAGCCGTGCAGCTCGATCTTTTGCCCGAACGGGACCATGCCGACGATGGTCGCAGTGCCGCCGGCCGACAGCATCTGGAACGCCTGCTCCGCCGTCGTCTTGGTGCCAAGGCACTCGATGGCATGATGCACGCCGCCCTTCATGAGGTCCTTGACCTGTTGCACCGGGTCGCCGTCCCTGGGATTGATGAGATCCGTGGCGCCGAGCTTGGTGGCAAGCTGCAGCTTCACCGGGTTGGTGTCGATGGCGATGATCCGCCCCGCGCCGGCGATCGCGGCGCCGTTGATGGCCGCCATGCCGACGCCGCCGCAGCCGATAACGGCAACGTTCTCCCCAGGCGCAACCTTGGCTGTGTTCACCGCAGCGCCGAAGCCGGTGATGACGCCGCAGCCGATCAGTGCCGCGCGGTCGAGCGGAAAATCGTTGCCGATCTTCACGAGCGCATTCTCGTGCACCAGCATCATCTCGGCATAGGAGGAGAGGTTGGTGAAAGTGTGCAGCTGCTTGCCGTTGAGGGTCAGGCGCTTGGCGACACCCGGCAGCATCTTCACGCTCGTGTCGGTGCAGAGGAAGGGCCGGCCGGTCGTGCAATTGTCGCACGTGCCGCAGAACACCGACAGGCAGGTGATGACGTGGTCGCCCTTTTTGACGTAGCTGACCTCGGAGCCGACCTCCTCGACGATCCCTGCGAACTCGTGGCCCAGCACCACGGGCAGCGGATGCGGATAGAGCCCCTCGATGAAGTGCAGGTCCGAGTGGCACAGGCCGGCGTAGGCGGTGCGCATCAGCACTTCGCGCGCCGCCGGCTTGTTGATTGCAACCTCCTCGATGACGAGCGGCTTGTTGACCTCGTGCAGGACGGCGGCCTTCATCGTTTTCTCCCTCCTGTCCAATCCGGCTTGCAAAAGACTACCCCGGCTCTGCCGGCGGCGTAAGCGCCTTTGGAGGCGCAGCCAGAAGCTTGAACCGGGCCGCGCGTTGGCCGTACTGTGACGCCAGCCCATCTGCCTCGACGAGCGGCTGGGGCGCGCGAGATGGCAAATCGAACCATTCTCGATGCGGCGCTCACAAGAGGTTGAACGCAGAACGCGCTGGAGGAAATGCCATGGCGGATGCAGCAGGCGACAAGCCGCTCGTGCGGTTCGATGTCGAGGACGGGATCGGCGTCGTCACCATCGACAATCCACCGGTGAACGCGCTCGGGCCCGGCGTGCGCGACGGCGTCGTCGAGGCGCTGGAGAAGGGCGAGGCCGACCCAAAGGTCAAGGCCATGGTGATGATCGGCGCGGGACGCAGCTTCATCGCCGGCGCCGACATCCGCCAGTTCGGCAAGCCGCGTACGGCCCAGAAGCGGCCGGCCTACGATGTGCTCGACGGTGGCACCAAACCGGTCGTTGCGGCTATCCACGGCTACGCACTGGGCGGCGGGCTCGAGTATGCGCTGGCCTGCCACTATCGCATTGCCGTGCCGAGCGCCAAGGTCGGCCTGCCGGAAGTGCTCATCGGCATCCTGCCGGGCGGCGGCGGCACCCAGCGCCTGCCGCGTCTGATCGGGCCGAAGGCGGCCATGGAGATGATCGTCTCCGGCCGTCACGTGCCGGCCGCGGAAGCCAAGCAGCTCGGCATCATCGACGAGATCGTCCCGGGCAAGGATCTGCGCGCGGAGGCGATCGCCTTTGCCAAGCGCATCGCCGAGCACGCGCCCGCTGCCGCGCGTGCGCGACAAGTCCGACCGGCTGGCCGAGGCCAAGGCGGAGCCCGGCCATGTTCGATGCCATGCGCAAGTCGATCGCCCGCAAAGCCCGCAACCAGAAGGCGCCCTACCACTGCATCGCCTGCGTCGAGGCGGCAGTGAGCCAGCCGTTCGACGAAGGGATCAAGACGGAGCGCCGGCTGTTTGCCGAGCTGGAGAATTCCGACGAGGCCAAGGCCCTGCGCTACGCCTTCTTCGCCGAGCGCGAGGTGGCCAAGATCCCCGGCGTGCCGAAGGACTTGGCCCTGCCCGAGATCAAGACTGCTGCAGTCGTGGGCGCGGGCACCATGGGCGGCGGCATCGCCATGAGCTTTGCCGACTTCGGCTTCCCGGTGAAGCTGCTCGATGCCTCGCCCGAGGTGCTCGCCAAGGGCCTGCAGCGCATCCGCGACAACTACGCGGCAAGCGTCAGACGCGGCAGTCTGAAGCAGGCGGAGATGGACGAGCGCATGGCCCGCATCGAGCCGGTTGATACCTACGAGGCAATCGCCGACTGCGACGCCGTCATCGAGGCGGTGTTCGAGCGCATGCCGGTGAAGAAGGAGGTGTTCGCCAGGCTGGACGAGGTGATGAAGCCAGGCGCCCTGCTGTTCTCCAACACTTCCGCGCTCGATATCGACGAGATCGCCGGCGTCACCAGGCGGCCCGAGGCCGTGGCCGGCACGCATTTCTTCGTTCCCGCCAACGTCATGAAGACCTTCGAGGTGGTCGACGGCGCCAAGACGGCGCCTGCGACGCTGGTGGCAGCCATGAAGCTCGGCCGCGACATCGGCAAGATTTCCGCCTACGCCGGCAATTGCGACGGCTTCGTCGCCAACCGCACCCGCATACCCTTCAACCTCGAGCAGGGGCTGATGGTGGAGGAGGGCGCGCTCCCCGAGCAGGTCGACAAGGTGATGGTCGATTTCGGCTATCCCGTTGGGCCGTTCGCGGTCAACGACATGTCCGGCCTGGACATCAGCTATGACACACGCAAGCGCCGCGCCGTGGAGAACCCAAACTACCGCGGGCTGCCGATCACCGACCGGCTCGTCGAGCTGGGCCGGCTCGGGCAGAAGACCGGCAAGGGTTGGTATCGCTACGAGAAAGGCGACCGCACGCCGATCGTCGACCCCGAGACGCACGCCATCATCAATCAGGTCGCCAAGGAAAAGGGCTTCGAGCAGCGCACCTTCACGGACGATGAGATCCTGCGCCGGCTGCTGTTCTCCTCTGTCAACGAGGCCTGCAAGATCCTGGATGAAGGCAAGGCGTTGCGCGCCAGCGACATCGACGTGATGTGGCTCAACGGCTTCGGCTTCCCGCGCTATCGCGGTGGTCTCATGTTCTGGGCCGACCAGATCGGGGCGCGCGAGGTCTATAACCAGATCGCCATCTGGCATCAGCGCTACGGCGTGCGCTGGCGGCCTTCGAGGCTCCTGCAGGAGCTGGCGGAGAGCGGCGGCCAGTTGCGCGAGGTCAAGGGACGGATGACCGCGAGGTAGAGCCCGAGGCTAGGAAGCGTGCTGCGGAGGGCGGTGCATGAACTTCGATTTCAGCGACGACTTGAAGCAGCTGCGCGAGCACGCTCGGAAATTCCTGCGCGAGCGCTGCCCCTCGACGGTGGTCCGGCGCATCCTGGAAGGGTCGGAGCCCTACGACAAAGCGCTCTGGAAAGAGATCGCCGCCATGGGCTGGACCGGCGCGTCGATCCCCGAGGAGCACGGTGGAGCGGGGCTCGGTCATCTGGGCCTTTGCGTGCTGGCCGAGGAGCTGGGCTCCGCCCTGGCGCCGGTGCCGTTCTCGTCCTCGATCTATCTCGCGGCCGAAGCCATCATGGCCGGGGGCAGCGAGGCCCAGAAGAAAGCGTGGCTGCCGAAGCTGGCCAACGGCGAGGCCATCGGTACGCTGGCCCTGGCGGAAGGTCCGGGCAAGGCCGACGTCCGCAAGCTGCGCACCACCTTGCGCAATGGCGTGCTGACCGGCGAGAAACTGCCGGTTCCTGACGGTGACGTCGCCGACGTTGCCGTCGTCGTCGCTCAGGGCGAGCGCGGCATCGCGCTGGCATTAGCCGATCTCAAGGGCGCGGGCGTGAACCGCGAATTGGTCGAGACCATCGATCCGAGCCGCTCACACGCGCGCATCGCTTTCGAGACCGCCCCCGCCGAGCCGCTGGGAGCCCCCGGCGCCGGTGAGTCCCTGTTGCGGCGGGTGCAAGACAGAGCCGCGGTCCTGTTCGCCTTCGAGCAAGTGGGCGGTGCCCAACGGGCGCTGGAGATGGCGCGCGACTATGCCCTCGAGCGCTATGCCTTCGGCCGCCCGATCGGGTCGTTCCAGGCGATCAAACACAAGCTCGTCGACGTCTATGTGGCGACAGAGCTTGCGCGCTCGAACGCCTACTACGGCGCATGGGCCCTCTCGCGCGATGCAGCCGAGCTGCCCCTTGCCGCCGCCGCCGCCCGCATCTCCGCCAACGACGCCTACTTTCTGGCCGCGAAGGAGAACATCCAGGTGCATGGCGGCATGGGCTACACCTGGGAGTTCGATTGCCACCTCCACTATCGCCGGGCCAAGTTGCTGTCGCTGGCGCTGGGAAGCACCCGGTTTTGGAAGGATCGCCTGATTACGCATCTGGAATCGGCCAACGCCCCGTTGTGATTGGAGCGCGACATGGACTTCGAAGACACGCCTGAGGAAGCCGAGTTCCGCGCCGGCGTTCGCGCCTTTCTCGACAAGAACGCCAGGCGACGCGAGCCCGGCACCGGAATGGTCTACCGCGCCGGCAACGAGGATCCAGCCTTCCGGGAGCGTGCCAAGGCCTGGCAGGCGAAGAAGGCGGACGCCGGGTACGCCGGCATCACCTGGCCGAAGGACTGGGGCGGACGCGGCGGAACGACCATCCAGCAGGTCATCTACGATCAGGAGGAAGCAAAGTACACAGTACCGCGCGGCCTGTTCGACATCGGCCTTGGCATGTGCATCCCCACGATCTGCACCTGGGGCACGCAGAGCCAACGCGACCGCTTCGCCAAGAAAGCGCTTCGCGGCGAGGAGGTCTGGTGCCAGCTCTTCTCCGAGCCGGCAGCCGGCTCCGATCTCGCGGGTCTGCGCACCCGCGCGGAGCGCGACGGCGACCACTGGGTCGTCAACGGCCAGAAGATCTGGACGTCGGGCGCGCACTATTGCGACTGGGGCGTGCTCGTCACCCGCAGCGACTTCTCGGCCAAGAAACACAAGGGCCTCACCTATTTCTTCATCGACATGAAGTCGCCGGGAATCGAGATCCGGCCGATCAAGCAGATCTCGGGCGCGTCCCACTTCAACGAGGTGTTCTTCACCGACCTGCGGGTGCCCGACAGCCAGCGCCTCGGCGCCGTCGGCGAGGGCTGGAAGGTCTCGCTCACCACTCTCATGAACGAGCGCTACACGATCGGCGGGCGCGTCGGCATCGGTGTCGAGGACATCTTCGAGCTGGCCCGCAAGATCGAGCTGGACGACGGGCCGGCCCTGAAAAACGAGGCAGTACGCGACAAGCTTGCCGACTGGTACGTGTCGAGCCAGGGCCTCAAGTATTCGCATTTTCGCACGATGACGGCGCTCTCCCGCGGCGAGACGCCGGGACCCGAGTCGTCGATCGGCAAGCTCGTCAATGGCTCGAAACTGCAGAACATCGCCGCGTTCGCCATGGACCTCATGGAGCAGGGCGGCGTCATCACCGACCCCGAGCTGGCGCCACTCGCAGCCGCGTTTCAGCAGACATTGATGACGTCGCCATCCTCACGCATTGCCGGCGGCTCGGACGAGATCATGCGCAACATCATCGCCGAGCGCGTGCTCGGCCTCCCGCCCGACGTGCGCGTCGACAAGGATCTGCCGTTCAATCAGCTGCCAACTGGAAAAAAGAAGTAGACGCGTCTGCCGCTTGCCGGGAGCGACGCCGCGTCATCCAGCCGTCGCCACCAGACCGCGTTTCTCCAGCAGCGCATCGGTTGCCGGCAGGCGGCCGCGGAAGGCGACGTAGGCTTCGGCCGCGTCGCGCTTGCCGCCGGCAGAGTAGATGTTGTCGTAGAGACGCCGGGCGAGCTTGGGGTCGAAGATATCGCCGGCCTCCTCGAAGGCGTGGAACGCATCGGCGTCCATCACCTCCGACCACAGGTAGCTGTAGTAGCCCGCCGCATAGCCGCCCATGATGTGCTGGAAGTGCGGGATGCGGTGGCGCATCACGATCTCCTCGGGCATGCCGATGCGGGAGAGCGCCTCGGCCTCGAACCGGTCGACATCGAGCCCCTTGGCCTTCTCGATCACGTGCAGGTCGAGGTCGACGATGGCCGCTGCCAGATATTCGACAGTCTTGAAGCCTTGGTTGAAGTTGCGCGCGGCCTGCAGCCGCTTCAGGAGCGCCGCCGAAACCGGCTTGCCCGTCTTGTAGTGGCGCGCGAAGCGGCTCATCACCTCGGGGCGCGTCAGCCAGTGCTCGTAGAGCTGGGAGGGCAGCTCGACGAAGTCCTTCTCCACGCTGGTGCCGGACACCGAGGGGTAGGTGACGTTCGAGAGCAGGCCGTGCAGGCCGTGGCCGAATTCGTGAAACAGCGTGCGCGCGTCGTCGAGGCTCAGCAGCGTCGGCTCGCCCGCCGCGCCCTTGGCGAAGTTCATGACGTTCACGACGATGGGACGCACCTCGCCGGCGAGCTTCTCCTGCTTGCGCCAGCCCGACATCCAGGCGCCCGAGTGCTTGGACGGCCTGGCGAAGTAATCGCCGAGGAACAGCCCGATCGGCTTGCCCCCACGCATCACCTCGAAGGTGCGCACCTCCGGGTGATAGACGGGAAGGTCGCGGCGCTCCTTGAAGCTGACGCCGAACAGCCTGGTTGCACAATCGAAAGCCGCGGCGATGACGTTGTCGAGCTGCAGGTAGGGCTTGATCTCGCTGTCGTCGACGTCGAAGCGGGTCTTGCGCACCTTCTCGGCGTAATAGCGCCAGTCCCAGGCCGCGATGCTGAAGTTGCCGCCCTCGGCACGGGCCGCCTCCTGCAGCTGGTCGCGCTCCTCGCCGGCGCGGATGCGGGCGGGCGCCCACACCTCCATCAGCAGCTTGCGCACGGCGGCGGGCGTCTTGGCCATCGAGAACTCGAGCGCGGAGTCGGCCGCCGTCTTGAAGCCAAGCAGATGCGCCCGCTCGGCTCTCAGCCCCAGGATCTCCGCCACGATCTTGCGGTTGTCGGTCTCTCCGCCGTTGGCGCCGCGCTGGGTCCAGGCGCGGAACGCCTTCTCGCGCAGGTCGCGCCGCGCCGAATACTGCAGGAACGGCTCGATGGAGGAACGCGCCAGGGTGATGGCATGCTTGCCGGGGTGGCCATGGTCCTTGGCGCACTGCGCGGCCGCGGCGCGCACCGCCTCGGGCAGCCCGGCGATATCGCGCTCGCCTTCCAGCACCATCACGAACGCTTGCTCGTCGGCCAGCAGGTTCTGGCTGAACCTGGTGCCCAGCACCGACATGCGCGCAGCGATCGCCGCCATGCGCTTCTTGGCTTTGGGCGTGAGCCCAGCCCCGGATTTGACGAAGGCGCGATGGTAGCGCTCCAGCACGCGCGCCTGCTCCTCGCTTAGCTTGAGCCTCTTGCGCTTCTTGAACAGCGCGTCGATGCGAGCAAACAGCGCCGCGTCCTGATAGATGCGCATGCCATGCTTGGCAAAGCGCGGCGCCAAGGCCCGCTCAATCGCCTGGATGTCAGCGTTGGTGTCGGTAGCGGCCAGATTGAAGAACACGGCCGAAACGCGATCGAGCAGATCGCCGGCACGCTCCAGCGCATCCACCGTGTTGGCAAATGTGGTTGGCTCCCCGGCGCCGGCAATCTCCGCAATCTCCTTGCGATTGATGGCGAAGGCATGGTCGAAAGCCGGCATGAAGTGCTCGATGCGGACGCGATCGAAGGGCGGCATCTCGAACGGCGTGGTCCACGGCTCGAGCAGCGGGTTGGCGCTTGCGGGTCGCACCCGCGCTGCCTTGGCCGCGCTCGCGGCCGCCGGCCGGGATCTGGCGACCGCCGACGTCTTGCCCTTTGCCATGGTCGAGTTGCCCTCGGGATTGCGCACTCGGCGCTGAAGTGGGCCTCTAATGCGGCGTCCGTGCGACTTTGTCGAGTGGGGTTGGGGGACCACCGCCATACCCGCCAAGCGAAGCGCAGGGCGGGTATCCAGCCGCGGATGCCGAACCGTTCTTGCTTGGATTCCCGCCAGCGCCCTTCGCGCTTGCGGGAATGACGGCCGGCTCACGCATAGATCATCTTGCGCGTCATACCGCCGTCGACGATCAGCTCTGCACCCGTCACGAAGCCTGCTTCCTGCGACAGGAGGTAGGCAACCGCCGCTGCCACATCTTCGGGGACGCCCACGCGACCCACCGGGTGCTGGGCGTGGTCGCTGGCCTTGAGGGGGCCATGCCGTCCCGTATCGATCCAGCCGGGCGAGACGCAGTTCACGCGCACCTCAGGGGCCAGCGTCATGGCCAGCGCATGGGTAAGGGCCACCAGCCCGCCCTTGCTCGCCGAGTAGGCGAGCGTGTTGGGCTCCGACATATGTGCGCGCGTGGAGGCAATCGCCACGATGGCGCCGCGCGCCTGCTTGAGGTCGGCCGCCGCCGCCCTGGCAAGCAGGAACGTCGCCGTCAGGTTCGTGGCCAACACTTCGTTCCAAGTGGCGAGCGTAGTCTGCGCCAGCGGCGCCGTCTTGCCGAAGCCGGCATTGGAGACGATCGCATCGATGCGGCCGAGGCGGCTGCGCGCCACGGCCACGAGATGCTCCACGTCCGCCTCGCTGGCGACGTTGGCCTCGACCGCCACGCCGCCGATCTCGCCCGCCGCCGCGCTCACCGCCTCGCCGTCGATGTCGGCCAACGCCACCTGCCAGCCGAGCCGCGACAGGTGGCCGGCGATCGCGCGACCGATGCCGCGCGCAGCCCCGGTGACGATGACGCCCCGATCCTTGTGGTTCGCTCCCATGGCAGACACAGACCAGAAATCTTGCCCCACGACGAGAGCCACAATGCGCTTGGGTAAAGGGGGCATATCCGCAAGCAACGTGCGCCTCCCTCCCCTTGTTGGGGCGGAGAGCGGTTGGCGCAACGTTCTGGCTCACTGCGGCTTGGCGGCGGCGGCCAGGTAGTTGACGTCGGTGTCGCCGCCAAGCGACCAGGCATCGGCGAGCGGGTTGTAGACGAGACCCTTGAGAACCGGCGCCCCGAGCCCAGCCGCGGCCAGGTATCGGGCGAGCTCGTCCGGCGTCACGAACCGCTCCCATTGGTGCGTTCCCACGGGCAGCCAGCGCAACACATACTCCGCACCGACGATGGCGAGCAGGTAGGCCTTGAGCGTGCGGTTGAGCGTGGACAGCAGCATGAGGCCGCCCGGCCGCAGCAACTCAGCGCACGCCTTCAGGAACGCGGCAGGATCGGGCACGTGCTCCACCACCTCCAGGCAGGTGACGGCATCGAACGCCTTTGCCTCTGCCGCAGCCAGCGCCTCCACAGGGCCGGTGCGGTAGTCGATTTCAAGGCCCTGGCCGGTGGCGTGGCGGCGCGCTGCCTCGACGGTCTCGGGCGCCGGGTCGAGGCCTGTTACACGCGCCCCCATGCGGGCCAGGGGCTCGCAGATGAGCCCGCCGCCGCAGCCCACGTCTAGAACGCGCAGGCCGGCAAGCGGCCGCAAGCCCGACCCGGAGAGCCTGAAATGCCGCACCGCCTCGTCGCGCAGGAAGGTGAGCCTGGCGGGGCCGATGCGGTGCAGCGCCCGGAATTTGCCGCCCGGGTCCCACCATTCCGAGGCCAGCCGCGCGAAGCGGTCGACCTCCTCCCGGTCAAGCGTCGGCGTGGCCTCGGTCTCGCCTTGCATGGGGGCGCATTGGCGCGGTACGAGACGGCCCTGTCAAGGGCCGGTCTTCCCTTGTTGCAGCCGGCCGGCTTCGTGGCTAAGAGTGGGCGCCTCAAGCCGCGAAAGCGGGGGTATGTTTGGCGGCTGCCGGGGGCCATATCGCAGCCAGCGGCTCGAGGGCCCCACGGCGCTCGACAGCATGGCAGCACTTGGCAGCACTGGGCGTCACGGGGCGGCACCGAGCGGGTCACCATGTCTGTCCTCGTCATGAAGTTCGGCGGCACCTCGGTGGCCAACGTCGAGCGCATCCGTAACGTGGCCCGCCACGTCAAGCGCGAGGTTGATGCCGGCAACAAGGTGGCCGTAGTCGTCTCGGCCATGGCCGGCGTCACCAACCAGCTGGTCGCCTGGGTGCGCGAGGCTTCGCCCCTCCATGACGCACGCGAGTACGACGCCATCGTCGCCACCGGCGAGCAGGTTACGGCCGGTCTGCTCGCCATCGTGCTGCAATCGATGGGCATCACGGCGCGCTCCTGGCAGGGCTGGCAGATTCCGGTCATCACCGACAACGCCCACGGGGTTGCGCGCATCAAGGACATCCCCGGCGACAAGATCCGCGCCCGTCTTGACCAGGGCGAGGTGGCGGTGATCACCGGCTTCCAGGGCATCGAGCCCGAGCGCAACCGCATCTCGACGCTGGGCCGCGGCGGCTCCGACACCAGCGCCGTGGCGATGGCCGTCGCCGTCAAGGCCGACCTGTGCGACATCTATACCGACGTCGACGGGGTCTATACCACCGACCCGCGCATCGTCCCGCGCGCCCGCCGGCTCGCCAAGATCTCCTACGAGGAGATGCTGGAGATGGCCTCGCTGGGCTCCAAGGTGCTGCAGACGCGCTCGGTCGAGCTCGCTATGGTACACCGGATGCGCGTGCGGGTGCTGTCGAGCTTCGTCGTGCCCGATGCGCTGGAGCCAATGCGGCCCGAGACCTGGGACAAGATCGGCACCATCATCTGCAGTGAGGACGAGATCGTGGAGCAGCACGTCGTCAGCGGCATCGCCTACGCCAAGGACGAGGCGAAAGTGTCCGCTCATCAGGGTGGACGACAAGCCGGGCGTGGCCGCGCGCGTCTTCGGGCCGCTGGCCGAGGCCACCATCAACGTCGACATGATCGTCCAGAACACCTCCTCCGACGGTAAACACACCGACATGACGTTCACCGTGCAGGAATCGGACCTCGAGCGCGTCCTGCACGTCCTCAAGGGCGCCAAGAAGGATATCGGCTATTTCGACGTGAAGAGCTCCTGCGACGTGGCCAAGGTGTCGGTGATCGGCGTGGGCATGCGCAGCCACGCCGGCGTGGCCGCGCAGATGTTCAAGGCGCTCGCCGACAAGGGCATCAACATCCAGGCTATCACCACCTCGGAGATCAAGATTAGTGTGCTGATCGATGCGGCCTACGCCGAGCTCGCCGTACGCACGCTGCACGCCCTGTACGACCTGGACAAAGACTGATTTCATGAGGTGCCCGCAGAGGGTGCGGGTGGGTTAGCCGACAGGCCGACAGCGGCGGGGGTGCGTGGCCCGTCGGATCGGATTTGCGCTAGAGCAGGATCGCTTCGGATGGAATCACCTCACCTGAACCGAGACGTCGAGTCCGAAGCGTGAATCCTGCTCTATTCCTAAATTTCAGAGCAAGATTCACGTTCCATGATCGAAGCGAAGCGCTTCGATCAGAAACGATCTTGCTCTAGCCTGCAGCGGCGGTGTGTCACGCGGGAAGTTGCGGCTGGCGATGCCAAACAGGGGCCCAGATAGTCCCAGGGAAGGCCCGAGGATTGCTCCTTCCGAGCCTGCGCTGCGCATCATCCTGCGCCGGCTTCGGGAGATCATGGGCGAGCCGTCGGACGGTCAGTCACGGCTCGACCGGATCGTGCGCCAGATCGCCGGCGTGATGGTGGCCGAGGTGTGCTCGATCTACCTCAAGCGCCAGGACGGCTCGCTCGAGCTGTTCGCCACCGAGGGCCTCAACCCGGCCGCGGTGCACAACACCTTCATGAAGCGCGGCGAGGGCCTGGTCGGGCGTTGCGCCGAACTCGCCGTGCCGATCAACGAGCCCGACGCGCAGAACCATCCCGCGTTCTCCTACCGGCCGGAGACCGGCGAGGAGGTCTACCACTCGTTCCTGGCCGTGCCGATCCTGCGCGGCGGCGACGTGCTCGGCGTGCTCACCGTGCAGAACAAGACCCACAAGGAGTACTCCGACGAGGACGTCGAGGTGCTGCAGACGACGGCAATGGTGCTGGCCGAGCACCTGGTGTCGGGCGCCGTGGCCGGCGCCAATGCCGGGCCGACGTTCAACCGCACCGGCGGCCATGTGATTCGCGGCCAGCCGCTGTCCGACGGCCTGGCGCTCGGCCATGTCGTGCTGCACGAGGCGCGCGTCGTCGTCACCGAGCTCGAGGCCAAGGATCCCGAGGAGCAGAGGCGGCGACTGGACGCCGCCGTGGAGGAGCTCAAGGCCTCCATCGACGAGATGCTCGAGCAGGGTGAGCTGGCGTCGACCGGCGAGCACCGCGACGTGCTCGAGGCCTACCGCATGTTTGCCCACGACCGCGGCTGGGTCCGGCGCATGAAGGAGGCCATCAAGCGCGGCATGACGGCCGAGGCGGCGGTCGAGCGGGTGCAGAACGACACCCGCTCGCGCATGCCGCGCCAGGCCGACTCCTACTGGCGCGAGCGTCTGCGCGACCTCGACGAGCTCTCCGACCGCCTACTGCGCATCCTGGCCGGGCGCGCCCGGACGCACGCCGTCACCGCCGACCTGCCGCACGACACCATGCTGGTCGCCCGCACCATGGGGCCGGCGACCTCCTCGACTACGACCGCTCGCGCCTGCGCGGCCTGGTGCTGGAGGATTCCGGCGGCCAGAGCCACGTCGCCATCGTCGCCAAGGCGCTCGGCATCGCCGCAGTCGGCAATGCCCGCGGCGTCATGGAGCGGGTCGACCACGGCAACCCCATCATCGTCGACGCCGACAGCGGCGAGGTGCACATCCGTCCCTCCAGCGAGGTCATCGCCGCCTACGGTGACAAGGCCCGCTTCCGCGCCCGCCGGCACCGCAAGTACCGCGCGCTGCGGGACCTGCCGGCCGTGACCAAGGACGGCCAGCGCGATCGAGCTGCACATCAATGCCGGACTGCTGATGGACGTGCCGCATCTTGCCGAATCCGGCGCCGACGGCATCGGCCTGTTCCGCACCGAGCTGCAGTTCATGGTGTCGGCCACCCTGCCGCGGCTCGAGCAGCAGACACAGATGTACCGCTCGGTGGTGGCGGAAGCCGGGCAGAAGCCGGTGGTGTTCCGCACCCTCGACGTCGGCGGCGACAAGGTGCTGCCCTATCTGCGCCAGCCGGAGGAGGAGAACCCGGCGCTGGGCTGGCGCGCGGTCCGCCTCGGGCTCGACCGTCCGGGGCTGCTGCGCACGCAGGTGCGAGCGCTGCTGCGGGCCACGGCCGGGCTCGAGCTGCAGGCTGCTGCTGCCGATGGTGACCGCCATTGGCGAGGTCGACATGGCGCGCGCGCTCGTCAACCGCGAGATCGCTCTGCTGCGGCGGCGCGCCACCTCCGTCCCGACCAGCGTACTGCTCGGCGTCATGATCGAGGTGCCGTCGCTGCTCTACGAGCTCGATGCCCTGCTGCCGCGCGTCGATTTCGTGTCCGTCGGCAGCAACGACCTGCTGCAGTACTTCTTCGCTGCGGACCGCAACAACCCGCGCGTCGCCGCGCGCTACGATGCCCTTTCCGCCGCACCGCTCAAGGCCCTTGCCGGCTATCGTCGAGGCTGCCAAGCGTCACGACAAGCCGCTCAGCCTGTGCGGCGAGATGGCCGGCCGGCCGCTCGAGGCGATGGCGCTCATCGGCCTCGGCTACCGCTCCATCTCCATGGCGCCGGCCTCGATCGGCCCGGTCAAGGCCATGATCCTGAGCCTCGATGCCGCCGAGCTGCAGCGCTGGCTCGTCGATGTGCTGCAGACCGCGGAAGGCAGCATACGCGCTCAGCTCAAGCGCTATGCCGAGGAGCACGGCGTGGAGATCTGATCCCGCAGTCGCCGCGCCTATCGATGCAATGGGGGGCAGGCGAGCGTCATCTCACCAGCCAGCTGCGCTGGTGACGATGAGTGCCACGCCGGTGCCGATCGAGGTCGTGAGCAGGAGGCCGAGCCCGATCCACATGCCGGGAAGCCGGACGATCGGCTTTTCTTTGCCCTTGTGTGGACGCAGCAGCACAACCAAAAGAATGCTGACGGCGAGTATGCTGGCGCCAACTACAGTGCGCATTGTCCCTCCCGCGCGTATGCCCTGGTTGCTGGCATTGTCACGCGGGAAAATCTGGGGCCTCTTTTGCCGGTCTTCGAGTATTTTCGAGGGCGGTCGCCCTAAATTTCGCGTAAACCTCTACGGTGCACGTCGCCCGAACAGGCTAGCCAGCACTCCCGGCCGCCGTCGAGCCGATGCATCGGCGCTTGCGGGCATGGGCGCCGATAGTGGCGGAGGCGCGGCCGCCATTGCCCAGCCACGGTCACGCACCAGATGCAACATGGCCCGCTCTGCCAGAGCGGTGATCGTCAGCAGCGGGTGGACGCCGAGCGAGCGGGGCAGGACTGAGCCGTCGCAGACATAAAGCCCCTCGTGCACCTCGTTGGCGGCCGCAGCGGGCGAGCCGTCGAACACCTGTCCCTTGTGATTGACGACGCCGGTATTGCGATCGCCGCCCATGGCGCAACCGCCCAGGGGATGCACAGTGAGCAGGTTGCCGCCCATCAGCCGCAACGACAGTGGGTTTTTCATGTAGGTGCCGCCGGTTGCCGCGGTAGCCTGCACGAACGTCTCCTCGATGCGCTGGAACACGGGATCCTGCGCGGCCCCCGGCCAGTCGATGGTGAGCCTGTCGCGCTCGAGGCGCATGCGCCCCCTGCCAGGATCGTGGCCGACGGCGAGGAAGGTTTGCGTGTTGCGGACGGCGCCCTGATAGGCGCCCATCAGCAAGCTCTGCAGGGCCCGGCCGGCCTCGTCGAGCTGATCGGAGAGGTCGGTGTCGTGGCCCATGAGCGGGCCGCCGACGGCAAACAGCGCCGGCAGGATCGCCGCGGAGGCGCTCGGGATCGACGCCTCGACCAGTGCCAGGCCGTCCTCGAGCCTCTCCGTGCGGCGCAGGTCCACGAGGCCTGCCACCGCCGGGCCCACAGGCTCGGTGTGGACCTTTGGCGGATAGCCGACGCCGACGCTATTGACGGGCCGGTCGTTGTTGTAGGCGTTGGCGAGCGCATCGCCGTTGGTTGTGAAGCGCTCGCCAAGGCGGTCGGAGAGATTGAGGCCCTCGGCCCGTGACCTGAGCAGAATCTCGGTCGAACCCAACGTGCCGCCACCCAGCACGACGAGGCCCGCTGTGAGCGTGATGCGCGTTTCCCAGTCCCCCTCGGGACGGCTGATCGCGTTGATGCGCCACCTGCCGTTCGCGCCCTTGGCCAGCGAGCGCACCGCTACGCGCGTGAAGATCTGCGCGCCGTAGCGCGTCGCCAGCGGTAGGTAGGTCAGCGCGGTGGTGGTCTTGGCCCCGACGTTGCAGCCTGCACAGCAGTCGCCACACAGCACGCAGGCGTTCTGCTCGACGCCCGCCGCGTTCGTGCCGTGCTCGAAGGTGATGTGCAGCGGCGGCAGGCTGAGCTCGGCGCCGAGCGCGGCGGCAGAGGCGCCGAGCTGTTCGAGCTTCAAGAGCTTGCGCAGGCCTGGATACGGGTTGGGGCGCAGCATCTCCCGCGCGCGCACCAGACCTTCGGCAAGGAGGCCGTCGGCGCGCACCGCGTGCGGCCAACAGGAGTCGTCCAGCACCCGCGGATCCGGTTCGAGGCAGACGTTGGCGTTGATGAGCGAGGTGCCGCCAAGGCCGCAGCCCATGGCCACGTGCACGTCCCGCCCGAGGCGCACGTCGAACAGGGCGGCCGGATCGCCGACACGGCCGAGGCCGGAGCTCACCTGCAGCTCGCGCTGCATGTCGGAGAGGCGCGCCGGAAACTCGCCGACGGCGATCTCGCGCCCGCGCTCGAGCACGCACACGCTGCGCCCGGCGCTCGCCAGGCGCGCGGCCGCCACGCCGGCGCCGTAGCCCGACCCCACCACCACCACGTCGTAGTAGGGTTTCAGCACGTCCAGGGGAGTGGACAGCCGCCGGTACACGCTAGCGCCCCTCCGCCACGATTTGCCCCGCCGCATGCTCGGCGAGCGCCGCGATCGTGCGCGACGGGTTCACGCCGACTGCTTCAGGGACGATGCCACCGTCGATGACAAATAGGTTGCGATAGCCGAACACCTCCCCCTTGTGGTCGACGACACCGTCCTTGGCCGATGTGCCCATGTTGCATCCTCCCAGAGGATGCGGCGTGATGAGATATTTTTCCAGGGTCCAGGACGGAGGCACCAGGGCCGTGCCGCCGGTGGCCTTGGAGAGCTCCTTGTGCGTGGCGATGATCGCCTCGATCACCGCCACCGAGTTCTCTGACGGACCAATCCAGGTCCAGCCTGTGCTCGCCGGCAATCCACCACTTGCGGCGCAGCCGCAACCGGCCGTTTCCGGCGTCGATGCCCTGCGCGAACCACGGCATGGTGTTCTCCAGCGGCCCGAATTGGCGCATCGCCGCGGTCATGAATTGCAGGAACGCCTGCACGCGGACGTCGGCGGCCTTGGCCGTCGTGATCCAGTTGGCGACCAGATTGGGAAGTCCACCGTCCTGAATCCAGAAGGACTTGCCGCCCCGGCTACCGTCCAGGAATTTGATGGCGGCGGTGATGGTGGGCCCCTGGGTCGGCTGCACCTCGCGATCGACGTAGAACGCCGGCGTCAGGAAATCGCCGTTGCTGCTCCAGTTGTAGCCGAGCCGGCTGCTCACGTTGGGAAGCGAGCCGAACTCCTCGCGACACCGCAGCATCAGCTCGGTGGAAGCCATCGATCCCGCCGCAAGCACCACGATGCGGCCCTGAAGCGAGCCTGGGATTCGGCGCCCGCGCTCGAGCCTGTCGTAGCTTACCTTATAGCCGTTGCCCGCCGGCTCGATGTTGGTGACGAGGTGCAGAGGCCGTACGTCGGCGCCCTTCTTCTCCGCGGTCGCCAGGTAGTTGCGGTCGAGGGTGTTCCTGGCGTCGACCTCGCAGCCGATGTCGCAATTGCCGAGGTGCACGCAGGTGCCCTGCTCCACGCCGTGCGCATTGGTGAAGCGCTTGCTGTGACGCGTGTCGAAGGCGGCCGGGAGCGAATAGTTCCAGTCGGGATCGAACGTGACGGCGAGCTCGAGCTTCTGAAAGCGGTCACCGGCGCCGATGCCGTCGGCCGCTTCCCGCACCAACTGCATCTTCTTCGACCACTGGTTGTCGGGCACGGGCTGCACGTTCATGACGCGGCCCACAGTGTCGTAGTGCGGCGCCAACGCCTCCCAGGTGATCTCGGGCGGCCAGCCTTTGTCGAACACCGATTTGTCCGGCACCGCCGAGATGTTGGCATAGATGTGCGAGCCGCCCCCCACGGCCGCGCCCTGGGCCACTGCCATATGCTCGAACACGCGCAGGTCGAGCCAGCCGTTCCAGCGCTCGGGAGCCTCGTTGCTCCACCACCACGGGTCGTCGTCCTGGCGCGGATAGGTCTTGGCGTCCCAGCGCCGGCCGCGCTCGAGCACCAGCACGCGGTAGCCCGCCTGCGCAAGCCGGCACGCGCTCACCGCCCCGCCGAAGCCACTGCCGATGACGATCGCGTCGAAATCCATCGTCCAAAATCTCCCTCAAGGCAGACCGGGAATGAAGCGGGCGTAACTGTCCCACAGCTCACCCAGGAACAGGCGGCCAAAGCGGATGATGACGGCGAGCCGCTCCGGTTCGGAGCTGGCATTGTGGACCTCCACGGTGCTGAGCAGGTCCACGAGCTCGTTGACGCCGAACGTGAGGACACCGGCGCCGATCACCGGCCCGCTGGCATCGCTACCCTCGTGCAGGCGTGTGTAGAGCGTCGTGGTGTCGCCCCACAGCTCACCACCCTCGCGCACGTCCTTGCGGCCCGCCAGATAGTAGGGCTTGCCGCCGTGCTCGAAGGCGACCTCGTAGATGAAGTGCTTGAGGTCGCCGGTATTCCCGGGCGCCGACCTGAAGAGACTGAACAATCCCTTCGACTTCACCGCAGTCATGCCGCCCGGCTTGAACAGGTTGAACACGCCCTTGGATGCGGTCATGCCCTTGGCGAAGGGTGCCACCTCGAAATCGACGGTGCCGGTCAGCGATCCGGCATGGTTGGGCTCGTTGACGAAGCGGTCGAAGGCGTCGATGCGGACGTTGCCATGGAGCGCGAGCGTGGTGCCCTCGGCCAAGCCCTTCTTGCGGCCTCCCTCTGGGTCGGTGACACCAAGCGCGAAGGGGCCAGCCATGGTCTCGCGGAAGCCCAGCGCCATCAGGTCCTGGCCCTTGCCGGGAGCGTCGGACGCCAGCGTGATCGCCCGCTCGCGGCACCAGGCGCGCGCATCGGCAATGCCCTGCTCGACGGCGGCGGTGAACTGAGGGGACGATACGTTGACGAGATAGTGCAGCGGCACCTCCGCGGCCAACATCTCGACCCTGATCGGCCGGCCAAACTCGCCGCTCCTGCCCGAGGCGATCGCCTCGTTGTTGACCTCGATGCGGTCGAGGTCGCGCTGCAGATGGCCGTTGGCGGTGGTCTCGATGATCTGGAAGTAGGTGTCGACGAAGCCGCCCTTCCATACCGCCTTGCGGCTCACCGTCCAGATGATCCACAACTCGTCGGCGCCGCGCCGGATCGCCTCCATCAGATTGGCGTCGGTGAGATAGACGCCGTCGATGTAGCGCTCGCCATTGATCGTGACCGGCGCAAACCACATGGGCAGCGTCACGCAGGCCACGAGCAGGTCCTCGCTCATGCCGCCGTGCTCGATCACCTCGAGCTTGTTCCTGGTGAAGTTGTAGACGTTGAACGTACCAAGCCGTTGCGCAGCCCTGATCTTCTCCCAGTCGAGCTTCCAGCCCTTGCGCAGCACCTGCTTGCGGAACTTGTCGTAGCTCAGCAGTGATCTCCGACCAGTAGAAGCGCATCAGCTGGAGCCAGTTGAAGTCCGATCGAGCGCAGCACGGGGAAGCTGCGCCAATTGTCGGCGATCTCCTTGCCGGTCATGCCCTGGCAGTACATGGCGAGATTGAAGTTGCCGCCGGAGGCACCGTCGGCGTGATCGAAGGTGAGCCCCGCCTCGTCGAGCCACACCTGCAGCACGCCTGCCTGGTAGGCGACCTTCACGCCGCCGCCGGCCAAAATCAGCGATCGCTTCGGCACTGCTGCCTCCCTGCAATCCCCCGAGCAACCGAGGCAGACTATCCCGTCCGCGTCGATCTGGCACTTGCCGAACTGCCACTCTAGCGCGCGGAGTTGCGGCAGCCGGTCATCTTTTCGCCGCATAATCTCCGTTCGCGGCCGAGCGTGCGTTGTGCCGCACGACATTGATTTGCGCGCTGGCTGCACCTACCCTCGCGGGTGCGGATTTTTGATGACCTTGGGGGCGTTCAATGGCGCGTGAACGGGATCTCGGCAGCTATCCCGGAATGACCAAGTGGTTCAGCCCACGGCTTCTCGTCTGGGCTGCCTATCGGGATATGGCCGCGCGGATCTTCGGCGAATTTGCCGATCGGCGCACCACCCAGCATCTGGCCGATCCGATTCCAGCTGATCCCGCACTCAGGAAGGCGTTCGCGGAGCGTTACGACTACAGCGGCGACGTGTCTGGGGATCAGCCGTTCTGGGCCGATTTTGCCGCCGATCTCGGCGATGGCTTCGAACTCGACCTATGCAATTGCCTATTTGATCGCCGCCGACAAGCTCCGCGGCAAAGGGCCGGCGCAAGACGAGATCGAAGGCATCAGGAACCTGCCCAGCGGAATGGAGCTTCCCCACGGGCGCGTGGTGCTATTCGGTGGCGACCAGATCTACCCCTGGCCCGCGCACGAAGCCTATGACGAGCACACCTTTACCCCCTACGAGCTGGCGCTGCCAATGCCGCCGCCCGACCCGCAGACGAAGTCCGTTCGGGCCGCATCCCGCGACGTGTTCGCCATCCCTGGCAACCATGATTGGTACGACGGGCTCAACGCGTTCGACGATCAGTTCTGCAGGGCGCGCGCCGGCAGGTCACACCGCCAGGGCCGCCGGTTCGGCGACTTCCAGACCTGCCAGCACCGCAGCTCGTTCGCGATCAAGCTGCCGCACAACTGGTGGATCTGGGGCGCCGACATCCAGCTCACCGACGTGCTCAACTCCGGTCAGCTCGACTATTTCACGACGATTGCCGACCACATGGGAAAAGACGATCGGTTCATCCTGCTGACGGCCGAGCCCAGCTGGTACGCGCTCGATACGCCGGAGGGTCGTCAGGCCGCCAGGAACCTCACCGAGCTCATCAGCGCACCCCTCAGCAAAGGCGCCAAACTTTGCGGCATTCTCTCCGGCGATTGGCACCACTATGCCCGCTACAATGAGAAGCAGCACCTGGGCAATATGAACCTCATCACCGCGGGAGGCGGTGGCGCTTACATGCACGGCACGTACAGCTTGGACAAGGAGATCAAATTCCGCTGGAACGAGCAGCGCGATCTCGACTTCCACTTGGACTGCAAGCTGGAGCCGAATCCCACCTCTGAGGATGCGGCGCCGACGCAGACGACGCGCAACGCATGCTATCCGAGCAAAACGAAAAGCTTCAGGACTGCATTGAACGTCCTGCGCTTCCCCCGGGACAACGTCAGCTTCTTCATCGCTGCCGGTATTCTCTATTGGCTGATGACCTGGACTTTCGCCACCTTGCGAGTTGACGCGTGGATCAATATTCCCCCGGGCGGCGCCATCACGCGTGGTCTCACGCAGACGCCGGCAGCGGTGAGAGAGTGTCTACAGGGACCGGAGGGCCACGCGGCCCTTCGCCAAAGTCGCGCCGCCGCCAAAGACGTGGGTACCTGCATTCTCGGGTCCAAGGAGAAGCTCTTCACGGGCACCGGAACCGTCGAGGAATGGACGCTGCAGACGATGCAGTTCTACTTCCAATTCTTCGACAGGTCGCATTTTCTCGAACAGACTCTGGCGACCTTCGTAAAGGGCCTCCATCTGCTGTTGTTGGGAATTGTAAACAGCATCTTGGCGGCAGTTTTCCTATTTGGCGTCCTGGTCGTATTCTTCGTCGTCGCCAAATCCAAGTCTAAGAGCAGCTTCGCTCTTGTCAGCAGGGGCTTGCAGGCCTTTGGGCATTTGTGCGTGCATCTGGCTGCCATGTGGGGCCTATATAGCTTTATTGCGTACTTCAACTATGGCGCCGTGGCGAAGCTGGCCAGCTGGCTCGCCTCCTTGACGCCGGAATGGAAGTTTCGGCTGGGCGTCGATCCACCGGGCCCGGGTGACGCCCTAACGTTGATCTGGGTGCCAATGGAGTTCTGGACCCGTATTGTCTATCCCGTTGAGATGATCATTGTCGGCGGCATAGTTGGCGCACTCATCTTCGCGGCGTACCTGTCACTCTCCTACGTGGTCGGGAGGGTCAATGCGGACTGGATCTTCTCCTCGCAGCGCATCGCCGACTACAAATGCTTCCTGCGCATGCGCTTCGACCGCGACAAGCTGACGATCTACCCGATTTGCCTGGACCGGGTCCCGGACCGCGCCGGCTGGCGACGCCGGCGCGCGCCCGCGCCGGGACAAGCCGCGGTGGTGCCCGTATCCCCGCTCAGACCGCGCCTGATAGAGGGACCGATCGTGATCCGACCGGACGAGATCCCCCGTCCAGGCGAGGCGATGCCCGGAGCCGTGACTGACGCAAGCACAGCGCGGTGAGCAGGCCCTTGTCAGTGGGCGCACCGAGCGCAGTCATGCCGCTGGCCGAGCGTGCGCGCCAAGCTTGGGCAGATGGTCCTGCGCCATGGCATGCAGACTTCGGTAGGCGCGTTTGGCGTTCCACAGCGACACGAGCAGGGCCGGGACGGCGGAAATCGCGAGCAGATACCGCCAATCGATCCCTCCCACGTCCTTGAAATATTCGAATCCGGCTTCGCGCAGCCTGGTCGCATACGATCCAGCCTCGCCCAGGCTCCCCACGAGCGCGAACAGGATCCAGACCCAGCCGCAGAACCCAGCGGCCTGATGCAGCAAGGTCGCAACGAATCGTCCCGTGCGTATCGGCCACTTCAACAAGTGAACGGCATGATCGGGCGCGTATCCTCTCTGGTGCAGCCGGTCGTGGAGACCTTGCCACGAAAGATAGGCTCGGCGCAGCGCGACGAGAACAGCTGGCACGAGCGCGATCGCTATGACGCCTCGCCAGCTGACGCGGCCTTCGTTCAGGAACGTGCGGGCTTCTTGGGAAATTTGGTGCACGTTCAAACCCGCGCCGATCATCGGGATCGCGACATGCAGGATCAGCGACGTCCAAACAAAGAAAGCGAGCGTGTGATGCAGGAAATGCGTTACAAACACGCTTGCCTGAACCGGCCACTTCAGCCTTTGGAGCTGGGCGGGCAACATCGCTTACCGCCTACTGTCGATTGTGCAATCGGTGGGAAAGAGTAGCCGAGCAGAGCTATCTCGGATAGTCAGGAATCGTATGAGGCCAGGCCTTCGGACGATATAGTCGGTCGCGACAGCAACAGCCTTGCGGAGTTAGACGCCGGCCTGGCGGGAGGGCGGCATCGGCACGGCGGACCAATCGGCCCGCTGTCGAGGGAGGTGCCCATGGATGCCGACAATCGCCGGCAGCGGATGGACCAGTTTTTCGAGGCGCTGCGGGTCCTGCGGGTCCCCTGGGTTGTGGCGTTGCTCGCCGTCGCCGTGCTCGTCGTTCCCGACCAGGTTCGCGATCTCTATCGCGCGCTGGCCGAAAACCTACGCAAGCCGGATAGCGTCGTCGCCGCATTCGGCCAGATCGCCTTCACGGGCGTGACGCTGTTCCTGGCCGCATTCCTGACCTACTACGTCGGGCGCCAGCGCGCCGCCGGACACCTCTCCAAGGTCGCAAATCCCGGGCAGGTCTTGAGCGCTTCCCTGCGCTGGGGCCCGCCCCTTTGCGGCACGATGCTGCTGGCGGGAACCGCGTTGGGCATGTTCCTGGCGGTGCGCGACGTATCCGGCATTGCTGGCAATATCGGCCCCGAGTTCGAGCCCATCATCCAGGAGATGCGCGCCACCGCGCGGCACCTGACACTGGGCGGCACAGCGGTGGCGGTCCTGGCCGTGCTTTTCCTGCTGGTCACCTATGGGTGGGAGCGCTGGAGAAGATCCCGGTCATCGAGCATAGCCTGGCCCTGGCGGATGCTCTGCTACGTGCTCGCGACCGTGATGGTCGCGATGGCATTCTTTCCTGGAGTCTCGGTCACTTTCTCCCAGCAGGCAGGATCGCTGGCGATCCTCTTTGTCTTCGTCAGCGTGATCTTGATCGGTCTCACCCTGCTGCAGGGCGTCTCTGACCGGCACGGCATTCCCTATGTCCTGCTTCTAATCGTGTGGTCGCTCGCCTGGACCGTGCTCGATGCCGGCAACATGCATCATATCCTTCTGATCGACCGGCCCAAGGATGCGCCACCGGTCTCCGAGATCGGCCCGCGCTTCCAGGAGTGGCTCGCGGCGCGCAAGGACAGGGATGCCTTCGAGGGCCAGCCTTACCCGGTCTACCTCGTCTCCGCCGAGGCCGGCGGCCTCTACGCCGCGCAGTTCACCGCCAAGATCCTGGCGCGCATCCAGGACCAGTGTCCTAGTTTCGCCCAGCACGTTTTTGCCATCAGCGGCGTTTCCGGCGGCAGCCTAGGGGCGGCGATGTTTGCCGCTCTCGCCAAGAAGGAAGCGACGAACGCGCCCTGGCAGCCCTGCAAGCTCGACCTCGAGCCGGAGCCCAAGTCGGGACCGCTGGAACAGAAGATCGACACGCTGCTCGATGGCGATTTTCTCGCCCCGATCGTGTCGCGCGCATTGTTCGGCGACTTCCTGCAGCATGTCGTGCCGGTGAGCCTCGTCTCCGGCCTGCGGGGTCTGACGCGCCTTGCGCAATTGAGCCGTGGACGCGCGCTGGAGGAGAGCATCGAGGAGGCCTGGGCTAGGTTGGACAAAGGAGCGAAGAACCCCTTCAGCGGTCCGTTCCTCGACCATTGGAACGCCGGCGACGCAGGCCCGGCGCTGCTGATCAACACCACAAGCGTCGCTGATGGCCGCCTGATCGTCATCGCGCCGTTCCGGGCCGCGGTCCAGGAGGCGGGCTCCGACATCGCCTACCTACATGCCAACTCGCTGCCCCAGGGCAAGGACATCACACTGGCAACCGCGGTGGGACTGAGCGGCCGGTTTCCCTGGGTGCTGCCGCCGGCCAAGGTGCCGGGCAGCCCGCTTGCCCTGGTCGATGGCGCCTATTTCGAGAGCTCGGGCCTGGAGACGCTGCGCTCGCTGCGCTTCGCCCTGCGCCCGTTCGAGCAAGACCCGCTCGCGCAGATCAAGGTGCACATGATCGTGATCGGCAGCCAGCAGCCCGAGGCGGTGACGACGCCTGGTCTCCTGGACGAAGCGACGCCGCCTGTGCGGGCCATGCTCAATGTCCGCCTGCGCCGCGGCTACAGCGTCCGCAACGCCTTCCTCGACGAGAACTATCGGCGGGCCCTGCGAAATTGTCCGAGCGGCGGATTGCAGTCCCTCAATACGGCGGAGGGTGCTGCGCCGGGCGGCGCAGAGGCCAACCAGGTACACACCGTGCCGTGCTCCGCGAGTTCGGAGCCGCAGTTCAGTCTGGAGTACGAGCGCTTCAATCTGCCGCTCGGCTGGAAGCTGAGCCATGTCATGCAGAGCATCGTGGAGCAGCATAGCCGTGGGCGCTGTCTGCCCAAGGACGCAGCCGCCATTCCCAAGGACGCCGACGCTTTTTCCGTCGAGGAGATTTTCGTCAAGAACAAGCGCTCGGAGTTCCTGGTCGCCTACTCCCTGACCCCGATTGCGCAGGAGCGCTCCGCTCAGCTACTGGAGGAGTTCACCTCCAAGTGCCGCTAATCTGACTACCGTCCGGATCGGGTCCGCGCCGCTCTTGGTCGCGGATTGCTGAATGGATCGGAAGGCGGCTTGGGCCGCGATGCAATTGTCGCCAACTTCGCGACGGTGTTCATATTGCGAGCCGTGCCCAGTCTGGCTGCGGGAATTCTGAGCTTGGAACGGCCCATGCCGCTCCGAAAGTGGACGAAAATCTCCCTGTCGCCCAGCCGCATCTCCTCGTCACTTTGCCCAGTCGCATGATCCAGGGCATCGTGCGGGGGGCGGTGATCGAGGAAGATCGCGTACACATATTTGGGCTCCGCGGCCAGAAAAGGATTGGCCTCTAGAACGGCGACCATGTCAGCGGCTGTTCGGACCACCACGCCTATGGGCTTGCCGGCGTAGGCGAGCAAACGAGCTTCGAGCTCGGCCTTCACTCTTGATCGCGCGGCCTTGCACTCGAAGATGACATTGCCGCTCGCAATGTAGGTCTCGACGCGAGCGAAGCCCGCGTCATTGCATATGGATCTCAAGGCGGCCATCGGCAACTTGCCAGCTCCGCCGACGTTCACAGCCCGAAGTAGCGCGACATATCTTGTCATGCTGCAATCGTCGCACGCGGCAGGGTCGCAACGTGCCGTGTCTGCCAGCCGCCACTGGTCGAGCTACTGGCTGCCGACGCTGAACCCGAAGCGGCAAGATGCCGGCGGTGGCGGCGCCTGCTCGCAGCGGCAGGTGCAGTGGTTGAGGTAGCGCGCGCCCTGCGAGCAGGCGCAGCAGGCGCCGTTGCAGCCGCACGCCGTAGATAGGAAGACCAGCTGGCCCGCAGGGCATCGCATCTGCGCCGTCTTCGGCAGAGTGCTCATGTTCTGAGATGCGCCGCGCATGCCCTGCGTGGCGGCATTCTCCTGCAGGCTCGCGACCTGCCCGTCGCCTGCCAGCGCCGGCGCCACAGCAACCGTCAACCCGGCAACGGTGAAAAGGCAGGCCAGGATCCAGGCCGCGCCGAGGGCATAACGCATGCGATTCCTCCGGGGCACGTTGGGGATTGCTGTGCCTTCCAAATTGTCGACTTGCACGTTCGCTCCCGCGTCGCCGAGATTAGGCCCTATGAAATATGACTACAAGCTGAATGCGGGTCCGCCCGCCAGGGCGGCGCGAGGGCCAGCGTAGGCGCGGCGCGCGGCGCTGGCTATCATCGCGGCAGCTCCACACAAAGAGGGACGCAAGCGCTATGCCCGATACACCCGAAGCCATCATCGAGGGCAAGAAGCGCCCCTTCACCGGCGCCGAGTACCTGCAGTCGCTGCGCGACGGGCGCGAGGTCTATATCTACGGCGAGCGCGTCAAAGACGTGACAACCCATCCGGCGTTGCGCAACGGCGCCGTCTCCGTCGCCAAGCTTTACGATGCGCTGCACGACGCCAAGGCCAACGAGACTTTGACGGCGCCGACCGACACCGGCTCGGGCGGCTATACCCACAAGTTCTTCAAGGCCGCCCGCTCGCGCGAGGAGATGATCGCCCAGCGCGATGCGATCGCCGCCTGGGCCCGCATCACCTACGGCTGGATGGGCCGCAGCCCCGACTACAAGGCGGCCTTCCTCAATACGCTGGGCGCCAACGCCGAGTTCTACGCACCGTTCGCCGACAATGCGCGCGCCTGGCACAAGCGCGGCCAGGACGCCGTGCTCTATCTCAACCATGCGCTGGTCAACCCGCCCATCGACCGGTCCAAGCCGGCCGAGCACGTCAAGGACGTCTACATAACCATCCAGAAGGAAACGGATGCTGGCATCTACGTGTCGGGCGCCAAGGTGGTGGCGACCAACTCGGCGCTCACCCACTACAACTTCGTCGGCCAGAACATGGGGCAGGAGATCAACGACCCGAGCATGGTGGTGATGTTCATCGCCCCGATGAATACCCCCGGCATCAAGCTCATCTGCCGGGCTTCCTACGAGTTTGCCGCGGCCGCCACCGGCTCGCCCTGGGACTATCCGCTCACCTCGCGCTTCGACGAGAACGACGCCATCTTCGTGTTCGACAATGCCTTCATCCCCTGGGAGAACGTGTTCATCCATCGCAACGTCGAGCGTCTCAAGGCTTTCTACCCTCGCTCGGGCTTTGCCAACGGCCTGACACTGCAAGGCTGCACGCGACTTGCCGTGAAGCTCGACTTCATCGCCGGGCTGCTCTCCAAGGCGGCGCGTGCCACGGGCGTGGAGGCCTTCCGCGGCGTGCAGGTCCAGATCGGTGAGGTGATCGGCTGGCGCAATCTGTTCTGGTCGCTTACCGACGCCATGGCCTGCAATCCCGAGCCGTGGGTTGGCGGCGCGCTGCTGCCCAACATCCGCGCCTCGAGCGCCTATCGCCTGTTCGGGACCGAGGCCTATCCGGCAGTGCGCTCGATCGTGGAGAGGGTGATCGCCTCGGGCCTCATCTATCTTCCCTCGCACGCCCGCGACTTCAAGAACCCCGATATCGACAAGTACCTCGCCCGCTACGTGCGCGGCTCGAACGGCATCGACTACAAGGAGCGCATCAAGACCATGAAGCTCCTGTGGGACGCAATCGGCAGCGAGTTCGGCGCGCGCCACGAGCTCTACGAACTCAACTACGCCGGCAACCACGAGGTGGTGCGGCTCTTCCCGCTACAGCTGGCGCAGGCCTCGGGTGCGCTCAAGGAGATGGAGGCGCTGGCCGAGCGCTGCATGGCCGACTACGACGAGGACGGCTGGAAGGACCCAGCCTACCACGGCGTCGATGACGTCTCGATTTTCGGCAAGACGTGAGCCCCTCTCCCCATTCTCCTTCAGAATGGGGAGAGGGTTAGGGTGAGGGGCAGACGCTTGCTCCGGCGGTTGTTGCTGCCCCTCACCCCAGCCCTCTCCCCGTGAACGGGGAGAGGGAGATCGCGACCTCACGCGAGATGCTTCTTGAAGAAGGCGATGGTCCGCTCCCAGGCCTGCTTGGCCGCGGCCTCCTGGTAGCGCGGCGTCGAGTTGTTGTGAAAGCCGTGCTGGGTGCCCGGATACCGGTGCATCTCGTAGGTCACGCCAGCCGCCTTCAGCGCACCTTCGAAGGTGGGCCACATTGCGTTGATGCGTTCGTCGTTCTCGGCGTAGTGGATCAGCAGCGGCGCCTTGATGGACGCCACGCGAGCAGTCTCGGCTGCAGCACCGTAGAACGGCACGCCCGCATGCATGTCGGCACCGAGCGCGACGGCCAGAAAGTTGGTGGTGCCGCCGCCCCAGCAGAAGCCCGTGACGCCCAGCTTGCCGGTGGAGAGGGCATTCCCCTTCAAGTAGCGCGCGCTGTTGACCATGTCCGTGCGAAGCTTGGCTTGGTCCAGCCCTGCCTGGAGAGAGCGACCGTCGTCGTCATTGCCAGGATATCCGCCGACTGGTGACAAGCCATCAGGCGCAAGCGCGAGGAACCCCTCGGCTGCCGCCCGACGCGCCACGTCCTCGATGTAGGGGTTGAGTCCGCGGTTCTCGTGGATCACGAGAACTGTCGGGAACGGCCCCGCGCCGCTCGGCTGCACCAAGTAGCCGCGCATGGTGCCGGATGTGCCGCCCGGCGAGGGATATGTGACGTAGCGGGCTTTGATGCGCGGATCGGTGAAGGAGATCGTCTGCGCCAGCGCGTATCGCGGGCAGCAGCGCCTGCGCCATGGCGAGGCCCCCGACCGTAACCGCGGCGGCCTGCAGCAGGAATTCGCGGCGATCCATGCGCCCATGGCAGTACTCGTCGTAGAGATCGAACACACGCTGGTCGATCTCGGTCTGGGTCAGCGGCGTCGGTAGATCGGACGCGAGCGTCATCGACTCCGCGTATGCTTGTTCGGCCACGTTGGATCTCCTCCGCTAGGCGCGCGAAGTCTAGCTCAGGGCACAGCCCGCGAGAATGGCCCCGGCCGACAACGCTCAGGCGCCTCATCCCCCTCGGCGGCGGAGCATTCGCCTGAGAAGGCCGTCCCTCAGCACCAGCGTGTGCCACAGCACGAGGCCCACGTGGCCGGCAAGGGCGGCCGCGAGAGCGTAGGCGCTCGCGATATGCGTCCACTTGGCAGCCGTGGCGAGCGCGGGCCAGGTGCCGATCGGGTTGGGCAGCTCGGCCACCCCGAACAGGTTGACGCCATAGCCGCCAGCCATGACGTAGAGGAAGCCGCTGACCGGCATCACGAACATGGCGGCATAGAGCACCTGCTCGGCCCGATGAATGAACTTGCGCTCGCCCGCGCTGAGCATCGGCGCCCAGGGTGGAAGCTGGCCGCTGCGGCGCGCCAGCAGGCGCACCACCGCGACCAGCAAGGCCACGAGCCCGATCGACTTGTGCCAGTTGTAGTAGGCCGCCTGGCCGAGCCCCAGCGCCGTGTCGCCGTCGTCGAGGCGCAGCATGATGTTGGCCGCCGCGAACTGGAACGCAAACAGCGCCACCACCAGCCAGTGGCAGGCCTTGCTCAGCGACCCGTAGCCGGCCTCGGTATTGAGCAAAGCCATCGCCGGTCGCTCCGAGGGCTAGCCGCGCCGCTCCAGCACCGGAAGATGCGGCCGCTCGCCCTCGGCCTTGCCGGTGATGGGCGCCCTTGGCAGCTTGGAGTCTCCCCCATCCATCACGAAGCTGCGCTCCAGCGAGTACCATACGCCCGTCACGTCGGGCGCCGGCGCCTTGCCGCCCTCATGGCGCACGTAGTTGCCGATCAGGTGGCGCGTGACGCCGAACTGGGCGTCGGTCTCCAGGTACGGGTCGTCGTCGACGTAGACCTGCGAGATCAGCGTCTTGAAGCCCGGCTTGGCAGCGAGGAAATGCAGGTGCGCGGGACGCATGTTGTGCCGTCCCTGGATGCGCAGCAGCTCACCGACGGGGCCGCCGATGGGGATCGGATAGCCGGCCGGCAGGACGCTGCGGAAGCCGATGTGGCCGTCGCCGTCGCTGGTGAGCTTGCCGCGCAGGTTCATGTCGGCCTGGGTGGGGTCCTGGTTCTCGTAGAAGCCTTCGGTGGAGGAGTGCCACACGTCGATCTCGGCGCCGGCGATCGGACGGCCGGTGCGATCCTTGAACCAGCAATCGACGAACAGCACCGGACCCGGCGTGGGCGAGCGCACGATGGAGCCGCCATTGGGAGTCGCCGGCGAGTTCACCCGCCAGAAGGGGCCGAGCAGGTTGGCGTCCGTCTCCGTCCCGCCCTCGCTGTTGTTGAGCAGACAGACCAGCGACGACAGACCGAGCGATCCCGCCATCAGGATTGCCTCGTTGTGGGCCTCGCTCGTATGCTTGCCGAGCGCGACCACGTAGCCGGCGGCCATGCGCAGCTCGTCCTCCGTCAGCCGCACCTCGCGCGCCAGCGCATGCAGATGCCGCACCAGGGCCGACATGATCTCGCGGAAACGCGCATTGGGCGCGCGCTGCAGCTCGCTCAGCACCGCCCGGGTGACGTCCTCTTGCTTCTCGATGATCACGGGTGCCTCTCCAACTGGCTTTGACGATGCTCCTACCACGCCCGGCCGGGGCCGTCATCGACGGCACGCGACAGCTTGGCCGGAGAGCGAGGGCGCGCCGCCGGCTGCGGTCGATTGATCCCGATCAATGCGGCACCCCGGGCGGGACGGAGGATAAGGTTGCGGCGCTTGGGGAGAGGCGTCTGATCGTGATCAGTCTCGAAGACTGTATTGCCCTGTGCGATTTGAGCGAGGCGGAGATCCTGGCTGTCGCCGAGCATGAGCACATTCCGGAGATTGCCGCTGTTGCGCTTGCCGACTACCTGCTGCATCAGCAGCATGGGGCCGAGACGATCCGCAACATGCTGCGCGACGACATCCGCGCGGCGCTCGGTCGCCATGACCGCCGCCACGCGCGCGAGCTCTTCATGGCGTTGCGGCACTTCCTGTCGACCCATCCCGAGGCGGCGGCCATTCGGGCGCCCCGTGGCCAGGGCTAGTCTGAGCCACGGAGGGTTGCGAGATGAAGGCCATGGTTCTCGACCGGCCTGGACGGCCGCTGCAGCTGCGGCGCTTGCCGAGGCCCAAGCCCGGCAGGGGCCAGGTGCTGGTCAGGGTCGCGGCCTGCGGCGTGTGCCGCACCGATCTGCATGTCGTCGACGGCGAGCTGACCGATCCCAAGCTGCCGATCGTGCCCGGCCATGAGATCGTCGGCCGGGTCGAGTCCCTCGGCGCCGGCGTGCGACGCTTCCGCAAGGGCGACCGCGTCGGCATCCCCTGGCTCGGGCACACCTGCGGGCGCTGTGCCTACTGCCGCGGCGGCCGGGAGAACCTGTGCGACAAGCCAGCCTTCACCGGCTACCAGATCGACGGCGGCTATGCCGAATATGCGCTCGCCGACGCGGGCTATTGCTTCGCCCTGCCCGACGCCTACAGCGACATCGAGGCGGCACCGCTGCTGTGCGCCGGGCTGATCGGCTACCGCTCGCTGGTGATGGCCGGCGACGCCCGGCATCTGGGCCTCTACGGCTTCGGCGCGGCCGCTCACATCATCGCCCAGGTGGCGGTCTTCCAGAGCCGGTCCGTCTATGCCTTCACGCGGCCCGGCGACAAGGAGGCGCAGGCTTTCGCCAAGCAGCTTGGCTGCAGGTGGGCGGGCGGCTCCGATGCCGCGCCGCCGGTGGAGCTCGACGCCGCCATCATCTTCGCCCCCGTTGGCGCACTGCTGCCAGAAGCGCTGGCCCGCGTGCGCAAGGGCGGCACGGTGGTGCTTGGCGGCATCTACATGAGCGACATCCCGTCGATGCCCTATAGGCTGCTATGGGGCGAGCGGGTGGTGCGTTCAGTCGCCAATCTCACGCGTGCCGATGCGGAAGCCTTCCTCGCCCTTGCGGCCGATATGCCCATCCGCACCCACGTCGTGCCGTTTGCCTTGAGTGCGGCCAACGAGGCGCTGGCGCTGCTGCGCTCGGGGCAGCTCACGGGCGCAGCCGTGCTCGTTCCGGATGGGGCCGATGGCTGAGCGGGCGGAGCCGAAGACCGGGCGCGGGCGATTTGCCGCAACACGGGGAAGGACCGCATCGCCTATGTCCATTGCATGATCGAATACGGCGCAGCCGCTGCCCCTCCACCGCGCGACCTCGTGCGCGCCATGCTGCGCGGCTTTGCCGGGCGTTGCCCGAGCTGCGGCAAGGGTGCGCTGTACCACCGCTACCTCAAGACCTCCGACACCTGCCCGACTTGCGGCGAGCCGCTTCACCACCACCGCACCGACGACGCCCCGCCCTACTTCACGATCCTCGTGGTGGGGCACTTCATCGTCGGCGGCGCGCTCGCGCTCGAGAAGTTTGCGGCCCCGCCGACCTGGGTGCACTTGTCGATCTGGCTGCCGCTGACGCTGGTCGCGTCGCTGCTGCTGCTGCCGCGCGTCAAGGGCGCGCTCGTTGGCCTGCAATGGGCGCTTTACATGCACGGCTTCGATCCCGCGCATCGGCCGTCCGAGGAGCCGGTGCCATAGCGCAGGTCGGGTAGAGCGCCATGCGATGCTGTCGCGCGAGTTCCGATGCCAGCTCAGCGGAACAGGTAGAGCGGGCTCGACCACATGCGGTGGCCGTCCTCCTGCTGCACGCGGATGTAGGGGCGAGTATCGCCGGTGGGACGCAGCTTGATGCGCCGCCTGAGCGCGAGGCGCGTCTCTCGCATGACCTCTGGCAGCCGCTGCAGCCGCACCGCGCGCTCGAGCCCGCCGGCCTCGAAGGTGCGCGGAGTGACCGCCAGATCGGCCATGTCCACTTCGCCCGAAACCGGCGCTGTCTTGAACGCCAGCAGCCCCGACACGCCGTCAAGCCATAGATCGACAGCGCCGTAGTTGCCCGTCGTGACGGCTTTCCAGGTCACGCGCGTGGCGTCTTGCGTTTGGATGCCGCGATCGAGATTCCAGTTGTTGATGATCCCCGTGCGCAGGATGCGGTTGCCCGCGATGTCGAGCGAGCCGTCCCAGGTGGTGGTGCGGGCGCGGCCGCGGTACTCGGCACCCTCGTATACGAGGCGCACGCGCGCGCCCAGATCCCCTGCGCCATAGGGGCGAACCGTCTCGACGAGGTCGGGCCCGTCGTAGATGTCGAGCTTCTCGATCGGGGCGGAGCCCACCACCTCGATGGCAAGATCGACCTCGCCGTCGGCGACGCGGGCGATGTCGCCCATGATCAGGCGGCGCGTGCGCTCGCTGGACGTTGGCCCGGCCGCGGGATCGCGCAGGAAGACTTCGGCGTCGTTTGCGAGCTCGGCGGTGACGCTCAGGAACGCGCGGTTGCCTGTCGTGGCGTAGTGGTGCCGGCGCCGCATGGCCTCGAAGATGGCATCGCGGTCGAGCCGCTCCGCCAGGAAGCAGGTGAGGCCGCCGTAGCTGCCGAAGAACGAGGCGCCGGGGTAGCAGGCGCCGGGGCGGCCCTTGTGGCCGTCGGAGTTGGCGAGGATGCCGACGCGGTAGCCCTTCTCGAAGGCGTCGCGCACGATCCACTCGAAGGTGCCCCAGGCCGAATGCACCTCGACCGCAGGCTCCATGGCGTGGTGCGCGAACTTGATGTCGGCGTAGCGCCCGCCGACGTGCGCCGCCACCACGCAGTCCTTGCCGGCAAGCTTGGCGAACAGCTGATGGGCATCATGTGCGTCGGAGGCCTCGTCGACGATGTCGACGGCGTCGGCGATCTGGGCGTGCGAGGAGCGGTGGATGGTCTCGCCCTCGTGGCGGTAGTGCACGTTGCGGTCGCCGCCGACGGCCGTGTTGGCCGACCACTCGTAGCCGGGGATGCACACGAAGCGGCCCGGCTTGTCGAACTCTCGCGTGAGCGCGTTGAGCTCGCGCCAGAAGGCGCCCGTGATCTGGAAGTCGTTGCCCTGGTGGCCCATGACGTCGAGGAAGGCCTTGTCGCGGCCGAACTCGAAGTATTCGCGTGCCGAGTTGGTGCCCAGCGTCTCGTTGGACTGGCCGTGGGTGTCGCCCCAAAGTGCACGAGCATCGCGTCTTTCGACGCCACGCGCAGCGGGTTCGTCCGACAGAGCTCCTGGCCGCTATCGTCGAGCACGCGCAGGATGCGCTCACCCGGCGCGTCGATGAGCAGGCCCTCGACCACCGCGGCAAAATTCCCTGGCGAGAAGCGCACCGTCGCCGGCAATCCCGCGATCGGCCCGTCCGCCTCCAGTCGCAGGCTGCGGTCGATGAGATTGGAAGGATTGCCCCACTTGTCGTCGGCCTTGATGCTCAGGCGAAACGGCTCGCCCACCCGCACCAGCGTCGGCAACACGGCACGCCAGCGCACGCCCGGCCCGGGCACGATGGCGATCTTCGGGCTTTCGGGCAGGGCGACGTAGTCATAGGTGGCGATCGGGTCGGCAAAGACGCGGAACTGGAACTCGCTCTCGCAGTAGGTCTGCAGGCGGATGCCGGGCGAGCCCTGCCGGCGGTCGCCGAAGCGGATGGTGATGGTGTCGCCGGGGCTGAGGAAGTCCTTCACCACGCCGATGTAGAGCGAGCGGCTCCAGGGGCGAATATTGCGCTTGAACTCCCACTTGGCTTCCAGCGTCGCGCCGTTGGAGGCCTCCACCGTGGTGTAGCCCTGGCCTTTCGGATCGGCGAACTGCACGGGCCCGAAGTCGGTGGCGAAGCGGAAGCCGATCTTGATCGAGCCGGTGTCATCGACCCCGAAGGCGCCGGCCGTATAGACGAGCGTGAAGCTCTGCAGCGAGCCCGCCTCGAAGCTGCCCGACGGTGTGAGCCGGGCAGACCCCATGAGATCGGGACGGTAGTTGGAGTAGGGCATGGGCTCTGGCTCGTGCCAAGACTGTCGATGTAGGGCGCAGTGCGGACGTGGCGCAGATGGGGAGCGCTTCAGTTGCGGTTCACCAGGCCATTCCTGGCGCGCTGCGCGCGGATCTGGTCTTGCTCCGCCAGGATCTGGCGGCGCAAGCCCGAAAGCCCCTCGCGCACTGCTGCATGGGCCTCGTGGAACTGCATGGGCGGTGTGAAGCCGTCCGGATTGGCCGCATCATAGGCGAGCACAGCCTCGATCGTGCGGGCGAGCGCTGGAATGTCGCCGAAGGCGTATTCGTTGAGCGGCCGCCCCACGACCTCGGAAAGCGAGGCAAACAGCGCCGGATCGCCGTCGCGCTTGAGAGCTGGCCGCGCCTTCAAGTGCGTGCGATAGCGCAGCTGGCCCAGGTAGAAGACGAACACGGCATCGTCCTGGCGGCCGTCCTTGAACAGGGCCGCCGCGCGCCGGTAGTACTCGGCTGGATGCTGGCCGGCGAGCGCCGAGACATCGCGGGGGATGCCGGCAGCGGGTTGCGCACGGAGGGGGCCGATACCTAGGCCCAGCGCCAACGCCCCCACAAGTGCATGCACGCGAAAATGCCTCATCGTCCCCCCACCGGCCCACATCAATAGGTCGCCCGACCGCCCGAGATGTCGAACACGGCGCCGGTGGTGAAGGAGTTCTCCGCACTCGCGATCCAGGCGACCAGCCCCGCCACCTCGTCCACCGTCACGAAGCGGTTGCGGGGGATCTTGGAGAGCATGAAGTCGATGTGCTCCTGCTTGAGCTGGTCGAAGATCGCCGTCTTGGCTGCAGCCGGGGTGACCGCGTTCACGGCGATGTCGTAGCCGGCGAGCTCCTTGCCGAGCGACTTCGTCAGGGCGATCACGCCCGCCTTGGAGGCCGAGTAGTGCGCTGCGTTCGGGTTGCCCTCCTTGCCCGCGATCGAGGCGATGTTGACGATACGCCCGTAGTTCTGCGCGATCATGCCGGGCACGACCGCGCGGGAGCAGATGAAGGGACCGTCGAGATTGATGCGCATCACCTTGCGCCACTCCTCGACCTCCGTCTCCCACACCTTGGCGTTGGCGCCGGCGATGCCGGCGTTGTTGACGAGGATGTCGATACGCCCGAGCGCCTTGATGGTGGCCTCGCACGCCTTGGCGACGAGGGTTGGCTCCGCCACGTCGCAGGCAATCGCCGTGACCTTCTCGCCGAGCGCCTGGGCGGTCTTCTGCGCGAGCGCGATATCATGGTCCCAGATCGCGACCCGCGCACCGGATTTGACGAAACGCTCGGTGATCGCCCTGCCGAAGCCTTGCGCCCCACCGGTGACGACGGCCGTGCGGCTCTTTAGATCGATGTCATTCGCCATGTGTCGCTTCTCCGACGTTGGTGATCGAGGCCTCGACGCTGGGTGCTGGCTATCACAAATCGCGCCCACTGGTGAGCGGTTGCGCTATCCGCCAAGAAGCCATGCGGTCGTACACCCATTCCCACATCGTCGCCGTCGACATAGGCCAAGCTCGAGCTTGCGCGATCATGCGCAATTGCAAAAATGCTTTTCAATCTTGGCACATGTCGTAAGCTGCATTTTTGGCCAGCGGGCCGGCGCTAGGCAGTGTCGGCGGATCGCGGGGCACCGAGCAGATCAAGGGGACGCGCATCGGGACGCGGCGACGGAGGAATCCCGGATGTGAAGAACTCATATCGAATGCTCGAATAAAACCAGGTTATGAACTATGATGACCAAGAATTGACGATGGAATAACGGAGGTTATGGCGGGAAATACTAGATATAACACAGAGGACAGTCGAGATATACTAGCGTCCGTAAGACGCAGAATATCCGATGTAGGGGCGCTCGATTGAGATGTAGGAGGCAAGGATGTTGAGCGATCGGATGATGTCGACGGGCCGGTTTTCGAACCGGCCACTTTACTTGCAGTTGCGGGATGCACTGGCGGAGCGCATCGCCGGCGGTGAGTGGAAACCAGGAGCCGCAATCCCCAACGAGAGCGATCTGGCCCGCGAGTTCGGCGTCAGTGCCGGCACGATGCGCAAGGCGCTCGACCTGATGGAGGCGGAGCGTCTGCTCACGCGGCGCCAGGGTCGGGGCACCTTCGTCAACGACCAGACGTCCGACGAGCTGGCTGCCCGCTTCACCAATCTTCGCATGCCCGACGGCAGCCGACTCTGCGGCCAGGTCAAGCACCTGGATATCAGCGAGGGCCGGGCCAATGATACCGAATGCAAGCGGCTTCGGTTGCGGCCCGAGGACCACGTCTACCGCATCCAACGCGTCCGCGCCGTCAACGGGCAGAACTATCTCGTCGAAGATGTGTCCTTGCCGGCGGCATTGTTTCCGGGCCTGCCCGAGAAGAAGGTCGTGACGGAGCGGATCATCGGGCTCGCCCAGGAATACGGCATCCTGCTGGGCCGGGCCGAGGAGCGCATCTCGCTGGGCGAGGCATCGCCGACCGTGGCTCAGCTGCTGGGCGTCGCTGTAGGCTCTCCCGTCATGGTTCTCGATCGCGTCGTGATGTCGCTGGACGGCCGCCATATCGAATGGCGGGTCGGGCGCTGCAACCCCGCGGACAAATACTACGTGGCGGAGATGGCCTGACCGCATCCCTCGCCGGATCGGTGGGCGGGCGCTGCCAAGTGCCCTTTGCAATCTGCGCGAAGCTGGAGCAGCATGTCTCCACCTGAGGTGAGGACATGCCGATTCCAAAAGCTTCGTCTGCGCTGGCACGCTTTACTGTGTTGGACCTGACGCGCGTGCGTGCGGGCCCCACTGCAGCTCGCCAGCTGGCCGACTGGGGCGCCAACGTCATCAAGGTGGAGGTGCCCGAGCACCAGGAGCCGGGCGACGCCATGGGCGGTCCGCGCCATGGCCCCGACTTCCAAAACCTGCACCGCAACAAGCGCGCGATCACGCTCGATCTGAAATCGGCGGACGGCGCGAGCGTGTTCCGCCGGCTGGCGGCGAAGGCCGACGTGGTCATCGAGAACTACCGCCCGGATGTGAAGACGCGGCTCGGCATCGACTACGCGACCTTGAGCAAGCTCAACCCTCGCCTCGTCTACGCCAGCATCTCCGGCTTCGGTCAGGACGGCCCCTATGCCAAGCGCCCCGGCTTCGACCAGATCGCCCAGGGCATGGGAGGACTGATGTCCATCACCGGCGAACCGGGCCGCGGACCGATGCGGGTCGGCATTCCCATCGCCGACCTCTCCGCCGGCCTCTTCTGCGCGCTCGGCATCCTGGTGGCGCTGATCGAGCGCGAGCAGTCGGGCAAGGGCCAGGAGGTGGCAACCTCCCTGCTGCAGGCGCAGGTTTTCATGCTCGACTTCCAGGGCTCGCGCTGGCTCAACGCGGGGGAAGTTCCGCGGCCAGGCCGGCAACAACCATCCAACCAGCATCCCGACCGGCGTCTACAAGACCAGCGACGGCTACATCAATATTGCCACCGCGGGCACTGTGACGTGGGAGCGGTTGTGCCGCGCCATCGACGCGGAAGCGCTCACCAAGGACCCCAAGTACGCCACGGCGCAGGCCCGGCGCCAGAACCGCGACGCCCTCAACGCCGAGATCGAGCGCCATCTCGTCGGCGGCACCAGCGCCGAATGGGTCGCGCGCCTCAACGCGGCGGAGGTGCCCTGCGGGCCAATCTACGCCATCAACCAGATCTACGACGATGCGCAGGTCGAAACACCTCGACATGGTGCAGGACGTGGCGACGGCCGATGGGCGCGGCACGCTGCATCTTGTCGGCCAGCCGGTGACGCTCGCGCGCACGCCGAGCCGCCTCGTTGCCCCGCCGCCCGAGCGCGGCGAGCACAATGACGAGGTGCTGAGCGAGTTCGGCTTCTCCGCGGCCGAGATCGCCAGCTTGCGCAAGGCCAAGGTGATTTGATGCCAACACGTCACGGAATTCCCTCCCCCCGGTGGGGGAGGGTTGCGCCATAGAGCAAGAGGATACCGATGACCACCACCAGCAAAATGCTCTCCCGCAAGGAGGGCCGCGTCGGCGTCATGACATTCAACAACCCCGAGCGGCACAACGCGGTGTCACTCGAGATGTGGAAGGCAGGCACCGGCATTCTCGAGGAATTCGCCCGAGACCCGGAGGTGCGCCTGGTCGTGGTGACGGGTGCGGGCGGAAAGGCGTTCGTGTCCGGCGCCGACATCTCCAAATTCGAGAGCGAGCGCGCAACGCGCGAGGCGGTCGAGCGCTACAACGCCATCGGCCAGGGCTTTTACAATGCGCTAAGCACCTTCCCCAAGCCGACCATTGCCCAGATTCAGGGCTACTGCATCGGCGGCGGTCTCAACCTCGCCATCGGCTGCGATTTGCGCTTCTGCACGGAGGGCTCGCGCTTCGGTCTGCCTGCAGCCAAGCTGGGGCTGGGCTACGGCTATGCGGGTCTCCAGCGCTTCATCGACACGGTCGGCCCGGCCAATACCAAGGACATCTTTTTCTCCGCCCGGCAGTTCGGCGCCTCCGAGGCGCTGGCGATGGGTGTCGTGAACAAGGTCATGCCGGAGGCCGAGCTCGGTTCGTTCGTCAGGGAATACGCCAACACCATCGCCGAGAACGCGCCGCTGACCATCGCTGCCGTCAAGCAATCGGCCATCGAGGCGCTGAAGCCGGATAGCCAGCGCAACCTCAAGCTCGTCGCCGACATGGTCCAGCGCTGCTTCGACAGCCAGGACTACATCGAGGGCCGCACGGCGTTCATGGAAAAGCGCAAGCCGAAATTCCAGGGCAAGTAACCGGGCCGCCGGCTTGCCAGCCGCGTTGGAGGAGAGGTGTCGTCGGTCGCATTGCGCGGGCTGACCAAGCGCTTTGGCGGCCTGGCGGTTCTCGATGGCGTTTCGCTCACCGTCGAGCACGGCCAGCTGGTGTGCCTGCTCGGTCCGTCGGGCTGCGGCAAGACCACGGCCCTGCGTCTCGTCGCCGGCTTCATGGAGCCGACGGCTGGCGAGATCGTGATCGGCGACCGCGTCGTCTCTAGCCCGGCGCGCACCCTGTCACCCGAGCAACGCAATGTCTCGATGGTGTTCCAGAGCTACGCGCTGTGGCCGCACATGACGGTGGCGGAGAACGTCGCCTACGGCCTCAAGCTGCGCAAACTAGACCGAGCAACGATCGCCAAGAGAGTTCAGGCGATCCTTGCCACGACGAAACTCGCGACCTTGGCCGAGCGCTACCCCGCCGAGCTGTCGGGCGGGCAGCAGCAGCGCGTCTCGCTCGCCCGCGCGCTGATCGTGGAGCCGGATACCTTGCTGCTCGACGAGCCGCTCTCCAATCTCGACGCCAACCTGCGCGAGGAGATGCGCTTCGAGGTGCGCCGCCTGCACGACGCCTACCGCTACACCACGATCTACGTCACGCACGACCAGAGCGAGGCGATGACCACGGCCGACCTGATCGCGGTGATGAATGCCGGCCGCATCGAGCAGCTGGGCACGCCGCAGGAGGTCTACGACGCGCCGCGTTCGGAGTTCGTGGCGCGCTTCTTGGGGGGAAGCAACATCCTGCGCGGCAAGGCGCTGGATGCGACGCGCGTCGCCTTCGCCGGCACGGCTGTCGATTGCAGCGGCGAGCCACTGGTGCCTGGGGCGAGCGTGTCCCTGTCCATCCGTCCGCACGACATCGGCATCTCGGCCGACCCGCCGGCCGCCGCGCTGGGCAGCGCCGTGGAGGGTAGCGTTGTGCGCAACGTGTTTCTTGGCGCCACCCGCGACTACGTCGTCGAGGTCAAAGACGGCACGCAGCTGCGTGTCACGGCGCCGCCGGACGCGAACTTCACGCCGGGTAGCGAGGTGTGGCTGGTGTTGCCGCCCGACCGCTGCCGCGTGCTGGCGGCATAGGCGCCAGGCGCATTGGCTGCGCCGCGAGGGCGGAAACATTTCGGCTCGCCGCCCTTAGACGCGAAGCAACCGTCGGAGTTGATCCGCTAGCGCTTGATGCCCGGAGCGGAGATCTCGCCGCCCTTGGCCTGGTTCACGAGGTAGAGAATGAGCGCCACCGTGGCGTCGGAACCGTAGTCGACCAGCGGCAGGCGCATCTGCCAGTAGCAGTCGGCGATGCGATGCTGCATGGTCATGACCGTGCCCTGCGAGACGCGATAGGCCGGCCATTCGCCGATCGCCGTGCGCGCCTCCTCGGGCTTGACCAGGGAGGGGAGGGCCTGGAGTCGGATTCGACGGCCCGACTCGGAATGGCAGGTGGCGCAGGCGAAATCCATCGGCCCTTGGCGGCGGAAGAACAACGTCTCGCCGACGGCCAGCATCTGCCGCTCCTTCACGTGCTCGAGGCGCGGGGTATACGTAAACCCGCGCGACTTGGAGGCCACGTAGGTGGCGAGCGCCTCGAGCTCGGTGCCGGGCTGGTTGGCCTTGGAGTAGGGCCGCTTGATGATGTCGGCGCGCGCAAAGCCCTGCAGCTTCCCCATGCACCACACTAGCCGCGACTCGAGGTCCATCACCCGGTCGGCATCCCCGAAATAGCGGGGCAGCTCGGCGAAAGCACCTTCAACCTCGCCTGGTCCTTTGCCGAGGTCGCAGGCCTCGAGCGAGGCGGCCTTCGGTCCCCGCTTCTCCTTCCACAGCGCCGCGCCGCGGTCGGCATCGAGCATCGCCGGGTTCGCCCAGGGATCGTCCTTCAACATCTGCCGATATTTCTCGAGCTGCCTCTCGGTATCGTCGAGTGCAGCAGCCGGTGCGGCGAACGCAGCGGCGAGCAGCAGCATCGTAACGGTCGCCAGCATCTGGCGCAGGCGCATCTCGAGCTCCTCGGTTTCGCCAGGGGACTAAGTGCTGGTTCGTCGCGGTGCTGTCAATTGATCCGCGCGTGGCGGATAGGGTTTCCTGTCCTTGCGAGCTGGCTGACAGGCATTCTGCTCCAACCCTCCATCCTGTCGCGTTCCGGAAGCCGACGCTTCAGCGGAGTGTTGGGGACCTTGCCGCCTCGAATTTTGCGTGCGAGGCCCAAGTTCTACGCGCGTTCGCGCTCCGGCCGGGGATGCAAGGAGATCGAACGCCAGCCGACAGTTGGATGGCATCGCATGATCGACACGTTCTGCTTCACCGGCTCGTCAGCGCGGCGACGCCCGGCAGCTCGCGGCCCTCCAGCCATTCGAGGAACGCGCCGCCCGCCGTCGAGACGTAGGTGAAATCGCCCGTCACGCCGGCCGCGTTGAGGGCCGCCACCGTATCGCCGCCGCCGGCGACCGTCACCAGCTTGCCGGCCTTGGTGAGGCGGGCAGCCTCGCGCGCGAGCGCGAACGTGCCCTCGCCGAAGGGCGGGATCTCGAAGGCGCCGAGCGGGCCGTTCCACAAAAGCGTCTGCACTCCTTCAGGACGCTCGCTCATGTGCGCGATCGACTTCGGGCCGACGTCGAGGATCATGGCGTCGCTCGGCACCGCGAGCGTCGGCACGACGGCGTGCGCCACGCCGGCGCGGAACTCGCGCGCGATCACCGCGTCCTCCGGCAGCACGACCGCGCAGCCGCGCGTGCTTGGCCGCCGTCATGATCTCGCGCGCCGTCGTCGACGAGGTCGGGCTCGGCCAGCGACTTGCCGATGTCGACGCCGTGCGACAGCAGGAACGTGTTGGCCATGCCGCCGCCGATGATGAGCTTGTCGACCTTGCCGAGCGAGGTGCTTCAGGATCGGGATCTTGGTCGACACCTTGGCGCCGCCGATGAGCGCCGCCGACCGGCCGCTGCGGCTTCTCGAGCACGCTGCGCAGCGCGTCGATCTCCTCCAGCATCAAGGGCCCGGCGTAGCTCGGCAGCAGGTGCGTCATGCCTTCGGTCGAGGCGTGCGCGCGGTGCGCGGCGGAGAAGGCGTCGTTGACGAAGAGGTCGCCGCAGCGCGCGAGCTTGGCGGCAAAGTCGGGATCGTTCTTCTCCTCGCCCTCGTGGAAGCGCAGGTTCTCCAGCACCGCGATCTCGCCCGGGCCCAGCGCATCGACGGCGCTCTCTGCCGTCGGCCCGATGCAGTCGGGCACGAATTGTATGGGCCGGCCGAGCAGCTCGCCGAGCTTGGCTGCAACCGGGCTGCAAGCGAAGCGCCGGATCGGGGCCGTCCTTGGGCCGGCCGAAGTGCGAGATCACGACGACGCGGCGCCCCGCGCGCGCCGAGATCCTGCAGGCCCGGCAGAGCCGCGTCAGCCGCGTGGCGTCCGTGACGACGCCGTCCTTGACCGGCACGTTGAGATCGGCGCGCACGAGCACGCGCTTGTTGGCGACGTCGACGTCGGCGATCGGCTTGAGCTTGTCGAGGTCCATGCGCGGCCCTATCTTGCGAGCAGCGCTGCGCGGTCTGCGACGACCTTGTCCGGCGGTGAGGCCGAAGTGCTCGATAGAGCTTCGGCGCCGGCGCCGAGGCGCCGAAATCGGAGAGGCCGACGAAGCGCGCCGCTCGTCGCCCAGCCACTCGTACCAGCACTGCGCGACGCCGGCCTCGATGGCGACGCGCGGCGCGCTGCCCAGCACCTGCGCGCGGTAGGCCGCGGTCTTGCGCGCGGAACAGCTCCATCGACGGCATCGACACGACGGCGGCGCGCACGCCCTCCTTGGCGAGCGCGTCGCGCGGCATCGACGGCGATGCCCACCTCCGACGCCGGTCGCGATCAAGCGTCACGTCGCGCGCCGCCCTCGGGCTCGCGCAGGACGTAGGCGCCCTTGGCGCTCAGGTTCTCGGCCGACGGCGCCGTGCGCACGTTCGGCACCGCCTGGCGCGACAGCGCGAGGATCGACGGGTTCTCGGTGTGCTGCAGCGCGATCTCCCAGCACTCGGCCGTCTCCACGCCGTCGGCGGGGCGCAGCACGATGAGGTGCGGGATGGCGCGCAAGGCCGCCAGATGCTCGATCGGCTGGTGCGTGGGGCCGTCCTCGCCGAGCCCGATCGAGTCGTGCGTCATCACGTAGATGACGCGCTGGCGCATCAGCGCCGAGAGGCGGATGGCGGCGCGGCAGTAGTCGGTGAAGACGAGGAAGGTGCCGCCGTAGGGGATGAGCCCGCCGTTGAGCGCGATGCCGTTCATGGCGGCGGCCATGCGCGTGCTCGCGCACGCCGTAGTGGATGTAGTTGCCGGTGAAGCTGCCCTTGGCGACGGGCGTGTGCAGCTTGGTGCGCGGTGCCGTTGGAGCCGGTGAGGTCGGCCGAGCCGCCGATCAGCTCGGGCAGCACCGGGACGCAGGTGCTCGAGCGTCATCTGCGACCACACGCGCGTGGCGCGCTTCGTGCTCGTCGGCGGCGAAGGCGGCGCTTGGCGCTCGGCGATGGCCGCGGCGACGGCCGGCAGGCGCGCGGCTCCCGCCGGGCTCGGTGAGCGCCGGCAGCTGGCGTCGGCATTGCCGCCGACCCGCGCCTTCCAGGCCGCGCGCTCCTTGGCGCCGCGCTGCACCGACGGCGCGCCAGGCGGCGAGGCATCGGCTCGGGCACCTCGAAGGGCGGATAGGGCCAGCCGAGCTTCTCGCGCGCGCCCTTGATCTCCTCCTCGCCCAGCGGCTCGCCGTGGGTGGAGGCCTTGCCGGCCTTGGTCGGCGCGCCGTAGCCGATCGTCGGTCTTGCAGGCGATCAGCCACGGGCTTGGAGGAGTCGGCGCGCGCCTTGGCGATGCGCGTGCCGCGATCGCCTTCGGGATCGTGCCCGTCGATGCGCGACCGCGTTCCAGCCCGCAGGCCTTGAAGCGCGCCACCTGGTCGTCGGAGACGGCAAGGCTCGTCGGGCCGTCGATCGAGATGCCGTTGTCGTCGAACAGCACGATGAGCTTGCCGAGCCCCAGATGGCCCGCGAGCGAGATCGCCTCGTGGCTGATGCCTTCCATCAGGCAGCCGTCGCCGGCGATGACGTAGGTGTGGTGGTCGATGATGTCGTCGCCGAGCCGCGCATTCAGCAGGCGCTCGGCGAGCGCCATGCCGACCGCGTTGGCGAGGCCCTGGCCGAGCGGGCCCGTCGTCGTCTCGATGCCGGGCGCGTGCCCGTACTCGGGATGGCCCGCCGTCTTGGAGCCGAGCTGGCGGAAGTGCTTCAGTCTCGCCGATGTCCATGCCCGGATAGCCGGTGAGATAGAGCAGCGCATAGAGCAGCATCGAGCCGTGCCCGGCCGACAGGACGAAGCGGTCGCGGTTGGGCCAATCGGGATCGGAGGCGTCGAAGCGCAGGAACTCGCGGAACAGCACGGTCGCCACGTCCGCCATGCCCATCGGCATGCCGGGGTGGCCGGACTTGGCCTTCTGCACCGCATCCATGGCCAGCGCCCGGATGGCGTTCGCCATGTCCTTGTGTGCCGCGTCGCTCATTCTCGCCACCGGATTGTCATGCCCTGATCCGCCCAGCCTAACCCGGAGTCTGCGGGGCGCAGCATTAGCCGGCGGACAACCCCGCGTCCACCGCGACCGCCCGGTCGTCCCGGGCTTTGTGGGCAATCCGCGGTTGCCCATGCTGGATACGGGGCCCGAGCCCCGGTATGACAGGCCATGCCCAACCAACCGAGAGCTGACGGCGGCGCGAGGGTTCCCCAATCCGAGGGCGACACCAACCTCACCTCGCGCCGTGCCGCCTGGCAGGCGCGCGCGCTCGATGCCGGGACCCGCGCGCTGCTCTCCGAGGACGAGCGCCATTTCCTGCGCCAGTCCGTATCGACGCCCTGCCTCAATGCCATTGCCAGGGCTGAGGGCATCTGGATCGAGGATGTGGCGGGACGGCGCACCATGGATTTCCACGGCAACAACGTGCACCACATCGGCTATGGCCATCCGCGCCTGAAGCAGGCCATCACCGCGCAGATGGACGCGCTGCCCTTCGCGCCCCGCCGATACGCCAATGCGCCGGCTGTGGCGCTGGCCAAGAAGCTTTCCGACCTCTCGCCGTTCGGGCCGGCCAAGGTGCTGTTCACCACCGGCGGGTCGGACGCCATCGAGGTGGCGGTCAAGATCGCGCGAACCGCCACCGGCCGCCACAAGACGCTCTCCTTCTGGGACGCGTTTCACGGCGCGGGCATTGGCGCCGGCGCGTTGTCGGGCGAGGCGCTGTTTCGCTCGGGCCCCGCCGCGCCTTTGGTCGCCGGCACGGTGCACGTTGCGCCCTATGCCGGCACACGCTGCCCGTACGGTACGGATAGTCTCGAGGCCTCGGGGGCGGCCTGCGCGCGCATGATCGAGTTCGTCCTGGAGCGCGAGGGCGACATAGCCGCGCTTGTTGCCGAGCCGATCCGCGCCGTGCCGCACGTGCCGCCACCGGGCTTCTGGGCGCGCGTTCGCGCGGCCTGCGATCGGCACGGCACGCTCCTCGTCTTCGACGAGATCCCGACCGGCCTGGGCAAGACCGGCAAGATGTTTGCGTGCCAGCACGACGGGGTGGCGCCCGACATCTTGGTGCTCGGCAAGGGCCTCGGTGGCGGCATCCTGCCGATCGCGGCCGTGCTCGCGCGGCCGGAGCTCGACGTCGGCGCGGAATGGGCTTTCGGGCACTACACGCACGAGAAGAACCCCGTGACGGCGCGGGCCGCGCTGACCACGCTCGAGATCATCGAGGACGAGGGGCTGGTCGAGAACGCGGCCCGGGTCGGGGCGCTGGCACTCGATCGTCTCACCGAGCTCAAGGCCCGCATCCCGGAGATCGGCGACGTGAGGGGCCGCGGCCTGCTGATCGGCGTCGAGCTGGTCCGCGATCGCACAACGATGGAGCCCGACGCAGACCTCGCCGAGGCCACCCTATACGCCGCCCTCGACCGCGGCCTCTCGTTCAAGACCACCATGGGCAACGTCCTCACTCTGACCCCGCCACTGACGATCACCGAGGACGAGATGCTGCACGCGCTCGACATCCTCGCGGGGGCAATCGAGGATGCGAAGGGGGAGATTTGCCGTGCTGGCGGCAGGTAATGCCGTCATCCCGGGACTTGTTCCCGGGATCCATCGGGCCGCTTGCGTGGGCGACTGGTGCAGGCAGGCCCCGGTATGACGCGGTTGGGGAAAACATATGGCCGGCAATCTTGGATTCGATGAGCTCAAGGGCGCAGTAACAGCCGGCAGCATCGACACCGTGCTGGTCGCCATGGTCGACATGCAGGGCCGGCTGATCGGCAAGCGCTTCCAGGCCGAATACTTCGTGGAGAGCGCGTACGCGGAGACGCACGGCTGCGACTACCTGCTCGCCAACGACATCGACATGGAGCCGGTCCCCGGCTACGCGGCGGCCAGCTGGGACAAGGGCTACGGCGACTTCGTTCTCAAGCCAGACCTCGCCACGCTGCGAAAGCTGCCCTGGCTCGACGGGACGGCGCTGGTGCTGGCCGACGTGCTCGACCATCACCACCGCGACGTGCCGCACTCCCCGCGCGCCATGCTCAAGCGCCAGGTCGCGCGCCTCGCCACGCACAAGATGCGCGCGTTCTGCGCCTCCGAGCTCGAGTTCTACCTGTTCGACGAGACCTACAAGTCTGCTGCCGCCAAGCGCTATCACGCACTCAAGACCGCCGGCAGCTACATCGAGGACTACCATATCCTCCAGACCACCAAGGAAGAGGGCGTGATGCGCGCCATCCGCCGCGGCCTGCAGGGCGCCGGCGTCCCGGTCGAGAACTCCAAGGGCGAGTGGGGCCCGGGCCAGGAGGAGATCAACGTGCGTTATGCCGACGCGCTGGAGATGGCGGACCGCCATGCCATCCTCAAGAACGCCGTCAAGGAGATCGCACACGCGGCTGGAAAGGCCGTCACCTTCATGGCCAAGTGGCGCTACGACCTCGCTGGCTCTTCCGCGCACATCCACATGTCGCTGTGGGACGAGGCCGGGTCGGCGCCGCTGTTCCACGATGCCAGGGCCGAGCATGGCATGTCGCCGCTGATGCGCGCTTTCGTTGCGGGACAGCTCAGATACGCGCGCGACATCACCTATTTCCTGGCGCCCTACGTCAACTCCTACAAGCGCTTCCAGGTGGGCACGTTCGCGCCGACCAAGACGGTGTGGAGCCGCGACAACCGCACCGCCGGCTTCCGCCTGTGCGGGGAGGCCAGCAAGGCTATTCGCATCGAGTGCCGCATCGGCGGTGCCGACCTCAACCCGTATCTCGCCTTTGCAGCCCTGATCGCGGCAGGTCTCAAGGGCATCGAGGAAAAGCTCGAGCTCGAGGACCCGTTCTCGGGCGACGCCTACGCCGGCAAGCTGCTGCCCGAGGTGCCCAAGACCTTGCGCGAGGCGACGGGCTGCCTGCTGGACTCCCAATTCCTGCGCGAGGCGCTGGGCGAGGACGTGGTCGAACACTACGTGCACACCGCGCGCTGGGAGCAGGCCGAGTACGACCGCCGCATCACCGACTGGGAGCTGATGCGCGGGTTCGAAAGGTATTGAGGCGCGAGCAGCCTTGATCTTGGTCGTTGTGGGCCTCGCGGCCCTCGCCTGGCTGCTGCGTCGTGTGCTAGGGGCGATGAGCTGACCCGCCGCCTACAAGGAGACCACGTCCCCATGACGCTCGATGCGAAGCTGGCGAGTGCACTGTCCGGCGTCTCGACGGCCACGCTGACGACCGTGCTCTTGAAGCAGGGGTTGCGCAACGTGTGGATGCGCGGCACCCGGCCGCTGCGGCCCGATCAGCCGCGCCTGGTGGGCCGTGCCTTCACGCTCTCCTTCGTGCCGGCGCGCGAGGACCTCGCCACGCCCGCGTCGTGGGCCTCGCCGAAGTCGACGCGCGCAGCCATCGAGGCGATGCCGGCTGGATGCATTGCCGTGGTCGATGCGCGCGGCATCACGGACGCCGGCATCTTCGGCGACATCCTGTGCGCGCGCATGGCCAAGCGCGGGGTGGCGGGGCTCGTCACCGACGGAGTGGTGCGCGACCTTGCCGGCGTGCTGGGGACGGGGCTGCCGGTGTGGTGCCAGGGTGCGGCGGCGCCGCCATCGGTCGCGGCCCTCACCTTCGTCGACTGGCAGCAGCCGATCGGGTGTGGTGGGGTTGCCGTGTTCCCCGACGATCTGGTGGTGGTGGATGCCGATGGCGCCGTGGTGGTGCCGGCGGCGCTGGTCGAGGGCGTGGTCGCGGCCGCCGTCGAGCAGGAGCGGCTGGAGGGCTGGATCATGGGCGAGGTCGACAAGGGCGCCGCGCTGCCGGGGCTCTATCCGCCCAACGAGGCCAACAAGGCGCGCTACGAGGCATTCAAGCGCGGCAAGTAGCGCCGATGCGGCAAGGCGAAAGTCAGGCCCCGGCCTCCGCCGGGGCGACGTCTGCGGTTGAGGGTGCGTTCTCAACCGGCGTCATTCCGGCGAAGGCCGGAACCCAGTACACCGCGTAACGAGCAATTACTTTCGATCCGGGAGGGGAGTGCCATGCAGCTCAGGGGCAACTGGAACTATCCCACGTCGATCCGCTTCGGCGCCGGGCGCATCAAGGAGCTGGGCGAGGCTGCCAGGGCCGCCGGAATGACGCGACCGCTGCTCGTCACGGACCCGCGGCTGGCGGCGATGCCGATGGCAAAGCATGCGGTCGACGTGCTGGCCGCGGAAGGCATGGCAGCAGCCGTCTTCTGCGACATCAAGCCGAATCCGATTGCCACCAACGTCGAGGCCGGCCTGAGAGCACTGAAGGCCGGCGGGCATGACGGCGTCATCGCCTTCGGCGGCGGCTCGGCGCTCGATGCCGGCAAGGTGATCGCCTTCATGGCCGGGCAGACGCGCCCCATGTGGGACTTCGAGGACGTCGGCGACTGGTGGACGCGCGCCGATCCGAAGGGGATCCTGCCCGTCGTCGCCGTGCCGACCACGGCGGGCACGGGCTCGGAGGTCGGCCGCGCGGGGGTCATCACCGACGAGGCAACCCACACCAAGAAGGTGATCTTCCATCCGCTGATGATGCCGAAGGTCACGATCTGCGACCCCGAGCTGACCGTGGGCATGCCGCCCGCCATCACTGCCGGCACCGGCATGGACGCGTTGGCGCACTGTCTGGAGGCCTACTGCGGCCCGGGTTACCATCCGCTGGCCGATGGCATCGCCGTGGAAGGCATGCGGCTCGTCAAGGACAACCTGGCACGGGCCTACAGAGCAAGGAGGCGATCTCGAAGCGCGCGCGCACATGATGGCGGCCGCCGCCATGGGCGCCACCGCGTTCCAGAAGGCGCTGGGCGCCATCCACGCGCTCTCCCATCCCGTCGGGGCGCTCTACGACACGCACCACGGGCTTACCAACGCGGTGTTCATGCCCTACGTGCTGGCCTTCAACCGGCCGGCCATCGAGCCGCGGATCGCGCGGCTTGCCGCCTATCTGGGGCTTGCGCCCACCTTCGACGCCTTCCTTGCGTGGGTGCTCGAGCTGAGGGCCGAGATCGGCGTGCCCCATACGCTCGCAGGCCTCGGGGTCGACGACGCCAAATTCGATCTGATGAGCCAGATGGCCCCGAACGACCCCACCGCCGGCGGCAACCCGGTGCCGATCGACGCGGCGGCCTGCCGGCGGCTCTACGAGGCTGCCCTGGCGGGCCGGGTTTAGCCGGCGGGCATGTTCCCAGGGGAACATCGCGGGCCTGCGCCACCGCCTATGCTGCAGCAACGATCGCGCTCGCCCCTACGGCATCGGCGATTGTGCACAGGCCACACACGAGATGGAGAGAGACGTGAAGATCATCATGAGCACCTTGGCCGCCGCCGTCCTGTTTGCCGGCTTCGCAGCGCCAGCTAACGCGGACTATCGCATCCCCTCGATTGTCGGCTCCTACGCGAACAAGTACGCGGCACAGCCGAGCGGTGACGTCGACAGGTACGTCAAGACCCGCCGCGCGCTGCCTCGGGACGACGACGAGGAGTACATCGCCGACTCGCGCGAGACCGGCTCCGGCAGCTGGTGGCGCCAAATGGACCGAGAGAGCCGCGGCGGCCGCAAGTAACCGCCGGGGTCTCACCCTTCCCACCCAGTTCGCAGCAGAGGTGTCAGACCCGGAGGGTCCGACACCTTTTCACTTTTCGTCGACGATCGGGTTCGCCAGCACGCCGATCTTCTCGACCTCGACCTCGACCTTGTCGCCCGCCTTCATCCAGGCCGGCGGCTTCCTCGCATGCGCCACGCCCGACGGCGTACCCGTGGCGATCACGTCGCCGGGCTCCAGCGTCATGAACTCGGAGAGGTATTCGATGGTCTTGGCGGTGGAGAAGATCATGTCGGAGGTGTTGCTGTCCTGCATGATCTCGCCGTTGACGCGGGTGGTGATCCTCAAGCCCGAGGCACCGGGCGGCAATTCGTCCGACGTGACGACCCAGGGGCCCAGCGGCCCGGTGCCGTCGAAGTTCTTGCCGGGCGTCCACTGCGAGGTCTTGCGCTGGAAATCGCGCACGGAGACGTCATTGAAGAGCGTGTAGCCGAACACGTAGTCCAGCGCCTTCGGCTTCGGGGATATGGCGGCCGCCTCTTGCCGATGACGATGGTGAGCTCGCACTCGTAGTCGAGCTGGTTCGACACCTTGGGGCGGATCACAGGTGCGCCGGCGGCCACCAGCGAGGTCGGCACGCGCAGGAAGATGGAGGGGTAGGTCGGGATCGCATGTCCGCCCTCCTTGGCGTGCAGCGCATAGTTGAGTCCCGACGCAAATGATCTTGTTGGGTGGGTCGATGGGCAGCGCCGGCTTGACGCTGTCGAGGGCGAGCTTGGCCGAAGCTGGCGCCTTGGCCCCCGCCGCCTTCACCGCAGCGAGTGCGGTTGCGCCCGCGACGATCACGCCCTTGAGGTCCTTGGGCAACGAAGGATCGGCGGCGGCGAGATCGATCACGGTCTTGCCCTCGACCAGCCCGAGCGCCGCGCCCTTGCCCTTCTGGAACATCATCAGCTTCATCGGTCGTCTCCCTGGGTTCAATTCCGCCGCGCCGCAGCCTCGTCGGCACGGATCTGCGCGATCGATCGCTCGCGGTGCTTCAGCCACCAGCCATATTGTACGGGCCAGTCGTCCATGGCGTCGAAGGCTTTGCGTCCGAGCGCGATCTCGGCCATCTGCGGCCAGCATGGATTGACCAGCGCCTCGCGGGCGATGGCGATGAGATCGGCCTGCCCCTTCTGCAGGATCTGCTCGGCGAAGACGGGATCGATGATGAGGCCGACCGCCATCGACATGATGCCGGCCTCGCGCCGCACCCGCTCGGCGTAGGGCACCTGAAAGCCCCAGGTGCGCTTGACGCGCGCCGCCGTCGCCGAGCCGTAGAGCCCGCCCGAGGAGCAGTCGATCACGTCGATGCCGCGAGCTTTGAGCTCGCGGGCGTAGGCCACCGTGTCGTCCATGGTCCAGCCGCCATCTACGCCGTCGACGGCGGAGACGCGCAGGAACACCGGCTTGTCCTTGGGCCAGGCCGCGCGCACGGCCTCCGCCACCTCGAGGGGGAAGCGCGTACGGCCCTGAAAGTCGCCGCCGTAGGCATCGTTGCGCTTGTTGGCGAGCGGCGACAGGAAGGTGTGCATCAAATAGCCGTGGGCGTTGTGGATCTCGAGCACCTCGAAGCCCGCCTCCAGCGCGCGTTTGGCCGCGTCCACCCAATGGCCCTTGAGCGCCGCGAGGTCGGAGACCGACAGCTGGCGCGGCACGATCATGCCCTCGGCCATCGGCTCCGCCGTAGGGGCGACGATGTCCCACTTCTTCTCGCCTCGGGCGAAGTCGTCGGCGTTGAGCGGGCCATTGCCGTACCAGGGCCGTTGCATCGAGCCCTTGCGTCCCGCGTGCGCGATCTGGATGCCCGGCACGACGTTGTGCGCCTTCATGAACTGCCGCAATGCGCTTCAGCGGCGGGATATGCGCGGCGGACCAAATCCCCAAGTCGCCGTTGGTGATGCGGCCCTGATCGGTGACGGCGGTGGCCTCGACGAACACCAGCCCCGCGCCGCCCAGCGCCAGCCGGCCCCAGTGCGCGAAGTGGAAGTCCTGGGCGATGCCCTCGACGGCCGCGTAGGTGGCCATGGGGGCGATGACGACGCGGTTCTTGAGCGTCACGGCGCGCAGAGTGATGGGCGTGAAGAGCAGCGGTTTGGCCATTGGGGGATGGGGACCCTTGTGGTGGGCGGCGTCGTGGCGGGAAGGAGAGCGCAGCAGGTGCGGGCGGGCTCTGTCAAGTCTTGCGCACGCGCTCCCTCTCCCCGCGACTTCTCGAGGCGTGGGGAGAGGCTCGGGGTGAGGGGCAGCGGCAAACTCCGGCGTCGCGTTTAGCCCTGCCCCTCACCCTAACCCTCTCCCCGTAAGGACGGGGAGAGGGGACCCGCTGGCGGGGAGAGGGACTAGGCGGCCCCGCCGTCGATGCCGAGATAGGCCTGGCGAACGCGGTCGTCGTTGAGGAGCTCCGCGCCCGTGCCGGACATGACGATGCGGCCGTTCTCGAGCACATAGGCGCGGGCCGCGAGCTTGAGGGAGGCGACCACGTTCTGCTCGACCAGCAGCACGGTGAGCCCCCTGCTGGTTGAGCGCGCGAATGGTGCGGAACAGCTCTTGCACCAGCGCCGGGGCAAGCCCCAGCGAGGGCTCGTCGAACATGATGAGCTCGGGCTTGCCCATCAGGCAGCGGGCGATCGCCAGCATCTGCTGCTCGCCGCCCGACATGGTGCCGGCGGCCTGGGTGCGACGCTCGGCAAGGCGCGGAAACATGGCGTAGGCCTCGGCCAGGGTCTGGCGCAGTGCGGAGCGCGCGCGCGGCAGGAGCGCGCCCATCTCCAGGTTCTCCTCCACGGTGAGGGAGGGGAACACCTGCCGTCCCTCGGCCACCTGGCCGACGCCCATATTGCAGATGCGGTAGCTCGGCAGCCCGGTGATGTCCTGGCCGCGGAAGCGGATGCGGCCCGAGCGGGGGCTCTCGATGCCGGCAATGGTGCGAATGAGGCTCGACTTGCCGGCGCCGTTGGCCCCCACGATGGCAATGAGCTCCCCCTCCTCCGCGGCGAGCGAGATGCCCTCGAGCGCCTGGGCGTCGCCGTAGAAAAGATCGAGCTTCTCGACCTCGAGGATCATGGCTGCCATCCACCCTCTCCCCGCGCTGATTGAACACGAGGTCATGTTGGAGTAGCGCGGGGAGAGGGGGACGCATCACACGGCCTCCTCGCCCAGGTAGCACTCGAGCACGGCAGGATCGCGCGTCACTTGTGCCGGCGAGCCCGACGCGATCACCTCGCCATGGTGCAGGACGACCACCTGGGCGGACAAGGCCATGACCGCGCGCATGACGTGCTCGATCAGCAGGATGGTGAGGCCGAGCCTGCCGTTGAGCTCGCGGAACAGCGCAACCATTTGGTCCATCTCAGTCGGACGCAGGCCAGCCATCACCTCGTCGAGCAGGAGTATGCGCGGGCCCGTGGCAAGCGCGCGCGCCACCTCGAGGCGCTTGCGCTCGGGCAGCGTCAGCGAGGAGGCCAGGTGGTGGCACTTGGGGCCGAGGCCCAGCTGCTCGATGACGCTGCGGGCGCGCTCCTGCGCCTCGCGCATGCTCAGCCGCAGCATTGAGTGCGCCGACGACGACGTTCTCCGTCACCGTCAGTCCGGCGAACGGCTTCACCAGCTGGAACGTGCGCGCGAGCCCGGCGCGGCAGATTTCATCCGGCCGCGAGCCGTCGATGCGCCGGCCGGCGAGCCTGACCTCCCCAGAGTCGGGGCGGTAAACGCCAGCGATGAGGTTGAAGCACGTCGTCTTGCCGGCCCCATTGGGGCCGATCAGGGCCATGATCGACCCTTCGGGCACCGAGAAACTCACGTTTTCGACCGCGCGCAGGCCGCTGAAGCTCTTGGAGACGCCGGCGAGATCGAGCAGCGCGGCCATCTCAACCCTTCCCGGCCGTGCGGTCGAGACCCAGAGCCCGGCTGAGGGGTGGCCAGATCCCATCGGGTAGAAACATGACGACGATGAGCAGACAGACGCCGTAGAACACCTGCTTGACCCCGGGAATGTCGATGCCGAAGGCGCGCATGATCTCGCTTAGCGTCTCGGCGAGCGCCGTCAGCACGAAAGCGCCGAGAATGGGCCCCAGGAGCGTACCGATGCCGCCGATAATGGGCCCGAGGATCAGCTCGATGGAGCGCGAGATGTGGAAGACCTGCTCTGGAAACAGGTTGTTGTAGTAGAAGGCGAACACGACGCCGCCGAGCGAGGTCATCGCGGCCGACAGGATGACCGCCAGCATCTTGTAGCGGAAGATGTCGATGCCGAGAGCCTGAGCAGCCTCGGGGCTCTCGCGGATCGCCCGCCAGTAGTAGCCGATGCGGCCCCGTAGGAGCACATGGCAAAGGATGAAGGCGGCCACCGTCAGCCCGAGCATGACGTAGTAGAACATGGTCGGGCTGCCGCGCAGGTTGAGGAGGTCGTTGCGGGTGTAGTTGGCAACGGGCAGGAAAAGTCCCGCAGACCCCCCAACCCAGCTCCAATGGTCGAAGCCGATGCGGGCGAACTCGGCGAACGCAATCGTCAGGATGGCGAAGTAGACGCCGGCCACCCCGAAGCGGAAGGCGAGGTAGCCGATCACGGCGCCGGCAGCGGCCGCAACCAGCATCGACAGCCACAACCCGATCCACGGACTGAGGCCGAAGCGCACATAGAGGGCCGCGGCCGCATAGGCGCCGAGCCCGACATAGAGCGCATGCCCGAGCGAGAGCTGGCCGGCAAACCCCATCATCAGGTTCCAGGCCTGCCCCACGTAGGCGAAATAGAGGATGAGGACCAGCACGGTCACGAGATAGTCGTTGAGGGCCAGCGGCAGCACGAGCAGCAGCCCGAGCAGGGCCCCGAGCAGGACAAGTCCGCGGCGCGGCACGCCCGCCAGCAGCAGCGCGCTCATGGGCCTCATGACGGGCGCTTGCCGAGAATGCCCTGCGGCCGGAACAGCAGCACGAGCACCAGCAGGCCAAAGGCGAACATGCTCTTTGCCGAGGGCGTGAACAGAAGACCGCCCAGCGCCTCCGTCACGCCGATCAACACGCCGCCCAGCAACGCCCCGGGCATCGAGCCCAACCCGCCGGTGATGACGATCACGAACGCCAGGAGCGTATAGGTCGGGCCCAGCGGCGGCGTCACGTCGACCAGCAGCACCATCATGCACCCCGCCGCCCCCACGCACGCAGCACCGAGGCCGAAGGTGAGCGCGTAGAGCTGGCGCACGTTGAGCCCTACCACCAGCGCGCCCAGGTAGTTGTCGGCGCAGGCGCGGATCGCCTTGCCGGCGAGCGTGAGCCGGAAGAAGGCGAACAACGCGCCGGCAACCGCCAGGGCGGCGATGGCCGCATAGAGCTTGGTGGCGTCGACGATCAAGGGGCCGAGCTGGAAGCTGTCGAAGGCATAGCGCGTCTGCACGCTGCGCGCGTCCGGTCCGAAGATGATCAGCAGCAGGTTGACGATGATGAGCGCGACGGCCACCAGCAGCATGAACTGGCTGTGCTCGGGCCGGTTGATGAAGGGATTGATCAGGCCGCGCTGCATGACGTAGCCGAGCGCGAACAGCACGGCCGAGATCGGCACCAGCATGACCAGCGGATCGAGCTTGAAGGCGGCAAACAGCGCGACCGCCAGGTACATGGCGATGGTCATCATCTCGCCGTGGGCGAAGTTGACGACCCGCACCACGCCGAAGATCACCGACAGGCCGAGCGCCATCAGCCCGTAGACGAGCCCGGTCAGGAGGCCGCTGACGGCGACGTTGAGATAGATCGCTGCAGGCACCGATCGATCCGCCGAGCAAGGCTCGGGCTGCCGGGGCAGCCGGAGCAGGGGTCTGGCCGCGGCAGTCGTCAGCCGCGCTTGTCGTAGGGCTTCAGCGGCCACTCGACCTTGGCGTTGGCCGCAGTCTTGGGCGCGACGGTGACGAGCTTGCCGGCACGGTTCTGGATGGCGGCATTCTTCAGGGTCGTGTTCTGCCCCTTGGCGTCGAACTTGATGCCGGGGCCGATGCTGACGCTGTCCTTGATGTCGGTGGCGCGGATGGCATCGGCCAGCGCCTTGGGGTCGGCGGACCCGGCGCGCTTGTAGGCGTCGGCGGCGATCAGCAGGGCCTCGAAGGTGTAGATGTGATTGGTGTTGAGGTTGATGCCGGGATGCGCCTTGGCGAGCGCGGCTTCCAGCGCTTTGCTCAGCTTCTTGTTGGGGTCGTACCACGGCACGAAGCTGAGCGGCCCGTCGGCGAGCTTGCCCAGCGTCTTGAGGTACTGGTCCTCATACCAGCCCGGCCCCATGCTGAGCACGCGCCATCGGCGACCAGCGCTGCTTGACGAGCTCGCGGGTGATGAGCATGGCGTCGTTGAGGCGGCTCACCATCAAGAGCGCCTCGGCGCCGGTCGCCTTGGCCTTTGCCACCTCGACGGAGAGATCGCGGGCGGCGGGGTCGTAGGCGATCGTCTCGGCGATCGTGTAGGGCATATTGAACTTCGGCATGACTGCGCCGATGCCCTTCTGCATTGCCGTCCCGAACGTGTCGTTCACGTGCATGAACACGACCGTTTTCGGCGCCGAGCCTGTGGCCGCGAAGATCTCCTTCTGGTTGGTGAAGGCGTCGGTGAGGATCATCGGCGCGGTGGGGAAGTTGCGGAACACGAACTTGTAGCCCTGCTCGGTGATGGGCGGGGCGGCCGCGATATTGATGACGAAGGGGATGCCCTTCTGCTCGGCCACCTGGGCGATCGCCGTCGACTGGCCGGAATCGAAGGCGCCGACGAGGAGCTGGGCGCCGTCGCTGATGAGCCGCTCGGCGCGCGAGCGCGCCACTTCCACGTTCGAACTCCGTGTCGCCGTTCATGATGGCGAGCTCCGGCAGCTTCAGGTCTTTGAGGATGCCCGCGGCAACATCGACGCCGCGCTGGCAGTCCTGGCCGATGCCCGCCTGCACGCCCGAGCGCGGCAGCAGCACGCCGACCTTGAGGGGCGCTCCCTGGGCTCTGCCGATGCTGAAGCGACCCGAGCCCGCGAGCACGCTGGCCGCGCCGAGTGCGCCCACAAAGGTGCGGCGGGAAAGGCGGGCGCGGGCACGCGCGGGGCCGCCCTGCGATTTGCTGGTCATTGCACTCCTCCCTCTGCGGGCTTCCCGCCCGCACTCGAGTTTCAATGGCTTGGCAAAAGGTGAGCGCGACGTTGATCTTTGACTTTGCGCGCTGCTTAACGCTTATTGTTGCTTAGAACAACAGATTGCGTCAACAGCCCCCGAGGTGCGCGCGTGACAGAGCGACCACAGCCGGAGCCCTCGCCCCCAGACGCGGAATCGCCGCGCGTCGCCCCGCGGACACGCGCGCGCCGGCGGCGGCGGGCCGCAATCGGGCTGGGCGTGCTCGAGGGGCATCTGGGCTATTTCGTGCGCCGGCTGCAGGTGTGGATCTTCCAGGATTTCGTGCGCACGCTCGCGGCCCACGACATCCGCCCCGCGCAGTTCTCGGTGCTGGTCGTGATCGAGGCCAACCCCGGCCTCTCCCAGGCCGACCTAGCCGATACCCTGGGTATCGAGCGGGCGCGGCTGGTGCGCCTGCTCGACGAGCTGGAGAAGCGCGGCCTCATGCGCCGCGAGCCCTCGCCCGTCGACCGTCGCTCGCACGCGCTCTTTCTCACCGAGGCGGGGGAGACGGCGCTGAAACCGATCAAGGCGCTGGCCGCCGAGCACGAGGCGCATCTGGCCGAGCGGTTGGGCGCCGGAGAAGCACGACGCGCTGCTCGCGGCCCTGCGCGACCTCCCCTGACGTCCTCCGGACACCCTATTGACATCATCCCGACCTTGGGCCGAGGATCCGCGAAGGTGGGTGCCTCATCGCGACCTCGGACCGGGTGCCGGCTTTCGCCGGCATGACGCTGCAACACTCAAGCCGTCTGCTCGTAAAGCTCGCGGCCGATCAGCCAGCGGCGGATCTCGGATGTGCCGGCGCCGATCTCGTAGAGCTTGGCGTCGCGCAGCAGGCGGCCCGTGGGATAGTCGTTGATGTAGCCGTTGCCGCCGAGCAGCTGCACGGCATCGAGCGCGATCTGCGTCGCCTTCTCGCGACGCATAAAGGATGGCGCCGGCGGCGTCCTTGCGCGCGGTCTCGCCGCGGTCGCAGGCGCGCGCCACCGCGTACACGTAGGCCTTGCAGGCATTCATGGTGGTGTACATGTCGGCGAGCTTGCCCTGCACCAGCTGGAAGCTGCCGATCGGCGCATCGAACTGCTTTCTGGTGTGCACGTAGGGGATCACCACGTCCATCGCCGCCTGCATGATGCCGAGCGGGCCCGCCGCCAGCACCGCGCGCTCGTAGTCGAGCCCGCTCATCGAGCACGTTCACGCCCTTGCCGACCTCGCCCAGCAGGTTCTCGGCCGGCACCTCGCAGTCCTCGAAGATGAGCTCGCCCGTGTCGGAGCCGCGCATGCCCAGCTTGTCGAGCTTCTGCGCCGTCGAGAACCCCTTGAAGCCCTTCTCGATCAGGAAGGCGGAGATGCCGCGCGGGCCGGCGGCGGGATCGGTCTTGGCGTAGACCACCAGCAGGTCGGCGCAGGGCCCGTTGGTGATCCAGAACTTGGTGCCGTTGAGGACGTAGCGGTCGCCCTTCTTCTCCGCCCTGAGCTTCATGGAGACGACGTCGGAGCCGGCACCGGACTCCGACATGGCAAGCGCGCCCACATGCTCTCCCGAGATCAACTTCGGCAGGTACTTGCGCTTCTGCGCGTCCGAGCCGTTGCGGCGCAGCTGGTTGACGCACAGGTTGGAGTGGGCGCCATAGGACAGGCCCACCGCTGCCGAGCCGCGGCTGATTTCCTCCATGGCGATGACGTGCTCGAGGTAGCCCAGGCCCGTGCCGCCGTACTCCTCCTCCACGGTGATGCCGAGCAGCCCCATGTCGCCGAGCTTCGGCCACAGCCCGCGCGGGAACTCGTTGCTCTTGTCGATGTCGGCCGCCAATGGCGCCACCTCGTCGGCCGTGAAGCCGCGCACGGAGGCGCGCAGCTGGTCGGCCGTCTCGCCAAGGTCGAAGTTGAGCGAAGGGAAATCGTTGGGGATCATGGGGCGCATCTCCCTGGGGGTATTTCGTTCTGGCTAGCGTGCGCCCGTAGACTGGGCAAGGCCAATTCGGCGCCGATGGCGGTGGACGTGTGGCGGCGAAGTCCTTTACGCGATCCTCGCAACGGATTGATATTGGTGGGTGATGTAGCGTGCGCGGACACGAGGAGCGATGGAGCGCGAGCCGTGAGCATCACCAGGACTTTGGCTCTGTGTCTGGCGCTGGCGGCAATCGCCTGCGCAGGCGCGGGCGCTGCCCATGCGCAAGATCCCACCGAGGTTGCGTTCTGGAGCATGGTCAAGGCCTCGCGCAACGCCGCCGACGTCAAGGCCTACCTCGAGGCCTATCCCAGAGGCGCCTATGCCGCCGATGCGAGGCGGCGTCTGGGCGAGCTCGAGCAGGTCGTCGCGCCGCCGCCTTCCAGGCCGTCGGCTCCCGAGCCCGAGCGGCGGGCGTCGCCGACATCGCCTGGCGTGCCGGCCCCGTCGCCGTCCGACACGCGCCCGGCGCTGACCAACGCCTCGGTGATCCGCGAGGTGCAGGAGCGCCTCTACAATCTCAACTATGATCTCTCCATCAACGGGAACCTCAACGAGGAGACCCGCAAGGCGATTCGGGAATGGCAGACCAACACCCGGCGGCAGCCGACCGGCGACATGAACATGGGCGAGCTCGCCGCCCTGCGCAATGCACGCCTACCCGCGACCTGGGGGGCGCTCGCCTACGCCGCGAGGGGCGCAAGCGCCGTCGTGTGGAACCACCACTCGCGCCGTGAGGCCGTCGCCACGGCCCTGGAAGACTGCCGCAAGCGCAACAAGGGCAACGCGTGCAAAGTGATATCGGCCGCCAACACCGCTTGCGGGGCGCTCGGCTTCTATACGGGCACGGTGCGGTCGACGACCTACTGGGGAGCCTACGCCATCGTGCGGCCGACGCTCGGACAGGCCACCGAGGTGGCGCTGCAGGAGTGCCGCGAGCAGGCGAAACGCCCGGACGCGTGCGGCGTGCGCATCACCTTCTGCGCCGACGGCAGCCACCAACGATAGGCGCCACGCCGATGTCCCGACTGGAGGAGACGCGCCCCTCCGCGATACCTTGGCCGCCCGTCCTGCTGGCGGGGGGGATTGCAGCGGGCGTCCTGCTTGGCCGCATCGCGCCGCTGCCCTGGCCCGGGCTCGACGACCTGCCCGCGCGAGCGATCGGCTACGGCATCGGCGCCGCGGGGATCGCCCTCATCGCCTGGGGCGTTCTCACGCTGCGCGGGGCCGACACCACCGTGCTGCCGCACAAGCGCGTCGACCGGCTGGTCACGGAGGGCGCCTTCCGCTTCCGCCGCAATCCCATCTACATGGGCGAGGTGTTGTTGTTCCTCGGGCTTGCGCAGGTCACCGGCAACGTCTGGATGGCGATCATGGCGCTGCCGTTTGCGATCGGTGTGCTGGCGCTCGCCATTCTGCCCGAGGAGCGCCACCTGGAAGCGCGCTTCGGTCAGGCCTACCTTGCCTACAAGGAGCGCACGCGGCGCTGGTTTTGAGGGATGCACTTCGCCATGGCCGGCGACGAGCAGGAGGAGGAGCGGGAGTTTCTGGCGGACCTCAAGGCCCGCAGCGGTCGCGATCTGGCCGAGTGGATGGCGGCGATCTCGGCCCAGGACTTCACCGACAAGAACGAGACCATCGACTGGCTGCGTGCGCAGGGCTTTCCGTTCGCGCGCGCCTCCTGGCTCGAGCGCATCCACAAGAATGGCGGCAGGCCGATCTATGCGAGCGGGCCACCTAGGCCCACTCCGGAGCCCAGATCGCCTCCCGCGCCGCCAACCCCGCGCCCACCGAGCAAGCGCGAGACGGCCGAGCTCGACAAGCTCATCGCCGCGGCCAAGGGCTACCGCCCCCTCTACCAGCTGCTCGAGGCCGAGATCCGCAGGGCCGTGGCGGGTGTCTCCGTCTCCCCGAAGGCTGGCTACATCTCGTTTGCCGCACCCCTCGAGTTCGCCGCCGTGACCTTGCATGCCACCGAGCTGCGCCTCGGCCTCGACCTCGGCGACCGCGCCTTCGATGCTCCCCTCGAGCGGTCGAGGCTGAGGGGGCCGCCGCAGGCCATCTCGCACATGCTGGTGCTGACCGATGCGCGCCAGATGAACGCTGATTTAACCAATCTTATCAAGGCCGCTAACGCCAGGGTCAACGCCTGATCGGCATACCCTGCTACCACCACCCAGACATGAAAATGTCGACATGGCACCCCATGTTGCGGGTATTGCACAGGGAGGTGCGGGTTCATGTCCAGGGTCCTAGGCTTCAGGGTCTATGCCTCGATCTCGGCGCTGGCGCTGGCTGCTGGCGTCGCCGCGCTCGCAGGCTCTGCCGCGGCACAGTCGACACAGAAGCCCGCGGCGAAAGCGCCCCCGCCGCCCGCTGCCGGCGCGCCCGCAGCACACGCCCAGCCCGCGGCACCTGAGAAGGACCCGCGCGAGGGCGACCCCGCCTACGAGCAGGCCCAGCGCCTGATGCGCGCGGTCGACGCCGTGCTGGAAGAAACGGCAAAGAACCGCGGCGAGGCCAAGAAGCTGCCCTCCGAGAAGGACTTCCTCATGAAGCCCTTGTGGACGGAGACGCGCGAGGACCGGGAAAAGAAGATCCGCGACCTGCTCGACTCCGCCCTCGGCATCGTCACCGACGTGCCGGTGGTCGAGGTGCAGAAGAGGATCGAGGGCCTGCGCAAGAACATCCGCGAGCTCGACGACCGCATCGTCAAGCTGCGCGAGAAGCAGATCGCCGCGCCCAAGGACGGCATGCTGCCAGGCCTCATCACCGACACCGTCGACAGCCTCGGCAAGGACATCGACGAGGCCAAGAAGAAGATCGAGCTCAACCGCGACGAGATCGCCAAGGCCAAGGGCGAGGTGGCCCAGGCGTTGGGCAAGGCCGGCATCAAGATGGAGCCGGCGCAGATCGATCTCCTGCTCGACAGCGTGCTCTCCGGCGACCTGGTGCGGCTCGTGGCGGTGTTCAACTCCGCCAAGCTGATCGACGCCCAGCTCGGCAAGCTGCTGATCGCCTCGGGCGAGAACATCGGTGCCGCGCGCAAGTATTTCGCCATGCACGCTGCGCTATTTGCCCTGCTGGTGCACTCGCAGGATCAGCTGATTGCCAAGATCGACCAGCAGTACCTGCCCAAGCTCACGGCGATCGAGCGCGACATCCGCGTCGCCCGGGCCAAGACGGCGGAGCTGCTCAGGGCCGAGAACCGCGACGACCAGAAGCGCGCGCTCGAAAGCAACCGCGAGAGCCAACGGCTGGCCGACGACGCCGCCAAGGGCTACCGGCGCTACCTCCTGCAGCAGCGCGAGCAGATCGCCCGCGCCCGCCAGCGCGCCACCCACGATCTGAGGATCGCCGACAACACCTACGAGACGGTGGAGGCGAGCTTCCAGCTCCGCAACCTGATGAAGCGATTCGGCCGCCTCCTTCGAGGCCCTGCAGAAGCTCGAGGCGCCGACCTTCGACCAGATCTTCAAGAACGAGGAGCTGCGGCGCGAGTTCGACAACCTCACCCGCAAGCTCGACGCGCCCTCGAGCTGAGGATGGGTCAGACCCCTCGCCTCGACGTTGTCACCCATCTCGCAGCCCATCCGCGAGGGGTCTGACCCCGTCACCGCGCCACCTCACCCCTTCGCCTCGCAGAAGCCCTGGTACTGCGACACGATCGGCTGGCCGAGGATGGCGAAGTGGCGCGAGTGCACGGCCGGATAGGCGCCCTTGGCCTCGTCCTTGTCGTAGATCGTGGTGACGTTGAGGAAGCCCTCCGCCGCGATCTCCAGAAAATGCATGGCGTTGACGGCCTGCACCACGCGCAGCTGGCCGCTGCCGCGCTCGGTCTTGATGTTGGCCGTCTGCGCACGCGCATCGATGGCGGAGATGCCGAAGGCGAACGGGGCCGCCTTCTCGGCGACATAGCGGCCCTTGTCGTAGACGTGGGTGACGCCGGTCGTGAAGTTGCACGCGAACGCCTTGGGCTCGTCGGCGGCGGCGCGAGCCGCGGGCAGGGTGGCGAGCGCCAACAGGGCGAGGCAGACGGTCGGACGGGCGAGCATGACAAGGTCCCTCGGGGGTTGGCGCCATTGAATGCTGGCGCGCGCAAATAGGCAACGGCAAGCGCTGAGCGGGCTATGCGACCGGCTCACCGCCCACGGCCGCGCGGCAAACGGCAAAGAAGGCGGCCTTCTCGGCCTCCGTCAGATCGAGGGCGGATAGCTTGGCATCGAGCAGCAGCGGCACGCCGCCGACGCGCGGCCGGAGCGCCAGCGCCTGCTTGCCGTCGGGCGTCACGAACAGCGGCTCGCTGCCCTTGGGCAGCTCGATGAAGGCACGCTCGGGGCCGCCCCCCGAATTATGAGCGTCCGCATCGTAGAGGTAGGTCCAGCGGCGGCGCTTGTGACCGATAGGGAAGCTGCCGTCGATGCCCACGACGACGGGGGTGAGCCGCTGTCCACTGAGGGCTGCAAGCGCGCGCCGGGTGGCGATGCCCTGCCACTGCACCTGGGCCGACAGGATGATGCAGGCGCCGAGCAGGGCGACGACCAGCACCAGCGCCAGCAGCCGGTGATAGAGCTTGTCGAGCCCGAGGTTGGTGGTGATCGTGTCCGCAGAGGGGGCAGCGTCGGCCTTGGGCCGCACCAGCACGATGGGCTGCCCATCCGGCCGGTCGATGAAGAAATACCACAGCGTCTGGCGCGCGGCGTTGGCGGCGCTGCCGTCGTGGAAGGTCACATCGCACACCGTGAACAGCACGAGCCGGCTACGGCAGCGCGCAGCCTCCATACGGGCTCCCTCCGCCTGCACCACCTCGCCATCGATGCGCCAGTCGCGCCATAGATCGGGGCCCAGAGACCAGATCGCGCCGGCGATGAGCCCAAACAACAGCACAAACAAACCGACGGACGACATCGGCCCGACCGTCTGCGGCGGCCGCACCCCGATGGCGCGGTCGGGCAGGGCGCGGGAAAAATCGGGCATGGCGGAGGTCGGCTGCATGGCGGGGCGCAACCTACTCTGAAACATCCGCCCTGCCCACCGCGCCTCTTAACGGGGCCTTAGCGCCCGCGCGGCTAGGCTTGGCCCCTGTGCTTCCAGGAACGCGGCCAGGAACGGGGTCAGTGCGCCATGGCCACCACCAACTATCTCCTGATGCTCGGCGTCGGCACCGTCTTCGTGCTGCTCATCGCGCTCGCCAACCACGCCGCACACGCCTACCTCGCCATGCCCGACCGCTGGCAGCAGGACATCCCGGGCCGCTACGACAATCCCCATCCCAACGCCGAATACGACGAGCAGGGCTTCTGGGAGTTCGCGAGCCTGCGCAACTATTCCATCCACGCCAGCGGCGGCCTTCTGCTCCTGTGGGGCCTCGGCCTGTGGTACTGGGACCGCCAGGACTATGCGCTGGCCCAGGTATGCGGCTTCGTCGGCCACATCGGCATCACGCCCGTGTTCTGCATGTGAGGCGGCGGCATTCGTGCACCGCTGATCGTCACACCAACCGGCTCTGCTCCACGGCGGCGTGGATGAAGCTCGCAAACAGCGGATGCGGCTCGAAGGGGCGCGACTTGAGCTCGGGGTGGAACTGCACGCCGATGAACCAGGGGTGGTCGGGCAGCTCGATGATCTCCGGCAACAGGCCGTCGGGCGACATGCCGCAGAAGCGCACGCCCGCCTCCTCCAGCCGCGCGCGGTACTTGGTGTTGACCTCGTAGCGGTGGCGGTGGCGCTCCGAGATCTGGGCGGCGCCGTAGATCTTGGCGACGCGGCTGCCCTTGGTCAGCGCCGCCGTGTAGGCGCCGAGCCGCATGGTGCCGCCAAGCTCGCCGCCGAGCCTGCGCTTCTCGAGCTCGTTGCCGCGCATCCACTCCGTCATCAGGCCGACCACTGGCTCCTCGCACGGCCCGAACTCGGTCGATCCGGCCTTGGCGACGCCGACGAGATCGCGCGCGGCCTCGATCACGGCCATCTGCATGCCAAAGCAGATGCCGAAATAGGGCACGGCCCGCGTGCGCGCGAAGCGGGCTGCCAGGATCTTGCCCTCCGAGCCCCGCTCGCCGAAGCCGCCGGGCACGAGGATGCCGTGCACGTTCTCCAGGTAGGGCGCAGGGTCCTCGCGCTCGAAGATCTCGCTCTCGATCCACTCGAGCTTGACGCGCACCTTGTTGGCGATGCCGCCATGGAAAAGTGCCTCGTTGAGCGACTTGTAGGCGTCCTTGAGCCCGGTGTACTTGCCCACGATGGCGATCGTAACCTCGCCCTCGGGGTTGGCGATGGCGTCCGAGATCGCCTGCCATTTCTCCAGCTTGGGCTGGGGCGCATTGGCGATGCCGAAGGCGGCGAGCACTTGGCTGTCGAGCCCCTCGCTATGGTAGGCGAGCGGCACGTCGTAGATGGAGGCGACGTCGAGCGCCTGGATCACGGCGTCGGTGCGCACGTTGCAGAACAGTGCGATCTTCTTCCGCTCCGAGATCGGCACGGGCCGGTCGCAGCGGCACAAGATGATGTCTGGCTGGATGCCGATTGAGCGCAGCTCTTTGACCGAGTGCTGCGTCGGCTTGGTCTTGAGCTCGCCCGCGCTCGGAATGAAGGGCAGCAGGGTGAGGTGGATGAACACCGAATCGCCCCTGGGGAGCTCGTTGCCGAGTTGCCGGATGGCCTCGAAGAACGGCAGCCCCTCGATGTCGCCAACCGTACCGCCGATCTCCACCAGCACGAAGTCGAGCCCCTCGTTGCCCGACAGCACGAACTGCTTGATGGCGTCGGTGACGTGGGGAATCACCTGCACGGTGCCGCCGAGGTAGTCGCCGCGCCGCTCCTTGGCGAGGATGTCCTGATAGATGCGGCCAGTAGTGATGTTGTCGCTCTTCTTCGCCGGCACGCCGGTGAAGCGCTCGTAGTGGCCGAGATCGAGGTCCGTCTCGGCCCCGTCGTCGGTCACGAACACCTCCCCGTGCTGATAGGGGCTCATGGTGCCGGGGTCGACATTGAGATAGGGGTCCAGCTTCCTGAGCCGCACGGAGTAGCCGCGCGCTTGCAGAAGGGCCCCGAGAGCCGCCGAGGCCAGTCCCTTGCCCAGTGAGGAGACCACGCCGCCGGTAATGAAGATGTACCGCGCCATGGGCCTCAAGGATACATCGAACAGGCTTGATTCGAAGAGGCTTTTTTTACGCCATCCACGGCCTTGCTTCGCCCGGCAGTCGCGTGGCGTTTACGCCGAATTTGCGCCGCGAGGCGGTAAAGCTACGTGAGCGGGAGCCGCGGACTCCTATCCTCTCCTGACGCCGTGCGGGACAAGCCGCGATTCGGGAGGAGAGCATGGGCCTGATGGTTGGCGGCATTGCCGTGCTCGCCGCAACGGTGGCAATCTTCATCTATTGCCTGCCGCGCGGCGGCACGACGTCGCGCTTCGTCGGCAGCGCGTGGGAGCCCATGATCGGCGTCGCCTTCTGCGGCGGCTTTGCGACCGGCTCCACGATGATCCTATCCTCCGCGATCAACGCACTGAGCTAGCGCTCACGTGCCGCACGCCATTGCGCGAAGCTGCACGCGGATGTGAACTGCGCTTGCAACGGATCGGCCGTGCCGTCCTCGTTGCCCCCAAGACACAACGCTGGCGATACTTTTTTCTGCCGCACGAAACCAATGGCCCAGCCACATTGTGGGCTCAACCCGGCCCTACTCGAAGGGTTCACTGATTTCCACTCGAAAGCGGGCGGTGCGGGGCCGCCGAGGTAACAGCAAACGGCGGGAAGCAGGGATATGCTTAGGCGTGCGAAAAACGAGGGCGGCGGGGGCAGACGCGAGCTGCGGCGGGTTCTAGCAGACTTCATGCTGGCACTGGCGCTCTTCTGGGGCGTGGCCTTCGCGGCGAGCAACAGCGACATTCGCGCCCACGCCGTTCCGCTGCCGGCCGTCGGCAAACGGGCAATCGATCCCAACTTTGCCTTCCCAAGCCGGATGAGCGCAGTCGGCGACTATGGTCCGTGGCAGGTGCAGGCGTCCCAAGTTCCCAATCTCGCGCTGCTGAGCCTAGCCTTTGCTGCCCTGGTGGCCGGCAACCTGGCTTTCTGGCGCCATTTGCGTCGCGTCTATGCCTCCCCGCGGCGCAACGTGTGGAGGAGGGGTTGACCGGGAGGACGGGTCTTCCCCCCTCCCCTCCTCCACACTTTCAACAATTTGCGCTATATGATCGAGAGAATCTGGGGTTACTCGGGAGACGGGCGATGGCGGTGAGCGCGACGATCAAAGGCCGCGTCATGGCTTTGGCGGGCATTGCCATTGCTGCCGTGGCGGGCGCCCTGCTGGCGCGCACCGATCTCCTGCTCAGCCGTGGGTTCGGCAACGCGCTGGATGCCTCCCGGCCCAGCCTGTCCTTCGATACGGTGGCCTCCAAGGAGACCACGGCGGGCAACGCCGCGGGCGATGAAGGCTACTGGCTGACGCGCGCCGAGGTTGAAAGCCCCGCGCCCTTCGCCAAGCCGCTGGCGATCGGCGACCGCATCAGCATCTCTGGTCACGACGGGCACAATCGCCAACTCGAGGTCGTGGACCTCAAGGCCATCGGCGGCAACCTGGTGCGGACCGACCAGGCTGTGCATCCGCACCTGCTCCTCGTCACCTGCCGCGTCGCCGGCGAGGCGGCAGGACCGGCCTCCGCACCCGTGCGCTTCATTGTGGAGGCTCAACCGACGCCTGCGCCTGCGCTGGCTCCGGCCAAGGCCCTCTAGCAGAGCCTCGGTCGGCGTCTGTCCTTCTCCGGGAAGCCAGATTGACCGGCAAGACTCACACCTACACCCTCACCGTGACCTGGACCGGCAATAGCGGCACAGGCACCTCGAGCTACCGCGCCTACTCGCGCGACCATGTCTATTCGGCCGCCGGCAAGCCCGACGTGCCGGGATCGGCCGACCCGGCCTTCCGCGGCGATGCGCGGCGCTACAATCCCGAGGATCTGCTGGTCGCCTCGCTCTCCAGCTGCCACATGCTCTGGTATCTGCACCTGTGCGCGGAGGCTGGCGTCACCGTTCTTGCCTACCGCGACGAGCCGGTCGGGACGCTGGCGGAGGACGCCGCCAAGGGCGGCTACTTCACGTTGGTGACGCTCCATCCCAAGGTCACCATCGCAGGCGGCTGCGACCCCGACACGGCACGCAAGCTCCACCACGCTGCACACGCCAAGTGCTATGTCGCCAACTCGGTCAACTTCCCCGTCATCTGCGAGCCGGAAATCGTGGTGAGCGAATAGCGACCTCCCAATTGCCGATAGATGGCCGGCAGCTGGCTATTCACACCACGGTTGCCAGCACCTACTATTCCCTATTCGCCATTCGCGCCGGAGGCAGCAATGCGTCTCAACCCGCCGTCGATCTTCGTGTTCCTGATCTCGCTCGTGCTCGCGGCCCTGGCGCTCCTCTCCAAGTTCGGCGCCGTCGGCATCAACGTGCCGCGCTACCTGCCCCACCAGGAGTACTGGCTCGCCATGGTCGCCTATCTGGTGCTGATGGTAGGCAACCTTGCGCGTGGCCTCTGAGGCCACCGGGCGGCGCAATCAACGCACCCGGTTGCCGGCGATGCTGAGATGGGCGAACCGCCCGCTTTCGTCATTGGCGAGGTCACCGGTCACCGCGGCGCGGCGGTTCATGCCGACAATGGCGCCGCGCCGCGCGCCGGAGATCAGGTTGTCGGCGATGACGGCCGATCCGGCGCCGGTAGCCACCGAGACAGCGATGCCGATGCCCGAAGCGCGTACTACGTTGCCGGTCGCGGTCACGTCGCGCAGGTACTTGCCCCATCCCAGGTGGATGCCGGCGGTCGGCGCGTTTTCTACGACGTTGCCGGTGACCGCGGTATCGGCCTCGACGCCGATGCCGATGCCGGCGGGATCATCGGGATCGGTGCCGGCCGCGCGCCGCGGGGTCAGGTTGCGAATGAGGTTGCCCTGCACCACGGCGAGCCTGCCTCCCGCATTGAAGTTGGTGACCGCAACCCCAAGCGCTGCGCCATCGACCAGGTTGTTGGCGATGAGGGCGCCCTCGAAGGCAAACTCGGCATAGAGGGCAACCTCGCCCAGCCCTGAGCAGGTGTTGGCGAGAATTTGCAGGTTGGAGGCGGCATTGCCGCGCACGGCCGAGAACGCGGCGCCGGCGATACGGTTGCCGCGCACCATGACGTTGCCGGCGCGGAACACGTTTATGGCATTGCCGTTCTGCCCCGAGCCGCCGGCGCGGGCGGCCGTTTCCTCGATGCGATTGTCGATCACCAGCGTGCCGTCGTCGCCGGGCCTGGAGCGCCACACCAGAATGCCGTTGTTGCCGGCGGCACGGATGGTGTTGCCGGCGAGCGTGAGCCCGCGCGCGTCGAGGGAGAAGATTGCCGCCGCCCGCGCCCCGGTCACGCTCGAGCCCCGCACCTCGCCCTCGACGGCCTCGAGCTTCACACCATGGCCGCCGGCCCCCAGGATCTCGCAGTCGCTGATCCGCAGACCCCGCGCGTGCGCGACCTGCACGAGGCCGCGTCCCTCGGGGAGCTGCAGACCTCCTCCGTCGAGCGTCAGGTTGGCGAGCGATATTGAATCGGCGCCCGTTGCGGAGATGAGCGAAGGACCGCGCGCAAGGACGAGCCGGGTCGCCCCGCGCACGCCCACAATTTGCGCGCCGGCCGGCAGTTGCAGGCCGCCCGCGCGGTATGCGCCGGGGCCGAGCATCAGCGGCACGCGTGCACCCGCTGCCTGATCGATCGCCCTCTGCAAGACGCGGGACTGATCGTCGGGGCTGCCGGCGCTCACGCCGAGGTGGGCCGCATCGAGCCCCAACGATGCAAGCGGTGCCGCAGCCGCGCGCGCAGTTGCCGGCCGCACGGCGGCGGCCGCCAAGCAGGCCGTCGATACGCTGAGAAATCCGCGCCGGTCGATGGACATGGCCCTAGCCGTCCAAGTTCCGGGCCATCATCGCCGTCCCGATTCGGGACGCAGGAGGCTCACGTCTTGCGCGGCGGGGCGAGGAACGTGCGCATGTACCAGAAGAACATGCCGTAGGGCATCAGCCGGGCGACTTTCATCATGGCAGAGAGCTGCCAGGGGAAGGTGATCTCGAACTTGCCCTTTTCCAGGCCGCGCAGGATGCGCTGCACCGCCGTCTCGACGGGCACGATGAAGGGCATGGGAAACGTGTTGCTGGTCGTCATCGGCGTCTCCACGAAGCCCGGATTGATGAGGCTGACGGCGACCCCGCTGCCTTCCAGGCTGATGCGCATCGACTCGGCCAGGTTGATCGCCGCGGCCTTGGAGGGACCATAGGCCGCAGCCCCGGCAAGACCGCGATAGCCTGCCAGCGAAGCCATGAGCGCGATATGGCCCGACCGGCGCTCGAGCATGCGCGGCAGCAGCGCCTCGATACCGTTGACGAGCCCCATGTAGTTCACGGCCATGGAACGGGCGGCGTTGGCGGCGGAGAAGTTGCGCGCCGACATCGGCTCCCAGATCCCAGCGTTGAGCACGGCGAGGTCGATTGGCCCGAGCGTGCCCTCGATGCTGCGCACGGCCTCGGTCACCGCCGCGCCATCGAGCACGTCGAGGGGAAGCGGCGCGATGCCCTTTTGGCTGCGCGCGAGATCGGCGAGCCTGTCGGCCGAGCGTGCAGAAGCTGCAACCTTGACGCCGCGCGCGGCCAGCACCTTGGCCAGCTCGCGGCCAATCCCGCTGCTGGCCCCCGTGATCCATGCGGTGCGCCAAGTCATGGCCATTCCCCCACCCCCGCGTCCATCGCGGCTCGCCAGGCTCAGATCACAACCGCTCCTTCAGCACGCGATGCAGGATCTTGCCGGTGGCGGTACGCGGCATGTCCTCGTCGCGGATGAAGGCGATCGACTTGGGGCGCTTGTAGCCGGCGATCCGATCTAGGCACCAGTCGAGGATCTCGCGCTCGCTCGCCTGCGTGCCCTCGCGCAGCACCAGCACGGCATGCACGGCCTCGCCCCACTTCGCATCGGGTTTGCCGATCACCGCCACGTCCTTCACCTTGGGATGGGAGCCCAGCACGTTCTCCACCTCGGAGGGGTACACGTTCTCACCGCCGGAGATGATCATGTTCTTCTTGCGGTCGACGAGATGGTAGTAGCCGTCGGCGTCGCGACGGGCCATGTCGCCGACCGACAGGTAAGGTCCGCGGAACGCCTCGGCAGTCTTGTCGGGCAACTTCCAGTAGCCCTCGAAGCACCAGGGTGAGCGCGAGTAGAGCTCGCCGACCTCGCCCGTCAGGCACCTCGTTGCCGGCCTCGTCCAGGAGTTTGATTTGTCCCGACCCGGCCAGCTCGCGCCCGATCGAGCCGAGCTTGGTCAGCTGCTCCTCCGGACGCAGCAGGGTCACCAGCCCGGCCTCGGTCGAGCCGTACATCTCGTACAGCCGGGATTTGCGGAAGTAGTCCATGATGGCGAGCTTGGTGTCCTTGCGCGCGGGCGCCGAGGAAATCAGGAGCTTGGTGACGCTGTCGACGTTGCATTTGGCCTTCACCGCATCCGGCAGCCCCAGCATCATGATGTAGTGCGTCGGCACCAGCGATGTGAACGTCGCGCGCGTGTCGGCCAGCGTGCGCAGCATATGCTCGGGCTCGAAGCTCTTCCTGTCGTAGACGCAGCAGGTGCCGCCCGCGCACGCGAATGCGGCGGCGAAGAACAGCGAGTTGGCATGGCACATCGGCATGACCAGCAGGCACGTGTCCCTGGCGGTGAACTCGAGGTTCGCCAGCATGGCCAGGTTGTGCAGGGCACAGCTCGCGTGGTTGCGCATGGCGCCCTTGGGCTTGCCGGTCGTGCCGGAGGTGTACATCAGCGCCCATAGGTCTTCCGGCGGCACCTCGACTTGCGGCTCGTTGGAAGGCGCCGCGGCGATCATGCCCTCGTAGGCCTTGTATCCCTTCGGAACTGCCGCGCTACCGAAGTGGATGTAGTTCGCGGCGGGGATGGCGACATCGGCGCGAACGGTCTCGATGCGGTCGACGAGGTCGTGCTGCACGATGCACGCCTTCGCCTCGCTGTCGTCGACGATGTAGCCGATCTCGCCGCCGACCAGCCGGAAATTGATCGGCACCATGACGAGACCCGCCTTGGCCACCGCCGCGTAGATCTCGAGCCACTCCACGCAGTTGTAGGCGAGGATGGCGACCGCATCACCCTGGCGAAGGCCGAGCCCCAGCAGCGCATTGGCGAGCCGGCACGCGCGCTCGTTCCATTGCCGGAAGGTCATGGACCGGGCGAGGTCGCGGGCGCCGATCTTGTCCGGATAGAGCCGGGCATTGGCGCTGAGCGTCTCCCCCATGTTCAGCAGTCCAACCACATCGCCCTCCAGTCCATTCAGCGCACGGCCCCGGCGCGGACGCCAGGTTTAGTACGCGGGCGCTGAGGCTAGCAATGGCGCAGCCGAAGGGAGCACGGCGGGGAAGATGGTGGAAAAATCCAGGTCAGAAACCGCGCGGCACCAGTCTCGGCTCTCCGCTGGCGTAGCCCAGCCGGCGCCCGGCAATGCCGCCAAGGCCACCGTGCACAAGCCCGGCGACAGGGTCCGGACTTCCCCGCCCCGCTCGGGTGCGGTGCTTGGATCACTCGCCCATGTCGATTTGCGGCAACAGCGGCACGCGGCCGCGGCTAGGCGCCGAGGAGGGCGCGGGGTATCCTTGCGGCCGTAGCGTCTCGAGCTGCAAGGGAAACGGGGCAAACCGCCCCTGTGACGGCATGGCGTCGGCCAAGCGTATCATCTGCGTGGGACATGCGGCGCTCGACCGCATCTACCGCATCGACGCATTTCCCGCCCGAGCCCACCAAGGTGCGTGCGCTCGAGCATGTGGAGGCCGGCGGCGGCATGGCCGCCAACGCCGCGGCGACGATCGCCAGGCTCGGCGGCAAAGCGGAACTATGGAGCCGCACCGGCGACGACGCCGCCGGCAGCGCCATTCGCGCCGGCCTGAAGGCCGACAAAGTCGACGTGCGCTACGTGCAGGCCTTCGACGGTGCCCGCTCCTCCACCTCCGCCATCATCGTCGACGGCAAGGGCGAGCGGCTGATCGTGGGCCAGCGCGATGCAGGCATGCCCTCGGGCACCAGCTGGCTGCCGCTCGAGCGCATCAGAGACACCGACACGGTGCTGGGCGACGTGCGCTGGCTCGAAGGCCTGCGCACCGTGTTCGCCCGCGCGCGCAAAGAGAAGGTGGCGACCGTGCTCGACGCCGATCTGGGAGCCCGCGAGGCGCTCGGCGGCATCCTGGCGCTCACCGACTATGCCATCTTCTCCGCCGCGGCGCTGCGCGAATTCGTCTCCAGCGGCTCCAACGCGGAGCGCCTCGGGCGCGTGCTGGCGCTCGGGCCCAGGCACGCCGGCGTGACGCTCGGGCGCGAGGGCTATCAGTGGCGCGAAGGCGACGACAGCGGACACGTTCCCGCATTCGCCGTGAGCGTCACCGACACCACCGGGGCCGGCGATGCCTTCCACGGCGCCTTCGCCCTGATGGTCGCCGAAGGCCGGCCAACCGGCGAGTGCGTGCGCGTCGCCACGGCCGTGGCGGCACTGAAGTGCACGCGCCTGGGCGCCCGTGCCGGGCTGCCGACGCGGTCCGAGCTCGACAAATTCCTCTCCTCGCCGCCCTGAGACAGGTGCTGAAACCGGGCGTTAAGGAACCCTTCTCACCCGCACTTCATTGTGTCCCGGCACAAGTGGGAAGTTGCATCCAAGTGGGTAGCTTCAGGGGTTGATGAAAGTGATTGGAGACAGAGGCGAACTGGGCCACGCCGGCAAATGCCTGGTCATGACCGGCGGGACGAGCGGGATCGGCCGTCGGGCTCTGGAACGGCTGCTGGCCGAGCGCCCCGACTGGACGATCGTTCTGCTGGCGCGGCCTTCCCTGCGTCTTGACGAGCTCAAGGCAAGCCCCGGTGCCAGCGAGCGGCTCCTCACCGTCGAGGCCGACCTGGCCGACCTGAGGTCGGTCGAGCGCGCGTGCGATGCGGTCGTGCAAGCCGTCGGCTCGCGCGCCATCGATGTGCTGGCGCTGAACGCCGGTCTGCAAACTGTGCGCGGCGATGCGGCATCCGCCGATGGCCTCGAGCTCACGTTCGCGGTGAATTTTCTCGCTCACTTCTTGATTGCGGAGCGGCTGAAGCGCCGCATGGCAGTGGGCGGCCGCATCGTCGTGACGTCGAGCGAGGTGCACGACCCGGAGGCTTTCTGCCTGATGGGCATCGGTCGAGCGAGTTGGCAAGACCCGCTGACGCTGGCGGATCCGGTACGCTCGCAGGATCAGATAAGGTCCGTCGTCGATCGAGGCGAGGCCAGGTACTGCGCCTCCAAGCTGCTCAATCTCATGCACGTGCGCCATCTGGCGCAGGAGCTTTCCGGCGTTGGCGTCATCGCCTTCAACCCAAGCGTGGTGCCCGGAACCGAGATCGGCCGCGACCGCAACTGGCTGCAGCAATTGGGATGGCGGCACGTGATGCCGCTGCTGGCTCCGATCCTCCCGGGGGCGCGCGCACTCGATCAGTCGGCATCCGACCTTTTGTGGCTGATGACGGAGGCCGACGCGCAAAGCCTCTCGGGGCAATACGTCGACGGGCGGGCGCCGCAACCGGGCTCGCTGGAGTCGAGAGACCAGGCGAAGATCAGTCGCGCCATCGAGGTGGCCAACACTCTTCTCGACCGTTGCCTGTCCCCTGCGCCCACGCCCGACCTGCCGCCGTTGCAAGCTCGAGCCTGAGCACTGCGCGCACTCGTGCACCTGCAGCGCTGCCTCAACTGCGCGCAGATCGCCTACGCAGCGCGCACCCGCGCCAGTCCTCTACATATCCTCGGGACAATCATTTCCGACTTATCCACAATATTCTGCTGTTGGTGCCCTTGCCTCAGCAAATTGTGATTTGAAAAACTGTGGCGTGTGCCGCGCGCAATCGTAGAGTCGATTTCTGGGGGCACCTAGCAGCGGAGGATCGAGTGCATGCCTGACAAAACCGCGAATGGGCGGGCCGAGACTGGGTTCCCGCCGATGATGATGCCGTTCAACTTCGAGTCGCTCATGGAGTTGAACCGGCCAGCCCTCACCGCCATGGCGCAGATGAACGGCAAGGTCTACGACGGACTGGCGACCATGAACAAGAACTGGGTCGCTTTCATCAACCGGCGCCTCAAGGAAGACCTCGCCATGCCGCAACAGCTGGCGACCTGCAAGACCGTGCAGGATATGTACGGCGTCTATGCGGAATTCCTTCAGAACGCTTGTGCCGACTATCAGTCCGAGTTCGAGCAGATGACCAAGCTCGGCAAGACGCTGGCGGATGACACCATGCAGGCAATCCAGGCACGCATGGAAGACGCACGTGAGCAGCGGCCCAGCAATTGACGCGGGTTGCCTGACTGCCGCCGGCCTCCTGCCGGCTGACCATACTATGCGCGGCTCGCGTCCAAAATCGGTTTGGGCGAGAGGGCTGATGTGCGCGCCGCCGACTCGAGCCGCCCCTCGGCGTAGTCAGCGCCTGCGCCAGGCTTGCAGCTTGCCAAACACCAGCCGATCCAGCACCAGGTGCAGCACCTTCACCGCCAACGCCGTCAGCACGATCAGCGTCGCCATGGCGGCGGCCGCGGCCGTGGCTCCCGCCTCGTCCATGTGCACGATCGAGATCGCGGCGAGCTTGGTGGAGGCCCCGTAGAGGAAGATCACCGCCGACACGGTCGTGAGCGCGTTGACGAACATGTAGACGGCGATGTCGAGGATGGCCGGCATGCACACCGGCACCGTGACGCGGGCAAAGGTCCGATAGAACGGCACCTTGAGGGAGGCCGACACGGCCTCGAACTCGGCATCGATCTGCTTCAGCGCCGTCACCGCCGTGACGTGCGCCGTCGTATAGAAGTGGGCGATGGAGTTGATGGCGAGCAGCAGGATGGTGCCGTAGAGCACGCCTAGCGGATTCCAGCGGGCATTGATGAAGAAGGTGTAGCCGAGGCCCAGCACCAGCCCCGGCACCGCCATGGGCAGCATGGCAAGGAGGTGTGCAAGCGCCCGTCCCCAGCGCAATCCCTGGCCCTTCTCGATCAGGTAGGCGCCCACGAAAACGATGGCAGTGCCGACGACGGCGGCGAGCGCAGCCATGCGCAGCGAGGCGAAGTAGGGTCCCGAGCCGTTGGGCTCGAAGTCCTCGAAGTTGTAGTTCTTGAGCGAGAGCGAGAGGTTGTAGGGCCAGTAGGTGACGAACGAGGCCCAAATCGCCACGCCCAGCACGGCGGCGATGAGGCCGCCGACGACGAGGCAGTAAGCCGTGAAAGCCGCATCCTTCCCCAGGCTCGTCCTCGGCTGGAACGGCACGGCGCGAACCGACAGCAGCGCCACCTGCCGGCGCTGGATCAAGCGATCGAGGGCGAAGGCCACCACCGCCGGCACCAGCAGCACGAACCCCACCACCGCGCCCATCTCGAAGTTCTGCTGGCCAATCACCTGCTTGTACGCGTCCGTGGCGAGCACGTTGAACTGCCCGCCGATGACCTTGGCGATGCCGAAGTCGGTGACGACCAGCGTGAACACGACGAAGGCGGCGGAGATGAGGCCATAGCGCGCACCCGGCAAGGTCACGGTCCAGAACACGCGCCAGCTCGGCGTGCCCATGGCGGCAGCCGCCTCGTAGAGCCGCCCGTCGGCCAGGGACAGGGCCGTAACCAGGATCATCAGCGCATGCGGGAAGCAGTAGAACACCTGCGCCAGCACGATGCCGATCGGACCGTAGATGTCGGCGCCCATCAGCCAGCTCTTGAGAAATCCCTGGTTGCCGAAGATGTAGATGAACGAGATGGCCGAGAGCAGCGAGGGCGCAAACAGCGGCAGCAGGGCCAGCGCGACCAGCAGGCCTTTCGCGCGCATGCATGTGCGGGTGAGCGCGTAGGCGTAGAGGAAGGTGAGCGGTACCACGATCGCGGTCGTCAGTGCCGCCACCCAGACGCTGTGCCACAGCGAGGCGACGAGCGTCGGTGTCGCGAAGTAGCGGGCGTAGTTGGCAAGGCCGACGAAGCGGCCCTCGCCGTCCTGGAAGCTCTTGGCCAGCAGCACGGCTAGCGGTGCAGCGATGGCGAGCAGGAGGAATACGAGGAGGAGTGCGATCGCGACGCGCATCACCACCTCGTCGGCCGACAGCTGGCGGCGCGCCGGCACGGCAACTGCACTGAGGCTCACGGCGAGGGCTCCGCGCCGATGTCGAACACGCGCAAGAGGTCGGGCGGCAGCGCCACGGTCAGCGTCCGCCCTTCCCGGATGTCGAGGTCGCGCATCGCATTGGCCGAGAAGTCCGAGACGAACGCAAGGTCGCCAGCCGCCTGCGGGCGCAGCGTGGCGCGACAGAATGGTCCCAGGAAATCCAACAGCTCGACCTCGACGGCAATGGCGTTGGCGGCGTCCGGCGCGACACCCCTGATGCGCACCTCCTCCGGCCGCAGCCCGAGCTTGACCCGCTGCCCTTGGACGTGGGTGCCGAGCCCATCGCACTGCAATGTGAGCGCCCCCACCCGCGCCACTCCGGGGCCCACCACCACGGCGTCCAGCACGTTCATCTCGCCGACGAAGTCGGCAACGAAGGCGCTGGCGGGATGGCCGTAGATCTCAGCCCCGCTCCCCACCTGCTCGATCCGCCCGCGGTTCATCACCACGATGCGGTCCGCCATGGCGAGGGCCTCCTCCTGGTCGTGCGTGACCATGACGGTGGTGATGCCGAGCCGGCGCTGCAGCGCCTTGATCTCGTCGCGCAGGTGCACGCGCACGCGCGCGTCGAGCGCGGAGAGCGGCTCGTCGAGCAGGAGCAGGGAAGGCGAGGAGGCGAGCGCGCGGGCCAGCGCCACGCGCTGCTGCTGCCCGCCCGACAGCTGCGCGGGATATTTGCTCCCCTGCTCCGGCATGCCCACGAGCGCCAAGAGCTCGGCCACCCGCCCCGCGATCTCGGCGCGGGCCTTGCGGCGGTTGACGAGGCCGTAGCCCACGTTCTGCGCCACGGTCAGATTTGGAAACAGCGCATAGGACTGGAAAACGATGCCGAAATCGCGCTGCGCGGGGGGCAGCTGCGATACCTCGCGACCGCCGATCTCGATGCTGCCGGCGTCCTGCGCCTCGAGGCCCGCGATCACGCGCAGCAGGGTGGTCTTGCCGCAGCCGGAGGGACCGAGGAAGCACACGAGCTTGCCGGCCTCGACCTCGAGGCTCACATCATCGAGCGCGGTGAAGGCACCGAAGCGCTTGGTGATGCCGCGCGCACGCAGGTGGATGAGTGTTGCCGCCGCCGTCCGGTCGACAGTCTGATCCATGCCGCTATCACACGGTCCGCTTGGGTTGCGTCCCCTCCCCCCTTGTGGGGAGGGATAGGGAGGGGGGGATTACAGAACATTGGAGGTAGGGATTCCCCCCACCCCTAACCCCTCCCCACAAGGGGGAGGGGGATCCTGTCGAGCTCGCCTGACGCCTCCCGTTCCATCTCTACTTCTTCGGCGCCGCCTTGGATTCGTAGCGCTTCGACCATTCGGCCAGCACGCGCGCGCGGTCGTCCGCCATCTTCTGGAAATCGACCTTGGCCATGCGCGCCTCGGCGTCGGTGGGGTAGTCCTTGGGCGTATTCTTCACGTCGGGATGGGCGACGATGGCGTAGTACTTGGAATAGAGCTCGTTGGCGGCCTTGGTGACGGCCCAGTCGACCAACTTCTTGGCGGCGTCGGCCTTCTTCGTCCCCTTGACGATGGCGATCGCTTCCATATCCCAGCCGATACCTTCGGACGGCGAGACGATCACGATCGGAGCCCCAGCCGCCTTCTCGCGCGCGGCGCGCATATCGAAAGAGATGCCGGCTACGCGCTCGCCTTTCGCCGCCTGCACGCAAGGGGCGCTGCCCGAATGCGTATAGACGGCCATGTTCTGGTGCAGCGCGTCCATGAACTTCCAGCCCTCGTCCTCGCCCATCAACTGCAGCCAGGCGGCGACGGTCAGGTAGCCGGTGCCGGACGAGGCCGGGTGCGGCATCACGAGCTTGTCCTTGAATTTGGCGTCGGTGAGGTCCTTCCACGACTTGGGCGGCGCCAGACCCGCTTTCTGGCCCTCGACCGTGTTGAAGCATACGACGCCGAGGAACGCGTCCTGGCCCGTCCAGCTGCCGTCGCTCGAGCGAAACGCGGGCTTCAACGCTTCGACACCCTTGGGGCTATAGGCCTCCAGCAGGCCGGCTTTCTTGAAGAGCAGGAGGCTCGAGGCGGCGAGACCCAGCACGACGTCCGCCTTGGGGTTGTCCTTCTCGGCCAGGAAGCGGGCGGTGATGATGCCGGTGGAGTCTCGCACCCACTCGACCTCGACGTCGGGCACCGCCTTCTCGATCTGCGCCTTGAACGGCGCCAGCTGATCGTTCTCGATGGCGGTGTAGACGGTGAGCTTGGTCTTCTGCGCTGCCGCTGGGGCAGCGAACGGCGCGGCCAGCAGCGCGGCCACCGCGACCGATCTCAGAACTTTCCCTGACATGAAGCATACTCCCGTGCGTGTGACGACGATCGACCGATCAGACCGGCCAGGGCAATGAATAGGTCTTGACGTTGGTGTAGCTCTTCATGGCTTCCCACACGCCCTCCTTGTAGCCGAGCCCAGAATCCTTGATCCCCCCGAATGGGCTCATCTCGATGCGATAGCCCGGTACTTCCCAGACGTTGACGGTCCCGACCTCCAGCTCGTTGATGAAGCGGGTGATGTAGTCCAGCCGATTTGTGCAAACGCCCGATGACAGCCCGTATGTGGTCGCGTTCGAGACCCTGATGACCTCGGATATGTCGTCGGGGCAGCGGATGATCGGAATGACCGGCCCGAAGGTCTCCTCGCGCACCAGCTCGGCCTCGTAGGGCACGTGGTCGACCACGGTCGGCGGGTAGAGCGCACCCTTGCGGCCGTTGCCGAGGAGCAGCCTGGCGCCCCGCTCGACGGCGTCGTCGACCCTTGCCTCGAACAATTTGGCCGCCCGCTCGTGGATGACCGTGCCGACGTCCGTGTCGGGGTCCATGGGATCGCCGAACTTGAGCTTGCGGGCCTTGGCCAGCACCGCCTCGACGAACCTGTCAGCGATGCTCTCCACGACCAGGATGCGCTTGACGGCCGTGCAGCGCTGGCCCGAGTTCTTGGTGGCGCCCTGCACGGCAAGCTCGGCCGCCTTGTCCGTGTCGGCGTCCTCCATGACGATCAGCGGGTCGTTGCCGCCAAGCTCGAGCACCAGCCGCTTGTAGCCGGCCTTGTCCGCGATGTGCTTGCCGACCTTGACGCTGCCGGTGAAGGTGACGATGTCGGCGTGGGGGTCGGTGATCATGGCATCGCCCATGGTGCGGGGATTGCCGGTCACGATCGACAGCATCTGCGGCGGCAGCCCCGCCTCGTAGAGGATGTCTGCGAGCAGCAGCGCCGTGAGCGGGGTCAGCTCGGTGGGCTTGGCCACCACGCGATTGTTGGTGGCGATCGCCGGCGCCAGCTTGTGGCTGATCATGTTGAGGGGATGGTTGAACGGCGTGATCGCGGAGATGCATCCGAGCATCGGCGTGCGCGAGGTGTAGATGCGGCGCGCCTTGCCGTGCGGAGTGATGTCGCAGGAATAGACCTCGCTGTCGTCGCGGATCGCCATCTGGCCGGCCAGCAGGTAGACGTCGTAGGCGCGGCCGACCTCATAGAGCGAGTCCTTGAGGCAGAGACCCGACTCGGCGGTGATCAGGTGGGCGATCTCCTCCCGCCGCCTGGCCAAGATCTCCGCCGTATTGGTGAGGATCTTCTGGCGCTCGTAGCGGGTGAGCTTCGGCTTGTAGGCGGCACCGATCCTGAAAGCTTCCGCCACCTGCGCCGGGCTGGCAGCGGGCACGGTGCCGACCAGAGCGCCGGTATAGGGGTTGCGAACCTCGATGCGCTCGTCGCCATCCACGAGCTTGCCGGCAATGCGCATCCTCTCGTGTGCCTTGACCGGAAGCTTCGCAGGCTTTGGCTTCTTCACGCGCTCCTGCATCACGGGCTCCGTTGGCAGTTGAGCGGCATTACGCGGCCGGCCTCAGGCTGTCGATGCCGAGCTCGGCCAGCACCTCTGCCACGGCCGCAAGCGCGCCCCGCATGTGGCCGGCATCGAGCCTGCCGATGCAGCCGATCCGGAAGCTGTCGGCCACGGTGAGCTTGCCCGGGTAGATGACAAAGCCGCGGTCCTTGAGCTTGTCATAGAAGGTCTGGAACACGAACTTCGCATCCCCCGGCATATGGAACGTAACGATGATCGGCGCCTGCAGGCGATCTGGCAGCAGCGTCCTGAAACCGAGCGCGCGCATGCCCTCGATCAGGACGCGGGCGTTCGCCGAGTAGCGCCTGCCCCGACCGGGCTGGCCACCCTCGGCGCGGAACTCCTCGAGCGCCTGATGGAACGCGACGATCACATGTATCGGTGGGGTGAAGCGGTATTGCCCGGTTTTGGCCAAGCTCTGCCACTGGTCGTGGAGGTCCAGCACCAGCGTGGTGGCGTTGCCCTTGGTCTCGGCCAGCGCCGGCTCGCGGCAGATGACGAACCCGAGCCCCGGCACGCCCTCGATGCACTTGTTGGAGGAGGCAGCGAGCGCATCGAACGGCGTCACCCCGGCATCGAGAGGCAGGGCTCCGAAGGCGCTCATGGCATCGATCAGGAAACGGCGCCTGTGGCTTGCCACCAATGCCCCGATCTCGGCGATCGGGTTGAGAATGCCGCTCGTGGTCTCGCAGTGGACGGCAAATACATGGGTTATCGCCGCGTCCGCTTTGAGCAGGCGCTCGACCTCGGCGAGGTGCGGCGGTGTGTCCTCCGGCGTCTCGTGCACGAGGAACTTGCGCCCGGCTATCTCGCAGATCCTGCGGGCACGCTGGCCGTAGGCGCCGTTGACGAGGAGCAGCACCTTGCCGGAACGCGGAACGAAAGTCGTCAGCATCGCCTCGACGGCGAACGTGCCGGAGCCCTGCATGGGCACCGTCACGTGGCTGCCCTTGGCGCCGACGATCTCGGGCAGGCGCTCCATCACATCCCCGTTGATGCGCAGGAACGTGGCGTCGCGCGAGCCCCAGTCGTGCAGCATCGCCTCCTTGACGCGCCTGGAGGTCGTGAGGGGACCGGGCGTCAGCAACAGCGCGTCACCCGTCTCCGAGGAACCCCGCGCCGCTTCCCGCCTTGCCATGTGAAGCCCCCAAAGGATCCCGCTGCAGGCGATCCTCATGCTGCTGCAAGGCTAGACGGTCCGGGGTCCGCTGTCATCTCGAGCACCTGTCGAGCGCCTGGGCCGGGTCCCCGTCCCAGTCGTCGCTCCCGCCGCTATCGCGGCGCAGGGCGCCTAGCGAGACCGCAGCGCCTGGTCCAGAACGCGGACCAGCTCGGCTTGGCGGTAGGGCTTGCGCAGGATCTGCACGTCGAGATCCGCGCCCCCACCATTCAGAAGCTCCGCCGAATAGCCGGTGGTCAACACGATGCGCAGCTTCGGGTAGAGCTCGCGCGCCCGCCTGGCAACATCGAGGCCCGACATCCCACCGGGCATCACGATGTCGGAGAAGAGAAGGTCGACCTCCGGGTGCCCGTCGAGAACCTGCATCGCCGTTGCACCATCGCTCGCCTCCAGCACGCGATAGCCCAGACCCGCGAGCCTCTCGAATGTTGCCCGCCGCACACGCGGATCGTCCTCCACCATCAGCAGTGTCGCGCCCACGATCGGGGCGGCGGGCGGCAGCTGGGAATGAGGCGTTGTGTCGACCATGTCCTGCGTCCTGTTGTCCTGTTGCGTCGCCCAGCCTCACGCGGCGCTTTCGGCGCCCCTTCCCAGGTCGAAACGGCACTTGCTCATCAGCAGCTTGCCGATGTCGCGCGCCGGCACCGGCGGACTGAATAGGAAGCCTTGCATCTCGGTGCAGCCCTCGGACTTGATGATCGCCATCTGCTCGAGGGTCTCCACCCCCTCGGCCGTCGTCGACATGCCGAGACTTTGGGCCATCGCCGCAACCGCGCGCACGATGTTGAGCGAGCCCACGTCCGCAACCACGCTCTTCACGAAGGAGCGGTCGATCTTGACCCTGTCGAAGCGGAAGTTGTGCAGATAGCTGAGAGAGGAATAGCCCGTGCCGAAATCGTCCATCGCCAGCCCCACCCCGAGACTGCGCAGCCGCCGCAGCACGGCGAGCGTCGCCTCGTTGTCGCCCATCAGCACCATCTCGGTGATGTCGAGCTCCAGCCGGCGTGGGGGCAGTCCGGAGGCCGCAAGCGCATCGGTCACGATCTGCGTCAGCATCGGGCTGCGGAACTGCACGGGCGACAAGTTGACCGCGACCTGCAGCTCGCCGGGCCAGCGCATCGCCGTCATGCAGGCCTCGCGGATCACCCATTCCCCCAACGCCTCGATTACGCCGACCTTCTCGGCGAGCGGGATGAAGGTGTCGGGCTGCACCACCCCGTCCTTGGGGTGGCGCCAGCGCACCAACGCCTCAAAGCCGCTGATCTCGTTTCTCTTGAGATCGATCACCGGCTGATAGTGCAGCTCGAACTGCCCCGCAGACACCGCCCGGCGCAGGTCATACTCGAGCGCGCGGCGCTCCTGCATCTGCGCATCCATGTCCGGCTCGAAGAAACAGAACGTGCCGCGGCCGTCGCCCTTGGCCCTGTAGAGCGCAAGGTCGGCGTTGCGCAGCAACTCGTCGGGAGTTACCCCGTCGGCCGGTCCCATGGCGATGCCGATGCTGACACCGACATCGATGTGCTGACCCTCGATGTCGTAGGGCCTGCTCACGGCGTCGATGATGCGGTGGGCGAGCGAGTTGGCATCGGTCGGGTTCGTGATGGCGACCTGCACGACGGCGAACTCGTCGCCGCCCATGCGCGCCACCGTGTCGGTCTCGCGCACGAGCACGCGCAGCCGCTCGGTCACCTCCTTGAGGAGCTTGTCGCCGGTCGGATGGCCCAGCGTGTCATTGACGGTCTTGAAGTGATCGAGATCGAGCATATGCACGGCCACCACCTCGCCGCGCCGCACGCGCGTGAGGGCATGCTCGAGCCGCTCGTCGAGGAGCGCGCGGTTTGGAAGCTCCGTCAGCGTGTCGTGCAGCGCCATATGCACGATCCGGGCTTCGGCGTAGCGCTGCTCGGTGATGTCTTGATGCGTGGTGACGATGCCGCCGCCCGGCATCTGCTGCGCCGAGACGGCTATGGCGCGGCCGTCCTTGAGCTCGCTGATGAACTGCGGCGGCCCTTCCCCGACGGCACGACGCACCAACCAGCTCAGCAACTCGTCCGCGCTCTCTTCGCTGTGGCAGCCGTTGGCAATCTGCCGATGCATGACCTGCTGCAAGGGCGTCCGTGGCTCTGCCTGATCGACGCCCAGGCCGTACATGCGTGTGTAGAGCTCATTGCAGATGACCAGCCGCTGCTCGGCATCGAACATGCACAGCCCCTGCGTCATGTTGCTGAGGGCCGCATCGAACTGCTCGTTGTGCGCCTTGAGCTCGCCCTCGCGCTGCATGAGCAGCTCGTTTTGCTGCGCCAGCTCCGCATTGAGGTTCTCGCGCTCGGTGACATCTTGGTGCGTGGTCACCCACCCGCCCTCGGGCCGCGGGCGGATGGACACCAGTACGGCGCGTCCATCACCCAGCCTCTCGGCCAGGTGGCTCACCTTGCCGCGCGCCAGGTGCTGGCGGATGGCCTGCAGCTGCCCGTCCACGGTCTCGCCGGGATAGGCCCCGGTCGCGAGCCGTCGCTCGAGAATGCGGCGCAGCGGCGTGCCCGGCTCCAACTGCTCGGGGGCGAGGCCGTACATCTCCGCGAAGCGATTGTTGGCTATGACCAGGCGCTCGCCCGCATCGAACATGGCTAGTCCCTGGAACATGTTGCCGAGCGCGGCGTCGAGCAGCACGTTCTGCTGCCTGAACCTGGCATTGGCGCGCTCGAGCTCGCTCAGCGTGTGGTCGAGCACCTTGAGCGGCAGAACCGCAAAGACATAGTAGGCACCGATGCCGAGACTCAGGCTGACGAGGGCGATCAGCCCTACACCCGTCAGCAACGGCCGCAGGCTCGTCACCACCTCCGCCCGGCCGACCTCGACGCCGTGCACCACGATCGGGGCGACGCGCGAGAAGGTCGGAGCCGCCGGCACGCGCCCCTTCTCGAGCACCACCGACCGCTGCGCATCCGTGAAGCGCTGCAATACCGGATCGGTGCTGCGGCCGAGGATCTCGGTGGCTTTCGCGAGGCGAGTGGCGTCGGCGCGCCAATCGGTCGTGCTTTCGAGAATGACGCTTGCCGCTCGTGCTGCGCTCAGGTCGGCCTTGAAGGCGAGGGCCTCGGCACCCTTCCAATAGTCGATCATGCCGTAGCCAATTGGAATCAGCAGGGCGGTCGCAAGCGCCACCAGGGAGCCCAGCGCTCCGACCAGCCGGCGCATCGAGACGGACCGCATGGAGCGGTCGAGGCGTGCAACGGGTGCGAGGGGGCGGTGGTGCTGCAGCTCCGGCACCCAGCGTGGGCGCGGGCCGGAGGCGACACCCGACTTGTGCGTCGATGCGCCGCCCAAGAAAGCGGCACTGTCGCGTGCAGCGGAAACCCCAGTATCGAACGACACACGCTTGCGCGCAACGTCGGGCATGTTGCGACCCTCTCGTCTCCCCCGACGTTGAGGATCAGCTTAATGTCCTTGCCCTTTCTTGTCGTAAACCCGACGAAAATGCCGACGACTTTAGCAAACAAAGGGTGAAGACGTGCGCGCAAGCTGGACACGCCGGCATCACCGATCGCCGGATTGGGCCAGATCTGGGCTCGCGCGAACGCCGTAGGTCCAAAGGATCGCTAATAGCTGATTTTGTGAGACCCGCTTCCGGCTCGCCTCAAGAGCGCTCGGCGGCCGTCGGCAAGCGCAGGATGGCGAGCGCCATCGCCCGGGCACGCGGCACCAGCGTCTCGATCTCGAGGTATTCTTCCGCCGTGTGCGCGTTGGCGCCGACCGGCCCGACCCCGCACAGAGTGGGGCAGCCCACCGCCGACGTGAAACCCGAATCGGCGCACCCGCCCGAGAACTCGCCCGCAACCTCGAGCCCGGCGTCGGCGGCCGCCGCCTGGTAGCAGCCAAACAGCGCCTCGGCCTCCGGCGTACTGCCTGACACGGGAAGGAACTCGCCCCTGATCTCGAGCTTCGCCGTCGTGCCCGGCACCGTGGGGGTGTCGATGATGGCCTGCAGGGCAGCGATCGCGGGTCCGCGCTGCTCCGGCCTGACGTAGCGCAGGTCGATCTGGCCCTCCGCGAGCGGGGCCGTGGTGTTGACGGACTGACCGCCCTTGACCAGACCAACGTTGACGGTGATGCCCTGCTTCAGATCGGTGAGCTTGTGCATGGCCACGATCTTGTGTGCCATCTCGCCGATAGCGCTGATGCCCTTCTCGAAGTTGCCGCCGGAGTGGGCGGCCTTACCCGTCACCTCGAAGCCGAGGAACACGCCGCCCTTGCGCGACGTGACGATGTTGCCGCTGGGCCGTCCGGGCTCGGAGTTGAAAACGCACCGCGCCTGGCGGCCGACCCGCTCGATCACCGGCCGCGAGGACGGCGAGGCGATCTCCTCGTCGCTGGTGATGAGGCCGGCGAGCGGTGCGGGCGCGCCGCCAAAGCGCTTGAAGGCCGCCAGCACGAAGGCGTTGAGGACGAGCCCGGACTTCATGTCGACCACACCGGGGCCATAGGCGCGGCCGCCCTCGATGCGGAACGGGCGCCGGGCCACCTCTCCCTTGGGGAACACGGTGTCGCGGTGGCCCATCAGCACGATCGGGCGCTCGTTCGTAGGCTTGTCGTCGAGGCGGATGTGGATGGCATCGCCGAAGCTGTCGTTGCGCTCGATGCTGGTGAGCAGGCCGTGCTCCTCGAAGAAGCGGATGAAGCGCTGGCCGACCGCGTCGACGCCGGCCTTGTCGTAGCTGCCGCTGTCGATGTTGACGACCTCGGCCAGCAGCGCAAGCATCGCTTCCTTCTGGGAGGCGAGCCAATCAGTGATAGTGGATTCCTGCGGCGCCAGCTTGGTCATGACTGTCTTTCCCCTCGAGCCTACTTGATCCCCAGCGCGGCGCGGAAGCGGTGAGCGATGGCGGCGCCATCCTTCTCCGGCAGCGCCCACGGATCCTCTGTGACGGCGATCTTGGCCACCGCCAGCACTGGCCCCGGCGCCTTGAACAGGAACTCGGCGAGCTCTCCGGCCTGGCCCTGCTCGGCGACGAGCATGGTGCTGGCGATGCCGAAGCCGCGGGCGACGGCGCAGATGTCGGCTCGCCCCGATGTCAGGCCGCGCTGACGCCCGGTCTCGGCGAATTTCTCGTTGTCGAGCACGAGCACGGCAAGGTTCTTGGGCGCCTGGTCGCCGATCACGGCAAGGGAGCCGAGCCCCATCATCATCTCGCCGTCGCCGGTGATGGCGACGATACGGCGCGCCGGCTGCGCCAGCGCCAGCCCCGAGCGCCGTCGGCACGGCGAGCCCCATGCCGCCCCACGAATAGAGGTTCTCGGCCGCATCGCCGGCCGCAAAGCAGTCCCACGTCGGGCTGCCGAGGCCGCTGACGATGAGCGCGCTGCCGCGGTGCTTCAGGAACTCGGCCACGAACGGCCGGCGCGCGATCTTGTTGGGCGCAGCCTTGGTCGGGGAGCTCATTTCTGTCCGAACCCCTTGGCGCCGACGATGCGCTGGCTCACCAGCACGGCGGCGCTCACCCAGCTGTTGAAGGCGATGTCGGCCGCGGCCGCGAAGGTTTCGCCGACCTCGTCGGGCTTGTCGACCGGGAAGCACTTGACACCGATCGCCTCGAGCGCCGGCCGCGTCGCCTGACCCATCGGCACCTGCCAGGGATTGAACTCGCCCCATTGCCCGCGCATCGTCACCAGCATCAGGCAGGGTGCGCGGTAGGCCGCCGGCAGGCCCAGCGCATTGATGCAGTTGCCGACGCCCGAGGACTGCATGGCGACCATGGCGCGCTCGCCCCCGAGCCAGCAGCCGGTGGCGATGCCGATGCCTTCCTCCTCGGTGGTGAGGGTGACGAGGCGCATCTTGCGATCGCCCTCGACCAGGTTGAGGAGCTGCGTGAGGCCACCGTCGGGGATGGTGCAGACCGTGGCGATGTCGCGGGCGCGCATCTCGCGGAATACGTCGCCGGACCAATGGGTAGATTTGCTGCTCATGCTGCGCTGTAGATCTCCTGGGGCGCCTCCTCGAAGCTGCCCGGCACATTCCTTAGCAGCCGCCGGCCGTGCACGACGCGGAGGATGCGGATGTGGTCGTCCTCGATGCGAAACATCAGCCGCCACTCGTGGACAAAGGTCTCGCGCCGCGTCGGGTCTTGGAATTCCGGGATCACACGCGCTGAGAGTGGAAAGTCGCAGTATCGCAGACCTGCCGCTCGTATCTTTGAGACCACCGAAACAGCAATCGCTGGAGAAGCGGCTCTCTCCAGATATTGGCCGATCTCCTCGATGTCGGCTTCTGCAGCTGGCGTCCAGATTATTTGGTAAGCCATTTTGCGAACCGGCGATCGAATTCATCTTGGGCAATGCCTTCGCCGCGGTCCGCCTGAGCCTCGGCCTCCAGCACCTTCACGACCACATCGAGGTGGTACTGGATGTCCTCCAACGTTACATCGTCGGGGAGCCGGTCCAGCAATGCGCGCACTTCATCCTTGGCGGCCAGCTTCGGCTTCGCTGCGACGGTGGTATCGGCGGTATCGGTCGGCATGCAGCAGCTCCGGTGCCTGTCTCGAGGGCGCAACCTAGCACATCTCAGCCCGCCAGCTTCTCGACTTCCTCCAGGATCGCCTTGCCCATCTCCGAGGTGCCGACCTTGCGCATGTTGGGCTGCATGATGTCGGCGGTGCGCAGGCCGCGGGAGAGCGCGCCGGCGATGGCCTTGTCGATCAGGTCGGCCTCTCTGGCCAGCCCGTAGGAGTAGCGCAGGGCCATGCCGTAGCTCGCAATCGCCGCGATCGGGTTGGCGAGGCCCTTGCCGGCGATGTCGGGCGCCGAGCCATGCACCGGCTCGTAGAGGGCCTTGCGCTTGCCCGTCTTGGTGTCCTGCGCGCCGAGCGAGGCCGAGGGCAGCATGCCGATCGAGCCGGTCAGCATGGCGGCCTCGTCGGACAGCATGTCGCCGAACAGGTTGTCGGTGACGATGACGTCGAACTGCTTGGGGTTGCGCACGAGCTGCATGGCGCAGGCGTCCGCGAGGATGTGATGCAGCTCCACGTCCTTGGCCTCCCGCGCATGGGTAGCGGTGACGACCTCGTTCCACAGCACGCCTGTTTTCATCACATTGCGCTTCTCGGCAGAGTGCACCTTGTTCTTGCGCTTGCGGGCCAGATCGAAGGCGACGCGGGCAATGCGCTCGATCTCGTGGGTGGTGTAGACCGTGGTGTCGACGGCACGCTTCTGGCCGTTCTCCAGGGTGACGATCTCCTTGGGCTCGCCGAAATAGGTGCCGCCCGTCAGCTCGCGCAGGATGAGAATGTCGAGCCCCTCGACATGCTCGCGCTTGAGGCTCGAGGCCTCGGCCAGCGCCGAGTAGCAGATGGCGGGGCGCAGATTGGCAAAGAGGTCGAGATCCTTCCTCAGTCGAAGCAGGCCGGCCTCGGGCCGGATCTCGTAGGCGACCTTGTCCCACTTCGGCCCGCCGACGGCGCCGAACACGATGGCATCGGCCGCGTCGGCCTTGGCCAGCGCCTCGTCGGTGAGGGGCACGCCATGTTTGTCGATGGAGGCGCCGCCGACCAGCGCGGCATCGGTCTTGAAGGTGACCTTGCCCTTCTTGTTGAAGAAGGCGACGAGCCGCTCGACCTCCGCCATCACCTCGGGACCGATGCCGTCACCGGGAAGCAGCAGGAGAGAGTGCGTGGTCATGGTCCCAGTCCCCCGAACGTGCGCCAAAGTATCGCGGGGCATTGCTAGCTTGGCCGGCTAGCCTGCGCAAGCGCACCTTTCATCGCTCGCGGCGCCGCAAAAAGCCTCCGTGCCAAGGGGGTTGGGGGAGCAGCTTATGCTCAATCTAGTGTGGTCGAAGACGCCGGCCCGCTTTCGGGTCATGGCGTGGGCAGCAGGGCTGTTCCTGGTCATCAACGCCGTGGCGCGCCTCGGTCTGATGGTGTTCGATGCCGACCCCGCCAACCTGCTGCCCTGGCACGCGCTTCCCGTCCTTGCTGTCGGCACTCTCTATGATGCGGCGGCCGCCGCCTATCTGCTGGTGCCGTTTGCACTCGCGGCGCTGCTGCTGCCGGACCGTCCGTGGGGACGCAAGGCCCACGCCGTGCTGGCGAGCATCCTGATCGCCCTCGCGCTCTTCGCCATGCTGTTCACCGCGGTGGCGGAGGGCTTCTTCTGGAACGAGTTTGCCACGCGCTTCAACTTCATTGCCGTCGACTATCTGGTCTATACGCGCGAGACGCTCGGCAACATTCGCCAGTCCTATCCCGTGGGGCCGCTGCTGCTCGCGGTCATGGCCGTGGCTGCGGCTCTGTTCTGGTCGATCAGGCGACCGATCTGGGCAGCCGGCATCGGCGCGGGCGGGCCCTTGCGCCAGCGCCTGGCGGCAACATCGCTGATCCTGATGTTGCCGTTCGCGTCATTTTTCGTGGTGGGCGACGCTCCACGCGAGGCCCTGTCGTCGGCCTCGGCGCGCGAGCTTGCCGGCGACGGCTACTACGAGTTCGCGCGCGCCTTCCGCGCCAACGACCTCGACTTCCTCTCCTTCTACCGGACGATCCCCGATGCCGACGCCAAGAGGGAGATGCGCGAGGAGTTCGAGGAGGCGCGCTCAACCGCCGTGTTCACCGGCGCCGCCAACCCGCTCGAGCGGCGCGTGATCAATGCGGGCGCGCCCAAACCCCTCAACGTCGTGCTGGTGACCATGGAAAGCATGGGCGCCGATTTTCTCGAGAGCTTCGGCGGCCGCAAGGGCCTGACCCCCAACCTCGATCGGTTGGCCACGGAGGGCATGCGCTTCACGCGGATGTATGCCACCGGCACCAGGACGGTGCGCGGGCTGGAGGCGCTGTCGCTATCGATACCGCCGACACCTGGGCAGGCCGTGCTGAAGCGCAGCAACAACACCGGCTTCCAGACCCTGGGCGGCGTGCTCAAGACGCAAGGCTACGAGCCGGTCTTTCTCTACGGCGGCTATGGCTACTTCGACAACATGAACGCGTTCTTTGCCGGCAACGGCTACGCCGTCGTGGACCGGACCGCACTGGCAAGGTCGCAGATCTCGCACGAGACGATCTGGGGCGTGGCCGACGAGGACCTCTTCGGGATGGTGGTCCGCGAGATCGATGCGCGGGCGGCAATGGGCAAGAAGGTGTTCGCCCATGTCATGACCACGTCCAACCACCGGCCCTACACCTATCCCAATGACCGCATCGACATCCCCTCGGGCTCCGGCCGCGACGGCGCGGTGAAATACTCCGACTGGGCTATCGGCAAATTCATCGAGGAGGCCTCTTCGCGCCCCTGGTTCAAGGACACCGTGTTCGTGTTCGTGGCGGACCATACTTCGCACGCGCGCGGGCGCACGGACCTGCCACCGGAGAACTATCACATTCCCCTCATCGTCTATGCGCCGGGCTTAGTGGCGCCGCAGACCATCGACGCGGTGGCCTCGCAGATCGATGTGGGGCCGACCATCCTGGCGCTGCTGAACGTCAGCTACACATCGCAATTCTTCGGCCAGGACATCCTCACCGAGGGTCGGCATCACCAGCGAGCGCTGATGGCCAACTACCTGACCGTCGGACACATGGAGGATGGCGTCATCGTCGAGCTGTCGCCGAAGCGGCGCGCCCGCGTGCTGGAGGCGGGCAGCGGCCACGCTCTGGCACCCGGCGATCCGAGATCGACGCCCTCGATCAAGGAGACGATCGCCTACTATCAGGTCGCCACCCACATCCTGCGGGGTTGGTAGCTCTCGTTCCACTCGCGTGCAAGCCGCGACAGTTGGCCGGTCGCTCCTGGTGCGCGCCGGCTGATCCCGCGCTACGCTACAGCTGGAAGGCACGTCAGGAGATATCGGCATGCTTACTTCGCAACGCGAGCTGTTCGATATCCCGCGCGAGGTCTGCTACCTCAATGCGGCGGCCTGGAGCCCGCTGCCGCTGGCGACGCAGGAGGCGGGGCGCAAGGCGGTGGCCCGCAAGGGCCGGCCGTGGCTCCTCGATCAGGCGTTCCAAAACGAGCAGTACGAGCGCACCCGCCGTGCTGCGGCACGGCTGATCAACGCCGATCCCGCCGACGTCGCGCTCATCTCCTCGGTCGCTTACGGCGTGGCGACTGCGGCCAAGGTGCTGCCCATCCCGCGAGGATCGCGCGTGCTGGTCCTCCAGGACGACCATTCCTCGCCGGTGCTGGAATGGATGACGCGCGCGGAGGCGGGCGGCTTCACGGTCGAGACGGTGCGGCGACCCGCCGACGGCGACTGGACCACGGCATTGCTGGAGGCGATCCATCGTACCGGCGCGGCGCCGATCGCGGTTGCCTCGTTCTCATCGGTGCACTGGTCGGACGGCGGCGCGATCGACCTCGAGCGCATCGCGCCCGCGCTCAGGGCACGCGGGGCGGCCCTGCTCGTCGATGCCACGCATGCCGCCGGCGTGATGCCGCTCGACGTTGACAGCGCTCGATCCCGACTTCGTGGCGTTTCCGACCTACAAGTGGGTATTGGGCCCCTACGGACGCGCCTTCCTCTACGTCGCCAAGCGCCACCAAGGTGGCGTGCCGCTCGAGCAGACGAGCTATGGGCGGCGGTCGGTGCGGGCCGAGCAGGACATCTATTTCGCCGACACCGCCTACGTGGCCGACGCGCGGCGCTTCGACATGGGGGAGCGCGATCATTTCATCTCCATGGAGATGGCGTCGATCGGCATGGAGATGGTCGCGGCGTGGGGCTCATCGGCGATCATCGGGCGACTTGCCATGCTGACGCGACGGCTGGCCGATGGGTTGCGCCCAGCCGGCGCGATGCTGCTGCGCGACGACCTGCGCGCGCCCCACCTGCTGTGTTTGAGCTTTCCCAAGGGCCTGCCGGCCGGGCTCCTGCAGCGGCTGGCTGCGGAGAAGATCTACGCCGCCCTGCGCCTCGGGCGCGTGCGCATCAGCCCGCACGTCTACAACGACGAGGACGACGTCGATCGGTTCGTTGCCGCCTTCACGCGCCTGGCGACCTAGCTGCAATTATGGCCCCTCCCCAACGAGCCGGCGTCGGATTGCTCGTCGTCGGCCTCGGCACCATCGCCGCGCCGCTCGACACCGCCGTCAACATTGCCTTTCCCAGCATCACCGCGGCCTTTGCGCTCGAGGTGCAGGATATCCGCTGGGTCGTGCTCTCCTATGTGCTGACCTACGCCAGCCTGATGCTGGTGTTCGGCAAGCTCGGCGATCTGCTGGGCTATCGCCAAATCTTCCGGCTGGGGCTGGTGGTGAGCGCTGCCGGCTTTGCCGGGTGCGGTCTGGCGCCCACCTATGGGCTGCTGCTGGTCGCCCGCATCCTCCAGGGCGTCGGCATCGCGCTGATCCTGAGCTGCGGGCCGGCTCTCGCCACCTCGCTGTTCCCCGAAGCCGAGCGCGCGCGCGCGCTCGGGGCCTATGCGGCCATTATGGCGGCGGGGTCCGCGATCGGTCCCCTGCTCGGCGGCATGCTGGTCGAGCGCTGGGGTTGGAGCGCGGTGTTCTGGTTCCGCGCGCCGCTGGTGCTGGTGGCCCTGGCGCTCTCCGGTGGCCTGGCGGCCGCGCCGCGAAACGACCACAGCCGCCGCTTCGATGCGGCGGGTGCCCTGCTGCTCGTCGTCTGGATGAATGCCCTGCCGCTCGCCTTTGCCGTTCCCGTGACCAATTGGGGCGCCCTCCTCCCGCTCGGGCTCGGGGCGACGGCGATCATTGCCTTTGCCGCCTTCGTGACTCGCGAGGCGCATCACCCCGAGCCCATCATCCGGCCGGCGCTCTTCCGCGATGCCGATTTCGCGATCATCAACGCGGCCAGCATCGCCATGAACCTAGCCGCCTTCGCCGTGCTGCTGCTGGTGCCCTACTATCTCGTGCGCGTGGCGGAGCTTGAGGCGGGCGCCGGTGGCGTGGTGCTGGCGCTCGGAGCCGGCGGCATGATCCTCGGCGCCTGGGCGGCAGGCCGCCTGGCGCGGCACGCCAAGACCGGTCTGCTCGCCCTCGCCGGGGTCCTCCTCAATATCTTCGGGCTGTGGGGCATCTCCGCCTGGACGCCCGATACCGGCTTCGGCCTCATCGCGCTGACCCTGCTCGGCCAGGGCCTGGGCATCGGCCTGTTCCAGGTGGCCTACACCGATCGCGTCACCGCCACGCTGCCGCTCGCCGACCGCGGCGTTGCCGGCAGCCTCGCCATGGTCACGCGCACCATCGGCGTCGCCGGCGGCGCCACGGGCCTGTCCGCGGCCTTCCGCACCTTCGAGAGCGCGGCGCTGAGCGCCCGGGCGGCCCCGCCGATGCCTTCCTCACCGCCTTCCAGGCCACCTTCCTCTGGGTCGCCGCCGCGCTCGCCGTGTGCCTGGGGCTCAGCCTGCTGCGCCCGCGCACGTGGCTCCATGTCGCTTGAGGCCGACTGGCAATTGCTGGCAATGATGGGGCTCAGTTGAGGGGGCGCCGATGCGCGCGGGACAGCGTGGCCTTGCAGACGCCTTGATCGCGCGCCTGCCGTTCTTCTACGGCTGGGTAATCCTGGCGTGCGTCTGCACCGCCGGTTTCGCGCGCCAGGGGCCGGCGGTGGCGACGCTTTCCATCTTCGTCGAGCCGATGACGAGCGAGTTCGGCTGGTCGCGCACGGCGCTGTCGGGCGCCGTCTCGCTCGGCGGCGTCATGGCTGCGGTGGGCTCGCCGCTGATCGGGCCGGTGCTCGACCGCCAGGGCGCCCGGCTGATCCTGTGCACCGCCGTGCTCGTCACCGGCATCACCACCATGCTGCTGTCGCTGACGCAGTCGCTGCTGGTGTTCTACGTGCTCTTCTGCATCGGCCGCATGAACTTTGCCGCCACCTTCGACCTGGGCATCTACGGGGCACTCAACAGCTGGTTCGTGACCCGCCGCGCCTTCGTCACCTCGATCGCCAACCTCGCGCAGATGTCGGGGCTAGTCGCGCTGCCATTCATTGCGCACCTGGCCATGGAGCAGCACGGCTGGCGCGGGGGCTGGCTGGCCGTCGGGGGCACGGTGCTGCTCGTGGGCTTCGTGCCGACCTGGCTGTTCATGGTGCGCCGCCCCGAGGATGTAGGCCTGCTGCCGGATCGGGCGCAGCCCGAGACACCGACCGCGGCGGGCAAGACGCCTGCGCCGGCACTGCCCGAGCCCACGTTCTCGCGCGCCCAGGCGCTGCGGACGCCGGCCTTCTGGCTGCTGTCGCTCTATACGATGGTGGTCTATCCGGTGCAGGCGGGCGTGAGCCTGCATCAGGCACCTTACCTCATCGAGCGTGGGCTGACGCCAACCGCGGCCGCCACCATCGTCAGCACCTTCTCGCTGGTGTCGGCGATAGCCGGGCTCGGCTTCGGGCTGCTGGCTCGGCGCATCGGCGTCAGGGTATGCCTTGCCGCGGCCGCTGCGGCGCTCGGCACCAGCACCATCCTCATGCTCGGCATCACGACGCCGGCGCAGGGCTATTTGGCGGCCTGCTGCTTCGGCCTCGGCATCGGCGGCCTGCTCATCATCTTGCCGCTGGCCTGGGCCGACTATTTCGGCCGCGCCAGCTTTGGTGCCATCCGCGGCGTCGCCCTCACGGTGCAGGTGACCGCGCAGGCGTCGGGGCCGCTGCTCTCGGGCGTGCTGCGCGACCTGACCGGCACCTACTTTGCGTCCCTTGTCTCGTTCGGCACCCTGGCCTTTCTCGGCGCCGCCTTCGCGTGGCTCGCCCGTCCGCCAAAGCCTCCGCGCTGAGCCGGGTCGGCCAGAATGCGACGATCTACGCGAGCGTGGCCTCCTCGGCGGGCGACGACATCCACTCGGCGCGCACGTCGGGATCGCTTTCCTTCGCCAGGCGCCGGTCCCGCGCGTGGGCCCACTGCTCCGGCCCCGCCAGCCGCTGCAGCGCCCATGCGGCCATCGCCCGCACCAGCGGTGACCCGTCGCCCAGCAACGTCTCGACCGTCGGGATCAGGCTCGCATCGCCCGAGTTGCCGGCAGCGATCAGAGCATTGCGGATCACCCGGTCGCGCCCCGTGCGCTTGACCGGCGTGCCGGCGAAACGGCGACGAAAGGAGGCGTCGTCGAGCTCCAGCAGCTCGGCGAGCGGTGGCGAGCCGGTCTGGCCCAGCGCGGCAAGACGAGTGTCGCGCGCGGCCTCGGCAAACTTGTTCCACGGGCACACCGCCAGGCAGTCGTCGCAGCCGAACACGCGGTTGCCGATGGCCTGGCGAAACTCGAGGGGGATGTGACCTTTGTGCTCGATGGTGAGGTAGGCGATGCAGCGGCGCGCATCGAGCTGGTAGGGCGCCGGGAACGCGCGCGTGGGACAGATGTCGAGGCAGCGACTGCAGCTGCCGCAATGGTCGGTCTCGGGTGCGTCTGGCTCCATCTCGGCCGCGGTGAGAATGGCGCCGAGGAACAGCCAGGAGCCGAACTCGCGCGACACGAGATTGGTATGCTTGCCCTGCCAGCCGAGCCCCGCCGCCTCGGCCAGCGGCTTCTCCATCAGCGGCGCGGTGTCGACGAACACCTTCACCTCCGCGCCGCTCGCCCGCGCCAGGCTGCCCGCCACCCGCTTGAGACCGGAGCGGACCGTGTCATGGTAGTCCTTGCACTGGGCGTAGCAGGAGATGGCGCCGCGGCCAGGTTGCGTCAGGGCCTCGAGCGGATCGGTGGCCGGGGCGTAGTTCATGCCCAGCATGACGATCGAGCGCGTCTGCGGCCACATATTGAGCGGGTGGCGGCGGCGCTCGGCGGTCGTGGCCATCCAGGCCATGTCGCCGTGGCGGCCATCCTCGAGGAAGTCGGCGAGACGCGCTCCGGTTGCCGGGTCGACGGCGGCGGGTGTGGTCACGCGCGCGGCATCGAAGCCTGCCGCCCGGGCCTCATCCAGCACCAGCTGCTTGAGATCGATATTCACTTGGAGCCCGTGGCCTCGTGCAGATGGTGAGAGGTGAGCAGAGTGGCAGTTGCCGCGAAGATTAGAGATGCAGGGCCGCCACAACCAGCTCGGAATTGCAGCAGGGGGGCGGCTGGCGCTTGAGGGGAGGGAGTGCGCAGCGTAGTGGAGCGGCCATCTCACTATCTCACAACTCACTACCTCACCCTCGGAGGTCTTGCGCATGTCGACCTGGCAAGTGGTCCTGCTCGGCCTGATCGAGGGGTTGACCGAGTTCCTGCCCGTCTCCTCGACCGGCCATCTGCTGCTCGCCGGACACTTCCTCGGCTTCAACTCGCCCGGCAGGAGCTTCGAGGTGCTGATCCAGCTCGGCGCCATCCTGGCGGTCCTGTCGGTCTATTTCACCAAGCTCATCCGGCTGCTCGTCGACCTGCCGAGCGATGCCAGGACGCGCCGGTTCGTGCTCGGCGTGCTCGTCGCCTTCCTGCCGGCGGCCGTGGCCGGCGCCACTCTGCACAAGTACATCAAGGGCGTCCTCTTCGAGGAGCCCTGGCTCGTGTGCACGATGCTGATCGTGGGCGGGGTCGTACTGCTCGTCGTCGACCGCATCCGGCTCGAGCCGCGCTATCACGACGTGATGGATTTCCCGATCCCCACGGCGTTCATCATCGGCCTTGCCCAATGCCTGGCCTTGGTTCCGGGCGTGTCGCGGTCGGGCGCCACCATCGTGGCGGCGCTGCTGCTCGGCACCGACAAGCGCTCCGCCACCGAGTTCACGTTCTTCCTCGCGATGCCCACCATGGCGGGCGCCTTCGCCTACGACCTCTACAAGAACTGGGCGATCCTCGCGCCCGAGGACGTCAAGAGCATCGCGCTGGGCTTCGTCGTCTCCTTCATTGCCGGCGTGATGGTGGTGCGCTACCTGCTCGGGTTCGTCAGCCGGCACGGCTTTGCGCCCTTCGCCTGGTGGCGCATCGTCGTGGGCGGCATGGGGCTCGGCGCTCTCGCCGTGCTGGGTTGACGACCTTGCCGCCGCCCGCCCGATCTTGCTCTAGGGGCGGCGCCAGCCCTCAGGCCGCATGGACCGCGGGCCCGGCAAGCACCGAATAGATGCTGGCGCGGTCGCGCGAGGCGCGCAGCCTCTCGATCAAATCGGTCTCGCGCAAGAGGCGCGAGATGCGTGCCAGGGCCTTCAGATGATCGGCGCCGGCATGCTCGGGGGCCAGCAGCAGGAAGATCAGATCTACCGGGTCGCCGTCGAGGGCCTCGAACTCGATGGGCTCCTCCAGGCGTGCAAACAGGCTGACGATGCGCTGAAGCCCAGGCACGCGCCCATGCGGAACGGCAATGCCGCGACCGATACCGGTCGAGCCCAGCCGCTCCCGCTGCAGCAGCGTATCGAGGATGATGCGCTCCTCCAGGCCCGTGAGCCTGGCCGCTCGCTGCGCCACCAGCTGCAGCGCCTGCTTCTTGCTCTTGGGCTTCAGCTCCGGAAATATCGCCTCCGGCGCTATCAGATCGCTGAGATCCATGACCGTCTCTTGTATTCGAGCCCGACGCTCGCGCGTCATTCTGCCCTTATTGTCCGTGCACTTTTCGTGCCGCCAACCGCCCTCGCCGATCGGCAAAACACATGCAACCGGTGCGCTGCCGCCTGGCGGGCGCACCCGCCGCCCATCTGGCCGAATATCCCCCCAAAGCATGCGCCATGACGAGCGGTCGTCGGTGGGCCGTCGGATTGCCTACCTACCTGCTCTAACCCCAACTGTCTCCTCAGTAATTTCCCCTCTACCGCCTCGCCCGCCGACTGCCGTTCGCGAATGCTGCGCGGCCGCACCGGATCGCCGGCGCAGGCTAACGTCGCAAGGGGTGCAAAGCGGCGCGGAAGCTAGATCAGCAGCCCTCCACTGTCAAACAGCGTTCCGTCGGGAGCGGTGCGTGGGCCGCAGACCAGCCGCCCAGCATCAGGGGCTGGTGCCGAGCCGGGCTGCCATCTGCTTCTCGCGCCGGCGCTGCACCGAGGAAGGGATGCGCAGCGCCTCGCGATACTTGGCCACTGTGCGGCGGGCAATGTCGATGCCGTCGTGCTTGAGCTGCTCGACGATCTTGTCGTCGGAGAGCACGCCGTTCGCGGTCTCGGCGGCGATCAGCTGGCGGATGCGATGGCGGACGGCTTCGGAGGAGTGCGATTCCTCGCCGTCGGCCGAGGCAATGGCGGAGGTGAAGAAATACTTGAGCTCGAACACGCCGCGCGGGGTGGCCATGTACTTGTTGGAGGTGACGCGGCTCACCGTCGATTCGTGCATGGAGATGGCGTCCGCCACCGTCTTGAGGTTGAGGGGCTTGAGGTGGGCGATGCCGTAGGTGAGGAAGCCGTCCTGCTGGCGCACGATCTCCTCGGCCACGCGCAAGATGGTGCGGGCGCGCTGGTCGAGGCTCTTGACCAGCCAGTTGGCGCTCTGCAGGCATTCGAGCAGGTAGTCGCGGTCTTTCGGCACCTGCGCGGTCTTGGAGACCGTGGCATAATAGCTGCGATTGACCAGGACGCGGGGCAGGGTGTCGTTGTTCAATTCCACCAGCCAGCTGCCGTCGTGGGCAGGGCGGACGCTGACATCGGGCAGGACGGGTTGGATCTGCACGCTCCCGAACTTCAGGCCGGGCTTGGGATTGAGCCCTTTGATCTCGGCGATCATCTCGGCGAGCTCCTGGGCATCGACGCCGACGGCGCGCTTGAGGGCCGTCAGGTTGTGGCTGCCGAGCAGGGCCAGATTGTCGAGCAGCTTGGCGATCTGAGGATCGTAGCGGTTCTGGTCCTTGAGCTGCAGGGCCAGGCACTCGGCGAGGTCGCGGGCGAACGCGCCCGGCGGATCGAACCCCTGCAGTTCGCCCAACACTTTGCCGATTAGGCCGGCTGGAGCTCCGAGTTTGGCGGCCAAATCGTCGAGGTCGCCACGCAGATAGCCCGACTCGTCGACCATATGGATCAAGTGGGCGCCGATCAGCCGCTCGGCCGGGTCTGTTAGGACCACATGCAGCTGCTCGGTCAGGTGGTCGGCCAGCGAATGTCCAGCCGCCACGAAGTCCTCGAGGTTGCTTTCCTCGCCGCCGAAAGCGTTGCTGGTGCGCTGGCGCAGCGAGGCCCAGCTGCCGGCATCACTACCCGCGCCATTGAGCGATGCCGCGCCATTGGGCTCGCCCGCCTCGCGCGCAGCCGCATGGTTGAGGGCAAGATCGCCTTCGTCGGCGGCCCAGTCTCCGCCGTCGCGATCATCATCGCTGTCCGAATCGGCCTTGCGCGGCGCCTCGGTATCCGGCACGGGCTCGGGCGCGGCTTCCTCGCTCTCGAGCAGCGGATTGCGCTCGACCTCCCCTTCCACGAACGTGCAAAGCTCGACGTTGGAGAGTTGCAACAAGCGAATAGCCTGCTGCAGCTGGGGAGTCATCACCAGCTGCTGGCCTTGCCTCAGCTCCAATTTTGGCAAAAGCGCCATCACAGCCCCAATCGTCCCCAGGACGGGTCACGGGGTCAAGGTATAAGGTCGCCGCATTAATTGAACATATCCCCTAGGTAAACCCGGCGTACATCTTCATTAGCTATGATTTCCTGAGGGTTACCGTGGGTCAGCACCTGCCCGTCGTAAATAATGTAGGCGCGGTCGACGAGGCTCAGGGTCTCGCGCACGTTGTGATCGGTGATGAGAACACCGATGCCGCGGCCCGTGAGTTGGCGCACCAGCTGCTGGATATCCCCGACCGCCAGGGGATCGATGCCGGCGAACGGCTCGTCGAGTAGCATGAACGAGGGCCGCGACGCCAGCGCCCGGGCAATTTCGCAGCGCCGGCGCTCGCCGCCCGACAGCGCCAGCGAGGGTGATTTCCTCAGGCGCGCGATACTGAACTCCTCGAGCAGGTTGTCGAGCTGCTCCTTGCGCCGCTTGCGGTTGGGCTCGACCAGCTCGAGCACCGCCATGATGTTCTGCTCGACCGTGAGGCCGCGGAAGATCGAGGCCTCCTGCGGCAGATAGCCTATCCCCATGCGCGCACGCCGGTACATGGGCAGGCGCGTCACGTCGTAGGCATCGAGCGTGACCTTGCCGGCATCGGCCGGAACGAGGCCGGTGACCATGTAGAACACCGTGGTCTTGCCGGCACCATTGGGGCCGAGCAGGCCCACCGCCTCACCTCGCCCCGTCGCCAAACTCACACCCTTGACCACCATGCGGCCGCGATAGCTCTTCTGCACGTTGGCAACCGTCAGCCAGCCCTTCGCACCCTGAACCGTGTCGAGCCCATTGTGAGCCCTGGCCTGACCGTTGGCGGGTCGGCGCGGCCGCCCGCGCGCTGCCGGGACGGGGTCGGCATCCTGCCTCTTGGCCAGAAACGGGAAGAGCCTCATGATCCTCAATCGCTCCGCAGCACCGGGCTGGCGCTGGTGCTCGGCTCCCAACCCCTATCGGCGTTGCTGCCGGGGGCATTGGGCAAGACCTTCTTGACTGCGGTCTTGGCCTTTTCCTCTGCGTCCTTCGGATAGAACAGCAGGCACTGCTTGCCGGGGGGGCAGGCACGCTCCGCGAGCGAGCCAGAGCCGTTCGTGGCTGGTGTCGCCGTGACGGCCGGCGACGCACTCGTGGCCGGCACTTGCCCCGACGTCGCCTCGGCCTCCAGCTCATAGCGATACATGCCGGTATTGAGGTCGATCTTGAGCCGCGGCCCCTCGGCCACGTCCTTGCCGCGGGACACCACCACCCGGTCGCCCATCAGGACCGTGTTGGCCTTGACGTCGAAGATCGCCCAGTCGCCGGTAGCGGTCTGGCCGTCCTTGGAGACGATCAAAACCTTCTGCCGCGCCTCAACGCGCGTGAGCTGGGACCCGGACTTGGCAGCCGGGTCGTCGGTGGCCCCGCCCAGCCCGAAGCCGGCCTGGCCCGTATAGAACACGCCCATCTCGACCGTGCGCACCACGAAGTCGCCCTGCTGGGATTTCACGTTGCCGCGGAAGATAGCTTGCTTCTCCTGGTCGTACACGTCGAGCGTATCGGCCTCCACATCGATAGGTGCATTGGGGTCGGTCTTGAAAGTGCCGAACACGCTGCCCTGCGCAGCCGCGGCCGCATCGGCCGCCGACGCCTTCGGCTTGGACGGTTGGGCAGGCTTGCCGTCGTTGTTCTGGTAGAAGGTGGCTGCGACGCGCCCGGCCGGCTGGCCCTCCGCGGCGGGCGACTCGAGCCGACTCCTGCCGGCCTTGCGGTCGACGAATAGCCGCCGTCCCTGCAGCACGTTGCGGAGCTGGTTGACGATGACGTTGCCGGTGAACAGCGCGGTGTCGGCCTTGGCGTCGAAGTCGGCCTCGTCGCCGGCCACACGACGATCGATGCCGATCGTAACCACGGCGCCATTCTTGGCGACGAGCCGGGTCAAGTGCGAGCCTTCGCCCGACGGATCCGGGCCGGCCATCGCCATGTCGGCGGCGGCCTTGCCCTCGTAGGTGACGTGCAGCTCGGGCGAGCGCAGGGTCGAGTCGCCCTGCACGGCCACGACCTCACCCGTGAAAAGCGCCGTCTTTGCCGTGTCGTTCACGTAGAGCTTGTCGGAGGTCACGTCGATCGGCTGGCGCGAGTCGCGGCCGAAGGCGGGCATGGTGGGAGCGGCCCCGCCGGCCTGCTGCGACGCAGGCAGCAAGTGCATCCTCACATCGCCCACGAACGTCGTTTCCTTGGTGTCGGTACGCATGGTCATGCTCGCCCCGCGCACGGTGCCGGTCGGCATCAGCACGTCGACGGGCTCCTTGGAGACGATGCGGTGCTCCTTGGAGTAGACCATGGCGCGCGTCATGCGCGCCGTGAGGCCGTTGGAGCCCTTGATGTCGATGCCGTCGAAGAGCTCGAGCTCGCTCTTGTTGTTGTCGTAGAGGCCGTGCTTGGCCTTGAGGTGGGTGGTGACGTTGTTGGTCTGCACCAGGTCGCCGTCGATGTCGATGAGCTTGATCGGCGCGTCGCGGTTGAAGGCGACCACGGCCTTCTGCGCATGCACCTCGTAACGGCCGCCATCATTGGTGACGCCGAAGTAGCTCGGCCCCTTCATCGTCAGGTCGTCGGCGGTGATGTGATAGTCGCCGACCTTGAGGCGGCCGGGACCCAAATGCCAGCTGATCGCGAACATCAAAGCATAGAAGCCGACGATGCTGACCGCGCTGACCGGCAGGCCCCACCGCAGCAACCTGACGAGGCGGGAATGCCGCCGCGCAGCGCGAAAGGCGCGCGCGCGCGCATCCTCGCGTGCCGCCCCCGCAGAGGACAACCCAATGCGCGCGGTCTGGGTGCGCGCGTCAAGCGTCATCGCCATGGACCACGTCCCCCGCCGAGCGGGGGCTCCGCTCTCCAACCCCAAGTCGCGCTAACTGCCCGAGAATTTGGGTGATATTGGGACTTGTGGCAAGGCGCGCGGGAGCGGGTGTGGTGTCGCCCACCGGCTCGTCCGCTCACTCGATCCCTGCACGCTTGGCGCCTTCCCGGAACAGCGCCGCGCCGTCTGGAGCAAATTGCATGGCTGCGAGAAAATCCCCGACGCCGTAACCCGGAAGCCTCTTGCGGATCGTCTCGAAATGAGCGCGCGCTTCATCAAGGCGGCCAGCCAGGGCCAGACTGTAGGCGGCTATGCCCAGGACATGGGCATGCGCGTTCGGGCGGGCAGCAGCCTTGGCGCCCCAGGCCCCGGCTTCCTCAAACTGCCCCAGCCGCACCAGCGCCATGGCCCGCGCGCCGAGCATGGCAAAGAGCATCGGATCGAAAGGGCTCAGATGCCGCGAGTAGTCGGAGAACTCGACGGCGGCCTGCGGATCCCCCGTCTGGGAATGAACGAAAGCGAGTGCGTAGTGACCCTGCGCGAAGTTCGGGCTCAAATCAACGGCCCGCTCCAGCTCGACAATGGACTGCTCGTGGCTACCGCGCAGCCAGAGGGCCCGGCCCATCGCCCAGTGTGCCGCGGGATCGCGGTCGTCGACCATCAGGCTCTGGCCGGCCGCGTCGAAGGCCCGCCCGATCTCCACCTCACGCTCCGCCCAGCCCTGGAAGGCGTTCTGGAAGTGGGTGAAGGAGAGGCCGGCATGCGCCCGCGCAAAAGTGGGGTCGAGTTGCACCGCGGTGGCAAAGAACTGCTGAGCACGATCGTTGTCCGACTTGTTGAACCGGTACATGTGCCATAGGCCGCGGTGATGGGCCTCCCAGGCGTCGAGCGAGCTCGGCGGCTTCAGGATCGCGCGGTTGCGCTCGATCGCCTCGATCTCGCTGGCGATGGAGGCCACAATCCGGTTGCCGATCTCGTCGAGGACGACGAAGGCTGCATCCGCCTTCTGATCGAACACCTCCGCCCACACGATGCGGGCCGTGCGCGTCTCGGCGAGCTCGACGGCCACGGTGAGGCGGTTGCCCCGGCGCCGCAGCGATCCGCTGACGACATAGTCCACGTTGAGCATGCGTCCGGCCTCTTCCGGACCGATGCGCCGCTCGCTCAGGGCGAACACGGTGCCCTGCGCGATCACGAACAGGCTGCGCAGCTTGGCGAGCCTGGTGATCACGTCGTGGGCGAGACCATCGGCCGGGCCGCCGTGTTCCGCATTCGCGGCAGAGGACCGCTCCACGAACGGCATCACCGCAATGGAGGCGCGGCGAGGCCCAGGGGCGGGGTTCTGCGCACCGACACTACCCGGGGCGGCGGCCAGCACTGGAGGCGCTGGAGCGGCGGCCCGTGCCTTCGTGGCGCTGCCGCCCTGGGCCTTGGCTGCCCGCCATGTGTCGCGGATGGGCGTGTGATCGAGACCCTCTGCCTCGAACAGCCTGGCCGTCGCCGCCAGGTGCTCCTCGCCTTCCCGAATCCGCCCACGCCGGGCAAGCGCAGCGAGCAGGCTCTCGTGCGCGCGCTGATCGAACGGCGCAAGCTCCAGCCACTTGTCGAGATATCCAAACACCTCATCGCCGGTCGTTGTTGCGGCGAGGCGCTCGAGCAAGGCCGCGTGGCAGCCACGAAACCGGCGCCGCTGCGCCGTGAGCCAGCCGTTGAAGAGGGGATTGCGATCGATCTCGAGCCCATCGAGAAACTCGGCCTTGATCAGCGAGGACAGCGCCTGCAGCCGCTTGGGCACCAGCGTCTCGATGCCCGCCTGGGTCGCCCGCGCGATCTCGACGGCATCGACGAAGCAGTCGGCCAGGTCGAGCTTGACGGCATCACCGGAGCTGGCGACCCGGCGCCGGCCGGGCTCGTCGAGGGCGCCTCTGAGCTTGCTCAAACACCAGCGCAGCTCTCCCCTAGGGTCGCTCGGGACATCCCACAGCAGCTCGCAGAGCTGGGGGCGCGGCACGGGCTGCGGGGCAAGCGACAGATAGGCTGTGAGCGCCCGCACCTTGCGCGATGCCGGCAGCGCCACCTCGGTGCCGGCGCGGCTGATCGTCAGGGGCCCAAACAGTTGCACTTGCAGCGATGCTCCACTGCCAGTGTGGCCTGAACGATCGCTTTCCACGGGCTTTTCCACGCCGGCTACCACGCCAGCCTCCACGCGCGGCCGCTACGGTTGGATCTATGGGACCAACCTACTGAATGGAGAAGACAAATGCTTGCTACCGTTACGACCGGCCTCCAGCCCCAAACCGACCTTAAGGCTGTCAAGACCCGCCAGCAAGGAGCCTGGTCGTCCGGCGACTACGCCATTGTCGGCACCACGCTGCAGATCGTGGGCGAGGAGCTGTGCGAGGCCCTCGACATCCGCTCGGGCCAGAAGGTGCTCGACGTCGCTGCCGGCAATGGCAACATCTCGCTGGCGGCCGCGCGCCGCTGGTGCAATGTGATTGCCACCGACTATGTGCCGGCCTTGCTGGAGCGCGCCAGAGAACGCGCCGAGGCCGAGCGCCTCGACATCGAGTTCATGGAAGCCGATGCAGAGGCGTTACCCTTTGCCGACAGCAGCTTCGACGTGGTCGTGTCGACTTACGGCGTCATGTTCACGCCCGACCAGGACAAGGCCGCCGCCGAGATGCTGCGCGTGTGCCGGGGCGGCGGCAAGATCGGCCTTGCCAACTGGACGCCGGAGGGTTTCATCGGCCAGCTGTTCCGTGTCCTGGGCAAGCACATTCCGCCGCCAGCCGGTGTAAAGTCGCCCTCGCTCTGGGGCACGGAAGCCCGCCTGCGTGAGCTGTTCCCGGCGCAACATGCCACCATCTCGACACAGACCCGGCAGTTCGTCTTCCGCTACCGCTCGCCCGCCCACTGGCTCGAGGTCTTCCGCACCTACTATGGCCCCCTGCACAAGGCGTTTGCCGCCCTCGAGCCGGAGCAGCAAGCCATGCTCGAGCGCGACGTCATGGAGCTGCTCGAGCGGATGAACCGCTCGAAGGACCACACACTGGTGCTGCCGAGCGACTATCTCGAGATCGTCGTCACCAAGCGCTAGGCCGTCAGACGACGGCAGGCGGGCGGCTGTGCTGCCCGCCGCCCCCGGGCGCCCAAGCGCACTAACAGTCAAGAAACGGTAGGTATTTCAGCTTGGCGCCCGACTGATCGAACCGCCAAATCCGGGCCCTCCGCGGCCTGTCGATGGGACGGCGATTTATTTTCCGAGGACGCAGTTTTCTTGGTAGCTTCCGCCCCGAAGCTTGGTGGGGTGGGGTGCGCCTTGGACAGCCGCCTGGTACTGCCGGTCAACTCGATCTTGGACGACGACTACCGCATCCTGCGCGTCGTCGGCTCGGGCGGGTTTGGCATCACCTACGAGGCCGAGGATATCAACCTCGGCACCATGGTGGCGATCAAGGAGTATTACCCCGTCGACTTCGGCGACCGCGACGCCACCATGAGCGTGCGGCCGAAATCGGAGCGCCACAAGCCCACCTTCGAGAAGGGGCGCATCAACTTCCTCGAGGAAGCGCGCACCCTGGCGCGCTTCGAGCACCCCAGCATCGTGCGCGTCAGCCGCGTTTTCGAGGCCAACGCCACCGCGTACATGGTGATGCGCTTCGAGCAGGGCATGAGCTTCGAGGACTGGCTTCGCAGTCTCGACCGACTGCCCAAACAAGAGGAGCTCGATCGCCTCATCGCGCCGCTGCTCGACGCGCTGGAAATGATGCACGCGGCCGACTTCCTGCACCGCGACATCGCCCCCGACAACATCATCGTGCGCGGCGACGGCACGCCCGTGCTGCTCGACTTTGGCGCCGCACGTCGCGCGGTGGCCGAGATGAGCCGCTCGCTCACGGGCATCGTGAAAGCCGGCTACAGCCCGCACGAGCAGTACGCCACGGATGGGCGCCTGCAGGGGCCCTGGTCCGACCTCTACGCCTTCGGCGCCACGCTCTATCGAGCCGTCACTGGCAGGCCGCCGGAAGAAGCCATGCTGCGTGTCGACGAGGACCACATGGCCCCGGCGGCGCAGCTCGCCGAGGGTAAATACCGGCGCGATTTTCTTGCCGCGGTCGACACCTGCCTCAAGGTCAGGCACTCCGAGCGGCCCCGCTCAGTTGCGCAGCTGCGGCCCATGCTGCTCGGCCACAAGGGGCTACCAAAAGCGACAGAGCGCCTGATCGAACCCACCCACATGCTGCCGGTCGTCGCGGATTCGCGGGAGCCCGGGAGACCGCCGAGCGCCGGGCGAGACGGCGCTGGCCGGCTGTTGCCGCCGCGCTGGCAATCCTCGGCGGCTCCTATGCAGGCTACGCATATCAGCGCTTGCACCCCGTCCCCAACCGCACGCCAGGCGCACAGACGGCGACAGCGGCCGCGGACGCTGCGGCCGGGCGCAAGGTGGCGGAGCAGCGGTAGGCCGCGTTCGACGCCGAAAGGCGGCAGAAGGAGCAGGCGGCAGCCGACGCTCGCCAGCGCCAGACCGAGATCGAGGAAGAGCGGCGCCGCAAACAGCAGGCCGATGCGGCGGAGGCCGAAGCGCGCCGCAAGGCGGAGGAGGCAGCCGAGCAGAAGCGCAGGGAGGTCCGCTTGGCTGCGTTCGAGGAAGCGCGCCGCAAGGACGAGGCGGCGGCGGAGGAGAGGCGCAAGGAAGAGGCCCGCATCGCTGCGCTGGAGGAGGCTCGCCGCAGTGAGGAGAAGCGCAAGGAGGAGGAGCGCCTGCGGCTTGCCATTCCCGACGACGACAGGCGCGTCGAGTTCGTACGCAAGATCCAGGAGGTCCTCAAGCGCAACCACTGCTACGACGGCGCCGTCAACGGACGCCACAAAGACACGCAAGAGGGTCTGAACTCGTTCGTGGAGCACGCCAGCAGCAAGGGCATTTCCAAGCCGGCGCGCATCGATCTCGCCAAAGCCAATGTCGGCGACTTCGAATCCTGGCTCAGGGACGCCGAAGCCATCAAGTCAAGCTTGTGCACGCCTGCAAGGCCCATCGTGCGGGAGGACAAAGTGCGTCCGGCGACACGAGCCAAGGTGACGAAGGCCGTGCCCGAGCGACAGGAGAAAGCGCAACGCGTCCCGGCCCAGACTCGTGCGGCGGTTCGCGATCCCGAGGCCTGCTTCAATCGTTGCCATGCCGCCGGCGGCAGGCGCGGCTCGGCGAACCGCTGCAACCGCAGGTGCGCCGGCGGCTAGACTAGCTACGCAATTCGTCAAGGGTTTCTAGCCCAGCGCCGCCTTGGCCGCGGCGCGGATCTGCTCCAGTGTGAACGGCTTGGTGATGATGCGGGAGATGTGGCCCTTGAGGTGATCGGCGCGGCCGAGCTCGCCGGCAAAACCCGACATCAGCACGACCCGCAATCTAGGCGCCGCCGCCAGGGCCTTCTCCACCAGAGCCACGCCATCCAGCCCCGGCATCTGCACGTCCGTGATCAGGAGATTGATGCGGCCTGCGCCCGCCTGCAGCTTCTCCAGAGCCTCCACTCCGTCCTGCGTCACAATCACCTGGTGGCCGTCGAGCGCCAGTGCCCGCTGCACCATGTCGCGCGTGGCCGCGTCGTCCTCGGCCAGAAGGATGCATGCCATTTCGCCCTCCCCTCTTGCGGTCTCGCGCCGGTCTCCTGTCTGCTGCCCGTTGCGGCGGCTCACGTCCCCTGCACCACGCGCCCCACGAACGGCAGCTCGCGGTAGCGGTGCGCAACGTCCATGCCGTAGCCTACCACGAACACGTCCGGACACTCGAACGCCATGAAATCGCGGCTCGAGCTCGACCGCGCGCTTGGCACCTGCTTGTCGAGCAGCACGCAGGTCTTGATCACGCGCGGCGCCGCGCGCGGCGATGAGGTCCTTGGCGAAGGCCAGCGTGCGCCCCGAATTCGAGCACGTCGTCGACGATCAGCACGTTGCGGCCGCGCACGTCGAGGTCCATGTCGCGCAGGATCGTCGACCTGCCCCGAGGAGGTGCGCGCCTTGCGGTAGCTCGACAGCGTCATGAAATCGACCTCGGGCGCCAGCCCGACGCCGTGAGAGCGCGCGGATGAGATCGGCGGCGAACACGAAGCTGCCCTTGAGAATCGCCACGACCATCAGGTTGTCGAGGCCATCGCTGCGCGATCTCGGCGCGCGATCTCGCCGAGCCGGTCGCGCGATCGCCTCGGGCGCGAAAGATCACCTCGACGCTCAGGCTTGGACGGTTGATCGGTCACGGAGCACCTGTTTTCTCACTGAATTGCGCGTTGGCCACTTTGCCGGTCGCAGGATAGCAGGACATTGCATCCGCCTGCACAATGCGGCCATAACGTCCCGGCTTCCCGTGGCGCCCCGCACACGAACCCGCCACATTCCTGACCGATTGATCGCCTCCGCCAGCGTTCGCATAGGGGTCGTGGAGCTTGCGCTCGATCCGCAGAGCGCCGGCAGATAGTCGTGATTCGATTGAACAACATCGCGCTCGCCTATGACACGCGGGCACGAGGTCCTCGCGCGACGTGAACTTTCATTTGCGGCCCGGCTCGTTCCACTTCCTCACCGGGCCCCTCGGGCGCCGGCAAGACCTCGCTGCTGCGCCTGCTGTTCATGTCGCTGCAGCCCACCCGGGGCCACATTTACCTGCTTCAACCAGGACGTCAGCCGCATCTCCACGTCCAAGCGCGCGCAGCTGCGCCGGCGCATCGGCATCGTGTTCCAGGACTTCCGCCTGCTCGACCACCTGACGACGTGGGAGAACGTCGCCCTTCCCTTGCGCGTCGTCGGCAAGCGCATTGCCGACTACAGGGAGGATGTGACAGATCTTCTGCAATGGGTCGGCCTCGGCGACCGCATGCACGCCTATCCCTCACGTCCTCTCGGGCGGCGAGAAGCAGCGCGCGGCGATCGCGCGCGCAGTGATCGGCAAGCCCGAGCTGCTGCTCGCCGACGAGCCCACCGGCAACGTCGACCCGCAGATGGCGCGCCGCCTGCTGCGTCTCTTCATCGAGCTCAATCGGCTCGGCACATCGGTGCTGATCGCCACCCACGACCATCAACTGATGCGGCAGTTCAAGGCGCCGCGTCTGGAGCTGCACGACGGCCATGTCCGGATCGTATGACAGGCCCGACCGGGCCGCCGGACACGCTGCCATCGGCGCGCCGGCTTCGATCGCATCGACGACGTATGACCGGGCCCGCCACCGGGCGCGGACCGCAGCACTATCGATACGGCCGGCGCCGCCGCCGACAGCTGCGAGCGCGAGCGCGCGCCGAGCCGCACGCACCCGCCCGCGCCGCGGCGCAACGAGCGCACGCCAGACCAACACCCCCGTCGTGCCGCCCGATTCGGTCACGGGCCGCTCGCTCACGCTCGTCATCATCCATCATGTGCTTTCTCGCCTGCCTCACGGCCGGCGCCGTCTACATGATCAACCAGTCGGCGAACGCCTGGCTCAAGCGACATCGCCAGCGAGGTGACCGTCCAGGTCGAGCCGCAGGAGAGCGTCGACATCGACAAGACCGTCGCCGACGTGCACGGCTTCCTGTCGCGCCAGCAGGGCATCGCCGCGCGCGCAGGCCCTCGAGCCTCGAGCCGATGCCGCCAAGCTGCTGGAGCCCTGGCTCGGGCCAGATCGGACGCGCTCAAGGCGCTGCCCGGTGCCGCGCCTGATCGCCATCGAGATCGACCGCAACACGCCGCCCGACATCGGCGGCGCTGCGCGCCGAGCTCGGCAAGCAGTTCAAGGGCGTCACGCTCGACGACCACCGCCGCTGGCAGCGCCAGATCCGCACCATCACGCGCTCCTTCGCGCTCGGCGGCCTCGCCATCCTGCTGCTGGTCGGCGCCGCCACGACCGCCATCATCGTCTCGGCGACCGCGCAGCGCCATGGCCTCCAACCGCGAGATCGTCGAGGTGCTGCACTTCGTCGGCGCCACCGACCGCTTCATCGCCCGCGAGTTCGAGCAGCATTTCCTGCGGCTCGGCATCCGCGCCGGCCTCGTCGGCGCCGTGTGCGCCATGGTCGGTGTTCCTGTCCATGCCGACCGTCATGGAGCTGCTGGGCGGCGGCGACCGTCACGATCGCCGAGATGCGCCGCCTGATCGGCATCCGGCGGCCTCGACCTCGCGGGCTACGTGCTGCTCGGCATCGTCGTCATCATCATCGCCGCGCTGTGCATGCTGACCTCGCGCTTCGGCGTTTTCCGCATCCTCAAGCATTGATCCCCGAGCATTGCCCGCGACCGGCCGGGAAAAACTGTTTGTGCCGCCAGCGCCTATGGGTCACAAGCTCGTCCAAATCGGCTAGTCTGATCGCTGCGACAGGCACGCTTACGCCGGGGCGTCCGTTTCGGAGAGGAGTCGTGGCACGCGAGGACAGGTATCTCACCGGGGCCGTGGCAGTTGCGCTGTTCGCGCTTCCTGGCGCGGCTTCGTCCTGTTCGCCAGCTCGATCGCACACTTTGCGCCGCGCCGTCGGCCTCAACGCCGACGGCATCGTGGTGCTGACCGGCGGCGAGCACCGGCTCAGCGAGGCGGCCGGCTCCTGACCGAGGGCCGGGCCGAGCGCATGCTGATCTCCGGCGTCAACCGCACCGGCAAGCGCGCCGACCTCCATCGCATGACCGGCCTGCCCGAGCGAAGTTCGAGTGCTGCGTCGACGTCGGCTATGCGGCGCTCACGACACCAGCGGCAACGCCGAGGAGACGCGAGCCTGGGCCAGCGCCAAGCGGCTGCTACGCGAGCTCATCGTCGTGACGTCGAGCTACCACATGCCGCGCAGCCTTGTCGAGCTCGGCCTGGCGCTGCCGGGAGCCACGCTCGTCCCCTATCCCGTGGTGCTCGCGCAGCTTCCGCACCGAGGCGCTGGTGGCTGCACGGCGCCACCGCCCGGCTGCTGTTCTCGCGAGTACGTGAAGTTCCTGCCCTCCGCCGCCCGCTTCTGCGTGGCGCGGCTGTTCGGCTCGGGAGACAGCGCGCTCGCCGGCGATGCCGCGGCCGCGCCTCGAGCCGAGCTGAGGCCCGCGCTGCCATGCTGCGCTCCCTCGTGTTCCTGGCCGTCTTCTACATCAACACGGCGGTCTTCCTGGTGCTGGGCAGCTGGCTGCTGCTGGCCCCGCGCCGCTGCGCGATGGTGGGCCTCAGGCTGCACGGCGCTCGCAAGCCTGTGGTGGCTGAAGGTGATCTGCGGCACGCGCTATCGAGGTGCGCGGAGCGCGAGAAGCTGCCCAAGGGCGCCTACCTCGTCGCCTCCAAGCACCAATCGGCGTGGGACACCTTCGCGCTGATCCCCGTCTTCCCCGACCCCGCGATGGTCATGAAGGCCGAGCTCGGCTGGATCCCTCTCTACGGCTGGTTCTGGCGCAAGTTCGAGCACATCTTCGTCAGCGCGCGACCGCGGACCCGCGCGCGCTCAAGAGCCTCGATGCGCGACGCCGAGAGCGCGCCGCCCAGGCCGCGAGATCGTGATCTTTCCCGAGGGCACGCGTCGCGCCGCCCGGTGCGCCGCCCGACTACAAGCCGGGCTTCGTCGCGCTCTACGAGGGGCTCGGCGCTGCCCTGCGTGCCGCTGGCGCTCAACTCCGGCCTCTTCTGGCCGCGCCGCAGCATCATGCGCTATCCCGGCACCATCATCATCGAGGTTCTGGACCCGATCCCGCCGGGCCTGCAGCGCGCGGAGGCCCGCAAGCTGATCGAAGAGCGCATCGAGACCGCCTGCGACTCGCCTGATCGCCGAGGCCCGCGCTGCGCCCAATCCGCCGCCGCTGCCGATCGCGATTGAGCACGACACTCCTGTGACCGATAGAGAATCGGCCAAGCCGACCTGATCCCATCGCTTCTCGCATACCTGCTCTTCGTTCCGGGGCGGCGGGACGTTTCGCGCCGCCCGTTCCGCGTGGGGTGCCCGCTCGCGCGGGCCGGGGAACTGGGCGAACAGCACATGGCGCAAGTGGTCGCGGGCCGCAGCTGCAAGAGTTGCACGCTGTGTTGCAAGCTGCTGGCGATCGAGGCGCTGCAGAAGCCGCGCGCGACGTGGTGCACCCATTGCGACGTCAAGATGGGCTGCAAGATCCACGGCAGCCATCCTGCCGAGTGCAGGGATTTCTATTGTGGCTATCTCACCAACGCGGCGCTCGACGAGCGCTGGAACCCCATCAGATGCAAGATGCTGCTGGCCTATGATGAGCGCAATGCGCCGCGCCTGTCGGTTCATGTCGACCCCGGCCGCCCCAATGCCTGGCGCGAGGAGCCCTACTATTCGCAGATCAGACGCTGGGCGGCCGCCGCCGCGGCCACACGTGGGCAGGTGATCGTGTGGGTCGGGCGCAACACCATCGCCGTGCTGCCCGACCGCGACAAGGAGCTGGGCGAGGTGCGCCCCGATCAGTTCATCATTACGTCGGTCAAGCAGGGCCCCCGCGGACCCGTGCTCGACGCGTTCGTCGTCGAGCACGACGACCCGATCGCGCGGACCCTGGCGGAGGCAAAGGCGGCACCGCCGGCAAAGGCCAGCTAACCGACCGCTGGCCAGCATGCCCGCAGGATCGGCCGGCGCCGTCACGATGGCACCAAGGCCGGTGGCCGCGCCGACCCCGTGCGTCGCCGCATTTCCGGCGGCGGTTGGAGGCATGGTGCCGCCCGCCGCCGGTACCCCCGCCGAAGTTGTGCAAGGTTTCCACCTGCGGGGTGTCTGACTGGAACGCCCTTGATATGCCCAGCGCCAAAAGAATGCCATGTCAGGCCCGGAGAGCGGACCATCCAATCTGTGGTGCGATCCCACCTGCAAAGTCTCGCCTCGAGGGGAATCTGGAGAGCTATGCGACACCTGCCGAAAGCCCGTCCGCGCGCTTGGCTCCGCGCGGCCGCTGCCGCCCTGATGCTGGCAGCCGTGCCCTGGGCCGCCTCCGCCGCCGATTGCGGTGACAATGCGGGCGGGTTCGCGAGCTGGCTTGCCCAATTCAAAACGCGCGCGGCGGCCGAGGGCATCTCGCCCGCCGCCATCTCCTCGGCGCTGGCCGGTGTCACGTATGACCCGACCGTGGTCCGGCTCGACCGCTCGCAGCGCTCCTTCAAACTCTCCTTCGAGCAGTTCTACGCCCGTCGCGTCGGTCCTGCACTCATCCGCCGTGGCTCGGCCCTCATGCGCACGCACCGGGCCACCCTGCACAAGATCGAGCAGCGCTTTGGCGTGCCGGGGCCGATCCTGATCGCCATTTGGGGCCTCGAGACCAACTACGGTGCCGATTCGAGCGGCAAATTCTCCATCATCCGCTCGGTTGCCACCCTTGCCTACGACTGCCGCCGCTCGGAGTTCTTCACCGGGCATCTGCTCGATGCGCTGCGCATCGTCGAGCGCGGCGACCTCACGCTCGCCCAACTGCGCGGAGGTTGGGCCGGCGAGATCGGCCACACCCAGTTCCTGCCCTCGGGCTACTTCAAGTATGCCGTCGACTTCGATGGCGACGGCCGCCGCGACCTCGAGCACAGCGTGCCCGACATGCTGGCCTCCACCGCCAACTTCCTCAAGGGCACGGCTGGCGCGCCGGCCAGAGCTGGGAGCCCGGCTCGGCGAACTACGCCGTGATCCGGGAATGGAACCGCGCCGAAGTCTACCAGCGCACCATCGCGGTGATGGCCGACAAGCTGCGTGCGGGTCCTTGACGCTCTGCGACCCTGCGCGCCTGCACGGCCACGCTACCTGAGGCCCAGGCCACGCGCGATGATGCCGCGCAGGATCTCGGTGGTGCCGCCCTGAATGGTGAGCTTGGGCGCGACCATGGTGGCGTAGGCCACCTGGCCCTCGAAGGTGGCGCGGTTGGCCGAGCCTTCCTCGACGAAGGCGGCGAGGTCACGCACCTTGTGCGGCAGGCGCTGCTCCCAGATCGTGCCCACGTCCTTGACGATGGCCGCCTCCACCACCGGCTCCTTGCCGGCGTGCAGCATGCCGGCGACCGACACCGACATGCGCCGCAGCGCATGCACTTGCGCCACCAGCCGGCCGATGCCCTCCGCGCCACGCGTATCGGGCTTCTCGCCCAGCACGCGCACCAGCTCGGGCAGCACGTAGAAGGTCTCGAGGAACCGCTCCGGCCCGCTGCGCTCGTAGGCGAGCTCGCTGGTTGCCTGCTTCCAGGCCCCGTCCACCTCGCCCAGCACCTGGTCGTCGGGCATGAAGGCGTCCTGGAACACGACCTCGTTGAAGTCGTGCTGGCCGGTCATCTGGTAGATCGGGTTGACGGTGATGCCGGGCGTTTTCATGTCGACCACGAACTGGGTGAGCCCGTGCCGGCGGTTCTCCTTGGTGGGCGGCGAGGTGCGGAAGAGGCCGATCAGGTAGTGGGCGTGGTGGGCGCTGCTGGTCCAGATCTTGGTGCCGTTGATGAGCCAGCCGCCCTTGGTCTTGGTAGCCTTGGTCTTGGCGGCGAAAAGGTCGGAGCCCGAGCCCGGCTCGCTCATGCCGATGGCAAAGCACACCTCGCCCTTGCAGATGCGCGGCAGGATGTCGGCCTTCACGCGCTCGCTGCCGTATCGCAGGATCACCGGCCCGCTCTGCCGGTCCGCGACGAAGTGCAGGCGCACCGGTGCGTTGGCCACGCGGAACTCCTCGGTGACGACGAAGCGCTCGAGGAAGCTCTTCTCCCGGCCGCCGTACTTCTTGGGCCAGGTCATGCCGATCCAGCCCTTGGCGCCGACCTTGCGGCTGAACTCCTCGCTGAAGGCGCCGTCGATGCCGCCGGCGACGTTGGGAGTGAAGGTGCCGACGTCCATCTCCTTGGCGAGAAAGGCGCGCACCTCCTTGCGCAGCGCCACGCACTCGGGCGGAAGGCGAACGGGGTCGAATGTCAGCTCGGTTGCCATGTCCCTCTCCTCACCGTTCGGCCAGCATCGGCCACAGCCCGTCGGCGCCCTTGGCGGCGACCAGCTGCCCGAGCTTCACCGCCCAAACGCTCTCGCTGCCGAAGTCGTCGCGCCAAGCCCACAGGCGGCGCGTGAACCGATGCAGGACATGCTCCTGCGTGTAGCCGATGGCGCCGAGCACCTGGTGGGCGATGCCCGCGCCTTCCGTCGCCGCCTCGCCGACGCGGATCTTCGCGGCGGCGGCTTCGAGGAATACGGCCTCGTCGAAGGCCTTGGAAGCGGCGATGGTGTCCGCCGCGGACGTGGCTGCCGCAATGGCCACGGCCGTCTCGCCGGCGAGGCGCGCTAGGTTGTGCTGCACAGCCTGAAACTTGGCGATCGGCCGCTCGAAGGCGACGCGCTCGTTGGCGTAGGCAACGGCAAGGTCGAGGATGGCCTCGAGCGCGCCCGCCATCTGCATGGACCGGACGGCGGCACCCATCAGCCCAAGCGCCTGCTGGTCGAGCCCCGCGGGCGCATCCTTGACGCCGGCGGGCCGAGCGCCTTCGAAGCGCACGCCGTTGAGGGGATCGCCGCCGATGCCGGTGCCGTCGGCGATGCGGGCTTGCGATGCCTCAACGAGAGCGACGCTTGCGCCGCCGTCATCGCGACGCGCCAGCACGGCGAGGTGCTTTGCGTCCTTGGCGAAGGGAACGGAGCGCAGCGCACCCGTCAGCCGGCCGTTGGCTGCGAGCGTTACCCGGTCGCCCTCGCGCGTGGGCGCGCAAGTCATGGCTCCCTCGGGCGCGGCAATCCCGGCACGCGATAGCAGCCAGCCCGCCAGCAACGTCTCGGCCAGGGGAACGGCAACGGCGAAGCGCCCCGCCTCGCGCAGCACTGCGAAGCCGTCGGCTAGCTCGGCGCCCGCGCCACCCAGGCTGTCAGGCACCCAGGCCAGCGTCAGGCCAGCCTCCTCGAGGGCGGCCCAGGCGGGAGCCTTCCAGGCCTCGCCTGCCTTGTTGATCGCCTGCGGGTCGGCGAGGTCGCCCAGAATGCGCCGCGTCGTCTCGGCGATCGGATTCTCGCTTTCCATGGCGGCAGCTCGCTGTTGGTCGTTTCCATCCCTTGGTGTAATCACGAGGTTTGGCAGCGGGCCGCTTTCGCGTCAATCGTCAGGATGGGAGGCCGGCTATGCGGACGCTTCTCAGCTGGAGCACGGGCAAGGACTCGGCGTGGTCGCTGCATGCGCTGCGCCAGCGCCCCGATGTGTCCGTGGTGGGGCTGGTGACGACCGTGAATGCCGCCTTCGACCGCGTGGCCATGCACGGCGTGCGGCGCGCGCTGCTGGAGGCGCAGGCGCAGGCGGCCGGGCTGCCGCTCCACACCTTGCCGATCCCCTATCCCTGCCCCAACGAAGAGTATGAGCGCATCATGGGAGCGTTCGTCGCCGAGCAGGCCGCCGCAGGTGTGGAGGCGATGGCCTTCGGCGACCTGTTCCTGGAGGACATCCGACGCTACCGCGAGACGAAGCTGGCGGGTACCGGCATCACCCCGCTGTTCCCGCTGTGGGGCATTGCGACAGACGAGCTGGCGCGCACCATGGTCGCCGGTGGGCTCGAGGCCTACGTCACCTGCGTCGACCCCAGGAAGCTGCCGCAGAGCTTTGCGGGCCGACGCTTCGATGCCGCGCTGCTCGCCGACTTGCCGGGCGGCGTCGACCCCTGCGCCGAGAACGGGGAGTTCCACACCTTCTGTAGCGCGGGCCCGATGTTCGACCGCCCGATCGACGTGGAGGTCGGCGATGTCGTGACGCGCGACGGCTTCGTATTCTGTGATCTAGTCCCCTCTCCCCGTCGTGCTCTTCAGCGCGCACTGGGAGAGCGTTAGGGTGAGGGGCGGCCACATGCGCCAGAGCCAGCGTCAGCCCTTCACCCCGACCCTCTCCCCGCAGGCGGGGAGAGGGACCCAGCGCATCGTCAGCCTGATCGCCAGCGCCACCGAGATCGTGTACGCGCTGGGGCGGGGCGACCGGCTGGTGGGGCGCAGCCACGAGTGCGACTTTCCTGCCGGCGTCCTGTCGCTGCCGGCGCTGACCGAGCCCAAGTTCAAGGTCGAGGGCTCGAGCGCGGAGATCGACGCACGCGTGCGCGAAATCGTGCGCGACGGGCTGTCGGTCTACCGGGTCGATGGCGAGGCGCTGAAGGGGCTCGAGCCCCATGTGATCGTCACGCAGGACCACTGCGAGGTGTGCGCGGTGAGCCTCTCCGACGTGGAGGCCGCGACCTGCACCTGGACCGGACGCCCCGTCAGAATCGTCTCGCTCAAGCCCGATTCGATGGCGGACGTGTATGCCGACATCGCCCGCGTGGCGGCTGCGCTCGAGGTGCCGGCTGCGGGGGAAGCGCTGATCGCGGAGATGCGGCGCCGCCTCGGCGCCGTAGAGTCGCTGGTGAAAGGCCGGTTGCGGCCGCGCGTAGCCTTCATCGAGTGGGTTGAGCCGCTGATGGCCGGCGGCAACTGGATGCCCGAGCTGATCGAGGCCGCGGGCGGCCGCAACCTGTTCGGAGAGGCCGGCAAGCATTCCGACTGGATGCGTTGGGAGGAGCTGGTGGCGGCCGACCCCGAGGTGATCATGGTGGCGCCGTGCGGCTACGGGCTCGCACGTTGTGTGGAAGAGAGTCCGCTGCTCGAGGCCAAGCCGGGGTGGGCCGACATCACAGCGGTGCGGCAGGGCCGCGTCTATTTCGCCGACGGCAACGCCTACTTCAACCGCCCGGGCCCGCGCCTGGCCGACAGCGCGGAGATGCTGGTGGAGATGATCCATCCGGAAACGGCGAAGCCGGCGCACAAGGGTGCGGCGTGGGTTGCGCCGCTCGGGTGCTAGAGCAAGATCGCTTCGGATGGAATCGCCTCACCTACTCCTCGCTGCCCTCGATCAGAGCCGCGAGCTGGGCGGAGAGCCCGGTCGTCTTGATCGGCGTGATGGGCGCGAACGATCCGGTCTTGGCCTTGGAGGCGCCCAGCACCGCAGCGGCCTCGGCAACGCGGATGCCCGCCACCACGTTGTCGATCACGGGCACCGGCACCTTGTCGCCGATCCGCTCGGCCAGGCCCGCAAGCCCCAGGCCGCCCAGGATCACCGCCTCGGCGCCGTCCTCCTCGGCCGCCTCCGTGCACGCGGCGATCAGGTGCGCAATCGCCGCCTCCGGCTTGGCCGCGATCTCGTCGCCTGACGGCGCCATGGTGCGCACCGAGGCCAGATTGTCGGCGAGACCGATGGCCGACACGAACTCCTCGAGCATGGGCCCCCAGCGCCGGCCGCCCGTCACAATGGAGAACTTGCGCCCGAGCGTGGAGGCCATGTGGCAGGAGGCCTCCGCCATGCCGACCACCGGCACGGGCGCCAGCTCGCGCAGCGCAAACAGGCCGGGATCGCCGAAGCAGGCCAGCAGCACCACATCGACGCCCTTCTTCTGGCGCGCGAACGCATCGAGCGCGGCGTGGCCGGCGATGGCGGCAGCCGCGCGCGTCGTGATGTAGCGGGCCCCGAAACGGCCGGTCGCGGGAAGGATCTCGGTGTCGGGGCGGGCGATGTTGCGCGCGACCCGTGCGCCCACCTCGGTCAGGTTGGCACTGGTGTTGGGATTGAGGAACAGCAGCCGCATGAAATCCTCCCCGCGACTAAGTAAGCAATCCAACCCGTCGTCGCCTATTTGGTGCCGTACATGCGGTCGCCGGCATCGCCGAGGCCCGGCACGATGTATCCGTGGTCATTCAAGCGAGCGTCGATCGCGGCAGTGAAGACGCGCACCTCGGGGTGCGCCCGGGCGAGCGCCGCGATGCCTTCGGGCGCGGCGAGCAGGCACACCAGGCGGATGTCGCGGGCACCGCGCGCTTTCAGCCGGCTCACGGCCGCAGCCGCCGAATTGCCCGTGGCCAGCATGGGATCGACGACGATGGTCGAGGCGTTCGGCGATGTCCTCGGGCAGCTTGCAGTAGTATTCGACGGCCTCCAGCGTCGCCGGATCGCGGAACAGCCCGACATGGCCCACGCGCGCGGAGGGCACGAGATCGAGCAGCCCATCGAGCAGCCCGCTGCCAGCCCGCAGGATCGGCACGAACACGAGCTTCTTGCCCCTGAGAAACGGCGCCCGCATGGGGCCGACCGGCGTCTCGATGTCGCGCAGCTCGGTCGGCAGGTCGCGCAGCACCTCGTAGCCCAGCAGCAGCGAGATCTCCCGCAGAAGCGTGCGGAACTGCGCCGACGAGGTGGTCTTGTCGCGCATCAGCGACAGCTTGTGCGCCACCAGCGGATGGTCGACGACGAGGGGGTTGTGCACTCAGTCGTCCTCCATGATGTCCTCGTGCCACAGCTCGGGCTTCTCGCGGATGAAGCGCGCCATCAGCGCGATGCAGTCGGGATCGTCGGCGATGATCACCTCGACGCCGCGCTGGCGCAGAAGCTCGGGATTGCCGGCGAAATTCTTGTCCTCGCCGACCACCACGCGCGGGATGCCGAACTGGATGACGGTGCCGGTGCACATCATGCACGGCGACAGCGAGGTATAGAGCGTCATGCGGCGATAGGATTTCTGCCGGCCGGCCTTGCGCAGGCAGTCCATCTCGCCGTGCGCGATCGGGTCGCCCTGCTGGACGCGCTGGTTGCGACCGCGCGCGACCAGGCGCTCGCCCTCGGCCAGCACGCTGCCGATCGGGCAGCCGCCCTCCTCGAAGCCGGCCTTGGCCTCCTCGTAGGCCATGCGCAGGAACCTGGCATCGGTGGGACTGAGCTTCGGCATCTCGCGCCTGTCTCCCGGTCAGCGCCCGCACCCGTTCTTCGCACTGCACCATTTCTAGCATGGAAGTGCCGAGCCGCCGCGGCCCAATCGATGCGCAAACGCCAATACTGGGGGCATTTTGTGTCGCGGGGCCATTAGGACTATAGTCACGCTAGTGGCGATAGCATCGGCCAAAGGCGTCCAGGCCACCGCACCGACGGACAGCTGCGAGGAATGAGGCCCGTCTTCACGGCGGGCCATCGGCTTTTTGGGGGCCGACAATGAGCAATCCAAACCGCATCGACCATATCCGCCTCACCTCCCATCCCGCTCCCGGCGCCAAGCCGCGCTTTCCCCTGAGCTGGGGCGCTCCCTCGGCGCGCGAGCGCGGGCCCGTGATCGGCACGGTCTCGCGTCCCCAGGACCGCAATGTCATCGGCACTCACGGCGGCTCCTATGCGCTCTACCGGGCGCTGGCGGTCTCCTCCGGCGCCCTCAATCCGATCCGCCGCGCCGACCTCACCAACACCCATCCCGCCGTCGCCGATCGGCCCGTTCAGGCAATGGACAGGCGCCCGCACCATCGTCTCGCTCGACCCGTGGGGGCACATGGTGGCCGACGCCTTTCAGGCCGAGATCGCCGAAGGCGTCGACATCCGGCCCAGCATCGCCGTGACGCGCGCGCGTCTCGACCTGCACGAGATGCAGCACGCGGTGGCGGCGGGGCGGCTGGCCTGCGACGGCACCGTCGTGCAAGCCAACGGCGGCCTCTCCGTCGTCAAGGTCGCCATCGATCCCGTCTGGTATCTGCCCGGCATCGCCGAGCGCTTCGGGACCACGGAGACGAACCTGCGCCGCACGCTGTTCGAGCAGACGGCCGGCATGTTCCCCGAGCTCGTCACCCGGCCCGACCTGCAGGTGTTCCTGCCGCCCGTCGGCGGCACCACCGTCTATCTCTTCGGCGACGTCGCCAAGCTCGCCGATCCCGCCACCTCCATCACCTGCCGCGTGCACGACGAATGCAACGGCTCGGACGTGTTCGGCTCCGACATCTGCACCTGCCGGCCCTACCTCGTGCACGGCATCGAGGAGTGCGCGCGCGCCGCGCAGGCGGGCGGGCTCGGCATCATCGTCTACAACCGCAAGGAGGGCCGCGCGCTCGGCGAGGTCACCAAGTTCCTGGTCTACAACGCCAGGAAGCGCCAGGAGGGCGGCGACGCCGCTGCCGCCTACTTCGAGCGCACCGAATGCGTGGCCGGCGTCCAGGACGCGCGCTTCCAGCAGCTGATGCCGGACGTCATCCATTGGCTGGGGCTCGCGCGCATCGACCGCTTCGTCTCCATGAGCGACATGAAATACGACGCGCTCGTCTGCGCAGGGCATCGAGATCGTCGAGCGCGTGCCGCTGCCCGACGCGCTGGTGCCCGCCGACGCGCACGTGGAGATCGCCGCCAAGAAGGCCGCCGGCTACTACGCGCCGCAAGCCCCCGAGGCGAAGGACCTCGCAGGCACCGTCGGCCGCTCCCTCGACAAGTAGTTGACCCACGAGATTGGGACGCCGTGACGCGCTCCCGTGACGCCCGAGGCTGCTGCCGCCGTTTCTCTCTTGAGCGCCGACGCGGTCCGCCAGCGCGCGCACCGGCTGCTGGCGCTCGGGCTCGAGGACAAGCTGCAGCATTTCCGTATCGATCTTGCTCGGCTCGATGCAACCGCCGACCTCGTCATCGGCACCACGCAGCAAGTCCTATCCCAAGCTTCGACGTGCCGTTCCATTCGCGCTGGCGCCACTTCGTGGTCGGCGGCGTCAGGATCGCTGGGCCGCGATCGACCGCAATACCCGCTGGCGCAATTCGGCCGAGCGAGCCCGCGCCGCCTTCGACCTCGCCATCGTCAGCGTGTTGCTCGACGCCGGCGCCGGCCCACAGTGGAGCTATCGCGATCCCGCGACGGGCATGGCTGTCGGCCGCTCCGAGGGGCTGGCGCTCGCAAGCCTCGCCATGTTCGCCGACGGCGCATTCTCCTCCGACCCGAAGTCGCCGCTGCGCGCCGATGCCGACGCGCTGGAGAACCTCTCAGCCGAAGCCCTGGCGCGCGGCTTCCAAGTCTCTCGCGCCAACCCGCTGCTGGGCGTGGAGGGCCGCGCCGACCTGCTGCGCCGCCTCGGCGCCACGGTCGCCGCCAGCGCCGAGGTGTTCGCGCGCACCGACGCGCCGCGGCCCGGCGGGCTGTTTGACCACCTCGCTGCACCGGCGACGGCGGCGCCGATCGCCGCGCCCGTCATCCTCACCGAGCTGCTGCATCACCTCGGGCCGATCTGGCCCTCGCGGCTCGAGCTCGGCGGCATCCCGCTGGGCGACTGCTGGCGGCACCCGGCCTGACCACAGCCGATGCGACGAGCGGCCTCGTGCCGCTGCACAAGCTCTCGCAATGGCTCGCCTACTCGCTGATCGAGCCGCTGCAGACGGCCGGCATCGCGGTCACCGACATCGACGGCCTGACGGGCCTTGCCGAATATCGCAACGGCGGCCTGTTCCTCGACACCGGCGTGCTGGCCCTGCGCGACCCCGACGAGGCCGAACGCGCGCACGAGGTCGGCTCGACGCTCGTCGTGGAATGGCGCGCGCTGACGGTCGCCCTGCTCGACCGGCTGGCGGACATCGTGCGCCGACGTCTCCATGCCGATCGCGTCTCCCTGCCGCTCGCCAAGCATCCTGCAGGGCGGCACCTGGGCGGCCGGCCGGGCGATCGCGCGCGAGCGCCGATCCGACGGCTCGCCGCCGATCAAGGTCGTCAGCGACGGCACCGTATTTTGATCGCAGCACCTGAGGAGCGTGCCATGGAAGGCGTCACCGTCGTCGACCATCCGCTGGTCCAGCACAAGCTCACCCTCATCCGCGACAAGGATCGCTCGACCAAATCCTTCCGCGAGCTGCTTGAAGGAGATCGGCATGCTGCTGTGCTACGAGGTGACGCGCGACCTGCCGCTCACCGACGGTCGAGATCGAGACGCCCTGGCTGCGCACGCAGCGCCCGTCGCATTGCCGGCAAGAAGCTCGTGTTCGCGCCGGTTCTGCGCGCCGGCACTGACTTTCGTCGAGGGCATGCTCGACCTCGTCCCGACCGCCCGCGTCGCCCACATCGGCCTCTACCGCGAGCCCGAGACGTTCGTTGCGGTCGAGTATTTCTTCAAGGCGCCGGCCGATCTCGCCGAGCGTCTCGTCATCGTCGTCTCGCCGGTGATCGCCACCGCCAATACCGCCATCGCTGCCATCGACCGGCTCAAGGAGCGGGGCGCCAAGGAGATGCGCCTCGTCTGCCTGCTCGGCGCGCCGCAGGGCTTCGATCGCCTGCACGGCATCCACCCCGACGTGCCCATCTGGACCGCGGCCATCGACGAGACGCTGGACGAGCACGCCTATATCCTCCCGGGCCTCGGCGATGCCGGCGATCGCGCCTACGGCACCAGATAGGACCTCCGGGTCGGTTGTCATCCATTCGGCGGGCTGCGCCACCTTCCCCTGCACACAAAGATGGGAGATGGTGTCCACCCCGCAGCAACTCCGATCCCGCCGATGCCCCTGCTCGATGCGACCGCCTCCGGCGTCTACGTGATCGCCGCGACCCCGTTCCTCGACGACGGGCGGCTCGATGACGCCTCCACCGACCGCATGGTCGATTTCTACGCCGCCTGCGGTGCCGCCGGCCTCACGATCCTCGGCATCATGGGCGAGGCACCCAAGCTCGACACGACGGAGGCCATCGGCTTTGCTCGCCGGGTGGTGAAGAGGTGCGGGTCCCTGCCGGTGATCGTGGGCGTATCGGCGCCGGGCTTTGCCGCCATGCGCGCTCTCGCGCGCGGCGCCATGGAGGCCGGAGCCGCCGGCGTCATGATCGCGCCGCCGGGCACACTGCGCACCGATGATGCAATCGTGGGCTACTTCGCACAAGCCGTCGAGGCGATCGGCGAGGACATCCCATTCGTGATCCAGGACTATCCGCAGGGCAGCGGCGTCGTCATGTCGACGGGCGTCATCCGCCGCATCGTCGAGGCGCAAGCGTCGTGCGTGATGCTGAAGGCCGAGGACTGGCCTGGGCTCGACAAGCTCGGCGCCGTGCGTCGCCTCGTCCAGCAGCAGGCAATGCGCCCCATCTCCATCCTCACGGGCAACGGCGGCGTATTCCTCGACTTCGAGATGGAGCGCGGCGCCGACGGCGCCATGACAGGCTATGCTTTTCCCGACATGCTGGTCGACGTCGTGCGGCTGCAAAAGGCAGGGCGGCGCGACCAGGCTCACGACCTCTTCGATGCCCATCTGCCGCTGATGCGCTACGAGCAGCAGCCGGGCGTCGGCCTCGCCGTGCGCAAGCATGTCCTGAAACTGCGCGGGGCAATCGCCTCGGACGCGCAGCGCAAACCCGCCACCTCCCTGTCGCCAGCCGCGCGCGCCGAGGTCGCCTACCTGCTCGCCCGCCTCGCCAAGCGTGACAAGCGCGCCGAGGGCCTTTCCGGCTGAGTTGGCCCTGGGCCGCCGCCTCAGCGCTTCGGCGGCTTCGGCCAGCGCGTCGCAACCAGCGGCAGGACCTCCTCGATCAGCCGGCGGGTCTGGGCCAACACCGCCTCCTCGCCTGTGCCCACGGGACGCAGCACGAACTTCGCGACACCGGCGTCGATGTACTCGGCAATGCGCGCCACGATCTCCTGCGCATCGCCGACGGCGAAGTAGCCGGCCGGGTTGCGCCCCGTTCGCTTCTCGTAAGCCTGCATGCCCCGCTCAACGGCTGGGTCGCCGCTGCCGCCCAAATAGAAGGGAAAACTCGCACCGTAGTGGTCATCGTCGATCGAGCGCCCGGCTGCCACGGCGGCGGTCTTGATCGCGGCAACGACTTGGCCCGCTTCCGCCGGCGTCTCGGGCCCGCCGAGCCAACCGGTGCCGAGTCGGGCCGTGCGGCGCACGGCCGCCTCCGAGCCGCCCCCGATCCACATCGGCAGCTCGGCCTGCACCGGCTTGGGCGAGATGGTCGCGCCCGTGAGCCTGAAGTGCTCGCCGGCAAAGTCGACGCCGTCCTCGCGCCACAGCCGGGCCATGACCTCGAGCGCCTCGTCGGTCTTCTTCCCGCGCGTCTTGGTGTCGAGGTGGAGAGCCGCCCATTCCGGACCGCGTGGGGAGCCGATGCCGAAGGCCGGCAGCAGGCGGCCCTCCGACAGCACATCGATGGTGGCGCACTGCTTGGCCAGCAACACAGGGTCGCGCAGCGCCAGCGACACCACGTTCATGCCGAACTTGAGGCGGCGCGTGCGCCCCGCCAGCGCCGCCATCACGCTCATGCATTCGAGCATCGGCTCGCGGCTCAGCAGCCGGTCCGTCTGCCAGATCGAATCGACGCCGCCCGCCTCGCACAGGTCGACCCAGCGCCAATAGGCGCGCGCGTCCGCGAAGGGAAACTCCATGAGGCCGAGGCCGATGCCGATCGTCATGTCGGTCTCCCGCTTTCGCGCATTTGCGCCCTACCGCAAATCCTCGAGCAACGGCAGCACATCGCGCGCGATCCTCTCGATCTGCTGGTCGCGCTCCTCGTAGGGGCCGACGAGGTCGAGCGCGATGTGGCGCACGCCGGCGGTGTGGAACGCGCGGATGCGGTCGGCCACCTGCTGCGCCGAGCCCAGCGCCGCATAGCGCGCCGCGGCCTTGCGGAAGTCCATGGCGTAGCGCTGGCTGAGCGTCACGGTGGCGGCATCCAGCGCCTTGTCATAGCTGTCGTCGAGCCGCGTGAAGAGCAGGTGCCCGGTGCCGAACCTTGCCCGGCCGCGCCCTGCCTCGCTCGCCGCGGCGGCGATCTTCTCCAAGCCCGCTTTGTACATTTCGGGCGTCACGACATAGGCGATCCACCCATCCGCGATACGGCCAGCGCGCGCCAGCGCTCCATCGGAGCGCCCGCCGCACCAGATCGGGGGTCCGCCCGGCTGGCGCGCGGGTGGCTGCATCGGCACGCCCTTGAAGGCGGGGTAGTAGCGCCCCTCATGCGTGACCGGCTCGCCGCTCCACAGCTTGCGCAGCAGCGGTATGGCCTCGCCCAACCGCGCGCCGCGCTCCTTGATGGGCACCCCGCAGGCCTCGTACTCCCTGGCGAACTCGCCGCCGACCCCGACCCCGAAGATGAACCGGCCCTCGCACAGGTGGTCGAGGGAGGAGACTTGCTTGGCCACCGGCACGGGATGGCGCAGGGGGAGCAGATAGACGGCCGTGCCGAAGGTGAGCCGTGGGCTCACCACGGCCGCCTGCGCCAGCTGCAGGAGCGGATCTAGGATCGAGGCCGGAAAGGAGATGTGATCGCCGCACCAAAGAGAGTTGTAGCCGCCGCTGTCCACAAGCTCGACCAGCTCACGCATCTCGGCGATCGTCGGCAGCCATGGCCCGGTCGCCGGCTCGGTGCGGCGATGGATGGTCATGACCCCGATCTTGAGCTTGCCGTCCAACACCAGGTCCATCGCGTCCTCTCGGGCCGGCTATGCGTTCGCCCGCCACGCCTTCAAGTCGTCCGTGGCGACGCGCCGAGCTTCCAAGATGTGGCGCACCGCCTCCTCGGCCTGCGCCACCTCGTGGGTCGCCATTGCCTGCAGGCTGAGCCGTCCCTCGTCGACGGGCACCGCCGGATATTCCACGAGATTGACGAACACCCCGCTTTCGGCGATGCGGCGCGACGCCAGGCGGGCCAGGCGGTCGTTGCCGAAGGGCAGGAGCACGATGGGAGATGGCGAGCCTATGCAGTCGGTACCTGCGGAGGCAAAGCCGTCGCGCAAAGCCGTCACGCACGCCGACAGTCGCGCCCGCAGCTCGTCACCCTCGGCCGAGCGGGCGATGCGAATGGCCTCGGAGGCAACCGCAGCCTGCACGGGGGAGATCGCATTCGAGAACACATGCGGGTTGCCGTAGTATTTGGCGAAGGTCTTCACTGCCGGGGAGTGCGAGGCCAGGAATCCGCCATTCGACGCGAAGCTCTTGGCGAAGCTCCCCATCACGAGATCGACCTTGCCCAGCAGCCCCTGCGCCGCCAGGGCGCCACCTCCGCCAGGCCCGAGGGCGCCCAGATCATGAGCCACGTCGACCAGCAGGGTGGCGCCGTGCTCCCGGCAGGCATCCTGGAGGGGACCGAGATCGGGCGACTCCGATTCCACCGCGAACAGCCCCTCCGTGATGACCATGATGCCGTTGCGGGCGTCCTTGGCGCGGATGCTTTTCAGCCGGGCTCTCAGGTCCTCGGCATCGTTGTGGATGAAATGGTTGATCTGCGGCGTGGCGGCTGCTGCGCCCTGTTGCAGGCAGGGATGGCAGAGATGGTCGATCAGGATGTAGTCGCGCGGACGCACGAAGGCGGCAACGGCGCCGTATCCCGCCGCCCAGCCGGTCGGATAGAGCGTGACGTGCTCCATCGCCAGCAGCTGCGCGACGTCGCTCTCCAGCTGCAGCGACAGCCGGGTGTTGCCGGCGAGGACCGCCGACCCGGCACTGTGCGAGCCGAACTCGCGCATGGCCTTGATGCCGGCCTCGACCACACCTTGATGCTGGCTGAGCCCCAGATAGTCCTGGGAGGCGAAATTGATGCCCTCGCGCGCCGTCTTGCCGATGTCGGACACGGCAGCGTGCGGGCCGGGCGCCCTCTCCAGCGCGCGCGAATAGGGCCACAGCCCGAACTCGGCCCGGCTCTGGACGAAGTCGTAGAAGCGCTCGGTGCGCTTGAGCAGGTCCGCCCCCGACGGATTGCGGAAATGCGCCACCGACTGGGTCATGATGCGCGCCCGGTCTTCGGGGCTCAGCTTGGAAACTGAAGCTTCCACGGTCATCCCGCTCTCACTATGTCGGATTTCGCCTGGCGCGATGTTGCCTCACTCGGCGGGCCATGGTCAAATTGGCTGGCTCGGCTGAGAGCGCGCACGGAGCTCGCGAACGTGACGGATACGACAGACTCGCGGTTTCTTCCCTTCCTCGATGCAGGCGAGGAGAGCGCGCTGCTGGCCGCCGCGCCGGTCAGGAGCTATACACCCGACCAGGTCGTCATCGACCAGGATGTGGCGCTGCAGGCGATCTTCCTCATCGACACGGGCTCGGTGCGCGTCGAGCGCCACGACCGGGGCGCCCTGGTGCCCCTCGCCACGCTGGGCCCCGGAGAGTTCTTCGGCGAGATGTCCTTCGTGGCCGGCACGCCGACCAGCGCCAGGGTGGTGGCCGACGAGCCGACCCAGCTTCGCGTGATCGACGACGCGGTGCTCGACAGCTTGACCAAGGTCGACCCGAGTTTTCCCGGGCGTCTGTTCCGCTCCATTGCCGCGATCCTCGCCGAGCGGCTGAGGCTCACCAACCAGCGCGCCTACGGCGACCAATCCTGGGGCTGAGCCCTAGCGCAGGCGTGGCTTCTCGATTTTCGGCAGGAACCAGGTGAGCAGCCCGATCAGCGGCAGGAAGGCGCATAGCCGGTAGACCGCCGTCATGCTGGTGATGTCGGCGAGTTCGCCCAGCAGCGCCGCGCTGAGGGCGCCGAGACCGAACGACACCCCGTAGAACAGCCCGGCGATCATGCCGACCTTGCCCGGCAACAGCTCCAGCGCATAGACCAGGATCGCGGGAAACGCGCTCGCCATGATCATGCCGATGACGATGGTGAGCACCGCCGTCCAGAACAGGTTCGCGAACGGCAGCATGAGCGTGAAGGGCACGGCGCCCAGGATCGAGAACCAGATGATCTGGCGCCGGCCGATGCGGTCGCCCAGGTGCCCGCCGATCAGCGACCCCAACGCCTGCGCGACCAAGAAGAGAAACAGCAGCATCTGGGAGAACTGCACCGACACGCCGAACGTGCCGATCAGGTAGAAGGTGTAATAGGAGGAAAGGCTTGCCGTGTAGGCGTTCTTGGAGAACAGCAGCACGACCAGGATCGCCACAGCGAGCACGGCGCCGGAGCCCGGAGACCGCGCGCCCGCCGCCCCGCCGGCCATGCGCGGCTTCACCGGCTGCGGCGACTGGCGCTTGTACCAGTTCCCCACCTGCAGCAGCAGCACCATCGCCACCAGCGCCACCAGCGAAAACCAGGAGATGCTCCCCTGCCCGCGCGGCACGACGATGAATGCGGCCAGCAAGGGACCCAGCGCCTGTCCCGCCTGCCCACCGACCTGAAACAGCGACTGGGCGAAGCCGTGGCGACCGCCCGAAGCGAGGCGGGCCATGCGCGTCGATTCGGGATGAAATACCGACGATCCCGTGCCGATCAACATGGCGCCCAGCAGCAGCACCGGATAGCTCGCGGCATGCGCCAGCACGATCAGGCCCACGAACGTGGAGCCCATGCCCGCGACCAGGGAATAGGGCTGCGGGCCGCCGGTCGGTGAACATGCCGACCACGGGTTGCAGCAGCGAGGCGGTAAGCTGGAACGCCAGCGTGATGAGCCCGATCTGGCCGAAATCGAGCGCGTAGGCTTCCTTGATGATGGGATAGATGGCTGGCAGCAGCGACTGCATCATGTCGTTGAGCAGATGCGCAAAGCTCAGCGCGAGCACGATCGAGAAGGTGGCTTCTGGGACCGCGCCCGGGCGGCTGAGACTTTCGGGCAGCGCAGACTTTTGCATCGTCGGTCCTGGCGGGTCCTGTGTCGGCTGCCCGGCAACCCGCGCACACACCTCCACCAGTCCTCGGGGCCTCGGCGAGGAGCGTCGTGCGCGTGGGGGCGGGCTTGGCTACAGCGGGGGTAGCTTGCGAAGCTCGGGCTCTATCAGCTGATGGTAGCGCGACTCGTCGGCTCTTTCGAGTGCGGCGATGTCGGGCGCGCCGCCCGTGCGCCAGCCGAGATAGGCATCGCTCGCCTCGATCCCCATCGCCTCGGCCACGAGATGCACCCAGTTCCTGACGCCGATGCCGTCTCTACCTTCCAGGGCCGCCAACTCGCGGTGACAAGAGTGAAATATCGTGCAGACCGTATCGCAGCGCTCTGCGGAGGCGGCGGCCCAGGTCTCGCCCGCAGCCTTGGCGAGCGCACCCTTCACGCCCGCGAGCGCGCTGCACATGTGCCCGGGATGCGCTGGGCCCTGCACGATCTGCAACCCTGGAATGCGCGCCAGCAGCCCCGCGACCCGCTCATTGACGGGCACGTGCGTGGCGAACCCAGCATGGCGATGCAGCAGCACGCGACGCCGCACCGGCACCGTCAGCAGGGGGGCCAGGCGATCGGCCCGTTCGGCCAGCAGCTCGGTGACGTGCGCGATCTCGAACGCGGCACGGTTGCCGGGCGACATGATGTCGGACATGTGCATATGGCAGGACGGGCACCAGGTCACGACCGTGCCGCGGCCTTCCTTGTCGGCGGCCTCGTTGAACCGCCCGACGGTGCGCGCCGCCATGTTGCTCGCCGCGTGCAGCTGATGATCGTGCGCCGTGCCGCAACAATAGGACGGCCCGCCCGCAGCGCTCACGTCGTAGCCGGCGCGTTCCAGCAGCATGATCGAGAGTCGGATCATCTCGGCATGCCGAAGCATGTTGCAGCCGAACCAGAACGTGATGCGATCCCCGGCTACATCCATTTGGCGAGTTCCTCGTCGCTGAGCTGGAGGCGCGCGAAAATCTTCACGCGCGGAAACAACGTGGGGTCCTGCTTGGGCTTCAGCTGATGCGTCTCGTTGATGGCGCGCTGCTTGGCGATCCTCACCAACAGCATGGCGTTGAGGCCCCTGTCCTTCTGCGGGCACGCGGCCACGCACAGCCCGCTGCGCGCACAGGCGCCGACCCAGGCAACCGTATCGGCGGGCGCGGTCTCGCCCCTGGCAAGTCGGCGCAAACCGTCCGTGATCGACTGGCCGTCGGCAGCTCCAAGGCCAATGTGATCTACCATGGGACAAGCCGCGAAGCAGGCGCCGCAGGCCGTGCACAGATCGGCGAGCCGCGGACCGGCCTCGGCGAGAAAGGCCTCCGTCGTTTCGGCGCGCGGCTCTTGCAGTTTACTCATCGCTCCAGCCTGGGATGTGTCGGCTCCTTGGTCAACCCCGGTAGCGGCGGCGAGCCGATGTGCGTATGCTCAAAGAAACGATTTTTCAATGCTGGGGAGGCCCATGTCGGACGACAAGGACAAGACGCGGGAGGAGCGCCCTCTCTACCGGTCCGAGATCTTCAAGGACGGCCCCAGGGCCACTGGCGGCGCCGGCAACCTCAGCAACACCATTGGCGCCGAGCAGGGCATCGAGTTCTTCGGCGGGGACAGGCAGCCCACCAGGCGGCCGCGACCGACGCGAAAATATCTGGAGCCCGCGCGCGAGATCCCGGTGTTCGCCGAGACCGATGTGCTGGTGGTGGGCGGTGGGCCGGCCGGGACGGCTGCAGCCATTGCCGCCGCCCGCCTCGGCGCCGAAGTTCTGCTTGTCGAGCGCTACAACCACTTAGGGCGGTCTATCGACTGGCGGCCTCGTCATCTGGATCGACCGTATGACCGACTGGTCCGGGCGGCATGTCATCCGGGGCATCGCCAACGACCTGATGGAGCGGCTCCCCAAGGACGCGATCCAGGGTCCGAAGCGCGCCGACTGGGGCTCCAAGGACGCCGCCACCGCGGCCTACTGGGCGCAGCGCACGGCCGCCTACCACGGCATCGTCACCTGGTCGCCGACCATCGATCCGGAAGCCCTCAAGACCGCCTCCATGCAGATGGTGAACGAGGCCAAGGTGCGCTTGCTGCTGCACGCCTGGGCCAGCGCTCCGATCCTCGAGGGAAACGCGGTGAAAGGTGCCGTATTCGAAAGCAAGGAAGGCCGCCACGCGGTCTTCGCCAAGGCTGTGGTCGACACCACGGGCGACGCCGATCTCATTGCGCGCACGCCCGCCTCCTTCGAGTCCGACATCGACGAAGGCGACATCCACCATTGCATCAACACCGCCTTCCTTCTGGGCGGTGTCGACATGGAGCGCTGGCTCGCCTTCCGGCGGGACGATCCCAACGGCTTCTCCGAGTTCATGGCGCTGGGGCGCAGCAAGCTCAAATTCTTCGAGAAGCCGTTCGTGTCGTGGCGCAACGACGTGGCGCTGTTCATGGGGCCGCGCCTGTCGGGCTACAGCGCCGTCGACGTGGAGGACCTTACCACGGTCGAGTTGCGCTCGCGGCAGCTGACCGTCGGCCACCTCGAGGTCTACCGCGCCTCCGCGCCCGGGTTCGCGAACGCCTTCCTGATGCTGGGCGGGCCGCAACTCGGAGTGCGCCACAGCCGCCGCCTCAACGGCCTCAACAAGGTGATGCGCCAGCAGTGGGATTCGGGTCACGTGTGGGAGGACGAGATCGGTGTGTCGACCTCGCTGTCGCCGAAGTTCCCCAACATCTCCGTGCCCTACGGCGCGCTGATCCCGGCCGAGCTCGACAACATCCTGGGCGCCGGGCGGCACGTCGCCTGCGACGCCAGCTCGCACACCTTCCTGCGCGAGATCCCGCAGTGCTGGATGACCGGCCAGGCCGCCGGCATCGCTGCGGCACTCGCAGCCGGCAAAGGGAAGCAGCCGCGGGAGATCTCCGCCAGCGCCGTCCAGCAGGAGCTCCTGCACCAGGGCGCCTACCTCTCACCGTCTACAGAAGCAGCCCTGCGGCGACGCGATTCCGCCGCCGAGTAGCATCATCCCATCAGGTGATGACGCCAACCGGTTTGCCGGCGAGCCAGGCCTCTATCCCTTTGACCATGCCACCGTAGAAATTGCGGTAGGTCTCCTCCGTCACGTAGCCCAGGTGCGGGGTAAGAAGCGCGCGCGGCTCGGAACGCAGCGGGTGATCGGCGGGCATCGGCTCGACGTCGTAGGTGTCGGCGCCGTAGCCGGCGATGCGCTTCTCCCGCAGCGCCGCCAGCAGCGCGGCCTCGTCCACGATCGGCCCGCGCGAGGTGTTGATCAGGAACGCGGTCGGCTTCATGAGGGCCAGCTCGCGGGCGCCAACGAGCCCGCGCGTGCGCGGCGATAGCACCGAGTGGATGGAGACGATGTCGGCGCGGCGGAACAGCTCGTCCTTCTCGACACGCTCGGCGCCCCGCTCCTTGGCGCGCTCGGGGGTGAGGTTCTCGCTCCAGGCGATCAGCTTCATGCCGAGGGCGCCGCCGATCCTGGCGACCCTGCTGCCGAGGTTGCCGAGGCCGATGATGCCGAGCGTGCGGCCATCGAGAGCGACGCCCAGCGTCGTCTGCCAGCCACCGCCGGGACGCATGGTCTGAAACTCCTCGCGCAGGTGACGGGCGAGCCCCAGCATCAGCGCGATTGCCAGCTCCGCCGTCGACAGGCCGCCTCCGCCGGTGCCGCACACCGTAACGCCTCGGTCCTTGGCGGCGGCCACGTCGACTGAAGCATTGCGCGCGCCGGTGGTGATGAGCAGCTTGAGCTTGGGCAGGCGCTCGAACAATGCGCGCGGGAAGGGCGTGCGCTCGCGCATGATGCCGATCACCTCGAAATCAGCGAGCGCGCGGGCGCAGGCCTCCACGTCGGGCAGGCGCTCGTTGAAGACGACGACGCGATTGCCCTGCTGCAGCCGCGACCAGTCGGCCATCTTCAGCGCCACGTTCTGATAGTCGTCCAGGATTGCGATTGCGGCCATGGCGGCGGCGTCTCCCCTTTGCGATTGGCTTGATTTGGTGCGCGCATCATAGCGCGCGGACCGCCCCACGTCAGAGCGGCTTGCCCGCGAGCCAGGCGCGCCCGCGCGCGTAGAGGGCCTCGACCTGCGGGCCCTTGAGGCCGGGCATGTCGGGCTTCACCTTGAAGCCGATCTCGGTCTGCAGATAGGCCAGGTGGCGATAGCCTTCGGGGAAGCGGGCGAGCAGCGCTGCGTCGAGGGTGAGCCGGGCCGCAGGATCGACCGGGTCCATGCGGTCCTTCTCGTAGATCGGCTGGCGCAGCACGATGCCCCAGCGCCCGTCCCGCTTCTCGAAGAAGTCGTAGAAGCGCCCAGTGCACACGACGTCGACCAGCACATCGTGCACGAAAGCGCGCTGGGAGATGGTCATCTTGGTCTGCGAGATGGCGCGGGCGCCCGCGACATCGACCGAGTTGCCGCCCAGAAAATGCAAGATGTTCACGCCCTTGTCGAAGCCGGCCCGGCTGACGGCGATGAACTCTTCGGCGGTCCCCTGGAACCAGGTCGCCATCATGCGCCCGTCCGCGTGCCACACGCCGCGAAAGCGCTCCCAGTCGCCGGCGTCGCGCCACACCACCCAGTTTTCCACGACCTCGCGGATTGCCAGCCGTTCCTCGATGTGCGGGCTCATCGGCGCGCCTCCTCCCGTTCGCAAACAGGGCTGATACTAGGCCGCCGGTCGTCTAACCGCACGACCATCCCTAAAAGCAAAGGCGCCCGACCGCTTGGGATCGGACGCCTCGAAATCCACAGAATGTCTCGATGGATGGCGGTGCTGATGGGCCTCAGCCATGCTGGGGCTTCAGTGAATGCTGGCGATCTCCAGCTCATCGCCCATGGCGTGGCCGAGCGCAGACTGGCGGCTATCAGTTAGCGCGATCGGCGTACCGTCAGCGGCGTGCAGCGCATAGAGGCTGATGCCTGTCGGGATGCCGTCGACGGCCGGGAACATCTCCTTGGCCTCGTCGGCGGTCATCACCTTGATGTAGGCAATCTTGCCGCCGCCCAGCTTGGCGAACTCGCTCATGCTCATCACCGGAGGTGCTGCCGGCTTGGCCCTGCGGCCCCTGGAAACCTTCGTATTGTTCTTGCTTTCCACGACGCTCACTCCTCTCTTTCGGAGACCTTCACCTGGTCTCCTGGGTGAGGCCCGCGCCTACCGGGCGCCGGTCTCGAGACTATTCCCTTTTCCTCCCCATATTCACGCGATTCGGCCCACTCCACTGTGGCCGGAAGGACTCAAGATCTCTGGTTGCGCCGATCTCGATCTTGCGCACCAGTCGGTCAGGCTCGCGCCTTACCAAGTCAATACACAAGAGGCCATCGCTCAGCTCGGCAGACTTCACCTCGATGCCCTCGGCCAGCACGAACGATCGGCTGAACTGGCGGGCAGCTATGCCGCGGTGGATATACTGGCGAGACTTGTCGTCCTCCTGCCGGCCGCGGATCACGAGCTGATTTTCCTCCAGCGTAATGTCGAGCTGATCGCGCCTGAAGCCGGCCACTGCCAGCGTGATGCGCAGGCGCTCCACCGATTCACCATTGGCGGCGGCCTCAATGCGCTCGATATTGTAAGGGGGGTAGCCGTCGCTGACTTTGCCGGCGCGGTCGATCAGCCGCTCCATCTCCTCGAAGCCCAGCAGCATCGGGCTTGAAAACAGCGACATGCGAGCCATTGCACAGCCCTCCTGGAAGCGGCCAATGGAACATCCTGGCAGTTGCGGACCCGGCCCCGGCCTCCGCCGCCCCAGCCCCATGCGGGCGCTGGTTGTGTTCACACACAGAATATGGTGTTCAGGATGGCAACTTCAAGAAAGCCGTGCGCGATCCGATCCGGTCCCGCGAGCGGCCAGATTTGAGCCTTTGAGGCCCTTTTTTGCCCGTCATATTTCCGGTCAGTTGGTGGGCGAAACAAGCCTATTGCGGCTACGCTCCAGGGCTGCCGGACCCGATGATTGGACAGTGGAAGGACGGGAGCATGTTCAGAGCCGATGCGCATCATGGCCTGTCGGCTCTCCTCGCCCTCGGTGCCCTGCTGGCATCGCCCATCCTTTCGCGCGCCGAGGACGGCAAAGCAGCAGCGGTTACGGCCCCGGAAACCGAGCAAGAGAGGAAGGAGCGCGAAATCAGGCGTGTGTGCGCCGTAAAGGTGTGCTCCACCCTCTACAAGCGGACGCCCGCGACCGGCGAGGTCGCCTGCAGCGTGCAGAAGACCTGGCAAAAGGAGCTTCTGGTCAAGATCATGTCGCGCGGAAAGATCACGTGGCCGTGGGGCAATGTGCGGTGTATGGGCGATCTCAAGCTCGACCGGGCGGTCCTCATCAAGAGCATGACCGAGAAGGAGTTCGAGGCCCAGTTCGACAAGCACGAGCTGCACTGCGAGCTGGAGGCGGAGAACGAGAAATACGCCGTCAGGTTGGAGATCCACCCCAAAGTCACCTTCAGAGAAGGAAAGGCCGTGAAGGCCAGGCTGAACTGGGGCAAAATAGACGCGCCTCGGCTGGCCAAGTCGGCATTGTGGTCGGCCACGGCCGCCGACAATTCATTTGGCGTACTGCAGAGCGTGGTCGTCGAGGACATTAACGATTTCATTCAGACGAAATGCATGGAGGTAAAGGAGGAGTGGCAGGGCAAGTAGCAAGAACGTCACCCTCCTTGCGGAGTACGGGGGCGCAGCACGAACCCTTCGCCTTGCCTCCGGCCAAGACCCGCGGCCTAGTTCGGCGGCGGGAAGGCTGATGCCATGACGACTGCCCTCATCCTGCTGGTCAGCGGCGTCCTGATTGGGGCCGGCATTTCCATCATCTGGCTCGATTCACGCAGCCGGCGGCGGCGCGCCTTCGTCTCCAAGCGCGATCCGCGTCCGCGCGCCGATCCGGATGGAGTTGAGATCACGATCTCCTACGACGGCCGGTCGGCCGCCACCATTGCTGAACTGCCCAACGCCGAGCCGAGCGCACCCAAGAGGGAAGCTGCTTTGGCCGTAGAGGGTCCACGAGCGAGCCCGCCCCCGCCCGCCGCGCAAGACCCTCAACCCCGGCGTCAGGGCGCGCATTCCCCCCTCGAGCAGGAGTGGGCCAGCCTGCAGCCGACGATCGCTGGCGGCGTCGACAAGATCAACGCCGTGCTGGCGCCGGTGCGCCTTTCCGTCAGCGCCTCCGGCGAGCCCTCCTGGAGCTACAAGAACCGGGGCTACGGCGCCTACCGGCGGGTGCTGCATCAGGGCGAGAGCGTGGCGTGGCTTCGCCTCGAGCTTTCCCCCGATGGGCGGCTGAGCGCCAGCGTGAAGGCGCACAAGGAGGAGCGATCCGACATCAACGCCGCCTCCGACACGTCCACGAAAGGGCTCACTCCGGCCCGCGCGGGCGATCTCCTGTCTCAGTGCCTGCGGTTGACGGCAAGCTACGCCGCGCGCCAGCAGCCGGGGCAGGACGATGCCGAGGCGGCGAGCGAAAAGGCGTGGGAAAGCGTCAACGCAATGGTCTCGGCGGCGCTCAACGCCACCAATGGTGCGCTGGCACAAGCCGGGGCGCGGCTCAACCCGCTCGCCCCCGCAGCCTGGGAGACGGACCTGCGCCGCCATCGCATGACCCTGTCGGTCGAGGTCAATGGCGACGACGTCGCCCGCATGCATATCGAGCGCTATCCTCACGAGATGGAGGTCGCCGTCGGCGTGCGCGAGCCACACCTCGTCGAACTCGGGCGCCGGCGCCGCGTCCCCATCGAAGGCATGACCACCCATGCTCTTGCCGAGCTGATCGCCAGCTGCGCCTGGCCGGCGATTGCACGCTTCAGAGAGACCCACCCTCAAGCCTGACCCACACGATGGCTTCTTTCTATAGTGCGTGGCTCCTTGCCGTCGCCGCAGCCGTGCTCAGCTGGTGGCTGGTCGGCCTCTACGCACGTGCGATGACCGCATCGCGCTGGCTCGAGGCGCCCAATGAGCGCAGCATGCACCGTGTGCCCGTCCCTGTCGGCGGCGGGCTCGGCATCGTCGCCACCGTGGCCTTGCTGTGGCCGGCTTGGCAGGGAGGCTTGGCCAAGCCCGACGTGACCTTGCTGGCATGCTTCACCGGGCTTGCTGCCTTGTCATGGGTCGACGACCGGCATGGATTGCCGCCGGCTGTGCGGCTCGGCGCCCAGGCGTTTGCGGTTGCGGTGTGCCTGGCGTTGGCGGGACCGGAAGCGCGCCTGGTGCCCGTCATCCCCGTCGCCATCGAGCGCCTGGTGTTGGGGCTCGGTTGGCTGTGGTTCATCAACCTTTTCAACTTCATGGACGGGATCGACGGGCTGGCGGGAAGCGAGGCCGTGGCGATGGCTGCCGGCTATCTGCTGCTGGTGCTCGCTGTCGGGGCGGAGCGGGGCCCGCATTGGTCGCTCGCGCTCATCGCTGCCGCGGCAGCCGGCGGCTATCTGGTGTGGAACTGGCATCCGGCGAAAGTGTTCATGGGCGATTCTGGCTCCATCCCCCTCGGCTTCCTGCTGGGCTGGCTGATGCTCGACCTGGCTTTCCAGGGATACTGGGCCGCGGCCATGATCCTGCCGGCATATTTTGCGGCCGATGCCACTTGGACCCTCATGAAGCGCATCGTGCGTGGCGAGCGGCCCTGGAAGGCGCACCGCGAGCATTTCTATCAGCGCGCCGTGTTGGGAGGGGCCACGGCGCCAGAGGTCGTGAAGGCGGTCTGCGTCGCCAACGGCATCTTGATCGTGCTGGCTGTGGCATCTGCCCCGTACCCGCTGCTCTCGCTGCTGGCGGCGGCGGCTGTCGTGACGCTCTTGCTCCACCACCTGCAGAGCAGATTCGAGAAGCGCCCACCGTGAGCCTGTATCCCAGGCAAGATCGCGTTCTCCGCCAAACGCAAGCATTGCCGGTCAACTGTGGCTATCCGCCGGAACCTGAGGCATGCGGCACGGGGAAAGTGTGTCAATTGCAGACGGAATGTCACCATCTCAACTGGGCAGGCCTGCGGCCCTAAGCGCCGAGAGGATGCGTTCCTTGTCGTCGGCAAATTTGAACGGCAGCATCTTGCTTGCGAATTTGACGTCAAGCGCCGGATTGATGGCGCGCATACGCTCCACGGAGCGCCGGCCGGCGAGTGGTTGCCCGGCAGCCATTTCCGCGGCAGCACGCAGAAAGAGCGACATCAGATGCCGGGGATTGAGGCGCAGAGCATCTTCGGTCCATTGGATTGCCTGCTCGGGTCTGCCGGCGAGCAGATGCACGATGGCGCCGGCCGGGAGCCAGAGGAACATGCAGGAATCGCGTGGGCTCAGCCGCCGGGCGCGATCGAGCATGGCGAGCGTGCGGTGCGGGTTGCGACAGAGGGCGTTGCCAAACCCGTTGCAGCCGCAGATCCACACTGAGTTCGGGTTCTTCTCGAAGGCTTCTTCGTGTCGCGCAACACCGCCGTCGAAGTCGCGCTCAATCATGAGCTGCCAGGCGGCGCGAATGGTCTGAATCAGCGGATCGGTCGGGTCGAGTTCGACCGCCTGCTGAGCGAGCGTCATGGCCTCCGTAAGCACCGGCCGCAGGGATCCGCCCTGAAGCAGTTGCACTCGGAACAAGTTGGCCCAGCTCGCGTACGCACGGGCCAGAGCATAGTCAGGAGCCAACTGGATCGAACGCCGCAGAAAATCCAGCGCTTTGTCGTTGTCTTCGAGCGTGAGATTGAACAGGTGCTGATAGGCGCGGATGACGCAATCATACGCTGCGAGGTTGTCCGGCCGCTTGCCGCGCGCACGACGCATCTCGGCCGAGAGGATTTCGGGCTCGACCGCCCCGACGATGCTCTCCGTGATTTCGTCCTGCAGATCGAAAATGTCGCCGATGCGGCGGTCGAATTGGTTGGCCCAAATGTGCGTGCCGGTCTCGGCGACGATGAGCTGCCCGGTGATGCGCACGCGGTCACCGGAGTTCCGCACGCTCCCTTCCAGCACGTAGCGCACCCCGAGCTCTCGGGCGATCTGTTTGATGTCGGCCGCGTGTCCGCGGTAAGCGAAGCTCGAGTTGCGAGCGATGACGAAGAGACCTTTGAACCGCGCCAGCGCAGTGATGATTTCTTCGGTCATGCCATCGGCAAAGTAGTCCTGGGCGGGATCACCACCCATGTTCAAGAACGGCAGCACGGCGATCGAGGGCTGATCCTCCAATGCCGGCGCATGAGAAAGCGGCTCCGGTCGTTGGCTTGCTGCCCCGGCCGCCGTCGGTGCCCGTTGCTCTTCGATCACAACGCCGACGAAACGGAACCCCTTCCCCCGCAATGTCTTGATCAGGCGCTGCTCCTCGCCGCTATCGCCGATAGCCGTGCGTGCCGAGTTGATGCGGGACGTGAGAGCCGATTCGGAAACGATGCGTCCCTTCCATACCGCGGCCATCAGGTCGTCCTTGCTCACAACGTAGTCGCGGTGACCGATGAGGTGGTCCAAGAGATCGAAAACCTGTGGCTCGACCGCAATCAGCTCCGTCCCGCGCCGCAGTTCGCGGCGGGCGGCATCGAGCACATAGCCCTCAAATCGATACTGCAAGGCGCCCTCTACTCTGACCTTACGACAGGATAGCGTGCCGGCCCTGACGGCCAACGGCAAAAATCAAGCCCGTCTTGAGCTTAGGACGAGGTGGCCTGGAAGATCGGGCGGCAGCTCCTTGATAGCTCTCCTGCATGACGCGCGATCTCAGGAGGAAATCATGACCGACACCGTCGCCACCACCCGTCCGGGCTCGGCAGGAATGCAGGGCGATTTGTGGAGCGCCCACGCCCGCGACTACAGCGAGTTGCAAGAAGTCCTGTTCCGGCCGCTCTATGAGAGCGCCCTGCAGCGCCCCGAGGTAGTCACCGCCAGCGCAAGCCTCGATGTCGGCTGCGGACCGGGTCTTGCCGCTCAGGTTTTTGCGCAGAAGATCACCAACGTGAGCGGCATCGATGCGTCGGCCGCATTCATCGCGATTGCAAGTCGGCGCCTGCCGGGTCGGGATTTCCGGGTGGGTGAGATGGAAACCTTGCCCCATGCGGACGCAAGCTTCGACGTGGTGACCGGCTTCAACGCCTTTCAGTACGCCGCCTCGCCTCGCAATGCGCTCGCCGAAGCTCGCCGCGTGCTGCGGCCAGGGGGCGCCATCGTGATCGCGACCTGGGGTCTCCCTCAAGATTGCCAAGCCGCCGGCCACCTCAAGGCGTTGGGCGCCCTGATGCCCCCGCCGCCTCCAGGTGCGCCCGGTCCGTTCGCCCTTTCGGACGAAGCCAATTTGAAAGCGCTGGCGGCCGACGCGGGCTTCACGCCAATCGCCGTCGTGGACGTGTCCTGCCCCTGGACATATCCAGATCTCGACACCGCGCTACGCGGCATGCTCTCTGCCGGGCCCGCCGAGCGGGCGATCCGCAACAGCGGCATGGAACGTGCGCGCGAGGCGGTCGCGGTGTCCATCGCAGCCAATAGGGCTTCATCGGGTGAATACCGCCTGAACAACAAGTTTCGTTACCTCGTCGCTCGCAGGTGAAGGTTGATCCGCTGCTTGGCCGACGAATCTCCGGGTCGGGTCAAATTTCACCGTATCAGGTGGGGGCATTGGGCAGCAGCGCACCGAAAGCGGACGGGGAGAACCGTGGCCCAAACATCGGGCTACTGGGAAACTCTGTCCGGCCCTGTCCTAGACCCGAGCCTTGCCCAGCATCGACGCGTAGGCGGCCTTCAGCGACTGCTTGACGTGCGCCTCGGTAAAGCCGTGCAGCAGCCGCAGGCGGGCCGCCTCGCCCAGGCGCTGGCGCTGGTCGGGATCGCGCGCCAGGCGTTCGAGGGCATCGGCGAGCGCGTCTGCATCCTGCGCCGGCACGATCAGGCCTTCGATCCCGTCACGAACCAAGTGCCGGCAACCGGGCACGTCGGTCACGACCAGCGGGCGCGCGCACGCGGCAGCCTCCAGCACCGCCCGCGGCACCCCTCCGCCGCTTCGCGCCGGCAGAACACAAATGTCGGCGTGCTGCCAGACCTCGCGCACGTCCGCGACGTAGCCGGGCCAGCGCACCTTGTGCTCGGCGCACCACGCCGCCAGGACGTCGGCTGCGATCTCCTCGCGGCTCTCGTGATCGACCGTGCCGCAGAGCTCGAGGCGAAGTGGCACCCCGCGCCGCGTGAGCAATTCGAAAGCCCGCATCAGTACATCCAGTCCATTCCGCCGCACCATCTGGCCCACGAACGCGGCAAGGGGGGCTCGCTGCCGGGCAATGCAAGCGCCGGATACGCCTGCGGGTCGACGCCGCCCCCGTTGAGAACCGCAAAGCGCGCGCCAGGATCGACGCCCTGCGCGCGCAGTAGAGCCAGATCGTCGACATTCTCCACCAACAGATAGGACGCCGGCCGGCGCAGCATCGACGCCAGCATGCGTAACGCGCCGGCGCGATAGAGCCGCGACCTTCGTTTCGCGGCACCCAGGGCGCCGAGCCCTGGCATCTGCACCACCACATGCGGGGCGGGGACGAGCTTCAAGGCAAGGCCACCCAGCACCACCGACCCCAACGTCACGAGATGGACGACGTCGGGGGCCTCGGCCTCCAACATGCGGCCGACGGCCCAGGCCGCCGCGGCATGCCGCAAGGGATTGTGCGACGATTGGTGGCCATCGAAATCGATGACCCGCGCGCCCAACGCCTCGATCTCGGAAAGGCGGCCCGACGAGCGGGTGACAACGACGACTGCGTGCGAGATTTCCTTGAGCAGGGTGATGAGCGGTCGGAAATGCTGCAGGACCAGCCGATCCTCGGGTATCAGCAGCACAATCTTGCGACAGAGCTCACCGAACGGATCCATGCCGGGCATACCTGCCTCCGACACTGACCGCCGGTTCTCGCTCATCCCTGGCCCCGCATGTGTTCCCCGCCGCCTGCGAGTTTAGCCGCCACGTGGGGGGCTGTCGAACGCTACGGCTCCTCGCGGGAAGCCGTCCGGCGAAATGGAGGCGCTCCGGGGAGCAATCGGCCTAGGACACCCGCTCCAGGATCCCTGGCTCGTCGTTGACTGGGCTATTGACGCGCAGCGACACCGGCCACAGCGTCATGGGGCCCGCCGGATAGGGCACGAGCAGGTCACGCGGGTCGGGCTCGATGGGCGCGAGCCAGCGGTCGAAACTCTCAGGTGCGAGAATCACGGGCATGCGGTCGTGGATCGGCGCGAGCAACTCGTTGGCAGCCGTAGTGATGATGCAGAACGTGCGGACGATGTCGTCGGTCTCGGGATGCCGCCAGCTCTCCCAGATGCCGCCCAGCGCAAACGGTTCACCATCGGCCATGCCGACGGCGTAGGGTTGCTTTGGACCCTTGGCCTTGATTTTCGCCCATTCGAAGAAGCTGTCGATCGGCACGAGGCAGCGGCGCTTGGCGTAGGCCGCGCGGAACATGGCGGCGGAGGCCACGCGCTCGGCCGTCGCGTTGATCGGCCTGAGCTTGGGCGAGGGCTCCTTGGTCCAATGCGGGATCAGGCCCCACCATAGGCGATCGAGATGCCGGAACTCCCGTCTGGGGGTGCTGGCGGATGACCCAGTGCTGCTGGCCAGGGGCCCCGTTGTAGCGCGGCGGGAAGGGCTCGGACTCGTAGAGCGGCTCGATCAGCGTGGCGATCTTGAGCCCAAGCACCTTCGGGTTGCTCTTCTGCGTAATGCGGCCGCACATGGTTCACGCTGTAGCAGGCGCAGCCGCACCTTCCAAGGGCGCGCAGGTCCGCGACATCGCGCGCAGATTGACCCACGCCGTGAAGGCACCTAGCGTTGCGGCATGGGTGGGCTCAGACGACACAAACGCGTCGTTGGCTGGCTCGCGGCCGTCGCTCTGCTGAGCAATGTGCTGGCGATGGCTTTCTTTTTCCGGCCAACGACCGTCACCATTCTCGACGACATCCTCGGGCGGGTGGTCATCTGCACCACCGATGGCTCCAAGGCACAATCCAGCGAAGGCACGGGCTCGGGCGATCACCACCTATGCAGCCATTGCCCATTGTGCGTGACGCTGGCGCAGTTCGCACTCGCCGCAGTCATCGTTCTTGCAGCCATTGCCTTCCCGCTGCCGCTCACGAGCAGGGCGGTGCCTGTGCGAGCACGTCCGCTTGCGTTTCACTTGCGCCGCGGCGCGATGCGATCGCGGGCCCCGCCTCTCTCCGCCTGAGCGATCCCGTCCGCGAGCTGTGGGCGCATGCTCGTGTCTAGCGGAGAGGAAGTACGCAGGCTGCGCGGGCGCTGCCGCGGCTGTCGCCATCATACCGGTGTCGCCATGAGCCCTTTTTGATGTGAGGCATTCGATGAGAGCAATGGCTCTAGTGCTGCTGGCGGTCGCGTTGGCGCCGCCGGCGGCCGTGGCCCACAGCCACAAGCAGAAGAGCCTCGAGGTCGTTCATCCGTGGACCCCGGCGATGGCCGAGGAGAGGAAGATCGTCAACGTCGCCGTCTACATGAAGATCAAGAATGGCGGCAAGAGCGCCGAGCGGCTTTTGGGGGCGACGACGCCACTCGCCGAGAAGGTGGAGCTCATCGAGCTGAAGAGCCAAGGCTCGATGATACTGCCCACAGCAGCTTCCGCCTTGACGATCCCGGCCAGCGGCAGCCTCGAGCTGAGCCCCGACGGACCACGGCTTCTGCTCAGCGGCTTCAAAAAGAGGCTCGATGCTTACGACAGCTTCGAGCTCACCCTCGAGTTCGAGAAGACGGGGCAGCTGGTGATCGAGGTGCTGGTGGAGGAGGCGGTGGCCGCGCCGACCCACAAGCACTGATGCGGGCACCTGAACCGCAAGGGCATCGATCTTTGGTCGCACCAGGGGAAGAACATGCTTATCCCGTTCGGACTTCTGTTCGCCTTGGCGTTATCGGCGGCGACGGGTGGAGCAGCCCTCGCACAAGACGATACGGCGGGTGCCTCGAAGGTTGCCGGCGGCCTCATGCCCAAGACGAGCATGGAGAAGGACAACTCCACCCATGCACACCTCTAGCCTGACGCGGCTTGCGCGCGTGACGGCCTGGGGGGCGCTCGCCGGCGCCGCCATCGCCGCGGCCGTCCTGTTTGCCGGGCTCTTGCAGCACGGCGGCGCCGGGCTGCCCGGGGCGGCCGCCTTCGGTGGCCCGTTCCGCCTCACCACGCAAGAAGGCCGGCCCTATTCAAGCGACAGCCTCAAGGGCCGGCCCTACGTCATCTTCTTCGGCTTCACCAATTGCCCGGACGTTTGCCCCACGACGCTGCTGGAGATGTCCAACCATCTGGCCGCGCTCGGACGGGACGCCGACCGGCTCGCTGTGCTCTTTGTGACGATCGATCCGGAGCGGGACACGGCGGAGCACCTCAAGGCCTATCTCGCCTCCTTCGACCCACGCATCATCGGCCTCACCGGCAGCCCAGCGGAGATCGCCGCGGTGGCGCGCGCCTACCATGTCTTCTACGAGAAGGTGCCGAACTCGAGCGGCTACACGATGAACCATACCGCGACCGTCTACCTAGTGGACGCCAGGGGCATGCTCGCCGGCACGACCAACCACGAGGAATCCGAGGCCGTGCAGCGCCAGAAGCTGCGCCGCCTGCTGACGCGCTGAAGCAAGATCGTTGCGGACCCAAGTCCATCGCTTCGATCATAGTGCGTGAAGCAAGACGCATCCCGCCGCAGCCGCGCATGCGTTGATGCAGGTCAATGCCGCAACGCGCGAGTCTTGGTGCGGTGCGGGCATGTCCTGCGATACGTTTGACGCGGTAGTGATCGGCTCCGGTCTGGGCGGCCTCACGGCGGCGGCGTTGCTGTCGAAGGCCGGCCAGAAGGTCTGTGTCCTCGAGCGCAACCACAGCCTCGGCGGCGCTGCGTCCGCGTTCAAGGTAGGGGCGCTCACGATCGAAGCCTCCCTGCATCAAACCGCCAATCCCCGCGACCCGCGCGATCCCAAGCACCACATCTTGAAGGAGCTCGGCATTCTCGACGATCTCGAGTGGGTGCCGATCTCGCCGTTCTTTTCCGTGCGCGGTGGGCCGATTGGCCAAGCATTCGACCTCCCCCACGGCTTTTCTCGTGCACGCCAGGCGCTGGCCGAGCGATTCTCCGACAAAAGTCGAGCCATCGATCGCGTTCTCGGGCAGATCGAGAAGATCCATGCCGGCGTTGCCGCCCTGGGCGAGGCGCGCGCGCAGCACTCGCTAGGCAAGCTGGTGCGAGGTGCGCTGAGCCTGCGTCCCGTTCTCGCCGGCTGGCGCACATCCCTCGCCGACGTGCTCGCTCGGGAGTTCGGCGACAACGAGGCGCTCAAATGTGCGCTCGCCGCCAATCTGGGCTACTACGCCGATGATCCAAGCCAGCTATGGTGGCCGTTCTTTGCGGTCGCGCAGGGCGGCTACCTGGCCTCGGGGGGCACCTACATCAAGGGCGGATCCCGACAGCTCAGCATGAAGCTCGCCAAGGTGGTGACGAAAACCGGCGGCGTCGTCCGACTTGGCCGTGAGGCCATCGCCATGGAGATCGGCGACGGCGCAACGAAGCCGACGCTGGTGCGGCACGTGGATCGCAAATCGCGCGGGCACGAGGAGCAAATCGCCGCGCGCAGGATTCTCGCCAATTGCGCACCCTCCACAGTTGCGGGGATGCTGACAGACCCGATGCGCGACGTACTTGAGCAGGCCTATTCCGGTCGGGCTCTGTCCGTGTCGCTGTTCAGTGCGCATTTTGGCGTGCGCGAGCCGCCCGCCAGGGTCGGACTAGAGCGCTACTCGACCGTGGTTCTGCCCCAGTGGATGGGGGCGCTCGGCGATGTGGCCGGGTCGGCTCGTGTGCTCGCCGAGGCGCCGACCAGCCGCCTGCCCATTCTCGGCATCGCTAATTTCGGGGCCATCGAGGCCGGGATTTCGCAGGGTTCGCCGACGCTCGTCAGCGTGGTCGGGCTCGACCACGTGGACAATTGGGCGGGGCTGACGAAAGACGCCGAGCGCGAACGCCGCGAGCGATGGCTCGACGCTATCTTGGGCGAGCTCGACCGCATCTATCCGGGCTTTGCCGGCATCGTGACGGACAAGACGCTTCTGACGGCGCGCTCCATGCGCGACTACCTCAACACGCCCAACGGCGCAATCTATGGGTTCGCACCGCGACCTCCCGAGCAACCGTTCTGGACCGGCCTGCCGCGCTCGTGCAGGACACCGATCCCGGGCCTCTACCTCGCCTCGGCATTCGGCGGCAGCGGTGGCTTCACCGGCGCCATGCTGGCGGGTGCCAACGCGGCGCGCCTCGCGCTCGCCAAGCCAGGGTAGTTCACGGGAACGCCGACGGGAGTTGCTGCATCGAGGCTTCGCGAGGGCGGCGCCGAAGCTCAGATCACCTGCCCCGTGGCACCGTCGATCAAGTGCATGTTGTTGAGGTCGGCGGCAAGCCGCAGCGGCGCGCCGTCGCGCGCGCCCGCGTTGGGATTGACGCGCCCGCACACCTGCGTGCCGTTGAGCGGGAAGTAGACCAGCGTCTCCATGCCCATCGGCTCGGTGACGTCGAGCTTGGCCTCGAACGGCACCTCGCCCGGCTCCAGGTGCTGCCCGGCCTCGGTAATGTGCTCGGGCCTGAGCCCCAGCAGCAGCTTGCCGTTGTTGGCGTGGCCACGATACTGCTCCGCGCGCCCCGGCGGCACCGGCAGCGCCAACTCGTCAGAGAGCCTGATCTCGAGTGCGCCGTTGCTGCCTTCCATGCGGCAGGGGATGAAGTTCATCGCCGGCGAGCCAATGAAGCCGGCAACGAAGCGCGTCTTTGGGTTGTGATAGAGCTGGTTGGGGGTGCCGACCTGCTCGATGATGCCGTTGTTCATGACCACCACGCGATCGGCCAGGGTCATGGCCTCGACTTGGTCGTGTGTGACATAGACCGTGGTGGTGCGTACCTGCTGGTGCACTTTCTTGATCTCGGTGCGCATCTGAACGCGAAGCTTGGCGTCGAGATTGGACAGCGGCTCATCGAACAGGAAGACCTTGGGATTGCGCACGATGGCACGGCCCATGGCGACACGCTGACGCTGACCGCCGGACAGCTGCTTGGGCTTGCGCCCGAGCAGCTCCTTGATGTCAAGGATGCGGGCGGCCTCGTCGACGCGCTTCCTGATCTCGGCCTTGGGATAGCGTTTGAGACGCAGGCCGAACGACATGTTCTGCTCGACCGTCATGTGTGGGTAGAGCGCGTAGTTCTGGAACACCATGGCGATGTCGCGGTCTTTCGGTGGCACGTCGTTGACGACATCGCCGCCGATCTGGATCTCTCCGTCCGTGATGTCCTCGAGTCCCGCGATCATCCTCAAGGTCGTCGACTTGCCGCAGCCCGAGGGCCCGACAAGGACCACGAACTCGTGATCGGCGATCTCGAGATCGATGCCGCGGACGGCCTCCACCTCATCGTAGCGTTTGACGATCTTGTGCAGCTTCACTTCCGCCATGGGTCCAACCTTCAGCCCTTCGTCGCCCCGGCGGTAAGGCCGGCGATGTAGTAGTCCATCAGGAACGCGTAAATGACGAGGGGCGGTGCGGCGCCGAGCAGTGCGCCGGTCATGATCTGGCCCCAGTTGTAGACGTCCGCTTTCACCAGCGAGGTGATGATGCCCACAGGCAGCACCAGCTGATCAACCGAGGTGGTGAAGGCGAGAGGATAGAGGAACTGCGCCCAGCTCACAGTGAAGGCGAAGATGGTCGCCGCGATCAGGCCAGGTAGCGCCACCGGAATGAAAATCTTGGTCAGCGTCTGAAAATACCCCGCGCCATCGATCAAGGCCGCCTCGTCGAGCTCCTTGGGGATGGACGCAAAGTAGCCAATCATGATCCAGGTACAGAACGGCACCGTCAGCGTCGGGTAGAGGATCAGCAGCACCCACCAGCGATTGATGAGCTCGATGTCCGTCCACTCCTTGAACATCGCGAACATCTTGAAGAGCGGCAGGAACAGCAGTGTCTCGGGGACCAGGTAGGTGAGAAAGACGCCGGTCGCCAGCGTCGCCGACCCCCAGAACCGCATGCGCGAGAGCGCAAACGCTGCCGGCACCGAAATAAGCATCGTCAAGGCGACGACGAACACGGACACCACCGCCGAGTTGCGGAAGAACGTCAGATACTCACGCGAGCTGAGCAACCCAGCGTAGTTCTCCAAAGTGGGATGGTAGACCCACCAGGGGCTGGTCGCGGCCGAGATCTCGTGGCTGGTCTTGAGCGACGTGATGAGCATGTACACGGGCGGCAGCAGGAAGAAGACCGCGAACAGCACCAGGAAGAAATAGGACCAGCGCAACGCCCATTTGCGGTCGCCCCGTAGGCTGCCGTATTTGCGCTGGGGTAGCGTCGGGTTGGGGGCGGCAACCGCACTGACAGCCATCAAACTTCACTCCCCCGGCGGGTGATGTCGCGCAGGATAAAGGTGGCGGCCACGGCCAGGATCGGCACCATGAAGAGCGAAACGCAGGCGCCGAGCGGAATATCGCCACCCTGGATGCCGAGCCAGAACGACCAGGTCGCAAACACGTGCGTCTTGTCGATCGGACCGCCGGCCGTGATGATGCGGACGATGTCGAAGTTGGCGAACGTGACGATCAGCGAGAATAGCGCCGTGATGGCAATGATGTTGCGCATCATTGGCAGCGTCACGTACCACATGCGCTGCCACCAGCTGGCCCCGTCGATAGCCGCCGCCTCGTAGAGCTGCTCCGGCACCGATTTGAGTGCCGCCAGGTACATGATCATGAAGAACGGCGCGCCGATCCAGATGTTGATGAGGATCACGGAGAAGCGCGCCCAGTTGGCTTCGCCCGTCCACGACACGGGGCCGATGCCGAAAAGGGCCAAAATCCAATTGAAAGCGCTATAGGAGGGGTCAAACAGCCATAGCCAAGCCAGGCAGCTCATGGCCGGCGGGATCACCCAGGGCACCAGCAGCATGCCGCGCCATTTGCGCTGCCCTTTGGCCGGGATGTTGTGCACGAAGTGAGCGACGATGAAGCCAATGAGCGCCTTGAACACGACGGCGGTGATGGCGAAGATGCAGGATTGCTCCACCACCATCCAGAACGTCTCGCGCTTGAACAGGAAGGTAAAATTGCTCAAGCCGACGAACCTTTGCATCGACTTGTTGAGCGTGGCCAAGTGCAACGAATAGAGCGCGGGATAGATAACGAGCAGCGCGATCAGCAAGATCAACGGCAGCGCCATCGAGAAGGCGATCGTCGACTTTCTCTGCATGGCCCTGCGCAGGCCGCTGCGGCGGCGAGCCGGTGCCCTAACCTCGACCCCGTGAATGACTGCATCGACCATCTGCGACCTCGTGCTGTGCTCTTATCCCTCCCTCCGTTTGCGGGAAGAGGGTCGAGCCTCTCCCGCGCCACGTCAGGCGCGGGAGAGGGAATGCGTCGTCAGGTGCGCATCATGCCTTCGAGCTCACCCTCGGCCCAGGCGAGCGTCTGCTCCATCTTCTCGCCCTTGACGATGCGCACGATCATCTTGGTGTGGATCGCCTGCGTGTAGATCTGCACGGCAATCTTGGGCGGCGCAGGTTGTGCCGCCACGGCGACGGTCTGGTGCTTGTATGGGTCGGGATAGTGGAAGAGCGTACCCTTGGGCGGCCCGATCTCGGCCCAGATCTTGAAGTCGGTAAGTTTCTCGAACGCGGGCAGGTCGTAGCCGGCGCTCGCCTCCACCATCTTCTCCACCGAGGAGCGCTGCGACAGGAACATCAGCAGGTCCTTCGCCGCCGTCTTGTTCTTGCCGAAATTCCAGATGCCCCAGAAGTATGGCAGGAACGGCGCAAAGCGACCATTCGGACCCGACGGCATGCCGTGCGTCCACAGCTGCTCCGCCACTTGCGGATTGTCGCGCTTGGCCACTGCCCAGGCGCTCGGCGGGTTCATGATCATCGAGCCCTTGCCGGAGACCAGATACTTGTTGTTGGAGGCGTTGTCCCAGGCGGGCGCATCAGGTGGTAGCCACTGCGCGAGCTTGACGTAGTATTCGAGTGCCTTGCGCACGTTGTCGGATTTTACGGTAACCGTGCCCTTGGCATTCACCAGCTCGGCGCCGAACGACTGGAAGATCGCGCCGGCCGTGTCGACGTTGTCCTCAGGCGTGCCGAGGCCGATGCCGATGGGGTTGCCGCCCTTGTTGCAAGCCTCGGCGGCCTTGAGCAGGGCATCGAGAGTCCATGCTTCGACTTTGGGGGGACCGCCGGCGGGATACATGGCCTGAACATCGATGCCAGCATGCTTCTTCATGAGGTCGATGCGCGAGCAGGGCCCCTTCATCTGGCTGCCAACGCAGGTCGGGACAGCGATCCAGTGTCCGTCGGAGCGCGCAAGGTATTCGACCGTTGGGTTGACCTTGCCGTGCTGCTTGATCAGCTCGGCCATGACGTCATCGACCCGCTCCAGATGCTCCGAGCTGCCGTGCGGCTGCCAGCTCGGGAAAGCCAGGATGTCGTGGCCCGATTTCGCCTGTCCCTCGGCGGCGATGGTGAGCAGGTTCTTGTGGCCTTGCGAGGTGACGTAGTCGATCTGCAGCTCGACCTTGTTTTTCGCACCCCATTCCTCGCACAGAGCCTTGGACGCGTTGTTGCCGCCGGGCACCCAGTGGTCCCAGAACATGATCGACAGCTTGCCGGCAGCGTGCGCCGTACGCACGAATGGTGCCGCAATCGCCGCCGCCGAGGCTGCGGCTGTGGTTGCAACAAACCGCCGGCGCGTCATCTTTGACTTCTTCATCAGTCTTCCTCCTGTTGCATGTTCTGGGATGCGGGCCATTCCCGCGGCAATCCGGGTCCAATCGCTACGCGTACGAGGTCCGCTCGCTCAAAAGGAAGACGGCGGCGTGCGCTGACCTCGGCGCAAGGTGCGCTGCCCAAGGGTGATCGTCTGTAGATCTTGATCTCGCCGACGCAGCTGCAGCGGCCACAGCCGAACAGCTGCACAAAAAGCTGCATGGCAGGCTGGAATCGGTGCCTTCGCGTTGCAACCCTCGCTCCTCGGCGTTCTCCCAACGGGTCTCTTCGTTCGTTCTTGCCACCCGATTCTGTAGCCGGGTTGCGAGCATTTGACGGTGCGCCAGGGTGCCGTGTCAAGGTCGACTGGCATACCCGGACTGTCGGCGGGGGCAAAATTTTCTACACCATGAACGACGGCCGACACCGGGAATGGGTGGCTACCGTCTCAGGAAGGCGGAGGCGCCCGCACCGATGAGGCGCGGCAAGTGCGTGTAGATGTAGCGGCAGCCTTTGGCCACGACCTCGGCCAGGGTATCCCCCGTCGCCGGCATGCCCGGCACGCGACCCGCGGCCAGGATGCCGGCAAGCGCCTCGTCGATGGCCTTGGCGACAGGTGGCGCTTTGGGATTGCCGGGAAAGCCCATTGACTGCGACAGGTCGGAAGGGCCGACGAAGAAGACGTCAATCTCCTCGACGGCGAGGATCTGCTCCAGATTGTGCAGCGCCGCCTGGTGCTCGATCTGGACGCAGACGAGGGACTGCGCATTGGCCTGGCGGGCAAAATCGGGCATGCGCGCGCCCAATCCCCACGCATCGGGCCGCGTGCCGGCGGCGAGACCGCGCGCAGCGCCTGGCCCGAACTTGACGGAGGCGACCGCGCGGCGCGCATCCTCGGGGGTGTTCACGTGCGGCACCTGCACGCCCATCACGCCGCGGTCCATGACGCTCTGAATGTCGCTCGTCGCGTTGGTCCGCGGCCGCGCGATCGGAGTGATGCCAACCGCGTCGCACGCCATCGCCATCAGCTCCACGTCGGCTGGGCCGATGCTTCCATGCTCGCAATCGATGAGCACCCAATCGAAGCCAGCATGCCCCAGCATCTCGACGATCTGCGGCGAGGGAAACATCACCGAGCAGCCGAACGCGGGTTCGCCACGAGCAATCTTCTCCTTCATGCGATTGGGCTTCATGGCCGCAATGCCCCTCATGATCGGCTGAGCCTTGTAAGACGCTGCTCGCGCAGGAACGTGTATAGACCGGCGCCGGTGACGATTGCCATGCCGGCCCAGGAGGCGAGAGAGGGAATTTCGCGCCAGACCAGGAAGCCCGCAAGAAGCGCCCAGAGCAGGATCGAATAGCGAAACGGCGCGATCACCGCGATCTCGCCGGTGCGCATGGCTGCCACCAGCGCGTATTGCCCACCAAAGAGCGCCGCAGCGGCGGCGAACAGGGAGAGGACGGCACCGGACGAAGGGCGCGTCCAGCTTTCGAAGCCGGTGAAGCCGAGGCTCGCGAGCGTGACGGCCGCGGCCGAGGTCGTGACGATGACGAGCGGCGGCACCCTTCGCGCGACGCTGTGCGAGAGCAGATCACGCGCCGCCGAGAAAAGCACCGAGGTGACCGCCAGCAGCGCATAGGGCGTGAACGCTGAGCCGCCGGGGCGCACGATGAGAAGCACGCCGAGGAGGCCGACGCAGGTTGCCGTCCATCGTCGCCAGCCCACTACCGCACCCATGAACAGCGCGGCCCCGGCCGTAATGGCGAGGGGGGTGAACTGCAGGATGCCGAACACGTCGCCCATGGGCATGCGCACGAGCGCGCTCAGGAAGAAAACCGTGCTGCAGACATCGGCACCGGCGCGCAGCAGCACGCGCGGCGAGAGTGCATGTGGCAGATCGCGAAGCAACCCGCTCCCGGCAATGAGCGCGACGCCGAATGCGGTGGTGAGCAGGCCGCGCACGAAGATGGCCTCGCCGACGGGCAAATGGGCGGCGGAGATCTTCATCAGCGTGTCGTTGACGACGAAGGCCGCCATGGCGACGAGCATGGCGGAAATGCCGCGCAAGTTGTCGGAGCTGGTGGGCGCGGGAAGGGCAAGGCTCATCGTGGATCGCTCGTGCCAGGCCCTAGCCGAGAAAGAGGCTATTCAGCAAGCAACCCTTCGAGCCGCGCAAGCGCGCCCAGATCGTCTATCCGCCCGTCACGCTCATGTGCCGGGCCACGGCGGGTGCACGCGTGCGTCGGTCGATGACGAAGTCGTGGCCCTTGGGTTTGCGCGCGATGGCCTCGTCGATGGCGCGCATGAGGAGAGCATCGTCCGCGCTCGCGCGCAGTGGCGCGCGCAGGTCGGCCGCATCGTTTTGGCCGAGGCACATATAGAGGGTGCCGGTGCAGGTGAGCCGCACGCGGTTACAGCTCTCGCAGAAATTGTGCGTCAGCGGCGTGATGAAGCCGAGCCGGCCGCCGGTCTCGGCGATGCGCACATAGCGTGCGGGGCCGCCGGTGCGCAGCGGTATATCCTCGAGCGTGAAGCGGTCCATCAGGCGTGCGCGCACGATCGACAGCGGCAGGTATTGGTCGGTACGGTCGCCGTCGACGTCGCCCATCGGCATGGTTTCGATCAGGGTGAGGTCGAAACCGCGGCCGTGGGCGAAGCCGATGAGGTCCTCGAACTCGTCCTCGTTGAGGCCCTTGAGCGCCACGGCGTTGAGCTTGATCTCGAGCCCCGCCTTTTCCGCCGCATCGATGCCGGCCATCACCTGGGCGAAGTCGCCCCAGCGCGTGATCGCCTTGAAGCGGTCGGGCTTGAGGGTGTCGAGCGAGATGTTGATCCGCCGCACGCCGGCGTCCTTCAGCTCCTGGGCGAACTTGGTGAGCTGGCTGCCGTTGGTGGTAAGGGTGAGTTCGTCGAGACCGCGGCCGAGGTGGCGCGCCAGCGCACGGAACAGCCACAGGATGTTCTTGCGCACCAGCGGCTCGCCGCCCGTGATCCGCAGCTTCCGCACACCCTTGGCGACGAACGCCGAGCACAGGCGGTCGAGCTCCTCGAGCGAGAGAAGGTCCTTCTTGGGCAAGAACGTCATATGCTCCGACATGCAGTAGGAGCAGCGGAAATCACACCTGTCCGTCACCGAGACCCGCAGGTAGGTCACGTGCCGCCCGAACGGGTCGATCATCTCCTGTTGCATCGAATCGCCATCCCTACGCCGCCGACCAGCAAGCGTGTCCACATACCAGCAACCTAGCGTCGGGCCCGGGAAGTGCAAGGGAGAGCCGCCCCGTCAGATCGCAAGCTGGCTCTCACAAGTTGATAATTTGCAAAATCATGTAAATTTTACAATTCCACGCCCGCCCCCGAAGTTGAATGCCGCATATTTCAAGATATCCCAACGACCCGCCAGACGTTTCGTGCTCGCAATTCTGATTTGGGTTGCAGGAAGCCAGCAACCTAGGCAACATGACACAACAAATCAGCCCGAAAGCTGGAATTGAGGTTGGGAGGTCACGTTGTCAGCGGCGCACTCGGCGCACGCGCAAAGCATTGAGGAGAGGGTGGCGCCGGAGGATAGGCTCCGAGCCCAGCTCTATCGTCTGATCGCGCGCTTTCTCTCCTCACCTCCCACCGCGGCTACCCTTGAGATCGGCGCAGCGCTTTCCGGAGACGACAGCGAGCTGGGCCAGGCGATCACCGCATTCGCGCATGTCTGCTCGCGCTCGGGAACTGCGAGCGTCGCGGAAGAATACCACGACCTCTTCATCGGCCTGGTGCGCGGCGAACTCGTACCCTATGGCTCCTACTATCTCACGGGCTTCCTGCACGAAAAACCGCTTGCCAAGCTGCGCCAGGACATGAGCCGGCTCGGAGTGGAGCGCGACCCCAACGTGCTCGACCCCGAGGACCACATCGCGTCGCTGTGCGAGATGATGGCGGGCTTCGTCGACGGCTCGCTCGGGCAGGGGCTGTCGCTGGACGAGCAGAAGTCGTTCTTCACCACACACATCGCATCTTGGGCGCCTGTCCTCTTCCGTGACATGGAAGAGGCCAAGGCGTCTGTGCTCTACGCGACACTTGGATCGGTCGGCCGCCTCTTCCTCGAGATCGAGGAGGGGGCATTCGGGATGGTTTGAGGTTTTCACTTTGAGGCCCGCACGGCGGGACGGACGTGGCAACTGGAAATTGGGAACGGAGGCAAGGCCCATGAAACAGGACAAGAAAGAGGTGGTCGCAGACCGCCGAAGCTTCCTGAAGCTGGCGGGCGCGGGCGCAGCGGCGGGCGGTGCGGCTCTGGTGGGAGGCGAGACGAAGGCCGAGGCTGCCGACACCAAACCCAAAGCTTCGCTCTATCGAGAGACCGAGCATATCCGGCGCTACTACGAACTCGCGCGCTGACGGCTGGAGATATTGACCGGCCGTGAGGCGTGGTCGCGGTCGGCCTGATCGATAATCGGGAGAGAGACATGCTCAGGAAAAAAGCAAGCAGCACAGCGCGGAACCCCCGTCTGTCGTCTGCCCTGCAGGAGCAGGCGCCAGGCACGTTGGACCGGCGCTCCTTCTTGAGGAGCTTCAGGGCTCGCCATCGGCGGGATCGCCGCCGTTTCGGCACTGTCGGGCGGCAGGGTGCGCGAAGCGCAAGCCGCCGCGGCGGCAACGGGCGCCAAGGTCGAGATCAAGAAGTCGATCTGCACGCACTGCTCGGTCGGCTGCACGGTGCTGGCCGAGGTGCAGAACGGCGTGTGGATCGGCCAGGAGCCGGGTTTCGACAGCCCGTTCAACCTAGGTGCGCACTGCGCCAAGGGCGCCTCGGTGCGCGAGCATGCGCACGGCGACCGACGCCTAAAGTACCCGATGAAACTCAGTGGCGGGAAATGGACCCGCATCAGCTGGGATGTCGCCATCAACGAGGTTGGCGACAAGATGCTCGAGATCCGGCAGAAATCCGGTCCCGACAGCGTCTACTGGCTGGGCTCCGCCAAACACTCGAACGAGCAGGCCTACCTGATCCGCAAGTTCGCAGCGTTCTGGGGCTCCAACAACGTCGATCACCAGGCGCGCATTTGCCACTCCACGACCGTCGCGGGCGTCGCGAACACGTGGGGCTACGGCGCCATGACCAACTCCTACAACGACATCCAAAAGTCGAAGGCGATCTTCCTCATCGGCGGCAACCCGGCCGAGGCGCACCCGGTCTCCGTGCACTTCCTGTTGAAGTGCAAGGAGCAGAACAATGCCGCTTTCATCGTTTGCGATCCGCGCTTCACGCGCACCGCTGCGCACGCCACCGAGTATGTCCGTCTGCGCCCGGGCACCGACGTCGCGCTGATCTGGGGCATCCTCTGGCACATTTTCGAAAACGGCTGGGAGGACAAGGAGTACATCCGCCAGCGCGTGTGGGGGATGGAGTTCGTCCGCGAAGAAGTGAAGAAGTGGACGCCCGCGGAGACCGAGAAGGTCACGGGCGTGCCAGGCGCCCAGCTGCGCCGCGTGGCACGGACGCTGGCCACCAACAAGCCCGGCACCATCATCTGGTGCATGGGCGGCACGCAGCACACCAACGGCAACAACAACACGCGCGCCTACTGCATCCTGCAGCTTGCGCTCGGCAACATCGGCGTCGCCGGCGGCGGGGCGAACATCTTCCGCGGCCACGACAACGTGCAGGGCGCCACCGACCTCGGCGTGCTGATGGACACGCTGCCGGGCTACTATGGGCTCGCCGAGGGCTCATGGAAGCACTGGGCACGCGTCTGGGACGTGCCGTTCGACTATCTGGCCGGTCGCTTCCATGACAAGGCGATGCTGACCAAGCCCGGCATCCCCGTCAGCCGCTGGTTCGATGGTGTGCTCGAGGACAAGGCCAACATCACGCAGCCGGACCGCATCCGAGCCATGGTGTTCTGGGGACACGCGCCGAATTCGCAGACGCGCCTTCCCGACATGAAGAAGGCCATGGAGAAGCTCGACCTGCTGGTCATCATCGACCCGCATCCGACCATGTCGGCGGTGATGCCCGACCGTCAGGACGGTGTTTATCTGTTGCCGGCGGCGACCCAATTCGAGACCTACGGCTCCGTCACCGCATCGAACCGCTCGCTGCAGTGGCGCGAGAAGGTGTTCGGCCCGTTCTTCGAGGCGCTGCCTGATCACACGATCATGTACAAGTTCGCCAAGAAGTTCGGCTTCGACAAGGAGATGTTCAAGCACATCAAGGTGGAGAAGGACGAGCCGCTCGTCGAGGACATCACGCTCGAGTTCAACCGGGGCATGTGGACCATCGGCTACACCGGCCAGTCGCCCGAGCGTATGAAGCTGCACATGGCCAACCAGCACACCTTCGACAGGGTGACGCTGAAGGCCAACGGCGGTCCGTGCGACGGCGACTACTACGGCCTGCCCTGGCCGTGCTGGGGGACGGCCGCCATCAAGCATCCGGGAACGCCCAACCTCTACGACACCTCCAAGTCAGTTGCCGAGGGTGGCCTCACGTTCCGCAACAGGTTCGGCTTGGCCCCGCCAAAGCCGTTCGCGAAGGGTGATCCAGTCGCCGACAACCTCCTCGCGGTAGGCTCGTACTCGGCCGATTCCGAGATCAAGGACGGCTATCCCGAGTTCACGATGGCCATGCTGACGAAGCTTGGATGGGACAAGGACCTGACCGAGGACGAGAAGAAGGCGGTCGCGGCCGTCGGGCGGGGAGAAGGCGAACTGGAAGGTCGACCTATCGGGCGGCATCCAGCGCGTGGCGATCAAGCATGGTGCTGCTCCGTTCGGCAACGCCAAGGCACGCTGCGTGGTGTGGAACTTCCCCGATCCGGTGCCGCTGCATCGCGAGCCTCTCTACACGCCGCGGCGCGACCTGGTCGCTTCCTACCCCACATACAAGGACCGCAGGCATCACCGCCTGCCGACCCTCTACGAGTCGATCCAGAAGAACGACTTCTCGAAGGACTACCCGATCATCCTCACCTCCGGACGTTTGGTGGAGTACGAGGGTGGCGGCGACGAGACCCGGTCCAATCCGTGGCTCGCCGAGCTGCAGCAGAACATGTTCATCGAGATCCACCCCTCCGATGCCAACAACCTCGGCATCCGCGACGGACACACTGTCTGGGTCGAAGGTCCCGAAAAGGGCAAGGTCAGGGTCATGGCGATGGTCACGGACCGGGTCGGCAAAGGGGTTGCCTTCATGCCGTTCCATTTCGGCGGCCACTTCCAGGGCAAGGACCTGCGCGACAAGTATCCGCAGGGCACCGATCCCATTGTGCTCGGCGAAGCGACCAACACGGCGCAGACCTACGGCTACGATGTCGTCACGCAGATGCAGGAAACCAAAGTGACGCTCTGCAAGATTTGGAGGGCCTGACCATGGCACGCATGAAGTTCCTCTGCGACGCGGAGCGGTGCATCGAGTGCAACGCCTGCGTCACCGCCTGCAAGAACGAGCACGAGGTGCCCTGGGGCGTGAACCGCCGGCGGGTCGTCACCATCAACGACGGCAAGCCAGGCGAGCGCTCGATCTCGGTCGCCTGCATGCACTGCTCTGATGCACCGTGCGCGGCCGTCTGCCCGGTCGACTGCTTCTACCAGACCGAGGAAGGCGTGGTGCTGCACAACAAGGATCTGTGCATCGGCTGCGGCTACTGCTTCTACGCCTGCCCGTTTGGGGCCCCGCAATATCCGCAGGCCTCCAACTTCGGCTCCCGCGGCAAGATGGACAAGTGCACCTTCTGTGCCGGCGGTCCGGAGAAGAACGCGGAGCTGCAGTTCAAGAAGTATGGCCGCAACCGCCTGGCCGAGGGCAAGCTGCCGCTGTGCGCGGAGATGTGCTCGACCAAGGCGCTGCTGGCGGGCGATGGCGACGTAGTGTCCGCCATTTACCGCGAGCGCGTGGTCACCCGCGGCTTCGGCTCTGGCGCCTGGGGCTGGGGCAAGGCCTATCCTGGGCAGTCGGGCTGAGTCACGCCCCGAGGACTTGGCCAGCGACCGAACTGCATAGGGGGGCGGCCGACTGGTCGCCCCTTGGGATTTTCGTCTTCTACGATCTCCCTTGGCGAGGAGCACGATACAGGCACCGTGGGCCCATGAGCCAAGTCGCGACCATCAGGGTTGGGGTGGTGCTGGCGCGGGAGCGGATAGGCAGCCCGTGGGAGGAGTTTGCGTGGCGGCCGCTTGCGGTGATGTTCCCCGCGCCGGCAGAAAATCGGTGCGTGACAATTCGCGAGACGGAGCAAGCCGCCATCTACCTGCTCGGGACCACGGACATCGAGCTGCACCGCAAGGAGACGGGCGGCTATCTGGAAAACCTCTCCAGCGGCGCGCCGAGCCTTTACGTCGTGCTGCGCCGCACAGCCGATTCGGTTCCCCCCCTCGAGCTGCACCTCGTCACGGCGTCGCCAACGGAGGGGCAGGCCTACGGTGAGGGGGGCGACGAGATTGTGGGACGGGTGGCCATGCCGGACGCCATAGCCGAAATCGTCGATCTGTTCGTAGCCGAGCACCACACCCACGAGGTTTTCGTCAAGCGGGCCCGCCAAGACTTCATCGAGCCGGAAGAATATCAGTTCGGCCAAGAGCCGATTTCACAGCTGAGAGCCAGGATGCGCCGCGGCGGCAACGAGGGGCAGTCATGAACCGGTCAGACGAGCCGTTTCTGTCCCGCTGGTCGCGCCTGAAGCAGGAGGGCGCGCGCAAGAGCGAGGATGGTCCCGCCGCCGACCGTGCGCGGGACCATGGCGAGGATCGCGCTGAGGAGGCGAGCCGGCCTGCCGGGATGGATGGTGCGGGCAAGGCCGGACACGATGCCTCGCGTGCCGCAGCGCCCCAGGACGCAGACGCTGTCGCAGAGCTCAAATCGATCGACGTCGAGGCCCTGGATTTCAGCTCCGACTTCACGCGCTTCATGCAGAATGGCGTGCCTGACCAGCTTCGCAACAAGGCGCTGCGCAAACTTTGGACGTCGCATCCCATCTTCGCGCATATCGACGGCCTCGACGACTACTGCGAGGATTTCTCGGATGCGGTCTGGGCCACGCCGGACCTCAAGACCGCCTACAAGATCGGGCGCGGATTCCTGAACGACGACGAGGTCTCGGCTTGGGAGTCCCTGGACAAGCCGCAAGATCTCGATGCTCCAGCGGGCTACGCCGCGACCGCCGCGGCGGTCCCCGCTGACCGCAAAGACAAGGGCCAGAATACGGCGGAAGCTGAGGGGCAGGCTGGGCAGCCAGACACGGAATTGGCCGCGACGGTCGTGCCAAACCCGAACCCGGCATCCCCCCTGCCCAAAGACGAAAATCGCGAGGATGCACCGAACGGAGCGGCGGGTGCTTGCGTACCAGCCGGGCGGGTGTGATCGAATAGTTCGAGATCGGCCTTCCCGGGCGGAACATCAGGCACGGCGGCCGAGCCGAGAAGAAATGGGAGGTGCATAGTCATGGCTGGGGTGGGACGGATCGCGCTGGCTGTGGCGGCCTGCTGCGCCCTGCTTGCAGGCTGCCGCGAGGCCGAGCAGAATCGGCCGCTCGACTTCAAGCCCCATGTCTACCGCGGCCAGAAACTGCCGCCGCTCAGCGAGCAGCAGCGCCACGAGCTGCAGGAGCGCGGCAATCTGCAGAAATGATACGAGCGTCCGGATTGGCATGGCGGGCATGCCTTGGCACAATAGGGGCGCGTAGGGCCGATGGCTCCAACGAGCACGACGATCGGGAGGAACGGATGATGACAGCTGGCTGGGGTAGCCGTTCAATCGGCAGGCGAGCGCTCTCGGTGGCCGCAATACTGGCCGGCATCGCACTGACGCTCACACTGGGACTGTCGTCTGTCGGCGCGCAGCAGGGCCCGAGTTCCACCGTACGGCCGCCGCCCGGTGCTTCCACGCCCGGCGGTCCCAACATCGTGCAACCGGAGCGACCCGGCAACTACGACAACGAGCTGTGGAGAAAGGTGCGCGAGGGCCTCAAGGGCCAGGTGTCGATCCCTGACAAGAAGGCGGGCCAGCTCGTGCAGTCCGATGGCGAGGCCTGGCGCAACTTCCGCAATGGGCCGCTGCCGCGCGACGGGCTGTGGGCAATGCTGGCCATCCTCGCCGTGCTCGCGGCATTCTTCCTGCTGCGCGGGCGCATCAAGATCGAGCATGGCTGGGCCGGCCGCACGATCACGCGCTTCTCCGACCTCGAGCGCTTCGGCCATTGGCTGCTCGCCAGCTCCTTCATCATCCTGGCGCTGACCGGCCTCAACGTTCTCTATGGCCGCTATGCGCTGCTGCCGCTGATTGGCGCGCAGGCCTTCTCCACGATCTCGATCGGCGCCAAATGGCTGCACAACTATGTGGCCTTCGCGTTCATGGCCGGCCTGGCGCTGACCTTCGTCGTCTGGCTCCGCCACAACCTGCCGAGCTGGCGCGACCTTGTGTGGTTGGCCAAGGGTGGGGGCATGTTCGTCAAAGGCTCGCACCCGCCAGCCTGGAAATTCAATGCCGGACAGAAGATCCTGTTCTGGATCGTGATGCTGGGCGGGCTCTCGCTGTCGATGTCGGGGGTGGCCTTGATGTTTCCATTCCAGACGGCGCTGTTCGCCAAGACGTTTGCCGTCCTCAACATGGTGGGCTTCAAGCTGCCGACCGCGCTGACGCCGGTACAGGAGATGCAGTATGCCACCTCCTGGCACGGCATCGTCGCGTTGGGGATGCTCGTCGTGATCATTGGCCACATCTATATCGGCACGCTCGGCATGCAGGGTGCATTCTCCGCCATGGGCTCGGGCCAGGTCGACGTCAACTGGGCCAAGGAGCATCACAGCCTGTGGGCCGAGCAGGAGATCGAGAAGATGGAGGAGGTCGCTGCGGCCGAGACCAGCGCCGCGCGCCCGGCCCCAGCCGAATGAAGTGGGCGGCCCCGACCGAACGGGCGTGTCGAGCTGCGGGCTCCGCCCGAACGGGCCCAATGCCGACGTCGACAGGCCCGCCAGGTGCTCGTACCCGAGGAGAAACGAGATGAGAGCCTTCGTCTTCAGCATTGTCGCCCTGGCGGTGATCACGGCGGCCTCCGTGCTCGTGCTGCAGAGGATTCCGATGTCAGCCAGCGACGTGTACTCGTCCAAACCGAATGTGCGACTGTAGCGCGCGGGTGTCATCCCGGAGCGGCAGAGAGATTTGCGACCTGGCGCGTGTGCGCACATGCGGGAGGGTTGCTAGAGCAGGATCGCTTCGGATGGAACCACCTCACCTCAAGCGAGAGGTCGAGGCCGAAGCGTGAAATCCTGCTCTATTCCCAAGTTTTGGAGCAAGATTCACGTTCCATGATCGAAGCGAAGCGCTTCGATCAGAAACGATCTTGCTCTAGCGGCTCCGGGCAGTGGCCCGCGGCCCCGGCTGGCGCGAGGAGATCTCCAATGAACGAAGACAAGTTCAACATGTCGCTGAGGAAGTTCCTCAAGCAGGTCGGCGTCACCTCCCAACGCGAGATCGAGCGCGTCGTGCGCGAGGAAGGCCGCGACAAGGGCAAGCTCAAGGTCAGGATTGTGCTGACGGCACCCGGCACTGGCCTCAATCACGTCGTCGAGGAGGAGCTCGACCTCGGCTGAGGCATCAGGGCGCGCACGATCCCATGCACCTCGAGGATCCACGGTTTCCCCCCCTGCTCAAGGGCCACCCCGTCAAGGCGCCCAAGCAGCCTTTCGCTCATGCCTGCCGGCAAGCGCAGGGCGGCCACCTCGGCGCGGGCGACGTGGTGTGGAGCCGCAATACCGGCCGCGCCCAGCTGGCTATCGTGCTGGAGCCGGAGGTATCGCTTGGGCGCGCCCTGCAGATGGGACCGTTGATGCTTGTCGCGCTGGGCGACACCCTGGGATCGCTGTGCCCGCCGAAGGTGGCCGTACATTATCGCTGGCCCGGGAGCATCCTGCTCAACGGCTCGGTCGCCGGGCAAGTGCGGCTCGCCGCCCCGCGCCTGCCGCCCCACGACGTCCCGCCGTGGCTAGCCATCGGGGTCGACCTCGACATCTCCGCACCGCGCGCCGAGCGCCAGGACTGGTCGAGGACGTCCCTCAGTGAGGAGGCGGGGTCCGAGATCACGCGCACCGACGTGTTGCAGTCGCTCGCCGCACATTTCCTGACACACCTCAACACCTGGCAGGAAGAGGGCTTTCGCCCCGTCCACGAGCAGTGGCTGTTCCGGGCAGAAGGGCGCGAGGCGCCGGTGTCCGTCGAGCACGGGGGCGAGCGAATTCGAGGGGCAGGTGCTCGGCCTCGACGAGGGCGCCAATCTGCTGGTCAAGACCCCTGCAGGCAAGACACGCAGTCTCGCCTATCTCGACGCGGTGGAGCTGCTCGACGCCAAGGTGCGCTGAGCCAAGGGAGTCCGACAGGCTACAGGCTCGAGCTGCCGAATGTGGCCGACGCCAAAAACCAATCGAGCCCCCGCAGGGGGCTCGACTGTCGCTCGTCCATATATCCGGGCGTCAGTAGGTGAACTTGAGCGTGGCTACGAACCGCTCGTCGCACTGGAAGATCTGTCCCTTGCACCAGGCGCTTCCGCCTGCGTTGCTGTCGAGGCTCGTATCCCAGTAGCGGAAGTCGACAGACCACTTCTCATGGAAGCCGAGCGTCAGACCAGCGTTCCAATACCAGTATTCCGTGTCGCCATTGCCGGTAATGCTGGCGTAGTCGGTGCCGTGGCCGGTCTGATAGCCAACCAGCGCACTGAAGGTCGGCGTGAAGATGCTGACCTTGGGCAGCACCTGGGCAAAGGACGCTTCAAACGTCCAGACCCGGTCCACCTCGTATTGGTAGTCGGGAGAGAAGTACGCAACTATCCCCGCCGTCCCATCCTTCCAGATCTCGGCGCTCGCACCCAGCTTGAGCTCGACGTAGTTGTTGTCGCGGCCGACGATGAAATCCGCCGAGTTCGGATAGCTGTAGTAGATGACGCCGAGGTCCCACGTGATCTTGCCGGTGACCGGCTTGATACCGAGATACCAGTCCATTTCGATGTTGGCGATGTCGTTGCCGGCAAAGTCACCACCCCAATCCAGGTTGGAGGCCCACACGCCCGCATAGAAAATGCCGCACGTGGCATCGAAGCCACCCTGAACGGCCGGGCCTTCCGCTGTTTGCGAATAGCCACGGAACACATACTCGGTGGTCAGCCCGACATTCGCCGAGAGGTTGCAGCGGCGTGGCTCCGGCTTCGGCGCGTCCTTCATGCTCCTGTACATGCCGTCCGCGAGCGCCGGTCCGGACAGCATCAGAACGGCGAACGCCGTCGCGATGCCACCGGCAATCTTGTTAAGTCGTCCGTTCATCTTGGCTTCCCTACTGATTCGCCCATCCCCTCAATTTTGCCAAATCCTGCGCGGGCGCAATCGATTTCGCGAGTTGTGACGGTTATCCACCACACATCGTGGTGGAGCCGCAACACTTTGAGGATTCAGTCCTTTCTAATGCAGCCGTTGCCCAGGAAAGAGGCGTGCGTGGCCGCATCTTCTGCCTGATGGTTGTGCAGTCTGACCGCGATCGGGCTGTAACTCCTCGCCTTCATGCCAGCCCGCGACTTGGGCGGCCGGCAATTCCTGCGCGGTGGAAAGTTTGGGATACATGGCAGCACATGCGCCCCCCACGAGCAGCGGGCCGTGTGCTGGTGCTGTGCGTGCCCCTCCGGGTCGACGCCAATCGCAGAACGTCTGCCTCGATCCTGGAACAGGATTTCCTGGCTGAGGATCATAGGGTTGGACTGGATTGGTATCCCGGCCTCTTAGCATTGGCCGCAGCAGCAAATCCTTCCCGGCAATCCTGGCCCAGTGCCACAACAACGCCACGGACCGCCCCAACTCCTGCCCCAAGGCTCAGGGCACAGTAGAGACTGTGGTTGCGTAGATTTCTCAAAGATCGCCAGCCGCAGGGCCTTGCCCAAAGCCCGCTATCGAAGGTGTCGACGGCACTGACGTGGGGATGGCGGCGATAAGGACAAACCGGCCGTGAAGACGTCGCCCGCCAGGCGCCGCCTTAACAGCCCATTAACGTTAAGGCCCTAACAAAAATGAGCGAAAATCCGAGTGCGCGCGGTGTGGGCGTACGCGGAGCAGGGAAACGGGTGTGTACCATGCGTCGTGTTGGATCGTATTTCCTCGCTGCCTTCATCGTAGTCCCCCTTCACTATGCCGCCGCCGCCGGCGGCATGCCGGACATCAAAGCCAGCGCTCAGAACGTCGTGCCGGAGTGCGTCACGCCCGGCCGGCTGATCGAATACCTCAAGAGCCGCAACCCAGATCTCAATCCGCGCTACGAGAGCGTGCCGACCGAATATATGCGGATCGGCGAGCAGCTCGGCGTGCGCTGGGACTACGCCTTCTACCAGATGATCCTGGAGACCGGCGCGCTCAGCTACCGGCGCGGCAACCGCTCGGGCGATGTCAAGCCCACGCAAAACAACTTTGCCGGCCTCGGCGCCATCGGCGGCGGGCATCCGGGCGAGAGCTTCAAGGACATCCCCACAGGGGTGCGCGCGCACCTGGAGCACCTTCTGCTCTATGCCGGCGAGAAGCTCGACAACCCGACAGCTGAGCGCACGCGCAAGGTGCAGGAGTGGGGTGTCCTGACGAGTTGGCACGCACACTTCAATCGGCCCATCACATACTCCGATCTCGCTGACAAATGGGCGCCCGGCAGCCGCAGCTATTCTCGGATGCTGGAAGCCATCGCCGAGAATTTCAGCGCCTTCTGCGGGCGGCCCGATCCGCGGCCCGAGCTGGTCGCGGAGGCGCGTGGGCGCACGGTTACGGCAGACGCCGGGCCCGCGCACCCGTCCGGTATGGAGCTCGCCAAGCAGGCCATCGTGACCGGCAAGGCCGAGGGTGCCGACCGGCCGTCGGCCCTGGGCGCGGGCGAGCCCGGTGCCGAGCAGCAGACGGCCAAGGCGCCGCCTACCCCCTACAAGATCCTCAACCCGGCTCAGCAGCCCGAAGAGGTTGCCGCTCCCCACACGCAGCCGCGCGCCGAGCCTGCAGCCAAGCTTTCTCCCCCGCCGGCAGCCAAGACCGATGCCATCGCGGCCAAGGTCAAGCCCAAGACGACAGCCAGCGTGACCGTGCCGCCGAAGGCTGGAGCTGGCAAGCATCCACCCTTCCAGGTGGCTTCTGCCGCGGGCGCCGCCAAGCCGCTTGCTCCGCCTCCAGCGGCAAGCAGCCAGAAGTGCCGCGTGTGGACCGCAAGCTACGGCGGCCAGAAAGCCCTCATCATCAAGTCGGTGGTCGACCGGATCGTCAACTACACCGTGCTCGACGTCAACGAGGGCGCCGAGAAGCGCGAGGCGGACGCGTTCATCTCCGCCTATGCCAAGGAGGGGGCCATCGCCGGCGAGTATGGCAGCCAATCCCAGGCGCTCGACAAGGCCTTTGAGCTCTGCCCCGAGGGCTAGGGTGCCCAGATTGCGTGGGGCGCGCCTCGGCTCCTTGCGGGCCGCAAGCGCGCCGCGCGCACCAACAAGCGTGCCACTGGGCCCAACCTGCAAGGGTCGACGCGAGAAGGGTCGTCAGGAGCGTCGATGTCGTCATTCAGGTCGAGAAAGACCTTTTGGATCATAGGCTTGGTGGCGGCCGTGGGCGTGGCGGGAGCCGCGCAGGCTGGCTCGCGCGGGCGCCCTGTGCTGCCCGCGATCCGCGTCCAGCCGGGCGCTGAAGGCGTCCCTGCTTGCGTCACGCCCAGCCGGCTCATGCGGCACGTGCTGGAGCGTACGCACGATCTTGATCCGCGCTTCCGCGACATCGCCCGCTACTACAAGATGCACGGCGAGGCGCTCGGCATCCGCTGGGACTATGCCTTCTTTCAGATGCTGCTCGAGACCAATTTCCTGTCCTACCAGACCGGCAGCGGGCGGAGGGGCGATGTCGATCCGCGCCAGAACAACTTTGCCGGCATCGGCACCACGGGCGGCGGCGTACCGGGCGACAGCTTTCCGGACGTCTCGACCGGCGTAAAGGCGCAGATGCAGCACCTCATCGCCTATTCGGGCGAGCGCGTGGCCCACCCGCTGGCCCCGCGCACGCGCGAGAAGCAGGACGACATCATTGAGCAGTCGCATGCGCTGCGGCGTGCCGTGCGTTTCGACGATCTCACGAACCGCTGGGCCAAGGACCGCAACTACGCCAAGTCGATCGAGTGGGTGGCGGAGCGCTACCGGCAGGCCAACTGCACGGCGAGCGGCGCGCCGCTGCACCCCGCCGAAGACGACGTCGTGGCTAGCATGGGTCGCCCCCACATGGCGCAGCCGGCCCGGCGCGAGCAGCCGCCGCACGCGCCAGCGCCGCCGCACACGCCGGCCTGCGACGTGCTGGCAGCAAGCTATGGCGGCTCGGTCGCGCTGCTGATTCGCTCGGTCGCGGGCGCCACGGTCAACTACACGGTGCTGCAGGTGGATGCGGGTCTCGAGCGGCCGCAGGCCGACGCCTTCATCCGCGCGCACATGCCCAACGGCAGGACGATCGCCCGCTTCACCTCGCGCGACACACGCGCTGGCGCGCGCATTCGAGCTCTGTCCAGCGCCGTCTTGAGAATCACGATGGTTCCGCGACCGCTGCACCATGCAGCCGGTCGCATCGACGTCCACGGGGGACGCCTCTTCTCGGGCTCGCGGCGCAGCAACAGCGCCGCCGGCCCGAGGAGGGGTGCTTGACGGACGCGCGGAGGCGCCTATCAGTAGCCGCTCCAGGATTCGAGCAGGCGAGGAGCGATGCGACGGTTCAAGACGGAGGCTGCTGGCGGCAGAGCGCTGGTGCTGGCCAGCGGCGCGATAGGCCCGGCGCTGGCCGATCCCTCGAAGTATCCGCCCCCCAACAACAACTGCCGCAACACGGGCAGCTTCGACACCTGGCTCGCCGGCTTCCGCAAGCAGGCCGCGGCCAACGGCATCTCGCGCGCCACCATCTCGGCCGCGCTCGACGGCATGACGCTCGACCCCGGCATCATCGCCCGCGACCGCCGGCAAAGCTTCTTCGCCCAGAGTTTCACGGCGTTCGCCGGCAAGCTGATCTCACAGAACCGCCTGCAATCGGGGGCCGCGCACCTCAAGAAGCACGCGGCTCTTTTCGCCAAGGTCGACCAGAAGTACGGCGTGCAGGGCCCGGTGATCGTCGCCTTCTGGGCGCTGGAGAGCGACTTCGGCGCGGGCATGGGCAATCTGCCCGTGCTGCGCTCGCTCGCGACTCTCGCCTACGACTGCCGCCGGCCCGAGATGTTCCGCGACGAGCTGATGGATGCGCTGCGCATCATCGACCGCGGCGACTTGCGGCCTGAGGAAATGATCGGCTCGTGGGCCGGCGAGCTCGGCCAGACGCAGTTCCTCCCTTCGCACTACCTCAAGTACGCAATCGACTTCGATGGCGACGGCCGCCGCAACCTGCATGACGAGCACCGCCGATGTCGTCGCCTCGACCGCCAATTTCCTCGTGGAGCTTGGATGGCGGCGCGACGAGCCCTGGCTGCAGGAGGTGCGCCTCACGCGAAGTCTGCCGTGGGACCAGGCCGATCTCGCCATCCAGCACCCGCGCTCGAAGTGGGTGGCGTGGGGCGTGGCCCAGATCAACGGGCACCCGCTGCCGGCAGATGCAATGCCAGCCTCGCTGGTGCTGCCCATGGGGCGCTTCGGGCCAGCCTTCCTCGCCTACCAGAACTTCCAGGTCTATCTGAAGTGGAACCAGTCGCTCAACTACGCGCTGACCGCGGCGCACCTGGCGGCCCGCCTCGCCGGCGCACCGGCGATGGCGCGCGCGAGCGAGAAGGTGCCGCAGTGGTCGCTGGAGCAGGCAAAGGCGCTGCAGCATCTGCTGGTCCGGCGGGGCTACAATGTCGGCGAAGTCGACGGCAAGCTCGGCGCAGCGACGCGTGCAGCCGTCAAATCCGCGCAGCTCAAGTTCGGATTGCCGGCCAATTCCTATCCGACGCACGAGTTGCTGGAGCGGCTGCGCGCAGCAAGGTGAGGCGGCGTGGGCCGCCTGCAGGCCTGCTCGTGCCCAGCAGCGGCTGCATGTCCTCCAGGGCCCGGGTCGCGCCCTGCAACATCAGGGCTGCATCCTCGATCAACCCGCGACGGCGATACTCCCACGCCCGCTCTGCACCCGCTGCCAGCGCGGCCGCCACCTCGTCGGGCGTGAGCACCCCCACAGACACCGTCACCGGCAGGTCGCCCAAGTCGCTGTCGGGATCGAGCTCGCGAGCGCGGCGGCGGCGGACGGCCCGGCTGTCGATGTTCACCGCATTGGCGACGAGCGTCGCTGCCACGTCGGCGGCGGCCGCATTGGCGGCAAGCGTGGTCACAGAGTCGGCAATGCCGAGCGAGAACGAGCGTCCTCGAGCGCCGGATGTCGCGATGCCACCAACTCCCGAGGCCGCATCGAGGCGCGCCGCGCCGTTGATGGCCGGGACCACACCGCGAGAGAAGTCGCCGGCGACGCCGATGTCGAGCGTGTGACCAGGCGTCACCCGGAAAGCGATGTCGCCACCGTCGTTGACGAAGGCACGCTCCAGCTGGGCGGCGGCAGTCATCTCAGCCAGCAGCTCGTCGGCCACCGCGCCCGCCACCGCCGCCATCGGCGTGACGAACACGCCGGCGAATGGTTGGCACGCCGCGACCATGCGCCTGGCCACTGGCCCCTCGACCGCAGGTGCCGCCTGCATCGGCTGGCGCAGGCGGGTCAGCTCGTCGCACAGCTCCGGCAGGATCGCAGGGAACCGCGCGCAGGCCGCCGCATAAGCCTCGCGCACGGCCATCGGCCGCCCCCAGGCCTTGATCACCACGTCGATCGGCCCGTGCGACAGATGCAGGCGGCCACGCCCAAGCTCCTGGATGACGGGCGGAGAGAACACAGGCCTCATCCGATCTTGGCCAGCGCCGTGAGCAACGCAGCACGCTCGCTCGGCACCGAGGGGCTCGAGCGTGCGCCGCGACACCTCTGCTGCCACGCTCTTCATAGCCGTGACGGCGGCATGGCCGGCCGGCGTCAGCCTCAGCATGACGAGCCGCGCGTCCTTGATGTCGGTCGCCTGGCGTACATAGCCCCGGCCGGTCAGGCGGCCGACCACGCCGGAGATGGTTGCCGGGTCCATGCGCGTCAGCCGTCCGAGCTGGTTCTGCGACACGGAGCCGAGATCGTCGAGCTTGGCGAGTGCGGCGAACTGAGTCGGCGTCACGCCGAACCGCCCCATCACACCGTTGAACACCTCGCTCGCCCGCTGGTGCGCGCAGCGCAGCAGAAAACCCACTTGGGCCTCGAGCGCGTAGAGGGCGGCGCGGTCTGCCGCCGTCTCGGGTTTGCGTCTCAATTTGGCAATCGCCATTCATTCCTCCCTGTCTCTTGTTTTCGACTCGATTCCCGCCGATGCGCCGAGCACCCGAGGGAACGAAGCCGTCAGGTCTTCTTCCCGGCAAAAGGCCAGGGATTGTCATCGCGCCAGCCCTCGATGCGGGCGCCGGGCGCGAGCTCTCGGATCACGTCGCCAACGCCCACGATGTCACCGGCATGGCCGCCGAGCCCCTCGTAGAGGGCGCGCGGCAGCGTGAACTCCATTGGCGCGACGATGGCGGGTGTCGGCACGTAGCCGAAGGCATTGCCCGGCAGGTGTGTGACATCGACCATCACGGTGATGCCGCCGCCCGGCCACACGTACACCGGCGCACCGCCCATGGTGACGCGCGTCTCGCCCTTGGCCACCGAGCGCGTGAGCAGCACCGGATTCTCGGTGACGCCGGCCCTGAGCGAGCCGCCGGCGCCGGCCATGAACAGCACCGTGCACAGCGACGCCTCGCAATTCTCGCCGATGCGGTCGACCACGGCGCGCGCTGCTGCGGGCATCTCCGCCGGCTGCGGCACCAGCTTGTCGTCCAGGATGCAGTAGAGCGCGTCCTCGCCCGTCGTGGAGGTCATGAGCAGGCGCAGGCCGGGCCAGGCCACCTTGGGATCGATCCTGGCGATGATCGACAGCGGGTCGGTGACGTCGGTGCCGCCCCAACCGAGCCCCGGATTGGCGACCTGGAAGTAGCGCCCCGGCGTCGACTTGCGGCCGCGCACGCGGATGCCCGCCGGCGCCATGTCGAGGACGCGGCCAGACTGGTGCTCCGTCAAGACGCCGGTGATGTGGTCGTCGACCACGATCACCTCGTCGACGTGGCCGAGCCACTGCTTGGCGAAGATGCCGATGGTGGCCGAGCCGCAGCCCACGCGCATGCGCACCTCCGGGCGGCCGTCGACGATGGGCGCCGCGCCCGCCTGCACGATGACGGCATGGCCGCCGTCGATGGCCATCTCCACGGTCGGCCGGCGCACAGCTCGAGCAGCGCGTCGCAGGTGACGGTGCCTTCCTTCTTGGAGCCGCCAGTCAGATGGCGCACGCCACCGAGGGAGAGCATCTGCGAGCCGTATTCGGCGGTCGTGACGTGGCCGACCTGCTCGCCCTTGACGCGCACCGGGGCGGCCTCCGGCCCGAGGTGCCGGTCGGTGTCGATCTTCACCTTGACGCCGCAGTAGGAGAAGATGCCCTCGGTGACGACGGTGACGGTATCGACACCGTCGTGCTCTGCCGAGACGATGAAGGGGGCGGGCTTGTAGTCGGGATAGGTGGTGCCGGCGCCCACGCCGGTGACGAATGTGCGAGCGGGATCGAGCGGCGCACCGTCCCACTCCGGAGCCGGCGAAGGGCGTGAGCTTGCCGCCCTCCTCGAGCGTGCGCTGCAGCAGGAGCACGGGATCGGTGCGCACGAGCTGGCCGTTCTCGTTGGCGTAGCGCGCGCAGGCGCCCGCGCGGCCCGGGCGGATGCGGCACAGCACCGGGCAGGCGTCGCAGCGCACGATGCCCTCGCCCTCGGCGGCGCCGAACTTCTTGGACCGCGCGGCAAGCGAGAGGTGGTCCTTGCTCATGGCGCGTCCTCCGACGTCCCCTCTCCATTCTTCAATGGGGAGAGGGTTAGGCGAGGGGGATGCCCGCGATGGTCATGGCAGGAATCCTCCCTGCAGCGCTTGCCACAGCCGATGCGGCAGCACGGGTACGCGCGTGACGCGCACGCCGGTGGCGTGGCGGATGGCGGAGAGGATTGCCGGGGCGGTGGCGATCAGCGCCGGCTCGCCCACGCCCTTGGCACCGAAGGGCCCGGCGGGCTCCGCATCCTCGATCAGGTAGGTCTTGACTGGGGGCATGTCGCCGACGGTGGGGATCAGGTAGTCGTGCAGGTTCTCGGTGCGGCCGGGGACGAACTCCTCCATCAGCGCCAGGCCCAATCCTTGGGCAATGCCGCCGTGGATCTGGCCCTCGACCAGAGTGGGGTTGATGGCGCGGCCGACGTCGTGGGCGGCGACGATGCCGACGACCTTGGTGGTGCCGAGCACGGTGTCGACCTCCACCTCGGCCATCTGTGCGGCAAAGCCATAGGTGGCGTAGGGGACGCCCTGGCCGTTCGCATCGAGCGGGCTGGTCGGCGGGTCCCAGGTGCCGTTGCCTTCCAGCACGACATCGTCATTCCCGCCGGATCGCGAGCGGAGTCCAGCCAGGCTCCGCGAGCATCGATGGTTCGCTGACGCGCTGCGCGCTCGCGGGAATGCGCGAGATCGATGTGCGCGAGGCGTCGCCATCCGATGCGCAGAGCCTTCGTCAGCTTGGCGTCGGGTCCGGCGTTGGCGAGCGCGAGGATCTTGCGCGCGCAGATCCGCGGCGGCGAGGCGGGCGGCATTGCCGGAGACCAAGGTCTGGCGCGAGGCCGAGGTCTTGCCGGCGTCAGCAGTGAGATCGGTGTCGCCGACCACCATGCGGAACGCTTGCAGCGGCAGGCCGAGGGCGTCGGCCGCGATCTGCAGGAGCACGGTGGAGGAGCCCTGGCCGATGTCGACCGCGCCGTTGAGGAAGGTGAGCGCGCCGTGGCGGGAGAGGGTGATGCGCATGGTGGAGGGGTTGGGCAGGGCAGTGTTGCCGCAGCCGTACCACATGCAGGCGATGCCGACGCCGCGCCGGCGTCGCGGGGAGCCGGCGTTGTGCGCGGCGCTGCGTGCCAGCGCATCCTCCCAGTCACCCTTCAACGCATCGAGGCATTGCGGCAGGCCGGCGGAGTGCGCGAGCACCTGACCCGAGGGCGTCGCATCGCCGGGGCCCAGCGCGTTGATCCGCCGGATCGCCCAGCGGTCGAGGCCGAGCCGCTCGGCCAGATCATCCATCAGCGTCTCGTGCGCGATCGCCGCCTGCGGCACGCCGAAGCCGCGGAAGGCACCCGCCGGCGTATCGTTGGTGTAGACGGCCCGCGTATCGACCAGCGCGTTCGGCGACTTTGTAGGGCCCCATGCCATGCACGGGCACGCGGCTCGCCACCGTCGGTCCCCACGAGGCGTAGGCTCCGGTGTTGAAATCGGCCTGCATCTGGAAGGCCGTGAGCCGGCCTTGCGCGTCGGCCGAGGATTTCGCCCAAATGCGGGCGGGATGGCGCTTGGTGGTGGAGGCCATGGACTCGGTGCGGGTGTAGACGATGCGCACGGGGCGCCTCGTCACCCAGGCCGCCACCGCCAGCAGCGGCTGCACCGAGACGTCGAGCTTGCCGCCGAAGCCGCCGCCGCACGCCGTGGGCCGGATGCGCACGCGCGCCTGCGGCAGGCCCAGCACGCGCGCTGTCTCCTCTAGGTCCATGTAGGGTGCTTGCGTGCAGGCGGTGACCTCGATGCGATCGGGGCCGGGCCCGATCGGAACGGCGTAGCCCGCCTCCGGCTCGATATAGGCGTGCTCGACGAAGGCGGTCTCGAAGCGACCTTCGACCGTCGCGCGGCGCTCGCGCATGGCCCCGCTCCACCTCGCCGCGACTTCGAGATGGCCGCGCGCCAGCACGTTGTCGGGGACGCCCGCGTGGAGAACTGGCGCCGCGGGCGCCAGCGCTGCCTCGATGCCGGACACGGAGGGCTCCGGCGTCCACGCGATCGGCAGGTCGGCGTCCGAGATGCCTTCGACCGCCGCCCGCGTGCCGACCAGCGCGAGAATCGCCTCGCCGCGGAAGCGCACGATGCCCGGCGCCAGCACCGGCTGGTCCTTCATCTTGGGAAAGATGCCGAACGCGTTCTCGCCCGGCACGTCCTTGGCGGTGAGGATCGCAACGAGGCCCGGACTGCGCGCCTTGACCGCGTCGAGATCGCCGAGCGTGAAATGGGCGCGGGCGTGCGGCGAGCGCACCACCCGCATCCACAGCGCCTCGGCGGGCGCTGCGTCGGCGCCGAACCTGTCGGTGCCGGCGACCTTGGGCCAGCCGTCCACGCGCGGTATCCGCGCGCCCACGGCCGAGCCCGCCTCGACCTCCAAGAGAGCCAAGTCGCGGCCGGCGGCGACGTCGAGCACCGCCTCGACGATGGCGAGGTAGCCGGTGCAGCGGCACAGGACGCCGCCGATGGCGTCCTCCACCTGGCCGCGGTCTGGTTGCGGAGTGCGGGCCAGCAAATCGGCCGCCGCCATCAGCATGCCGGGCGTGCAGATGCCGCACTGGGCCGCTCCGCGCGCGAGGAACGCGGCGCGCAACTGCTCGGTCAATCTGTGCGGGCCGGCGCCTTCCACGGTATCGATGCGGGCGCCGTCGGCCTGGGCCGTTGCCACCAGGCAGGCGCAAACCTGGGCGCCGTCGAGGATGACGGTGCAGGCCCCGCAGTCGCCGGCCTCGCAACCGACCTTGGTGCCGGTGAAGCCCAGCCGCTCGCGCAGCGTGTCGGCGAGCGAGGCGAACGGCGGCGCGGCAACGCGCGTCACAGCCCCGTTGAGCGTGAACGAGACCGAAACGGTCGCGGCAGGCTGCGGTCTGTCCTGCATCAGGCCGCCCTCCGTCGCTCGGGGACGCGCCAACTCCGCCAGCAGGTCCCTGACGAGAGTCAGCGCCGCGTGCCGCCGGTAGTCCGCGGAGCCGCGGATGTCATCGATGGGCGCGAGGCCCTCGAGATGGGCGGCCGCCGCCATGTCCGCTGCCGCCCCCGAGCGGTGTGCCGACCAACGCGGCCTCGAGTGCCGGCAGCCGCTGCGGGACGGCCGAGCATGCGCCGACGGCGATGCGCGCAGCGCCGATGGCGCCCACGCCATCGACCTCGATGACGCCAGCCACCATGACAATGGAAATGACCAGATATTTGCGCGCGCCGAGCTTGAGGAAATGGCTGCGCACGTCTCCGCGCGGCCTCGGCACAAGGATGGCGGTGAGGATCTCTTCGGGCCGGCACACGGTCAGGCGGTAGTCGCAGATGAACTGCGCCATGGGAACCACGCGGCAGCCATCCCGGCTCGCAAGCTCGATGCTGGCATCGAGCGCCAGCAGGTTGGGGGCGCCGTCGCCAGCCGGGGAGGCGGTGCAGATGTTGCCCGCGAGCGTGCCGCGGTTCTGGATCTGGACGCCGCCGACCTCGCGCGCAGCGCGCTTCACGCCATCGAAAAGCGGCGGCAGGTCGGCGCGGATCACGTCGGTCCAGGTGGTGAGGGCGCCAATGCGCCAGCCGCTTGCGTCCTCGCTGATGCCGCGCAAGCCAGCGATCGCGGAGATGTCGAGAATGCCGGGCTGGCGCATGTCGCCCCAGCCGACGCGCGCCGCCCTGGCGGGATAGACGTCGGTGCCGCCGGCCAACACCGTCACCGCCTCGCCGGCGCGGATGGCGAGCGCATCCTGGAGAGAGGTGGGGCGGTGATAGGCGGCGGCCATCGCGCTCTCCCTCAAGTCGATCGACAGGGCGCGCTGCGGAGCGCGGCCGTGGCGGCCGCATCGACACTGCCATCCGGTCTCAGCGCGACGCCGAACAGACTGCGCGCCTGCTCAGCCGTGTAGTAGCCGCGACCTACATCGCGAGCGACGAGAGCGGGATCGCGCCGCAGCGGATCGCCGTAGCCGCCTCCGCCGGGGGTCAGAACCTCCACGCGGTCGCCGGCCACGAGCGGAATATCCTGATCCTTCGAGAGATGCTCGGGCACGAAGACCTCGGCTCCGCGGTGCACGCGCACGACGTTGGGCGCGCCATCGCTGCCGCCCTCGACGCCCGGAGGCCCGAACCGGCCGTGGTCCATGACGAAGGAGGCGCGGGCCTCGCCGGCCAGCAACTCCACGTCGTAGTGCACGCCAAAGCCGCCGCGCTGCGCGCCAGCGCCGCCCGAACCCTCGCGCAGCGCGAAGCGGCGGAACAGCACGGGATAGTACTGCTCCAGCACCTCCACCGGCTGGCTCTTGGAGATGCCGATGGTGGAGCAGCCGTTGGTGAGGCCGTCGGTGCCGGCGTTGCCGCCATAGCCGCCGCCGGAGATCTGGTACATCACGTAGCCGCGCTGCCGGCCCGGATCCCAGCCGCCCAGCGCAAAGTTGCCCGATGTGCCTGCAGGGGCCGCCGTCACCTTTTCGGGGATCGCCTTGACCAACGCGAGGAACACCGCCTCGGCAATGCGCTGGGAGACTTCCGCGGCGCAGCCCGAGACGGGACGCGGATAGCGCGCGTCGAGGAAGGTGCCCTCCGGCCGCCTGATGACGAGCGGCTCGAAGGCGCCCGAGTTGAGGGGCGTATCGGGGAAGATGTGGCGCATGGCGAGGTAGACGGCGGAGTATGTGGTGGCGACCACAGAGTTCATGGGGCCGCGGCAGGGCGGGGAGGAGCCCGCGAAATCAAAAGTCAGGGTCTCGCCCGACTTGGTCACGCTGAGCGCGATCCGCAGCGGCTCGTTGACCACGCCGTCGGAATCCACGAAGGCTGCGGAGGCATAGACGCCGTCGGGAATGGCAGCGATCTGCGTGCGCATGAGACGCGCCGCCCGCCTGCGGATCTCGGCGATGGCTGCAACGATGGTATCGCGGCCGTAGCGGTCCATCAGCTCGGTCAGCCGCCGTGCGCCGACCTTGAGGGCCGCGGCCTGGGCCTTGATGTCACCGATGCGCTGCTCGGCAATGCGCATGTTGGAGTTGAGGATGGCGAAGATCTCGGCATCCATTGCCCCGCGCTTGAAGAGCTTGACCGGGGGCAGCCGGAGCCCCTCCTGCTCCACCTCGGTGGCGTGCGCCGAGAAGCCGCCCGGCACCATGCCGCCGATGTCGGGCCAATGCCCCGTGTTCTGCAGCCAGCAGAAGTGCTCGCCCCGGTAGTAGAAGGGCAGCGCGAAGCGCACATCCATCAGATGCGTGCCGCCGAGATAGGGATCGTTGACGATATAGATGTCGCCAGGTTCCGGTGGGCCCGCCTTTTTCTCGCCGATGAGGCGGATGAGCTCGGCGGTGGAATACTGCATGGTGCCGACGAACACCGGCAGACCGAGCTCGCCCTGGCTGACGAGCGCACCCGTATCGCGATCGTAGATGCCCGAGGAGCGGTCGTCTGCCTCGGCGATGACGGGCGAGAAGGCCGCGCGCGAGAAGGAGATGTCCATCTCGTTGCAGACTTGGCCGAGCGCAGCCTGGATCACGGCCAGCGTGATGGGGTCGATCGCGCTCATTCGGCGCTCCCTACCGCGATGCGCAAGTTGCCGAGGTCGTCGACGATGGCCACGGAACCTGGCTCGACGACGGTGGTGGCGTCGATTTGCTGCACGATGGCCGGCCCGCCGAAGCGTGCGCCGATGGGTAATTTCACGCGATCGAGCACGTGCGCGGCCTGCCAGCGCCCGTTCGCAAACAGCTGCCGCTCGCCGATGATGGCGTCCTGCAGCCTGGCGGCGCGCGCCGAAGGATCGATGAGCGAGGCGATGGGGAAGGCGCGCCGCTTGCCGATCACCGACGTGACGAGGTTGACGAGCACCGCCCGGATCTCCGGCAGCTCGACCTGGAAGCGCGCGAAATAGGCAGCCTCGAACAGCGCCTGGATCCTCTCGCGCGAGACGCAAGCGTCGGGCAAGGCCACGCGGATGAGGTGGGTCTGGCCGCGAAACTGCATGTCGGCGCCGTGCAGCACCAGGGTCTCGACGATCTCGCTCTGCTCCTCCGCGTTGATGGCAAGCCCGCGCTCGCTCTGCGCGGCAAAAGTGGCGTGGACCTCGCCCATGTCGGCCCCGTCGAGGCCCACGTTGAGGGTGTTGACGAAATCCTGCCGCAGATCGGCCACCAGGCAGCCCAGCGCATTGGTAAGCCCCGGCCGCGCCGGCACCAGCACCTCGGGCAGCCCGAGCTCGCGGGCCAGGGCCACCGCATGCAGCGGCCCGGCGCCGCCGAACGCGAACAGCGTGAAATCGCGCGGATCGAGGCCGCGCGCCAGGGACACCATGCGGATGGCGCCGGCCATGTGGGTGTTGCCGAGCCGGATCACGGCGGCTGCCGCCTCGTCGACGCCGACGCCGAGCGGTCCGGCGAGCTTTGCGGCGAAGATGCCGCGCACCTCCTCCACCGACACCGGCCGTGTCACGGCGTGCAGCCCCTCGGGGTCGAGACGGCCGAGCACGAGGTTGGCGTCGGTGACGGTGGGCTCCTCGCCGCCGCGGCCGTAGCAGATGGGGCCGGGCTCCGAGCCCGCCGACTGTGGCCCGACCTGCAGCAGCCCCGCCGCATTGATCGAGGCGATCGAGCCGCCGCCGGCGCCGACGCTCTTCACGTCCACCATCGGCACGTGGATCGGCAGGCCGTAGTCGATCGAGATCTCGGAGGACACCTGCGGCACGCCGCCGTGGATCAGGGCCACGTCGGTGGAGGTGCCGCCCATGTCGTAGGTGATGGCGTTGGCGATGCCCGACTGCGCCAGCGTCGCGGCCGCCGCCATCACGCCCGAGGCGGGCCCCGACATGATGGTCTTGGCCGCCTCGCGCGCAACCAGCCGCGCCGCCACCGTGCCGCCGTTGCCGTTCATGACGAGGAGGTCGCGCTCGAACCCTTGCCGCCCCAGCTCACCCTGCAGACGGCGCACGTAGCGGTCGAGGATCGGCTGCACGGCCGCATTCACCGAGGCCGTGGTGCCGCGCTCGTACTCGCGGAACTCCGAGAGCAGCTGGTGGCCCAGCGTGACGTAGGCGTTGGGCCACAGCGAGCGCGCGATCTCGCCGGCCCTGAGCTCATGAGCGGGATTGGCGTAGGCGTGCAGGAAATGGATCACCAGGCTCTCGCAGCCCATGGCGAGCAGGCGGGCAATCGCCCGCCTCAACTGGTCCTCATCGAGCGGGACGACCACCTCGCCCGCCACGTTCATGCGCTCGTCGACCTCGAGGCGGCGCTCGCGCGGGATCAACGGCTCGAAGGTGCCGATCATGCCGTAGGCGCGTGGCCGCGTGCGTCGCCCGAGCTCGAGCGTGTCGCGGAAGCCTGCCGTGGTGACGAGGCCGACCTTGGCCACCTTGCGCTCGAGCACGGCGTTGGTGGTCGTGGTGGTGCCGTGGATGATGAGGTCCAGATCGCGGGGCGCAACACCGGCCGCGTCGATCGCGGCCAGCACGCCGTCGGCCTGGTTCGCCGGTGTGGTGAGGATCTTGGCGAGGCGGACGCGGGCGCCCTGCGGCCCCACCTCGTAGAGCAGCAGATCCGTGAAGGTGCCGCCGACGTCGATGCCAACGACCCGCCGCATGCTCGCCCGGTCCCTCAGGCTTCAGGACCTTGTCATTAGCATACGAACGATCTCGGGCGTCGTCCAGCCCGTGGCGATATCATTTCGGCCGGCGGACGACGCAGTCAAACGGCCAAGCCGCGAAGATCGCTGCCGTGGCATGGAGCTTGGCGAACGCCGCCTGCGCGTAAGTGTCGATCGCTTCTCGCATTGCGGCTTCGCGCAACCCGCCCGGTCTCACGCTTCGGCCTCGACGTCCCGGTCGAGGGGAAGTGATTCCATCCGAAGCGATCCTGATCTAGCCGATGTCGGCCGAGGAGAAGCGGTATTTGCGCGAGCAGAACTCGCAGGTGACGCTGATGCCGCCGTCTGGCTCGCGCATGTCGGCGAGCTCCTCGGCGCCAAAGCTGCGGCGAGAAGCCTGAACGCGCTCGCGCGAGCAGCGGCAGTAGGCCTCGAGCGGCGTCGACGGCATCGCCCGCACGCCCTCCTCGTGGAACAGCCGGTAGAGCAGCCGCTCGGGCGCCAGCGTGGGGTCGAGCAGCTCGTGGTCCTCGACGGTGGCGGCGAGAATGCGCGTGCGCTCCCAGTTCGTCCTCGTCGTCGTCCTCGCTGGCAGTCCTCGTCCGCGCTGTGCCGCCCGTCTGCCGCCGGCACGCGAGGTTCTGGATCATCAGGCCGCCCGGCGCGCCAGTGCCACGCGCGCTGACCCTCGCCTTGGCCGGCCCGTAGTGGCGCGCCACCGCGAGGCGGATGAAGGTCGGCAGCTGCTCGGATTGGCGGAAATAGGTGAGCGCGGCCTCGACCAGCGACCCGCCGTCGAGCGCGCACGATACCCTGATAGCGGTCCATCCCCTCGCCGGGATCGATGGTGATGGCCAGATGGCCCGCTGCCCAGCAGCGCGCCCTGGTCGCCGCGGTCCCTGGTCTCGGCGAGCGCGCAAAGCGCGCCTTGTCGTAGCGCACGTAGCCGCGCACGCGCCCGGGCGCCTCGAAGTTGGCGACGAGGAAGATCGAGCATGCCGTCGGTCTTGGTCTGCACGATGAGCTTGCCGTCGAATTTGAGCGCGCGTGCCGAGCATGCGCCGTCAGCGCCACCGCCTCGCCCAGCGCCTGCGCGACGGGCTCGGGTACGGCGTGACGCGACAGGATCGTGTCGACGGCCGGCCCAGCCGCACGAGCCGGCCGATCACGCCGGAGCGCACGGTGCGGAACGGCAGCACGATGTCGTCGCTCGGGCAGCGCCAGGCGCTCTGGCGGTCGCCGGCGCATCACGCATTCAACTCGGCTCCGAGGCACCAGGCGAGGATGGCCTTCTGCGCGTGCAGGCGGTTCTCGGCCTCGTCGAAGACGACCGACTGCGGCGCCGTCGATGACGTCGGCCGACACCTCGCGCCCGCGATAGGCCGGCAGGCAGTGCATGAAGATGGCGCCGCGCGCCGCCTTGCTCATCAGCGCCGCGTCGACGGCGAAGGGCGCCGAGCAACTTCTTGCGGCGCGCGCCGTCGGTCTGTGGCCCATCGACACCCAGGTGTCGGTGACGACGCAGTCGGCGCCGCGGACCGCCTTCGACGGGATCGTCGTGCAGAGCGATGACGGCGCCCTTCTCGCGCTTGACCCAGTCGACGACGCCGTGCTCCGGGGTGCAGCTGCGTCGGGCAGGCGAGCCTGCAGCTCGAAACCGAAGCGCGCCGCCGCGTGCATCCACGAGACCGCGACGTTGTTGCCGTCGCCGACCCAGGCGACCGTGCGGCCCTTGATCGGGCCCTTCTCCTCCTCGAACGTCATGATGTCGGCCATGACCTGGCAGGGGTGGCTCTTGTCGGTGAGGCCGTTGATGACGGGGATCGGTGGCGTGCCGCGCCAGCTCGAGCAGCGTCGCGTGCTCGTTGGCGCGGATCATGATGGCGTCGACGTAGCGCGAGAGCACGCGCGCGGTATCGGCGATGGACTCGCCGCGGCCGAGCTGCAGAGTCGGTGTGGTTGAGCGACAGCGTCTGGCCGCCGAGCTGGCGCATGGCGACGTCGAAGGACATGCGCGTGCGCGTCGAGGGCTTCTCGAAGATCATCACCAGCACCGCGTCGTCGATGCCGGCGGGCTTGATCTTGGCCGGCACGCGCTTGCCCGCGCGCTTCATGGCGTGCGCCATGTCGAGGATGCGGCGCAGCGTCTTGCCGTCGAGCCCGTCGAGATCGAGAAAATGCCGCGGCGGCATGGCGGTCAGATTGCGTGTTCGGGGCCATGGCGCTCCGGCTGACGCGGGCTTGGGTCAGGTCGTCGGGCTTGCGAGCGGTCGAGGCGCGCGACAGCCGCTGCACGGCCTCCGCGATCTCGGCTCGTCGGCGACGTTGAGCGGCGGCAGCAGGCGCACGACGTTGCTCGCCGGCGCCGGCGGCGAGCAGCTTCTCGGCCAGCGGCGGCCTTGACGACCTCGCCCATCGGCACCTTGACCTTGATGCCCGTCAGCAGCCCCTCGCCGCGCACCTCCTCGATGAGGTCGGGATGCCGGTCCTTGACGGCGGCGAGCGCCTGCTTCAGGCGCAGCGTCTTCTGCGCGCACGGCGTCGAGGAAGCCCGGCTCCAGCACCGCGTCGAGCACGGCGTTGCCGACCGCCATGGCCAGCGGGTTGCCGCCGTAGGTCGAGCCGTGCGTGCCGGCGGTCATGCCCTTGGCGGCCTCCTCGGTGGCCAGCAGCGCGCCGAGCGGAAATCCGCCGCCGATGCCCTTGGCGACCGCCATGAGGTCGGGCGTGATGCCCGCCCACTCGTGGGCGAACAGCTTGCCCGTGCGGCCCATGCCCGACTGCACCTCGTCGAGCACGAGCAGCAGGCCGTGTTGGTCGCAAAGCTCGCGCAAGGCCCTTGCAGGAACTCGGCTGGAGCCACGTGACGCCGCCCTCGCCCTGCACGGGCTCGATCATGATGGCGGCCGTCTCCGGACCCGATGGCCTTCTCGGCTGCGTCCAGATCGCCGAACGGCACGTGGTCGAAGCCGTCGGGGCGGGCTCGCCGAAGCCCTCGAGGTACTTCTCGTTGCCGGCGGCCGCGATGGTGGCGAGCGTGCGGCCGTGGAAGGCGCCCTCGAAGGTGATGATGCGCCAGCGCTCGGGCTGGCCGTTGACGTAGTGGTAGCGCCGGGCAGCTTGATCGCCGCCTCGCAGGCTTCCGCGCCCGAATTGCAGAAGAAGACCTGGTCGGCAAACGTCGCCTCGCACAAGCCGCTCGGCGAGCCGCTCCTGGCCGGCGACGCGGTAGAGGTTGGAGCGTGTGCCAGAGCTTGCCGGCCTGCTCGGTGAGCGCCGCGACGAGGCTCGGGTGGCGCGTGGCCCAGCGCGTTGACGGCCACGCCGCGAGGCGAAGTCGAGGTAGCGCTCGCCCGTGGTCGATGACGAGCCAGCGCCTTCGCCCCGCTCGAAGACGAGGTCCTGGCGCGCGTAGGTCGCCATCACGGCCGGCGACGGGCCCGAGGCGGCCTTGCCTGGCTTGGCGGCGGCCACCTTCGGCTTGGCAGGGCTCTTGGGTTTGGTGGATTGGGCGGCTTTGGCGGAAGGGGTGGACATGGGGTCAGACCTATCTGAAAGCGGCAGGCGCGAACAAAAAAGCCGCGCTTTGGCGCGGCGCTCGGCGGAATCCTCAATGGTCCGTCATCGCAGCCGCGTCGGCGGGCGGAGCATACGGCCTCGCGTGGCGAACGGATAGGTCATGGCCCGAGATTTATGAGCCCCGTCACGTCGTGTCAATGGCCCGCTTTCTGGATTGGCATTGAGCGGTCGGATCCCGAGACCGGAGTTTCCTGGGGAACAGCGGCAAGGCTAAGCATCCCTTACGACCAGGGTCTCGACCCTTCTTGGGTCATCCTGGGAGACGAGCCATGGCCCGGATCAACGCGTTCTTCCTCGTAGGTGGTCTTGCTGCGTTCGTGGCGGGGAGCGCGGCCGGCTTCAAGGTGCTGGGCACTTCGGCCGACGGGGCGGTGCCCGACGCGACGATTGCGGTCAGCGCGCCGGTTCCCCTGCCCAAGCCGACGCACATATCTGCGGCCAGGCCCGACCAGGAAGCCACGCCCAGTCCGCAACCAGCGCCGGCGCCGAAGGCGGATGAGACGCCCGCACCCCAGACACCCCCGTCCCCTGCCGCCCCACCGCGCACGGCGGAAGTCGCGCCCGACCAGCCGAGGGCGCCAGCTCTCGTCCCCACGGCAGCGCCGGAAGAGGCAACTCCCGGCAAGCCCGAGACCCCTTCGGCAGCCCCACGGCCGCGCCATCGCGACGACGACGATGACGACGACGATTGCTGAGCGGGCCCCCTGACCCGCGCGGGCCAAGTCGGCGAGCAAAAAAAAGGCCGGGGCTGCTCCTGCAGCTCCCGGCCTTCCCCCGCTGCCTTGCCAACGCCCTCGTCAACAAAGCGCACCTGAATTCAAGCGGTAGCCTTTTCCGCCGGCTCCACGGCCGCCGGGTTGGGCTCTCCCGGCCCTCCCGCCGAGGCTGTGGCATCGACGAGCACGCCGGGCGCCACGACCTCGCGGTCGCGCCGGCGCGGCTGCGGCGGCTGGAAGGCGCGCCGGGCATGAAATTCGCAGTAGGGCAGGCCGGTCACCTTCTTGCGGCCGCAGAAATGGAAATCGGCGAGCTGCGGATCGCCGATCGGCCAGCGGCAGGAAATTTCGGTCAGCGTCTGGATCGATTTGCGCTCGTTGAGCGGGATTTCGAGCTCCTCGGCCGGCGGCGTGTAGGGCTCGCTTTCCGCGAGCAGGTTTCGGAAGGCCGGATTGCCCATGGTGGGGAAGCGCGGTTTCATGAGACGCCGGGCAGTCTGGGTGCGCGTGCGCGGCCGGTGCGATTTCATGCGGCTGGTGGTGGCGCGGCCTGACAGGCCCAGCCTGTGCACCTTGCCGATCACGGCGTTGCGCGTCACTCCGCCCAGTCGCCCCGCGATCTGGCTGGCGGACAGGCCATCGGCCCAAAGCTTCTTCAACAGTTCGACTCGCTCGTCATTCCAGGCCATGCCCTGGTTCTCCCGCTGTTGCGATAGCGGCGGGACCGGCGAGTACGCGCGCCGGAGTTCCGCCATTCGGACCAGGGCTGGGAGATGCACTCGCAGCGCACGAACACGTGCGCGAGCGCAAGCCAGACCGGCCGTCAAGCGACGCAACAACTGGAACGGTAGAGGCTGACAACTGAGGACGCGGGCTTACTTGCCCACTTCACGTCCGGCCGCACGGCTACTCGCCCCTATCGCATCAACACGCGATCTGCCGTGGGCCAACGGGCAGACATTACTACGCGGTTAACGGCGACCTCAAGGACGGCGGGCTCGGGGCCGCGCGAAGTGAGTTCGAGCTGTGGTGCTGCGACCACAGGAATCCATACAACCTGTGTATTGCGTGGAAGGCCGATTGCGTGCGGCTCGAATCTCAGGCGCGCCCGCCAGCGGGCTCCTCGAAGGAGTAGCCCGCGCCGCGCACGGTGCGGATGGGATCGCTGTCGGCGCCGCGGATGAGGGCCTTGCGCAGGCGGCCCACGTGCACGTCGACGGTGCGCCCGTCGATGAACACGTCGCGCCCCCACACGCCGTCGAGCAGCTGCTGGCGCGACAGCACGCGGCCCGGATTCTCCATGAAGAAGGCGAGCAGGCGGAACTCGGTGGGGCCAAGGCGCACCTCGCGCTCGCGGCGGGTGACGCGGTGAGCGGCGCGATTGAGGACGATGTCTCCGGCGCGCAGGCTGTCGGAGACGCGCTGGGGTGCGGCCCGGCGCAGGAGTGCCTTGACGCGTGCCAGCATCTCCGGGACCGAGAACGGCTTGACGACATAGTCGTCGGCGCCCGTAGCCAGCCCGCGCACGCGGTCGGCCTCCTCGCCCCGCGCGGTCAGCATCAGGATCGGCACGCTGCGGGTCGCCTCGCGCCGGCGCAGCCGACGGCACAGCTCGATGCCGGAGAGGCCGGGCAGCATCCAGTCGAGCACGATGAGGTCGAAGCGGTCCTCGGCTACCTGCATTTCGGCTTCTTCGCCCGTCGCCGCCACGGTGGGCCGCAGCCCTTCCGCCTCCAGGTTGTAGCGCAAAAGCTCGGCGATGGCCGCGTCATCCTCGATGACGAGGACGCGCGGGGACATCTCCGTGATGGCTGACACGGGGGACTAGTCCTTGCGGATCAGCGTGGAACTGGTGTCGTCACCCTTTGGTCGGTCGTCGACGAGGGCGTGGCCATGCACGAGATAGTGGATGTTTTCGGCGATATTGGTGGTGTGGTCGCCGATACGTTCGATGTTCTTGGCGCCGAATAGGAGGTGTGTGCACAGGCCGATGTTGCGAGGATCCTCCATCATGTAGGTGAGGAGCTCGCGAAACAGCGAATTGTACATCGCATCGATGCGCTCATCCTGCCGCCACACGGTGAGCGCCTTGTCGGCATCGCGCTCGGCATAGGCGTCGAGCACGTCGTGGAGCTGGCCCATCGCCAGCTCGACCATGTGTTTGAGGCCGGTCATCAGGGGTTTTGGGTGATTTTCACCCGAGACCGCGAGCGCGCGCTTGGCGATATTCTTGGCGAGGTCGCCGATCCGCTCCAGATCACCGGCGATTTTCAACACGGTCATGATGTGTCGAAGGTCGTTGGCCATCGGTTGGCGTCGCGCGATCATGAGGATGGTCTGCTCCTGCAGCTCGCGCTCGAGCTGATCGATGGCGCGATCGCTGGCGACGGCCATCTCCGCGAGCTTGGGATCGCGCCGCTCCAGGGCATCGAAACCCTGCGCCAGCAGCCGTTCGGCAAGGCCACCCATCTGCGCAACTTTTTTGTCGAGCAGCTGCAACTCCTGGTCGAACGACTTGACGGTATGCTCTTGCATGGGGCTTCCTCGATGTCTCCGGCCGCAGCGGCGGCGCCCGAGCCCTCAAGACCAGCTCGCGGCCTACTGACCGATTTGCCGAGCGGCCGCGCAAGGCGCAATTTGCCATGCCTGCCTCTCGGCGGCGCACAACCCGCGCCCGCATGTCATCTAGCGTTGTCAGGCAACGCCAATATGACAGGTCTAATTGTTGAAATAAAATAATATTCTCCCGCGTCCTGGTGGGGCGCGGCTAGTCCTGCGCCGGCAGCGCCACGGCAAAGGTGGAGCCCTCGCCGACCTGGGAGGTGATGGCCAGCTCGCCGCGATGACGGTTGAGGATGTGCTTGACGATGGCCAGGCCGAGCCCGGTGCCACCCTTCTCGCGGCTGGCGGCCACGTTGACGCGGTAGAAGCGCTCGGTGAGGCGAGGCAGGTGCTGGGGGGCAATGCCTGCCCCGTCGTCCTTGACCGCCACCATGAAGCGGGCGGCGCGCCCTCCTCCCGCCGCCTCGCGCGCGACCGTCACCTCGATGCGCCCGCCCGGCCTGCCGTACTTGATGGCGTTCTGCACCAGATTCTGGAACACCTGCACGATCTCGTCGCGGTCGCCGCGAACGTCGGCTGGGGCGTCCAGGGCACGGAACTCGATCGTGCTGCCGGCCTGGGCGGCGATCGGCTGCAGGGCCTGGATGACGTGGCCGACCGCATCGTTGAGGTCGACGCGCTCGGCCAGCGGCAGGTGCTCGCGCATCTCCACGCGGCTCAGGGACAGAAGGTCGTCGATCAGCCGCGTCATGCGCTCGGCCTGCTCGCTCATGACCTTGAGGAAGCGCTCGCGCGCCGCCTCGTCGTCCTTGGCGGCCCCCTGCAGGGTTTCGACGAAGCCGCGCAGGGAGGCGAGCGGGGTCCTGAGCTCGTGGCTGGCATTGGCGACGAAATCGGCACGCATGCGGGCGAGCCTGTCCTGCTCGCTCAAGTCGCGGAACGAGACGAGCAGCGCCGGACCGCCCGTGCCGGGGCGCGACCTCGCGAGCGGGGCGACGGTGGCGAGCAGGCGGCGCTCGACGGGGACGCGCTCGTGCAGCTCCACGGAGGCCGCCTCGCCCGAGACCAGCGCCTGGTCGACGGCGGCGAGCAGCTCGGGGTCCCGGCTCATGGCGGCGACGTGTGCGGCGACATGGCCACCACGTCGGCGCGCCCCGAACAGGTCCTCCGCCAGGCGGTTGGCATGGATGACGTAGCCGGCATGGTCGAGCACGGCGGTGGGCTCGGGCACGGCGTCGACCGCCATGTGCAGCATGCCCTCGCCGCCGAGCGTCGGCTCGCCCGTGCCGCCGCTGCGCGCGGCCAACACCGCCTCGTCGATCGGCCACAGCGCGGCCCATGCCGCAGCCCCGGCGAGGCCGATCAGGGCGGCACCCGTGGACAGCCCGCCCGCGACCATGAAGAAGATGGCAAGGGCCAAGCCGACGCTGAGTTCTGCGCGTCGTGCCGAGAGGCGGGTCAGCGCCTGCTCCAGCTCGGCGCTGATGCGCCGCCAGATCTCGAGCCATCTTTGCCAGACGAGGTCCTGCACCTGCTCATGTCCGATCGATTTGTTGTCCCAATATAGCATGGCTCGACCGGCCACCCAGTCGGCAGCGCCGAATCGGTCTCAAGCGCGGCGCGGCGCCACAACGGCGAAAAGACTGGCGATCGTCTTCACGGCCCCTCGGCATTGTATCGCGATGATTGTCGCGACCCAACCCGCCGATCACATGCCGATCTGTGCCTTGCCTTGTGACTGGTGCTGCCACGGGCCGACATAACCCTTCGACCAATCCGGCGGCAGCTCGCAGCCGCGCGGATCATGGCATGACTTGCGCGCCCGCTTGCCGTGCACGATCGCACCCTCGTAGGGACTGGGGATCGGATTGTGCACGTAGGGCATCGAATCGGCCGACGAGTAGACGTTGAGCAGCAGCGGCCGCATACGATCGGAAGCGTTTCGTTTCGAGCCGTGGATCACGCGACAGCTGAGGAGGGCCAGTGATCCGGCGGGCCCGGTCATCTCGACGGCATTGCTGCGCCAGCCGGCCGGCAGCTTGTCCTCGTCGATGCGCAGGACCCAGTTGCCCTCTGCGTCGTACATGCTGCGCAAGGGCTCCTTGTGGCTTCCCTTGATGGAGATGAGCGGGCCTTGGTCCGACGAGCAGTCCTCCATGTGCAGGCCGATGGTAACGGGGCTGTAGTCCGTGTGCGGCCACGCCGGAATGTCCTGATGCCAGTCGAACAGCTGACCGCCCTTGGGCCATTTGAAGTTGAGCTTGGAGTGATAGAATTTCACGTCCGGCCCACAGACATCCGCCGCCACCTTGACGATCGGCGCGGCGGACGCGAATTCCCAGAACACAGGATGGTGCGTCACCGGGCTCGACAGACGTCGCAAACGTGGATTGTCCCCGCTGTGGCCATCCTCGAGCACGAACCGCTCGTCGCTCTTGGTCACCGCGCGGCTCTTCTCGACCATCTCCTGCATGGCCGCGCGCAAGCGGTCGAGCCAGACATCGTCGATCATACCTTCGAGGACGAGAAACCCGTCCTCGAAAAACTGCTCGCGCTGATTGCGGGTCATGACCTGGGGGGCGTGCTCGAGGATATCGGCTTGGAGCATTTCTGATCTCCCTTGGAGTCCTGTTTGTCGTTGCAATCGAGCGAGCGCGGTGCCTGCTGGGAGGGCCGTGCGCAGATGGCCCTGCTCACTGAGACGTCGGAACCGGCGCCTTCAGCCGCCAGTAGGCCCCATCTTTCGACATCACCTTCTCGAAGTCATTGGTGCGCAAGTCGGGCGGCCGCGTCCCGGACTCGAAAATGCGGCGCATGTCCTCGATGATCTTCGGGCTCGCGGTGTAGACGTCGTGATTGAGGGAGAACAAGCTCGTGCCCGCCCGCGTGATGTCGATCGTGTCGACGCCGGCAACGATCAGAGGCCTGTGAGCGGATATGAATCCCGCCCGCGAGCCGTTTCTCAGCAATCCCGAGAGCCACAGCGCCCTGTCGTTGGCCGAGGCGTAGAGCGTGAGGCGCCCCCCCATCGCTATGATCTTCGACACCAGCTGCTTGAATACGTCCGTGTCGACGTCGGGAGCCGCATCAATGATCTCGCCGACCGCCTTGCGCAAGTCGGGGTACTCGCTGCCGATCTTGTCCAACGCCCGCAGGAGCACGAGATTGCCCATGCTGTGGGCGATGAAATTGATCCTGGGGGTCTTGGTCTTGGCGACGATCGTCTCCAGGAACTGCCTCAGATGCTCCGCGGCAATGTCGACGGTGTCGCTGTCGGAGAAGTAGGCGCGCGGGTCCCAGCGGCCGCGCGACGGCCAGCTGAACAGGAAGGTGCCGCCATCGAATTTGAGGTCATAGGCGATCTGCGCGGCGCGGCGCACGGCGTTGTCGAAGGACACGTTGTACCCGTGCACGAATACGAGAACCTGATTGGGGTAGGTCTTGGACACGGCCAGCCGCCGCGTAGCCAACTCGATGATCTGCTTGTCCTTCACGATTTGTATGCAGCGCATTGCAAGCCGACGCTCCGAGCCGGCCTCTGGGGCGGCGACTTCCTTCTTGCCGGGGTGCGCGGGCTCCTGTTTGATCAGCTTCTCCTGTTCGGAGCGTCCTTTCGTCTCCCCGGGGATCGTTACGTCCGCCAGGCCGAGTGATATCTGGCTATCGCGCTCACCGCCGAATGCAACTGAAGCCTGCTTGGCGTCGCGCTTGCGGTCGGTGGCAAACAGGACAGGCACCTCCTTGATCTCGCCCTTGCTGACAGCAAGGGCGCGCACGAACAGGGGATCGGCCTGCTCGCATTTGCCCTCCAGCCGGTAGAGGTCACCGAGCTGCGTGAGGCTTTCGGCAACCGAGGGGTGGTCTCTGCCGAAGCGCTTCTCCTTTGCCGCCAAGACCTCCCGCAGCAGCGGCTCCGCCTCGGCCAGCCGCCCACCCGATTTGTAGAGAGCCGCGAGGTTTTCGCGACTGTTGATGACGTCGGGATGCTCCGCCCCGAGCGCCGTCTCTCCGATGGCGAGCGAGCGCCGGTAGAGCGCCTCGGCATCCTTCAGCCGGCCCTGCTTCTCGTACACCCACGCCAGGTTGTTGAGGCGAATGACCATGTCGGGGTGCTTGGGGCCGAGGGCCTTCTCGGTGATGTTCATGGCCCGCTTCATCAGCGGCACGGCATCCGCATAGCGACCTTGCGTATTGTAAAGCACCGCCAGGTTGTTGAGCGTTTGACCGACGTTGCGGTGGTCGGGGCCGAGCGATTTCTCGAAGATCGCCAGCGAGCGCTTGTAGTACGCCTCGGCCTCGGGGTAGCGGCCCTGGGCACGGTAGATCACGGCCAGGTTGTTCAGACGGTAGGCGACGCTGGGGTGATCGGGGCCCTGCTTCTTTTCTGCAATCGCAAGTGCGCGCTTCAACAGCGGCACGGCCTCCGCATATCTGCCTTGGGCCTTGTAGACACCGGCCAGATTGCTGAGGTAGGTGCCAACCTCCACATGCTCCGGTCCGAGCGCCTTCTCGGTCACGGCCAAAGCCTGCTTGTAGAGCGTCTCGGCTTCGGCATAGCGGCCCTCATCATCGTATAGAACGGCCAGATTGTTGAGTGCTTGCCCGTACATCCGCGTGATTGGGCCCAGGGTACTTTTCCCGGATCGCCAACGCCCTCACGAAGAGCGACTCGGCTTGCTTGTAGTGGCCTTGGTCCTGATAGATCTGCGCCAGATTGTTGAGCTGGCTCGCGACATCCTTGTGCTCGGGTCCCGTGCGCCTTCTCGGTGATGGTCAGTGCGCGCTCGAACAGCGGCTGGGCGTCGGAATACTTGCCCAGGGACCTGTAGAGGCGCGCAAGCCAGGAGATTGCGTCGGCATAATTGACGCTCTCCTCGCCGTAGCGCGCGCGCGTGAGATCGATGTATTTCTGAGCGATGGGGATCGCCTCCGATACTTGCCCGCCGAGTTCAGCTGGCGGATTTGCTCGTTGAGCTCCTTGATCTCCTGACGCGACACCGCGCCGTTTACGCCGAACGCCTTCTCCATCTGCGCGAACATGGGGTGCGTGAGGCCGGCCTTGCGCATGACCTCGAAGTCGTCGGCGACGAGGTCGTCCCAGGAATCCTGGGAATTGCTGGAGATCGGCTTTCCCTTGTAGGCGAGATAGATGGCGCGGGCCTCGTCAGCCCGACCGCCGAAGAGCAGGGCATGCGCGCGGTTGGCTTTGATCCACAGCTGATCCGGCGCCAGGGCCTGCGCCCGATCCGCCGCCGCGAGCGCCTCGTCGAACTTATGCCCGAGCACGGCATGCCAAGCCAGGCTTCCAAGTGCGCCGGCGGTTTGCGTCCCCGGTTTGCCGGCGCTCGCCGTCTCGCTGCGCTCCGTCTCGGCCGCCTGCTGGCGTTCCAGCGTCAGGCCTTCCTCGTACTTCTTCTCGCCGTAGAGCTGCTCGATGCGCTTCTTGAGGGCGTCCGTGTCATTGGCTTGAGCCTGAGCGGGAGGCGCAGCCTGCCTGGCAGAGGGCAATGCCCAGGAGCGCAAGCGCGGCGCATGTCACAGCTCTCCAATCAAACGCCATGGCCCCTCCACAACGATTGCTCGGTCGTACCCTGGCTCAGCGCTGTGACCGCGGCAAGACGCCCCGCGACGAACGTGACGCTTGGCGTCGTGGTCCGCCGACCAGCCTGAACGCCCGCCCTTCCAATCCGGCAGTGACTATGCAGCGATCAGCCGTAAGAGCCGCTACCGCACCAGGAACAGCGGGCACTCCAGCACGGAAGCAAGCGCCTTGAGGTTGCCTGCCTCCGGCACGATCAGGCCACCGAACTGGCAGATGACGAAGCCGCCCTTGAGCCGGCGCAGCGCCTCGGCGATCACGGCCGACTCTCCGCGCGCCACCGCCGCCTGCTCGATGCGCACGTCCTCGCGCGCTTCCACCACCAGGCGGGCCTCGCCGTCCATGCGTGCCAGCCGCTCCTCGTCGGGCGCGATCAGCAGCAGCACGATCTGGGTGCCGTCGACGGCGGCGAGCCGGCTCGCCGCGCGCAGCATGGCCGGCAAGCGCTCCATGTCCTCCACGGCAACGATGGTGGGTCCGCTCACCGGCCTGGACTTCGGCCCCACCATGATGAGGCCGGTCGTGCCCGGCACCTCGAGCAGCAGCTGCCGGAGCGAGCTGCAGTTGTTTGGGCCGAAAGGCTCGGCGAGCGCGACCACATTCCAGGGCCCCGTCTCGGCGCAGGCGATGGCGAGCGCGCGCAGCGGCTCGTCGCGCACCACGCGCGAGCGCAGCGGCACCTCGGCGCGCCGTGCCAGGGTCTCGAGCTGCCGTCGCGCAGCCTGCGCCGCGAGCTGCAGGTCGCGCTTCATGCCGGCCGCAGACATCACCCGGCGCTGGCGCCCCGTCAGCGATACCTCGCGCACGAAGCTGTAGGCGGCGCAGTCGAAGAGCTGGGCGTCCTCGACGAACAGGCTCTCGATCTCGGACTGGAAGGCGCGTGCGACGCGGACCGCGGCCTGGAGCGCCACCACGCTCGGGTGCGCGGACCCCAGCTGCAGCACCACCCGGCCCCGGTCCTCGCCCGTGCGGGCAACGTGGGCGATCATTGCGTTTCCCCGCTGCTGTCATTGGTCCCGGTGCCCGGGCTCTTGGCAAACCCGCGCGCCCGCTCGGCAAACGAGCGCACCTTGTCCTCTACCAGCCGGTTGATGGTGCCGCCGGGAAACCGGCCCTCGGGCCCGCGCTCGCCGGCCTTGACGCCGGTCAGGATCTCGATGCCCTCGTCGATGGCGCCCACGGGATAGATGGCGAACTGGCCGTGCCGGACGGCCTCGACCACGTCCTCGCGCAGCATCAGGTGTTGCACGTTCGACTTGGGGATCAGCACGCCTTGTTGCTCGTTGAGCCCGCGCGCGCGGCAGACGTCGAAGAAGCCCTCGATCTTCTCGTTGACGCCGCCGATCGCCTGCACCTCGCCGTGCTGGTTGACCGATCCCGTGACCGCCAGCGATTGCTTGATGGGCTGCTCGGAGAGCGCCGACAGCAGGGCATAGAGCTCCGCCGACGAGGCGCTGTCGCCGTCGACGCCGCCGTAGGACTGCTCGAACACCAGCGTGGCGGCCAGCGCCAGCGGCACGTCGAGCGCGTAGCGGCCGGCCAGGAAGCCCCACAGGATCATCACGCCCTTGGAGTGGAGCGGCCCGCCGAGCTTGGCCTCGCGCTCGATGTCCATGACGCGGCCGGCACCCACGCGCACGCGTGCCGTGATGCGGCTGGGGCGCCCGAAGGAGAAGTTGCCGAGCTGCAGCACGGACAGGCCATTGATCTGCCCGATCCGGGCGCCTTCGGTGTCGACCAGCACGAGGCCGCGCGCGATCGTCTCCTGCGCCCGGTCGCGCAGCCGGTCGGCGCGCTGGATTTGCTCCTCGATGGCGCGCGCCACGTCCTGCTTGGTGGTCATCTTTCGCTTGGCCTGGCTCGACCAGTAGTCGGCCTCGCGCACGATGTCGGCGATGCGGCCGATCTCGATCGACAGCTTCTCACGGTCGTCGGCCAGTCGTGCGCCTTCGTCGATGATGCGTGCGACGGCCGCCGCGTCCAGGGCCTTGAGCCCGTGCTCCTTGATGATCGAGGCGATCACCCTGGAGTAGGCATTGTCGTTCTCCGCCGAGCGGGCGATGGTGTCGTCGAAGTCCGCCTGCACCTTGAAAAGGCCGGCGAAGTCGGGATCGTAGGCGGCGAGCATGTAATAGAGCTCGCGGTCGCCGAACAGCACGACGCGCACGTCGAGGGGGATCGGATCGGGATCGAGCGACTGCGTGGAGATGAGGCTGAATCCGGTCGCCTCCGACGGCTGCTCGATGTGGACGGCCTGGGCCTTCAGCGCGCGCTTCAAGGCCTCCCAGGCGAACGGCGAGAGCAACAGCTTGCGCGCATCGATGAGCAGGTAGCCGCCATTGGCCGCGTGCAGGGAGCCGGGCTTGATCAGCAGGAAGTCGGTGACGAGCGTGCCCATCTGGGCGATGTGCTCGATGCGGCCGATCAGGTTGCCGTAGGTGGGGTTGAGCTCCTCCACCACCGGCGCACCGGCCTGGGCGCCGGCACCGGTGGAAGCGCCATTGGAGACCATGACGTTGACGAGGTAGCGCCGGAAGCGGGCATCGCGCGCGGTGTCCACGGGCTGGCGCACGATGGCGTTCTGCTCCTCCTCCCCGCTGACGAGGAAAAGAGCGACGTTGCGGGTCAGGTCCCGGCCGGCGGCAGCCAGGTAATCCGAGACCTGGGCCACGTCTGCAAACGCTGCGATCAGCTCGTCGAGAGCGGCGTCGACGGCGTGCTTGGCCACCTCCTCGTTGAGCTCGCTCAGCTCCGCGCGCCGCTTCTTGTCGGCTTTGGGCATGCGCTCGAGAATGCTTTCGAGCTCCTTTTGCAGGGCCTCGATCTTGCTCTCGACGTCCTTGCGCATGGCCTCGGGGAGCGCGTTGAACACCTCGGGCTTGACCACCTTGCCCTCGTGCATCGGCGCCATGGTGAAGCCGGTGGGGGTGCGCAGGATGGCGATGTTCTGGCCCTGCGCCTTGCGGTTGAGGTTTTCGAGCGCCTCCTCCTGCCCCGACCGGAATTGTTCGTCGATGGCGCGCCGGCGGACCTGGTAGTCCTCGCCCTCGAACAGCGCCGGCAGCACGCTCCTGAGCTCATCCAGCACGCCCACCATGCCGCGGGCGAGATCGCGCGCTCGACCGTGGGGGAGCTTGAGTGCGTGCGGGCGGTTGGGGTTCTCGAAGTTGTAGACATAGACCCAATCGGCGGGCGTGGGGGCCTCGGCTGCCTTGGGGCCGAGGTGCGCCTTGACTGCCGTGGTCTTGCCCGAGGCCGGCGGCCCCAGCACGAAGATGTTGAAGTCGTGGCTCTTGATGTTGGCGCCGAACTGGATGGCCTTGAGCGCGCGGTCCTGGCCGATCAGCCCGGTGATGGGATGGAGCTCTTCCGTTGTCTTGAAGCCGAGCGTTGCCGGGTCGACCGAACGGCGCAGCTCGGAGGCTTCCAGCGCTTGCGGTCGGGCGGCAACCGTGGTCACCTGGCCGTCGGCGCCGCCAGCGGGTGCCTCATACTGTCCACGTTTGAAAAACAGTGCCATAAGCCCCCTCTCGCCTGCGACCGCGGCGACAATAGGCTCAGCCTGTGCTCAAGAAAAGGCCGCTGCCCCGTCGTCGTCAATTCAACTCGTCTGTGCCCGACCGGGCTCGTCTGAGACGGCGTGAGGAGACGATTGACGAGGTAGGATGCGGCCCATGGGGGTGCCGGACATGGCGATGCTTCCGGGACGGCTGGTCGAGGCCCGCGACGGTCGGCAGTCGCCGGCCGCCTTCGACATCTTCCGGGGCGTTGCCCGCCTGCTCCAGGCGCATGGCCTGGCTGCGGTCGGCGAGCTGTCGCTGGCGAACGGGCGGCGGGCGGACGTGGCAGGCCTCGCCGACAGCGGCGAGATCTGGATCGTCGAGATCAAGTCGTGCCTGGAGGACTTCCGCGCCGACCAGAAGTGGCCGCGAGTACCGCGACTATTGCGACCGGCTGTTCTTCGCCGTGGCGCCCGACTTTCCACGCGAGGTGCTGCCGCAGGAGACGGGCCTCATCATCGCCGACCGCTACGGCGGCGAGATCGTGCGCGCCGCTCCCGAGCACAAGCTCGCGGGTGCCCGGCGCAAGGCCATGACCTTGCGGCTCGCCCGCACCGCCGCGTTTCGGTTGCAGGGCCTGATCGACCCGGAAGGCGGCTTGGAGACTCCGCCCAAAGCTTAGCCAGAACTTAGCCAGAGCTTAGGCAGCTTGCCTCTGAACCAAGAGCCAACTGCGCGGTGGCGCGAGGCCCGAGCCGGCCATACAGTTGTCCTCGAGGCGAGGTGCGCATCCTTTCCGGTTCGCGCCGGGTACCCGTAGGCGCCTGGCCCAATCGACGCTACCCATGGGTGTTGTCATGCCAATTGCCGGTCGGTCCGTGTGGGGCGGGACTGCCGCGCTCGCCGCGATTGCGCTCATAGCGGGCCTCGCCGCCGCTCATGCGCAGTCCCCCACCACGCTGGACGACCTTGCCGCCGCCGTGGTGCGCATCAAGACCTACATCAACCCCGACGGCCGCACGGTGGAATACCTCGGGCTCGAGCGCCACGGCTCCGGCATCGTCATCGGCTCGGACGGCCTGGTTCTGACGATCGGCTACCTCATGGTCGAGGCGCACTCGGCGGAGGTCGCGACCAACGACGGCCACGCCGTGCCGGCCGACGTGGTGGGCTACGACCACGAGACCGGCTTCGGCCTGCTGCGGGCAACCCAGCCCCTCAAGGTGCGGCCCATGAGCCTCGGCAAGTCGGCAGCCCTCAAGGTGAAGGACCCGGTGCTGGTCGCCAGCTACGGCGGCACCGAGATGGTGGCGCCTGTGCACGTTGCTGCCCGGCGCGAGTTCGCGGGTGGCTGGGAGTACCTGCTGGAGAACGCGATCTTCACGACCCCGCCGCATCCGATGTGGAGCGGTGCGGCACTGATCAGCCGCGAGGGCAAGCTCGTCGGGGTGGGCTCGCTGATCGTCGCCGACGTCTCTGGCAACGGCAGCGGCGAGCCGGGCAACATGTTCGTGCCCATCGACCGCCTGCAGCCGATCCTGGCGGACCTGATCGCGGACGGGCGCGCGTCGGGCCCGGCGCGGCCCTGGCTCGGCCTGATCACCGAGGAGATCGCCGGCAAGCTGTTGGTGTCGCGCGTGACGGAGGGCGGCCCCGCCGAGAAGGCGGGGGTGCAGAAGGGCGACATCGTGCGCGGCGTCGGCGGCAAGACGGCCCGCAACCTCGCAGACTTCTATCGCAAGGTGTGGGCGCTCGGCGACGCCGGGATCACCGTGCCGCTCGACGTGCTGCGCGATGATGCGCCCAAGCGCCTCGACGTGCCGTCGATGAACCGCCTGGACCACCTCAAACTCAAGTCGACGTTCTGAGACGGCCTTTGCAGGGCCAACGGGCGCCGGCGCGGCCCTTCTGCCGCTTGCGGTTGGCACTGTTGCCCCGTTGCGACGACCTACGACAATAGTTTCCCCGGTGTCCGCCGGCCGCCGACAGCGGCATGCGTGCGGGTGTACTAACGGGGAGGAGGTGCGTTTTGACACGGTGGCCGGCAGGCCCCCGTAGAAGTAGGTTGCGTGAAGCCCAACACCGTACAGGCCAGAGCGTTGGTCCTGCCGTCGAGCCTGAAACGGCACGGTTGGGTCGTTGCGGCCCTTGTCGTGACTTTCGCCGCGCTCTTGGTCGCGAGCGTCAGGCCCGCAGCGGCGCTGCAGAAATGGACGCTGGCAAAAACGGCCAGTCCGTCGACCTACAGTGCCGCCGGACAAGTGATCACGTACACGTACGTGGTGACGAGCCTCGACGATAGGATCGGCCGGCTCGTGTCCCTCGTCGACGACAAGGTCGCCTCGATCAGCTGCCCGACCACGATCATGCCGTCCCTCGGCAGCATCACCTGCACGGGCGCCTACACAATTGCGGCTGCCGACGTCGCCAATGGGTCCGTCACCAACACTGCGACGGTGACGGGAGACAGCTGCACCGATGGCTGCACAGTAACTGCACAAGCCACCGCCACCGTCAGGGCCGTCGCGCCGCCGGGCTCAATCACCATCGTCAAGACGGCAACCGCCGGCAACGGCACCTTCAATTTCACCTCCACCATTCCGGGCGCAGCGAGCTTCAGCCTCGTCACGGTCAATGGGACGTCGAGCAGAACCTTCACCTCGCTGGCGCCCGGCACCTACAGCGTGAGCGAGGTTGCCCTGCCCCTGGACTGGAAGCTCGGCACGCTGACCTGCACCGGCGCCTCGGGCGGCGCAACCGCCAGCGTGGACGTGGCCAATCGCACGGCTGCGATCACTGTGGTGGACGGCGCAGCCATCACCTGCACCTTCGTCAATTTGCACGAGGTCGAGCACCCCGCCGGCACGCAGCAGGTGATCCGCGGCTTCCTTCGCCACCGCAATGCGCTTCTTGCCACGCATGAGCCGGACCGCAGCCGTCTCGTGCGGCGCCTGCCGGGCTCGTTGTGGGGCGATGGAGACAGCGGCCGAGCTGGCGGCGCAAACGACGCGGCGTTCACTATCAGCAATAGCGAGGACGACACCGGTTCGCGGCTGGCCTTCGCCACCAGCCTCTCGCGCCTGGGCGCGCACCCGAACGCCTCCTTGAAGGACGGCGTCGCCAACGGGCCGGCGCGTGCCGCGTCGCCCGCAACCAGCGGGCTCGACGTCTGGGTAGAGGGTCATTTCTCCGACTATCGCGACCGGGCCGGCGGCTCGCACAGCAATGGGCGGTTCGGCGTGTTGTACCTGGGGGCCGACTACCTGCTCACGCCCGCGATCCTGGTCGGCGCGCTGGTGCAATTCGACTGGACGGGCAAATCGCCGGGCCTGTCCAACACGTCGATCGATGGCAAGGGTTACATGGCCGGCCCCTACGCCAGCGTCCAGCTCACCCAGCACCTCTTCTTCGATGCACGCGCGGCCTGGGGAAGCTCCGACAACAGCGTCAATCCCTTCGGCAGCTACGAGGATAAATTCTCGACCGACCGTTGGCTCGCTCACGCCAAGCTGACCGGCAATTGGCATTTCGGCAGTTTCCGCGTGACCCCGAGCCTCGCCTACACCTACGTGGAGGACAAGCAGGAGAGCTACGCTGATGCGCTCGGCGTGCTGATCCCTTCGCAGACCGTATCCCTCGGGCGATTGTCCTTCGGCCCCGAGATCGGGTACCGCCTGAAGGGCGCGGACGGCATAATCTGGGAGCCGCACGCCTCCATCCAGGGCGTCTGGGACGACACGGGCTCGCACACCAGCCAGGTCGGTGGCCTGGTGGCCGATGGCAACGATTTCCGTGGTCTCGTGCAGGCTGGCGTGCTGGTGACCTCGCCGCGCGGACCGTCCGCACGCTTGGTTGCCTCCTACGACGGCCTCGGCAGCAGCACGGGTTTCCACGACCTGGGCGGCCAAGTGTGGGTGAGCATCCCGCTACACTAGACTCGGTCCATCACTGCCAGGACCATGAACCGGCAAGGCCAGTACCATGCGCGCGATTGGCCCTACCGGGGAAAGCTCATTCATTGAGCTGAGTCTGCTCTTGTGCGCTGCAGGAGCACGCATTGCGCGCTCGGACAGCCTCATGCATACTTGCTCTTCGTCCGTCCAGGGCGGTGTCAGGGCCGCCCTCGCTCGCGTGGGAGACAGCATGGCTCAAGGCAACGCCGCCCCGACTGCTATGGCCGCGAGTGAAGTTCCAGCCGTTCAGATGATCGCCGTCAACAAGTGGTACGGCGAATTCCACGTCCTGAGAGACATCAACCTCACCGTCGAGCTGGGCGAGAAGATCGTGATCTGCGGGCCGTCGGGCTCGGGCAAGTCGACGCTGATACGCTGCATCAACCGACTGGAGGAGCACCAGAAGGGCCAGATCATCGTCGACGGCATCGAGCTCACCAACGACGTGCGCCAGATCGACAAGATCCGCTCCGATGTCGGCATGGTGTTTCAGAGCTTCAATCTGTTCCCTCACCTGACGGTGCTCGACAACCTCTGCCTGGCGCCCGTGTGGGTCAAGAAGATGTCGCGTGCGCAGGCGGAGAAGACGGCCATGCAGTACCTGGCCCGCGTCAAGATCCCCGAGCAGGCGCAGAAGTATCCGGGCCAGCTCTCCGGCGGCCAGCAGCAGCGCGTCGCCATCGCCCGCGCGTTGTGCATGAACCCGCGCATCATGCTGTTCGACGAGCCCACCTCCGCGCTCGACCCCGAGATGATCAAGGAGGTGCTCGATGTGATGATCGAGCTGGCCGGCTCCGGCATGACCATGCTGTGCGTCACCCACGAGATGGGCTTTGCCCGCTCGGTCGCCGACCGCGTCATCTTCATGGACCGCGGCGAGATCGTCGAGCAGGGCACGCCCAAGGAATTCTTTGCCAACCCGAAGTCGGACCGCACCAAGCTGTTCCTGTCGCAAATCCTCAACCACTAGCGTTCACCTGAAGGGAGCATGTGCAGATGAAACGCATCGCCAAGGTCGTCGTCGCCGGAGCGGCGGCGCTGGTCGCCACAGCCGGCATGGCTGCCGCCCAGACCAAGACGCTCGACACCGTCAAGCAGCGAGGCACCTTGAGCTGCGGTGTCGGCACCGGCACGCCGGGCTTCGCCTTCCCCGACGACAAGGGCAACTGGTCCGGCCTCGACGTGGATTTCTGCCGCGGTGTCGCAGCAGCGATCTTCAATGACCCAAAGAAGGTGTCGTTCAAGCCGCTCACCGCCAAGGAGCGGTTCACGGCGCTGCAGTCGGGCGAGATCGACGTGCTCTCGCGCACGACCACTTGGACCATGAGCCGTGATAGCGCCATGGGCCTGTCTTTCGTCGGCATCATGTATGTCGACGGCCAGGGGTTCATGGTGCCGAAGAAGCTCGGCGTGAAGTCAGCCAAGGAGCTCAACGGCGCCTCCGTGTGTGTTGCGACCGGCACCACCACCGAGCTCAACTTGGCCGACTACTTCCGCAGCAACAACATGACCTACAAGCCCGTGGTGTTCGAGAAGGCGGAGGAGGTCAACGCCGCCTACGATGCTGGTCGCTGCGACGTCTACACCACCGACCAGTCGAGCCTCTATGCCCAGCGTCTGCGCCTGAAGAACCCGAACGATCACGTGGTGCTGCCCGAGATCATCTCCAAGGAGCCGCTGGGCCCGGTCGTGCGCCAGGGCGACTTCCAGTGGTTCACGCTCAACAAGTGGGTCTATTTCGCGCTTCTCAACTCCGAGGAGCTCGGCGTGACGAGCAAGAACGTCGATGAGATGCTCAAGTCGAAAAATCCCGAAATCCGGCGCCTGCTCGGCGTCGAGGGCGAGTTCGGCAAATCGATCGGGGTCGATAACGACTGGGTCGTGCATATCCTCAAGGGCGTCGGCAACTACGGCGAGATTTACGAGCGCAACGTAGGCCCGAACACGCCGCTCAAGATTGCCCGCGGTCTCAACAATCTATGGAACAAGGGCGGGATCCAGTACGCCCCGCCCATCCGCTAGCGCGGTGGAAGCATCGAGGCGCCGGTCGCGAAAGCGGCCGGCGCTTCGCGCATGAAGGAGCAGGACGCGGCAGGCGAAGGGCGGCCGCGGGGGAGACTGACATGGCGGTCACGGCTTATACGCAAGGCACGGCGCGGCGGACTGCGAGCCCGATTGACCTCCTCTACCGGCCCGAGGTGCGTCAGATCCTGTTCCAGATCATCCTCGTGGCGGTTCTCGGCGCTCTGTTCTGGATGATCATTTCCAACACCGCTGCCAATCTGAAGCGGCAGAACATCGCCTCCGGCTTCGGCTTCTGGGACACCACCTCCGGCTTTGACATCTCGCAATCGCTGATTGCTTACACCAACACCTCGACCTATGGCCGCGCCTTCTGGGTCGGGCTGTGGAATACCGTTTTGGTCGCCTCGATCGGCGTCGTGCTCGCCACCCTCGTCGGCTTCACGATGGGAATCGCGCGGCTTTCCACCAACTGGCTGATTGCGCGGCTCGCCACCGTCTACGTCGAGACCATCCGCAACATCCCGCTGCTGCTGCAGCTGTTCATCTGGTACTTCACGCTGCTGCACTTGACGCCCCCGGCGCGACATAGCTGGGAGCCGCTGTCGGGCACCTTTCTCAACCAGCGCGGGCTCTACCTGCCGGCCCCGGTGCCGAAGACAGGATTCGACTTCGTGCTGGCCGCATTTGGCGTGGCGATCCTAGCCGCGGTGGCGATCGCGATCTGGGCGCGCCGCCGCCAACTGCTCACGGGGGCGCAGTTTCCTACCGGCCTCGTCTCGCTTTGCCTTGTTGTCCTGTTGCCGGCTGCGGCCTTCGTGCTGGCGGGTGCGCCGCTGGGTTTCGTCAATCCGGAGCTGCGGGGCTTCAACTTTGAAGGCGGCATCGTCATCCTGCCCGAGCTTATGGCCTTGGTCGTCGGCCTCGTCGTCTATACGGGTGCCTTCATAGCCGAGATCGTGCGTGCCGGCATCCAGGGCGTCCCCAACGGCCAGAAAGAGGCCGCCCGCGCCATCGGCCTCACCCAGGGCCAGGTGCTGCGCCTGGTGGTCATCCCGCAGGCGATGCGCATCATCATCCCCCCATTGACCAGCAACTATCTCAACCTGACCAAGAATTCCTCGCTCGCCGTGGCCATTGCCTACCCCGACCTCGTCAGCGTCGCTGGCACGGTGCTGAACCAGACGGGCCAGGCAGTCGAGGTGATCCTCATCACCATGCTCGTCTACCTCGGCCTCAGCCTGCTCACGTCGCTGTTCATGAATTGGTTCAATGCGCGCATGGCCCTGGTCGAGAGGTAATGCCATGCAACGCGATCTCGCCCAAGCACCGGCCGCTGGCAACCCGTCGGCGTCAATTCGGCCGCCCCGCTCCGAAATCGGAGTGCTCGGCTGGCTGCGGCACAATCTCTTCTCGTCGTGGGGCAATGCGATACTGACCCTCGTTGCGCTCTACCTTGTTTGGAGGTTGCTCGAGGGGATCGTCAGCTGGGGCATCATCAACGCCGTGTGGAGCGGCGAGGACGGCACGGCATGCCAGGTCGAAGGCAGCGGCGCCTGCTGGGCTTTCATCCGGGCCAAGTTCAGCCAGTTCATCTACGGCCGCTATCCCCTGGATGAGCGCTGGCGCGTCGATCTCGTTTACGTCATGGCGCTTGCGGGCCTTGTCCCACTCATGGTGCCGCGAATCCCCGGCAAGGCCTGGAGCGCCGGCTATACGTTTCTGCCTTTTCCGGCGATCGCGTTCTGGCTGCTGACCGGCAGTGCGAGCCATGCCGGCACCGGCGTGCTCGACGTGGCAGGGTTGGCTCTGGGCGCTGTCGGCGTCATCCTCCTTCTGCTGGGCCGCATGAGCCTGCGGCTCCCCGCCGTGCTCTGTCTCGCCGCGGCGATCCCGCTCGTTGCGCGCTGGGTGTTCTCGACCAGCGGCCTCGTGTCTCTACCGCCCGTCCCGACCGAGCTGTGGGGCGGCCTGCTGGTGACGCTCGTCGTCGCCAGCGTCGGCATCGCCGGCTCGTTCCCGGTCGGCATAGCCCTGGCGCTGGGCCGGCGCTCGAAGATGCCGTTCGCGCGCTGGGCCTCGATCGGCTTCATCGAGTTCGTGCGCGGCGTGCCGCTCATCACCGTGCTGTTCATGTCCTCGGTGATGCTGCCGCTGTTCCTGCCGGCCGGCATCTCCTTCGACAAGCTCCTGCGCGCGCTGGTCGGTGTCGCCCTGTTTGCCGGCGCCTACATGGCCGAGACCATCCGTGGCGGCCTGCAGGCGATCCCTCGCGGACAGTTCGAGGCGGCCGAGGCGCTCGGGCTCTCCTACCCCAAGCGCATGGCGCTGATCATCCTGCCGCAGGCCCTGAAGCTGGTGATCCCCGGCATCGTCAATAGCTTCGTCGGCCTCTTCAAGGATACGAGCCTAGTGCTCATCATCGGGCTCTTCGACGTCCTCGGCATCGTCCAGCTGAACCTGACTGACGCCAAGTGGTTCGCCAACTCCACGGCGATGACCGGCTACGTGTTCGCCGGCTTCGTGTTCTGGATTTTCTGCTTCGGCATGTCGCGCTACTCGCAGATGATCGAGCGGCGCCTCGCCACCGGCCACGAGCGCGGTCCGACGAAGGCGTAGCTTGGGTTGGCGCGGGCGCAAGCCGTTGCGTCGACCCTGTCACGCCTTCCGCCGCCTGCCTGCAAGCGCCTTGGCCCATTCCTCCGCCCAGGCATTGAGCGGCAGGAAGGTCGCGAGCAGCGACTGGCCGTGGGAGGTCAGCACATAGCCCTCCGCGCCGCGATCGACCAAGCGTGCCTCGCGCAGCTCCGCCAGCCGTGCGTTGAGCACGCTCGGGTTGGTGGCGGCCGCCTCCTGCAGGGAGCGGAAGGTGAGCGGCCGATCCCGCAGCTCCCACAGGATGCGCAGGCTCGTGCGCCGCCCCAGCAGATCAAGCAGCGCCATGATGGGCCGGCCGGTCGCGGAGCCGCGCACGCGCCGTCCGGGTCTGGGTGCCGGCATGCTATCTTTTCCGTAGCAAGGAGCTCTCGATCTATGCTATGAAAACGGTAGCATAGGAGGACCCCCATGTCTGCAGCTCCCCGCATCGCTCCGGCCGAGCCGCCCTACCCGCCCGAGATCGCCGCCCGCTTCGACGCCCTGATGCCGCCGGGCCTCGCGCCGCTGATCCTGTTCCGAACGCTTGCCCGCGACAAGCGCCTGATCGAGCGCTTCATGGGCGGCGGCCTGCTCGACAAGGGCCACCTGACGCTACGGCAGCGCGAGATCGTCATCGACCGGGTCACGGCCCGCTGCGGCTCCGAGTACGAGTGGGGCGTGCACGTCGCCTTCTTCGCCAAGCGGGCCGGCATCGACGAGGCGCAGCAGCGCTCGCTGGTGCGGGGCGCGGCCGGCGATGCCTGCTGGGGCGCGGAGGACGCCCTGCTGATCCGCCTAAGCGACGCCTTGCACGAGCACTGCGACATCGACGACGCGCTGTGGGCCGAGCTCCGCGCCCGCTTCAGCGAGGAGGTAATCCTGGAGCTTCTGCTACTCGCGGGCTTCTACCGCATGGTGTCCTATCTCACCAATGCACTGCGGCTGCCACTCGAGCCCTACGCGCCGCGGTTTCCGGAGTAGGTGTGGGCTCGAAACGCCTCTGTTCTACTGCGTCAGCGTCTGCGGCGGCTTGGGCGGGCCCCAGATCTGCTCGAGCCGCTGCGCGCGGCCGCAGGCGGTCTTGTAGTAGTGATAGCGATTGGGGTTCTTCTTGTAGTAGTCCTGGTGGTAGCCCTCCGCCGGCCAGAACGGCCCGGCGGGCAGGATCTTGGTCGCAATCTTCTCCTTGAAGCGACCCGATGCCTCGAGCGCGTGCTTGGAGTCCTCGGCGACCTTCTTCTGCGCGGCGTCATGGGTGAAGATGGCGGTGTGATAGGGGCTGCCCTTGTCGCAGAACTGGCCCCTGGCATCGACGGGGTCGATGTTGCGCCAGTACCAGTCGACGAGCTGCGGGTAGCTCACCTTGGCAGGGTCGTAGGTGACCTGAACGGACTCGTAGTGGCCCGTGGACTTGGACGAGACCTGCTCGTAGCTCGGCTTCTCGACCGTGCCGCCGGTGTAGCCCGATACGGCGCGGATCACGCCCGGCACCTTCTCGAACGCTTCCTCCATGCACCAGAAGCAGCCGCCGGCGAAGGTGGCGATGGCAGCGCCGGCGTCGCTCTTCGGTGCCGGCGTCGTCTGCGCCACGGCAGCGGTCGAGATGCCGGCGACGAGGGCGAGCGGGGCCAGCCAGCGGGCGGCGCGGAAGAGCTTGGGCATGGCGGTGTCGGCCTCGTGCAACCGTGTTGGCGTGGATGCTCGTGTCGTCTCAGGATGACGACTTCTTCTCGGGGCTAAACTTCAGGGCCACCCCGTTCATGCAGTAGCGCAGTCCGGTCGGCTTGGGGCCGTCGTCGAAAACGTGGCCAAGGTGGCCGCCACAGCGCCGGCAGTGCACCTCCGTGCGTGTCATAAACAGGCTCTTGTCGACGGTGGTGCCGACGGCGTTGTCGAGCGGCTTGTAGAAGCTGGGCCAGCCCGTGCCACTGTTGAACTTGGTGGCGGAGGAGAACAGCGGCAGGTCGCAGCCCGCGCAACTGAAGATGCCGGCACCGTGCTGCTTGTCGAGCGGGCTGGAGCCGGAGCGCTCGGTGCCGTGCTTGCGCAGCACGTAGAACTGCTCGGGCGTGAGGAGCTTCCTCCACTCCTCGTCCGTCTTGGTGATCTCGAAGGTCTGCGTGGTGCCGGTCGCCTGAGCCGTTCCACCGGAGAGAAGGCGCGCCGCGGCGGCAGCGGCCGCCGCGGAAATGCCCGCCAGCGTCAGATTGCGGCGGCTCATCATGAGTCACTCCCTGAGAGGTTGTTGGTCGGTCCGATGCGGATCCTTGCTCCTCGAGTTGGGTATAGTTCAGCGCCCGCGCAAGCGCGAGCTTGAACGCGCTCACGGCCGATCAAGACTGCGTCAGACGGAGTGTCTGCGCCGCTCCTCGGCAAGACCCACCAGGGCCGTGATGGCCATGAAGATGACCGCGGCGCCGAAGATCCAGCGCGGCGATCCATGATCCATGATCCAGCCGAACATCGGCGGGCCGATGATGCCGCCGATGTTGAACCCGGTCGAGACGACGCCGAAGACGCGGCCCGCCGCGCCGGGCGGCGAAGCCTTGCGCACCAGCATGTCGCGCGAGGGCTGGATCATACCGAAGATGACGCCGGCAACGCCCATGGCGAGCGCCAGAGGAACGACCGAGAGCGTGAGGACGGCGACGAGGAGCATGATGGCAGCGGCCAGCCCGAAACCGATGGCGGTGACGACACCGTGGCGGCTGGTGCGGTCCGCCAGCCAGCCGCCCAGCAGTACGCCGATCGCGGAGCCGGCGAGATAGGCCGTCAGCGCTGCGTTGGCGCCGGCAAACGACACACCGTGGGTCGCCATCGATGCCACCACGGAGAAGCTGTTGATGGCACTGTTGGAAAGCGCCAGCAGCGTGAAGAATCCAGTCATGGCGAGCACCGCCGGCGTCAGCACGCCCGCAAGCCCCGTAGCCTTGCCCGATCCGGGCAACTTGAGGCCGGAGCGGGTATTGGAGGGGCGATCGGGCCCCGCCTGCGGGCTCGGCATCAGGAACAGTGCAAGGGCGGTCACCGGCCCGACCAGCCCGGCGAACAGGAGCGCGCTCTCGGGGCCGCCGTAGGTCGCCAGCGTCAACAGCGTCACCGGCGCGACCGCGCCGCCGAGGAAGCCCGCGAAGGTGTGCACCGAGAAGGCGCGGCCCACGCGACCTTCCGAGATGCTGTCGGAGAGCATGGCGTAGTCGGCGGGGTGATAGACGCAGTTGGCAAGGCCCGCCACGACTGCCGCCGCCAGCAGCCAAACGTAGGAGTGGCTCATGCCGAGCGAGAAGAAGGCGACGCCGCCGAGGATGAGGCCTGCGATCAGCACCGGCCGGGCGCCGACCCGATCGACCAGCACGCCCGTCGGTGCCTGGGTGAGGCCGGTCACCACGTTGAAGGCCGTGAGCGCCAGGCCCAGCTCGAAGAAGCCGACATCGAGCCGGTCCTTCAGCAGCGGCAGGAGGACCGGCAGCACCATGATGTAGAAATGGCTGACCAGGTGCGCGGCCGAGACGGCGGCAAGCGTCTGCGCCTCGCCGGCGGCGGCTGCCGCGCCGGGCAGGGTATGGGCCGTATCGGAAGCCATTGGACCTTGGGTGGACCCTTGCGATTGGCCGTTTCCTCGGGGCGCGAGACAGGTATCATACACCGGCGGACGGCGCGATATGACAATGCGGGCGGGCTGGGTCGCGCGCCAAGCGCAGCCTGGCGGACGCGAGTGCTGCGGACCGCTTCAATCAGCCCACGATCGGCACGGGTTTGTCGACCACGATCTCCTCGGTCGCCATTTTGCAGCGCAGCGCAATGGCTTCCACACCAGCCGCGGTCGCCGCATCGAACGCCGCCCCGTACGTGGGATCGATGTCGCGGGCAAATGCTAGGCGCCGTGCATCGCCGCGCTGGATCAGGAACACCATGACGGCGCGGTGGCCCTGGCGCACCATGTCGGACATTTCGGAGAGATGCTTGACGCCACGCTCGGTCACCGAATTAGGGAACTCGGCAAGCCCGTGCCGGCGCGCCAGGTGCACGTTCTTGATCTCGACGTAGCACGAGCCTTTCGTGGGGCACTCGAGCAGCAGGTCGATGCGGCTGTTGCGGCCGTATTTGACCTCGCGTCTGAGCCCCGGATAGCCGGCGAGCGCTCTGATGCGCCGCGCCGCTATCGCCTCGGCGACGAGCTTGTTGGGATGGCCCGTATTGATGCCGACGAGCGTCGGGCCCTTTCCCAGGTCGGCCTCCACCAGCTCCCAGGTGTGGCGGTACTTGCGCGTGGGGCTGTCGCTTTCCGACAGCCATACCACCGAGCCCGGAGCGGTCAGCCCCAGCATCGAGCCGGTGTTGGCGCAGGTGGCGGTGACGAGCCGCCCGTCGTCGAGGCGCACGTCGGCCAGAAAGCGCTTGTAGCGCTGGATCAACTGGCCGCGGAGCAGGGGAGCGGGAAGGCGCATGGCGGCGGAAGTTAGGCCGGCCGGCGCCAATACTGCAAGCTGCGGTGCAAGCCGCTATGCTGTCGCCATGCGCATCCTGCACGTCATGGCGAGCCGCGCCAACGGCGGCGCCGAGACCTACTCGGCCGACATGATGGAGAGCCTCAATCGCGTGGGCGTTGACCAGGTCGCGGTCATCCCCCGCGCCTCGATCCATCATGCCCGCCTGGAGGCTGGAGGCGTGCGCCTGGCTTCAGACGTGCTCGATAACAGCCTCGGCCTCCTGCGACGGCGCCGGCTCGCGGCGCTCATCGGCGCCTTCGCACCCGATCTCGTGCATTGCTGGATGCGGCGCGCGGCGAGCCTGATGCCCAGGCTCGAGGCGCCGACGATCGGTTGGTTCGGCGGTTACTACGACCCGGCCAACTTCGCGCGCTGCTCGCATTTCGTCGGCGTCACCCCCGGCATCGTCGCCCACATGGTGGCCCGAGGCGTGTCGCCGGACAGGGCACACTACGTGCCGACCTTCCCCACCCTCGAGGATGGTCCGACAGTCGATCGAGCCTCGCTTGCAACCCCGCCTGGCGCGACTGTGCTGCTGGCTTTGTCGCGGCTGCACGAGAAGAAGGGCCTCGACATCTTGCTGCGGGCGCTCGCCGAGTTGCCGCAATGCGTCGCCTGGATCGCCGGCGACGGCCCGCTCGAGGATGAGTTGAAGGCGCTGGCCGATGAGCTCGGCGTTGCCGGACGCGTGCGTTTCCTTGGCTGGCGCAACGACCGCGGGTCGCTGTTGCGGGCCGCGGACATCTGCGTGCTGCCGTCGCGCTACGAGCCTTTCGGCACGGTGATGCTGGAGGCCTGGGCGGCCGGCGTGCCGCTGGTGGCGGCGGCGAGCCGGGGGCCAAAGGAGCTTATTGTGGACGGCGGCAACGGCCTGCTGGTCCCGATCGATGATGCAGCCGCACTCGCCGCGGCGATCGGGCGCCTCGTGGGCGACCCAGCGCTTGAAGCCCACTTGATCGAACGGGGCCGGGCGGACTACCAACAGGGCTTCACCCGCGAGGCGGTGACGGAGCGCATGCTTGGCGTCTATCGGCAGCTCGTCGCCGAGGGAAACGCCGGTGCGACCAGGAGGACTAGGGAGGGGGCATGAGCGAGCTGGCTCAAGGCGGCGCGCAGAGCGACACCAGCAGCCTGGTGACGGCGGCGCTGCTGGTGATCGGCGACGAGATCCTCTCGGGCCGCACCAAGGACAAGAACATCGGCCACATCGCCGACCATCTGACCGCCATCGGCATCCAGATGAAGGAGGTGCGCGTCGTCCCCGACGAGGAGGCCGAGATCGTCGATGCCGTCAATGCGCTGCAGGAAGCGCTACGACTACCTCTTCACGACCGGCGGCATCGGCCCGACCCACGACGACATCACCGCCGACTCAATCGCCAAGGCCTTCGGCGTCGGCATCGACGTGGACGAGCGGGCGCTGGCGCCGATGCGCGCCCACTTCCAGCGCCGCGGCGTGGAGCTGACGCCCGCGCGCCTGCGCATGGCCCGCATCCCCTTCGGCGCCGAGCTGGTGGAGAACAGCGTCTCGATCGCGCCGGGCTTCAAGCTCGGCAACGTCATCGTCATGGCCGGCATTCCCAAGCATCATGCACGTGATGCTCGATGCCGCGACCAAGTTCCTCAAGACCGGCAAGAAGATGCTGTCCGCGGCCATGGACCTGCACCGCCCCGAGGGCGAGATCGCCGAGATGTTCGGCGACGCTGCAGAAGCGCTATCCCGACGTGCCGATGGGCAGCTACCCGTTCCAGAAGGACGGCAAGCCCGGCACGCAGCTGGTGCTGCGCTCGATCGATGCCGACCGCCTGGCCGCGGCCGAGGCCGAGCTCAAGGCCGAGCTGGCGGCCCGCGGGTGGGCTTGAGCGGCAAGATTTGGATCAATCAACCCGGCGCGGGCTAGATCTAGACTAGATCGGCGCCGGACAGCAGGAGAGGAAACCACCAATGGCAGTCACCCTATTCGTCGTGCGCGCCACCATCACCAAGGACAAGGAGGCGGCGTTCAACAAATGGTACAATGACGAGCACGCGCCGCAGGTGCTCCAGTACAACGGCGCTGTGAGCGCACGCCGCTACAAGAAGATTCTGGGCGAGGACAAGTTCCAGTACATGGCGGTCTACGAGTTCGCCAGCGAGGAGGTGTTCAAGCGCTTCCAGCAGTCCGACCACCTCAAGACCCTGGTCAAGGACTACGACGCCCACTTCGCCAAGACCTCCGAACGCGAGCGTTCGGCCTACGTGCAGATCTGGCCCTGAGAGGCTTTTCCGCCAATAGTTCGTGCAGCCTCCCCTCGGCGCCGCACCACACTCAAACGAAAAAGCGTGCACTTGAACGTGCACGCTCTCTCTGTTTCATCGGGCTGATGACGCCGTCCGAGCGCCACCCTGGCGCAACGACAACCGTCAAGCTGCCGCCGGCACGCCGACCTTGGCGCTCGTCGGAACGGACGCGATCGTCTTCAGGATCTGGGAAGCGATCTGGTAGGGGTCGCCTTGCGAGTTGGGACGGCGATCCTCCAGATAGCCCTTGTAGCCGTTGTTTGCGAAGCTGTGCGGCACGCGGATCGATGCACCGCGGTCGGCAACCCCGTAGCTGAAGGTGTCGATCGACTGCGTCTCGTGCTTGCCCGTCAGGCGCAGGTGGTTGTCGGGTCCGTAGACGGCGATGTGATCGGCCCTGGCGGCTTCGAACGCGGCCATCAGCTTCTCGAAGTAGTCCTTGCCGCCGACCTCGCGCATGTAGGCCGTCGAGAAGTTGGCGTGCATGCCCGAGCCGTTCCAGTCCGTATCGCCGAGCGGTTTGCAGTGGAACTCGATATCGACGCCGTACTTCTCGGTCAGCCGCAACAGGAGATAGCGGGCCATCCACATTTCGTCCGCGGCCTTCTTGGAGCCCTTTCCGAAGATCTGGAACTCCCACTGGCCCTTCGCCACCTCCGCGTTGATGCCTTCGTGGTTGATGCCGGCGGCGAGACAGGCGTCGAGGTGCTCCTCGACGATTTTGCGCGCGACATCGCCCACGTTCTTGTAGCCGACGCCGGTGTAGTAGGGGCCCTGCGGAGCCGGGTAGCCGCTGTCGGGGAAGCCAAGCGGGCGTCCGTTCTTGTAGAGGAAATATTCCTGCTCGAAGCCGAACCAAGCGCCCGGGTCGTCGAGAATGGTCGCCCGCTTGTTGGAGGGGTGCGGGGTCTTGCCATCGGGCATCATGACCTCGCACATCACCAGCACGCCGTTCGTGCGCTCGCTGTCGGGATAGACGGCGACGGGCTTGAGCACGCAGTCCGAGCTCCGGCCCTCGGCCTGCATGGTGGAGCTTCCATCGAAGCCCCACAGCGGCAGCTGCTCCAGCGTCGGGAAAGTCTCGTACGCCTTGATTTGCGTCTTGCCACGCAAATTCGGTACCGGCGTATAACCATCGAGCCAAATGTACTCGAGCCTGTATTTCGTCATTTTGGGTTTCTCTCCGATTGCTGAAGCACGAAGGGGTGATGGGGCAGCCGCAGCAGGCGGCCGTGGTGCCGGCCGCGCCGCCGGCGGGATAGGCTTTGGCGAGGATGCCGCGGCGCTTGGCGCCGAGCTTGCGCTAGGTGCCGGGGTTGCAGTTGGTGTGTTGGGTGTTGGCGTGGCGGGTACTGTCGATGTCTTGTCCGTACCCCGCAGCCAGCGGCCGATGTTTTTAATCATGCACTCTTTCCAGGGACCTAGTTGGGAGCTTCGACGTTGTTGGGGTTGCCGGGCGAAGCTGCTCGCCGGCCCCCGCGGCGGCAACGATAGGGCGGCAATCCTCGAATTGACGCGGAACGCTCAGCACACCCGCCCTCCGATGAATAAGCCCATCAGCGATCACCCATTCGCAGCCGTTGGCGATTCAGCTACGGTCGGCGTGAGGACCACCTTTGTCTTATTAAATGCTCGGCAAATAAGCAAAGGTGGGAGTGCACATAATGTGTGCAATTCAAATATTTTTTGTAGGCAAACTGTTCAAACTATGTACAGCTCACATTACATCATGCAGCGGCGTAGACGCGGACTGAGAGGATGATGCAATGAGAGAGACATCGAACCGCGAGACGGCCAAAATCTATCAATTTCCCACCAGAGCCCGCGCGAGGCCTGCCAACAGGACACGGCCAAGAAGCCCGCCGATCTCACCTCGGAGCGATATGCGTTCGCGGATTGCGGCAGCGGCTGGTATCACGAAGCCGCGCTCCAGGAAGCCGAGCAGGCCCGCAGGCGCTAGGCGCCGAAGATCGACCAGCCGAGCTTTTTCGAAAGCTTCTCGAGCGCGATCTGCCCGAGCCGGGAATTTCCCGACGCGTCGAGCCCCGGCGACCAGACAGCGACGGATCCTCTGCCGGGAGCAATCGCCAGGATGCCGCCGCCGACCCCGCTCTTGCCGGGCAGCCCTACACGATAGGCAAACTCGCCCGAGCCGTCGTAGTGGCCGCAAGTCAGCATGACAGCGTTGATCCGGCGCGCGCGCTCGGGCAGCACGACCGACAGGCCGGTCGAGGGATCGCGCCCGAATTGGGCGAGGAAGCGCCCGGCCATGGCAAGCTGGCGGCACGACATGGCGATGGCGCAATGGTGGAAGTAGACGCCGAGCGTCAGCTCCACGGGGTTCTCGAGCACGCCGAACGATTTCATGTAGTTGGCGAGCGCGCAGTTGCGAAATCCGGTGCGCTGCTCGGAGGCGGCCACGGCTTCGTCGATGGAGATGCCGGCATCATCGGCCAGAAACCGGATGAACCTGAGGATCTCCCCCAGCGCCTCCCGCGGCCGATGGCCGGACAGAATCACGTCGGTGACGGCAATCGCGCCGGCATTGATGAAGGGGTTGCGCGGCTTGCCGCGCTCGAACTCGAGCTGGACGATGGAGTTGAATGGGCTGCCCGAGGGCTCGCGGCCGACGCGCTGCCACAGCCGATCGCCGACCTTGCCCAAGGCCAGCGTCAGCGTGAAGACCTTCGAGATGCTTTGAATCGAGAACGGCGTGTCGCTGTCACCGCCTGCTGCGATGTGCCCATCGGCATCGATGACCACGAGACCGAAGGCTTTGGTGTCGACGCGGGCAAGCTCGGGGATATAGGTCGCGACCTCACCGCGGTCCGTCCTCTGCCGCATCTCGTCAACGATTTCACTTACGACAGAAGCAAGATTGGACACTGACGGCTCATTTCCAAGCTGACGCGAACCAACCGGCAAGCCTCGCATTTGCGGGCTCGGTCGTGGTTGCAATTCGTCCCCGGCCCGCCGCACTTGTAGCGAGACGTTGACGGGAAGCACAAGCTCGCGCCTGCACGTCGCGGAGGCGTCTTCTGGCCGCAAAGTGGGCGCTGGGGGTGACGCCAGTTCGGCTACGGACTTGCCGAGCGTCTAGCCTAAGCTCGCGCATCCTCGAGGATCATCGCGGCAGCTTTCTCGGCAATCATCAGCGTCGGCGAGTTGGTGTTGCCGGAAGTGATGGTCGGCATCACGGAGGCATCGGCCACGCGCAAGCCGGCAAGCCCGCGCACCTTCAGGCGCGGATCGACCACGGCCGTGTCATCGCTTCCCATCCTCGCCGTGCCGACGGGGTGGAAGATGGTGGTGGAGATGTCGCCGGCGGCTTTGGCCAGCTCCTCGTCGCTCTGCGCCGCAAAGCCAGGCCGGAATTCCTCGGGCCCGTACTTGGCCAGTGCCGGCATCGAGATGATGTTGCGCGTGATGCGGATCGAACTCGGCCGCCACGTGCCGGTCCTCGGCGGTGGCGAGATAGTTGGGGCGTATCTCGGGATGCGCTTGCGGGTCGGGCGAGCTGATGCGCACCCAGCCGCGGCTGGTCGGCCGGATGTTGGCAACGCTCGCCGTGAAGGCCGGGAACGGATCGAGCGGCTCGCCGAACTTGGGCAGCGTCAGCGGCTGGATATGGTACTGCAGGTCGGGGGTCTCGCGGGCGGCATCCGACTTGACGAACGCGCCGAGCTGGGAGGGCGCCATGGTCATCGGCCCGCGCCGCGTCAGCGCGTATTGGGCCGCGAACCCGGCGCGCTGCAGAAGGCTCTGGTAGCGCTCGTTCATGGTCTTGACGCCCGAGACCTTGTAGGCGCAGCGGATCTGCAGATGGTCCTGCAGGTTCTGGCCGACGCCCGCCGAGCTCGTGCGCCACCTCGATGCCGAGCGGCTGCAGCACTTCGCCCGGGCCGATCCCCGAGAGCTGCATGATCTGCGGGCTGCCGATGGCGCCGGCGGCCAGGATCACCTCGCGCGCGGCCTTTAGCGTGCGCTGTTGCCCGTCCTGGCGCAGCGTGATCCCAGTCACGCGCTTGCCCTCGACCAGCAGCCGCTCGACCATCGCGTGGGTCTCGACCTCGAGGTTGGACCGGTGCAGCACCGGCCGCAGGAAGCCCTTGGAGGTGTTCCAGCGGATGCCCGTCTTCTGGTTGACGTGGAAGTAGCCGCACGCCCTCGTTGTCGCCCCGATTGAAGTCGTCGACCTTGGGGATGCCGGCTTGCGCCGCCGCCTCGCGGAAGGCGTCGAGGATCTCCCAGCGAATGCGCGCGTGCTCGATGCGCCATTCCCCGCCGCGCGCGTGCAGGCCCTCGAAGGCGTCGGGCTCCACGGCCCACTGGTCCTGGTGCTTCTTGAAGTAGGGCAGCACGTCCTCCCAGGCCCAGCCGGGGTTGCCCATCTGCCGCCACAGGTCGTAGTCGCGCGCCTGGCCGCGCATGTAGATCATGCCGTTGATGGAGGAGCAGCCGCCGAGCACGCGGCCGCGCGGATAGTTGAGGCTGCGGCCGTTCAGGCCCGGCTCCTCCGCCGTCTTGAAGCCCCAGTCGGCGCGGGGGTTGCCCATCAGATAGAGGTAGCCGACGGGGATGTGGATCCAGTGGTAGTTGTCCTTGCCGCCGGCCTCCAGCAAGGCGACGCGCGTCGCGGGATCGGCCGAGAGCCGGTTGGCGAGCAGGCACCCGGCCGTGCCTGCGCCGACGACGATGTAGTCGTAGGTGTCTTGTTCTGCCATGGCGTGCGCTTCCTCCCACCCCAGCCTAACCCCGCCCTTCCCCTGGCAAGACGGCAGATGGGCAGGCCGGTCGCTCAGAAAGCCTGAACAGCAGGCCAGTGGTTGCGCGTGGCGGAATGCTCCCTCAGCGGCTGGCGCGGGCCGCCTCGAACAGGAACCACGTGCGCCGCTCGGCCTCGTCGATCCAGTTCTCGAGCAGGCTGGCGGTGGCCACGTCGCCATGCTCGTCGCAAACCCCGTGCGTCTCGCGCATGAAGCTCGTGAGCTGCTTGTTGTCGTCGCGCAGCTCGGCCAGCATATCCTGCGCCGTCACGTAGTCGGCATCGTTGTCGAGGATGCGCTGCAGGCGGCCGATGTGGCCGATCGAGCGCAGCGTCGTGCCGCCGATCTTGCGTGCTCGCTCGGCCAGCGCGTCGGTGGTGGCGAAGATTTGATCCGCCTGCTCGTCGAGCATGAGGTGGTAGTCGCGGAAATGCGGCCCTGACACGTGCCAGTGGAAGTTTTTGGTCTTGAGATAGAGCGCGAACATGTCGGCGCACAGCGTGGTGAGCGCCGCAGAGATGTCGCGCGTGGCATTGGATGTGAGGTTGGTCGGGGTAGCAAGCGGCGCCGTCCGACGCGCCTTGGCATCCTTTAGCGTCATCGCATGGGTCTCCTTCGGCTGGTGGGGTGGGCAGCGGCGACTTTACGCCGAAGATTGTGGCCGGGGAGTTACGTATTGGTGATCGGCGCAAGATTTTCAGTGGTGCATGCCTCGAGGGGCAAAAGACCATCAGCGGTTGGCACCGCTCCATCGGCATGTCCGCGCCAGACTCCCACCTGAAGTCTCCGTGTATCCCAACAAGACGGCATGGGGTTCCGAGGCGCGTGTGGTCATCGGCCCAGGATCGGGCGTCGCGTCGCTTGCGGCATGCCCGGCCGGGGACTTATGGTCTTGGCGCAGGCCCCACCGTGTCGCTCCGGTGCGGCCAACGACCAAGGCGAGGAGGAACGCGCATGGCACAGAACGGCGTCGCAACCCGAGCTGTCAGAAGCCTCCCGCCTCCCGTCGAAGGCGAGGCCGTCTGGTACGGGCCGGAGATGGTGGAGCGCACCGATTGGGTCCACGCCCTCTCCGCCGCCGACGTTGCGGAGATCGAGGCGGCCGTGCGGCCTCTCGCCGAAGCGCAGGCCGACATTGCGCGCATCACTGCTGCCGATTTCCCGCTGCCGACCGTCGCGCCGAAGCTGCGCAGGATCTGCAACGAGGTCGTCAACGGCCGCGGATTCGTATTGATGCGCGGCCTGCCCGTCGAGCGATGGTCGATCCGCGAGTCGGCGATCGCCTACTTCGGTATCGGCTCCCACTTCGGCTGCGCCCGGTCCCAGAACGCCAAAGGGCACGTGCTGGGCCACGTGCGCGACCTCGGGCGCAATGCCGAGAAGGATCCCACCGCCCGCGTCTACCAGACGCGCGAGCGCCAGACCTATCACACCGATTCCTGCGACGTCGTCGGCCTGCTCTGCCTCAAGACCGCGAAGTCGGGAGGAGCCTCGGCCCTGGTCAGCTCCATGACCATCTACAATGAGATGCTGAAGCGGCGGCCGGACCTGCTCGCTCTCCTGTTCGAGCCCATGCACACCGACCGGCGCGGCGAGGTCCCTGCCGGCCAGAAACCCTGGCACGACGTTCCCGTCTTCAACTGGTACGAGGGGCACCTCTCCGCGCTTTACGCGCGCCGCTACATCGAATCGGCCCGCCGTTTTCCCGAGGTTGCGCCGCTGACGCCGCAGCAGACGGAGGCGCTCGACCTCTTCGATTCGCTGGCCGAGGACCCCGCCATCAACATGCAGATGACGTTCCGCCCCGGCGACATGCAGTGGGTACACAATCACACCATGCTGCACGACCGCACGTCATTCGAGGACTGGCCGGAGCCCGAGCGCAAGCGCCATCTGCTGCGGCTGTGGCTCGCGGTCCCCGGCGCGCGGCCCCTGCCGAAGATCTACGCCGAGCGCTTCGGCAAGATCGACATCGGCGATCGCGGCGGCATCATCGTGCCGGGCGCCATGCTCAACGCCCCGCTCGAGGCAGCCTGAGGCCTCGCGCGCGTTCCACGCCGGAGAAAGCAAGATGCCTCAGCTGCCCGAGTACGAGATCTACGCCATCCGCTACGCCAAGCAGGACAAGCGCTCGGAGGGGCACATGTTCCTTGGCGGCGACCACGGAAAGATGATCCAGGGCCTCGACTTCTTCACCTATGCGCTGCGCGGCGGCGGGCGCACCTGGGTCGTCGACACCGGCATGACGGCCCGCCAGTCCAAGCGCATGGGTCGCGAATACGGCTTCATCTGCCGGCCCAGCGAGGCGCTCGCCAAGATCGGCATCGACGCCGCGAGCGAGCCCGACGTGATCCTGACGCACGCGCATTTCGACCACGTCGGCACGCTCGAGGACTATCCCAAAGCGCGCTTCCACATTCAGGACGAGGAGATGATCCACGTCACGGGGCGCGACATGACGCATCGCCCGTTCCGGGCCGCCTATCACCCCGATGACATCAAGCCGCTGATCGATCTGGTTTACGCTGACCGCATGGTGTTCCACGACGGCGACGTCACGCTGGCGCCAGGCATCGAATTCATTCTCATCGGCGGACATGCCCGCGGCCAGGCCGTTGTGCGCGTCCACACCGCGCGGGGCTGGGTGATCCTCGCTTCCGATGCCGTGCACGTGTTCGAGGAGGTCGACGCCGAGCGCCCGTTCGCCATCTTCTACGATCTCCCGGGAATGCTCGAAGGCTACCGGCGCATCAACCGCCTCGCCGGCTCCCGCGATCTCATCATCCCCGGCCACGATGCGCGGGTGACGAAAGCCTATCCTGCCGCCGCCGCGGGGCTGGAGGGCCAGGTGCTTCGCCTCGACAAGGCACCCAGCTGGTAGCGTCGGCAGTTCCCACAGGAAGCGTGCACTCCGGAGACGAGCGCCATGCGCGACATGATCATGGTTGGATTTCTACAGGCGCAGAACTGCTCGAACTTCGCCGGCTCCTGGCGTCATCCCGATTCGCAAAGCGACTTCACCTCGCCCGACTATTATGCGCGTATCGGCCGTATCCTCGAAGCGGGCAAGTTCCAGCTCGCTTTTTTCGACGATCGCCTCGGCATGCCGGAGTTCCACGGCGGGCGCTTCGCCGAAGCCGTCGCGCACGGCATCCGTTGCGTCAAGATGGACCCGATCGCCTGCCTCATGCCGATCGCCATGGCGACCGAGAGGCTGGGCGTAGGATCTACCTATTCGACCACCTACTATCACCCCTTCCACGTTGCGCGCCTGTTCCAAACCCTCGACCTGATGACGCGCGGTCGCGCTGCCTGGAACGTCGTCACCTCGATGAACGATGTGGAAGCCCGCAACATGGGGCTGGAGGAAGCCGTCGAGCACGACGCGCGCTATGACCGCGCAGATGAATTCATGGAGGTCGTGCAGGGCCACTGGGACACCTGGGCCGACGACGCCCTCATCGTCGACAAGTCGACGGGACGCTTCGCCGACCCTGAGAAGGTGCACCGCCTCGGACACAGGGGCACCCATTTCAGCTCGCGCGGGCCCTTTACCGTGCCGCGCTCGCCGCAGGGCCATCCGGTCGTCATCCAGGCCGGGCAGAGTGGGCGGGGCCGCCGCTTCGCCTCGCGCTGGGGGGAGCTGATCTTCACCAGCAATCCGGGTCTGGAACCCTCCAGGAAGGTTTACGGCGAGCTCAAGGCCGATGCCGCAAGGGGTGGCCGCAATCCCGAGCACATGAAGATCGCCACGCTTTGCCACCCAGTGGTGGCCCCTACCAAGGCCGAGGCCGAGGACAAGTTCGCGTTCATCGAGACGCTTCCTCTCGAGGTCGACTCGCTGATGCTGCTCTCCGAGAACAGCAATTTCGATTTCGGGTCCAAGCCACTCGACGAGCCCTTCACCGACGCCGAGCTCGCCCGCTTCAGCGGCACCCAATCCCATCGAGACCGCGTCGTGGCCGCGGTAGCGCCCAGGAACCCCACGCCGCGCGACTTCATCACCGTCACCCGGCGCGGCAAGCTGCCGCCGCCGTGGGTCGGCGGTCCCAAGGAGGTGGCCGATATTTTCGAGGCGTGGTTCACGGAGCGCGCCTGCGACGGCTTCGTCGTCGGCGCGGCGTGCGTGCCCGGCAGCTACGAGGATTTCGTCACCCTGGTCGTCCCCGAGCTGCAGCGGCGCGGACTATTCCAGAAGGACTACAAGGGCGCGACGCTGAGGGAGAACCTCGGCCTGCCCAGGCCTGTCGTCGGCCGCACACCGTAGGATACGAGATCGGGAGTCTTCGATGCAGGAGCTTGCCACGGGCTATGGCCTCATCGAGGGTCCCGTCTGGGACCCGGCCAAGGGGCTCTATTTCAGCGATGTGCTCGGCGGTGGCATCCACCTGCTCGATCGCGAGCGACAAGGTCTCGCTCGCCGTACCGAAACGGCGCGGCATCGGCGGCATGGCGCGGCACGCCGACGGCGGCCTGATAGCCGGCGGCCGCGACATCGTGCACGTGAGCCTCGCCGACCACGGCATGAAGGTGCTGCTCGATCAGAAGGGCGCCGGCAATTGCGTCGGCTTCAACGACCTGACCACCGACGCCAAGGGCCGGGTCTATGTGGGCTCGATCGCTTACGCCATCTTCAAAGGCGAGGAGCCCAAGCCCGGCAACCTTTACCTCATCGACGTCGACGGCAAGGTCCGCCAGATCTCCGACGGCATCCTGCTCACGAATGGACTGGGGTTTTCGCCCGACGGCCGGCTGCTCTACCACTCCGACGCCCGCCGCGAGCTGGTGCGCGTCTATGATGTCCGCGAGGATGGCTCCGTCGGCCATTGGCGTGCCTTCGCCGCCATGGGACCCGGCAGCGTCCCGGATGGTCTCAAGGTCGCCGCCGACGGCTCCGTCTGGGTCGCCGACGCGCATGGCGGCCGCGTCGCCGTGTTCGGGCCGGACGGGCAGCATCGCCGCGACATTCCCGTCCCCGCTCCGATGGTGACGAGCGTCTGCTTCGGCGGCGACGACCTGCGCGATCTCTACATCGTCACGGGATCGCGCGGAGGCCCGAGCGAGAGCTGCGGCACGGTCTATCGCCTGCGCAGCGACGTCGCCGGCCTGCCGCTGCCTCTCGCGCGCGTCTCCTCACGAGCTGTCTGAGGCAAGTGATGGCACAAGGAACGATCTATCAGCGGCCGCGCGTCGCGGCCCGGCGCAACGAGAGGGTCGTCACCAGCACCTGCGGCCACAACTGCGGCGGCCGATGCGTCGTCAACGCTCACGTCGTCGGCGGCCGCATCGTCAAGATCTCCACCGACCCGCGCCGCTGGGAGCCCGAGCTGCCGCCGCTGCATGCGTGCGCGCGCGGCGTCGGCCAGATCGAGCGCGTGTACCACCCCGACCGGCTGCAGCATCCGCTGCGCCGCACGGGACCGCGGGGGAGCGGGCAATTCGAGCGCGTTTCCTGGGACGAGGCGCTCGACGAGGTAGCGCGCCAGCTGCTGCGGGTGCGGCGCGAGCACGGCAATGCCGCGATCCTCGATGCCTCACGCTCGGGGAGCTTGTCGGTGCTGCATGGCCGCGCCGCAGCGCAACGCTTCCTCTACATGTTCGGCGGTTGCACCGTGCTGTGGTCCAACATGTCGGCGGAGGCCGAGATATTCGCCGTGCGCGTGACCTATGGCGGCGAATACAAGAGCGCAGGGCGCGAGCCCACCGACTACGTCAATTCCAAGCTGATCCTCATGTGGGGCTGGAGTCCCGGCGACGGCACCTTCGGCACGGGCACCTACCAGTATCTCAAGCAGGCCAAGCGGCACGGCGTGCGCATCGTGTGTGTGGATCCGCGCAAGACGCGGACGAGCGCGGTGCTGGCCGACGAGCACGTCTTCATACAGCCATCGACCGATACGGCGGCGCTGATCGCCATGGCCAACGTCATCGTGAGCGAGGGCCTGCATGACCAAGCCTATTGCGATGCTCACGTGCTGGGTTTCGACGAGGAGCACCTGCCGCCCGGTGCACCGGCCGGAGCCTCCTATCGCTCCTATCTGCTGGGGCTTTCGGACGGCATCGCCAAGACCCCGGAATGGGCCGAGGCGATCACCGGCGTCCCTGCCGAGACCATTCGCCGATTGGCCATCGAGTTCGCCACCACCAAGCCGGCCGCCCTGCAGTGCGGGTATGCGCCGGGCCGGACGGCCTATGGCGAGCAGTTCCATCGCGCCGCCTACGCGCTCTGCGCGATCACCGGCAACGTCGGCATTCCCGGCGGCAGCTCGGGCGTCAGCAACGGCGCCACGGGACGCGGCGCAATCAAGACCCTGCCGACAGGTGCCAATCCGGTCGCAGCGCGCGTGGCCTCGCCGCTCCTGGCAGACCTGCTGGCTCGGGGCAAGTCCGGCGGCTATCCAGCCGACATCAAGCTCGTCTATTCGGTGGGCGGCGATCTCTTCAATCAGGCACCCAACGTCAAGAAGATGGTGGGTGCGCTCGATCGCGTCGAGTTCCTCGTCGCGCAGGATCACTTCCTGACACCGACCGCGCGCTATGCCGACATCGTGCTGCCGGCGACCACGTTCTGGGAGCGCAACGACGTGCACACGCCCTGGTCCGGGGCCGGCCACTACGCCATCTACATGGCCCAGGCGATCGAGCCGATGTACGAATGCCGCAACGACATCGACATCTTCGCCGACCTCGCCGCCCGCGTCGGCATCGCCGGCTACAACGACAAGACCGAAGAGGCTTGGCTGCGCGAGCTGACGAAGGATGCCGTCGACGATTTCGACGCCTTCGCCGGCGAAGGGCTCGCACGGTTCGCGCCGCCGCGGGACAGCGTGGCGTTCGCTGCCCAAATCCGCGATCCCGAGCGGCACAAGTTCAACACGCCGTCCGGCAAGATCGAGATCTACTCGACGTCGCTTGCGGCAAAGCCTGATCCGTACGGGCTCGGGCCCATCTCTGCCATTCCCACGTGGCGCGACCCATTCGAGGCGGACACCCGCTACCCGCTCAAGCTCTGCACGCCCAAATCCCGCGCCAGGACGCACTCAATTCACGACAATCAGCCCCTGTTGTCGCGCGTCGACCGGGACGACGTGTGGCTTCATCCCGAGGATGCGTACTCGCGCGGTATCGTCGACGGCGATTTGGTGCGCGTCTTCAATGCCCGAGGCGGAACGGTGCTGCCGGCGCGGGTCACAAGTCGCGTGGCGCAGGGCGTCGTGTCGATCAAGGAAGGTGCGTGGTTCACGCCCGATGCGGCCGGGGGCGACACCAAGGGCTGCGCCAACGTGCTCACCGAGGACCGCTCGGCCCCTTGCGGCGCCACCACGTACAACACCAACCAGGTCGAAGTGGCGCTTCTGGCGGTAGCGGAGCGATAACGACCGACGCGCAGAAGTACCGTTGCGTTCATCTTCCCGCGTTCAAGGCCACCAGAACGACGCCAGGCACGATCAGGGCGATGGCGGCGACCGTGCGCCAGGTGATGGTCTCGCGGCCGAAGAAGCAGATGCCCAACAGCAGCGTGAACACCGGGGTGGCCGAGACGAGCGGCACGACCGCGACCACCTTGCCGGCCGCGAGCGCATTGTTGAGAAACTGCAGCGACAGGGCGTTGGCAACACCTGATGCGATGAACCACAGATTGGCACCGCCCGCCCCGGACAAGGGCCGGCCCCCTCCCCGCAAGAACAGAACGGCGCTTCCGAGCGAGACCGTGTTGCCGACCAGCACGGCAAAAGAGGGGCTGTCCACCTCGAGCAAGCCGTATTTGGTGACGATGTGGCCCGTAGCGCGGATGAGCGAGGCGCCGAGCGGCAGAGCGAGCGCCCACAGCGGCCAGGAGCGCTTCAAACCCTTCGGGTTCCATGCCGTAACGACCGCGCCCGCTACGACAGCGCCGGTGCCGATCGCGATCGGCAGCGACATCCTCTCCCCCAGGAAGAAGATCGCGAAGATAGCGCCGAAGATCGGCGTCGCGGCCGTGAGCGAGCTCGTGAGCGTAGGGCCCATGATCTTGATGCTCGAGATGGCGAGCGTCGTCGATAGCGCCGGGCGGATCACGCCTACGATCGCAAACAGCAACGCCGCTGTCGTGAGCCAGTACCAGCCCTCGAGAAAGAACGGGGCGAACAACCAGTAGGCGACCGCCGAGGTGGCCACCGACACGAGCGTCCCCGAGCGCGCATCCGATCGCTGGAGGCCCATGTTCGAGAAGTGGTTGGAAAGGGCGAAAAGGAGCGCGGAGGCAAGACCGTAGAACGGCACGAGGTAGGGAAGACTTCTCATCTCGCCGATCGTGCCCCGGTGCGCCCCACGCCCACTGTCCCCGGAGCGTTTCTCACGGGCTGATACCCGATCCTCGGCCCCTTGCAAACAGCGGCCGCCGCCGTGCCGCAGCTCGCTGTTGTTGGTGCGGCCGTGTCCGCCTATATCTGTCTGTCCGCCCTCACGCCCCTTCGCAGAGCTCATGAACACCCGCGAAAGCCCCGACCTGATGACCGTGACCGAGGTCGCGGACTATCTGCGGGTGCGCGAGCGCACCGTCTACGAGCTGGTACGCACCCAGCGCATCCCGAGCTGCAAGCTCTCGGGCAAGCTGCTGTTCCCCAAGCGTCTGATCGAGCTGTGGGTGGCGCAGTCGGCCGACTACCCACAGGCGGCGACGCACCTTGCCGCCCCGCCATCAGTCATCGCCGGCAGCCACGACCCGCTGCTGGAGTGGGCGGCGCGCGAATCCAAGTGCGAGCTAGCCATGCTGGTCGATGGCAGCACGGCCGGCATGCACCGCCTGCTCTCGGGTCAGGCGACCGCCTGCGGCCTGCATCTGATCGATCCGGTGACGGGTCACTACGATGCGAGCGTGCTGGCCAAGAGCCTGCCGGGCCTCGATTTCGTGGTGATCGAGTGGGCGCGGCGGCAGCAGGGGCTGATCGTGGCTCCGGGCAACCCCGCCAAGATCGGTTCCGTCGCCGACCTGAAGAAGCGCGGCGTGCGCGTTGCAACCCGTCAGGAGGGGTCGGGAAGCGCACTGCTTTTCTCCAAGCTCGTCGCCGACGCGGGCCTCACTACCGACGATCTCGAGGTGGCCGGACGGCCCGTCAGCAGCGAGACGGACATCGCCGTGGCCGTGCGCGAGGGTAAGGCCGACGCGGGTCTTGCCATCGAGGCCGTGGCGCGCGAGCAGGGTCTCGATTTCGTGCCCCTGCAATGGGAGAGATTCGACCTTGTCGTGCGCCGCGTCGAGTATTTCGAGCCGCCGCTGCAGCGGCTGCTGGCTTTTACGCGCACCGATGCATTTCGCGATCGTGCCCTCTCGCTCGGGGGCTACGATGTGTCGAATGTCGGCGGCGTGGTCTACAACGCGCGTCGCTGAGGCTTGAAATTCCGGGTTAGGGGTCGCGGCCCTGCCGTCGCGACAATTGCGTTGAATGGGGATTGGAAATGGCCGCCGGTCGTGGCGGCGCGCAGGAGCGTTTCCCAACCTATCGGGCAGCGCGCCTCCAACGCTTGGAGGCAGCGCAACCGACGCCCTATATCGTCGAGGGAGCAGGCAAGATGAGCGCTGACAGCAAGACCGCCGCCGAAACCCATTCCTTCCAGGCCGAGGTCACAGAGCTACTGCGCCTCATGGTGCATTCTGTCTATTCGGAAACCGACATCTTCCTGCGCGAGCTGATCTCCAATGCGTCGGACGCCTGCGACAAGCTGCGCTACGAGACGATCGCTACCTCATCGCTGATGGGGGACGGCGCGCCGCTGGCCATCCGCATAGTTCCCGATGCGGCAGCGGGTACCCTCACGATCGCCGACACCGGCATCGGCATGGATCGCCAGGAGCTGATCGACAACCTCGGCACCATCGCCCGCTCCGGGACCCGCGCGTTCGTGAGCAAGCTCGCGCAGGCGCAGGAGGGCGGGGGTCTGATCGGCCAGTTCGGCGTCGGCTTCTATTCCGCATTCATGGTCGCCGACCGCATCGAGGTGACGAGCAGGCGGGCGGGCGCCGGCGAGGCGTGGGTGTGGCGCTCGTCGGGCAGCGACGGGTTCGTGGTCGAGCCGGCCAGCAAAGACGAGGCAGATCGCGTGCCGCGTGGCACGGCCGTGACCCTGCATTTGAAGGCCGATGCCAAGCGCTATCTCGAGCCTGCCCAGATCGAGCGTGTGGTCAAGACGTACTCCGACCATATCCTGTTTCCGATCGAGCTTGCCGAGGGCAAAGAGGCCCCGCGCCAGATCAATGCCGCGAGCGCGCTGTGGCAGCGCGCCAAGTCCGAGGTGAAGCCCGAGGACTACCTGCAGGCCTACCGCACGATCGCGGGTGCCCTCGATGAGCCGGCGATGACGCTGCACTACAAGGTCGAGGGCCGCCAGGCCTATGCGGTGCTGCTGTTTGTTCCCTCGCACGCGCCGTTCGACCTGTTCGATCCGGAGCGCAAGGGTCGCGTCAAGCTCTACGTGCGCCGCGTCTTCATCAGCGACGAGGCGGAGCTGCTGCCGAGCTACCTGCGCTTCGTGCGCGGGGTGATCGACAGCGAGGATCTGCCCCTCAACCTCTCGCGCGAGATGTTGCAGAACAACCCCATGGTGGCCCAGATCAGGAAGGCTGTCACCGGCCGTGTCGTCGGCGAGCTCGAGAGCCTCGCAGCCAAGGATGCGGCCGCCTACGCCAAGATCTGGGAGGCCTTCGGCAGCGTGTTGAAGGAGGGGGTCTACGAGGACCACGAGCGGCGCGACCAGCTCCTGGCACTGTCGCGGTTCTCGACCACCAAGGAGGGAGGCCTGCGCTCGCTCGAGGAGTACGTGGCCGATCTCAAGCCCAACCAGACGGCCATTTACTATCTCGTCGGTGAGGGCATCGAGCGGCTGAAATCGAGCCCGAAGCTCGAAGCCGCCCGCGCCCGAGGCGTCGAGGTGCTGCTGCTCGCCGATCCGGTCGATGCCTTCTGGACCGCCATGCCGCAGGGCTACAAGGGCAAACCGCTGCGCTCACTGAGCCAGGGCGATGTCGATTTCGGCCTTTTGCCGCTGCTCGACCAGGACGCGAAGCCCGAGACTGGACCGGTCCACGTGGACGACGCGGTCATCATCGCCGCGGTCAAGGCCGTGCTTGGCGAGCGCGTGTCCGATGTCAGGGTATCGCAGCGACTGACCGACAGTGCTGCTTGTCTGGTGGCCGGCGGCACGGGGCCCGATCGCGAGCTCGAGCGGCTGCTGGCGCGCCAGAAACGCGGGCTCGGCACCAAACCCATCCTCGAGCTCAATACGCAGCACGCTCTGGTCAGGGCCATATCGGATGCCAAGCTCGCGCAGCGCGATGCCGACGTGACGGACCTTTCGGAGCTGCTGCTGGACCAGGCACGCATTCTCGACGGCGAGGCGCCGGACGATGCCGCGGCCTTCACCAAGCGCGTCAACCGGCTCGTCGCCCGCGGCCTGTCGGCTGCCTGAGCCGGGCCTGGAATGCGCCCCGGCGCGCCCTTGGGCGTGTGGGCGCCGATGTTGCTCAGGCCGCGAGCAGGCCCGTGATGCCGCTGCAGAGCTGCCCCGCTGGCGCCCCATTGCGCCCGCAACCTCTTGCAAATAAAACGGTTAGTGTGTTGGGCGCCCGAGCCCGGTCCATGCTAGAGTGGCAACATGGCAACACGGCAAGCACCAGCGGGTCAGCGGGGACCGGCTTCCGCCATCGAGCGGGCCTTCGAGCGCAAGATATGGCTCAGCAAGTGGACGCTGCTGTTCGAGCAGCTCTGGCCACGCGCTTGGCTGGTGCTTGGATTGGCCGGCCTCTTCATTGGCGTCTCGCTGGCAGGGCTGTGGCCGCGTTTGCCGGAGTTGCCGCACAAGATCGTCCTGGGCCTCTTCGGCCTCGCGTTCCTGGCGGCTCTTGTGGCGTTGGCGCGGGTGCGCTGGCCATCGCGCGACAAGGCGATCCACCGCGTCGAGGCGGTGTCGGGCGTTAGCCATCGGCCCGCCTCGTCCTACGAGGACAAGCTGACGCTGGGTGCCGGCGACGCCCGCACCGAGGCCTTGTGGCGTGTTCATCGTGCGCGCCTTGCGGCGCTGCTGCAGAAGCTGCGTGTCGGGCCGCCCTCCCCCCGCGCGGATCGCTACGACCCCTTCGCGTTGCGCGCGCTGCTGCTCTTGAGCGTGCTGGTGCTCGTGGTCGTTGTCGGCGACAGCGCGTCGGACCGCATGCGCTCGGCCTTCCGCTTCGGCGCACTCGCCAAAGGCGCAGAGGCGCGCATCGATGCCTGGGTGACGCCGCCAGCGTACACCAGCAGGCCGCCCGTCATGCTGGCCGACGGCTCCCACGGGTTGGCACACCCGCAGGAAAAGCCTGCCGGACCCTACGAGATCCCCGATCGCAGCATGCTGGTCGTGCGCTCGACGGGCGCGGCCGTCGGTGCCCTGTCGCTGGAGGCGCCCGCCAGCAACGGCACGATCCAGCGCATCGAGGCCCCATTGGCGGCAAATGCTACCGACGTCACCGAGCTCAAGGTCGAGATGCGCAAGTCGGGCACCGTGACGGTTCTGGCCGGCGGCATCCCGCTGCTCAGCTGGCCCTTCCAGGTGACCCCGGACAATCCGCCCCGCGTCTCCCTCACCAAGGAGCCCGAGAAGAGCCCGCGCGGTGCCCTCAAGCTCTTCTACAAGGTCGAGGACGACTATGGCGTGGTGTCCGTGGAGACCCGCATCCGCCGCGTGCGCCCCAAGGAGGACAAGACGTCGACCGCCTGGGCCCGGGCTGGTGCCAAGAAGGGTCCCCGCCCCCCCTACGAGCGCCCACCCACGTTGGCGCTGCGGCTGCCGCGCGCCTACCCCAAGCTGGCGGAAGGCCAGAGCTTCCATGAGATTGGCGACCACGTCTGGGCCGGCATGAGGGTCGAGCTGTCGCTGGTGGCCAAGGATCTTGCAGGCCAGACCGGGCGCAGCGCTCCAATCGAGATCGTTCTGCCGGAGCGGCGGTTCCTCAAGCCGCTGGCGCGGGCCGTGGTCGAGCAGCGGCGCAAGCTCGCCGAGGATCCGCGCGACCGCCTGCAGGTGGCGCGCGCGCTCGATGCGCTGACGCTCGCGCCCGAGGAGTTCATCGACGACCTGCAGGTATTCTTGGGCCTGCGCTCGGCCTATTGGCGGCTGCAAGCACGACACCAGCCGGTCCGCACGCAACAGCGTGATCGCCCAGCTGTGGAACATCGCGTTGCGCATCGAGGACGGCAACCTGACCGACGCCGAGCGGGCGCTGCGCGCCGCCCAGGATCGGCTGCAGAAGGCCCTCGAGCAGGGCGCCTCGGACGAAGAGATCAAGAAACTGATGCAGGAGCTGCGCCAGGCGATGGCGCAATTCCTCGAGCAGCTCTCCAAGCAGGCGCAGAATGCTCCGCCGATGCAGGGGCTCGACCGCAACAACCAGTTCCTGAGCCAGCAGGATCTCGAGCAGATGCTGCGCAACCTCGAGAACATGGCGCGCTCGGGCAACCGCGACATGGCCCAGCAAATGCTGAGCCAGCTGCGCGATCTGCTCGACCGGCTGCAGTCCGGCCGCATGGCCGATCAGGGTCAAAGCCAGCGCTTCGGCAAGATGATGGACGAGTTCGGCAACATCATCGGCCGCCAGCAGCGGCTGCTCGACGACACCTTCGGCCAGCAGCGGCGCCAGGGCGAGCGTGGGCAGCGTGGTCAACAAGGGCAGCGCGGCCAACAGGGTCAGGGTCAGCAGGGTCAGGGTCAGCAAGGCCAACGCGGCCAAGGCCAGCGCGGGCAGGATGGAGAGGGTCCCGACGGCGGCCAGATGGGTGGGCTCGGCGACCGGCAGCGGGAGCTGCGTGACATGCTGGGCCGGCTGCAGCGCGGCATGCGCGAGTTCGGCTTGCAGGCGCCCGGCCAGCTCAACGGGGCGGGCGAGGCGATGGAGCGGGCCGAGCGGTCCCTGCGCGACGGCGATCTCGACGGTGCCACCCAGGAGGAGACGCGCGCGCTCGAGCAGCTGCGGCAGGGCGCGCGGGAGATGGCTCAACAGATGTTGCGCCAAATGCCATCGCGCTACGGTCTTGGCGATTCACAGGGCGAACTCGACCCGATGGGACGCCCCCCACAGCGCACCGATGGCCCCGACCCCGGCGTGGGCGTCAAGGTGCCTGACCAGATCGACATCCAGCGGGCGCGCGAGATCCTGGAGGAGCTGCGGCGACGCATCGGCGAGTCGACCCGGCCGCCGCTGGAGCTCGAGTATCTGGAGCGCCTGCTGAAGCGCTTCTGAGGTGCTCGCCAATCCTGCCGCTGGAGCTAGTTGCCCGTATCGTTAATTCCCGCCGACGGGCCGCGGCGACGACGATCTCGCAAGCCCTGCAACCGGGCCGATGGTGCGCATTTCGGCCCAGGGATGCGCATCCGTTGGGACGCGTCGTCTCAATTGCCGTTTGAACGCGCGCGCATTCGCGCTAGAGTGAGTACCGCAACTTGTAATAAAAATAGAAAAATGATGCTGCGGGTGCAGCGCCAGGACGCGTGGGGAAGACGCTGACGGGCGCGGGGGTACGGCGATGGACATCCAGGACATGCGCATATTTGCCCGTGTCGCGGCGGTGCAAAACCTGTCCGCGGTGGGCACCGAACTCGGTCTCACACCGGGCACGATCTCCAAACGCATCCAGGCACTGGAAGACGAGCTGTGCGCGCGCCTGTTCGACCGTACGACACGCTCGATCCGCATTACCGAGGAGGGGGCGGCGTTCCTCTCTCATGTCGAGCGCATCCTGTCGGAGATCGAGGCCGCCCGCGCCAGCGTCGATGACAAGGTGAGCAAGCCGAAGGGCCGGCTCAAGATCGCCGCACCGTCCTGTCTGGGGCGGCGCTACGTCGCTCCCGCCCTGTGCGAGTTCGTGCGCGCGTTCCCCGAGATCGATGTGCACGTCGACCTGCACGACCGGCAGGTGAACCTGCAGGAGGACGGCTACGATCTCGCCATCCGCACCGGCGAGCTGTCGGACTCCTCGCTGATCGCCAAGCGCCTGGCGCCGGACCGGCACGTCATCGTCGCCTCGCCCGCCTATGTCGCGCGCGCGGGCTGCCCGCTGCGGCCGCAGGACCTGACCCAACACGACTGCCTGATGCTGGGCGAGATCAGGCAATGGTCGTTCAACAAGGACGGCGTCGAGAGCACGGTGCGCGTCAATGGTCCGCTCAGGTCCAACAACGGCGAGCTGCTCTGCCGCGCGGCTGTCGAGGGCATAGGTCTCATCCGTGCCTCCGAGCTCGAGGTCGCCTGCGAGCAGAATGCCGGCAAGCTCGTGCAGGTGCTGCCCGAGTTCGAGGTCTCCACCAATTCGGCATTGTGGGCGCTTTATCCGAGCGCCAAGCATCTGCTGCCACGGATGCGAGCCTTGCTCGACTTTCTGGCCGGCTGGTTCCGCGACGCGGCCACCAATAGTCGGGCAGCGACCGTCGCCCCGCTCGCGGCCATGGCCGAAGGCACCACTGCAGCGGCCCGCACCAAGGTACCGCTGCGCGCCGGCTGAACGAAAATTTGCCGATTTTTGCAAAAACTACTTCAACCGCACCGTCACGCGGTCGGCGCGGCCCTTGGCGTCGATCACCGAGAGCTTGAGGAAACCGCGCATTGCGGGCAGCTCGGCCTCGCGCCGCGTTGGATCGGAGGCCAGCGGCACCCCGTCGACCAGCCAGGTGAGCGGCAGGGCACCGCCCTCGGCCTTGACGATGACGCCCGCGCTGTCGCCATCGTCGACGTCGAGTTCGGCGCGGTCGGGTGGGAAGGCGATTTGCACGGCGGGCTCGAGATAGGCGCCTGCGGCTGCCATCGCGGCATCCAAGTCCCGGCCCTCGCGGAAGCGCTTGAGCGGCGGCGGCAGATCCGTCCCTGAGACCTTGAGAGCGCCGGCAGGCGCCGAGGGGAGGGGCGCGCGCTCGGTCGAGAGCCGCGCAAAGGCGTCGAACAGCAGCGGCGCGGCGGCTGCGCGGCCGACAAGACCGGGGGTGGCGGCACCGTCGGGACGGCCGACCCATACGGCGATGGTGTGGCGGCCGTCATAGCCGGCTGCCCACGCGTCGCGGAAGCCATAGGACGTGCCGGTCTTGTAGGCGAGCTGGCCTGGCTTGGCGTTCGCAGGCGCCGGGGCGTTGCGCAGGATGTCTGCGACGTACCATGCGGCCACCGCCGACAGCAGGCGCTGGGTGGCTTCGACCGGCTTGGGGCCAGCCCCGTCGCGGCGATATCGCAGGGCGACGGGCTCCCCACCGCGAGCAAGGTCGGCATAGAGGGTCGCGAGGTCCGACAGCCTGATGCCGAGGCCGCCGAGAGCTATCGCGAGTGTCGGCTCGGCGCCCTTGGGGAGCACGGGCACGACGCCCACTTGGTTGAGACGGCCATAGAGCTTGGCAGGTCCCAAGGCGTCGAGAACCTTGACGGCGGGAATATTGAGCGACTGGGCCAGCGCCATGCGCATCGTCACCGTGCCGTGCCAGTCCTGATCGAAGTTCTTCGGCACGTAGACGCCGAAGCGGGTGGGGCGGTCCTCGATCAGCGTCTCGGGGTGAGCGATGCCCGCATCGAAAGCGAGGCCATAGATGATGGGCTTCAGCGTGGAGCCTGGCGAGCGCACGGCCGCCGTCATGTCGACGCCGCCGAGGCGGGTTTCGTCGAGGTAGCCGGGCGAGCCGACATGGGCGACCACCTCGCCGGTGCGGTGATCGACCGCGATCAGCGCCGCGGAGATCCGTCCGCCGAGCGCGGCGGCGTGCTCGTGCACCAGCTGCTCCAGTGCGGATTGCGCCGTGCGGTCGATGGTCAGGCGGTGCACCAGGCGGGTCTTGTCCTGCTCGACGGCCGTGTCCGCCAGGTGAGGCGCCAGCATGGGGAACTCGCGGCGCATGGTCGGAACACGCTCGGTCATGGCGCGGCGGGCTTCGTCGGCAGGGATCACGCCCAGGGCTTGCGCCTGGGCGAGCACCCGGTTGCGGGCCCGCAGCGCCGCGCGCGGGAAGCGATCGGGCCGACGCAGCTCGGGCGACTGCGGCAGCGCCACGAGGAGTGCGGCTTCCGCCAGCGAGAGGTGGCGCGGCTCCTTGCCGAAGTAGGCAAGCGAGGCCGCGCGCACGCCTTCCAGGTTCCCGCCGAAGGGGGCAAGGCGCAGGTAGATGCGCAGGATTGCGTCCTTGGAGAGCTTGCGCTCGAGCTTCAGCGCACGCAGCGCCTGGCGCAGCTTGCCGGGGGCGGAGCGCTCATGCTCGCCCACCAATAGGCGCGCCACCTGCATGGTGAGCGTCGAGCCGCCGGAGACGATGCGGCGATGCGTGAGGAGCTGCCAGCCTGCACGCGCGAGCGCGATTGGATCGACGCCGTGATGCCTGCGGAAGCGTCGATCCTCGAAAGCCATCAGCATGGCGAGATAGCGCGGGTCGACCTCCTTCACCTCGACCGGCAGGCGCCAGCTGCCGTCGGATGCGGTGTAGGCCCGCAGCAGCCGGTCATTGCGATCGAGCACCGTGACGGAGAGCGCTTCGGCGCGTGCGAGCGGCAGCGGCTCCATGCGCTGCCACATGACGGCCAATGCGCCGGCGCCGGCAATCCCCAATCCCGCCAGCAGCAGGAGAGCGCCGCCCAGCGCTCTCCCCGACGATGCGCGCCCCAGCCGCATGGCGCTGCCCTACTCCTTCGCCATCACGTCGAGGCGACCGGACGCGGTGCGGGCGAAGCGGTCGGGGCGATACATGTCCTCGACGGTCGCCGCCGGGTGCACGAACGAGCCCGGCGTGACGGCCCGCACCAGGTAGGCGACCGTGGCGGAGTTCGCGGGGTCGTGATGCTCCTCGTCCCCGCTGCGACGGCCGCGGCGCCTGTCATTCGAGCCGAAGAAATCGAAAGCGGCCACGAAACGGTCGTCGCGGAACTCGGTGTGCTGCGGCTTGAGCGTCGTCTTGAGCCAGTCGAGCGTCTTGACGTCGCCGGAATCGACAAGGTGAGGGTTCTCGATCTCGAGACCGGCCGGCAGCCGGTCGACGAGCAGGATGCGGCCGCCCGTCTCCGGCGACGAGATCTTGAGCACTACCACCAGACGGTCGTTCTGCTTGAGTTGGCTGGCGCCGCCGGTCGAGCTGGCAAGCTCCACCTTCTTGCCGTCGAGCGTGTAGTAGGTCCGCTCGATGGTGAAGCCCTTCGAAGCCGCGGGCTCCGGCGTGAGCGCGGCACCGACCACCGAGATCACGGCATCGACCGGGGCATCGCTCTCGTTGACGACGGTGATCGCCCCGGCCTCGACATCCTGTGGCGTGATGGCGCGAATGAGCTGCCCTTTCTGCCTCTGGCCGTTGACCGACAGCACGGCGTTGCCGACCTCGTCGGTGATGGCGCGTGCAGCCAGCAGCATCCACGCCTGCTCCTGCGTCGAGGTGTAGGTCTTGGCCCGATAGGCCTTGGCCACCACGTCGACCAGGCGCGGCACCTCGGCCTTGGCGATCCCGCTCTCGGAGGCGAGCGTGATCAGGGCCGCACGGTCGCGCACACTGGTGCCGTAGTCGCGCCGTGTCACGCCGTCGTCCTTCTCGCCGATGGTCTCCAGCGCCGCCTTGAGCGCCTTCTCGGCACGGGCCTTGTCGCCGACCATGGCGAGCGCCGCGCCGAGCTGGGCCTGGGCGAGTGCGGTCGAGAAGCTGTCGAGCTTGGTGTCGGCGTAGTAGCGCAGCTCGCCGATCGGCGCGCGGCCGTTGCGGGCGAGCACATAGAGCGCATAGGCGCGCGCCTCGCCGCCCGACTCGAAGTCCTGCGCATAGCTGATGAAGTTCTGCAGCCGGTCGAGCGCCTGACTGAAGGATTGCTGGCGCACGACGTAGCCGGCTTCCTTGGGCCCGGGTCAGGAAGTCGGTGACGTAGCTCGTCAGCCACATGTCGCCGTCCGACGGACCCCACACGCCGAAGGCGCCGGAGCCGTCCTGCATCTGGAGCACGCGGGCGATGGCCCCGTCGATGCGCTCGCGCAGGCCTGCGTCGGTGGCGAGCCCCATGCGGCGGGCCACATCGTTGACATAGAGCAGCGGCAGGGCGCGGCTCGTCGTCTGCTCGGCGCAGCCGTAGGGGTAGCGGTCGAGCGAGGCGAGGATGCCCGGCACGTCGAGCGACGCCGTCGGGCCGACGGTGATGGTGGCCTTGGAGCGGCGCGCGATCAGGTCGGTGAAGACGTCGCTGCTCAGCGTGAGCTTGCCGCCCTTGGCGGAGAGCTGGCTCACGGTCAGGCGGCGGATGTCGCCCGCCGGCACCTTCACGTCGAAGGTGAGACGGCGGTGCACGTCGATGCCGTTGGGACCGCTGACGCGCACGGCGAGCGTGGTCAGGCCGACCTCGGTGGGCTTGAGCTGGAAGGCCTCGCGCTTGCGCTCACCGGCGCCGAGCGAGACGGCCCGCTCGAAGCCCGGCTGCGACTGGGCGCCGGGTTCCGACTCGTAGGTGCCGGTGACCGAGTAGGCGCCGGCCGGACCCTCCACGTTGTGGACGGCAAGCTCTAGTCGCGCCTGATCGCCCAGTGTCAGGAAGCGGGGTCCCGACACGGTCAGCGTGACGGGATCGCGCACGATCACGTCCTTTGTCGCAGAGCCCAGCTTGTCGGCGCTCCACGCCACGGCGGTGAGCCGCACGGTGCCATTGAAGTCGGGCATCTGGAACTCGACCTTTGCCGTGCCGTCGGCGCCGATCTTGACGATGCCGGAGAACAGCGCCAGCGTCGCCTCCACCGGTGGGTTGCCCTTCATGGACATGCCCGTGGCGCTGCCGTCGCCACCCGAGCGCAGCGTGCCGCGCTCCGCGCGCATGCCGTCGATCAGCCGACCGTAGACGTCGCGGATCTCCGTTCCGAGACGCCGCTGGCCGAAGAACCAGTTCTGCGGCTTGGGCGGCTCGAAGCGCGTGAGGTTGAGAATGCCGAGGTCGGTGGCGGCGACCGTGATGCGCGCCTCCTCGCCCGACGCAAGCCCCGCGACCTTGATGGGCACGGTCAGCAGCGTGCCGGACTTGATCTTCTCCGGCACCTCGAGCTTCACGTTGAGCAGGCGCGGTGCCTGGTCGACGGCGAGCCAGCGCAGACCGAGCGCGCGGGACGGCATGCGCTTGGCCTTCTCATCCATGGGACGGTAGAGCATGACGCTCACGTAAGCGCCTGGGCTCCATTTGTCGCTGACGCGGATCGGCACTTCGCCGCCGCCTGCTGGAAGATCGACCTCCTGCGTGGTTGCGAGCCCCGAGTTCATCACGGCGACGAGCGCGCGGCCGGCCATGCGGGTCGTGACCTTGATGCGCGCCGTCTCGCCTGCCTTGTAGGCTGGCTTGTCGAGAGCGACGTCGAGCACCTCGGGGCTGTCGGCGGCCTCGTCGGCGTACCAGCCGGCTGTGAACACCATGCTGGAGATCAGTCCATCGGCGGAGCTGACCTCGAGACGATAGCGGCCCCAGTCGACCTTGGCCTCGATGCTGGCCGGCTTGCCGGGCGCGGCGTCGACCGTTCCGGTGGCGATGCGGCGCGAGTGAACCACCGGTTCGAAGTTCCACGAGCCGTCGCGGCTATACCATTGCCAGCGCTGGTCGAGGCGCAGGAGCTCCCATTTCAGGTCCTTGGCCTCGATGGGCTTGCCGTCGGCCCCGAGCACGATCGCGTCGAAACGTGCAGTCTCGCCTTCGGCTGCCTGGTTGTTGGTGAAGAGCGGCTTGATGCCGACGCGTGGCGTCTTCAGGTCGACGGGCAGCGTAACGGTGCGCTCGATCGTGCGGCCGCCCGATTCCCTGAGCTTCAGGATCACGTCGGCCTCGAGTGGCCGGCTGGTCTTGGGCACGGCAGGGAGCCGCACGGAGATGTCGGCCTTGCCTTCGGCGTCGGTGACGGTCAGGCCTTCGAGAGGCTTGCGCACGGGGGCCACCTGCTCGTCGGCGAGGCCGAAGTGGTAGCCGGCAAAGCCCGGCAGGTCACCCTTGGCGAGCTTGACGGCGATCTCGCCCTCGATTGCCAAGCCCGGCGGCGGGGGGCCCGTAGAGGTAGCGGCCCGTGAGCTTGACGATGCCCGGCTCCTGCGGGAGAGAGGGCCGTGCACGGCCGGGTCGAGCTTGAGCTCGACGCGCTCGGGTACAAAGTCTTCGACCAGGAAGGCGGTCTGCGCGATCGGGCCGGCCTTGGGATCGGTATGCACCTTCGCGCGCCAGGTGCCGGTCATGGCTCCGCCCGGGAGGGAGAGGGTGGTGGCGCGGCCGCCCTGGCCCTGGTCGGTCAGCGTCACGCGCGAATGCTCGACGCCGTCGGGGCGCGAGAAGATGATGGTGACCGGCACCGCTGCGGCCTTGGCGGTGGCGTCGCGCACCAGGGCGGCCAGATGCACCTGCTCGCCTGGGCGGTAGACGCCGCGGTCGGTGTAGGCGAAAGCATCGATCGGGCCGGGCGGGTTGCGGCCCTTGACGCCGCGATCGGTCAGATCGAAGGCGGCAGTGGAGAGGTCGAGGAAGGCGTAGTCGCCATCGCGGCGTCTCGGCGACAAGCACGGCCGGAGCCAGCCCGCCTTCGCCGCGCTTGAGGCCGGCATCGAAGCGGGCATAGCCGCGGCTGTCGGTCTTGACGGTGCCGAGAACCTCGTTGTTGCGGGCGATGAGGCGCAGGTTGGCGTTGATAACGGGCGTGGCCTCGGCGAGCGAGCGCACGAAGACGTGCAGGCCATCGTCGCCGTTGAGCGCGGTGAGGCCCAGATCGGAGACGACGAACCACTGCGTGGCGAGCTGGCGGTAGCCCTCGTCCTCCTTTCTTGACGGAGGCGGAGGCGGCGAGCACGTAGACGCCCGGCTGCAGCTTCGGGATCGCCTCCGCGATCGGGAAGGCCGTGGTCACGTCCTCATTGAGGCGCGAGGCAACCGCCATCTCGCCGCTATAGACGCGCGCGCCGGTACGCTCTTTCAGGGCGTTGACGTCATAGGAGGAGATCTGCCTGGCGAAGTCGCCGTTCTGCAGCGTCTGGGCAAGGCTACGGTCGCCGACGCGGTAGACCTCGACGCCGATCTTGTCGGTATTGACGGTGACGAGCGGAATGCCCTGTTGGCCGCGGTTGGGCAGCACGTAGCCGCGACCGGTGGCCCGCACGGAGGGGGAGCGGTCCTTGACGTAGACAGCAAGCTCCGCCGTCTTGCCGAGCTTCTCGCCGATCGCCGAGGGGAGGCCTTCCCGTGCCATGACCTCGTAGCGCTTGCCGTGAGCGAGGCCGTCGATGCAGATCTGACGCGCTTCAGCGGTGACGGACTGCGGGTCCTTGCCGTCGACCTTGAGGTACTGCGACCAGTCGACCTGCCCGGGCGCCAGGCGCTCGGAGAACTGGATGCACAGGCGCGGCAGCGCGCCGTCGGCATCGACCTTGTACTCGACAATGCGGAAACCGTGCTCGGCCACCAGTTTGTCGTAGGCGTCGCGCACCTGTGCGTCATCGACCAGCGACAGGCTGGATTTCAGCGAATCAATGGCGGGGCGCCAATAGGAGCGCCGCTTGAGGGCATCCGACAGCACCACCAGCGCTGCGGCCTTGGCAGCAGGCGTCTTGGCGCGGTCATACGCGTTCCAGGCCGCGCCGGACGCATTGACGGGCAAGTCGTAGCGTTCGGCTCCCTGTTCGGGCTTGATGGCGAGCAGCGCGCGGGCGAGCCCGGTCCAGGAGGCCACGTCGTTGGCATCGAACACCACGGCCTGAGCGTAGGCGCGCGCCGCCGCTCTCGGATCGACGCCGGTGGCGAGCAGCCGGTCGCCCTCGGCCCGCAGGTCCGCGGCGCTACCCTTGGGCTGCCAATTGGCCTTGAGATAGGCCTCGTAGCGCTTGGCGTCGGCCTGGACGCCAGGATGGGTGAAGCGCAGCTCCCCGGCGGCTTGCTGGGGCGACTGCTGGGCATGGGCCAGCCCCGCGAGGGAGAAGGTGACGAAGAGGGCGGTGAGCACACGGAGAGCGAGTGACATGGGCGCCTTTCCCTGACGTGCCGGCGGCAATTGTGCCGAGTGCCGAGCATGGCGCCCGGCTGCGCGAAACAATGGATCAGGGTTGGGTGACTTAACAGTGGCAGGGCCGCCCGATTTCCCGGCCGTTGCGAGCCATTGCGCCTTTTTCCGGGGATTTTCCGCCGCGCGGCACTTTCCCTCTCCCCGCTTGCCGGGTGAGCGAGATTAAGGCTCGAGCTCGGTGTCCCAATAGAGGTAGTCGAGCCAGCTGTCGTGCAGGTAGTTGGGCGGGAAGAGGCGCCCGTTCCTGTGCAGCTCGAACACCGTCGGCCGGTAGGGCTGCTGGCGCGGCTGCATGCCGGCATGATGCGGCAGATGCCCGCCCTTGCTCAGATTGCAGGGCGCGCACGCCGTCACGACGTTGTCCCACCGCGTCTGGCCGCCGCGCGAGCGCGGGATCAGGTGGTCGAAGGTGAGGTCGTCCTTGTCGCCGCAGTACTGGCACATGAAGCGGTCGCGCAGAAACACGTTGAAGCGCGTGAACGCTGGATAGAGGGCGGGCTTCACGTAGGCCTTGAGCGACACCACCGATGGCAGCCGCATCTCGAAGGAGGGGCTGCGCACGAAACGGTCGTACTCGGAGACGATGTTGACCCGCTCCAGGAACACGGCCTTCACCGATTCCTGCCAGCTCCACAGCGACAAGGGATAGTAGGACAGCGGCCGGAAGTCGGCATTGAGCACGAGCGCTGGGAAAGCTTCCGGGGTTGCTGCGTAGGCGTTCACTGGCTCACGATCCTGTTGCTGCTTCTTGCAGTCGAATCAAGGTTCCGCGTCCCCAGGGCGGCGCCATACTAGCCATGTGTGTCGGCGATGTGAAGTCGGCCCCGCAGCACGCGGGAAGCCCATAGAATGTCACGAAAATAGCGTATCGCCGCCGCCTCGATGCCGGCCGCGCCGCTCATCTGCGCAACACCTGCGCGATGAAATGGCCGGCCATCCACTGGCCCTCGCGATCAATGCCGTGGCCGAGGCCCGGGCGCACGTGCCATTCCACCGGCAGCCCCGCTTCCGCGAGCGCCTCGCGGCCCGCGTGCAGCGCCTCGACGGGGATCAGGTCGTCGGCCTCGCCGTGGATCATGAGGATTGGCGGCCGCGCCTTCGTCTCGTCGAGGTGTTCGGGGCCGGCAAGCAGCCCCGAGAACGCAACGATGCCGGCAAGCGGTGCACTCCTGCGCAAGCCAACGTGCAGCGCCATCATGGTGCCTTGGCTGAAACCAACGAGCACGAGGCGATTGCTGGCGAGGCGGTAGCGCGCAAGCTCGGCATCGAGGAAGCGGTCGAGCGCCGGCCGGGCGGCCGAGACGCCGCGCCAGTATTCACTGGGATCACGCAGAGTGAGCGGGAACCACTGCAGGGCGCCATACATGCCGGGGATCGTCTCCGGCGCATTGGGCGCTACGAACGCCGCATCGGGCAACATGGGCCGCCAACTGTCGCCCAGGGCGATCAAATCGTCCCCGTTGGCACCATAGCCGTGCAGCAGCACGACGAGCGCGGACGACGTGCGCCCACGCGGTTCGCGCCGCGGCCCATCGAGCTCTCGGGTCATGGTCGAAGCGTAGCTTGTCGTTGTCGTCCGCGAAAGCGCAACGCCGCAGCCGGCACCGCTGCGTCGTTCTTTGCAACCATCGGGCCCAATCGAGCTGCTTGCGGTCGTGCCGACGGCGATCGAGCCCAGCAGACGGTGTCAGACGATCTGATTTCGCAGCGTCGTGTCCCCGCGCCACAGGCGGTCGAGATTGTCGAGCAGCAGATCGATCACACCGTCCTCGTAGCGTTGCGTCTCGCCGGCCGTATGCGGCGTGATCAGCACGTTCGGCATGGCCCACAACGGCGAGGCAGCGGGCAAGGGCTCCGCCTGCGTGACATCGAGCCCGGCGGCGGCAAGGCGCTTCTCCTCGATCGCCTTGATCAGCGCCGGCTCGTCGACGACGCGTCCGCGCGCAACGTTGATGAGATGCGCCGAGGGCTTCATGGCGGCGAGCGCCTTGGTGTCGATCAAGTTGGTGGTCTCGGGGGTGAGCGGGCAGGTGAGGGCGACGATGTCGGCCGAAGAGAGAAGCTCGTGCAGCTTGTCGTGGCCGTAGACCGCATCGGCGCCATCGCCGCCACGGGTTGGGTCACGCCGGACGCCAACCACGCGCATGTCGAAGGCCTTGGCAAGCTGCGCCAGCCGCGAGCCGATGCGGCCGAGGCCGACCACCAGCAGCGTCTTGCCGCCAAGCTCGTCCTCGCGCGCAGCGATTTCCGAGATCATGCCGCGCCAATGCTTCTTGGCCTGGTTGTCGCGCCCGGTGTGCAAATGGCGCTTGAGAGCCAGGATCATCGCCATGGCGTGCTCGGCCACCGCATGTGCGTTGACACCCGCGGCGTTGGCGAGGCGGATGCCGGCGGCACGAAACACGTCGCGGTCGTACTGGTCGATGCCGGCGCTGATCGACTGCACGAACTTCAGCTGCTTGGCCTGGGGCACCAGATCGTTCTTCCACATCATCGATACCACCACCACGTCGGCGGTCGGCAGGGCTGTTGCATAGGCCAGCGGGTCGCTGACCTGCACGTGGCCGATGCCGGTGCCGCGCGCCGCGAAGCGATCGGCCATCCGATAGGCGGGATGGGCAAAGAGGATCTTGAGCTGGTCCTTTGGGGGGAACATGGTCGCTCCGGGTCGGCGGGAAAGAGGGTCAGAACGCACGCAGGGGGAAATAGCGCAGCACCAGCTCTTCGAAGCGGCCGTTCTCGCGCATGCGCTTGAGCGCGGAGTTGATGAGCGCCTTGAGCTGCTGGTCGTCCCGGTTGACGGCTACCGCCACTCCGTCGCCGAAGTACCTGGGCTCGCCGAACGGTCCGCCCTTGAACTCGCAGCACGCCTTCGAGGCGGTGCCGTTGAGCCAGAACGCGAGGCCGATGCCGTCGTCGAACAGGAGGTCGACCGCCCCGCTGATCAGCGCATCGCGGGCAAGCTCGGGCGAGTCGAACACACGGATCGTGCTGTCGCGGAAGAAGGTGCGCAGGTAGGCCTCGTGCGCCGTGCCCTTGGTGACGGCGATCTTGCGACCCTCGAGCCCTTCCGGGGTGACATCCAGACGCCCGACATTGCGCTTGCCCGCAAAGCGGGCCGGCGTGTGATAGTAGCGGTCCGTGAAGTCCACCACCTTCAGCGCGCTGGCGCTCACCGCCTGCGAGGCGATGACCGCGTCGGCCTCGCCCCGCCTCAGTGCCGGGAGCAGCTCGGGCCAGGCACGCACCTGGACGTCGCACGCCGCCGCGAGCTCCAGGCAGATGGCGCGCGCGACGTCGACGTTAAATCCCGTCAGGACATTGTCCTCATCGTAGTAGTTGAAGGGCGGGTAGTCGCTGTCGGTGAGGAAGCGGATGGCAACGCGCCGCGGCAGCGGTTGCGGCTCGCCCGTATCCTCGGCCCCTGCCGCAGGCTGCGGCGTGGCCTGCTTGTGTTGCGCCGCCGCGTGCGTCGACAGAACGGCAGCCCCTACAAGTCCAACAAAAAGTATGGCAACGGCGTTGGGCTTGATCTGTATCATGCTCATCAATTTAGGCATCCGAGCATGACGACGCACAAGAGAACCTAACGCGATGGTCTCTCGGTTTGTTTTTACATCGCTTACAAAAGCTCCGTGAACCCTTCGGAACGGGCCAAAACGAGAACTTTTGGTACCTCTCCAGTACCTCGGTTTTCCTTGTAATGCGCGCATCGCTTAACGATCTCACAATCCGTAGGTTTTCCGTGCCGGCCGCCGGTCAACTCGATGTCTGGGACTTGAAGCTTCCCAGCTTTGGCATTCGTATCACCAAGCGCGGCACCCGAACATTCATTCTCAAACAGAACAACCGCCGCTACACCATCGGGCGTTACCCGATTATCACTCTCAAAGTGGGCGTACCGACGATGGTGACCCCTTGTTCCGACGCATGGCGACCACCCATTCAGATCGATGGCGACCAGGGCGGCGTGAGAGCGCCGTTGGGTGAAGTTGGTCATCTCAGTGTTGTGATGTGAGGTCAAGCGCGACGCAGCCCGTCCCCGTAGTCAATAGGAGGGGCCCGCGCGCGCTGCGGAGTGACCGCCACGAGTTTGACGCAGCAGCGCGCGCGGGAGGTACCTGTTGACCCACGGGGGCGGGCGGGATGCTAGGCACCACGGTCATTTCTTGCCTCCCTTGGTTGGCTTGGTAATCGTCTTGCTGCCTGCCGCCTCAGGATCAACGGACGCAGGCTCGGCGATAGCCGCTTCGGGGTTGCGCAGCGACGGCCCGTCGAGCGCCAGCCGGTAGGCGTTGTGCACGAGCCGATCGAGGATGGCGTCGGCGAACGTGGGCTCGTCGATGACGTCGTGCCACTTGTCGACCGGCAGCTGGCTGGTGATCAGGGTTGAGCCGCGGCCATAGCGGTCTTCGACGATCTCCATCAGATCGCGCCGCTGGGGAGCAGTCAACCGATCCGGTCCCCAGTCATCGAGGATGAGCAGATCGGACCTGGTGAGGGTGCGGAATAGCTTGGCGAACCGGCCGTCACCGTGCGCCAGCTCCAACTCGGCAAACAACCGCGGCACGCGTGCGTAGTGCACCGTGTAGCCGTCGCGGCAGGCCTTCTGCGCCAGCGCGCAGCTGAGCCACGACTTGCCCACCCCGCATGGCCCGGTGACGAGCAACGAGCGGTGCTCGGCGATCCAGCGGGAGGTTGCCAGTTGCTGGAACAGCGCCTTGTCGAGCCGGCGCGATGCCCGGTAATCGACATCCTCGACGGACGCCTGGGAGTGCCGCAGCCTGGCGCTCTTGAGCCTGGTCTGGAAGCGTCGGGTCGAGCGGCTCGCCATCTCGCGGTCGAGCAGAAGCGCCAGCCATTCGCCATGGCTCAGATCCTTGGCCCGCTCCTGGGCCTCGAGTTCGATAAAGGCTTCGGCCATGCCGTCGAGCTTGAGCGCTCGCATCTGTTCCAGCGTTGGATGTGTGAGCATTCGTCCATCTCCTCAGTGGAAGTAACCAGGACCACGGATGTTGCTGTGAAGTATCGCCGGCCCGTCCGTGGCCGTAGCGGGCCGCCGGCGATCGAGGTTGTTCTTGAGGATCGAGTTGACGGAGGTGTAGGAGCGCGCGCCGATCGCGAGCGCCCAGCCACAAGCCGCCTCCAGCCGATCGCGCCCGTGGGCATTGACGAGGCGGATGATGCCGATCGAGGCGCGGAAGCCCTGCTCGGGATGCGGACGCTCACGCAGAATGATCTCGACCAGTGCCGACGTGTTGGGCCCGATCTCGCCGGCCCGTCGCTTGAGGTGCTCCGGCGTCCAGTCGGCGTAGCGCCGGTGGCTCGACGGCATGTGCTCGCGCACCGTCGTGTGCTTGCGGTTCGATGAGGAGCGCACATGCGCGGCGACGCGCTTGCCGCGATGGAAGACCTCGATGGTGCGCGCCGTGATGCGAACCCACAGCTTCTCGCGCATCAGGGTGTGCGGCACGGAGTAGTAGTGCTTCTCGACCTCGACGTGGTAGTCGAGCCCGAGCTTGCACTCTTTCCACTCGGCGTAGGTGTAGGGTTCCGCCGGCAGGGACTTGAGCACCGGCCGCTCGAGTTCCTCGAACAGCGCCTTGCGGCTCGCACCCAGGTGCCGAGTGATCCGGGCATTCAGCGCGGCGACCTCGATGGAGATGGCGGCGTTCAACTCGGCGAGCGAGAAGAAGCTGCGCTTCCTGAGCTTGGCGATGATCCAGCGCGTTGCCACCAGCACCGCCACCTCGACCTTGGCCTTGTCGCGCGGCTTGTAAGGGCGCGCCGGCACGATGGCTGTGTCGTAGTGGGCCGCCATCTCTGCATAGGTGCGGTTCACCGTCGGTTCGTAGAAGCACGCCTTGGTGATGCCGGACTTCAAGTTGTCGGACACCGTCTGCGCCGTGACGCCGTCGATGAAGGCGAACGTGCG